>CAVXXD010000001.1:0-62470 GCA_963765625.1 uncultured bacterium
CAAACCATTCTGGTCTTGCCTGCTCGCGGTGCTGCTCCTGTGCACGATGGTGGTCTGGTCGAGTGCGCCCGAACAGGCCCGTGCTCAAGGCTCGTTCGGATACGGAGTGATGGGCTGGGGCAGGCAACGCCGACGGGGTAATCAACGTTCCTGCTCCTAACATCAGGTTTTTCTGCTGTTGCCGCCGGTGATGGACACGGCCTGGGCCTCAAGCAGGATGGAACCATCACGGCCTGGGGCAATAATGGTGTGGGTCAGTGTAACGTTCCCGCTCCTAACTCGGGCTTCATGGCAATTGCTGGCGGTTCCGGTCACAGCATGGCGCTCAGGGCAAGTGGAAGCATTGCTGTCTGGGGGAGCAATAGTGACGGCCAGCTCAACATACCGGACGCCAACTCGGGATTTACCGCGATAGCCGCGGGATCCGATCATTGCCTCGGTCTCAAGTCGGACGGCAGTATCGTGGCCTGGGGCTGGAACAGCGATGGCCAGTGTAACGTACCACTCCCCAACACCGGGTTCGTGGGGATTTCCGCCGGGGCATTTCACAGCATAGGCATCAAGTCGGACGGCAGCCTTGTAGTATGGGGCTCAAATACGTTGGGCAGCTCGATGTACCGGCCCCAAATACCGGCTTTACGGCCGTGTCGGCAGGGGGGATCCACAGCCTCGGCTTAAGTCGGACGGCAGTATCGTGGCCTGGGGGTCCAACGGAAACGGCCAGACTCAACGTACCCGCTCCCAATTCCGGGTTTGTTTCCGTAGCCGCGGGATGGGGACACAGCCTGGCGCTCAGGACGGACAGGAGCGTCGCGGCATGGGGGTGGAATATTACGGCCAGTGCGATGTCGCCGCACCCAATACCGGCTATGCTTCCGTGTCGGCGGCATGGGACTCTCAGCCTGGCTCTGAAGACACCCTACGACGTAAACGCATCCGTGTTCTATACCGGTCACGGCTCGGTAAGCCCGGCGTCACAGGGTGTTGTCCACGGTGACAATGCTCTCGATAGACCTCGTACCGGAAACCGGTTATCACCCTTCTTACATACTGGACAATGGAAAGCCGGTGCCCGGTAGCCGATCCCTACGTGATAAACGATTCGGAGGGTCCGCACGACGTCATCGTCTTCTTCGCCCCCGACACCTGCACGATTAAGGTCAGGACTTCGGGCCTGGGTTACGTGACCGGGGCGCGCGCATACGACTACGGCAACACCGCGACCCTTTACGCAACCCCCTCCGCCGGGTGGCACTTCGTCAACTGGACAGAGGGGGGAGTGGTGGTCGGAGCCATGACCAGCTGGTCGTTCACCGTCACCGGGAACCGTGACCTGATCGCGAACTTCGCCATGGACACCGACCCGGTCGGGGCCGAATTCTGGGGGGTTGACTGGTACGGACAGCCGAACGTCCCTCAACCCAACACCGGGTTCATCTCCGTGGGAGCCAGTGGCCGTCATTGTGTCGGCCTCAAATCGGACGGCACCCTGGTGGCCTGGGGAGACAACTGGGCCGGCCAGTTGAACATCCCCTCTCCCAATTCCGGATTCACGGCCATTTCTGTCAGCGGTTACGCTCACACCCTGGCGCTCAGGCAGGACGGGAGTGTCGCCGCCTGGGGATTCAACGACCATGGCGAATGCAATGTCCCCGACGCCCAACACCGGGTTCGTGGCGGTAGCCGCCGGAAGGTTTCACAGTCTGGGCCTCAAGGCGGACGGGAGCATCGTGGGCTGGGGTGACAATTCCAACGGCCAGTTGAATATCCCCTCTCCCAATTCCGGCTACGTCTCCATCACCGCCGGAGACGGCATAAGCCTGGGCCTCAAGGAGGACGGAACCGTGGTGGGGTGGGGTTACAACTCTTTCGGCCAGTGCAACCCTCCCGCCCCCAACAGCGACTTCGTGGCCATCTCCGCCGGATGGTGGCACGTCCTGGGCCTCAAGGCGGACGGCAGCGTGGTTGGCTGGGGATGGAACTCCGGCGGCGAGTGCAACGCGCCTGCCCCCAACTCCAACTTCACCGCGGTCGCCGGCGGCTACATGTGCAGCTTCGGCCTTAAGGCGGACGGGACCATCGTCGGTTGGGGCCATGACTACAATGGACAGCTCAATATCCCTGCTCCGAACTCCGGGATTCTGTTTCCTGTCCGCCCAGATGGGCTTGAGAAAGAGCCACCCGGTCACGGCGGCGATTTCTCCAGACGGACACGGCTCGGTGAGCCCTTCGTCCTGGTACGTCATAGAAGGACAGAGCGGAACGGTGAATATCACTCCCGACCCCGGCTACCACATATCCTTCGTAACCGACAATGGAGGCTCGGTCTCGGTTTCCGACCCCTATGTGGTCAGTGACGTTCACGGTGCCCGTAACATCCTCGTCTTCTTCGAGCTCAACCAGTACGCCATAACCACAACGGTGGACGGTTCCGGCTCGGCAACCGGCGCGGGCACCTACGGACACGGTTCCTCCGTGACGCTTATCGCAACGCCTGACGCCAACTGGCACTTCGTCAACTGGACCGAAGGCGGCACGGAGGTCTCCACCAGCGCAACCTATACCTTCTCCGCGGATTCCGACCTTGAGTTGACGGCCCATTTCGCCATAAACTCTTTCGCCGTTACCGCCTCGGCTGACGGCTCAGGCTCGGTGGGCGGGGATGGCTTCTACAACTACGGCGACCCGGTCACGGTGACCGCCACGCCCGGTACCAACTGGCACTTCGTCAACTGGACCGAGGGAGGGGTGGAAGTTTCCACCAGCGCAGCCTATACCTTCTCCGCGGAGTCCAGCCGCGACCTGGTGGCTCACTTTGCCATCGATAAGCATGGAATTGCCGCGACAGTCTCGCCACCGGGAAGCGGATCGGTCGAAGGCGCGGGCGACTACGGCTACGGTTCCACTGCCAGCCTTACCGCAACAGCGGCCGCCGGGTGGCACTTCGTCAACTGGACCGAGGGAGGAGTCGAGGTATCCATCGATGCCGTTTACTCCTTCACGGTGGAAGGCTCGCGCGAACTCGCGGCAAACTTCGCCATTGATACCTTCACCATTTCCACGTCCGTGTCGGGGTCCGGCAGCGACGGAGGAGCCGGCACTTACGACTACGGCGATACAGTGACACTCACTGCAACCCCCGCCGCGCATTGGCACTTCGTCAACTGGACCGAGGGAGGGGTGGAGGTCTCCACCAGCGAGGCCTACGTTTTCTCCGCTGATTCAGATCGAGTTCTCATCGCCAACTTCGCTATCGATACCTTTGCCGTCACATTGACAGCCACACCCCCGGAAGGCGGAAGCGTGGGAGGCTCGAGTACCTACGATTACGGTACCTCCGTGACGGTCACTGCAACCCCCGCTGCGCACTGGCACTTCGTCAACTGGACCGAGGGAGGGGTGGAGGTCTCCACCAGCGAGACCTACGTCTTCTCGGCGGATTCGGACCGCACCCTCATGCGCCAATTTCGCAATCGACCGTTACATGGTCACGGCTTCAGCCGGATTTACCGGGCACGGAAGCGTCGATCCTGTCAGCCAGTCCATAGGTTATGGGAGCCCGGCCTCCATAGACCTGGTCCCAGATACCGGCTATCATGCGGTGCACATCCTGGATAACGATGTGGCCGCTCCGGTAAATGACCCCTATGTTATCAGCGAGGTAATGGAAACCCACAATGTGATGGTGTTCTTCGATATCAACACCTATACCGTCGGCGCGACGGCTGAAGGCTCGGGCACGGTGAACGGAGGAGGCACGTTCGAGCACTTCGACATCGCCGGATCTGACCGCAGCACCCCGGAAGCCGGATGGCACTTCGTCAACTGGACCAAAGGCGACGTGGAGGTCTCCACCGACTCCGGTTACTCCTTCATGGTGGAAGGGCCTCAGTGATCTGGTGGCCCACTTCGAAATCGACCCCGTCTACACCTGGTACCTGGCCGAGGGTTGCACCGACGGCGGGATCGAGACCTGGGTGCTGGTGGAGAACATCAACCCCGTTCCGGTGGAGCTGAACGTTACCTTCACCACGGCCGAGGGCCTGTTAGCGCCGCCCGAACTGCAAGGCTATGAGCTGGCCGCCAATACCCGTGCCTCCTTCAATGCCGGCTCCTACGCCGTTTCCTACGACCTCTCCACCGTGGTTTCGGCTAACGGCAGCAACGTGGTGGTGGAGCGGGCCATGTACGGCGCGGACCGGAGCTGGGCAACCGGATTCCATCGGCACCCAGACCCCGGCGGATACCTGGTACCTGGCCGAGGGGTGCACGGGAGAGGGCTTCGAGACCTGGGTGCTGGTGCAGAACCCGGGCACCTCGCCCGTCACCGTCGACCTTGCCCTGATGACAGGCTCCGGTACGCAGACCCCGGCCGGTCCTCCAGGACGTGGCTACATCGCCGCCAACTCCCGGATCGCAGCTTCAACCTGGGACAATATCGTCACCACATACGACGTTTCCACCCTGGTTCGCCGCCAGTGGTGGCGAAGTGGTGGCGAACGGGCCATGTACGGCAACGGCAGGGCCTGGGCCCACGACTCCATCGGGGTCACCGCTCCCGCGGAGACCTGGTACCTGGCGGAAGGCTCAACCGGCGAAGGTTTCGAGACCTGGGTGCTTGTTCAGAATCCCGGAACATCCGACGCCGTGAGTGTCGACCTTACCTTGATGACAGGGTCCGGCAGCCAGGCCCCGGCCGGGCTACAGGATGTGATCATCCAAGCCGGAACCCGCCGCAGCTTCAACCTGGGTGAATATCGTCACCGAGTATGATGTCTCCACCGTGGTCAAGGCGACCGGGGGCAAGGTGGTCTGCGAACGGGCCATGTACGGTAACGAACGCACCTGGGGCACCGATTCCATCGGATCCCTGGCTCCTGGCAGGCACCTGGTACCTGGCGGAAGGCTCCACCGGTGAGGGGTTCGAGACCTGGGTGCTGGTGGCAAACCCGGGCACCTCAGCCGTCAACGTCGATCTTACCTTTATGACTTCGAGCGGCGCGGTGATCGGGCCGCGGGACGTGTACTGTTGCACCCGGATCTCGGCCATAGCTTCAATCTGGGGGAATACGTCACCGACTACAATGTATCTACTGTGATCGAAGCTTCTGGAGGGGTGGTCTGTGAACGCGCCATGTACGGTGCCGGCCGCACCTGGGCTCATGACTCTATCGGCTGGGCGCCGTAATCAGCCATTTTTCTGAAGCTAGAGAAAGAAGAGGGGCCTGAATTCATCGATCGAGATGAGTTAAGAACAAAGTACGCAAAGAGGGGGCCGAAGCCCCCTCTTTTTTCGCGGGTGGAATCTCCGGGATGGACCGGCTCATTCTCCCGGTGAATACCCGATGGAGTCGTGGGCCCAGGTGCGGTCGTTACCGTACATGGACCTCTCGCATATGACCGGAAGGTCGGAGTCGACCATGGTGGAGACGTTATAGTCGGTGACGTAGTCGTTGACCTTGAAGGTGACGCGGGAGTTGGCGGGTATGGGCACCGATCCGGGGCCTTCGATGATTCCGGTTCCGGTCATGAAGGTCAGATCGACCAGCACCTCCTGGTCGTTGGGGTTCTGCACCAGCACGAAGGTCTCCATGCCTCCGTCGGTCGACCCCTCGGCCAGGTACCAGAGGTTCCGGGGGGTGGTGGTCCCGATGGAGTCGTGGGCCCAGGCACGTTCGTTGCCGTATACCGAACGCTCGGCTATGACCGGGATGCTCCCGTCGACCCTGGTGGAGACGTTGTAGTCGGTGACGTAGTCGTTGGCCTTGAAGGTGACGCGAGACCTGGCTCCTATCGCGGCATCCTGGGGACCTGCAACCGTTCCCGTGGTGGTCATGAAAGTCAGGTCGACCAGCGCTTCGACATCGTTGGGGTTCTGCACCAGCACGAAGGTCTCCATCCCTCCGTCGGTCGAGCCTTCCGCCAGGTACCAGGTCGAAGCGGGTTCGGTGACGCCGATGGAGTCGTGCGCCCAGGTGCGCTCATTGCCGTAGACCGCCCGCTCGCTGATGACCGGTCCGGTCGCGGTGACCCTGGTGGAGACGTTGTAGTCGGTGACGAAATCGTTGGCCTTGAAGGTGACCCGGGAGTTGCCTGCCAGGGTGTGACCCTGCGGACCGGCCACCGGTCCCGTTCCGGTAAAGAAATCGACGTTGATGTCTACCGGGTCATTGTTGGGGTTCTGGACCAGCACGAAGGTCTCCATTCCTCCGTCGGTGGATCCTTCAGCCAGGTACCATTCGGCCATGGGGACGGTGACGCCGATGGAGTCGTGGGCCCAGGTGCGCTCGTTGCCATAAACCGAGCGCTCGCAGATGATTTCACCCCCGAAGGGGTGACCTTGGTGGAGACGTTGTAGTCGGTGACGTAGTCGTTGGCCTTGAAGGTGACCCGGGAATTGGGTGGAACGGCCTGGTCCTGCGGGCCCGGGACCGCTCCCGCGCCGGTCATGAAGTCGACGTTCACGATGACCGGGGTACTGTTGGGGTTCTGGACAAGCACAAAGGTTTCCATGCCCCCGTCGGTGGATCCTTCCGCGAGATACCACGGAGTAATCCCGGAGCCGAAGGTGACCACTATGTCGTGGTTAACCATCACGTCAGGGATTGTATAGGTGCCCGTCGGGACCGGGACGATGTTCACGCCGTTGTCGACGACCGATTCGACGGTGTAACCGGCGTCGGGGATCATAGTGATAGAAGCGCTTTCCTTGTAAGCGACGGTGCTTGAAGCCGGGGACACCGTGCCGTTACCGCCGGCGACGCTGGTATTGACCGTCAGGCTGCTTGAAGTGTAACCGGATTCCCAGATCCGGTAGACGTACTCGGAATCGTACCCGTTCCAGGCTACGTGGGGGTTGTCGTCGGTGTCCAGGGCTATCTGGGCATGATATTGCCCGTAAGAACAGGGAGACACCGAAAGGTCACGAGGGGTTGACCAGCTGGTGCCCAGCCTCTCCGAGTACCAGACGTAATTGTAATCGTCCAGGTCGTCGTATCCATTCCAGGCGACCTTGGGATTGCCGTTTTTGTCCAGTTCGATCTGGGGGTAATTCTGCGAAGATGAGCATGGTGACGCGGATATCACCTGCGGCGCTGACCATGTACTCGCCCCCGAGCTCTCCGAATACAATATCGACCGGTCGTCGACTACCGGGTCATAACCGCTCCAGACTACGTGGGAGTTTCCCTCGGTGTCGAGTGCCAGCTGAGCCCCGTACTGATATTCTTCGCTCTGGGTGGAGAGGCGGACAGGTTCTGTCCACCCTTCCCCCAGGTTGGCGGAATACATTATGTGGTTCAGGTCGCTTGAAGTATAGCCTTCCCAGACAACATGGGGATTTCCATTCGAGTCCACCGCTATCTGTGGCACATATTCTTCGTAATACGAAGGGACGCTCGAGAGGCGCTGGGGCGTGGACCATCCGGAACCAAGGTTGTTCGCGTACCAGATACGGGGGTTGTCCAGGTCGCTGTCGGCATAAGTGCCGTTGTCATAGCCATCCCATGTTACATGGGGATTGCCGTCAGGGTCGAGCGCCAGCTGGGGATCGTCCTGGTCTTCGGCACACGGAGAGGGGGAAATAGCCAAGGGGCTGGACCAGTCTGCACCTGAGCCGCTGACATACCAGATATTATATTGTGTGCCCGAGCTGTTTTGTCCGCTCCAGACGATATGGCAGATATCATCCGGATCGATGGCGATCTGGGGCCTTCGCTGATAATACTCCGAGTTGGTCGAGAGAACTAAAGGAGCAGACCAGCCGGAGCCCGACAGCTCCGAATACCATACTGCCGCCGTTCCCGACGCGTCAGTATATCCGTACCAGACGACGTGGGGGTTTCCAGCGCTGTCCAGGGCGATCTTCGGATTGTGTGTGTCGTATGCGGAGGCGTTCGAAAGGGGCGCGGGGGTGGACCAGCCAGTTCCGAGGTCAGCGGAGTACCAGGTCCTGGACGCGTTACCGTCGACGCCCGTCCAGACGGCGTGACGCGCCCCAAAGGCGTCTACGGCTATCTGGGCATCCAGATTATAAACTGAACCGGTAGTAGAGAAAGCGGAGACCTTGACGGGAGTGGACCAACCGGTGCCGTTGAAGCCTGAATGCCACAACCACGTGGTGTTGTAAGAGCCTCCCTGCCACAGGACGAAGGGATTTCCCGCGGAGCCCAGGGCAATAAGCGGATATTCATTCACCATGTTGTCGCCGGTCGAGATGGTGGCCGGAGTGGACCAGGCGGAACCCGCATTCCTGGACAGAAGGATATCGCCCGCTTCTTCCCAGACAACATAGATGCTCCCTCCCGGAGCCACAGCGATACTCGGATCGTACTGATCGCTGTCCGAGGGAGAAGATATGGCAACGGGGGTGGTCCATGTACCGCTCGGGTTGGAGGAATACCATATGTCGCTGTTGTTTTCGGGGAGCACGCGACCTTCCCAGACGGTGTATGGATTACCCGATGAGTCCAGTGCGATGCTCGGGTTGCCCTGGTCGCCCGTTTCGGTATTGCTGGACAATTGCCTGACGGTCCCCCAGGTCGCCGCGTGGCCGGACCTGTACCAGGTCTCCCATTCAGTGTCGGTGCTGTCCATTCCGGACCAGACTACGTGAACATCTCCATCCCCGTCCATGATGATCGAGGGCGAATACTGACTGTAGGAAACGTTGGATATGGAGATGGGGGTTCCCCAAGCGGTTCCGTTGAAGTAGTTGTAGAAGATCTCGCTGTTTCCATATTCGCTCTGGCGTCCCTCCCAGACGACGTGAGGGTTCCCGGAGGGATCCAGCCCCAACTGGGGGCGCCATTGGAGATAACCGCTACAGGGAGAGGTGGAGACTTCCGTGGGAGAAGCCGGCCAGCCCGAGCCGGTATTCTCCAGGTACCATATGGAGGGATACGTTTCGGTACCACCGCTCCAGACGACCTGGACGTGGCCGCTTCCGTCTACTGCTATCTGGGGGTCGGGATATTCATATGCGTAAGCCGAGAGGCTGCGGGGAACGGACCAGATCGAGCCATTAAACTCGCTGTACCATGTTTCATATGAGTATTCCGCGACAGATTGCCCCCAGACGATGTGCGGATGGCCGTCAGGGTCCAGAGCTATTTGTGGTGATTGACAGTATTCATCGGTGACAAGGAAAGGTGTGGACCAGCCGGAGCCCGAATTGACGGAGTACCATACCAGGCCTTCTTCCGAACCATTCTCGTCGTTTCCGATCCAGACCGCGTGGATATGACCATCTCCGTCAACCGCCACGTCCGGTGAAACGTTGCTCTTGGTGAAGTTGCTGGAGGGTGAGAGATTGACCGGCGTAGACCAGGCTTCGGCTGCATGTGAGGCTTGAGTGTTGGTGGCAATCAACGTGGAGGTAAGCATCAGCACCATTGTCAGCAGCAGGCATCTTCTCATGGTCGTCGTGATACCGGGCATAATCGAACCTCCTTAACTTCGCGTACCCTGAGCAGCCAGAAACCCAAGCCATCTTGTAACGCTAATTCTATTCTTGTGACTGAAGCGCTTCAAGCAGGACCGATGCCCGGCTTAAAGAATGAAGAAAGCCCCACTTTGGCGGGGCCTTCTTGTCCGGTCTTCAGGCTCAGCCTTCGTGGCCCCCGGTGATGCCGGAGTGCTCCGCCAGGTTGAAGGTGCCGCGGCTGCCGGCTGGAATGGCCTCATCGTTCCGGTTGGGGTTCCTTCCAGACTTTATGCTTAAACCATTGGGAGTACTATAGAGCGCATGCAAGGGATATAGCGTAAGCATGCGAGTCAGACCTGCATCATGAAGGGCTGAGGTTTGACCTCCACCTGCAGGGTACCGTCGGCTGACAGCTCCCAATCCACGTTGGATTGTATGTCCAGGACCAGCTCGAAGAGGCCCTGGGCTATACCCACGATCAGCAGGTGCCCGGCGGCGTTGTCGATACGCAGGCGAAGGCATTTACCACCCATATCTATCTCGCGCAGGTTGCCCATGCCCCTGAGGGCCAGCTGGGAACGGAAATCCGCCGTGTCACTCACTTCCGCGATGGAGTAGAAGCCGGTGTGGGCAAAGCAACGCTGCGCCTCCACTATCACCCCGGGTATGGCATCGCCCAGCTCGTCCTCCAGCGCGCTGAAGAGGATGTCCAGCAGTTCCGGGCCGAGGATGGACATGCGGCGGCCCGAATAATTGTTCACGATCAGGCCTTTGTCGATGTGCCAGCTGAAGTTCGCCAGGGACGCGGGCATGCCGCAGGTGGCGCATCTCTCCAACTCGAGGTCCCCGTCCCGGTGTTGATAGGGGAAGGTCTTCAGCCTTTCCTTACGCTCTTCCGGGTATTCGGTCCAGCGTGTGGTGAATTCGTACAAGCCGGGAGAGACTGCCTCGTAGGTCACCGAATGCTCCCCTCCCACCAGGGAGGAAGCGACGCCGGCGATGCAGCCGGCGGCTTCCGGCACCGAGAACGGGGCTTCGACGCGGGTGACGGAATAATCGCCGTCCCTCTTCTCGTAACGAGCATCGACGAATTCGTACTTTCCAAATCCGATGGTCTGGCAGTGATACATCACCGAACCGAGAAACAGCCGGGGATCCATCTGCCCGGCCAGCACCATTTCCTTGACCTGCTCGGGGATCACGCTCCTCATGAACACTTCGGTGCCCCGGGCGGTAAGGGTGACGACCAGGTCGTCAATGGGATTGTCGATGATGCCCCCGATGTTCCGGAAAAGGGGGTCCAGGTTCTCGCACTCGATAAAGCCGAGGCGGATGGCATGATTGCTGCTGGAGACGATCTCCCCGTTGTTGAGCCAGGTGTGGCTCTTCCTAAAAGAATCAGGTACTCCACATTCCGGACAGAAGCCGACATCCACTTTTTTCCTCCTAGTCACATTCACCCATAAAGAACCGACTACAAAGTCAGTTATCGGGCGTTTTGTGCGACTTCTTGACCCTGTTCCGGGACGGAGCCCCGCAGAGGTCAGGCGTTGCCGCGGATCATGCGCAGGATGTTGAAGAGGTAGAAGCGCTTGCCGGTCATGGGCCAGACCAGCTCTTCCTTGACCAGGTGGACCCGGGCCAGGAGGTCGTCGGCTTCCTCCTTCGTCTTGACCAGCTCGTAGTCGCGCAGCCCGGCTTCGGTCATCTCCATCACTTCGTCGAGGTGCTTGAGCAGGGTGATGTTGTCGCGCAGGAAGCGGTCCATCTTCTCGGCGTAGGCGGGGGAGATCTGGCCGCTCTTCTCCTTGATGTTGTTGAGCTCGAGCAGGGCGGCGTAGGTGGTGTCGACGATGTCCTGGCGGCTCATCCACTCCGTCTCGTAGCTGAGCATGTCCCGCCAGTGGGGGTTGAGCAGGGCGGTGCGGTAGTCCTCCAGGGTGTGGAAGCGGACCTTGTAGCCGAACCTCTCGGCGTTGGTGTGGGCGATGCTGCCGGGGTCCAGGAAGGGGGCCAGGGGGCCTAGCAGGGGATTGATCAGCGGCCCGAACTTCTTTATCAGGTATCCGCAGTACTCAACCGTCTCCATGACGGATTCGGGGGTCTGCCCCGGGAGCCCCACCATGAAGAAGATGTCGATCTTCTTGCATCCCGCCTTCAGGGCCCACTCGATGTTGTCCTCCATCTCCTCGTTGGAGTACTTCTTGCCCCCGGCGTGGCGCACTTCCTCGTCGTGGCTCTCGGGTGATATCTCCAGGTCGAAGTTGGGCAGGCTGGAGGCCAGCTTGTCGAAGAAGGTGCGGGGCGCCGGCTCGAACAGCTCGAAGACGACGTGGTTGTTCGGGGAGACGTGGCTGACGGCATCGAGCACCTCGTTGGCGTAGTCGTCGCCCGCCTGGCGGATGTCGCCCAGGACGAAGATGGGAGCGGAGGTGAACTTGCTGATGATCTCCACGTCGCGGGCGATGCGCTCGGCGCTGCGGAAGACTGCCTTGTCGCGGCCGAAACACATGTCCATGGACACGGCCGAGCCGCCGCAGAAGGTGCAGTTGCGGGTGCAGCCGCGGCAGGTGAGCACCATGGTCTGGGGGTGCTTCCACCAGTCGCGGTAGGCGCGCAGTGACCAGATGTCGCCGTACTTCACGGCTGAGCGCAGCATGTAGATGTAGTTGTTGCCCAGGTGGTCGAGGCTGGCGGGCACGTGGCCCAGTTCGTTCTCCAGCACGTTGCCGTGGGAGTCGCGGTAGGTGAGGTTGGGAATGCCTTCCAGGGTGCCGCCCTCGAAGAGCACCTGCAGCAGCTGGCGCTGGGGTTCCTCGGTGGAGTCGCCCCGCACCACGTAGTCGATCTCGCGGTACTGCTCCAGCAGGTTCTGGGAGAAGAGGGTGGCGGAATAGCCTCCCATGATCACCGGGGTCTGGGGGTGGTGCTTCTTACAGAGCCTGGCGATCTCGATGGCCCCGTGGGCGTGGGGCAGCCAGTGGAAGCCGATGCCGAAGGCGCGTGGGTTGAGCTTGGCGATGTACTTCTCCACGTCGAAATCGGGCTTTTCCAGCATGCGGGTGGCCAGGTTGACCACCTGGACGTTGATGCCGTTGCGCTCCAGGTATTCACCGATATAGGTGAAGCCGACGGGGAACATCTCGAAGAAGGGGCCGGAGGGCACCAGGTCGGCGATGGGGCCGGGGATGGTCAGCATGCGGCGAAAGTCGTAGATGGAGGGGGGGTGGAGGAGCACGTAATCCGGCTTGGTAAAGAACATGTGTCAACCTCGATATTCTTTTATCAGTGTTATCAGTGAGATCTAAACAAGTACGTATATTGTACCCGGGGCATTTTGTTTGGCAAATCTATTCTATGCGGGTTCATGGGGCACCGCAACGACGGTGCCGCGCACCCGCGGGGTTAACCGAGGTCGGCGAATTCTATGGCGGGCTCATCCTCGTCCAGTGTCAGCCTGTCGATGAAGGCGTCACGGTCGCGGGTGAGCTCGCTGCAGAGTGCCTTGATCTCGGAAGCCATGTCTCCCAGGGCCAGGGCGAAGGCAAACTGCCCTTTCCGCAGGGTGTCGATGACCTCGCCGGAGTCGGCGCATATCTTGAAGATGGATGAGCCGTCGGTGATGAGCCGGCACTCCGAGAGGGGATGGACCATGCCAAAGTTGTTGCGGAGATAGTCGAGGGTGCGGCGCACCTTCTGCAGGGTGATGCCATTCTCCAGCATGCCCCGGACCGCTCTCAACTCAACCAGGTTGCGGAAGGAGAAGGTGCCGTGCTTTCTGCCGTTGTCGGTGCTTTCCTCGGAGGGTATTGAGATGAGACCGGTATCCGCCCAGTACCTTAGTTGGGAACGCGTGCAACCGGTGAGACAGGCAGCCTGGTCGTAGCTGTAGTACATCCCGACCCTCCCTTTTCAATAAAAAAACGCCCTGAAAACGTTATTACCAATCAAACGGACAAGTTCTGTTTTACTCCTGCCGGACGACGATTTCAATACGATTGAGGGTATTTTTTCGCGGATTGCCCGGGTTACTTTCAAGGGCTGAAATTTAATAAACACAATGAAGAATTGTAGGATGGAAAGAGGCTGGTCAGAAGTTACTCAAAGGAGTAAAACAACCGGTAAATTGACTAGCTTTACGATTAATGATAAATATTTTGAGTTTAGTGTGGGTGACTATGGGGCTTTCACAAGAGAGTAGATATTGAATTTTCGGAAAGTGCCACAACAGAATAATTTTCAAAGACAAGTTGACAATATAAATAAATAATATTATCTTATACAAGTTATTTGTTTCATGATGATGAAGGTACTAGGGCAAACAAACGAGGCAAGATGGAAAAGCAGATCATTGCCGGAAAATTCATTCTTATTAAGACCAAGGGAAGTAACGGAAGCCTGACAACATACCTTGCTGAAGACCCCATGACCGGTGACCGGGTAATCGTTAAGGATTTTTCGGACGACAACCCTATGGCCTTGGAGCTGATCAAAGCCATGAACTTACTTAACGACAAGGGTTGCCGGGGCATTCTTACCGCGATTGAAGGTGGGATGCTCGAGGATGAACCCGGATATTACCTGGTGTTTCCCGAAATTCCAGGGCCCGCGCTCGAGGAGTTCCTGGTGCTTAATCCGACGATGCAAGAGGAAGAACTCACCAGGCTGGCGCAGGAAATGGAGGAGGCCCTGCATGACCTGCACGGGGCGGGCTTATTTCACCTCTTCCTGTCCCCGCGCAACATCTTCTACAGCCCCGGCCGCCCCATATACATAAAGGATCCTGCCCTGAACTATCAGCTGTATTCCTTCCTGTTGCAGGAGCTTCAGGGGTTTGATTATTCCTATTTCAGCCCGCGGCTTATGGATGGCGGCGAAGGTTGTCCGGAAGAGGACCTCTTCAGCATGGGCAGAGTTCTTAAGGAGGTAGTCGAGAAGGTTGAATGGGTAGGCAGGGAGGAGGCCAGGCAATCCTGGGTCGATCGTGCAAATGCCATGATGGCCTGCGCGGACCCTACGCTTCCTCCCGGAGGCGAGCATGAGCTTGATGCCATGCATGGCTGCGCGGTTGTAGCAACAAAGTCAGATAGCTCTCCGGACGCTGCCGAGAGCGATATCCCGATCTCCTGGCAGGAGGAATGCAGCTCCGCGGCGGACCCCGACAATGGAGACGCAGCCGATACCGGCCCGGTTGTCGAAGAAGAAGCAGCACAACAACCGGATTCAATCAAGGCGCTGAGGCTGCAACTGGAAAACCTGTCAGGTGAAGGTGGGGCTGGAAGGTGCCGGGTTGAAACAGCAGGAGGGAAGCGGCCTGCCGGTAAACGCCTGTTGGCACTTTCTCTGGTGGTGATCCTGTTGTCTATTGTTCTACTTGCGGCTTACGGCATGCCCGATGAGCATGAAAGTGAAGCGGATTTGAGCGAGAGCGCTGGTCAGATTACCATGAGCGGCGATGCTCCGGAAATTGGCCAGGAGCCTGCAGGGAATAACCCGGAGGAGTTGCCGGAGACACCGGCAGACATGGCAATTTTGCCCGAGACGTCTGAAGCGGTGCAGGCCCAGGATGTGACTTCGTTCACTGGCGATAACGACTCCGTTAACGGAAACGCTGCTGCTGATGCAAAGATCACCGAGACGGACGGAGGGCTATCGCCCACGAACCGGCCTCCGGTGGCTTCTTTCTCGGTTTCACCTTCGGAAGGAAGCTCGCCCCTCCAGGTATACCTGGACGCGGGAGCCAGTTATGACCCTGACGGCAGTATCGTTTCCTATTCCTGGAGTTGCGGTGGAAGTGGGGTGTCCATCTATCGAGTATTCGAGAGCAGCGTTATTCCTAGTCGTATAAGTATCACTTTGACGGTGACCGATAACGGCGGGGCATCGTCCTCAACAACTCGCAGTGTAACTCTTTACTGAGTTTAAATGACGTAATGTAAATTAACCCGGAGGAGAAAGGAATGTCGATGATGAGGGAAGGAAAGGAAGTACGTGAGATCCGGATAGTGGTAAATACCGGCAGGATCATTCTAGCTGGGCTGCTTGCCGGTGTGATCTTTCTTGCGGCGGCAGCCGGCACGCTGGTGCTTGTCGGCATCACTAGATCAGAGCCTGTGGCGGCGGAGGAGTACGAGGCAGCGGCGCTCCCCTCCATAACCGCGAAAGCCTGGTTGTTCGCTGAGGGCTACACCGGGCCTGGGTTTGAGGAATACATCCTTGTTTATAACCCGCCCGCAGGACTTGGAGGAAGTGGGGAGAAAATTACGAGCCAAGTTGAAGTTTTCTAACTACTTCAGGTATTTCTTGCGCATTTCACGTTATTCTTGAGCCAGGCGCACGATAGACCATTAATGTTAACGATGTGTTGATGAGCAGTTATGGTTATACGGGCGATGTTTCGTGACAGTTTTCGGTCTGTTCTCCATCGAATGCAGGCATTTATAAGCCAATTGTAGCCGAGCGTGCCATGTATTTTGACTATCAATGGTAAATGGGCTGGTGGTTCCCAGACGCTGGGTTACCCTCTTCAGTGATTAGGGAGGTGGCTCTTTGGCGATTCGGTCAGAATCAAACAGATCATAGTTTTCAACTCAGCTTTCTCTTTGTTGCAGGCTGTGCTCTTCGTCTCTGGGTCGCATCGGGTTGTTTCATACCCCCCGCCGCGGGAGGGGGCGAGTATTCGGGATGGACCGGTGAGAGCTCTTTCGGGGCTGCATCACGCCATGTCCAGACGGCTTCGAACGGCAGCCGTCTCTATTTTGCCTGGGACGCCGGCAGCGACGTCTGCTTCCGATACTCCGACCAAGGCGGATTCAATGTCACGGGCATAGTTAAGATGGATTACTCGACCGGCAACACGGCTTGCGATGCATATGTTGCCGCGTCGGGGACGAATGTCGCGTTAAGCTGGAAGGAACTGGTCGGGACGAAGTGGGCGATCGTCGTGGCCTTCTCTACCGACAGCGGCACGACCTGGACGAAATACATCGACTCCAATGCCGGGTGGAACAACTACGAAGCCCACTTGGTTTACTTCGGTGGCAGCCTGCACGCCGTCTATACCTCCGACTACCCTGGCTGGAATGAATGTTACTATGCCAGGTGGACTCCCTCCGGCGTACAGACGGTTGCGCCAAACTGCATATCGAACAGCTCGGATGGAGTAGCCGATCTCCAGCCATGCCTCACTACCCACAATGGGTCGGACA
This sequence comes from uncultured bacterium, assembly GCA_963765625.1. Lineage (GTDB taxonomy): Bacteria > Actinomycetota > Geothermincolia > Geothermincolales > Geothermincolaceae > CAVXXD01. The sequence continues at coordinate 16,633 of CAVXXD010000001.1, forward strand.
TCTGGGCTTTCTATCGCCACGAATCCGCGTCAAATGCGCCTATCTGGGAGGCCTATTCAAATGATGGAGCATCTTGGGGCCAGGAAGCAAAGCTCACCAATGGGAACTATAATCATGCCTGGCCAGAATGTGCGAGGATGACCAACAAGAATGTCTTTGTTATTGCTCAGGTGTCTGATGGCAGCAATTATGTATGCTATTTATAGGCTATATACGAACTGCACGGGCGTCTGGGAGGGGAGCTGACGTTACATGATCTTGTTCTGGCCCAAGCCCTACTTACCCACAAGTTACGGCAAGAGGAACAGAGCTGTTTGTTGTTCACAGAGATATCTCAGTGGGGGATACCTGCGGCCTCTTATAATCCATCAGCGGGTTCAAACAACGCTTGGATTAAGGTAGAGCATCTCTTTTACGGGAATCTCTCGTATGACCATCCGGGCAGCATGGACGTCTGTACGGATGGGACAAGGTGGTATGCAGTGTCGGCTGGCACTGGTGACCATAGTGTGATCATGGTGAAGAGGGAGGACCTGGCCAACCCGACGGCGACCTTGAACGACCCGGGCCGGTATCACCGAGCGAACTTCACCGTCAGCGCAAACGCCAGCGATTCCGACTGGGACAATACTTCTCCTATCAGCTGGTTCCTTTCGCCTTCTTCGCAGGCCTATCAGCACGGCATAGTGAAAGGCATCTTTGGATACAAACTTGCTACCGCGTCGAGCTGGACAAACCTGGAGGATACCAATGAGAATGGCTCCTGGTCGGTCACTTTCCCTGCCGCGACACTGGCGCAGGGCCAGTACAAGTTGCGTTTTACCGTCGAGGACACCTCTGAAAAGACCGCAACGGTAGAGTACTCCAACACCATTTACGTCGACCGTACCGGTCCTAACGAGGCGACGGGAACAGTGACCGGGGGCGTGAAGGAGACAGGAACGGACTGGTACAAGGCCCCGCCAGCTATTGCGGCTTCTTTCAAAGATGCACTTTCGGGGATCGATGAGGCTTCGCGGGAGTTCAGGATAAACGAAGGGCCATGGCAGGCCTACACGGATTCATTCGTGGCATCGGAGGGGAACAACTACTACTATTTCCGTGCGGCAGACAGGTGCGGGAATATGTCCTCAAGCAACCCCACACCCTTGAACGTGAAGGTAGATACCACTAAGCCGGACACGTCTTCTTCTCTGCCACCCGCGGACGGGATGGACGATTGGCGGAAAAGCGACTCTTCGGCAACGGTCACATTGTCCGCGTCAGATAATGGTGGAGGCTCGGGAATTGCCGAGATGCAATATGTCTGGGACGGCACGCCTGACAGCAACTACAGCGCACCGGTGGTATGTCCCGAGGGGGCCCACACCATTTACTATCGCGCAAAGGACAAGGCCGGTAACTGGTCCGAGATCAACAATCGGGAAGTGAAGAAGGATACGACATCTCCATCCGTTTCCATAGTTGACCCATCAGGAGACCAGTGGATTCGCGGAATGGTCACAGTGAAAGCAGACGCTGCTGACAATTGCGAAGTAGGTTCAGTTGATTTCTATATGGACGGCGAGCTGTTCGACCACAGGGAAGCCTACCCCTGGATGGCCAGCCTGGACACCACGGCGTGGAACAACGATTATCACATCATTTCCGTGGTGGCCCGGGACGCGGCGGGCAATTCCAGCGCTGCCGGGGGCAAGGCGGAGCTAGAGGTCTTCGTGGGTAACAACATCTCCGAGACCAACAACTTTGCTGAAGGATGCACCCGCACAGGTTTCGACACCTGGCTCTGCCTGCAGAATCCTGGCGATGAGGACGCCGAGGTCACCGTGAACTACATGCTTGGACCAGGGCAAGGTACGGCGGGAGCGCGAAGTTACTCGGTACCCAAGCATTCGCGTATAACCATACTGGTCAACAACGATGTAGGGTCGGACAAGGATGTTTCAATCCAGGTCTCGTCGTCCAAGCCCATCGTTTCCGAACGTCCCATGTACTTCAGCTATTCAGGCACCGCCGACTTGGCCTGGAAGGGCAACCATACCGCACAGGGGGTCTCGATTCCCCGCGAGGAATGGTTTCTCGCTGAAGGTTGTACCCGGGATGGCTTTGAAGAATGGATATGCATCCAGAACCCGGGTGACGTCCCGGCTGATGTCAGTATCGACTTCATGCTTGGCGACGGCCGGGTGGTGACCCGCGGTTATCAGCTTGACTGTTGGCAGCGATATACCGTAATGGTCAATGACGAGGTAGGGCCCGGCCAGGATGTTGCTGCCCATATCTCCTCATCTGTGCCCGTTGTAGCCGAGAGGCCCATGTACTTTCTTTACCAGGGGATGTGGGACGGTGGCCACAATGTCATGGGGGCTTATCAGCCTGAACAATGCTGGTATTTTGCCGAGGGGTGTACTCGCCAGGGTTTCAACCAGTGGCTGTGTATACAGAACCCCAATGATCAGATGGCGAAAGTGCAGGTAGATTACATGACTGAGGACGGGGGTCTGATTTCAAAAGAATACGGGGTCACGGCGCATAGCCGCTACACCGTCAACGTGAACAATGACGTAGCTCGCCAGCATGATGTTTCCTGCCGCATCATCTCGGACCTGCCCGTAGTAGTTGAGCGTCCCATGTATTTCCTGTATCAGATGAGCCTTGATGAAGGCTCGGATGCCATGGGAGTGAACAAGGCGTGTTCCAGCTGGTATCTGGCTGAGGGGTGTACTCGCAGCGGCTTTGAGGAGTATGTCTGCCTGCAGAATCCTGGGGAGCAGGAGGCTTCGGTAGCGCTCTTCTTCATGCTGGAGGATGGTTCGGTGGTCCAGCACACCGTTAAGGTGTCTCCTGGATTCAGGGTAACCGTCCGGGTGAACGATATCGTTGGCGAGGGCCATGATGTAAGCACCGAGGTTATGAGTGACGAACCGGTTGTCTGCGAAAGGCCCATGTACGCTACATACGGCGGTGATATCCAGGCCGCTGATACGCTGGCGGGGTATACCTTCGAGAAGTGACTCACTATGTCGAGCAACAGGGGAGGGAGCGTTGGGCTTCCTCCCCCTTGTTTTTTCAGGCCGCCTGACTGGCGTCAACTCGTCGTGGGTTTATCCCTTCTTATATATTTGAAAATCTACAGCACGGTGCTATAATTTAACCAGCAAGGAAACACGTAGACGTAGAAGTGGGCAAGCGCCCACTTTTTATTTCGATTCAGCGAGGTTTTGGAAATGCGGCCGGAAGAACTGGAGTTGGAGGTAGAGAAGCTCATCGAGCCCCTCGTAATCGAGGAGGGCTTGAGGCTGGTCTCCATCGACGTGCAGAGGCGGGGCCGGAAGATGATCCTTTCGGTCTACCTGGACCGGGACGGCGGCATCGACCTGGACACCTGCTCGCGCATGAACGAGGAGATAGGCCGCCACCTGGACGTGGCGGACATCGTCCAGGAGCGCTACGACCTCGAGGTATGCTCGCCCGGGCTGGACCGGGTGCTCAAGAAGCCCCGGGAGTACGGGGCCTTTCTCGGGCGGCACATCGACATCTGGCTGGTGCAGCCTCTCGAGGGGCGTCGCAAGCTCGAGGCGGTCATCGTCTCGGCCGAGCCGGACGCGGTAACCGTGCTGGTGGATGGCGAGGAGATGTCCTTCGATTTCGAGGCCATCGCCAAGGCCAAGCTGGTGTTTGACTGGAAGACGGACCTGAAGTCCGACAACGTGACGGGAGATGAATCAGCGTGAACGCTGAAATGATCGATGCCCTGCGACAGATCGAGCGGGAGAAGGGCATCAAGGCCGAGATCCTCATCGAGGCCCTGGAAACTGCCCTGGTCTCCGCCTACCATCGCAACTACGGCGAGGACCACGAGGCGCGGGTGGAGATGCACCGCGAGACCGGCGAGATCAAGGTTTTCAAGCAGGACACGGACGAAGAAGGCAACGTCGTCGCCGAGGAGGAAGTCACTCCCGAGAACTTCGGGCGCATCGCGGCCCAGACCGCCAAGCAGGTCATCCTGCAGCGCATCAAGGAAGCCGAGCGCGACCTGATGTTCGACGAGTACCACGAGAAGGTGGGGGATATCGTCACCGGTATCGTCCAGCAGAGCGACAACCGCTTTCACCCTGGTGGACCTGGGCAAGGTCGAGGCCCTTCTTCCCAACTCCGAGCAGATGCCCGGCGAGCGTTACGACCACGGGGCGCGGGTCAAGGTCTACATCGTGGAGGTGCGAAAAACCAGCAAGGGGCCGCAGATACTGGTCTCCCGCACCCACCCCGGCCTGATCAAGCGCCTCTTCGAACTGGAGGTGCCGGAGATAGGCGACGGTTACGTTGAGATAAAGGCGGTGGCGCGCGAACCCGGCCACCGTTCCAAGATAGCCGTCCATTCCCTGGACCGCAATATCGACCCGGTAGGCGCCTGCGTGGGCTCCAAGGGCAACCGCGTGCGCATGGTCGTCAACGAGCTGCGCGGCGAGAAGGTGGACATCGTACCCTGGAGCGACGACCCCAAGGTGTTCGTCTCCAACGCCCTGGCCCCGGCCCGGGTGAAGGAGGTCATCGTCGACACGGTGGACGAGTCGGCCGTGGTGGTCGTGCCCGACAACCAGCTCTCCCTGGCCATCGGCAAGGAAGGGCAGAACGCCCGCCTCGCAGCCCGGCTGACCAACTTGCGCATCGACATCAAGAGCGAGTCGCAGCAGGCCAAAAAGGAAGAGGTTGAGGAAGAAGCCCTGGAAGAGCTGGAAGAGATCGAGGAGATAGAGGAGATCGAGGAGATCGTAGAGAAACTCGAAGAGCCGGAGGAAGAGCCGGAGGAAGCCGCCGGGGAGATCGAGGAACCGGTACAAGAGCAGGAAGAGACTGGCGAAAACGAGCTAACAGGTATAAAATACTCTAGAGAATATTTTCATAAGAAGGGATACGCATGGCAGGTAAGAGGGTCCATGAAGTGGCCAAGGAGCTGAATATCTCCAGCAAGGAACTGCTGGAAGAGCTCCACAAGATGGGGGTCGAGATATCAAGTGCCTCGTCGGCCGTGGATGAGAAGATTAGAAGCGAAGCTGAAGAAGGCGCACGAGCACAAAAAGGAGCCGGCCGGGGAGAAGGCGGCACCCGCCAGAAACCGGCCGCCAAAAAGCCCGCGGCGAAAAAGCCGGCTGCCGAAAAAGCGGCCGCTGAGAAGCCTGTCGCGGAGAACGCGAGGACAAAGCGCCGGCCCGCAAACCTCTCGCCCGCAAGCCCGCGCCCGCGAAACCGGCGGCGGAAGAAGGCAGAGCGGCACGGGAAGCGAGCGCTGCGCCCGCCACGCCGGCTGACACCAGCTACGCCGGCTGCCGCCAAGGCGCCGATCAAGCCGCACGCCAAGCCCGCCACTCACCCCAAGGAGGCCGCTCCGGAAAAGGCGGCTGCCCCGAAGGCAGAAGCAGCGCCTGCGGTTCCTGCTGCCCCCGCTGCTCCCGCCGCAGCCAGGCCGGCCGCCGAGGCCGCCCGGCCGGCGCCGGCAGCGCCGCAGAAAGCTCCCACGCCCGCCCCTTCCAGGCCGGCCCAGCCCGAGAGAAGACCCGCTTCCACCGGCCCTCAGCCGGCCGGACGTTACCCCGCGCCGTTCAGGTCGCACGGGGGGCCCCGCCCGCGTCATCCCGGTGGAAAAGGATCCTCGGGCAAGAAGCGCCAGGCCCCGGCGGCCCCGCCCGCTCCACCTCAGCCGGACAAGGATGCCAAGGCGAGAAAACTCCGCCTGCCTTCCGGTATCACCGTCAAGGAGTTCGCCCAGAAAGTGGGCAAGACACCGGCCGACATCATCCGCATGCTCATGAAACTGGGCGAGATGGTCACCATCACCCAGTCCATGAGTGACGAGGCCGTCCACATCATCGGAGAGGACCTGGGCTTCGAGATAGAGGTCAAGAGCCGCTTTATGAATGAAGAAGAGCTGGAAGAGGGAGTCGAGGAGCGTCCCGAGGACCTCAAGCTGCGCCCTCCGGTCGTGACCATCATGGGCCACGTCGACCACGGCAAGACCTCGCTGCTGGACGCTATCCGGGCCACCGACGTCATCTCCACCGAGTTCGGCGGGATAACCCAGCATATCGGTGCCTACCAGGTGAAATACAACGACAAGCCCATAACTTTCGTCGATACGCCCGGACACGAGTCGTTCACCGCCCTGCGGGCGCGCGGCGCCCAGATAACCGACTTGGTGGTGCTGATAGTGGCAGCCGACGACGGCGTGATGCCGCAGACGATCGAGGCCATCGACCACGCCAAGGCGGCCGAGGTGCCCATCATCGTGGCCGTCAACAAGATCGATAAGGACAATGCCGACCCCACCCGGGTGCGCCAGGCGCTCACCGAGTACAACCTGCTCACGGAGGAGTGGGGTGGGGATACCATCTTCGTGGACATATCCGCCAAGCAGAGGATCAACCTCGATCAGCTGTTGGAGAGCATTCTTCTCCTGACCGAACTGCACGAGCTCAAGTCGGTATACGACACCGAGGCGCGCGGGACCATCATCGAGGCCCATCTCGACAAGGGCCGCGGCCCCATTGCCACCATGCTGGTGCAGAAAGGGACCCTCAAGGCGGGAGACGCCGTCGTGGCCGGCTCCATATTCGGCCGGGTGCGCGCCATCTTCGACGACAAGGGCCGCAAGATCGATACGGCCGGCCCTTCCGTGCCGGTGGAGATCCTCGGACTCTCCGCCGTCCCCAACCCGGGCGACGAGTTCCGGGTGGTGGAGGACGAGCGCAAGGCCAGGGCCATCGCCGGGGACCGGCAGCTGCGGGAGCGCATCGTGGCCGACCAGCGGGTTGCCCGCCACATCTCCCTGGAAGAGCTGTTCGACCGCATCAAGCAGGGAGAAGTGCAGGAACTCAACCTCATACTCAAGTGCGACGTGCAGGGTTCCATCGAGGCCCTGGTGGACGCCATCTCCAAGCTGGACCAGGAAGAAGTGCGTATCGTCGTCCTCCATAAGGGCGTGGGCGGCATAACCGACAACGACATCATGCTGGCTTCGGCCTCCAACGCCATCGTCATCGGCTTCAACGTCCGCCCCGACGCCAGGGCACGCGAGCTGGCGGAGAAGGAGAAAGTGGACGTCCGCACCTACCGGGTCATCTACCAGGTCATCGAGGACCTGCAGGCGGCGCGGCTGGGTATGCTCAAGCCGGAGTACGAGGAGGTGCAGACCGGTTACGCCGAGATCAGCGCGGTCTTCCGCATCCCCAAGGTCGGAGCGGTGGGCGGCGCCCAGCTCAAGGAGGGCGAGATCACCCGCAACTCCATGGTGCGGCTGGTGCGGGACGGCACCATCATCTTCGAAGGAAAGCTCTCTTCCCTCAAGCGCTTCAAGGACGACGTCCGCGCGGTGCAGTCGGGCTTCGAGTTCGGGTTCAGCCTCGAAGGCTACCAGGACATCAAGGAAGGCGATACCCTCGAGGTCTACGAGATAAGGGAGAAGCCGCGGACCCTGTAACGGGCCGGGTGTAAAAGGGCTGATCGCTATGTTCGTCGGAGCGCTCGAGATAGACCTCTATATCCGGGAGAGCAATACCTTAAAGGACAAGAGGCAGGTCTTCCGGAGGATAATCGACCGCACCCGCAACCGCTTCAATGCTGCCGTAGCCGAGGTCGGCGACGTCGATTCCGTTAAGAACGGCGGCATCGCCGTTTCCTGCGTGGGAAACAGCGAATACAAGGTGCGGGAGATGATGGCCGAGATAGAGAGGGCTATAATCTCCTGGGGCGCGGAGGCGGAGATAGTCTCGTGCCGGAGACACGTTTTCTGCCCGGAGTGACGGACAAGATAAGAAGGTGTGACAGATGATACCGAGCAGGGTGAACAGAGTAAGCGAGACCTTGAAAGAGGTCCTGAGCGAGATAATCCAGCGCGACCTGAAGGACCCCCACGTCGGGTTCGTCACGGTGACCGGGGTGAAGATGTCCCCCGACCTCAAGCAGGCCCGGGTGTGGGTCAGCGTCATGGGTGACGCGCAAGAGGAGAAGGACACCATCGCCGCCCTCACCCACGCCAAGGGCTTCCTCAAGGCCGAAGTGGCCAAGCGGGTCAGGCTGCGCTACATGCCCGAGATTACCTTCGTGCCGGACGAGACGGTCAATACCTCCATGCGCATCGAGGGCATCTTGAAGGAGATCCTGCCGGAAAAAGGAGACGAAGATGGGGAAGAAGACGGAGCAGACGAGTAAGGCGATCATCGAGGCCCTGGAGGTGGAGGCTGTCGTCTGCCTCTCCTCCCACGAGCATGCCGACGGCGACAGCCTCGGTTCCCTTCTGGGCCTGGCGCTGGTGCTGCGCGATCGAGGCAGTGAAGTGCTGCCGGCTCTTCCCAGAGACGCCGAGGTGCCGCCCCAGTATTCCTTCTTGCCGGGGCAGGAGATGCTGGTGCCCATGGCGGACTTACCGGCCTGAGCCGGCCCTGTTCATGGCCCTGGACTGCGGAAACCTCACTCGTCTGGACGGGCTGCAGGATAAGGCCACGGCGGCCGCGGTACTGGTAAACATCGACCACCACGAGGACAACACCGCCTTCGGCAGACACAACCTGGTGGACATGTTCGCCTCGTCCACCTCGGAACTGGCCTTCCGCCTGGTGCGGGATGCCGGGTGGAAGATAAGCCCCGAGGCGGCCAAGTGCTTCTACACCGGCCTGGTCACCGACACGGGCCGATTCCAGACACCAGAACACCTCTTCGGAAGCCATGCGGGCCGCCGCCGACCTGGTGGAACTTGGCGCCGAGCCCGCGGAAGTGGTCAACCCAGATCTACGAAAAGGTCTCTCTGCCCTACCTCCGCTTGACCGGCATGGTACTGGAACGGACCAGGCTACACGATGCCTTCCCGCTGGTCTACAGCTACCTGACCCAGGATGACCTGAAACGGACGGGGGTGGAGATGGGCGAGACCGAGGACCTCATCGACCACCTTCGCGTGGCAGGCGATGCCGATGCCGTGCTGCTGCTGAAGGAGCAGGCTGACGGGCAGGTGCGTGCTTCTCTGCGTTCTCGCGATGATATCTCGGTCGGGTTGGTGGCGAGGGCTTTCGGGGGAGGCGGGCACGCCCGCGCCGCCGGTTTCACCGCCGATGCCACCATGGAAGAGGTCGTAGAGATGGTGGTCAAGGCCATCCTCGAACAGGCACCCCGGCACCGGAGCGGCTTGAGCCCCTGCCATGCATGGCGTTCTCCTGGTTGACAAGCCGCCGGGCATATCTTCTTTCCAGGCGGTGTCCATAATAAGAAAAGCCCTGCACGGTGCGCGCACCGGCCATTCCGGAACCCTCGACCCCATGGCCACCGGCCTTCTGGTGGTGCTGGCGGGAGAAGCCACCAAGATCGCCCCCTACCTGGAAGAAGAGCCCAAGGAGTACCTGGCGGTGATGCGCCTCGGCCTGACCACCGACACCTACGATCTCGACGGCGAAGTGACCGGAGAGCGGGTGGTGGAGGTGGACGAAGTCCGCATCAGGGCCGAGCTCGAGGCCATGACCGGGCGACAGCTGCAGGTCCCGCCGCCCTACTCGGCGGTCAAGCTGAAGGGCAAGCCTCTCTACAAGTACGCCCGGGAAGGCCGGGAGGTGGAGGTGAAGGCGCGTGAGATAGAAGTATTCCGGCTCGAGGTGGAAGAAGTCGAGGCCGGCGGGCGATTATCGCGACGTCAGGTGCGTGATCGCCTGCTCGCGCGGGACCTATATCCGCTCCATCTGCCACGAGGCCGGCCGGCGCCTGGGTTGCGGGGCCAGCCTGGCGCAGCTGAGGAGGACGCGCGCCGGGCCGGTTTTCCGTGGACGGTGCCCTGCCCCTGGAGGAATGGCGGGAACGGCTGGAGCGGGGAGAGGCCGGAGAGGTCTTGTCCATAGAAGAAGCCCTGGCCCACCTGCCTTCCGTACGGGTCGAGGGGCGCACCGCGGGACTGGTGAGGAATGGCCACCCCGTCGATGCCGCCGCGCTGCGAGCCCTGCCGGGCGGCCGGGACCCGGGCAGCGCCTTGCTGGTAACCGGCGATGGCGGCTTGCCGCTGGCCCTGCACGCCCTGGAGCCGGGAGGCGAGCGCACCCGCGCCCTGCGGGTCTTCAACCTGCCGGGCGATGGCGGCACCTCGGGAGTTGGCGTAGAATAGACGAGTCGGTAGAGCAAAAAGAGTAAGAGGTTATTGAAGGAGCATGGAAGTAATACCGGGAATCGACGCCTGGCCAGGCGACATAGCCGATACCGTCGTCACCATCGGCATGTTCGACGGGGTCCACCGCGGGCACCGTCGTATCATCGAGATCGCCCACCAGAAGGCGCGGGATCTCAAGCTGCGCTGCGTGGTGTTCACCTTCGACCGCCACCCCCTGGAGACCCTCAAGCCGGGCAAGCATCCGCCCTACCTGTCCTCCAGCGCCCAGAAGCTGCGCCTGCTTGAAGAGCTGGACGTGGACATGGTGCTTATGTCGCACTTCGACGCGGGTTTCGCCGCCATCACCGCGGACGACTTCTTCGACGGTATCCTCATGAAACGCCTCGGCGCCAGGGCGGTGGTGGTGGGGGAGAACTTCTTCTTCGGAAAGGAAGGGGAGGGGGACATCCATTACATGAAGGAGCTCGGGAACAAGGAAGGGGTCGAGGTGATCGCCGTTCCCCTGCTGCGCGAAGGGCAAGGACGTCATCTCCTCGACCAGCATCCGGCGCCAGCTCGAGAAGGGAGAAGTGGAGGATGCCAACCACCGCCTGGGCTGGGACTACATGCTCGAGGGGTTCGTTGCGCACGGCGACCACCGCGGCAAATCCATGGGGTTCCCCACCGCCAATCTGGATATCCACGACCAGCGGTGCGTGCCCGCCAATGGCGTTTATGCAGGCGAGGCCATGCTCGAGCACCATACCAGGCCGGCCGGCATCTATGTCGGCAGCATCCCCACCTTCAAGGGGCGCCGTAAACGCCGGGTGGAGGTCCACCTGCTGGACTTCGACGGCGACCTCTACGAGAAGTACCTGGGCGTAACTTTCCAGCACCGCATCCGCCCGGAAGCCACCTTCGCCAGCGCCGACGAGCTGAAGCATCAGATATCCCTGGACCTGGAGAAGGTACGCAAGCATTTCAAATAGTCTTGGACTTTACCCCGGATTATCTATAAAATGAGTTGGTTATAGTTCACTGGCGCGCGCTTGCCGGCGCGCCAAACCGTTGTCTAAGTGATGTAGAGTCACCGCCTCTTCACCTGGATTACGGGGATGACACTGGGAGGTGTAAATATGGCATTTGACGAGCAAGGAAAGCTTTCCGTCATCGAGGAGTACAAAACTCATGACGGAGACACGGGTTCCCCGGAAGTCCAGGTAGCGCTGTTGACCTACCGCATCAACAACCTCACTGAGCATCTGAAGACCCACAAGAAGGACCACCACTCGCGGCGTGGACTTCTGAAGATGGTGGGGAAGAGAAGGAGGCTCCTCGACTATCTGAAAAAGAACGACATCGAGAGGTATCGTAGCCTCATCGAGCGACTCGGCCTTCGCCGGTAGAGAATATCGACGCGCCGAAGCGGAATATCAGGAACGAAGTGATAGGAGATGAAAGAAGAAATGGCAGAAGGCCAAGTATTTAAAGAGACATACGACATAGGTGGCCGGCAGGTAACCATGGAGACGGGCAAGATGGCGGGCCAGGCGGACGGGGCTGTGGTCATAAGCTGTGGCAATACCATGCTCCTGCTGACCGTTGTCGGCTCACAGGACGAGTCAGACCGGGACTTCTTCCCCTTGACCATCGACGTGGAAGAACGCATGTACGCCGCCGGCAAGATCCCGGGCGGCTTCTTCCGCCGGGAGGGCCGGCCGTCCGAGAAGTCCACGTTGACCGCGCGCCTGACCGACCGGCCGCTGCGCCCAAACTTCCCAAAAGGGTTGAGCATCGAGGTCCAGGTTATCGCGACCATCCTGTCCGTGGATCAGGTCAATCCATCGGACGTTCTGGGAGTAATGGCCGCTTCAGCCGCCCTGATGATATCCGATATTCCCTTCAATGGGCCGGTCGGCGTAGTCAGGGTAGGCCAGGTTGACGGCGGCTTCACCACCAACCCCACCTACGATGAGCTGGCCAAGAGCAAGCTCGATCTGGTGGTGGCGGGTGTCCTCAACCGCGAGACCAACGAAGTTGACGTCATCATGGTGGAGGCGGAAGCCAACCAGGTACCCGAGGAGGAGCTCATCAATGCCCTGGAGTTCTCCAAGAAGGGCATCATGGACTCCATCCGCGCCCAGCTTCGCCTGCAGGAACTGGCCGGCAAGCCCAAGCGCGAGGTGAACCTGAAGGAATTCGACCTGGAAGCGATAGCCAACAAGGTCCCCTCCCTCGAGGGGGACATCTTTGCGGTTATCAAGGAATGCGCCAGCAATCAGTTGACCAAGAAGGAGCGGGAAGCCAAGGTCAAGGCGCTTAAAAAAGAAACCAAAGAGCGCCATTTCAGTGAGGAAGATACCGGACTGCTGCCAAGCCTGAGTGAGTTCTTCGATGTCAAGACGGGCGATGCCGTGCGCAAACTGCTGATCGAAGAAGGCCTGCGCGTCGACGGACGCCGTAACGACGAGATCCGGGCCATCACCAGCGAGGTCGGCCTGATATCCCGCACCCACGGTTCCGGCCTGTTCACGCGGGGTCAGACCCAGGTCCTGACCATCCTTACCCTGGGAGCCATCGGCGACGTCCAGAAGATCGACGACCTCTCCATCGACGAGACCAAACGCTACATACATCATTATAATTTCCCGCCTTTCTCGGTGGGCGAGACGGGCCGTGTCGGCTCTCCCCGACGCCGCTCCATCGGTCACGGCGCCCTGGCTGAGCGGGCTCTGCTTCCCCTCATCCCTCCCGAAGCCGAATTTCCCTATGCCATCCGCCTGGTCAGCGAGGTACTCGCCTCCAATGGGTCCAGCTCCATGGCTTCGGTCTGTGGCAGCACCCTGGCCTTGATGGACGCGGGCGTACCCCTGAAGGACAACCGGGGCGTGGCCGGCATCGCCATGGGCCTGGTCAAGGAGGACGGCCGGGTGGTCGTGTTGAGCGACATCCAGGGGATAGAGGACAAGTACGGAGACATGGACTTCAAGGTAGCTGGCACCACCGAGGGCATAACCGCCCTGCAGATGGACCTCAAGGTACGCGGCGTCAACGTCGAGGTGCTCCAGAATGCCCTGGCCCAGGCCAGGGAGGGACGCCTCTATATCCTGCGCAAGATGGAAGAAGTCATCGATCATCCCCGCCAGGAGCTCTCGCCCTTCGCCCCGCGGGTCCTGACCCTGAAGATACCAGTCGACAAGATCAAGGACGTCATCGGCTCCGGCGGCAAGACCATCCACCGCATCGTGGCCGAGTTCGACATCGAGATGGACGTCGAGGATGACGGCCGCATCTTCATCACCGCCAAGGACATGGACGGAGCCGTCGGCGCCAGGAACATGATCGAGGGCATCATCAAGGACGTTACGGCAGGGGAGCAGTTCGAGGGAACGGTAACCCGCATCATGAACTTCGGCGCTTTCGTCGAGTACCTGCCGGGCAAGGAAGGCCTGGTGCACATATCCAAGATGTCCAACACCCGCGTCGACAGGGTGGAGGACGTGGTCAACGTCGGCGACAAGATGAAGGTGCAAGTCGAGGAGATCGACAAGATGGGGCGCGTCAACCTCTTCGCATACGAACTCCACGACCCCTCCCAGGCGCCGCCGCGGCGTTCTTTCAACGATCGTGACGACCGGGGCCCCCGTCCTGACCGTCGTCCCAGTGACCGCGACCGTCGGCCCAGTGACCGCGACCGGGACGGGCGATCCGACAACCCCAGGTAGCAAAATAACATGGTCTTTAAAAGAACCACACTGAACAACGGCATCCGCGTTATCACCGAGCGGATGCCACATGTCCGGAGCGTGACCATCGGATTCTGGGTAGGCGTGGGAGCCAGGGACGAACCCCAGGAGATATCGGGTATCAGCCACTTCATAGAGCACATGCTCTTCAAGGGGACTGCCACTCGTACCGCCAGGCAACTGGCGGAGATCTTTGATTCCATGGGGGGAGAGCTCAATGCCTTCTCCGCCAAGGAATATACCTGCTACTACGCCAAGATACTCGACTCGGACCTCGACCGGGCGATCGAGCTGATGACCGACATGCTCTTCAATCCCCTGCTCGAGTCGAAGGACATCGATGCCGAACGCAAGGTCATCCTGGAAGAGATCTCCATGCACGAGGACACGCCCGACGATATCGTGCACGACCTCTTTGCTTCCGCCCTGTGGGAATCCCACCCCCTGGGCCAAAGCGTGCTGGGCCATCTCAACGTGGTGAAGACCCTGCGCCGGGAGGAGATAGACTCGTTCTACGGCCAGTATTACCAGCCGGGGGACATCGTAGTGGCGGCGGCGGGAAACGTCGACCACGACAGGTTGAGTGCGCTCATCGAGAAGTTCACCCGGGAGCGCCAGGGCCGGGACAGGATGCCACGCCACCAGCTGCTGCCGGATATCCGGCCGCACATGGCCGTCTACAAGCGGCAGACGGAGCAGGCCCACATCGTCATCGGGACGGAGGGGCTGCCCCGTAATCACCCCGACCGCTTCGTCTTCGCCATAATAGACAACCTGCTGGGAGGGGGGATGAGTTCCCGCCTCTTTCAGAAGATCAGGGAAGAAAAGGCCCTCGCTTACTCCATCTTCTCCTATCACTCAATGTTCGCCGAGACCGGGCTGATGGCCATCTACGCGGGCTGCAACCCGGCCAATGCCCAGGTAGTCATGGAACTGGTCAGGGAGGAGGTCCGGGCGTTTCTGGAGTATGGCATCAAGGACGAGGAACTGGAGCGGGCCAAGGGCCACATCAAGGGAAACCTGGTCCTAGGGCTTGAGGACTCCAGCGGGCGCATGACCAGGCTGGGCAAGTCGGAACTCTGCCGGGGGGAGATACTCTCCCTGGACGAGCTGGTCGATCGCGTGGACATGGTGACCAGGGACAAGGTGGAGGAACTGTCTCGCCGGCTCCTGGGCGCGGGGAAATTCGTCGTGACCGTACTCGGTCCCTTTGAGGAAAAGAGCTTCCAGCCACAATTATTCGAACTATAGGGAGGTCTTTGAGAAGATGAAGGTAGCGGTGGCGGGCGCCGCCGGAAGGATGGGCCGCGAGGTCTGCCGTACGGTCGCGCTGGAAGATGGTATGGAGTTGGCCTGCGCTTTTGACCCGATGGCGGCAGGGAAGCCCCTGTCTTCGCTGGTCCCCGAGGCCGACCTCCCCCTGGAGATAACCGCGAACCGCCAGGCCATGCTGGACGCCGGGGTTGAAGTGGTAGTGGATTTTACCATCGCGGACGCCGCCCGCGAGAACATACCCTTTGCCCTGAGCCACGGCATACATGTGGTAGCGGGCACTACCGGCGTCCCCGAGGCCGACATCGAAGCGTGGCGGAAGTTGTCGGAGGAGAACGGGGCGCACTGCCTCATAGCTCCCAACTTCGCCATCGGGGCCATTCTTTTAATCAGGTTCGCTTCCATAGCGGCTCGCTATCTGCCGGATTGTGAGATAATCGAGCTTCACCACAACAACAAGGTGGACGCCCCGTCGGGCACCGCCAGGCTTACCGCCGGCAGGCTCGCCGAGGCCATCAGGTCGGCGGAGGCTGTTAAGACGCCGCAGGCGGGAGGGCCCGACCCCAGCCGCGGCCTCGAGCTTGAGGGGATTCCCGTTCACAGCGTGCGCCTGCCAGGGCTGGTAGCGCACCAGGAGGTCATCTTCGGCGGCCAGGGCCAGACCCTGACCATCCGCCACGACTCCATAGATAGAACATCGTTCATGCCCGGCGTGGTCTTTGCCCTACGCCGTATCTCTCAGCACCCGGGCCTAACCATAGGCCTGGAGAACTGGATGGAGACCTGATGCTCAGGATAATCCCCCTGGGCGGCTTGGGTGAGATCGGCAAGAACGCCATGGTCTTCGAGTACGGCGACGACGCCCTGCTGGTTGACGCCGGGCTGATGTTCCCGGACGAGGAGATGCTCGGCATCGATCTCGTCCTGCCGGACTTCACCTACCTCAAACAGAACGTAGAGCGCCTGCGCGGCATTATCCTGACCCATGGCCACGAGGACCACATCGGCGCCGTCCCTTATCTTCTGAGGGACATAGACGTCCCAGTCTACGGTACCCGCCTTACCCTGGGGCTGCTGCGAAACAAGCTCACCGAGCACGGCCTTCAGGACCGCAGCCTGATCGAGGTGGTGCCTGGCCAGACCTTGCGCATCGGGGAGTTGGATATCGAGTTCATCCAGGTCTGCCACAGCATACCGGACGGTATAGGGCTGGCCATTCACACGCCGCTGGGCGTGGTTCTGCACACCGGGGATTTCAAACTGGACCAGACCCCCATCGACGGGCGCGTGACCGACTGCAACGCCTTCGCTTCTTGCGGTGCAAAGGGGGTGTTGCTGATGATGTCCGATTCCACCAATGCCGAAGTGGAGGGCATCATGCGCTCCGAGCGTGCCGTGGGTGAAAACTTGAAAGAGCTGCTCAAGAAGGCCAAAGGCAAGGCCATCGTCACCTCTTTCGCCTCCCACATCCATCGTATACAGCAGGTGGTGTGGTGCGCCCACGACGTCGGGCGCAAAGTGATCTTCGCGGGGCGGAACATGCTTAACAACGTCAACCTCGCGACCGAACTGGGTTATCTTCAGATGCCCGAAGATACCGTCATAACTTTCGAGGAGCTGTCGGATTACCCCAGTAACAAGATCGTGATTCTCTCCACCGGCAGCCAGGGCGAGCCGCTATCCGCCCTGAGGCGCATAGCCTACCACGAGCACCGTTTTATCAAGATCGAGGCTGGGGACATGGTCATCATTTCGGCCAAGCCGGTCCCGGGAAACGAGAAATCCGTTCAGAACACCATCAACCAGCTCTACAAGTGCGGCGCGGAAGTATTCTACGAGACCATCGCCAGGGTGCACGTATCGGGGCACGCTGCCCAGGAGGAGCTGAAATTCCTCCTCAACATGGTCAAGCCCCGCTATTTCGCCCCCGTCCACGGAGAGTACCGCCACCTGTGCCACCATGCCCGTCTTGCGGAGGAAGTCGGCATCCCGCAGGAGAATATATTTATATTGGAGAACGGTTTGCCCCTGGAGATCGACGAAAATGGCATACGCAGAGGTGAGCCGGTACCTGCGGGAATGATCTTCGTGGACGGACTGGGGTTCGGCGACGTCGGGGATATCGTCCTGCGGGACCGTAAACAGCTGTCCAAGGACGGGATATTCATCGTGGTGGCATGCATCGACAGACAGAGCAAGACACTGGTGGGGGAGCCGGATATAATCTCACGCGGTTTTGCTTATATACCCGAGGGCTATCATATTCTGGACGAGGTGCGTGACGAACTTATCAGTACCTTGCGCTACTGTATTGAAGAGGAGATATCCGACTGGATCGTGCTCAAGGGGCACGTGAAGGATGTGATGTCCATGGTCCTTTTCCAGAAGACGCGGAGGCGGCCCATGATCATCCCGATCATCATGGAGATGTAGCGGCGGATGGCGAAAAAAAGAAGGGCAAGGCCAAGCCCGCGGTCAAAGCCGTAAAAAAGCCGGCGGCGGCCCGGCAGCGGAACCAGGAGGGCCTGCCTCGCAACCTGCGTGATATCTATTCAGCCATCCTGCTGGTACTCGGCGTGCTCTTGCTGATCTCTATCTACTGGGATGTCGCCGGACCGGTGGGGAGATTCCTGGACACCGCTCTAGCCGTCCTGGTCGGCAGGCTGCGTTACGCCGTTCCCCTTATACTGATCATGGGAGCGGTCATGGTGTTCACCGGGATGATCGGCGAGAATCGCGGTGACGATAAAAAACCCCGGCTGCGATTCGGCTGGGTCGAGGTTATGGGCGGGTTCATCTTCCTGCTGGGCCTCTGCGCGGCTTTCAGCGTCGGGGGGGATGTCGAGACCATGTTCCAGGCCGAGGTCATCAAGTCGGGGGAGGGGCTATCGGGGCCAGTATCGCCTGGCCGCTGTTGAAGCTGCTCAACTTCACCGGCGCCGTTGTCATCATCACCGGCATGATCATCATAGGCTTCCTCATGCTTACCGGGCTGACCATATCCTATGGTTTTCAGAAGCGCCTGGAAGGAAGGCGGGAACGTCTTATCCGGAAGAGGGCGGACCGGGAAGCTGCCCGGCAGGCGGCGGAGGCGGAAAGGCTCAAGCCGGTCAGGGAGGTGGAGAAAGTGACCCCCACTCCGGCCAGGGAGGTGGAGATAGAGGGGGTGGTAGAACCACCCGCGGCTGTCAAGGGCGATGTACTGGAAAAGGTCGTTCCGCCCCCGGCCATGGAACCGGCGAAGACCGGCATGGAAGAAGATCCGGATCGCCAGATGGTGCTGGAAATAAAGGAAGCCGCCAAGTCTCGCCAGCGCTACACCCTGCCGCCCCTGAACCTGCTGCGAAAGACCGACGCGAGCGCTTCCATATCCCGCAAGAGCATGAACGAAAGCATCGCGGTGGTGGAAAAGACCATGCGCGATTTCGACGTTGACGCGGCCGTAACCCGGGTCACCCGGGGACCAACTGTCACCCGTTTCGAGGTGGAACTGGGGTCGGGGGTCAAGGTAAATCGCGTGAAGAACCTGGAGGACGACATCGCCTATGCCATGGCCTCGCCGGACATCCGTATCATCGCACCCATCCCCGGCAAATCGGCCATCGGCATCGAAGTACCCAACCTGGAACGGGACATGGTCACGCTGGGAGACATCCTGTCCATGCCGGAAGTCAAGGCCAACAGGACACCCCTCAAGGCCGTATTGGGCAAGGACGTGGCAGGTCAGCCGGTGGTGGTCAACCTGGCGGAGATGCCCCACCTCCTGCTGGCAGGCTCAACTGGTTCCGGCAAGAGCTGCTGTATCAACGCCCTGATAACCTCCATCCTTTACTCGGCCACGCCGGACCAGGTAAGGCTGATAATGGTGGACCCCAAGCACGTGGAGCTCTCTCACTTCAACGGCATTCCTCATCTGTTGACCCAGGTAGTTACCGACCCCAAGAAGGCCTCCGGCGCCCTGGGGTGGGTAGTGCGGGAGATGGAAGAGCGGTACAAGCTGCTCGCGCGCGCCGGCGTCAAGAACATCGAGGCCTACACCTCCGAGCTGGAGAACGGGCTCAAGGGAGAAGTGGATGACGAAGGACAACCCCTTTTCCGGAACCTGCCCTATATATTAGTTATAATCGACGAATTGGCTGACCTGATGATGGTGGCACCGGCCGAGGTGGAGGAGTCCATCGCCCGCATCGCTCAAATGGCGCGCGCGGTAGGGATCCACCTGGTGGTGGCAACCCAGAGGCCTTCCGTCGATGTGGTGACCGGCATGATAAAGGCCAATATCCCGTCCCGCGTCGCCTTTACGGTCGCTTCCCAGACGGATTCCCGGGTGATCCTGGACACCACGGGTGCGGAGAAGCTGGTCGGCCGGGGAGACATGCTTTTCCTGGCGGCAGGCAGGTCCAAGCCCCAGAGAGTGCAGGGTGCCTATATCTCCGAGAAGGAGATCGAGCCGGTGGTGGCATTCATTAAGCGGCAGAGAAATGCCGAATACAGCAGCGAGATTTTTGAAGATACCAAACAGGAGGCGGGTGGGTCCGGGAAGACGGACGACCTGCTGGATGAGGCCATGCGGGAGGTCGTCATGTCGGGAATGGCTTCAGCCTCTTTCCTGCAGCGCCGGCTGAGGGTAGGATATGCGAGGGCGGCGCGCCTCATCGACCTGTTGGAGGACAGGGGGATAGTGGGTGGTCACGAAGGTTCCAAGCCCAGGGCCGTTCTTGTCACCCGGGAAGAGTATGAAAAAATAAAGGAGGAGGAAGGCGCCTCTTAAGGCGCTCTTACCCATGGACATCTGCCTGGAGTGTGGCATTCCCAGCATAATCAGCGGCAAGTACTCCTGGACCAGTGGAGGAGCGATCGTGCAAAAGGGCAGCAATGCCCGCTATGTCGTCGTAGACTGCAACCAGGTCGAGCTGATCTACGACCTCTTCACTTTCCTGGACGGCCCCCGTGCTGGCGTGCTTATCTGTGAAGCCAGGCGCAAGGCCATGGCGGCGGAGATCCTCCGCGCCAAGGGTGGCTTAATGGGGTGGCTGAACAATGCGTACATGACGAGGAGGAGCTTCAACCGCCTCCGGGACCTGGCCATAGCTTACGGCTATGGGGACATGAGGATCCGAGACTACGAGAGGGGCGGAAGGATGGTGGTCGAACTGACCAGTCCGTACTTCGTCCCCTTCGCCGAGGCCGAATTGAAGGCCATGTGGGAGTCCCTGGAAGGGACCCAGGCGGACCTCATACATCACCAGGCTGGCCACCAGAACCTGTATACCCTGGAATGTAACGAAAGCCAGGAAAAGCAGCCGATGTTCAAGAAGGTGCCATTCGAAGTCGCGAACGTAGAAGAGCCGCCGGAAGGGGGAGAGGTGGAGTACCGGACCTGTTCCACGTGCGGGTCGCCCATCGAGTCCAGCCGCTTCTCGTGGAACTTTGCCACGGGCACTATCTACGACTCCATGCGAGAGAAGCATGTCTGCGTCATATCCAGCTCCGCCTTGAACGGTGTCTTCCAGGAGCTCGAGGAACATTACGGAATGAAGGTAGCCGAACTAGTCATGCGAGCGAACAAAAACTACACTCACAACCTTATCCGGGGAAACCAGATGATGAAGGATCTGAGCGGGGACGAGTTCCTGCGCTCTCTCTGCATTCGGGGGGAGGTCGGCGTCATCGGCCTGCAGGAGAAGCCGCGGATAACTGAAGTGAGGATCAGGAACCCGTGGTATGTCCCGATCGTGGCGGGAGAGGTCGCCGGGTGGTTCGAGTTTAAATACGGCGAAGACGTCCGCGTTTCCTGGACGACCGACAAAGAGGTCACCGTGGTCAAGATCGCCCGTGCCCACAGCGGTGGGGGGAGAGCCTGATGCTCAGAAGCAAAAGAAAAAACAAAGATATGGAAGGGATAATAGCCATCCTTAGCGAAGATTTTGGAGAAGCCTTGGCTGAATCGCTTGTGGCCCGGTATTTTATCGGGTCGGGCGAGAAGGAAAAGTTCAGAGAGGGACTGTCTATGGTGATGACTTCCCGCGAAGCCGAGAACCTCCTCAGGAGGATAGATTTAGAGATAGAAGCAAACGGCTAGAATAATAATAAGATTTTCCTGTTACAAAGAGATAATTTTGCTATAATCTAAATGACATATATGTGCACATAAGGAGGAAACGGTGGCCAACAAACTGGCTCAAGAAGTCGAAAAGATTCTTTCAGCTGCGGTCGGAGACTTCATCGCCAAGGCGACGGTCAAGAAAAACTGCGAGCTTATAGGGTCAACCCCGGATACCCTGACGCCGGCTCAACTACCGGAGCTGGCGGACAAAATCGAGAAATCCGTTTCCTTTTTTTCCGGCAAAGACGTCGGCAGTGGCGTTGCGGAAAAAATCAAGGCGATCAAGGTCTGATAACTCGCCTCTCCCGAAATGGGCCACCACGGCATATTCATAAGACAGTGGAAGTGAGGTTAGCCTGTTGAGAATCGGCAGTATGCGGACCAGGATCTACCTCTATATCTTTCTGATCGGCCTGGCAATAGTAGCTCTTGCCGTCCTGGCCGTGGCGGGCATAACCGATATCTCGGGTGAGGATCTGCTCACGCTTGCTGCCGCCGTTCTGGTAGGGCTGGTCTTATTCACAGTGATACTGGCCTTTTTGATCAACAGGATAATCCGGAGCAGCCTCAGACCTTTACAGGAATTTTCCACACGCCTGGCCAAGCGCGACCTTACCGCCACTCTCGAAGTGACCGAGGGTGACATCATCGGGGAATTCGCCTCAGATCTCGTTGAGGCGATCAGCAGCCTCAGGAACCTCATCGACAAGATACAGGGGACTTCCTATCAGGTGAATGTCACCACCGAACAACTGGCTGCCACCTCACAACAAGTTAACTCCTCCACCCAGGAAGTAGCCTCCACTATCCAGCAGATCGCCAGGGGGGCGCAGAATCAGGCGCGGACGGTAGAGGAAACAATCCATGTCGTAAACGAGATCTCGGAGATGGCCATTGACGTTGCCGAGCGCGCAAGCCGCGCCGCCGAGACTTCTCAAAAGGCCCACGCTATTACCCAGGAGGGTCGTGCTTCCTCCGAGGTGATCGCCCAGCGCATGCTGGAGATCCAGGAATCGGTGGAAGAGGCTTCCGACGTCATCAGGGGCCTGGGTGATCGCTCCATGCAGATCGGCCTGATCGTCGAGGTTATCACCAACATAGCCGACCAGACCAACATGCTGGCACTCAACGCGGCCATCGAGGCTTCACGTGCCGGAGAGCACGGCCGTGGTTTCGCCGTGGTAGCCGAAGAGGTACGTGGCCTGGCGGAAGGGTCGCGCAAGGCGGCCGACCAGATCTCGCGGATGGTGCGGGATACTGAGCTCGACACCGGCAAGGCGGTCAAGGTCATGGACGGTTCCCGGGAAAAGGTCCTGGCCAGTATTGAGGTCATCACCGATACCACCGGGGCTCTGCGCAACATTGCCGACATCGTCGAAGAGATGGCGCAGTTGGTGGACAACATCTCCTCCGCTGCTCAGAAGCAGAAGGAAGAGGCG
Source organism: uncultured bacterium (assembly GCA_963765625.1). Taxonomy (GTDB): domain Bacteria; phylum Actinomycetota; class Geothermincolia; order Geothermincolales; family Geothermincolaceae; genus CAVXXD01. The sequence goes on from CAVXXD010000001.1 coordinate 39,313, forward strand.
GGGCGTGTGGTGAAGACCACCGAGGACATAGCCGCCATCGCGGAAGAGACGGCCGCCTCCACCGAGGAGGCTTCTGCCGCGGCTGAGGAGCAGACTGCTTCCATGCAGGAGATCTCGGCTTCCATCCAGGAACTGGCCAAGATGTCGGAGGAGCTCAACAACTTCGTCTCCGAGTTCCGGATCGGCTGAGCCGGATCCAAGCCGTACCCATGAAGAAAAAATCCTTTTACCTGCTGACTTTGGGTTGCCCCAAGAATGAGACCGATTCGGACTTAGTGGTCACCTCGTTGCTGCGGCAGGGATTCAAGCAGGCCGAAAAGCCGGAGGAGGCCAGGGTAGTCATCGTAAACACCTGTGCTTTTCTCGCGGCGGCAGCGGAAGAGTCCATCGAGGCCATTTTGGACCTGGCGTCCGTGAGGGCTGAGGGTGCCGGCCTCTACGTCATCGGCTGTCTCCAACAGCGCTACGGCGCGGATCTGCCGCGCTTGTTGCCCGAGGTGGACGGCTTTCTTGCGCCGGAGGATTACGATTCGCTTGCCGCGATGATTGAGGCGGGCGGAGGGGGGCAGTGGGCGGGACGGCCCCCCTCGCCGCGGGATTCTGGCTCGAGGGAGTATTTCACGGGCGTGGAGCGGGGCAGGGCTTACATCAAGATAGCGGAAGGCTGTGATCGTTGCTGCACGTTCTGTACCATCCCTCTCATCAAAGGCCCCCTGCGCAGCCGTCCCGCGGGAGAAGTGGCGGGAGAGGCGGCTGCCGCTATCGGAGCGGGTGCGAAAGAACTGGTCCTGGTCTCACAGGACACCGCTTCGTACGGGCGTGACCTGGGCAAGTCGCAGGCCCTGGCGGAATTGCTGGAAGGGCTGGCCGAAATGACGGGAGAATACCGTATCCGCCTGATGTACATGCAGCCTGACGGCATCGACGACCGACTGCTGCGCGCCCTCAATCATGATAGAATATGTTCCTACCTGGACCTGCCGCTGCAGCATGTCGACGAGAAGGTGCTACGCCACATGGGACGCCGGGGTGGCGCCGCAGATTACCGTGAGCTGATCGCGCGGATCAGGCAGGGCGTCCCGGGTATTGCCTTGAGGTCCTCCTTCATAACCGGGTTTCCAGGAGAGGACCGGGCCTCCTTCGAGCGGTTGTGCGCTTTCGTGGAAGAGGTCCGATTCGACTGGCTGGCGGTTTTTCCCTTCTCTCCCGAAGAGGGGACGAAGGCAGCGGAACTGCCTGGCAGGTGCACGGAGAAGACGGCGCGGAACAGGGCGGAGGCCCTGCGCGAGCTGCAGGAGGAAATCATGCGCGATAATGCGGCCGGGTTGGTGGGGAACACCCTGGAGGTGCTCATAGAAGGGCCCAGCGACGTGGCCCCGGGGTTCTTCGAAGCGAGGTCTTACCGGGAGGCTCCCGAGGTGGATGGTATGATCTACCTCCCTGGCGGGCAGGCCGGCCGAGCACCGCGGTTCACCCGGGTCAGGATCGTGGAAGCGGAAGGGATCGACCTGATAGGAGAGACGGTTGGATAAAGGGAAGGAAGAGGTGCGGAAGGAAGGGTTGTTCTCACCGGGCGACCTCAATCTGCCCAACTTTGTGACCATGTCCCGCATCCTGATCTCGCCACTATTCGCGGTTCTCATGCGGGATAGCCGTAGGGGCCGCAGATACCTGGCAGCCCTGCTGTTTGCCCTGGCGGGGGCCACCGATTACATCGATGGCCACCTGGCCAGAAAAACCGGAACGGTGACCCGGCTGGGCCAGTTCCTCGACCCTCTGGCGGACAAGATATACATTTCCACCCCACTGATCATGCTGGCCACCCTGGGCCGGGTCAAGAAGTGGGTGCCCGGCGTCATCCTCGGCAGGGAGCTGGTGATAACGGGCTTCAGGGTCCATGCCAACCGGCAGGGGGTATCAGTCCCCGCAACCCATATAGCCAAGTTGAAGACCAACGCCCAGATACTCGCAATCATTCTCCTCATGCTGGATTTCCGCATTAAGGACCGCAATCTTCATGAAGACGCCGCGGTGTGGCTGGCCATAATCCTCACCGTCTATTCCGGGTTGGACTACATCATCAACACGGAACGGTACCTGGGGCAAAGGGGCAAGGAGCCGGCATGAGCGGCCGTGCCGTGCTCGTGTGCGTTGGAGACGAACTGCTGAGCGGGAGGGTGGCCGATACCAACTCCTCCTTCATAAGGGAAAGGCTCTCCACCGCCGGATATCGGGTGGCAGCGGTGCTGACGGTGGGAGACCGCCTGGAGAATATCTCCAACACGCTCCGTGCCGCGCTGGGAATGGGCGAAATCGTTATCGTCACCGGAGGCCTTGGGCCGACCTCGGACGATATCACGCGGGAAGGCCTGGCGGACGCCCTGGGTCAGAAACTGGTGACCGACGAGTCCATCGTGGAGAGGTTGAGGCATCGGTTCGCCGATATGGGCGTTGAGATGCCCGAGACCAATCTCCGGCAGGCTCAGGTGCTCGAGGGCACCACCGCGGTGATCGAAGGCAAGGGCACCGCTCCCGGGTTGGAGGTAGCCGCCGGTAATTCCCGCGTGTTCCTGCTTCCCGGCGTCCCGGCCGAGATGCAGGACATGATGGACAACCGCATCCTTCCGGCTTTACAGTCTGCATCCCGCACAAAGAGCACCGTTGGCAGAATGGCGAAACTGTTTGCGCAGACCGAAGCGTTGGTGGGGGAAGAGGTGGACGCCCTCCTGCCTGAAGACGGCAGCGTTCAGGTGGCCTACCTGGTAAACGCGGGGCTTATAGAGGTGCACCTGAGGGCGGAGGGTGACGACCGGGGGACCCTGGAAGCCGCACTTGAACGCATCGTGTCCGGCATACGCGACAAGTTCGGCGCCTCCGTCGTCACCACGGAGGACCTCGGGCTCACGGAGGTAGTGGGAGGGCTGCTTCGCGACAAGGGGCTCAACCTAGCGGTGGCCGAGTCGTGCACGGGAGGCATGCTTGGAGAGTACCTCACCCGGGTACCGGGTAGTTCCGGCTATTTCCTTGGGGGCGTGACGTCTTACGCGGCCGGCGCGAAGGTCTCCCTTCTCGGTGTGACTGAAGGCCTCATAGAAGAAGAGGGAGTGGTCAGCGAGGCGGTTGCCCGGGCCATGGCCAGGGGGGCGCGTAGGTTGTTCTCCTCCGACCTGGCCCTGGGGATAACCGGCGTGGCCGGACCGGATGGAGGTACTCCCGAGGTCCCGGTGGGTACGGTCTGTATCGCCCTGGCGGCTCCGGACGGCGAATACTCCAGCCGCCGGCGGCTTCCGGGAGACCGGGACCTGATACGGCGCATCGCCGCCAACTCCGGGCTGTTCATGCTGAAGGTCTATCTGTCGGGTGAGACGGTTGGATAAACTGCGCCTCTTCATAGCGGCGGACCTGCCTGACAACCTCAAGGAGGAGATCGGGAGGGGCATATCCTGCGTCCCGCAGGAGCACGGCCTCAAGTGGGTGAAGGCTTTCCAGCTCCATTTCACCTTGAAATTTCTGGGATACATCGAGGAAGACAAGGTGCCACAGGTCAAAGAGTATGCCGCCAAGGTGGCAAGGACATGCCCGCCTCTGGCTCTCCGGCTGGATGATTGCGGCGCCTTTCCCAGGCTGGCGCAAGCCCGGGTGGTCTGGCTGGGGTGTGCGGGGGACACGGCGGAGATGTGTGAACTGGCCAGGGGCATCGACAACAAAATGACCAGGCTGGGAGTGGAGAAAGAGAAGAGGCCTTTCAAGGCCCACCTAACCCTGGCCCGCAGCCGGGATCCCCGTAATGTCACCGGGACGGTAAACGCCTTGCGGGAATGGCTGACCGGCCGGCCCACCATGGACTTCGTGGTTGGCAGCGCCGTTCTCTACCAGAGTATACTTGACGCGACCGGGCCGACATACGTGAGACTGGAGGAGTTTGAATTGGGGGGACCAAGATGAGAAAGGTGATGCTGGCACCGAGCATACTCAATGCCGATTTCGGTGATCTGGGGCGGGCCCTTTCTTACATAGAAGACAGCTCAGACGTGGTGCACCTCGACGTCATGGACGGCAACTTCGTGCCCAACATTACCTTCGGGCCCATGGTGGTCAAGGCTATCAAGTCCCTGACCAGGCTGCCCCTCGACGCCCACCTGATGATCGCCGAGCCCCTGCGTTACATCAAGGATTTCAGAGATGCGGGGGCGGATTGGATAAGTTTTCATGCCGAAACGGTCGATGACCCTGTCGGGGCGGCCCAGGCCATCCGGGACCTGGGAGCGAAAGCGGGGGCGGCCATCAACCCGGCTACCCCGGTTTCCAGCCTCCTGAGCTGTATCGCTGCCCTGGACTTCGTCCTGGTCATGTCGGTGGTACCCGGCTTCGGGGGGCAGTCATTGATGCCTGAAGCGCTGGAAAAGATAAGCCAGGTCAAGGAGATGGCTGCTGCTGCCGGCAACCCTGTCCCGGTGCAGGTGGATGGGGGCATCAAAGACTCCAACCTCGAAGCGGTAGTGAAGGCTGGTGCCGACATACTGGTGGTGGGATCCTCCATCTACTCCGACCCCGACCCAGCCGAGGCCGCCCGGCGCACGCGCCGCATCCTGGACGAGCTAGTCAAACCCAGTTGAACCCGGGCTTTTTCTTCATGCCAGGAGCAGGTTTGAGCGTGGCGGGCAGGTGGTTGAAGATGTGCCATCGCGACTCGCCGAAGCGCGGCCGGGCCAGAAAACGGTCAATAAACAGGGTCATGAAATTCCAGTTCAGGATGGCTAGCGCCACACCCTCCGCATGCACCCCGGCCATCCTGATGGCGGCTATGGTCACGCCTATGCCCGCTGCATAGACCCACTTGCCGCGGTTGGTCATGGGCGAGGTGACCCAGTCGGTGGCCATGAAGAAAGCCCCCAGGAAGAGCGCGCCGCCCATCAACTGGTAGACAGGGCTGTTCCAGGCGATCAGGTTGAACAGGGTGAAGGCTCCGAGGATGCCCACGGGGATGCGCCAGCTGATGGTTCCTCGCCAGATCAGGTAGAGCCCGCCCAGCAGCAGCGCGAGGACCGACACCTCGCCGATGGAGCCGCTCTTCAACCCCAGGAACATCGAGAAGAAGCCGGGGCGTCCCCCCGGGGTAATCCAGGTGGCGCCTACCGGGGTGGCGCCGCTGACCGCGTCGGTGAGCCGGCCGGATTGAAGCAGGGAAAGTGGGGTGGCGGCATTGACTGCGTCCAGCTGGACTCCTGCGATGGTCCGGTAGGCGACGCTACCGGCGGCCCGGTTGACCACGCTGGTCGAGACGGGGGTAAAGAAGCCGATCTCCTGCCAGAAGAAGGGTTTGACGTACTTGGCCGTGTAGACGGAGAGGGGGGTGAACATCAATATAACCCTGGCCAGTAGGGCCGGGTTGAAGATGTTGCGGCCGAGACCGCCGAAGAGTTCTTTCCCGATCGCGATGGCGACGAAGGACCCGATGGCCACCACCCACAACGGTGTGGTCGGGGGAAGCAGAAAAGCGAATAGCAGGCCGGTTACCAGTGCGCTAAGATCGAAGAGGGTCACTTCCCGGCGTGTGAGCTTCCGGGCCGCGGCCTCTGTGAAAGCTGCGGTGAGCAGGCTGACGGTGACGATGTAAGCCACGTTCATGCCGAAGACCAGGATGGCCACGGCCAGGGCCGGGACAATAGCGATAAGTACGTCGAGCATGCCGCGGGTGATGCTCTCGCCCTCCTTATGCAGGTGCGGCGGAGCCATGGCCGTCACGCCGGTAACTCTCGACATATTCACCCCTCTTCCTCATCCTTACGGCGAGCCCGTCCAATGCCGTAAAGGGCAAGGCCTATTAACCAAAGCGGGGTGAGTGGGAGCAGTGGCAACATCGATGCCTCACCCGGATCGTCCTCTTCATCCGGCTCGTCTGCTTCGTCCTCTTCATCCGGCTCGTCGGGTTCTTCGCCCGCACCGGTATCCGGCGTGGGTGTGGGTGCAGGCGAAGCCCCGGTCTCGGTATCGGGAGGAGTGGTAGGATCCGGTGTAGGTGTGGGTGCAGGCGAAGCCCCGGTGCTGGTATCCGGAGGGGTGGTCGTATCGGGGGCTGGCTCGGTGACTGGCGTCGCCCCGGTAGTGGTGTCGGGTGCCGTGCCCGGGTCGGCACCCGGCGTTTCCGAAACCGGCGAGGCTCCCGTCACGGCATCCGGCGAGGTAGAACCAACCGGCGAGGTCGAACCGCCGTAAGGAGTCGCTCCGGTCGACGCGTCCGCTATGAGGCCGGCTGCATCAACCGGACTGGCCCCAGTCACGCCATCCGCTACCGCGCCCTCGGTTGCCGAGGGGCTGGCCGCGGTCTCCGCATCGGCGGCGTAGCCTTCTTCAGATGGGGCAGTAGCGGAAGTGAGGGCATCCGCGCCTTCTTCACCCGTGGCTTTCTGGTAATGGCCGCCCAGGGAGATACCCATGGCCACCGCGACCACCAACACGTAAACGAGCAGACCTGAGATCAAAGTCTTTCTGCTAATCCGCATGGCCACCACCTTTCCCTTTAAAAGCATCATCGTATAGCGGCGTAATCACATGAATGACATCTATCAATCACCCTCGATAGGAGCATGATCGATATCAGCAGGCTTCAGCCGTTCTTCTTGTCAAAGGGCGGGCGGGTGCCTATAATCTAATCAACAATTGAATATGTTCGAGTCTTCGGGGCAGGGTGAAATCCCCGACCGGCGGTTATAGTCCGCGAGCCGAAAGGTTGATCCGGTGAGATTCCGGAACCGACGGTTAGAGTCCGGATGGGAGAAGGCTGGAAAGTCTGGTAATGGCGTTCCGGAATTTCTCCGAACGCATTTTCTGTTTACTGCCCGGAAAGGCTCGGACCCGGAGGACAAGGAAAGACGCGGATGTCCGGAGCCTTTACGGCGGAAGAGACGAAATACATGCGCCGGGCCCTCAAGCTGGCGGAGCGGGGCCGGGGCGCCGTTCATCCCAATCCCATGGTGGGGGCGGTGCTGGTATTAAACGGCGTTGTAGTGGGGGAAGGCTGGCATGCCCGGCTGGGCGGAGAGCACGCCGAGGTCGATGGCTATAACCGCTGCGGGCAGTAAAGCCAAAGGAGCCGTCCTTTACGTCACCCTGGAGCCCTGCAACCACCACGGCAAGACCCCACCCTGCAGCGAAGCCGTACTGCGCGCCGGCATAAGCGAGGTGGTCATCGCCCGCCCGGACCCCAACTCGGACGTCAAAGGCGGCGGGGCGGAGAGACTGCGCGTGGAGGGGCCGCGGGTGAGGACGGGGCTGCTGGAAGAAGAAGCCCGGGAGCTCAACCGCGGCTGGGAGAAGTTCGTGGCTACCGGCAAACCCTACGTGACCTTGAAGGTGGCTATCACCGCGGATGGAAAGATCGCCACCCGGCAGGGGCTGTCAAAGTGGATCACCGGCCCCGAAGCTCGTCGCCGCGTGCATGAGATGCGTCGGGCTTCCGACGCCGTCCTTACCGGCATCGGAACGGTTCTGGCCGACGATCCCGAGCTGACGGTCCGCGACGTGCCCTTGAAGGGCGCCGCGGCCCCGCTGCGAGTGGTCCTGGACAGCCGCCTGAGGATACCGCCCGGAGCCGGGCTGCTGGCGGGCGGCCCTCCTATCTTTGTATTCACCTCGACGGAGCACGACCGGGCCAGGGCGGAAGAACTGAAAGCGCTCGGTGTCGAGGTGGTCGAGGTGAAGAAGACGGACGGCCGGGTTGACCTGGATGAAGTCCTCGAGGTGCTCGGTGACCGGGGAGTGGTGGAACTGATGGTGGAAGCCGGGGCGGGCGTCAACGCTTCTTTCGTAGAGAAAGGGCTGGTGGACAGGCTATGCCTCTTCGTGGCGCCCCGGGTGTTCGGTGGGGCGGAAGCTCCGGCCTGGATGGGGGGCAGGGGAGTGGACAGCCCGGACCAGTCTTACGATTTCGAATGGGAAAAGCCCCGCAAGGTCGGAGAGGATCTGTTGCTGGAAGCGCGGCGGAGGAAGGGATAGTTTATGTTCACGGGGATCATCGAAGAGATCGGGACGGTGCGCTCACTACGCAAGACGGCCGGCGGCGCGGTCATCCTTATAGCTTCGAAGGAGATCAATGGCGGGGTGGCCATCGGTGACTCCGTGGCGGTGCAGGGCGTGTGCCTCACCATCGTCAAGGTGGGCGCGGCCGAGCTGGAGGCCGACGTATCCCTGGAGACCCTGGAGCGCTCCACCCTGGGTGCGCTGCGGACGGGGGACCGTCTCAACCTGGAACGCGCCCTTCAACCCACCGGACGGTTGGGCGGCCATATCGTGCAGGGACACGTGGATGGAGTGGGAGTCTGGGAAGCCCTGGAGCCGGAAGGAGACGGGTGGCGGGCCCGCCTGAAGGCCCCGGAGGAAGTGGCCCGCTTCGTGGTGGAGAAGGGGTCCATCGCCATCAACGGCGTCAGCCTCACCGTAGCCACGGTGAGGGGAGGAGCGGTCAGTGTCGCCCTCATCCCCCATACCGTCGAGAAGACCACCTTATCCGGCTTGCGGCCCGGCGATCGGGTGAACCTAGAAGCTGACGTCATAGGTAAATACGTTTACAAGTACATGCACCCGGAATGGGACGACGGGGAGGGAGAAGCGACAAGCGCGGGCTCCGGCGGACTTGAGCGCAAGTTGGAGGAAGGAGGCTTCTTGTAAGGATCAAGTTATAACCCGTGCCGGCCCGGTGCCGGTTCTTGAAGTAGATTGATCATGAAGGAGGAAGTGAGATGGACGAGATGTTCAGCACAATCAAGGAAGCGATCGAGGAGATCAGGGAAGGGCGCATCATCATCGTCGTCGACGACGAGGACCGCGAGAACGAGGGTGACTTCGTGCTGGCGGCGGAGCGGGTTACGCCCGAGGCGGTTAACTTCCTGGCCAAGAACGGCCGGGGGCTTATCTGCATGCCCTGCGTGAGCAAGAGGCTGGACGAGTTGAAGATACAACCCATGGTCACCGACAACACCTGTTCCAACGAGACCGCCTTCGCCGTCTCCATAGGAGCCAAAGGCAAGATCACTACCGGCATATCCGCCGCCGATCGCTCGGTGACCATCGAGGCCGTACTGGACCCGGCCACCCGGCCGGAGGACATCGCCCGCCCCGGCCACGTCTTTCCACTCCGGGCACGCGAGGGAGGGGTACTGACCCGCGCCGGTCACACCGAGGCCTCGGTAGACCTGGCCCGCCTGGCCGGCCTTTTTCCGGCCGGGGTGATATGCGAGATCATGAATGACGACGGCACCATGGCCCGGGTGCCTCAGCTGGCCGAGATCAGCAAGAAGTTCGGCCTGAAGATGGTTACGGTGGAGGAGCTGATCCGCTATCGCCGGCGCACCGAAAAGCTGGTGAAGAAGGTGGCGGACGTTAAGCTGCCCACCGCTTACGGCGATTTCCGCGGCATCGCTTACGAATCACTGGTGGACGGGACGCATAGCCTGGCCCTGGTGAAGGGTGACGTCAACGGCGCGGAAAACGTACTGGTACGGGTGCACTCGGAGTGCCTCACGGGGGACGTCTTCTCTTCGCGGCGCTGTGACTGCGGGACCCAACTGACCCGGGCGCTGGAACTGGTCGAAGAGGAGGGGCTGGGCGTAGTCCTGTACATGCTGGGACATGAAGGCCGCGGCATCGGCCTGATCCATAAACTGAAGGCATACGAACTGCAGGAGGAGGGCCGCGACACGGTGGAGGCCAATACCGACCTGGGCTTTCCGGCGGACGCTCGCGACTACGGCACCGGCGCCCAGATACTGTCCGACCTCGGCCTGACCACCATGCGCCTGCTGACCAACAACCCGGCCAAGCGGGTGGGGCTGGAGGGCTACGGACTAAAGGTGGTGGAAAGGGTCCCCATCATCATCGAGCCCTGCGACGAAAACCGCAGATACCTGCAGGCCAAACAGGACAAGCTTAACCACATATTGGATTTTTAGAGAGGACAAGGAGGTAGACATGGCTTCTTTCGAAGGAAACCTGATCGCTCGCGGGTTCAAGTTCGCGCTGGTGGTCAGCCGCTTCAACGAGTTCATCTCCAACCGCCTGCTGGAGGGCGCCATGGACGCGCTCAAGCGGCACGAGGCGGACATGGACACGGTGGATACGGCCTGGGCGCCCGGCGCATTTGAGATACCCCTGGTGGCCGATAAACTGGCCAGGAGCGGCAAGTACGACGCGGTGATCTGCCTGGGCGCGGTAATCCGCGGCGGCACCCCTCATTTCGATTACGTTGCTTCGGAAGTATCCAAGGGCATTGCCCGTGCCTCGGTGGAAACGGGCGTGCCGGTGATCTTCGGCATCGTTACCGCCGACAGCATCGAGCAGGCGGTGGAGCGGGCCGGCGCCAAGCAGGGCAACAAGGGATGGCAGGCCGCGATGACCGGCATCGAGATGGCCAACCTCATGGGCAGCCTGCCCTGAGTTGCCAATATCGAGGTTGGCTGAAAATGCGTTCCGGACCGCCTCGGTGACCAGAAGGCGAAGAGATGAAGCAGGTCGAGAATTGCCTCACCGGCACCTTCGAAGGAAGCACCGTATCAGTCCGAGGTGGATCTCGGGTCGGACATGTTCCCCGGAGACGCCAGGCGCAGCTTGATGAAGAAAGTGGTCCCCTCGCCGACCTTGCTCCGGGCCCAGATATCACCACCGTGCGCGTTTATCAGCTGCTTGGAGATGGCCAGCCCCAGCCCCGTACCTCCGCGCTGGCGGGTCAGGGACGATTCCACCTGGTAGAACTTGTCGAAGATGCGCTCGAGGTCCTGGGCGGGGATACCGATACCCGTGTCGCTGATTCGCAGCAGGCAGAAACCGTCGGCGGCGCTGGCGGCTATGTCGATGCTACCACCGGGGTCGGTGAATTTGAGTGAGTTGCCGATGAGGTTGAAGAAGACCTGGTTCAGGCGCTCCGGATCGCCGTCCACCAGGGGGAGGTCTTCCGGCAGCTGAGTGTTGATGGCGATATTCTTGTCGGCCGCCAGGCTGTGCATGTGCAACACCACGCCCTCAAGGAGGTCGTGCAGGTTGATAGCCCCCAGGCGCACCTCCATACCGCCAGACTCTATTTTGGAAAGGTCCAGCAGGTCGTTGACCAGCTGGGTGAGGCTTTCGGTCTGACTTTCCACGATGTCCAGATAGTGGCGCTGCTTCTCGGTGACCGGTCCAACCCGTTCGGCATTTATCAGCCTCACGAAGCCGCGGATGGATGTGAGCGGTGTCTTTAATTCGTGTGAGACGATGGAGATGAAGTCGCTCTTCAGCTCGTCCAGGTGGACCAGGTCGGTGATGTCGTGAAGCAGCAGCACCGAGCCGACGCTCTTGCCGTCTTTGTCCTTGAGCGGGATGCCGAAGAACTGATAGTGCATGGGGAGGTCCTGGTGGATGACCACCTCGTCCTGGGCCGATTCCCCTCTAACCGTCACCCTGAATAGAAATTCTCCCAGACTGTGTACCTTGAGGCTCCAGGGGGGAGACTGCTGATCGAGTATGGCGGCGACGGGGGTGCCGAAATCCCTGGCGCTCAAGCTCAGGGAGCTGCTGCATGGATGGATTGGCCAGCACCAGCAAGCCATCCTGGTCCATTACCACGATCCCCTCGTTGAGACTGTTGATGATGGCTTCGATCTTCAGCTTGTCTTCCAGGGTGGTGCGGTAGAGGATGGACTTCTCGATGGCCAGTGCGGCCTGGCTGGCCAGGGTCAGCAGCAAGCGGGCCGATTCGTCATTGAAGGCGCCTTCCCTGGAAGAAAGACAGCAGATCAGGCCGATCACTCGCGAACTGGCGAAAAGGGGAACCGAAAGGAGTGACCCTACCTGGGGGTGCTCGTCGAGGAAGGACCGGAAGCGCGGGTCGTCGTCACCGGTGTTGATGATCACCGGGAGGACGGCGTCGGCTGCCAGCATGACCGGGCTGTGCCCCGAGTCCTTGAGTATTTCGTCGACCTCTTCGGTTGAGATGCCGTAGCTGCCCGCAAGCTCGTCGGGGGAGGGGCCGTTGCCTACCAGCAGGAAGGTTTTTTCGGCCGAAAGCAGCTCGGTGGCGTAGCCGATCAGGGTCTCGCCGACTTCCTGGTAATCCAGGGTGGTGGCCAGCTTCAGGGAACTGGAATAAAGGGTAGCCAGCTCCTGCCGCTTAAGGTCGGCCTCTATCAGCAGGCTGGTAACGGTATCCTTTTCCGAGGCATGCTGCCTGGTCTTGTTGATGAGGAAGGAACCACACAGGGTGAGGATAATGAAGATGGGAACGGTGAAGGTCATGGTCTTGAGTGTTTCCATGTCGACGTCACTATAGGCCACCGGAGCGAAATAGGCGGCGGCGGTCAATACCGCGACCAGCACCGTGCCCAGTATGTCCAGGTAGGCCGCGGAAAACAGCAGCACCGCCATGTACAGCAGGAACAGGTTGCTCTCGCTTCCGCCGGTCAGGTAGACCAGGGTGGCTATGAGCGCGTTCGTCGCCACCATCAAGCAGGATGAAAAGGACGGGGTGATACCCTTCGAAGGGGAAGAAGTAATTGGCCAGGAAGAGAAGTATGGACAAGGCCACGAAGACCAGGAAGACCGGGCTGCGGGCCGTCTCTTCATAGCGAGGAAGCACGAATAGAAGAGTACCGATGATGACCGTCAGCCAGAAGAGGACCGCGATAAAGCGGGTGGAACCGAGCAGCACGCGAGCCCGGGATTCGTGTGTTCTTTCTTTGTGGGGGAAGGGCTTGCGGCGGTCCGCCTGAGGCGGCGGGGAGCTAGTCGTTTCTCCTGCGGTCGTAGACATAATTGCTTCCCTCGAGGGACTTGGCGTATTTCTTGACCTCCGCCGCTATCTGGGCCACCTTGCCGGGGTGGTGCAGCTCCCGGTAGGTGTTGTGTACGATAGAAATGGATATGGTCAGCAGCGGGAACTTGACGATGTTGCCACTTCGGTCGACACTGACGATATAACCGTTACGGCGATCGGCCAGGTCGTAGTGGGCCGGGACCTTCGCGTCAAAGAGCCGGATGACCTCTTCGCAGACATTGGCGGTACGCTCCATCTCGGTGATGATGATGAAGTCGTCTCCGCCGATATGGCCGCAGAAGTCGTCCGGTCCGCCGTGCGCTTTCACCGCTTCCAGCATGATCTGGGCGGTAAGCTTGATGACTTCGCTGCCGGCGAAGAAGCCATAGCGGTCGTTGTAGGCCTTGAAGTCGTCGAGGTCGATGTAGCAGACCGCGAACTTCTGCCCGGCACGTATCCTCGATTCGATGGCCTCCTCTATGGCGCGGTTGCCCGGAAGGCCTGTGAGCGGGCTTGCTTCGCCGTCCCTCACTGAGCGCCGCAAGTGCATAGAGATGCGGGCTTCCAGTTCCAGGGGGTCGAAAGGCTTGGTGATGTAGTCATCGGCCCCGCTCTCGATGCCCTTGATCCTGTCTTCGATTATGCCCTTGGCGGTGAGCATGACGATGGGGATGTGGTTGGTTAGCGGGTCGTTCCTCAGGCGCGTACACACCTCCATGCCGTCCAGGTCCGGCATCATTACGTCGAGGACGATAAGGTCCGGGAGTTCTTTTTCGCTGATGCTCAGCGCCTCGCGCCCGTCCCGGGCTTCAAGCACATCGTAACCTGAGCCCCCGAGGGTCTCGGCGATGAGCTCCCTGATGTTGGGGTCGTCGTCAACGACGAGGATGCGAGACCTGCAGACAGCCATACCGTCGATCACTTCCTCCGAGGTCTCACGGAGCGACATATTATCTCCAGTTCATATCTGCCGACCCACCATTCGGTCTTCTATTCGATTATTTATCGACATAATCGGCGAAGGCCTTGATGATATGTGCGGCGCTGTTTATGCGTTCGAAATGGGCCAAATATTTTCATGTTGATGAATTAAAGGAATATCAAATAACATGGAGAAAATTATTAATTTGTCAAATCAACAATTTGTCATTGAATTTTACCACAACATGTAGCAAAATATTAATAAGTCGAAGAAATTAACGTCAGAGTGCGGAGTTCCTGTTTCAAGGGAGGTTGGAGGCCATGGCGGAAAAGAGAAGATATAAGAAGAGTGAGATCACTCGAAAAAAGCTGATCGATGCTGCCATAGAGGTCTTCGGAGAAAAAGGTTATTCAAAGGCGCGGATCACCGACATAACCAAGCGGGTAGGGCTTACACACGCGGCTTTCTACGCTTACTTCAAGGACAAGGACGACCTGGTACGCAGCCTCATTGAAAACGTCTCACAGGACCTGGGGCGCTATGCCGTATTGTCCGGGGACGGCAAAGCCATAGACTTCAGCGACCCCAAGGCCCTGAAAAAGTCGGTATCCGAGGTGTTCGCGTTCTACCGCGAAAACCTCGCCCTGCACGCCGCTTTCATCGAGGGCGCACTGCAGGACGCGGAGCTGCGGGAACTGTTGCAGAAGATAAACAAGGACCTTATCATCTCGGTATCCAAGCAGATCAAAGAGTATAAAAAACAGGGCAAGTGCGACAACTGGAACCCCGAGACCATGGGCAACCTGCTGGTCCTGACCCTGGGGTATCTCGCCGTGGTCAGCGAGTTGGGCCTGCTGCCCGCGTCGCGAGAGATGGTCATAGACAACACCGCCAAACTGCTCTACGCCGCGTTCAACTTCAGTAAGTGATATCCTGACCGGTCCGCAGCGCGGACGTATGTTACCCATGAATATACTTATTGCATATTCTTGCCTCATCTGTGATAAAATTAGCCCTGCTTGCGCCTGGACTAGTTTTGTGGCTTGAATTCTGTACGAAAACGTTTCTTTTGTTCGCGCGTATGTCGAGAAAGGAGCTGATTGCATGGCAGAGTTAAGGTACGATGGGCGGGTTGCGGTGATCACCGGAGCCGGCGGAGGACTGGGACGTGGTTACGCTCTACTGCTCGCCAGCCGGGGGGCCAAGATCGTCGTCAACGACCTGGGAGGCACTTTCGACGGGTCCGGCGCGTCCGAGACGGCGGCCCAGAAGGTCGTGGACGAGATCAAGGCGGCCGGCGGGGAAGCCGTGCCCAACTACAACAGCGTCTCCGACTGGGAGGGCGCCCAGGGGATCATCAAGACCGCCGTCGACGCGTTCGGCAAGGTCGACATCCTCATCAACAACGCCGGCATTCTGCGCGACAAGAGCATTCTCAAGATGGAGATCGAAGAGGATTACAAGAAGGTCGTCGCCGTCCACCTCGACGGGACTTTCTTCTGCACCAAGGCCGCCTTCCCCATCATGCGCGAGAACAATTACGGCCGCATCGTCTCCACGGCTTCCGCGGCGGGTGCTTACGGCAACTTCGGTCAGGCCAACTACGGGGCGGCCAAGCTGGGCATCGCCGGCATGATGAACTGCATCAAGCAGGAAGGCGCCAAGTACAACATCCTGGCCAACACCCTCATCCCGGTAGCCGGGACCCGCATGACCGCGACGGTGCTGCCTCCGGCGGTGCTGGAGAAGCTCAAGCCCGAGTACGTGGCCCCCATGGTGGCCTGGATGGTCTCGGAGGAGTGCGACGTCAGCGGCAATATCTTCGTGGCGGGCGGCGGCTACTACAGCCGGGCGGCCATCGTGGAGGGGCCGGGCATCTTCTTCGACACCGAAGCGGGTATAACCCCGGACATGGTCGCCGGCAAGATCGCGGAGATCAAGGACATCACCGGCGGGCAGGAATTCGGCTCGGCTACCGAGCAGACCGGCAAGGCCCTCTCGCACATCAAGTTCGACTGAGGCCTTTGCGGAATAATCCAGAGACGAGAAAAGGAGGGGACATGCCGATAGATCCTGCCGTAGTCGGCCATGAATTCGAGCCGATGGATTACGAAGTGACGCCGGACAAGGTCATCCTCTACAATCTGGGGATCGGAGCCGGAGCCGACCCCGACGACCTCAAGTTCGTCTACGAGAACTCGCCGGGCCTGCAGGTTCTGCCGACCTTCGGCGTAATACCGCCTTTTCCGGCCCTGATGGGGCTGATAGCGGCGCCGGGCGTGGAGATCAATCTCTTCATGCTGCTCCACGGCGAGCAGTACCTCGAGGTGCGCAAGCCCATCCCCATCCAGGGCAAGCTGCTGACCAGGCCTAAGGTCACCGGCCTCTTCGACAAGGGCAAGGGTGCCCTGATCGAGCTGGGCGTGGAGACAGTCGACGAGGGCGGAGAAGTGGTTTTCTTCAACCGCTTCGGGGTCTTCGTCCGCGGTGAAGGCGGCTTTCGGCGGGGACAAGGGGCCAGAGCCCGGAAACGAACCGCCGGAGCGCGAGCCGGACGCGGTGGTGGAACTGCCCACGGCGGTCACCCAGTCCATGCTTTACCGTTTGAGCGGCGACAAAAACCCGCTCCATCTCGATCCCGCTTTCGCCAGCATGGGCGGTTTCGAGAAGCCCATTCTGCACGGGCTCTGCTCCTTCGGGGTGGCGGGTCGCGCGGTGCTCCAGCAGTACTGCGACAACGATCCGGCTGGGTTCAAGGCCATCAAGGTCCGCTTCTCACGTCATGTCTTCCCGGGCGAGACCATCGTCACGGAGATGTGGAAAGTCGCCGACGACCAGGTCATCTTCCGCGCCAAGACCAAGGAGCGGGGAGAGTACTGCCTCTCCAACTGCGCCGTCTGGCTGAACGTGTAGTTGTAAGAAAAAGAGGCCGGCCTTTGTGCCGGCCTCTTTTTTAGTGGGGCCTATCCGGGGATGAAGTCGGCCTCGCGCGTCTCGAGCATGGTGATGGCGTCTTCCGGGCAGACCACCGAGCAGAGGCCGCAGCCCATACATTTGTCGGAGTTTATCACCAGTACTTCGCCATCTTCCGTCTCCGCCATGCACAGCGCGCCGAAGTAGCAGCGCTCCAGGCAGGCGCCGCATCCCGTACAGGCGTCGGCGTCCACCACCGCGGTGAAGCGGCTGGGGTCGCAGATGTTGAGGCCGTCACTGATGAGCAGGGTGAAGGCCTGGCAGCAGTCGTCGCAGCAGTTGCAGATGAAGTGGGTCTCCTCGGACTTGTTCATGACTACGTGTACCAGCCCCGCTTCCTCGGAGATGCGGAGGATGTCCATGGCCTCTTCCCGGGTGAGTTCGCGCCCGGAGCCGCGCTCGATGGTGTACTCCGCTCCCTTGCCGATCTGCAGGCAGACCTCTATCGGTTTGTCGCACTTGTGGGCGATGGTGCGGCAGGTGCAGTTGGTGACGGCGAAGCGGCCGGCCTTGTCGAGGAGTTTCTCCACGTCGTCCCGGGCCAAGATACTGCTTTTCACGTCCAGGGGCTGATTGACCGGGATGACCCGGGTGAAGGGCTTGGGTATCATCTGGGAAATGGTCGCGGCATAGGCAGGCCATTCTTCCTCCATGTACTTCTGCCAGAGGTCGTAGTATTCCCGTGACGCTTCGGGCCAGGTGAGGGTGGCGTCGTGGAACTGCACCAGGTCGCGGCACATGCGGTAGATGGTGCCGTCCGGCTTCTTCGATTTGAAAACCAGCCCCTTGCGGAAAAGAAGATCCAGCATCTTCTGCGTCTCTTCCTCACTACGCCCCAGGCGTTCGGCCAGCTGCGCCGCCGTCCCCGGCGTCGCCAGCATCAGGCGCGCTTCATCCTCGTCGGCGATCATTTTGAATAGCTGGGGGATGATGGTACTGCCGGTGAGGAAGATACGGTCGGTCATCTGGACGTAGGGATCGTCTAACATGGAGGCCTCCTTGGCTCAAGATACGCTATCCTACCCGTGATCTATTCTATCACCATGCCAGGCCTTGCTTCCTACCGGTCTTCCATCCCCAGGGCATAAGCCAGGCGGTCGCCCGGCCTTACGGATACTTCATGCCGGCGGCTTCGCTCGATAACGCGGTCGTTCAGGATGCAGACGACGTCATCCCGAGCTTCCAGGTCCCTGAAGGCGGCACCGAGGATTCTTTCCAGATGATCGCACAGATCCATCAGACCAATACTTCCAATTAAGCGCAGTTGCAAGGAAAGGCTGCTGCCGTCTTCCCGGAAAGGGCCGAAGAACTCGACCCTTATCGCATCGCCGTTCTGCATCTGCCCCACCCGGACCTTTTACTTTGATCTGTCCCGCCAATGAAATGATAAGTTCGCATTACACGTCTGGCCATGTTCTGCATCAGGATGCAGGACGGCTTATATGCGGCGGGGTGGCGGGAAGCAACACGCTGGGGACAGGTCTCAGGCTTAGTCGAAGGGGCATAGCTCCAGGAAAGCGGGGAGTTCCCGTCCCAGGCTCTCGTAAGCCAGAGAGCCCCCTTTTTTGAAGACCTTGATGAATTCACGGTGGCCGGTGTGGCGCAGAACCTTGATGGCGCTGGAGACCTTCGCCCCGAGGGCGTCGGACTGCAGCCCCAGGATCTCTTCGCAGTTCTCCATCTCCAGTTGGTGGGCGTCGCTTATGGCGCGGATCACTACCATGGGGAGCCTCCCGGCCGCGGCGACCTGGGAGATGGCCCCGCTCTCCATGTCCACCGCGACCGCGCCGAAGGCGCGTGACAGTTCCCGGCGACGGTGGTTGGAGAATACGGCCTGGTCGCAGGTGACCAGGGGGCCGGTATGGAAGGTCACGCCCCGCTGGCGGAAGAACTCGACTCCCCAGGAAAATACGTGGGGATCTGCCAGGTGCTGGTGGTGGAAGAACCGCTTCGCCTGACCGCCGGGCCAGGCTTCGGCCGTCTGCAGGCCGCGCCTGTCGTAGATGCCGGTGTCTCCCTGAAGGACCGTCTCCGGAAAGACGATCTCTCCCGGCCGGGACGTCTCGTCAAGGCCGCCGGCCAGTCCGAAGGATACGATCAAGGCCGGCGAGTAGCTGTCCATGAGGTACCGGCAGGCTCCGGCCGCCGCGACCTTGCCTATGCCGCTGACGACACAGACCGCCTCGGTGGTTCCGATAAGTGCCCCGGTAGACGGGGTAAGGTTCCGTCTCCAGGGGCATCCACCCGCCGGCAGCCGCCTCTGAGAGGCACAGGAATTCACGCTGCATGGCGCAGACCAGGCCGGCGCGCCTCAACTGCCGTCTCCTTTGGAGAGGTTCTTCAAAGCCCCCTTGGTGCCGAGGTGTGCTTCTTCCATAGTGCGCTCGAGCCGTTCCCGGGCGGCCCGCAGGACCTTGCGGGAGGTGTAAGGATACAGCTCCTTACAGGCCATCTCCAGTGCGTCGGCTGGCTGGAAACCGGCGTTGGCCTTTTTGTAAGCGGACCGGAAGACCTCCTTCAGGTTGGCCATGGATTCCTCGTAGGTATCCGCCTTGCCCGGCTCCACTTCTCCGCTCTCTCCGGCGGAGGATGCCTTTTCCGACAAGTCGCGGAGGGCGCGCATGTCGCCCCAGTTATGGCTCCGCTTGGCCTCGGTGAACATCTCGCGCAGCAGGGGCTCGATGTCCTTATGGGTGTAGGGATAGAGCTCGCGGGCAGCGTCGGAAAGGGCGTCGCTGACACTGCTGCCGCGGTTGACCATCTCCAGGGCCCGCCGGTAAATGGTCGCGGTAATCCGCGAAACGGCTGGCCTTCATGTCTCCTCTTTCCATGCTGTAATTCTAACCCCGGAGGATGACATCGCGCATTATGGCGCATGATAGAATTAGGGCGCTCCGGTCGCAGGCAAGGAAGAGAGAGGTACTCAAGAAAATGGCGAGAGCATTGGTGCTGTTCTCCGGAGGCCTGGATTCGCTTCTGGCGGCCAGGCTGCTACAGGACCTCTGCGAAGAGGTGGCGGCAGTCTGCTTCACATCGCCCTTCTTCACCAGTGACGACGCTAGAACAGGGAGCGTCCGACCTGGGGATCGAGCTGCTTGAGAAGGATATCACCCCGGAGCTTGAGGGCATCCTGCGGGCACCACGCCACGGCTTCGGCAAGAACATGAACCCGTGCATAGACTGCCACACCGCCATGGTCGCGCTGGCCTTCGCCATGCTCCCCGAGGCTGGCGCCGGCTTCCTGGCGACCGGGGAGGTGCTGGGGGAGCGGCCCATGTCTCAGAACCGCCAGTCTCTCGAGATGGTCGCAAGAGAGTCCGGCGCCGGCACTCTCCTCCTGAGGCCGCTCTCGGCCCGCCTTCTCTCACCGACCGTACCGGAGACGGAAGGATGGGTGGACCGGGAAGCACTGCTGGCCATCGAGGGAAGGTCGCGCAAGCCCCAGATGGAGCTGGCGGCAAAGTGGGGGATCACCCGCTACAAGAACCCCGCGGGAGGATGCCTGCTGACCGATCCCGGTTTTTCCGAACGGCTGAAGCGGCTGATGCAGGAACGGGAGAACTTCGACCGCGATGACCTGGAGCTGCTCCGGCTCGGCCGGCATTTCTGGCTCGGCGGGCACCTCCTGGTGCTGGGACGGAACGACCGGGAGAACCACGAGCTGATATGGCGCGCTCTCCCCACCGACCACCTCTTCCAGGAAAAAGAGCGCCCCGGACCGGTGGCGCTGCTGCGTCTGGATCCTCGGGAGAGCGTTCCCGATGCGGAAACGCTGGAGGAGGCCGCTTCGCTGCTGGGGAAATTCGGCAAGGGCAAAGCCGCGTTGTCCTCTCGCGAGATGGACGTGGTAGACCCGGGGAACTTCGATAGATTTGAAATATCTTGATTTATTACTGCATTATGTATAACATATCTTAAATATGGACCAGGGATATTAAACGCGTGGATGGAGCCCGATGCAAGAAAAATACGACTTTAGAACGATCGAGAATAAGTGGATAGCCCGCTGGGAGCAGGATGGCATCTACGAGACGGTGCGCGGCTCCGGCGGAGAGAAAAAATACGTACTGGTGATGTTCCCGTACCCCTCGGGGCCGGCCCACATGGGTCACGTGGCCAATTACAATCTTGGTGACGTGCTGGCGCGCTTTTACCGGCGCCGCGGATACGACGTCCTCCACCCCATGGGCTGGGACGGCTTCGGCCTGCCGGCCGAGAACGCCGCCATTAAATCCGGTGTTCAGCCGGCCACTTACACCTGGGCCAACATCGACCTGCTCCGCCGCGATCTGAAGCGCCTGGGTTATTCCTACGACTGGCAACGCGAACTGGCCACCTGCGCTCCCGATTATTACAAGTGGACGCAGTGGTTCTTCCTGAAGTTCTTCGAAAAGGGGCTGGCTTACAAGGCTAAGGCCAAGGCCAACTGGTGCCCCGGATGCCGCACTGTTCTCGCCAATGAACAGGTAGCCGAGGGCGAGTGCGAGCGCTGCGGTTCCGTGGTGGAAAAGAAGCTTATCGATCAGTGGCTGCTCCGCATAACCGAGTATGCCGAACGCTTACTGGAGGACACTGTCGGGCTGACCGGATGGCCGGAGCGGGTCCTTGCCATGCAGAAGAACTGGATCGGCAGGTCGGAGGGGTGCGAAGTGACTTTCCACCTGGTCGAACTGGATGAGGACGTCACTATCTACACCACCCGCCCGGATACCCTCTGGGGGGTAACCTTCTTTCTACTTGCCCCCGAGCACCCCATGGCGGACCGCCTGGTAGAGGGAACACCGCATCAGGCCGACCTTGAGGCTTTCCGGGAAAGGCTCAAAGGAAAGACGGAGATCGAACTGACCGCCCTGGATGTGGAAAAGGACGGCGTCTTCCTCGGGGCCCACGTGATAAACCCCGTAAACGGGGAAAAGGTGCCGGTGTGGACGGCCAACTTCGTCCTATCCGAGTACGGCACCGGAGCCGTGATGGCCGTGCCTGCCCACGATCAGCGTGACTTCGAGTTCGCCCGCAAGTACGGGTTACCCATCCGGGTGGTGGTCAATCCCCCCGGAGAAGAGCTCGACCCTGATGCCATGGCCGTGTCTTACGAGGACCCTGGCACCGTGGTGCGCTCAGAGGGCTTCAACGGCTTGGACAGTACGGACGCCAAGCTGAGAGCGGTGCCCGACCTGCTCGAAGAGAAGGGCTTCGGTCGGCGGGCGGTCAACTATCGCCTGCGGGACTGGCTCATCTCACGTCAGAGGTACTGGGGAGTGCCCATCCCCATAGTATATTGCGGGAAGTGCGGAACGGTGCCAGTGCCGGAGGCGGATCTGCCGATCCTCCTGCCGGAAGAGGTCGATTTCTCGCCGGAGGGGCCCTCCCCGCTGGAGAAGTCGGCGGAATTCCACGACGCGGTCTGCCCGTCCTGCGGGGGTCCGGCCGTGCGGGAGACGGATACCATGGACACCTTCGTCGACTCCTCCTGGTATTTCATTCGTTACGCCGACCCGCATAACGATGAAGCGCCATTCAGCCGCGAGACGGCCGATTTCTGGCTGCCGGTTGACCAGTACATCGGTGGTATCGAGCATGCCATCCTCCACCTGCTCTACTCGCGCTTCTTCACCAAGGTCCTCTTCGACCTGGAGGCGCGGGTTCCCGCTGGCGGTGCGGGCGGCGGGCCCCAGTTTATCGGCCGGGTCCAACACCAGCGCGGACGCGCCGGAAACCCGGATGATATTCGCCAGGGGCAGCGCGGCGGTCGAACGGATATCCCATTCGGCGATGTTCTGGCCGAGCGTCTTGCCCGTGACCGTGGGACAGCCGGGGTTCAGGATGCGTTCCCGGGCGGGCGCATCCGATCCGGTGTAAATCCCGTTCACGTAACCGTTGGCCTCATCGATCCGTAGCAACTCGCCGAGGATGGTGTGAATGCCGCCGGCGCGATGCACGTCCTGCACGTGATAATCGGAGGAAGGAGATACTTTGCAGAGACAAGGGACGCGGCGGCTGATGGCGTCGATGCGGGCGATGTCATAGTTGATGCCGGCTTCGCGCGCGATGGCGAGCGTATGCAGGATGGTGTTGGTGGACCCGCCCATGGCGACGTCCAAGGCCAGCGCATTGTCAAAAGCCTCGGGCGTGGCGATGTCCCGCGGTTTCAGGTCTGACTTCACCAGCTTCAGGATCTGCCGGGCGGCCGCGCGATAGAGCGACTCGCGTTCTTTGGACACGGCGAGGATGGTTCCATTGCCGGGCAGCGCGAGGCCCAGGGCTTCGGCCAGACAGTTCATCGAGTTGGCGGTGAACATGCCCGAACAGGAACCACAAGTTGGGCAGGCGGTTTGTTCCAGCTTGGTCAGGTCCGCTTCGCTGATCTTGCCGGACTGCAGTTCGGCGACCCCCTTGAACACCGAGATGAGGTCGGACTTTTCGAGGTGGGCTGGAGGTGCGCCGGCAAGCCTTCTTCGGTGGTGGTCTGTTCGGCAATACCG
>CAVXXD010000002.1:0-15538 GCA_963765625.1 uncultured bacterium
GCCTCTTCGGCGGTCCTTAGCTTGGATTGGTACATGTCATCCCATTTGCCCATCAGCATTCCTCCTTGGTAAAAACTCGGGTGTCACGCTCTGAAAATTCTATCTAACGGACAGGCTTGATGCAACCTCGGTCGACCGCCGAGGCTATAATATAAAGGGGTGATCTTATGGCCGACATGAACGAGATGATGCGGAGGCTGTTGTACTATCCCGACCGCCTTCCCCGGGACCTCCCTCCCCCGGCCTGGGCCGGGCGCTGCGAAGAGGTCCGGCTGGAGTGCGAGGACGGTTTGAACATCCACGGCCTGTGGTGGCCGGAGCCGGCGGGGGCGCCGGTGATCCTCTTCTTCCACGGTAACGCCCAGGAGGCCTACAGCTGGTCCCCGGTGCACTCGGAGCTCGAGCCCCTCGGCTGCCGCCTTCTGCTGATCGATTACCACGGCTACGGCAAGAGCGACGGCGAGCCCGGGGAGGAGGCCCTCTACATGGACGGCCGGGCCTCGGTAGCCTGGCTAGCCGGACGGGGCGTCGACGACGGCGACATCATCGTCTTCGGCGAATCCCTGGGAGGAGCTGTGGCCTGCGAGATCTCCCGGGAGAGGCGCTTTCGCGCACTGATACTGGAGTCGACCTTCACCTCCCTGGCCAGCGTGGCCAGCCGGCTCTTCCCCATGGTCCCCGGGGGGCTGGAGTTATCGGAAGCTTACACGTCCATCGACAAGATCGGCCGGGCGGCCTGCCCCGTGCTGGTCATCCACGGCGACCGGGATGAGCTGATCCCCCCACGGGAAGGGCTGCGGTTGTTCGAAGCGGCCCCTTCCCCCAAGGAACTCTTCGTGGTGAACGGCGCGGGCCACAACGACGTCTCCTACGTGGCCGGCGATGATTACGCTCGCAGGATAGGGGATTTTCTCGGCCTCTGAGGGCGTCCCGACGTAGGGATTGCCCCTGGGGATCATACGCCGGGCGTACAGTCCCCGGGGTGAGGCGAGTGCCTAGAGCGGCGGGGCGCCTCGCTCGCCAGGCGCGTGACCGAAGGCGTACCTGAAAGGTACGTCGAGGGAGCGCAAAGAAGCGAGCGGGGATGGAGCGCCGGTCGAATACCGGCTTACCCTGGGGATTGTGCGCCTCGTAGCCGGCGTCCCTCATGCTCATCTCCGGCCAGGTGCGGCCGTCGATCTCGCCGTAGGCGCAGGCGCGGTAGCGCCCGGTGCGCAGTACTTCGATCAGTTCTTTCTCATCCTCCGGGTCATCTTCGAAGACGGTGACGCACCGGCCCAGGTGGGTGACGTGGTGAGCGTCGCTGCCCCCCGTCCCGAAGAGGCCGTACTTCTCCTTCAAGGCCAGCGCCTGTTCGTTGCTCTTGCTCTTGCAGGCACCATTGTGGGTCTCGATGGCGAAGATGGATTTGAGAAGGTCGTCAGGCAGGCTCTGCCTTAAGGGGTGACGCACCTCGGTGCCGCGGCAGGGGTGGGCGGGGATGAGAATGCCCCCGGCCTCGTCCACCTGCCTCTTGAGGTCGTTGAATGGATAGAGGTAGTAGCGGATGTTCCCGCTCCAGCCAAAGACCAGCATGTCCCCCATCTCGGTGTACACTTCCATGCCGCGGAATATCCTGAAATCGTGCTCCCGGGCGAAATCGTAGTTCTCCTGGGCGCCCTTGAATGTGGAATGCTCGGTCACCGCCACAGCATCCAGCCCCAGGTCCCGCGCTCGCTCGACGAGCTGGAGAGGGGACAGATTGGAGCAGCGGGAAGATGCGTTGGTGTGTACGTGCAGGTCGACCAGCAAGCGATTCTCCGTCACTATGTATACTTGTTACCAGATCCTGCATTATGCTAGCACGAAAAGAGGCTCTTTTACGACCGTTTGCACAAAGGAGGATCATTGATGGCAGCGAGAAGGATCTTCATGACCGGTTACCCGGGCTTCCTCGGACGCTGGCAGGTCAGGTCGATACTGGCCGACGACCCGGGCGTGGAATTCACCTTCCTTGCCCAGGAAAAATTCCTGGGCCGGGCCCTGGAAGACATCGCCGAGCTGGAAACGGCAGGGAGGGCGGCACCGGGCAGCCTGCGCGCCGTGGCCGGGGACGTCACCGACCCGCGGCTGGGACTTTCCGAAGAAGAATACCGGTCGGCCGCGGCCTGGGCCACCGAGGTCTGGCACCTGGCGGGGGCCTTCGACCTTTTCGTCCCGGAAGGGCCGGCCCGCAAGGTCAATTACTGGGGGGTCCGCCACGTGGTGGACTTCTGCGAGTCCTGCGGCAGCCTCTCCCACCTGGTCCATTTCAGCTCTGTAGTGGTCCACGCCGAACGGGAGGGCAGGATACTGGAAGAAGAGCTGGACGCCGGCCAGGAGCTGGTCAACAACTATTTCATGAGCAAGTTCTGGGGGGAGATGGAAGTGCGTCGGGCCATGCAACGAGGCCTGCCGGCCATCATCATACGCCCCGCCGGGGTGCTGGGCGACTCCCGCACCGGCGAGGCCGACAAGTTCGACAACGTCTTCATAATGATGAAGACCTTCCACCTGCTCAACCGGTTCAAGGTGCCGCCGGTGGGCCTCGGAAACGGGGAGACGCGCCCCAACTTCGTCCCCATTGATTTCGTGGTGGACGCGGTGACCGCCATAACCCGCAACCCCGGGGCCGTGGGCAAGTGCTTCCACGTGGTGGACCACGACCCTCCCACCACGGCCGAGATGCTCGACGAGATATGGCTGGCGATCTGCGGGAAGCGCCAACACTTCTCGGTCCCCGCCCCGGTGGTGGACTTCCTGGCCACGCATTTCGGTTGGTTGTTCAAGGTTTTCGGCATACCGCCGGACTCCATGACCTACATGGACCACGTCGGCTCCTTCGACGACGCCAACACCCGGGAGATGCTGGAAGGCACAGGTATCAGCTGCCCCCGCATTCAGGAGTACTACCCCAGGATGTATGCCTTCTGGCTGGCCAACCGCGGGCGCAAGGACATGTATCCCAAGATGTGAGCCCCGGCCGCCGATTCTTCGAGAAAGAAGCGAGTTCCCGGCGCCGTATTGCTGTGGTAAGCTCTCCCGAAAAGTAATAAAATAGTGTTCATCTTTCAACTAGGACCAGCTCAGTAAGTTTTGACTCAGAAAGTTTTCACCGTGCGGTATCGCGCAACCGGGAGGTGATAAATGTCGGATACCAAGCATGCGTCGCAATACAGGTCCGTTTCTGTTTCAAGGAGGTGAAGTAATTGTCCGATTGGAAAGACGACGTCGAGATCCTGGTGCACAACGGGAAGATCAGCGTTCCCTATTCCTGGACGGTCGGAAGCACCCTGAGCAAGTGGTACGTGCTGCTGCGGGACTCGGCCGAACTCTGGGGGAACCGCTGCCCCACCTGCGGCAAGGTCTACGTCCCCCCCAAGATCAAGTGTGTCGATTGCTACGAGGACATGAACGACTGGGTTAAGCTCCCGGGCACCGGGACCCTGGAGACCTACACCGTGGTGCATTACGACGAACCGGCCATCCAGCCCAAGAAAGCCCCCCTCATCTACGGCGTGATCAAGCTGGACGGCGCCGATACCGGCATTACCCATCTGGTCGACGAGGTCGAACCGGACCAGGTCAAGGTGGGCATGCGCATGGAAATGGTACTGGCGGAGGAGCGCGAAGCCAACATCATGGACATCAAGTACTTCCGCCCCGTCATGGGGGGTGACAAGTAATGGAACGCGTAGCAATAATCGGAGCCGCCCAGACCAAGTTTGAAAAGAACAAGCCCAATACCTTCGCGGAAATGACCTACGACGTCACCAGCCGGGCCCTGGCCGACGCGGGCATCACCATCGCCGAGGTGGATAACGTGGTCACCGTCTGCTCCGACTTCTGGGACGGCCGCACCATCTCCACCATGGCCGTCACCGACGCTTCGGGCGCGTACGGCAAGGACATCACCTGCGTCGAGGGCGACGGCACCTACGGAGCCCTCTACGGCATGATGCGCATCCTCTCCGGCAGCTTCGGCTGCTCCATCGTGGTGTCCCACCACAAGGGCAGCGAGAGCAACATGCGCGGCATCACCAACACCGCCTTCGACCCGCTGGTGGAGCGGAAGCTGGGACTGGACGCCATCAGCGCGGCGGCCCTGCAGGCCCGCCGCTACATGTCCAAGTGGGGGATCTGGGAGGAGCAGTTCGCCGCGGTATCGGCCAAGAACCACGGCAACGCCATGCGCAACCCCCTGGCTCAGTACCCCATGAACATTACCGTCGACGACGTCATGGCGTCGCGCAAAATGGCCGACCCGCTGAAGCTGCTCGACTGCTCGCCGGTGACCGACGGGGCCACCTGCCTGATCCTGGCGGCGGAACGCAACGCCAAGAAATGGACCACCAATAAAAAGCGCGTCTGGCTCAAGGGCGTCGGGCATTGCGTCGACGCTTTCCGCCTGGGCGACCGCGATCTGGCCGACACCCGCGCCCTCAAGGCGGCCGCTAAAAAAGCGTATGCCATGGCCGGCATCGAGAATCCCCTCAAGGAGATCGACGTGGCCGAGGTCTATGACGCCTTCTCTTACATGGAACTGATGTGGCTGGAGGGCCTGGGCTTCTGCGAAGACGGCCAGGGCGGCGAGTTTGTGGAACGCGGCTACGCCGACTTCGACGGCGGCAAGGTCCCGGTCAATCCGTCCGGAGGACGCCTCTCCTCACATCCGGTGCAGGTGGCGGGCCTCTCGGCCATGGCCGAATGCGCGCTGCAGATCCGCGGCGAAGCGGGAGAACATCAGGTCAACGACGTGGAGACCGCCCTGGTGCATGGCATCAACGGCATGTGCGGGCAGAGCCACTGCGTCTGGATAATGGGTAAGTAGGGGGTGACGTGAAATGGGTAAACGAGTTGGAATCATCGGAGTAGGTCAGACCCATCACGCCGCCAAGCGGCTGGATGCGTCCGGCGTTGAACTGATAGCCGAGGCCGTCTCCCGCGCTCTGGACGACGCGCAGCTGACCATGGCCGACATCGACGCCATCGTCATCGGCAACATGGATCATTTCGAGAACATCAATTACGTGGACATGTGGGCAGTGGACGGCCTGGGCGGGTGCATGAAACCCATCTTCAAGGTGACCACCGGCGGAACCACCGGCACCACCGTGGCGGCCTGCGGCTACTATCACGTAGCCTCCGGCCTTTTCGATACGGTACTGGCGGTGGGCTGGGAAAAGAACTCCGAGTCGGACACGCAGGCGGCCATCTCCACCTGCGCCAATCCCACCCTGGAGCGCGACGCCTTCGCCGGCGCCATCGGGCCGCTAGCCACCGAGTACTCAAAGTACATGGACACCTACGGGGCCACCGAGGAAGATTCGGCCAGGGTGGCAGCGCGCGACCGCAACAACGCCTGCAATAACCCCTACGCTCACTTCCGCCAGGCCACCACGGTGGAGGAAGTGCTGGCATCGCCGATGCTTGCCTACCCCATCAAGTTCCTGGACATGTGCCCGCGTTCGGACGGAGCCTGCGCGGTCATCTTCGCCACCGAGGTCAAGGCCAAGAAGCTCTGCCCCCGCCCGGCCTGGGTGCACACGTCAGTGGTGCGCCACAACTTCACCCACTTCGGGGACCTGGGCTGGAGCTTCATGCCCACCATCGAGAAGGCCAGCAAGGAAGCCTACCGCCAGGCCGGCATCCACAATCCCCTGGAGGACTTCGACGTGGCCGAGCTCTACATACCGGCCTCCACCTGCGGGGTGAAGTGGATGGACTCCTTCGGTTTCTGCGACCACGGCGGAGCGCCCGAACTTATCCGCAAGGGGACCTTCGAGATGGACGGGCAACTGCCCATCAACCCTTCCGGCGGCGTCATATCCTGCAACCCCATCGGGGCCACCGCCCTGCTGCGCGTCGCCGAGGCGGCCTGGCAGATTATGGGCAAGTCCGGCGCCCGCCAGGTGGAGAACGTCAATAAAGCCCTCTGCTCCGGCTTCGGGGGCTGTAGTTGGACCGGCATAATGATCCTCGGCGCGGACCTGCCATAGGAGGTGAGGAAAAATGGGATTATACACGGATAAACGAAAGATCACGCACACCCACGATGGCTACGAGCTTCTGACCCAGGAGTCAGGGCACCTGGAGTACGACTTCGCCTGGCACCTCGGCCTCTACTGGAGCAAGCTGTATAACGAGATCCTCAAGAACAAGCGCTGGATGGCCATCAAGTGCTCGCAGTGCGGCAAGGTCTACATGCCGCCCCGCGAGCTCTGCAGCGAATGCTTCAGCCCCATGAACGAGTGGGTGGAGGTTGGCCCGGAAGGCGTATGCGAGGGCTTCACGGTAGTGCGCTTCCCCTACATCGACGCCAACACCGGCGGGATGAAGCAGGTGCCCTTCACCTGCGTCTGGGTGGTGCTGGACGGTGCCGACACCCGCATGACCCACGTCTGCAGCGAGATCGACGAAACCAAGCTGCACGTAGGCGGACGGATGCGGATGGTCTGGAACGACAGCTGGGACGGAACGAGCACCCTTCAGAACTGCGGGTACTTCGAACCTATCGAGTAACCGCGAAGCAATAGAAAAGATGAGGGCCCGGGCAACCGGGCCCTCATCATAAGGTCAACGCAGGGAAAGGAGCAAACATGTCCGAGGTATTGATCTACGGCGCGGGGATGAGCGGCCTGATCGCCGCCTGCAACCTGGCACGTGAGGGATACAACGTGATTGTGAGAGACCGCGAAGCGAGCTGGGGCGGGTCGCGCGTTTTCAACCCCTCCACCCATACCACCCCCCTGGACCTTGCCGCCACCTCCGAGTACATCGGCATCGACATTGCTCCCGCTTTCGTGCCGGTCAAGGTCAACAGCCTCTACGTCGGCGATTTCAAGTTCCCCATCCCAGCCGCCGGGGGTTATCACGTGGAGCGCAGCGACCGCCCCACCAGCATCGACACCCTTCTCTACAAGGAATGCGCCGAGGCCGGGGTCAAGTTCGAGTTCGGGGTGGAACTCCGCAAGGAAGACCTGGCCGGCCTGCCCCCAGGCACCATCATCGCCTGCGGCCTCAACGAGGAAGCCTACCGCTACCTGGATATACCCTGCTCGATCTGGTATGGCTGGCAGTCCCGCGGTGAGATCGACGCAGAGCGGGAAGGTGACAGCTGGATATGGATGGACGAATGCATCAGTGAGTACGGTTACTGCTCCATGCTCAACGGCATCTACTTCGACCTGCTGCCCGATTACAAGAAGGAAGTGAGCCGGGAGAGCGTCGACCGTTACGTCGCCTGGATGGAGCGGAACGAAAAAGTCAGCCACGGCGACTGGGAATACGTCCGCGGCGTAGTCCCCAACGAAGTGCCGGACCAGCCGCAGCTTTTCCGGGACAAGTTCATCATGTGCGGCACCATCTCCGGCGCCTTCGATCCCCTGATGGGCTTCGGCATCTCCGGCGCCATCGTCTCCGGCAAAGTGGCGGCCATCGCGGTCAGCGACCGCGAGAAGGCGGCCGAGGAGTTCGGTCGCTTCACCCGCAACTTCGAGAAGGTCTTCCACTTCAAGAAGGAAGCCTGGTATCCCGTCACCGCCGAGGCGGCGGCCCTGGAACGGATGTTCGCCGGCCTGGGCAAGAAGCGCGTCATGGGCCTGATGATGGAAGGGCTCAAGCGCGGCCTGCCCAACTCGGCCATTCCCGGCTTCAGCCCCCTTTCCTGCCACTGAACCAACCGCATGACAGGGCGGGCGCTTCGCTATACAATGATACCCAACGCAGGGAGGCTGGGATTCTTAACTGATCAGGAGGTCGGCATGGATGACGTTTACGCCCGTTTGATGAAGCGCATGGACGAGTTCCCCATGGGGGCGCCCGGGACTGAGAGCCTGCTGGAGTTGCTCAAGCTGATCTTCGACCCGGAGGAAGCGGAAACAGCTCTGCTCCTGCCCTCCCTGCCGACGCCGGTAAGCTCCATCGCCGCGGAGATGGGGCAGGACCCGGCGGAGCTGGAAGCCCTGCTGGAGCGGATGAGCCGGGACGGCCTGGTCTTCATCCACACCAAGAAGGACGGGACCAAGCTCTGCAACCTGATGCCCCTCCTGCCGGGCATTTTCGAGATGCAGTTCATGAAGGGGGAGATCTCCCCCGCCAAGCGGCAGGTCGCCGAGCTGTTCGACAAGTACTATTTCGAGGGCTGGGGCAAGACATCTTTTGCTTCCGACACTCCCCTGGCCCGGGTGCTGGTTATAGAAGAAGAGATCCCGCGTAAGGACCAGGTCCTTCCCTACGAGAAGATCAGCGCCTACATCAAGGACTCCACCTCCATGGCCCTGACCAACTGCTTCTGCCGAACCGAGGCGGAGCTGCTGGGGCGCGCCTGCGACGCCCCCAGGGACGTCTGCATGGTACTTGGGCCCTTCGCCGACTTCCTGGTGGAGCGGGGCTTCGCCCGCAAGGCCACCAAAGAAGAGATGCTCGACGCCCTGGACCGGGCGGAGCAGGCCGGCCTGGTCCACATCACCGACAACATCCAGGACAAGATCACCTTCATCTGCAACTGCTGCGGCTGTTGCTGCGGCTTCCTCGGCACCATCACCAAGCTGAATATGGACGGCACCATCGCCGCCACCCGTTACCACGCCATGGTGGACGCCGATCTGTGCAACGGCTGCGAGGCCTGCCTCGAAGTATGCCAGCTCAAGGCAATCGAGATAGACGATGGCACGGCCGACGTCGACGATATGCGCTGTATCGGTTGCGGCCTCTGCGCCTCCCACTGCCCTTCCGAAGCCGTCATCGTGTCGGAAAGAGAGGGTTGGAAAGAGCCGCTGGGCAACCTGGTCGACCTGAACATGACCATCCTCAAGGAGCGCGGCCGGCTGTAGGCCGGACGGCACCATGGCCGGCAGGGGCAGGTGGCTCAAGGCCGCCGCTTCCGTCATCATTCTTCTTGCGTCGTATTCCCCCGCGCCCGCGCTGGCGGGTGACGACGGCCATTGCGTGATGGGGTCGACCGGCTCCTCCACCACCTGGTACTTCGCGGAGGGATGCACCCGCTACGGCTTCAACACCTTCCTCTGCCTGGGCAACCCCCAAGACGAGATGGTTGAGGCCCGGGTCACTTATTACCTGGGCGACGGCGTCGTACGGGAGCAGGGCTACTCCCTCTCCCCCCTCTCCCGCCTGACCGTCCCCCTGCACGGCGCCGAAGGCTCCCTCGGCTATTCCGACGACATCCGCGGCGATGTCTCCATGAAGGTGACCGCACCGCTGGGGATCGTGGCCGAGCGCCCCATGTATTTCAACTATCCCGGCAGCACCATCAGCGGCGGCCACGACGTAATGGGTGCCACCTGCCTGGCCCGTGATTTCTTCTTCGCGGAAGGGTGCACGGGATACGGCTTCGACGAGTGGGTCTGCGTGCTCAACCCGCAGGACGTCCCGGCCGGCCTGGCCTTCCGCTTCCAGACCCAGGAAGCAGGTGAGAAGGTAGTGAGCGGTTGCACGGTTCCCGCCCATTCCCGCGCTACCTTCAAGGTCAACGACCTGCTGGGCCCGGACCAGCAGGCTTCCCTGGCCCTGGAGTCCGACCAGCTGGTGCTGGCCGAGCGGGCCATGTACTTCGACTACCAGGGCAGGGGCGCCCACGGCTGGAAGGGTGGA
Organism: uncultured bacterium; assembly: GCA_963765625.1. Taxonomy (GTDB): domain Bacteria; phylum Actinomycetota; class Geothermincolia; order Geothermincolales; family Geothermincolaceae; genus CAVXXD01. Next base: position 9,631 of record CAVXXD010000002.1, read on the forward strand.
CACTGCGTGATGGGAGCAGCGGCGCAGTCCACGGAGAGCTATTTCGCGGAAGGCACCACCCGGGACAATTTCGAGGAATGGCTGACCTTGCAGAATTCAGGGTCGTCGTCTATCACCATCACGGCCGAGTATCAGTTCGGACCCGGCCAGGGCACCGTGCAGACACGCGATTACGCGGTGGGGGCGAGCCGGCGGCTCACCCTCTACGTCCCCGACGAAGTGGGGGCCGGCAAGGACGTCTCGGTACGGCTGACTTCTTCCTTCCCTTTCCTGGCGGAGCGACCCGTCTACTTCGAATACACCGGCTGGGAATCGGACTGGACGGGAGGGCACTGCGTCACGGGAGCCGCGGCGCCCGCCCTGGAGTGGCAGTTCGCGGAGGGTTACACCGGGCCGGGGTTCCACACCTGGCTCTGCCTGCAGAACCCTACGGGCAAGCCGGCCACGGTGGAGGTGGATTACCTCACCCGGGAGCAGGGAGCGCTGCCGGCCAGGCAGGTGACCATCCCGCCCGCGTCCCGCCAGACCCTGCGGGTCAACGACGACGCCGGGGCCGGCCTTCAGCTTTCCATCCTGCTCAAGGTCACGGCGGGAGAAGGTATCGTGGCGGAACGACCCATGTATTTCCACTACCAGCCCAACGATGTAATCAGCCTTACCGCGGTGGGAGACGTCAACCTGGACAGCCATGCCTTGCGGGCTAACGGGTACGGCTATGCCTGGGAGAGCGTGGGCGAGGCCATGCGCTCAACCGACCTGACCTTCGCCAACCTGGAGTGCACCATATCCTACGGGGGCGCGCCGGTGCCGGGCAAAGAGTTCCACTTCTGCGGCAGCCCGGAGGGGTTGCCCTCCCTGCGCGACTCCGGCGGCGTGAACGTGGTCTCGCAGGCCAACAACCACGCGCGCGACTACGGGGGCGAGGCCATGCTGGACTGCCTCGCTTACCTTCAGGCCGAAGGGATCCCCTGGTGCGGCGCGGGCGCGGATTACGTAGGCGCCCACTCCCCCGCCCTGCTGACCGTGCAGGGCTCGCGCGTCGCCTTCCTCGCCTACGACGACATCGGCTGGCCCGGCTGGCCGGCCGGGGCCGGTTACCCGGGCGTGGCCAACGCCAAAGACACCGCCGGGATCGTCCGCGACATCACCGCCGCGCGGGAAATCGCCGACCTGGTGGTGGTCTCTTTCCACTGGGGCACCGAGCGGGACTACGTCCCCGACGCCACCCAGCGATCCTACGCCCACCTGGCGGTCAACAGCGGGGCGGACCTGGTGCTGGGGCACCACCCCCACGTCATCCAGGGTTTCGAGATATACCAGGGCAAGCTGATAGCCTACTCTCTCGGTAATTTCGTCTTCGAGCCGGGTGACCGCCAGTGCGACTACACCATCCTCACGCAGGTAACCTTCGATGCCGGGGGGTTCCGCGAGGCCACCATCTACCCCGCCCACATCGAGAACGGGCGCCCGGTGATCATGAACGGGACCGCCGCCGACGGCTGGCTTCTACGGGTGGCCGGTATGTGCGCGGATGAAGGCACCTCTATGAGCGTCGCGGGCGGCGTCGGTCACATCCCCTGATCCTGGGTGATACAATCCTGGTATGACCGGTAATGCCATAAGAGCACCCAGGAGGTGGCCAAGATGAAGGACCTGCGAGGCAAAAACGTCCTTATAACCGGGGGAGCACTGGGCATGGGCCGTTCCCTGGCCCAGCTGCTGCTGCAGGAGGGTTGCCGGGTGGCCGTGGTGGACATCCGCGAAGCCGACCTGGCAGAGGCAGTGAGAGAGCTTTCGCGCTACGGTGAAATCGTCTCCTTCACCTGCGACATCTCGGACCGGGAAAAGGTCTACTCCCTGTCGGAACAGGTAAAACGCGAGTTCGGCGTGGTCGACATACTGGTCAACAACGCGGGCATCGTCAAGTCCAACCCCTTTCTTGAAAAGCCGGACGAGGTGATCGAGCGGACTATCGCCGTCAACCTGATGGCCCAGTTCTGGACCATGAAGGCATTCCTCCCGGGTATGGTGGAAAAGAAGGAAGGCCACGTGGTCAACATGGCCTCGGCCGGAGGGCTGCTGGGCGTCCCTTACATCAGCGACTACGCGGCCTCGAAGTTCGCGGTGGTAGGCCTGACGGAGTCCCTGCGCCAGGAATTCAAGCTACGCGGGTTACGGAAGATTCGTTTTTCTTACGTCTGTCCCAACACCGTCGGGACGGGTATGTTCGAAGGGGCCAAGAAGGTGAAAGGCACCCGTATCCTGGAGGCCGAAGACGTGATGGTCAAGCTCGTCTCGGGCATCAAGAAGAACCGCGCCTTCATCGGGGTGCCCTGGTCGGTATACCTGGTGCCCCTGACCAAGGCCATCACCCCCATCCCGGTGCTGGACCTTTTCAACCGGGTCATGGGTATAGCCACTTCCTCGAAGACCACCACGGGACGCCGGGAGTAATCCGCTATAATCGTTGCAGCAGAAGGAGTATCATATGGGCCGTTTTAAGTCGAAAAAGAAAGCTCTGGTGGCGGGAGGGGCGCTGGGCCTGGGTGCCGCCATGTTCGCGGAGCGCGTCCGGAGCGAGGACCGGCGCCGCCCCGACGGCAGGAGCATGGCGGAGATCCTGGGCAAGGACCCCGAGCTGGCCACCCCGGAAGACATCGACAGGCTCAGCCGCCACGACGCCATGATGCTCTTCCACACCGCCCGCTCGCCGGAGATGGAGCCGATGCGGGGAGAGTACCGGGGCGTGATGCCATCCGGCGGGCTGTTCGCTGCCGGCGCCGCTTACATCGTGGACCACTTCCTGCCAAGAGGCTCTTTTACCCCCGGGACGAAATGGCTGGGCATGGCATTCAAGCCCGGGGATATGAACGAGGGCCACGGGTACGGCAGTTTTCTCTACAAGAAGTCCGGAAGGGTGGCCCGCAGCCTGGAAATGCTCACCTTCGTCCATCCGACGATGATCGGCCACGACATGAGTGACTCCCTCCACCTCGACTACAGCCCCTTCAACCGGGGACTTCTGCACGGGATGCACGACGAGGTGCGCCGGGTCAACGACAACCTCTTCATCTGCGCCGGCTTCCACGACCTGGCCGGTGGACCGCGTTACGCCATCCCCTTCGTCCTCGCCGGCCCTCCCCAGGAGTGGGTCGGGCCCGACACGCAGCGATGACAGCCTCAGGCTACCACTTGCGCTGCTCGAGCAGTTCCTTCAGCCGCTTGACCCGCTCCGGCTTGATCTTGGAGAAGTCAAAGTCGGCCTCCTGCGAGTAGAGGACGTTGTCGGCCGCCTGTTCGGGGTCGAGCCCCCGGCTGATGGCCTGCTGATACTTGCTGAAGTTGCCGGTGACGGGGCTGAACATCTTTCGCACCCGCGGGTCCGAGGTGAAGAGAGGCTCCATGCAGTTCTCGACGGCGGCGATATTGACGTCGATGAAGATGGGCTCCAGGGCTTCCCGATGCTTGGGATTGCGCGGGTCGAACTGGTAGACCACCTCGCAATGGCACCAGGTGTTGTTCTCGTAGGGCACGAAATAGGGATTGTCCCCCAGGTCGTCCAGTATCTCGCCCCGGTCGATGTACGGCTGTTTGATGTCCATTATGATATCCGACCAGGCCGCCTGCGAATCGAGAGCGTCATTGCGGTCCAGCGCGGTGGAGAACGACCCGCCCATCCTGAACACCAGGGCCGGGATGGTGGCGCGAAGGAAGCCCATGAACACCATTGATTGAGCGTCTTTCATCGTAGCCGCGTCCACGGCGAAACCCCCATGTTTCGCGATAATGGCATGCAGGACCTTCGTCTTATGCGCATGCTCCCCATCACTGTCCGACGCTATCACCATAAGCAGGGTGTACTTGAATGTGTCCTTTATAAGGGAGCGGACAGCGGTTGTATGTTCCATCTTCCGGAAGAACCTCGGCATCATGGTATCAATATAGCCGCCAAACGAAGACCTCATGGCGTTGTAGCAGAGCTCCTCTTCGCACATATCGTACATGGAATCGGAGAAACTCTTTCTGTTGGGAAAGAAACAGAAGATCATCGAGAATCTCTCCGGTATGTCCTGCTTGGCGTCGAGCATGATGCCGTCGATCTTCATCTCCGGGGGGCCGGGCCAGTTGTAGAGCTTGAGGGCGACGCGGGTGAAGATGCCCAGGCCACTCAGGGCCCCGCAGGAACCACGCATGATGCCGCGCAGCGAAGGCCCGGGGCCGTCGCCATTGAACCAGTCGTCGCTCGAGCCCAGGGAGCCCAGGCGCAGCACTTCGCCGTCGGGGAGCACCCACTCCACTCCTAGCAGGTTGCGGGCGGAATAGCTCATGTAGATGGAATCGTGGCCCACGCCCCAGGCCGAGGTGGCGCTGGCAAGAGGGCTGCAGTTGGGACCGGCTCCGATGATGTGGGTGTTCAGCCCCACCTTCATCGCCTCGGCCTGCAACTGCGCCCCACAGACGTAAGGCTCGACCACCGCATACATGTTCTTGGAGTCTATCTCCAGGATGCGGTTCATGCGCCGCAGGTCGACTATGACCACGTTCTCCATGGCCGGCCCAGCCCAGGCGCCCCAGCCGGTTGAAAAGGCCTTGAACTTGAGGCCGTAGCGGTTGCAGGTCCGCACTACTACCTGCACCTCTTCGGTGGTTGAAGGCAGGACCGCTGCCACCGGGCGGATTACCCAGTTACCCTCGGGATCGTCATTGTTGGTCGGTTGCCAGGCGTAGCCGTCCAGCACCGCCGGCTCACGACTGATGTTCTCCTCTCCCAGGGCCGCAACTAATTCCTCATAAGCCTCGTCTTTCATCATCACAACCTCAGCTATTGCCACTTGCGCTGCTCTATAAGCTCCTTCAGACGCTTGACCCGCTCCGGCTTGATCTTGGAGAAGTCAAAATCGGCTTCGGCCGAGTAAAGCGTGTTGTCGGCTACCTGTCCGGGATCGAGCCCCTGGCTGATAGCCTGCTGGTACTTGCTGAAGTTGCCGGCGACAGGGCTGAGCATCTTACGGACGCGCGGGTCCGAGGTGAAGAGAGGCTCCATGCAGTTCTCGATGGCGGCGATGTTGACGTCGATGAAGATGGGCTCCAGAGTCTCGCGGTGCTTGCGGTTGCGCGGGTCGTACTGGTAGACCACCTCGCAATGGCACCAGGTGTTGTTCTCGTAGGGCACGAAGTAGGGGTTGTCCCCCAGGTCGTCCAGGATGTCTTCCCGGTCGATGTAGGGCTGTTTGAGGTCCGCGATGATATCTCCCCAGGCCACCTGGGAATCCAGGGCGTCGTTGCGGTCCAACGCGGTGGAGAAGGACCCGCCCGCGCGGAAGACCAGGGCCGGGATGGTGCCACGGACGAAGCTCAGGAAGAGCATGGAGAAGAAGTCCTTGATCTTGGTGGCGTCCATGGCGATTCCGCCGTGCTTAGCCACTATGGCATTCATCACCTTGACCTGATATTCCATTTCGCGGTCGGAATTGCCCGCCATCAGCAGGGCCAGGGTAAACTTGAAGGAGTCCCTGATCATCGACTTCACCGCGGTGGTCTTTTTGATGGTTTCATGAGGTGCGGGGTGAGAATGTTGAAATAGCCGCCGAAAGCGGTGCGCAGGGCATTGTAGCGAGATCTCCGCCTCGCCCAGCTCGTACATGGCGTCCGCGAAGCTCTGCTTGTCGGGAAAGAAGCACATGTAGAAGCTGATGCGCTCGGGGACTTCCTGCTTGGCGTCGAGCATGATACCGTCGAGCTTCATCTCCGGGGGCCCGGGCCAGTTGTAGAGTTTGAGGGCCACACGGGTGAAGATCCCCAATCCGCTCAGGGCCCCGCAGGAACCGCGCATGATGCCGCGCAGGGAAGGCCCTGGGGCCGTCGCCATTGAACCAGTCGCCGCTCGAGCCCAGGCTGCCCAGCCTCA
>CAVXXD010000003.1:0-33014 GCA_963765625.1 uncultured bacterium
CTGGGCGGTCCAACCGCTCCCGGTACTGGTGGAATAAAAGACCCGGAATTGCGAACCGTCACTTTCTCCAGACGACGTGGGGATTACCGCCTGAGTCCAGCGCTATCTGGGGCGTCCAGTTGCTGGTGGAGCCGGGGGAGAGGTTCAATGGGGCCGCCCATCCCGTTCCGGTATCGGCGGAATAGTAGATCCGGTCCTGCAAGCCGTCGTTTCCAAACCATACGACGTGGGGGTGGCCGTTTGAATCCAGCGCTATCCGGGGATTCAAGCCATAGGTGGTGGAGCCGGGAGGATATGTTCACCGGGGCGGTCCATCCCTCCCCGGTATTGGCGGAGTAGTAGACCCGATAGTTCGAGCCGTCATTCCCGTGCCAGGCGACATGGGGGTGGCCGCCCGCGTCCAGCGCTATCTGGGGCATCGCGTTGTTGGTAGCGGAGCCGGGGGATATGCTCAGCGGGGCGGTCCATCCCTCCCCGTTGTCGGCGGAGTAGTAGATCCGGTTGGTGGTACCGTCGTATCCCGTCCAGACGACGTGCGGGTGGCCACCCGCGTCCAGCGCGACTTGGGTTCCTGGTTGTAGGTGGTGGAACCGGGGGATATATTCAGCGGGCGGCCCATCCCGGAGAAGCCTGGGAGGCCGGCACACAAACGGACAACAGGGCCGCGGCGATCAAAGCCGTCAGCAGCACAGAAAACATTTTTCGATACATGAGCATACCACCCTCTCCATCTTTCCAGTTCATTACACTTTCATGCATATCCACTATCCCACAATCAAGTGCAGGAATACACCGATAGATAGAAGAAGCCCCGGTCTCCCGGGGCTTCGTTTGAGGTTGCTTCTCTTCGCTCGCAACGACAACGTTTACTGGGCGAAGCCGATGGAGCAGTCGGCCCAGACCTTGTCCGGCCCGTACATGGCCCGCTCGCAGACCACCGGTGTCCGAGGTCACCCGGGTGGAGACGTTGTAGGTGGTCAGGTAGTCGTTGAGGCGGAAGCTGCCCGCGGAGTCCGGCCGGGATGGTCACGTCCTGCAGGGCCGCCGGGGCCTGCTGGCCGGTGTCGGTGTCCAGGGTCAGGCTGACGGTGGCGCGCCGGGGCTCCGGGGTTCTCCACCAGGATCCAGGTCTCCATGCCCCCGTCGGTGGAGCCCTCCGCGAGGCACCAGGGGCAGCCGGGGTGGTGGTGCCGATGGAGCAGGTGCCCCAGCCGCGGTCCGGGCCGTACATGGCGCGCTCGCGCCACCACGCCGCCGCTGGAGGTCACCAGGGTGGAGACGTCGTAGGCCTGCACCGTGTCGCCGGCGTTGAAGGAGCGGCGGGTGAAGGGGGCGATGATCTGCCCTGCGGGCCCTGCACCTCACCGTTCTCGGTCAGGTAGTTCAGGTCGCACCGTGACCGGGGTGGCGGTTGGGGTTCTGCACCAGCACCCAGGTCTCCATGTCCGCGGTGCACCCCTCGGCCAGGTACCAGGTGTCGGCGAGCTTGCTGGCGCCGATGGAGTTGTGAGCCCAGGCGCGGTCCGGGGCGTACATGGAGCGCTCGGCCACCACCGGGCCCCCCTCCGAGGTCAGCTCGGTGGCCACGTCGTAGGAGACGTGGTAGTCGGCCAGGTTCCAGGAGGCCCGGGTGTGGGCCGGCATGATCAGGTCCTGCATGGCCGGGGGCTGGACCACGCCGCCGATCTCGGTGTCCAGGGCGAAGTTGATGTGCACCGGGTTGTCGTTGGGGTTCTGCACCAGGACCCAGGTCTCGAAGCCGCCCTCGGTGCAGCCCTCCGGCCAGGTACCAGGTGTCGGAGGCCGTGGTGGTGCCCACCGACTCCGTGGCCCACTGCCGGTCGTTGCCGTACATGGCCCGCTCGCAGACCACCGGCACGTCCGAGGTCACCCGGGTGGCCACGTCGTAGGTCTGGATGTAGGGGCCCAGGTTGTAGGAGACGCGGGTGTGGGCCGGGACGGTCAGGTTCTGCAGCTCGGGCAGGACCACCTCGCCGGAGTCGGTGTCGAAGGCCAGGCTGACCTTGGCCGGGGCGTCGCCGGGGTTCTCCACCAGCATCCAGGTCTCGAAGCCGTCCCGGGTGCACCCCTCCGCCAGGTACCAGTTATTCATGTCCCTGGCGAAGGTCACCACCACGTCGTGGTCTTCGTTCACGTTGGCGATGAGGTAGGGCTTGGCCACCGGCACGGTGGCGCCGTTGTCGGTGATGGAGGCGATGTGGTAGTCCTCGTCGGAAATGATGTCGACAGTGGCGTCGGCGCCGCCCGGCACCTGCTGGGTGGCCGGAGACACTGTGCCGCCTCCACCCGATACCGAGGCGTTGACGGTGTAGGCTACGTCCGAATCGTACCAGATACTGATGACCCCGGTCGGTCCGTATCCCGGCCAGGCCACGTGGTTGATTTGTTGGGCCCCACCACCAGTTCCGGCTCCCAGTCGTTCCAGAGGGAGGTGGTGGAGAGGATCACCGGGTCGGTCCATCCGGTGCCGTCGTTGGAGGAGAAGAAAACGTCCTCGTTCCCGGTTTCATTGTCATACTCGTACCATACCGTGCGGAGAACCCCGTCCGGGCCGACGGCTATCTGCGGATAGTAGCTGTATTCGTCATCGTTAGTGGAGAGCAGCTCCGGGGTGGACCAGCTGCCGCCGGCGTTGGTGGCGTAGTAGATCTCGTAGTAGTTGTCGCTGCTGTCGTAGCCGTACCAGGCCACGTGGGCGTTGCCTGCGGCGTCCAGCGCTATCCTCGATTCCCACTGGTCGTAATCCGACTGGGTGGAGAGGCGGACCGGGGAAAGGACCAGGAGCCGCTGGCGTTGGTGGCATAGTAGACCTGCTCGTAGTCGTAGGAAGGGTCGTACCCGTACCAGGTCACGTGGGCGTTGCCGTCCGCGTCCAGCGCTATCTGGGGGTCGTACTGGTAGTATTGCGACTGGGTGGAGAGGCGGACCGGGGTCAACCAGGAGCCGCCGGCGTTGGTGGCGTAGTAGACCTGGTAGTAGTTGTCGCTGCTGTCGTAGCCGTACCAGGTCACGTGGGCGTTGCCTGCGGCGTCCAGCGCTATCCTCGGTTCCCACTGATCGTAATCCGACTGGGTGGAGAGGCGGGTAGGGGAGGACCAGGAGCCGCCGGCGTTGGTGGCATAGTAGATCTGCTCGTAGTCGTCGGAGGGGTCGTACCCGTACCAGGTCACGTGGGCATTGCCGCTCGCGTCCAGCGCGATCTGGGAAATGTACTGGTCGTATTGCGACTCGGTGGAGAGGCGGACCGGGGTCGACCAGGAGCCGCCGGCGTTGGTGGCATAGTAGATCTGCGTCGTAGTCGTCGGAGGGGTCGTACCCGTACCAGGTCACGTGAGCGTTACCGTCCGCGTCCAGCGCTATCTGGGTTCGTACGGGTCATACGTTCGACGGGTAGAGATGTCGACCGGGGTCGACCAGGAGCCGCCGGCGTTGGTGGCGTAGAGAATCTGGTAACCCGTGTTCCCGTACCACCCGTACCAGACGGCATGAGTGTTGCCGCTGGAGTCGATGGCCAGCTGGGGAGCGTAATTCCAGGTTGTTCCCTCGAAGGTGCCGGTGCTGGAGGAGCTCCTCGGGGTGCCCCAGCCGGAACCGCTGTCCGCGACGTAGGATACCTGGTTGTACGACTCGTTTTCGTCGTATCCGTACCAGGTCACCCTGGGGTTGCCGTTTGAATCGAGGGCGATCACGGGGCTGTACTGGCTATAGTCGTACTGCGTGGTGAGATCCTCCGGGGACGACCAGGAACCGCCGGCGTTGGTGGCGTAGTAGACTTCGTAGTTGCTGCCGGAGGGGTCGTAGCCGTACCAGGTCACGTAGGCGTTGCCGCTCGAGTCCAGCGCTATCTGGGGGTTGTACTGGTCGTAACTCGATTGGGTGGAATGTCGGACGGGGTCGACCAGGAACCGCCGGCGTTGGTGGCGTAGTAGACTTCGTAGTTGCTGCCGGAGGGGTCGTACCCGTACCAGATCACGTGGGCGTTGCCGCTGGAGTCCAGCGCTATCTGGGGGTCGTACTGGTTGTAACTCGACTGGGTGGAGAACGCACCGGGGTCGACCAGGAGCCGCCGGCGTTGGTGGCGTAGTAGACCTGATGAATAGTTGTTCGCCAGGGGTCGTACCCGTACCAGACCACGTGGGCGTTGCCGCTGGAGTCCAGGGCTATCTGGGGGTTGTACTGGTCGTAGTTGGACTGGGTGGAGAGGAGCCCGGGGTCCGACCAGGTGCCGCCGTCGTTGGTGGCGTAGTAGATTTGCTGGTAGTTGTACCCAGGTCGTACCCGTACCAGACTACGTAGGCGTTGCCGCTCGAGTCCAGCGCGATCTGGGGATTGTACTGGTCGTATCGCGACTGGGTGGAGAGGCGAGCCGGGTCGGACCAGGTGCCGCCGGCGTTGGTGGCGTAAAGATATGGTAATGTATCGGAGTTGTTATACCCGTACCAGACCACGTGGGCGTTGCCGCTCCCGTCCATGGCGATTTGGGGAGCGTACTGGTATTGCTGCGGGAAAAGCGCGGAGACCAGAGCCGGGGCGGCCCAACCGGAACCGAGATCGGCGGTGTACCAGACCTGGTGGGAATACGGCATCGTCACGCGCCTAACGACACCAAGGCACAGGTGGGGATCGCACGCTGGAGTCGAGTGCCAGCTGGGGGTCGTAGTTGTAGTAGGGATAATCGTGAGAAGCCGGGGTTATGGAGAGGGGTTCGGACGAGCTGCCGCCGGCGTTGCTGGCATAATAAGATATTGTCCAGCCCGTTGTCCCCCTCCCAGACCACATGGGTGACGCCATTGGAATCGACGGCCATCTGCGGGTCGTAAGACTCGTAAGGCCAGTCCCCCGGCGAGATGTTCACCGGGGTAGCCCAGGTCGTGGCGGCATGGGCCGCCGGTATCTGGGCCAGAAGCAGAAACGCCGCCAGCGTCAGGGCGGCGGCAGAGCAGCAGGCATCTGTCTTCAGGCTTACAGTGATTGACATATCCCCTACCTCCTTTGACCTGCGATCCCGGGTCGTCTCTCGGCAAATGGAACGTGGCGCCGTGGTGCGCGAGGTTGCCAATATTTTCTAACACTTTTCGCTTTGCTCAGATAAGAAAGAAGCCCCGGTCTCCCGGGGCTTCTGTGATATGACGCGCTGCTGAGCCTACTGGGCGAAGCCGATGGAGCAGTCGGCCCAGACCTTGTCCGGGCCCGTACATAGCCCGCTCGCAGATCACCGGCTTGTCCGAGGTGACCTTGGTGGAGACGTTGTAGGTGGTCAGGAAGTCGTTCAGGTGGAAGCTCACCCGCGAGCCGGCGGGGACGACGACGTTCTGCAGGGGGGCCGGGGCCTGCTGGCCCTCGCCGGTGTCCAGGGCCAGGCTGACGGTGGCGGCGGTGCCTCCGGGGTTGGCCACCAGGATCCAGGTGTCCATGCCATCGGTGCAGCCTTCGGCCAGGAACCAGGCTACCGCTGGCGGGGTGGTGCCGATGGAGCAGGTGCCCCAGGCGCGGTCGAGGCCGTACATGGAGCGCTCCACGGCCACCGGTCCGTACTCGGAGGTCACGATCGGTAGCGACCTAGTAGCTGCTGAACAGTCTCACCGACGTTGAAGGAGCGACGGGCGAAGGCGGCGATGACCTCGCCCTGCGGCCCCGACCACCACGCCGTTCTCGGTGAGGTAGCTCAGGTCCACCTCCACCTGGACGCCGTTGGGGTTCTGGACGAGGATCCAGGTCTCCATGCCCACGGTGCAGCCCTCGGCCAGGAACCACTCGGAGTCGCTGGTCGCGGGCGTCCCGATCGAGTTGTGGCGCCCCAGGTGCGGTCCGGAGCGTACATGGAGCGCTCGGCCACTACCGGGCCGGCCTTCCGAGGTGAGCACGGTGGCCACGTCGTAGGAGGTGTAGTAGTCGGCCAGGTTCCAGGAGGCCCGGGTGTGGGCCGGCATGATCAGGTCCTGCATCCTGGCGCTGGGCACCAGGCCGAGTCTCGGTATCCAGGGCGAAGTTGATGTGCACCTCATAGTCGTTGGGGTTCTGCACCAGGATCCAGCTCTCGAAGCCGCGCGGTGCAGCCCTCCGGCAGGTACCAGGTGTCGGACGGACTGGGTACCCACCGAGCAAGTGGCCCAGGCACGCTCGTTGCCGTACATGGCCCGCTCGCAGACCATCTCTGAGTCCGAGCTGACCCGGGTGGCCACGTCGTAGGTCTGGATGTAGTTGGCCAGGTTCCAGGAGGACCTGGTGTGGGCCGGCACGGTGAGGTTCTGCAGCTCGGGCAGGACCACCTCGCCGGAGTCGGTGTCGAAGGCCATGTTGATCTTGGCCGGGGTGTCGCCGGGGTTCTCCACCAGGACCCAGGTCTCGAAGCCGTCCAGGGTGCAGCCCTCGGCCAGGTACCAGGTGGAACTGGAGGCCAGGGTATCCGTGGCATTGGACCAGGTGTCCATCGACATCCAGGTCACCTTGGACTGGTTGATGAGGTGGGTATCGATGGGGGTATCCAGGTCCACGGTTACATTGAAGCTCACCGTCACCGTAGCGCCTATGTCCAGGCTGATGTTGTCGACAGTAACCGGATTCTCGCTCGCAACCACCGCCGCTGGGTCAGAGCAGGTTACACTACCCGACACCACGCTGGTGCCGGCGGGAACGTCGTCGGTGAAGGCCACGCCGGTCGCCTCCGCGTCGCCGGTATTGGTGATGGTGGTGTTGTAGGTGAAGGTCGTGCCGATCGCGGTCTCAGCCGGCGCCTGCTTAACCAGTTCGAAGCTGGGGGACACGATCCGCCAGACCTGGGCGACCGTGTCTCCTCGTAACCCGTGCCGGCCCAGATGCGGTTTTCGAAGACGATCATGGAGTGGACGCCCTTGGCGTTGTCGTAGTCGTAGAAACCGTTGTCGTTCTTCTTCTCCCAAGTGGTCCCATCGAAAGCCCACATCTCGGCGGCCGTGTTGTCGTCGCCCAGCCCCGCCCACAAGCCGCCCGAGTAGTTCACCATTTGACGGACGGAATCAGCCGGGTCGCTTGAAGCCATCCAGGGAGGGTTCAGGTCCGTCCAGGTATCCAGTACGGGGTCGTAGGCGAACACGGTCGCTCCGTCGCCGGAGTTGCCGGCTCCCAGGTAGAGCAGGCCGTCACCTTCGAAGACGCAGAGGCTTCTGGCGTCCTTGTTGCTGGTGTTGCCCAGCCCGCCGGAGGCCACCTGGGTCCAGTCGGCGGCGGTGGGGCCGTCGTAGCGCCAGACCTGGAAGCCGTTGCTGTTCTTGGTCCCGGCGTAGAGCTGACCGTCCAACACGGTCATGCTGCGGCAGTTGCCGTTGCCGGAGTCGCCGAAGCCGGTGGTGTTCATCTGGGTCCAGCCGGTACCGTCGTAAGCCCATACCTGGGCCGGAGTCGCGTCTCCCGACCCGTCGTATCCCGAACCGACCCAGAGCATCCCGTCGAATACCAGCATGGTGGCAGCGGCTCCTAGTTCGGAGTCGCCGAAGCCGTCCTGGTTGACCTGGGTCCAGTCGGCGGCGGTGGGTCCGTCGTAGCGCCAGACCTCGCAGCCGCTGTCGTAGTTCATGGTAGACACGTAGAGGCTGCCGTCGTACGAGGCCATGCTGTAGGCGAAGGAGTTGTCGACGTCGCCGAAGCCCGCGGTGTTGACCTGGGTCCAGTCGGCGGCGGTGGGGCCGTCGTAGCGCCAGACCTCGCAGCCGCTGGCGTAGTTGAGGGTCCCTGTGTAGACCTGGCCATTATGCTCGGCCATGGAGAAGGAGCTTAAATTGCTGCTGCCGGCATAGAAGCCGTCCTCGTTGACCTGCACCCAGTCCGCCGGCCCTGCTGTTACCGCCGGCACCTGGGCCAGCAGCAGGGCCGCCGCCAGCAGCAGGGCCGCCGCCAGCAGCAGGCATCTCCTCGCCGCAAGCGGTGCACCTGTCTTGAAGGTCTCAACCGTTCCAGTCATCTTCTGCCTCCTTCTCGAATCAGAGCTACGACTCTTCTCATCCAGTGTATTCTTCGCACACTATGTCCAGGTCCAGCGGGACCAGTTTCTCCGGGTCACGGTAGAGCTCCAGCGCCCCGCTGGGGCAGTGCTCCACGCAGAGGCCGCACCCCAGGCAGTCCCGGGTGTTGTAGCCGGTGCGCCGGCCGCCTGCCGAATCCACGCCGCCGAGCTTGCATATGGTCACGCAGGTGCCGCAGTCCGTGCATTTCTCCATGTCGTGTGAGACCGAGTAGCCCGATTCCGCCACTATGCGCATGAGCGGGTCGCCAGTCTGCCTGAACACCAGGTGAGCCCGGAGGGCGGAACAGTTGTCCACGTGACAGTTGCAGATGACCCCGGTGCTGCCGCCCGTCGCCACCTTGAAGAAGGCCTGGGTGATGTAGCCGCGCTCGCGGAATCGCTTGACCATCTCCAGGGCTTCCTGCTGGCTAAGCTTCCTGGCGTGGTACTTGTCCCCGCAGCGGTCCAGCCAGAACTGGGCGGTCTTGCGGCCCACGAAGATGCAGGAGTTGAGGATGTCTGGGTCCGTCACCCCCACCGCTCTCTTGCAGGGGCAGTCCATCACTGCGATAAACTCCGGTTCCTGGAAGATGATCTTGTAGGCGTACTCGAAGGGCACGATCCCACGGTTCTTCTCACCGAACGCGCTGACGTCCTCCTTCAGCTCCAGCACCTTGGTGACGTCCGAAGCGGAGAGCATCTTGGCGTGGTAGCGGTTGACCGCCATGTGGTAGAAGGGCCGTAGTGGCTTGATTTTGACTATCAGCGGCGCCACCCGGTCGACGCCGAAGGTGAGCACGCGCACGTAGGGCGCGTAGAAAGAAAAGTAGATGTAGTTGTGGATGGCCCGGTCCATCCGCCGGCCGTGCTTGGCCATCAGGGTCTTCGTCGACTGCCTCAATAGCATCTCCTCAGATAAAAAGGGCTAAGGCGCGTAGCCTACCACGTCATGGCCGCCGGTCCACTCTCCATGGAAGTTGAAGTAGATGGGTCGCTCTACAATGACCGGCTGGTCCGAGAGAACTTCGGTGCAGATGGCCAGGCCCGGGCCGGCGTCGGAGTTGACGTTGACGGTGTAGCGGGAATAAGGCGCGACGGTGTGGGCCCGGACGATGGGGTCGGCTCCCCCTTCCGGGTAGTAGGTTATCTCTACGCCGGCGGCGACTCCCCCGGTGTTCTGGATGCAAAGCCATTCTTCAAAATTGTCCCCGGTGTAGCCCTCGGCCAGGAACCAGTTGTCAGCCTGGGCGAAGGCCCCGATGACGCAGTGCCCCCCGGTCCAACCCCGCGCGGCGGTCCCCTGGTAGTCGAAGTACATGGGGCGCTCGGCCAGGAAGTCCGAGGAAGAGAAGAGGTAGACGGAGACGTCCTGCTCCGGTCCGACCTCGTTGGGCACGTAGATGGTCTCGCGGTAACCGGCCCCGACCACGTATTCCTTCTCCACCGGCGCTCCCGAAGCCAGCTGGTAGACGGCGTAGATGGTTATGTCGGAACCGCCGGGGTTCTGCAGGGTGAGCCACTCCTCGAAGCCGGCTCGGGTAGTTCCTTCCGCGAAGTAGTAGTCGCGGGCCAGGGCCGGCACTCCCATGACGTCGTGTCCGCCGGTCCAGTTCCAGCCGATGGTCCCCTGGTAGTTGAAGTACATGGGGCGCTCGGCCACCACCGGCTGGTCGGACTCCAGCTTTAAAGAAGTCTGGTAGCTCACGCCGCCCAGCAGTTCGTTGGCCTTGAAGGTCTGGCGGGAATGCCGTGCTACCCAGACATTCTCGACCACCTTCTCGCCCTCTTCCTGGGTCTGGAACTTGAAGGTCAGTTTGGCGTCATCGGCCCCGGGGTTGAGCACGCAGATCCACTCTTCGAATCCCGTCCCGGTGTAGCCCTCGGCGAAGTACCAGGTGTTGGAAGTGGCGATGGCCCCCACGGTGTCGGAACCCCCGGTCCAGCTCCCTCCCCCTCCGGTGTAGTCGAAGTAAAGGGGGCGTTCGGCGATGAAGGGGTAGGGCGACTCGCACATGATGGAGACGTCCCGTCCGGGCCCGATCATCTGGTTGACGTCGACGGTGATGCGCGCCAGTTCGGGCACATAGAATTTCTGCGTCCACTTCGAACCGTCGGTGAAGAGGAAAGTCACCAGGACCTCCCGGGTGTCGTCGTAGGGGTTGCCCAGGCAGAGGTACTCCTGGAAGCCGGTGCCGGTGTAGCCCTCGGCGAAATAAAAAGTGTTGGTGGCGTAAGTCACCTGGACATGATGGCGGGCGGAGATGGTGGGGATGGTGTAGGGGTCGGCGAGGTCCTGCTCCACCCCGTTGTCGAGAATGGAGGCGATGCCGTAGCCCGCGTCGGGGGAGAGGTCGACGGTGGCGGTGGTCTGGCTGTCAACCCACTGGTCGACGGGGTCGGCGATGCCGTGTCCGCTGGTCACTTCGGCGATGACCCTGTAGGTGGCGATGAACTCGGAGTAGTAGACCCGGTCGGTGCCGCCGTCGCTGCCGTACCACAATACGTGGCGGTTGCGCCCCGCGTCCAGGTAGATCAGCGGTCCACCGTTGGCGGTGGAGGTGTCGGACAGGCTGACCTGGGTAGACCATCCCGACCCCCGGTTCTCGGTGTAATAGATACGTTCGGTCGGCACCGTCCCGCCATCGTTGCCGTACCAGACCACGTAGGGATTGCCCTCGAAGTCCAGCGCTATGTCGGGGTCGGCGTTGCTGATGGTCGCGGGGGAGAGGTCCGTCGGCGAAACAGGCCAGCCCGAGCCGGTGTCGGTGGAGTAGTAGACCTGGTTGCTGGTGCCATTGTGCCCGAACCAGACCACGTGGGGGTGGCCGTCGGGGTCCGCCACGATGCGGGGATACTGATTGGCAGTGGGGGTGCCGTTGGACACCTTCACCTGGGAAGACCAGCTTGAGCCGTCGTAGGCTGAGTAATAGACCTGGTCAGTGGCGCCGTCGTTGCCGTACCAGGTGACATGAGGGTGGTCGTCGGGGTCCACGGCTACCTGGGGGTGGCTGTTGGCGGTGGAGGTGGCGCTGGAGGAGAGCACCAGCGGTCCCGCCCCGGTCTTGTAATATACCTGCCACTGCGCGCCGTCATACCCGCTCCAGACGATGTGGGGGTTGCCGCCGTAGTCCAGGGTTATCTGGGGCTCGCGGTTGTCGGTGACGGCCAGCGTGGTGGAGATGTTGCGGGGAATGGCCCACCCGCTGCCGCTGTTGGTGGAATAGAAGATGCGGTACTTCGCGCCGTCGTAGCCCCGCCAGACCAGGTGGGGCTGCCCCAGGTCGTCTAAGGCCATGCGGGGTGAAGTGTTGTCGGTGAGGCTGGCGCCTGAATAGACGGCCTGCGGAGCGGACCAGGCGCCGTCGGTATTGTTCGCGTAGTAGATGTGATCGGTCGAGCCGTCGTTGCCGCTCCAGACCACCAGGGGGTCGCCGTCCGGCCCCACCCCGACCTGGGGGTCCCGGTTGTTGGTAGTAGAGCCGGTGGAGATATTCACCGGAGCGGTCCACGTATTGCCGTTGAATTCCGAGTAATAGATACGGTCGGTCCCGTCGTTGGCTTCCCAGACGGCATGGGGGTAACCGTCGCTGTCCAGCGCCGCCTGGGGATCCCAGTTGTTAGTCAGGGACCCGGTGGACACGATCACCGGCGCCGACCACCCGGGGGCGGACCCGGCTACGGGCGCCCAGGTGAATACCATCGCCGCGACTAACGCCACAATTGTGGCAAATGCCAGGCTTACCCTGGTTCCCCTCTTCAACACCGTCTTCTTTGAGCGACGTTCCCCGGACATGAGCAACCCCCTTTTTGCGGCAATCGTTTTCAATAATTCTATCACGGAACCAGGCCAAGGACGTCATGGCCGCCGGTCCAGCTGCCGCCGTAATTGAAGTACATGGGGCGCTCGACGATCACCGGCTGGTCCGAGACGACGCCGGCACTGATGGAGAGCCCCGGCCCCGCATCGGCATTGACGTTGACCGTGAAGCGGGTGCCGGCCGGCACCAGGTATTCTTTGAAGATAGAGTCCCCGCTCTCCGGGTAGTAGTAGATCTCCACTTCGGCATTGACGGCCCCGGGGTTCTGGATGCAGAGCCATTCGTCGAAACCGTCCCCGGTGTAGCCCTCGGCGAAGAACCAGTCCCTGCCGGGCGTGGTGGCCCCGATGACGCAGTGGCCGCCCGTCCAGTCGTGGCCGGCCGTGCCCGAGTAGTAGAAGTACATGGGGCGTTCGGCCAGGAAGTCGCTGGAAGAAGTGAGGTGGATGGAAACGTCCTGGTCCCCGCCGACCACGTCGGGGACGTAGACGGTCAGGCGGCTCGAAGGGTTCACGACATAATCGTCTACCACCGTCTCGCCCGTCCCGAGCTGATAGTCCGCATGCACGTTGATGGCCGAGGAGCCGGGGTTCTGAAGGGTCAGCCATTCCTCGAAACCGGTGCGGGTGGTCCCTTCCGCGAAGAAATACTCGCCCGAGAAACTGGTCCTGCCCATGACGCAGTGCCCGCCGGTCCATCCCCAGTAGGCCGTCCCCTGGTAGTCGAAGTACATGGGGCGCTCGGCCACCACCGGCTGGTCGGACTCGAGTTCCAAAGAAGTCTGGTAGCCGCTGCCGCCCAGCAGGTCGTTGGCCTTGAAGGTGGCGCGGGAATGCGCGGCGACGACGTATACACCGTCCGGCACTTTCGAGCCCTCTTCCTCGGTCTGGAAATTGAAGGTGAGATTGGCGGTTTCGGCGCCGGGGTTGAGCACACAGACGTACTCGTCAAATCCGGGACCGGTGTACCCTTCCGCGAAGTACCATTGGTTAGAGAGCGCGGGCGCCCCGATGACGTCCGAGCCGCCGGTCCAGTTCCCTCCCCCGCCGGTGTAGTCGAAGTACATGGGGCGCTCAGCCACGAAGACGGCGGAAGACGTGCACTTGATAGAGACGTCCCTGCCCTCTCCCACCTCGGCGTTGACGTTGACGGTGAAGCGTGAAGTCGCGGGCACGCTGTAGGTGCGCTCGAGCGAGGTGCCGTCGGTGAAGAGGAAGGTCGCCTTGACGGACTGGTCCGAAGCGGCGGGGTTGCCCAGGCAGAGGTACTCCTGGAAACCCGCGCCGGTGCAGCCTTCGGCGAAGTAGGACTTGTACTGCTCGGAGATGTCATTGGCATACCAGGCCTGGTTGTGGGCGCTGTCGCTGCCGTACCAGGCCACGTGGGGGAAGCCTTCGGGGTCCAGGGCGATCTGCGGAGCATGGTTGTCCACCACCCCGGAGGAGATGCTGATGGGGGTAGCCCAGCCGCTTCCGGTATTCTTGGAAAAGAAGATCCTCTCGACCGAATCCTCAACCCCGTGCCATACCGCGTGGGGGAACCCCTTGCCGTCGAGGGCGAGCTGGATGTCGGTGTTGTCCGTGCTGCCGGCGGAGATGGCGGACGGAGCGGACCAGCCGCCGCCGGTATTTACGGAGTAGCAGGCCTGTGTGGCGATGCCATCGGAGCCTTGCCAGGCCGCGTGCAATACGCCTTCGCCATCCACCTTCAGCCGGGGATGCCAGTTATCGGTGAAACCGCTGGAAATAGCTCCAGGCGCCGACCAGCCGCTGCCGGTGTCGGCGGCGTAGTAAATCTGATTTCCGCTGGTGATCGACTGCCAGACCACATGGGGATGCCCTTCCGGGTCAAGCGCCAGATCGGGAAAGCGGTTGACTGTGAGGCCCACTCCCGGGGACACGTTTTTAGGCGAGGCCCAGCCGCCGGCGCCACGAGTCCCGTAATAAATGCGGGTGGTGACGCCGTCATTGCCGCGCCAGGCCACGTGGGGATGATCGTCGTCGTCCAGTGCCAGAACCGGCGCGTAAGCGCCTCCGACTCCCGGCGAGACTTTTTCCGGGGCGGTCCAGGCAGCGCCGTCGTTTCTGGTGTAAAAGACGTAGTCCTCACCGGCCTCATCAGCGCTCCAGACGACGTGAGGCAGGCCGTCGCGGTCCAGCGCGATGTCGGGTTTTATGTTGTCGGTGGTGGCGACGGTGTTGAGGCAGGTGATCGAACCCCAGCTATGGCCGCCGTCGGAGCTGGTGGTATAGAGGACGATGTCTATGACGTCGTTGCCGTACCAGACCACGTGGGGGTTGCCGGACCCGTCCACGGCGATACGAGGCTCATAGTTTCCCCCGAAGCCGGAAGAGAGGTTGACGGGGGCGGTCCAGCCGTTGCCTGTCTTCCTGGTGTAGTAGATCTGGT
This sequence comes from uncultured bacterium, assembly GCA_963765625.1. GTDB lineage: Bacteria > Actinomycetota > Geothermincolia > Geothermincolales > Geothermincolaceae > CAVXXD01. The sequence continues at coordinate 14,227 of CAVXXD010000003.1, forward strand.
TGTCGGCGCCGTCCCATTCTCTCCAGACCACATGGGGGAAGCCGTCCGGGCCCACGGCCAGCCTGGTCTCGTAGACGTCCTCGCCGGTCCTTTCGGACAGGTTGCGTGGCAGTGACCATCCCGACGCGGCCAGCACGGCGGGCGCCGGCATCAGGGTGCCGGCCGCCACGATCCCCGCCATCAACGCCATCGCCAGGACCAGCCTGATGCTCGCTCCCGCTGTCTTTCTTTCAAGCAACATGGAACAACCTCCCTCACATCCGGCTATCCTCGGCTACACATCAAGCTGATTCTAGCAGACAAACGAAAGTTGGGGTCAGACCCTTTCTCCACTTTCTCCCATGCGGGCAGCTGATGTCAGCCGGTTACGGAGAAAGTGGAGAAAGGGTCTGACCCCAACTTTCCTAGGTGGTGACGCGCTGGCAGTACTTCTCCACCAGCTCGAACTTCTTCACCTTCATGGCCAGGTTGCGCGGCAGCTCAGCGGCGAACATCACCCGCTTGGGTGCCTTGAAGTGGGCGGCGCGCTCCTTGCAGAACTCGATCAGCTCCGCCTCCAGCACATCCCCTTCATCCGGCATGCTGTAACCCTCGCTCAGCACCACCACCGCCGTGACCTGCTCCCCCCACAGCTCGTGGGGGAGGCCGATGACAGCGACGTCGACCACCGCGGGGTGGCAGAGAAGCGTTTCCTCCACCTCGGGGGCGAAGACGTTCTGGCCGCCGGTGACGATCATATCCTTGACCCGGCCGGAGACGTAGAGGTAGCCGTCCGAGTCGATGCTGCCCAGGTCGCCGGTGTGGAACCAGCCGCCACGCAGCACCTCGAAGGTGTTGTCCGGCTGCTTGAAGTAGCCGGTGGTCGCTGCGGGCCCCTGCATGATTATCTCGCCCACCTCGCCGGGAGCTACATCGGCGTCGTCGGCGTCCACCAGGCGCATCTCCACGCCGGCCGGTGGCAGGCCCACCGAGTTGGGCTTCCTCAGCCGGTCTTCCGGGGTCATGGAGGTGATGATGCCCGTCTCCTGCAGGCCGTAGAACTCGTAGATGTCGGGGCAGAGGCGCCTCCGCGCTTCTTCCAGTACCGACTGGGGCAGGGAAGAACCGGCGAAGATCAGTTTCTTCAAAGAAGAGAGGTCGTGCTCCTCCGGCTTGGCGTAGAGCCAGAGCAGCTGGGCCATGATGGGCACCAGGACGGTGAAAGTGACCTTTTCTTCCTCGATGACCTGGAGCACCCGGTCGGGCAGAAAACTGAGAGTGACGTTGCGCGCCCCCTTGTAGGTGCTGTAAGCACTCCAGCCGAAGCCCACCCGCCCGTACATGGGGAAGACGGTGAGCACGGTGTCCTCTTCGGTGAGCCCGAAGATGTCGAAGGTGTCCTTGGCTATGAGGTTGTTGTAGTGGTTGAGAAGGTAGGCCTTGGGCAGGTTGGTGGTGCCGGAGGTGTAGTTGAGGTACATGAGGTCCTCTTCGCCCACCTCCACCACCGGCTCCAGCGTGGATCCGCCGGTGGCCATGTCTTCGTAAGAATAGGCGTAGCCGGGCAGGTCGTCGCCGAGCCCCACGTATCGTTCCACCGTGGTGAGCTCCGGGCGGATGGCCTCGACAATCCCGTTGAAGGCCTGGTCGAAGAGGAGGATGCGGGCTTCGCTCAGGTTGACCAGTTCCCTGATCTCCCGGGGCGAGAGACGGGTCGGCTGCGGGGCTATCACCGCGCCGATCCTCGCCAGGGCGTAGTACAGCTCCACGAACTCGGCGCAGTTGCGGAAGAGCACCGCCACGAAGTCGCCCTTTCTGACCCCGGACTCGAGGAGGTTATTGGCCAGGCTGTTGGCCCGCTCGTCCAGTTCCCGGTAGGAACGGCCGATGCGCCGGTCCGCGTCGAACACCGCCTCCCTGTCGGGCCAGCGCAAGGCCGACGCCCGCAGGAACGGTCCGAAGCTCAAGCTGCCGATTGATTTCATGAAGACCCCCTTTCTTGCGCGGATAGCTGCCCAATATCCTAGTTACCCCCGGCACGGGTGAAACAAACATCGCCCCGGCGCACAAGAAAAACCGCGCCCGAGGGGGCGCGGCTTGAACCCGTCGTTGTCCGCTGGTTACATGCTGCCGATGTTGGCGATGGAGATCTTGACCTCGTCGCCCTCGTCCGTGATCGATACAGTCTTCAACTCGCCGGTGGTCAGGTCGCCGCCGGGCATCCAGGAGGCTTCGGTATCGGTGGAATAGAGCGGCTCGCCGTACTTGTCGGTGTACCAGGCCACGACCTTCACGAAGCTGTCCTCGGTAGTGAAGTCGGCGCCGGCCACCGCGGTCGCTCCCTCTTCGCTGCTGATGGAGCCGCTTCCGCCGGTACCCGGCACGTAGTCGGCATCCGGATAGATGGCGATACCCAGCTCGGCTTCGGAGGGGGCCTCGTCATCCCAGGTGTAGGTATCTCCGTCGACGGTCACGCTGCCGCTGTCTTCGTCCACTTCGAACTCATCGGCGAGGTCTTCCAGTTCCTTCAGTTCATCTTCGGAAACGGTGATCTCCTCATCGCCGATCTTGACCGTAGTCTCTTTCTCCCCGCATCCCGCCAGTATCGCCAGCGAGAACACCAGGAGCAACATCGTCAACAGAACCAGGCCTTTCTTCATTCTCTCCTCCTTCAGGTAGACGGTTTTCTAAGGCCATTATATCGCAGGGCTCCATAAAAGAAGCCGCGCCCGAGGGGGCGCGGCCGGTATGTTCGAGGTCTCGTCCGTTACTTGGTGCTGATCCTGCCGATGGAGATGGTCACTTCGCCGCCATCGTCGGTCGCGGTGACGGTGATCATGTCGTCAGCGGTCATCTCGATCCAGGAGGCCGATCCGCTATCGTTCGAAACGGGCTCGCCCATCTTGTCGGTGTAAAAGTCGACCACCTTGTTGAAGCTGTCCTCCGTCACGTAGTCGGCGCCGGTGACGAAGCTGCTTTCCCCTTCACCTGAGGACATGTCCATGGCCACGACACCCGTGCCCGGCACGTACTCGGCACCCGGGTAGATCTTTGCGCCCAGCTCGGCTTCGGTGGGCTCTTCGCCTTCCCAGGAGACGTTCCCGTCCTCCGCGGTCCAGCCTTCCGACTCGAATTCATCGGCGAGGTCTTCCAGTTCCTTCAAGTCGTCCTCGGTCACGGTGATCTCTTCATCGCCGATCTTGACCGTGGTCTCTTTCTCCCCGCATCCCGCCAGTATCGCCAGCGAGAACACCAGGAGCAACATCGTCAACAGAACCAGGCCTTTCTTCATTCTCTCCTCCTTCAGGTAGACGGTTTTCTTTGATTATTATATACCAGGGCATGACAAATTGGTCATCACGATTGCACATAATAGGTATCAACTGCCGTCATCGAACCCAGGCGGATCCGTCAACCTTCGAGGAGGAGGCCCCCGTGGACAAGTTCGATTACAAGAAGAACCTGAAGGAGCTCTACTTCCCCCCTGCGAAGAACCCGGTGGTGGTGGAGGTGCCGGCCATGAACTTCCTCCTGATCGACGGCGAGGGCGACCCCAACACCTCGCAAGCTTTCCAGGACGCGGTGGAAGCGCTCTACGGCACCGCTTACACCGTCAAGTTCATGCTGAAAAAAGAAGGGCGGGGGGCGGAATACACCGTTCCTCCCCTGGAGGGGCTGTGGTACGCCGACGACCCCCGCGTCTTTCTCCAGGGCATACGGGACGAGTGGCGCTGGACGCTGGGGCTGATGCAGCCCGACTGGGTTAACGAAGCCGACGCGCTGGAGGGCATGCGCCGCCTGCGGGAGAAAAAGGGCGGTGACGCCGCTCCCGTGGGCCTTGGGGCGGCCCTGGACCGCATGCGCTTCTCGAGCTTCGACGAGGGGAGGTCGGCGCAAGTCATGCACATCGGCCCCTTCTCCGAGGAAGGCCCCACCATCGAAAGGCTGATGGCTTTCATCGAGGAGAACGGTTTTCAGCTACGGGGGCACCACCACGAGATCTACCTGAGTGACTTCCGCCGGACCGACCCGGCCAGGCTGAAGACGGTACTGCGCCACCCCGTCACCTGACGTGGAGGGTGTGGAGGTTGGTGACAGGCACCTTGTGGAGGGGGGTCAGGAGCCGTAGTCGTAGCTGTAGGCGTAGCGGTAGCCGTAGCGCTTGCCCGGCTCGACGTTGTTGATGACCACGCCGAGCACGCGCGTCTCCACCTTGGAAAGCAGCTCCACGGTGTGGCGGGCTTCATCGCGGTTGGCCTTGCCGTGGCTGGCTACCAGGATGACCCCGTCCATCATGGACGCCATGGCCACGGCGTCGGAGGCGGCCAGCACCGGCGGGGCGTCCACCAGCACGAAATCGTAGTCGCGGCTCAGCCTGGCAAGAAGCTCCTGCATGGCGTGGGATGAGACTATCTCCGCCGGGTTTGGCGGGATCACCCCCGCTGTCAGCACCGCGAGGTTCTCGTTGCCCGCCGGGGTGACGGCATCCTCCGGCGCGACCGATCCCATGAGCACGTCGGTGATGCCCTTGTCCGGCTTCTTCGCAAGAAACCTGCTCAGCACGGGCTTGCGCAGGTCGGCCTCGACCACCAGCACCCGTTTGTTCATCTCCGAGAGGGCGGCGGCCAGGTTGACAGCCACCGAGGTCTTCCCTTCGCCCGGGCTGGCGGAGGTGACCATGAGCACCTTGGTGTCCCCCTCCAGGTTGAGGAACTGCAGGTTGGTGCGGAGGTTGCGGAAGCCCTCGGCCGCAGCACTGTCGGGCTGGTCAAAGTAGAAGATACCGCGCTCCTCCTCGCCGACCGAGGTGGCGCGAGCGATCTCGCCGATGACGGTGGTGTCGTAGGCCCTGGCCATCTCGTCCCTGGTCTTCAAGGTGCTGTCCAGGTAGTCCACCAGGAAGGCCAGGCCCAAGCCGAGCAGCAGCCCCGTGAACAGGGCCAGGATGACGTTGCGGACGGGGCGCGGGCTCACCTTCACCCCCACCTCGGCCACCTCGATCACCTCCAGGCCGCGCTGCTCCAGGGCCTCGGCGATGCGCAGGCTCATGTACTTCTCGTAGAGGGTGCCCCATAGGGAGACGGCCTGGGCCGCCTCCGCCTCCAGCTCGGAAGGGATGTTGTCCTTGGCATACTGTTTGACCTCATCGGCGATGTCGGCGATACGGGTCTCCAGCTCGGTGATCTGGTTCCAGACCTCCTTGCGGGCGTCGCTGATCTGCTTGATGGAAGAGAGCTGCCGGTCGAGGATGTACTCATCGGCGTAGGTCTGGGCGATGTCCCGGGCCAGCTGTTTGTCACCGTTGGTCACGGAGATCCCGAAGACGTTGGTGCTCTCCGCTCTCTCCACCGTAACGCTGTTCTGAAGCTCCCCGACGGAGGGGATGGCCGCCGGGATGAAGACGTCCTCGCCGTCCTCCAGTTTGTAGGCCGCCTCCTCGTAGTCGTACTCGAGCCGGTCCCGCACCGCTTGGGCCATGGTGCGGGTGGCGATGATCTTGGCCTGGGTGGAGATGAAGGTCTTGGAGTCGTTATACATGTAAGAAAGAACGCTGTCCGAGGCCGTCTCCCCCGCCTGGTTGGTATCGACGAGGATGAGCGCGCTCGACTTGTATACGGGGTCCTGCAGAAGGGAAAGAATCAGGGCGCCGAGCACAACCAGCCCGGCGACCCCGATGATTATCCACTTGCGATTGAATATTACGTTGAGGTAGTCCTTTAATTCCATCGTTTCCTAACTATGCTACAGCGATGCTTTAACGCAATATCTCGGGGATAGCGATGGACGCGTGGCCTCCCATTATACCCTTGTAGTTGAAGTACTCGGCTCGCTCCGCCACCACCGGCTTGTCCGCGCTGACCTTGGTGGAGACCTGCGCGTCGGCCAGGCCCGGCAGGGCGTCCAGCGGGACCGACTGCCTCATGCCGGCCGGCAGGACGAAGACGTAGTCCTCTGCCGCGCCGCTGACCAGCTGGAAGGAGAGGGTCACGGTGGTCTCCTCGGTCCCGGGGTTCTGTACCAGGACCCAGGTGTCGAAGTCGCCGCCGGTGTAGCCCTCGGCCATGTACCAGACGTTCCTGGGAGCGGAAGCCCCGATGGAGTCGTGCCCTTCTATCTTGCCGTTGTAGTCGAAATACATGGCCCGCTCCGCCACCACCGGCTTGTCCGCGCTGACCTTGGTGGAGACCTGCGCGTCGGCCAGTCCCGGCAGGGCGTCCAGCGGGACCGACTCCCGCTTGCCGGCCGGCACCACGAAGGTGTAGTCGGCGGCTGTGCCGCTGACCAGCTGGAAGGAGAGGGTCACGGTGGTATCCTCGGTCCCGGCGTTCTGCACCAGGACCCAGGTGTCGAAGGTGCCGCCGGTGTAGCCCTCGGCCAGGTACCATTCGGTCAGCCGGCGCGGTGACCCCGATGGAGTCGTGCCCGCCGGTGCACCATCCGCCGTAATTGAAGTAGACGGCCCGCTCGGCCACCACCGGCTGGTCGGCTGACGACCTTGGTGGAGACCTGGGCGTCGGCCAGGCCCGGCAGGGCGTCCAGCGGGACGGACTCCCGCTTGCCGGCCGGCACCACGAAGGTGTAGTTGGCGGCCGTGCCGCCGAGCACCTGGAACTCCAGGGTCACGGTGGTGTCGACCAGCCCGGGTTCTGTACCAGGACCCAGGTGTCGAACTCGCCACCGGTGTAGCCCTCGGCCAGGTACCAGACCTTGGAGGGGCTGAGCGCGCCGATGGAGTCGTGGCCGCCGGGTTTGCCGTTGTAGACGAAGTAGACAGGCCCGCTCCGCCACGATCCAGTTGCCGGAGACCGAGGTCACCATGGTGGAGACCTGGGCGTCGGCCAGACCGGGCAGGACGTCCAGCTGGACCGAGGTCCGCATGCCGGCCGGCACTACGAAGGTGTAGTCGTCAGCCGTGCCGCCGACCAGTTGGAAGGAGAGGGTGACCGCGGCGTCTTCCGTCCCGGGGTTCTGTACCAGGACCCAGGTGTCGAACTCGCCACCGGTGTAGCCCTCGGCCAGGTACCAGGAGAAGGTCTGGAACTCGTAGACCACGCAGTCGCCCTCGTCGTTGTACCAGGCGACGTTGTACACGTCGGTCCCGGTGGCGGGGTCGTCAGCCGCGAGCGTGACGGTAAAGGCGCCGGAGGCGTCGCTTTTGAGCTCGTAGACAGTGGGGTCGACGTAGGGGTCCGTTACCACCCGCATATTACGGCTGGCAGGGACGGTGCCGGTTATTTTGTTGGTGGAGGGATCGCACTGAGCGGTGACGTCTCTCACTATGACGTTGCGCGCGCCTCCCATATTAGTAGAGACGGTCTGGCCGTCGGAGATGCCACTGTCGGCGAACCAGGCCTCGAAGAAGCCGTCGTCCAGGGTGTCCACGTCCCGGCTGTCGGCACCCGCGTCAATGGTGAGCGTCCGGTCGGGGATGTAGTAGCCCATCACGTCATCGTACTGGGGATAGACGATCAGGGCGCCTCCCGAGCCGGAGGCGATGTTCATTATCTGGTTTCCGGCGGGGTCGGTGGCGAACACCAGCACTGCATCACCCAGACGCAGGTCGAAATCGTCGAGGGGAACGGTGTAGTTGCCGCCCGTCGGGACCCTGGTGTTTCCTCTCATGGCCCCGGGTGGCACGTCGGCATAGTAGGTGTTGGGTATGACGGCGTATGCTTCGATATCGTAGGTAGACACGGATTTCCCGGTCACCAGGTCGGTGTTGAAATCTACGGCAGCGGTGAGGACGCAGAGGATGGTGGTTGTGGCGCCATCCTCAAGGTCGGTCACGACCAGGCTGTTACCCGAGACGATGTCCCCCGCCGAGAGGTCGGCCTTGAACCAGCCGTCTACCCCGGTGACGGTGGTCACGGTCTGCTTGACGGTAGCCCCGCTCTTGAGCACGACCTTGACGTCGCCCCCGATGTGGGTGGTGAAGCCGCTGACCGTATCGAAGGGAATAGACACCCGCACCCCGGGCACTACGCTGTCATAAGCGGCGGCCGCCGTGAAGTCGCCGGTGTCCGGCCAGGCGATGTTTTTTTCCTCCAGACGCTGGTGCGCTTCCCCGGGAGTGGCTGGAAGCCGCTTCATGGGGTCGGCGGCGATCTCCTCACCGTTTATGCCCCCGAGCTGCGCGTGGGCCAGTATGGGTACCGCGATCAGGAAGCTCACGATCAAGACGAAGCAAAAGGAATAGCACGCGAACCTCTTCTTATTGATGCTCATGTCCATCTCTCCTTATGCTTTCCGGCCTCAAAGGCTCTCGATGTCGGTCAGGTGCCAGATACCGTAATCGTTGCGCAGGGTCATGCTGCGTATCCACGATGCGGCCGCCCACACTGACGACTCGCCCGATCAGGACGGTCTCGGTGTCGGACGGTCTGGAGACGCTGTCCACGACCATGTAGTCGAGCCTTCCCTGGGCCGTCTTGGAGAGGAAGTCCTGCAACTCGACGAGTTCCCGGGCCAGGTCCGCTTCGAAGTCGGCGGGTACCACGTAATCGGTGCCCCCGCCCAGTCCGCCGGTGAGCTGGCGTACGGCGGCGATGCGCCAGAGGCCGTCTTCATGCTTGAGCACCATGGTGCCGTCGTGCTTGCCCCCCCCGGTGGTGGTTACGGTGAAGTACATGTAAGAAGTATCGGGGTCGCCGGCCGGCTGATAATCGGTGGCGATGGCGTCGAGCCGCTTGACCTCACCTTCCGCCAGGGCGACGAAGAAGTTCTGGTGCCGCTGGGTCTCGGTGACGTAGCGCTGCTCGGGGGTATCCTGGGAGAAATCCTCACCGGAGGGCCTGGCTGCCGCTTCGGCTCCAGCCGCTTCGATGTCCCCTGACGCGGCCTGGGCGGCTTCGCCGGCAGTCTCGCCGGAGCCGGCCTCGCCCGCCCCGTCGTCGCTCAAGGCCGTTTCGGCCCCGCTGGGAGGAGCGGCTTCGTCCCCATTGACCATATCCGCGACCTTCCAGGCGGCAAGCGCCAGGGTGGAGGACGCGAATACCGCGATCAGGACAATCAAAAGAATCCTTTTCATTTCCTCACTTCTCTCCCTTCCCTGCTAACGGCTGAAGAACAACTTCGTCATCATGCCCGCTTCCGGGTTCCACGAAATCTGAATCGTTGTTCTGCCTGTCCACGTAACTGCCCAACAAACACGGATTCACTCATTATATTTGCCGGACTTGCTAACATCAACCCATCAGAAATTTTTCTTCAGGTCTCTTCCACTTTCTACATGGTAGAATCATCTTTATTATGATGCGTTTCATGATGCGTTTCATGCGTAGGAAAAAAAGAACAACGGCACGGCTGGCGCTGGCCGTCTCACTCTGCCTGGCCGCTTCCGCGGCCCTGCCTTCCACCGGTTTCGCGTCGGTCTTCACGGGAGCGGCGGGCGAGAGGGCGGGCATCGCCGGCAAGCCGGTCGCCGCGGTGAGCGCCTATAAGGCCACGGCCGGCACGGAGTCCGGCTTGCCCGAGGCCAGGGATATCTCGGGCGCGGGCAGCGGTGGGGAGACGGCCTGGCTGGCGGGGGACGGCGGCCTGCTGGCGCGGACCGGCGACGGCGGGGCCACCTGGCTCTCCCAGGAGAGCGGTACCTCCGAAGACATCCTGGCCGTCTCGGCCGTCGACAACTCGACGGCATGGGCAGCGGGGCGGCGCGGATCGGTGCTGCGCACCACCGACGCCGGGGCCTCCTGGCAGACCCTCGACGCCGGTACCGGCCGCGACATCCTGGACTTCTCAGCCTCAGACATCTCCACCGCCTGGGCCGTGACCGAGGGGCCGGTGGTGCTGCGCACTACCGACGCCGGCGCCACCTGGCAACACCTCGAGGCGGATGCCGTGGGCGCCAACCGCCTTCTGCGTATCGAGGCACTTGGACCGGACGCCGCCTGGGCGGCCGGCGAGAACGGCACCGTGGTGCGCATCTCCGGCGTTTCAGGCGAGGGCGAAGGCGGGGACACCGGTGCCACCTGGGAAGTGCAAGCTTCGGGCACCGGCGATCACCTGGTCTCTTTCAGCGCCGTCGACCGGGAGACCGCCTGGGCGGTGGGCGAGACGGGCATGGCCGTGCGCACCACCGACGGCGGCGTTACCTGGGCCGGCATTAACACCGGGGCCGGCTCGGTGCTCCGGGCTATATTCGCCGTGGACGCGGACTCCGCCTGGGTGGCCGGGAGCAGCGGGCTGATACTCAAGACGGATGACGCCGGCGCCGCCTGGACCCGCCAGGAAGCCGGAGTGACGGGTGAGATCCTGGCCTTGTGGGCCTCCCGCTCAACCGACGCGGGCGCGACCGGCACCGGATGCGCCTGGGCAGTGGGGAGCGCGGGCACCGTCCTGCGCACCGACGACACCGGGATCACCTGGCACCCCCAGCGCCTGGGGACCGGCCCCGGCCTCAACGCCATGTCCTGCCCCGGCGGCACCAACGCCTGGGCAGCGGGGGAAGAGGGCACCGTCCTGCGGACCACCGACGCCGGCTACACCTGGAGCGCTTCCTACGCGGGCACGGCCCGGGACCTCTCCGGCGTGGCGGCGGCCAGCCCCGAGAGCGCCTGGGTGGTGGGGGCGGAGGGCACCGTCCTGCGCACCTACAACGGCGGGCGCAGCTGGGAGGAGCAGCCCTCGCGCACCACCGAGGACCTGCGCGCCGTCTCCTGCGTGGACGCTTCGACGGCCTGGGTAGTGGGCCGACGGGGATTCATCGCGCGCACCTTCGACGAGGGGCAGACCTGGTACCCGCAGTCCTGGTCTTATGAAGATTCTTTTAAGAAAGAAGACGGCTCGCGCGGCGGACCCGGCGAGGCCGAGCTTACGGGTGTATACGCGGTGAACGCCGATACGGCATGGGCGGTAGGACGCGGCGGGGTGATACTAAAGACCGCTGACGCCGGCAAGACCTGGGGGCAACTGCCCTCCGGCTCCACCACCGACCTCGCGTCCGTCTGCGGCGTCAGGTCGGACCCGGGCGTTGCCTGGGCGGTGGGGGCGGACGGGGTGGTGCTCGTCACCACCGACGGCGGAGCCACGTGGGAGTCACGTCCGGCGGGCGGCGGCAGCACCCGCCTCACGAGTGTCTGGTGCGACGGCGCGGGCGGCGCCTGGGTGAGCGGTGAAGACGGCTTCGCGGCGCGGACCCGGGACGGCGGCTTCACCTGGGAGATGCCGGACACCGGGACAATCAACGGCCTCAACGCCGTCACCTGCGCCGACGCCGAGACCGCCTGGTTGGCGGGCGCGCGGGGCAGCATACTGCACTACCGCTCCTCTCCCCGCCTGGACAGCGTCGATCCCGCGCCGGTCAAGGCGGACACTACGGTGACCCTCTGCGGCCTGGCTTTCAGCGGCAGTGGGAGCGGCAGCCGGGGCGGGGAGGGAGAGGTCCCGGGGGAGGGCTTCTTCGTGAGTTTCGGGACGGTCCGGGCCACGGAGTACCTGCTCTGGACCGACCGCCTCATCAAGGTGAACGTGCCCGCGGGCGCCTCGGTGCGCGAAGAGGTCACGGTGACCACGCCGCGCGGCACCTCGGCCGGGCAGCCGGTCTCCATCATCCCGGCGGTCAACCGGGTGAACCCCACCTCGTCACGGGTGGGCGACACCATGACCGTCTCCGGGGCTTCTTTCGGAGCGGCGCGGAACGACTCCTACGTCAGCCTGGGGCCGGCGAAGATCGGCGCGTACACCACCTGGAGCAACAACGTCATCCGCTTCAAAGTGCCCGGGGGCATCCCCGCCACGGCCGAGGTCAAGGTGGTCACCGCTTCGGGTACCTCAAACGGCATAAACGTGAGGGTCAGCGCCGCCGCTGCTGCTTCTTCTTCTCTTCGTCTTCTTCTTCAGGTAAAGAAGCCGTGCCGCCGCGCATCGACCTGGTCGACCCGCCCTCGGCCCTGGTCGGGAGCGAGGTCAGCATCTACGGCACCGGCTTCGGGGCGGAGCAGGGCGGTTCGGTGGCCTCCTTCGGGAAGACGCCGGCAGGGGCCTGCGCGCTCTGGAGCGACGAGCTGATCGTGGCGACGGTGCCGGCCGGGGCTTACGGCCGCGTGCCGGTGACGGTGGCGACGGGCGTGGGGCTCTCGAACGCGGCGGCCTTCAACGCCCTGATGCCGCCGGTGATATCATCCGTCTCTCCGGGCTCCGCCCCGGTGGGCGCGGCGGTGGAGATAACCGGGCAGGCTTTCGGCCGGCGCGAAGGGCCGGGCAACTACGTCGCCTTCGGCGGGGTGGAGGCTTCTTCGTACGATTACTGGTCGGAGACGCGCATCGTGACGAAGGTGCCCGAAGGCCTGGGCCCCGCGGGGAGCGTCAAGGTCACGGTGACCACGCCGAACGGCACTTCGGCCGCGGCTTCTTTTACCGTGCGCAAGCTCCACCTCATGGGCGTGGGCGCGGCGGGCTCCGGCGGGTCGTCCACGGCCTGGGCGGTGGGCGAAAGCGGGGCCATACAGCGCACGACGGACGGCGGTGGTTCCTGGACGGCGCAGTCGTCCGGGGTGACCCTGCAGCTCAACGCGGTGGCCGCCGCGAGTGGTTCGACGGCCTGGGCGGTGGGCGAAGGAGGCGTGATACTGAGCACGGCGGACGGCGGCGCGACTTGGGCCAGGCATCCCGCCGGGGCCGTCGCCACGCTTAACGGCGTGGACGCAGTGGACGCCTCGACGGCCTGGGCGGTGGGAGACGGCGGCGTGATAATGCGCACCTCGGACGGCGGCGCGACGTGGGTCTCGCAGGCATCCGGCTCCGGCTCCGGCTCCGGCGTGACGACGGCGCTGCGCGGGGTGTCGGCTGTGAACGCCTCGACGGCCTGGGCGGTGGGAGACGGCGGCGTGATACTTCGCACCTCGGACGGCGGCGCGACGTGGTTCTCGCAGGCATCCGGCTCCGGCTCCGGCGTGACGACGGCGCTGCGCGGGGTGTCGGCCGTGAACGCCTCGACGGCCTGGGCGGTGGGAGACGGCGGCGTAATACTTCGCACCTCGGACGGCGGCGCGACGTGGGTCTCGCAGACATCCGGCTCCGGCTCCGGCGTGACGACGGCTCTCTACGGCGTGGCCGCCTCCTCCGCCGGCACGGCCTGGGCGGTAGGCGCGGGAGGAACGGCCCTCAAGACGACCGATGCCGGGCTGACCTGGACCCCCTGCGCCGCCGGCTCAGCCTCACTGTTCGGCGTCACCCTCACCGGGGCGGGCAGCGCCCTCGCCGTAGGAACGGCCGGCACCGTCAAAGTATTGCCCTAACCTCCACAAGGTGCCTGTCACCAACCTCCACACCCTCCACATCAGGCCTTAGGCACTTTGCCCACGACAAACCCGAGGATGTCACCGGCGGCCTCGATCATCGCCTCGGCTTCCTCGTAACTTCCTGGCAAGTGGGTTCCTCCTGAAGAAAGCAGCTTCGAAGTGTTGTTCCTATCCGGGCTGGTGAGATAGTCGCGGAAAAGCTTCGGCGCATTACCGTGGCCACCCATGGAACGCTGGCTGTTATGCCAGCTGAGCACCGTGTCACCCAACTTTTCCTTAAGGGTCAAGCCCGTTTCCTCCAGGACCCGCTCCTCCGAACCGAAGAGGCCCCAGAGGTGCGCCGTGAAGACATTTTCTTCGTTCAGGGAAAATAATTCAGGGAGAATAATTCAGGGAGAATAAGCAAGAAGGGGCGGCGGCACGGTACTGCACCTGCACGGTGGCCGTCAGTTCCTTGAGGGCGTTGATCACCTTGGCATGGGAGATGCGGCCGATGCCGCGCCAGACCTGCCGGCCGGTTATTCGCCGGGGTTGGACAGGAACCGGATCTCGGTTTACAGATCGTCAGCATTGTTATTTACATCTTGGTACATGGCCAGGCAGGGGTCTGTTTACATTTGTCAACTCCATTGATGTGGAGGGTGTGGAGGTGTGGTGACAGGCACCATGTGGAGGTTGTGATGAAAGAAGCAGTGGCGCTGGCCGCCTGCGGGGATTACCAGCGCGAAACGGTGGAAGAAGCGGTGGGGCGCGCCCTGGACCTGCTGGGCGGGGCGGCGAGCATCGTGCGCCCGGGGCAGTCCGTCTTCGTCAAGACCAACGCGGTGCTGGCGCAGCCCGCCGGAGTCGGCCATGACCACCCACCCCGAGGTGGTGCGCGCCCTGGTGCGCGAACTACAGCAGGTCACGCCGGACGTCACCGTCGGGCGACAGCCCCGGCGGCCCCTTCACCCCTTCTTTCTTAAGAAGGGTCTACGAAAAGACGGGCATCGCCCAGGTGGCCCGCGACACCGGTTGCAAGCTGGGCATGGACACCCGCGTGATCGAGGTCGCCTGCCCCGACGGCGTGGCGGTGAAACGGCTGGAGCTCTGCCGCGCCATGGTCGAGGCGGACGTGCTGGTGTCGGTGGCCAAGCTCAAGTCCCACCGCTTCTTAAACGTCACCGGCCCGGTGAAGAACCTCTACGGCACGGTGCCGGGCATGACCAAGATGTCCTATCACTCCCGCTTCGAGGACGGCCCGACTTCGCCGACTTCATCGTCGACGTCCACCTGGCCGCCGTGGGCGCGCGTGGGCGCACGACTTCCACCTGCTGGACGCCGTCGACGTCATCGAGGGCGACGGGGCGCGCCGCGGCACCGTCAGGCGGATGGGCGCCCTGGCGGCGGGCCGCAACGCCTTCGCGGTGGAGTCGCTCATCCTCGAGCTGGCCGGCCTGCCCCCGGGACCAGCAAGCCCCTGGAGGCCGCCGTCCGCCGCGGGGCCTGCCCGCCCGGCACGGACTGGTTCGAGGTGCTGGGGGACCCGCCGGATTCTTTCTGATGCGCTTTAAAGAAAGAAGCTTCGCGCTGCCGGCGGAGAACGTCTTCGGCGAGAAGACGCTGGCGAGCATCACCGCGCGATGGACCCGCCTCTTCGCGGTCACCCCCTACCCCCTGCCCGGCGCCTGCACCCGCTGCGGCCGCTGCGTCGAGATCTGCCCGCGCGGCGCCATCAGCCTGCGTCCGGCCCGGCCCGGCGGCGCCGGCCGCGACGACCCGCCCGCGTCGACCTGCGCAAGTGCATCCGCTGCTTCTGCTGCGACGAGCTCTGCGAGTTCAAGGCCATCGAGATGCGCCGCCCGTGGCTGGCCCGGCTGCGGCTGGCGCGATCCGCGCTCACTGAAGTGTCTTTGCGAGCGCAGCGCGGCAATCTCAGATTGCCGCGTCGCTTCGCTCCTCGCAACGACACGTGTGAATATTTTGTGACAACCGGTCGGAAAAGGGCTTCCCCGGCTTGAAACATGGATATAATATGCCTTATCCGGCAAAGATAGTTTGCGAAGTTGGGCAACCTCAGCAAACACCTTTCTTCTAAAGAAAGGGAGTGGAGTCATCATGCGCAGGCAATCTTTCCGTCCTCTTGATCATCGTCCTTTTAGTGACCACTGGCGTTCAGCACCGCGGGGTGCGAAGACCCGCCCTACGGCGAGCCGGCCGTCGGCACCACCGTCCGCTACGACTTCGTCTCCACCGCCGACGGGCTCAACCTGCCCTGCAGCATCTACCTGCCCAACGGTTACGACCCCGCCAAGTCCTACCCCATGTGGGTGGAGTTGCACGCGCTGGAGGGCATCCCGCTGGTCTGCAACAACCCCATCAACATCTTTTCCACCGGCATCAAGGCCGTGGCCGATGCCAACCAGTGTATCGTCATCTCGCCCTGGGGCAGGCAGCTGGGCAGCTTCTACATGGACGGCGTCGCCAAGACCAGCGGCACCAACAAGGAGCCGGAGATAACCGACGACATGAGCACCCTCGCCGGCTGGAACACCTACGGCGGCAGCTGGTCCGCGACCGGCGGCGGCACCGTCAAGCAGTCCGACAGCTCACCCAGCTGGAAAGAAGCCGTCCGCACCGGCTCGTACGGCCAGGACGACACCGTCCGCGTGCGCTACCGCGAGCTCAGCCGCTCGGGCACCAGCGCGGTGGGCATCAACCTCCGCCGCGACCCGGTGACCGGTGACTGCTACCACATCGACCTCTGCAATCAGGAAACCACCAACGGCACCGTCAAGTACGTGCGGGTGTTCAAGTACGAGGGCGGTACCTGGAAGATGATCAGGTGCGCGGATTACCCCTTTGAATCTTTGAGCTGGTTAAACCCCTGGACCGACGTCAAGGCCTCGAGCTACGCCGGTTACCTGAGGGTGTTCGTCAACGACCGGCCCGTCAACATCCAGGGCTGGGACAACGCCCCCTACGGCACCGGCATCGACGTCCCCGAAGCCCCCACGGCCGGCGAAGCCTCCATCACCAGCTTCGGCGGGGTGCACGAGTTCGACGAGTTCCGCGTGGGCAACGACTGGGCGCACGGCGAGACCGACGTCACCGACTGCATCTACCAGGCCATGGAGAAGCTCAACGTTGACCCGAACCGTGTCTACGCCTCGGGCCTGTCCATGGGCGGGACCGGCGCCTACACCCTGGCCGTGGCCAACCCCGGCCTCTTCACGGCTGTCTCCCCCAACGCCGGCTCCTCGGACATGGTCTACAATTACGAGTTCTTAAAAGAAAACTACCCGGTGGGCTGGGGCGACCCTTACGCCGACGTCAACGACGCCCGGGTCTGCGACATCTGGCGCCTGCTCAACGGCATGGAGCACGACACCTCGGCTGCTTCCATCGACACGCCGCGTATGCGCGACTACAGCGCCAGGTACGTGTTGGAGAACCTGGCCAACACCGACATGCGCATCGTGCACGGCTCGACCGACAGCTGCTTCCCCAACAACTACAACGACCTCGAAGTGATGTGGTGGACCATCGACCCCGCCTCCGGCTGGTGGATGCACGTGGACGCCCCGGCGCCCTACTGCCCGGCCACCGCCACCTTCGCCAACGGCGCCGACATCTACGCCGCTCTCAACGGCTGGTCCGCCACGGGACCCTACTACTGCGAGTACAACACCAGCCCCTACGGGGGGCACGGCTTCATGGAGTCTTACTCGACCACCGGGGAGTTCTTCAAAGCCTCGGTACTGGAAAGAAACCCCGCGGCGGTGGCCTGCAAAACCTACGGTAGCGACGTCTTTTCTTCTTACTGGATGACCATGAAGAGGTACGCGGCGGCGGGCGACCAGGCCGGCCTGGCGCGGGCGGAGGTGGACACCGCCGCCAACCGCGTGAGCGTTCACGCCCGCAACGCCGAGCAGCTCACCCTGGACCTGGACGCCGCCGGCGTCACGGCCGGGGCGGGGCAGACCGTCACCCTGACCCTGGACGCCGCCACCGACCCCAGCCTGATGCCGGTGACGGATACCCTCGGGAGCACCTCGCTCAGGCTGCTGCACGACTGGCCGGTCGGGCCAGGCTCCGCCATCGCGGTGTCGCTGGACGGCGCCGTCCTGGTCAAAGGAACCGGCTACACCTGGGACGGCGCGGCTCTGGTTGTGCCCTCGATCACGCTGGGCGGCTCCGGCACGGCGCGGACCCTGACCGTGACCATGCCCGCGGCGACGCCCGCCAACCTGCTCGCCAACCCCGGCTTCGAAACGGCGGACGCCTGGGCCACCAACCTCGCCAGCGGGAGCGCTTCTTTTGAAAGAAGCACCACTGAGTCGCACACCGGCGGTTGCTCCGCGCGGGTCAAGAACCCCGGGCCCTTCAACTCGCCCTACGTCACCTCGTGGGACCAGGCGGTCACCACCGGCATCACCGGCGGAAAGAGCTACCGCTTCAACGCTTCCTACCGCACCAGGATGCTCCACGGCGCCGCGGTACGGGCCGAGCTGGAGTGGTACAACTCGGCCGGCACGCTGCTCGCAACCGCTTCTACGCCGGCGGAGACGCTGGGAACGTCGGGATACTCCACCCACGGCTGGTACACCGTCTCCATGGAGACGGCCGCACCGGCCGGGGCGGCCCGCTGCCGGGTCAGGCTGGAGACTGTGGGCACCGGCGGGCAGGCCACGGGGAGCGTCTTCTTCGACGACGCCGCCCTCTACGCCCTCCCCTGACGTGTGGAGGTTGGTGACAGGCACCAACCTCCACACCCTCCACATGGAAGGGGGGGCTACCTCACCGGCGGTTCCCGGTTCCAAGCCGCGGTTTATCAAATCGACATACCCGGGGTAACTGAACACACGGTTGCGCTTCCGGCCGGTAATCTCCCGCACGATGCCGAGCTGCTCGAGAAGGGCCAGCGCCTTGTTGACGGTGATCGGTATGATACCAGTCTTCTCAACCAGCCAGCCCGGCGTCACCATGGGATGCTCCATCAACGCCCCGTGAACCCTCAACATGGTGGCCGATGCCCGCCCACCGAGCGCGCTTATCCTGTCATGGTCCCGGCCGGCGACATCGACAAGCTGCCGTGCCGCTTCCAACGCCTGCCCTGCCGTCTCCGTTACCGCTTCGGCAAAGAAATCCAGCCAGGCTTCCCAGTCTCCCTTCAGGCGCACGCCATTGAGGAGTTCGTAGTAGCGTTACTGGTGCGCCTGAGCAGCCGAAGCGAAAGGGGCAATCCCCTCCTCCAGCCGGCGCAGCCCATGGCCGAGGGCCGCGACATAGTTACTGACCTCCCGCACGTCATCCAGCGGCACGCCAGGCTCCTGGTCCAGCTCGAACAGGAACAAGTCCGAGAGTGGCGATTGCGTTCCCTCGAAGGCGAGTTCCCCCTCGATCTTGTCGAGAACCTTGACCGCCTCGGTTTTTTCCCAGGATCGGTGATTACCGCGTGGTCTACGCGATAAACGGGGACGGGATACTGGGCCTGCACATTAGCCACCGCAAGGACGTGTAGTTACATGTCGTTATTTTACAGATAATCGTACATGTTATCCGAGATACGTCTATCGCGTCGACATA
>CAVXXD010000004.1:0-70360 GCA_963765625.1 uncultured bacterium
GATCACCTCACCCCCGATGACTCTAAGTAGGGTGGAGACGTCGCTGTCGGGGAACTCGGCATTAGGTGTATGGTGGTGCGCGAGGCGGCTGGAGCTCAACGGGAAATTCGCGGTGGGCCGAGGGGTTCATGTAAGTGATATCGACGGTGACCGAGGTGTTCAATGGGGTTCTGGATCAGCACCCAGGTGATCGAAACCCCATGAGGTAGGTCCTTCAGCCAGGTACCAGGTGCTGGAGGGGCGTGGCTGCGAGTTGTCGAAGAAATGATCGGTTACGCAAGGAGCCGACACGATCCCGGTGGTGTCGAAGCCCGTACTTCCATCTGGTGGCCCCCCTCTCCCGTCAGGGAAGAAAAGTCGTAGGCGGTGAAAGTGTAAGTGACCGGGTTGTAAGGGGAAGGCGGGGTGTAGGTGTCTTCCATGGTCCGTCCACGTACATCTCCAGGGCGCTGTATGTCGGTTGAGCGAAAGGCTCTCGGCTCTGGCGGCCAGGTTGCCGGCGGGATCGAAGCTATAGGGGTCCGGGCTGAGGATGGTGACATCGATGCGGCGCCATGGCCGCCGTGACGTCCAGCCGGCCGAAGCCGTAATCTCGTCCCATCCCGTCGCCCGAGGTCCAGGCGCACCATCCCGCAGGGACTGCCAGACCTCGTCGCTGGTCAGGGTGGGGTCGTCCGCCCAAATCAGCAGGGCGGGCCCGGCGACGTGCGGTGCGGCTATGGACGTGCCGTTGGTGTACTTCAGCACATTGCCCTGCTTTACCACGGGTATGCCTTCGATGTGGTCGGTGTTCTCGCCGGGCGCTACCAGGTCGACGCTGGAGTTGTGTTGGAGAAGCTGGAGCGGGTTGTCGTAAAAGTCGATCGACCCTATCGATGACATGGTCGTAGGCGGCGGATAATCGAGCCGGTCCGGTCTTCCGTTGCCGACCGGGCCGTCATCGAGGCAGCCCTTGCCATAGGCGAAAGCCACCGCTTCACGACGATGGCCACGTCCTCGGAGCTGGTGAAGCTCATATTGATTATCCGCGCACCGTTAGGCGGCGTGGTAGAGGGACTGGGAGACGGACTCGTTGGGAGGTCTTCGCCGCTGAAATTCGAGGGCCTTCAATGGCATTATCTTCCCCGCCCACGTCATCCCGGCCACCATGTTGCGTTATTCGTAGCCGCCCCCATCACACTGGCAACCGTTGTCCCGTGCGCCCGTCAACGTCGTCGTCGTCAGGGGTCGGGGTCCTTGTTGTAGTAGTCATACCCGGGGACCAGCGGGAAGTGAATTCCTGGCCGTTGTAGTCGACCCCGGTGTCGATGACGGCTATGGTAAAAGCGTCGGAGCCGACCTCGACGTCCCAGGCCTGGCTGGCGCCCGACCCGGCGGAGGGTCCACCGGCATGCGTCGTTGGTATCGTCGGGGGTGGTCTGGTTCCGGAATATGTAATTGGGTTTCGCCATCTCCACCATGGGCAGACGGGACAGGAACTCGCAGACAACCGCGGGCTCCAACCCGCTCCGCAATTCCAGCTTCATCAGGAAGGGGGCGGGCAGCGCCGCCGGCCTCTCTTTCAGGCTTCGTAGTCCGTTTCCCGGTTGAAAGAGTTCTTCCGCCGCGGCCAGAAGCCCGCTCAAGGCCGCCACTCCGAGTTCCGCCTGGAGCTTTACCACGACTTCCCCCGGCACGTAGCCGCCAGGTCCGGACCTGACGCGGTGTACGACACAGCGGCGCTTCCCGTCGGTATCGCCGTTTCAGCGGCGGCCGGCATGGCCATCGCCAGCAGGCCGAGCACGCACAGGGCGGCCGACCGCTCCGCGTGCCATATACTCTACCTTGACTTTACCTTTATACTTACGGCTCGGCATGCTGGCCACGGTTCTTTCAGTATCCGGCGCCCGGCGCGCTCGTACTTCTTCTCCAGCCCCTCGTAACCGCGGTCGATGTGGTGGATGTCGCCCACACCGTCTCTCCCTCCGCGGCGAGCCCGGCGAGACCACGGCCGCCCCGCCTCAGGTCCGAGGCGTAAACTTCGGCCCCGCTCAAGCTGCCGACGCCTCTGATGATGGCGTGATGCCCCTCGATGCCGATGTCGCAGCCCATGCGGTTGAGCTGTGACAGAATATGAAGCGGCTCTCGAAGACGTCTGCGGTGAGGACGCTGGTGCCGTCGTCAGTGCTGCCAGAAGGACCATCATGGAGGCGGGCAGGTCGGTCGGAAACCGGGTAGGGCAGGGTAGCGATGTCGCGGCGTTCAGGGACGGAGCGGACCTGATCGACATGGCACCTTCCTTTTCTCCACCCCTACCCCGATCTCCCTGAGCCTGTTCAGGAACACTGGAGGAAGAGCGAGTCGATGCCCTGGATCTCGACTTCACCGCCGGCGATGGCCATCGGCGACGGCCAGGGTACCGGCTTCGATGCGGTCTCGACCACGCTGTATTCGGTCCTTGAGGGGATGTCCCCCCTCGATCTCCAGGGTGACGTCCCAGCCCCGTCGATCCGGGCGCCCATGCTCGACCAGGAAACGGCAAGGTCCTGGATCTTCGGCTCCGCGCGGCGTTGTCGATGCGGGTGATCCGCTCCGCCCCCACGGCTGCCATCATCAGGTTCTCCGTCGCTCCCACGCTGGGAAAGCTCAGGGTGATGTCGGCGCCCCGCAGGCGCGGCGCCACGGCTTCGATGTAGCCGTGGGAAAACTCGATCTCCACCCCCATCTCCACCAGTCCCCGGAGATGAAGGTCTATTTTGCGGGACCCGATGTTGCACCCTCCGGCATGGGGCATTTCCGCCCGCCGAAGCGGGCGAGGAACCGGCCCCCAGCACGATGATGGAAGCGCGCATCCGTCGGACCAGCGAGTAGGCGCCTGGTGGGTGGCGAGGTCCCGGCTCTCCATCTCCAGGACCCGTCTAGGTTCGACCGACGCCCGAGGTGGCGGAGTACCTCCATCATGACACGGACATCCCGATGTCCGGCACGTTGGAGATGCGGGATTGGGTTCTTCGTCAGCAGCCGGCGGCCATTAATTTCAAGGCGGAGTTCTTGGCCCCGCTTCCGCGTCGAGCCGTGCAGGGGGTTCCTCCCTCACAATGAGGCACTCACTCATGTATGTTCCTCTCGATTTTTCTGTCGTTATTCTGCTGACTATTTTACACGTTGACGCGCCGTCCGGCATGGGTGGAGCAAGAACAAAGGCCGTGCCTTGGTAAGACACGACCTTAAAAGACTTAACAGGGTTAGCCGATGAGCTTGCGAAGGCGTTCTTCTTCTGTGCGTTCCAGCGCCTTCTTGAACTTTTTCAGGCGGAAGATATCCTCGCGGGCGCGCTCTTCGAGGCTCGATGTTGATGAACTTGATCTGCTCGGTGTATCGGGGATGACGATGTTCTCCAGGCGTTGACCACGGCGGTTGGTCTGCGGAGTTCCTCGCCGAGGCGCTTCAGGCGGGTCTCGATGTCGGCGCTCTCGATGATGACGTCGATGATCTCCTCGAACTTGTCGGCCACCCGTCCACCGGCTGGTCACCCGGTGATGGCGTACGCGCTTGGTCATGGCGCGCGTGGCGCTGGAGCCCTGCGGATGACCGGGATGGGTACGCCGATGACGTGCGTACCGGTGATGTCCACCGAGGGCCTCACGACTGGAGGCGTAGGAAGCGGAGCGGATCACCGGACCCCGTCCTTGGCCTTGGCCGTGGACAGCTCGAACTGGGCTTCCATGGTCACACGCTCCAGGCGCAGGGAGAGGCGCATGGTTTCGTCGATGATGGGCATGAACTCCGCCAGCAGGGCGTCGCGCTTGCGCTTGAGAAGGTTCATGCCCTGGTTCGCCGAGGCCGCGGCCTGACTTGCACTTCACGACTCGTTTCGAGTGGGGTGGACCTGTTCCATGCTGGGGTTCTTTAATGCTGGCTGATGGTTATGTCATTCGTCCGGCGGGGTTGTAATACTTCTCCACGTAGTCCGACTTGATACGCTTGACCGTCTCCTTGGGCATCATGCTGATGAGGTCCCATCCAAGCTGGAGGGTCTCGCCAGGTCGCGGTTCTCGTCCTTCTGGTCGGGGTAGTTTTGCTTGAAAGCGTCGGCGAACTTCAAGGCCATGCGGTCGACGTCGGTCGAGGGCTTCCTCGCCCACGATGCGCAGCACCAGGCGGCGCAGGTCGACTCCTTCGGCGAAACAGGCGTAGAGCTGGTCGGCGCACGCCGCTGGTCGACTCGGGCCGCCCTTCCCCGATGCCCAGGTTCATCAGGCGGAGAGGCATGGCAGCACGTCGATGCAGGGGAAGATGCCCTTGCGGTGCAGTTGCCGGAGAGCACGATCCGCCCCTCGGTGATGTCCGGTGAGGCGGGGATGGATCGGTGATGTCGTCGTCAGGCATGGAGAGGATGGCAGCTGGGTAACCGAGACCTTGCCCTTGATCTGCCGGCCGCTCGTAGATGCTGGCGAGGTCGGTGTACATGTATCCTGGATAACCGGCGGCCCGGCACCTCTTCACGCGCGGTGGAGATCTCGCGCAGGGCTTCGCATAATGGTCATGTCGGTCAGGATCACCAGCACCTGCATGTCCTGTTCGAAGGCCAGGTATCGGCCACGGTCAGGGCGCAGCGCGGGGTCTGCAGCCGCTCGACGGTGGGGTCGTCGGCCAGGTTGAGGAAGAAGACCACTCGCTCCAGGGCGCCGGAGGATGCGGAGCTCTCCTGGAAGAAGGAGGCCTCCGCGGGTGATGCCCATGGCCGCGAAGACGATGGCGAACTCCTCGCCCCCGATCGATCTTGGCGTTCTTGACGATGAGGGCGGCCAGCTCGTTACCGGGCAGGCCGGCACCGGAAAAGATGGGGAGCTTCTGCCCGCGCACCAGGGTGTTGAGGCCGTCGATGGCACAGATGCCGGTCTGGATGAAGTCGCGGGGTTCGTCCCGGCTCCAGGGGTTGATAGGGGCGCCGATGATCTCCCGCTCTTCTTCCGCGAAGATCTCCGGCCCGCCGTCACGGGGCTGCCCCATGCCGTCGAGCACGCGTCCCAGCAGGTTGGCGCTGCAGGGCATCTTGGCTACTTCGCCGGAGAAACGCACACTGGTCATCTTGGTGTCCAGGCCGGCCGTCGGTCCGAATACCTGGACCACCGCCAGTTCTCCCGACATCTCAATGACCTGGCCGAACTTGGTGCTTCCGTCCACGGAGTGGATCTCCACCATTTCTCCGTAGGAGGCCCCTTTGACCTTACTCACGAATAGCAGGGGTCCGGCCACTTCCCCGATGGTCTGATAGTCCGTAGTCGCCAGGCTCACGGTTTCTTGCGCCATAATAATCTCTCCCGTTATCTCTCTACCACTCGCTCAGTTCGCGTATCTCGCTCTGGACACGCTCGATGAGGTCGGTCAGTTTTTCTTCCGCCTGTTCGGAGGGTATCTCTTTCATGCGGGCGATCTCGTTTTTGATGGGGTGCTCGGTAACCTGGCGCAGTGAAACGCCTACGCACCAGGGCTTCCTCCAGGCCCCCGTAATAAGTGAGAATGACTTTCAGCATCAGGTACTGCTTGCGCAGGGAGCAGAAAGCGTCGGTATCGGAAAAGGCGAACTGCTGGAGGAAGTCCTCCCGCAACAGGCGGGTAGTCTCCAGGACGGCTTTGGCGAAGTCGGGTAGGGCGTCCGGCCCGACCAGCTGCACGATCTCCTGCAGCTCGACTTCCTTCTGGAGGAGGCTCATGGCCTGATCACGCAGGTCCTTCCAGTCCTCCGAGACGTTCTTGGCATACCAATCCTTGATCTGGTCCATGTAAAGGGTGTAGCTCTTCAGCCAGCTGATGGCCGGGAAGTGGCGGCGGTGGGCCAGCGATGTGTCCAGCGCCCAGAAGGCCCCGGTGATGCGCAGGGAGTTCTGGGTCATGGGCTCGGAGAAGTCGCCGCCGGGAGGGCTGACCGCGCCGATGGCGGTGATGGACCCCATGCGCTCGTCGGCGCCCAGGCAGACGGCCCGGCCGCAGCGCTCGTAGAAGTCGGCCAGGCGGGTGGCCAGGTAGGCGGGATAGCCTTCCTCTCCGGGCATCTCCTCGAGGCGGCCGGAGACCTCGCGCAAGGCCTCGCCCCAGCGGGAGGTGGAATCGGCCATCATGGCCACGTTGTACCCCATGTCCCGGTAATACTCGGCCAGGGTGATGCCGGTGTAGATGGAAGCCTCGCGGGCCGCCACCGGCATGTTGGAGGTGTTGGCCACCAGGATGGTGCGCTGCATCAGGGGAACGCCGGTCTTGGGGTCGATCAGGCTGGGGAACTCCGCCAGCACCTCGGTCATCTCGTTGCCGCGCTCGCCGCAGCCCACGTAGACGACGATGTCCGCGTCCGCCCACTTGGCCAGGGACTGCTCGGTCACCGTCTTGCCGGTGCCGAAGCCGCCCGGGATGATGCTGTAGCCGCCCTGGGCGATGGGAAAGAATGTGTCGAGGATGCGCATGCCGGTGATGAAGGGGATGTTGGGGCTCTCCTTCTTCTGCACCGGACGGGGCACGCGGGCGGGCCAGGTCTGCATCAGGCCGATCTCCGTGCCGTCCTCCAGCCTGCAGACCTTCTCTACTACGGTGAACTCCCCTTCCTTGATCTCGGCCACGCGGCCGGATTTTCCGGGGGGTACCATTATCTTATGTGAGATATGCTGGGTCTCGGCCACCTCGCCGACGATGTCGCCTGCCTGCACCGTATCTCCAACCTCGACCGCCGGGACGAACTCCCACTTGCGGTCGCGGGGCAGGGCCACGGTGGTCACGCCGCGCAGAATGAAATCGCCGTGTTCCTCCGAGATGTCCACCAGGCGCCTCTGCACGCCGTCATAGATGGAAGAGAGCAGCCCGGGGCCCAGTTCGATCAGCAGGGGCTCCTCGGTGCAGACGGCAGGCTCGCCGATGCTCAAGCCGGAGGTGTCTTCGTACACCTGCACGATGGCGACGTCGCCATCCAGGCGCACGATCTCACCGATCAGGCCGAGATCGCCCACCTTGGTGATGTCGTACATCTTGCCGCCGGCCATACCCTCGACGTTGACCACCGGACCTGAAACTTTAACGATGGTTCCCTCGATCATCTTATTCTCCTTGACTTCCCCTGAGTGTTATATCGAATCCCACGGCGCGGTGGATGAGGCGGGCCAGGTAAGCTCGGCGCTCGCCGGCCATCTCGATACTCTCCTTCACCGGCAGGGGGATCACTATCGGCCTGTAAATACTGTCGATCTTCTCGACGGTCTTCTCGTCCAGCGCGTAATAATAGCTCTCATTGACCGCCAGGATGCCAGCATCGGGATTGTCGAGCAGCAGCTTGACCTGCTCGCGCGCCGCCTCGGCGGAATCCGCGCTGATCACGGTGACCCCGGCGAAACGGAAGCCGTCCGCCGTCTCCGGGTCCGTGATGACGATCACCTTGTACATATCTTAAACAACACCTCTATCCCGGGGGTCGGCAGCTATCCCGCCCTGGCCTCCGTACCCTGTTCCAGATCGATCAGTTCCTTACGGATCTGGGACTCGATCATACCGATGCTCTTGCCGCGCATGATCACGCGCAGATTAGCCACTTCCATGTACTTGCGCCACATATACTTTATGATCACCCCGATATCGAGGGGGTTGTCGTCCAACCGCATGGCGCTGCGGATCATGAATTTCTCCAGTTCGTCCTGGAAGATGCCGTAGCCCTTCTCGTCCAGCCCATTCATGGCTCTCTGCAGCACCTCTCGGAAAGGGCCGCCGGTTATTCCGGTGATGACCGACTCTTCTCCTTGGCGCCGGCCAGCCGCGTGAAGTTGCCGAAGCTAATGTCGCCGCCGGGGAGGTAGTAATCCTTCAGCGCCTCACGGCTCATCTCGGTCCCGCTCAGCCGTAGCAGGGTGACGTAGTTGATGGAGTCGATCTCCAGCTTGATCATTTTGGCCACCTTGAGAGTGGAAGAATCGTTTCCTTCGATCAGTTCGGCAACCGTCTTGTAGTGGAGGCGGTCCATGGCCAGCTCCAGTATGGCCAGGTCGTGCTCGCGATAGTAGTCGTGCAGCTTGGAGTTGATGGCCGAGCCGTACTTGATACGCCAGTTGTGGCCGAACATGACCATGGCGTCGACGCTGGCGCGGAAGTCGGGCTGGTTGACGATCTCCTCCAGCAGGATCTCGTCGAGGTCCCCCATGGGCACCAGGGCGCGGATGATCTCGCTGTTGGGCACCAACGCCTGCTTGCCCCGGAGGATGGTCTTGAGGTTGTAGAGATCCCACCTCGAAAGCAGGACCTTTACCAGATCGTGGGGCCGCCCTTCGAAGAAGTTCCTTATCTTGACGAATTCCTGGACCATGTTGCGGTTGAAGGCCCGGTCGATGAGGGTGGGCCGGATCCCTTCGATGACCGCTTCCTCGATGTAGGGCCCGTACTGGGAATCGTCAAGCTCGCTCAGGAAATGGTTGAAGTCCGGCGCCGCCAGCAACGAGTCGAACCTGGCGGCATCCATCAACCGCCCGCTCATCGCCTTGACCCGGGCGTTGCCATACGCGAAATCTTTGAGTGGAACTTGACTCATTTTCCGGCTGCCGTCTCCTCTGTATTACTATGTTTACTGCTCTGTTCAGGCGTTGGCGGGAACCGCGAACAGAACGTCCGCGATCTCCAGCTTCACGCGTTCCCGGGCCCGCTTCAGGCGTTCCTCGAAGGTGTTGATGATGTGGACCTTGTCCCCGCTGTCGGACACCATCACGCCGCCGGCGCACTGGATGTCGGCGACTATGGGGAGGTTCAGCCCCTTCTCCTTCAGCACCTTCTTGGCCAGCTTCTCGTCGCGGGGGTCCACGTGAAGGACACTTTCGCTACCTATGCGGGAAACAGCCTCGACCGTCAGGTCGCCGAAGATGACCGGGTAGCCGGGCTTGTCACGCAGGGCTTCGATCTCTGCCTGGGCTCTCTTCAGTGCGTCTGAAAGCACTTCTTCCTTGGCTTCGATGACCAGGTTTTTCGCTCTGAGCCGGGCCGAGTAGTACATGCCCGACTTCTCGTTGGTCGCCGCGGCTTGTATCTTCTCCAGCTTGGCCTGGCGGATGTCCTCTACTTCCACCTCTACCTTGGCCAGAATGGCGTCTACTTCCTTCTGGGCTTCGCCGAAGATGGACTGACATTCGTCGCGGCACTGCACGTCCAAAGCCTGCAGGATGTCTTCTATTGACATAGGCTCACTTCCTAGTCGTGGTTATTACTTCGTCCAGCCTTCCACTTGTTATTCAGGTTTTAAACCGATGACCAGGAAGGAGATAACGAATCCTAGTACAACCATTGTTTCCGGGATGGCGATGAGGATGATGGCGGTACCCGTGAGTTCGGGCTTCTCTGCCAGCACCCCGGCCATGGCCGCACCGATCTTGGACTGCGATAATCCGGTCGCGAGTGCGGTAAGGCCGATCGCCAGGGCTGCGCCAATTGCGATGAGTCCTACTTCCAAGCTATTCACCTCCTGTTTTCTTGAACGGACTGTATTCTTCGTCAGACTCCTGGTAGAACTTACCGAAAGTCTCGACCATGTTGAGTCGCAAAGACTGGATGGAAGGGCTGAGTACGCCCAGCGCGATATTCAAAGTATGAAGCATAGCCGCGACGATGATGCCGAGGATGACGAACCAGCCGCTGAACTCCGCGGCTAACTCGTTGGCGACGTCGGCCATGATCACCGAGGCCAGGGCGATGCCGTATAGTCGGGCGTAGCTGAGGATGTGCCCGAAGACCAGAACCGCCTCGATGCCACCCCCAACTCCACCGCCGTAGAATCCCAGTACGATCCCGACGACGGCGATGAGCACGCCCACCATCAGCCCGGCCTGGGCCGGGACGGCCCATTGGAAGAAAAGAGCGGTGGCGATGCCCAGAATGACCATGAGCCAGCCCACTTTCTCCAGGGCGTGCCTGCGCTCACCTTCGCGCAGGCGGTCGATGATGCCGACGATCAGGCCGGTGCTCATCTGGATGCAGCCGATGGCCATTACCGCGATGAGCAGCAAGCCGAAGATGTCCTCGTTGCCCTGGGCGGCCCGCTCCAGAGGCCATCCCCAGGGCTGGCCGTTGGCTGTGGTCCCCCAGACCCAGGCCACGTAACCCTCGGCCCAGCCTAAGAGGCGAAACAGCAGGTCCCCGAAGAACTCGAAATAGAGCAATCCGAAGAAGAAGGAGCTGATAGCCGATATCATCAGAACATTGGCGAAGAGCTCCATGATTGTCTTCTCTTTGTTGTTCTGCTTGATCCAGCGCTTCATGAAAAAGACGCCCGCCATCAGCACCAGGGCGTAACCCATGTCGCCGAGCATGAACCCGAACAGCAGCGGGAAGAAGATGGCCGGGATGAAGGTGGGGTCGATGGTGCCGTACTTGGGGCGGCGCATGAGGATATACATGAACTCGAAGGGGCGGATGAGAGCGTTGTTGTGGAGCTCCACCGGAGCGTGCTCCATCTCCTCGTGGCTCACGGCCTCCTCGGTGAGCTCCACCTTGCCCTCGAATTTTTTCTCCAGTTCGCGGCGGGTCTCGTTGACCTTATCCGCCGGCATCCAGCCGGTGATGACGAAGACGCGGCCGCTCTGGGCGAACTTGGGGATGGCCTCCAGGGAAGAGAGCTTGTCGGCGAGGTATTCCTTCAGGGCCAGGAGCTGAACGTACCACTTGTCGGAGATCTCGTCGATCTCCTTCTGTATGGCGGTAAGCTGGGGGGGGATCTCCTTGTACTTGGCCTCGATCTCCTTCAGGGCTTCGTCGTAAGGCTTGTCGGCCATCTCCGAAGGGAGGCGCACCTGGTTGACGTTTTCGGCCGCCAGGAAGGTATGCACCTGCTCGGAGTACATTTTATTGAAGATGACGATGGCCGCGAAGGTGTCCTCGTCTACCCGGGCCGAATGGATCTCGCACTGTTTGTTGGTGATCTTGTCCAGTTCGTCCTTGATGTAGTCGAGCACGGCGGCATATTTTTTCTCGACCAGCAGAGCGATGGAGGTGTAATGCTCCGACGCGGTGACCTGGCTGGCCAGAGGGTAGACTTTCCTGATGATGGGTTCGTACTTGGAGAGGCGGGACATCTCCACTTCCAGTTCCTGTTTCCGGCTGATGAGGCCCTTGAGGGAAGCCTCTTCCTCCTCGACCAGCTCGGTGATGGCGTCCAGGCTTTTTCCGCCGTAATTGCTGTACTGTTCCTTGACGGCGCTGCGCTGCACGCGCTCGGCCGGAGGGGCCAGTTCGCCCAATATGGCGTTGTTGCGCATGGTCAGGTTCTGGAGGCGGCCTTTCTCTTCCTCCATGGCCGGATCCATCTCCATGGGCATGAGAGTCGCATAACGCGGACCTTGTTTCTTGGAGATGTCCTCCAGGTGGAGGATCCCGAGGTTCTGCAGGTCGTCCAGAACGTCGAAGAAGAGACCTTTGATCCCGACTATCTCGACTTTCGACATTTTTACAAGCATATGCTATCCCCTTTTTTCACTCGCCAGCCCATTTCAACCTGGATTTCCCTGACTTATCTACCCAATCCCCCAGTCTCAAGGACAATCGCCGAATATGATGAAAGCCTTCGCGAAGGCCCAGCCTCAGTCGCTGGTCGTGGTGACGGCGGTGATGATGAAATCGAGGGCCTTGTCGATGTTTTTTATGCCCTCTTCCCTGACCATGGCAGCTTCCTTTTCCGCGTTGATCTTGATCTCTTCGGTCTCCTTGCGGGCCTTCTCGATCTCGCGCTTGTATTCTTCCTTGCCGATCTCTTCCATCAGGGCTTCCCGCCGGATAGTCGCCGCTTTGCCCTTGGCATCCTCGACCATGCGCTCGGATTTGCGCCTCTCGTCGTTGGTCTTGGAGCGGATCTCGTTTTCCTTGGCCACGATACGGGTGAAAGCCTCGCTGCGGGACCCCACCCATTTGTCTTCCAGCTGTCCGGACATGGGCTGCTTTTTTTTGTCCGGCTTTTTCTCCTGCTTCTTATCGCTCTTTGCGCCCTGCTGGTCTTTTTTGACTTTCTCCTCAGCTTTTTCCATTATCTCTTTCCCTCGATATGCTGGAACGGCTTCTACGGGATGTCCTGTAACATAATAGCCATGCCCATGATTTATGTCAATAAAATTACCACTCGGGAAGTATGGCCTTAAAAGTGCATCCTGCCTGCTTTTCAGGCGTTTGAGGGCAGGGTGGGCGGGTGGTTAACTATACTGGATGGTAACCATCAAGGAGGGGTCCCGGCGCGGGCTCATATGGCCGCGTTGGATTGATAGAGCAGCCACAGGCCGTGCAGGGTCAGCAGAGGATCGCGTATCTGGACGGTGCGGCACTCGTCCACCACCACTTCCGCCAGGCCTCCGGTGGCGATGACCGCGGTATCGGGGCCCAGTTCCTCGAGCATCATCTCCACCAGCCTGTCCACCTGGCCGGCGAAGCCGAAGACGATGCCGGACTGCATGCTGGCCACCGAATTATGGCCGATAGGGCCTTCCGGGCGGGTCAGTTCCACCCGGGGCAGGCGAGCCGCCATGTTAAAAAGGGCCAGAGACGATATCTCTATGCCGGGAGCGATAGCCCCACCCAGGTACTCCCCCCGGGGAGAGATGGCGTCGAAGGTGGTGGCGGTACCGAAGTCAACGACGATGGAGGGGGCGCCGTAGCGCTCCAGGGCGGCCACGGCGTTGACGATGCGGTCCGCCCCCAGCTCATCCGGGTTGTCGATGCATATGGGCATGTCCACTTTGACATTCTGGCCGACGATCAGGGGTTCGAATTTCCATATGTCCCGGGTCATGTGCTGCATGGCCATGGAGGCGGTGGGTACCACCGAGCTGACGATGATACCGTCGAAATCGTAGAAAGTCAGCCCTTTGAGCAGCAGAAACCCCTGGTAGTAAAGGGCCAGTTCGTCACCGGTGCTCTTGTTGCTGGTGGCGGTGCGCCAATGGTGGACCAGCTTGTTGCCGTCATAGGCCCCGATCACCGTGTGAGTGTTTCCGATATCGATAGCTAGTAACATAATGTTTCCATTCTAGACCAGGTCCAGCGCTATATCCAGCGCCGGGCAGCTGTGGGTCAGGGCGCCCACCGAGATGTAGTCCACACCGGTAGCGGCGATCTCCTCGATCCGCTCCAGGGTGACACCGCCCGACACCTCCAGCTTGACCCGGCCGGCTGCCAGTCCAACGGCTTCCTTGATGGCTGCCGTCTCCATGTTGTCCAGCATGACCACCTGGGCCCCGCCTTCGATGGCTTCTTCCAGCTCCTTGAGATTGGTGACCTCGATCTCCACCAGACAGGAATCGCCGTATTCCTCCTTCATCAGGCGGAGGGCCATTTCGATGCCTCCTACGCCACGGATGTGGTTGTCCTTGATGAGCACGGCATCGTACAGCCCCATGCGATGGTTGGCGCCGCCGCCGATCCGCACCGCGTATTTCTCCAGGTAGCGGAGGCCGGGGGTGGTCTTGCGGGTGTCCTTGACGTCCACTGCGTAGGGGGCGGCCAGGCGGGCATACCGGGCCGTTAAGGTGGCGATGCCCGAGAGGCGCTGCAGGAAGTTGAGGGCGGTACGCTCGCCTTCCAGGATGGGCAGGATGGGCCCCTCCACCCTGGCCAGGCGGGTTCCGGCCTCCAGGTCGTTCCCCTCCGCGACCATGGGCGAAAACGCCACTTCCCTGCCCAGCAGGTGGAATACGGCCGCGGCTACCGGGAGCCCGGCCACCCGGCCGTCCTGTTTGAGCAGAAAGAAGCCCTCGCCCCGGTCTTCTTTGGTGAAGAGGGCGCGGGAAGTGATGTCGCCCTGGCTGCGCAAGTCCTCGTCCAGGGCCAGTCTCACCGTATCAAGAAATTCGCGTTTCATGATCAGGTCTCCCGGTCGTATCCGAGGGCCTTGTGGAGGCAGTTGACGGGGCGGGTGTATGTGGAAAGGCCTTCGGCCGTCCGGCGATAGATGATGTGTTTCCGCCATTCCTCACGCTGTTCCGGGAAGTCTATACGGCAGTGGCATCCCCTGCTCTCCTCCCGCATCAGGGCGGCCTGGACCATCAGGTTGGCCAGGGTGAGCATGTTCTGCACCTCGAACCCGGGACCGGTGTGATATTCGGACTTCAGTACCCTGGAGTTGCCCTGCAGGAAGAGGGCAGCTTCTCCCAGGCCTTCCCGGCTGCGGCGGAAACCCATGTTGTCCTGCATCATCTGCCGGATCAGCCCGCCCAGCAGGGGGGTGGTGATGCTGGAAGGGAGCCTTTCGAAGACGTACTCTTCATCGGCTTTGAGGGTTTCGCCTTCGCACTCATCCATGCGCCTGTATATGGCCTCGGATATGCGCCGCGAGAAGACCAGGCCTTCCAGCAGGCTGTTGGAGGCCAGGCGGTTGGCCCCGTGCACACCGGTGCAGGCCACTTCGCCGCAGCCGTAGAGGCCCGGCACCGTCGACTGCCCCCAGGCGTCGGTGACCATGCCGCCGCTCATGTGGTGGGCGGCGGGAGACACGGGTATGGGAGTCCTGGTGATGTCGATGCCGGCTTCCAGGCAGTGCTGGTAGATGGTGGGGAAGCGCATCTTCAGGCGGGACGTCTCGATGACCGTGGCATCCAGCAGCAGGTGGTCGACGTCCAGTTCCTTCATCACCCTGACCATCTCGTTGGTGACGATATCGCGCGGTGCCAGTTCGGCCAGGGGGTGGACCCCGACCATAAAGCGGTTGCCGGCCTGATCGACCAGATGAGCCCCTTCGCCCCGCAACGCTTCGCTGATCAGCCAGCGCGGCGTCTCGGGGAGATGAAGGGAGGTTGGGTGGAACTGCATGAACTCGATGTCGGCTACTTCCGCGCCGGCCCGGAGGGCCATGGCCACCCCGTCACCGGTGCAGATGGCGGGATTAGTGGTGACGGCGTAGAGCTGGCCCATGCCGCCGGACGCCAGGACGACCGCCGGAGACTGGAAGTAGCGTATCTCGCCCTTCCTGCTATCCATGGCCAGCAGGCCGCAGCAGCCCCGCGGCCCGGTGACGATGTCGATGGCATACTGGTTCTCGAAGATAGTGATCTGGTCCTGGTTGCGCAAGAAGCGGACCAGGCTGGCTTCGACCTCAGAGCCGGTGGCGTCGCCCCTGGCGTAGACGACGCGGGCGCGGGAATGACCGCCTTCGGTGGTCAGGGCCAGCTTGCCGTCCACCCGGGTGAAATTGGCGCCGATGACGTCGATCAACTCGCGCACCCGGTGGGGCCCTTCACGGACCAGGATGTCGACCATGGCTTCCTCGCAGAGGTCTTTCCCCGAGACCAGGGTATCCTGCTTGTGCAGCTCGGGGGTGTCCCCCTCCCCCATGGCGGACGCGATGCCCCCCTGGGCGCGGCTGGTGGCGGTGTGGTCCAGGGTGGTCTTGGTGAGCAGCGCCACCCGGTAGTCGCGGGCCAGGGCCAGGGCGGCGGAAAGCCCCGCCACGCCGCTGCCTACGACAATGACCGGGAAGTTCTCGGTGGGCAGCTGCTTCAGGGAATAGTTGATCAGGTATCTGGGCATCAGCTCAACCTATGGAGACCATGCGCTCCACCGCCAGCCGGGCGCGGTTCCGGATGTCCTCCGGGACGACGACCCGCGGCTCCAGGGAACGCAGGGACCTGGCGACCTTTTCCAGGGTGATCAGCTTCATGTTGGGACAGAGCGTGTCGGTGGAGGGGAAGAAGAAGGCCTTGCCGGGGTTTTCCTTCTCCAGGCGGTAGAGCATGCCCGCTTCCGAACCGACGATGATCTCGCGGGCCGGCGAACGGCGGGCGAACTCGTAGATGCCGCTGGTGCTGGAGACCTCGTCGGCCAGCTCGAGGACTTGTTCCCGGCATTCCGGGTGAGCGATGAAGGGGGCCCCGGGGTGCTGCCGCTTCAGGACTTCGATCTGGTCCCGGGTAATGCGGTCGTGGATGGGGCAACAGCCGTCCCAGACTATCAGATCGCGTCCCGTGACCTTGCTGACGTAGCTGCCCAGGTTGCGGTCGGGCGCGAAGATTATCTCCTCGGCGTCGATGGCCTCGACCACCTGCACTGCGTTTCCGGATGTACAGCAGTAGTCGCTCTCCGCCTTGACTTCGGCCGAGGAGTTGACGTAGGTCACCACCACGGCGTCCGGGTGCTCGGCGCGCAGCCGGCGGACGTCTTCGGCGGTGATGGTGTCGGCCAGGGGGCAGCCCGCCTCGGGATCGGGCAGCAGGGTTATGCGGTCGGGGCAGAGGATGTTGGCCGTCTCGGCCATGAAATGGACGCCGCAGAAGACGATGACCTCCGAATCAACGGCCTGGGCCTGCCGGGCCAGCCCCAGGGAGTCACCCAGGTAGTCCGCGATCTGCTGGACTTCCCGACGCTGGTAGTTGTGGGCGAGGATGACCGCCCGGCGCTCACGGCTGAGCTCACGGATTTCTTCGAGTATGGCGTCATCTCCGGTCGGGTCCATGGTTCCTCCAGATAAAGGTAAGAATGATCGACTGGGTGCGGGGAATGCTCAGCAGGTATCGTCGGGGTCGATGTGGTCTTCGATGTGGACCATGCGGTTGTTCTCGTCCACGTAGACCACTTTGGGCTTGAGGCCGACCGCTTCCGAATCGTCCATGATCACGTAGGTGAAGATGATGATGCGGTCGCCGCGGTGGATGAGGCGGGCTGCCGCGCCGTTGATGCAGATAGTCCCGCTGCCGGCTTCGGCTTCGATGACGTAGGTCTCCAGGCGGCTGCCGTTCTCGATATCGACCACCTGTACTTTTTCGTAGGGCAGGATGTCGGCCATTTTCATCAGATCGGTGTCGATGGTTATGCTGCCGACGTAATGTAGATCCGCCTCGGTGACCGTGGCGCGATGAATTTTGCTCTTGAGCATGAATCTTTGCATTGAATCCTCCGTGCTGGACCTGTTCTACAATCTAATTCAATCCTCCAATATGACCAGCATATTGTCAATAAGACGAGCTCTTCCCACCCGCGCCGCCAGAGCCAGAAGGACCTGTCCGCGCACCTCGCTGGAGGGCTCCATGCCTATACTATCATAGATGCCCAGGTACTCAATGATTAAGAGCGGTTCGGCGGCCAGCACCTCCCGCATGCGTCCCTCCACCACGCCGGGGTCCCGCTCCCCCGACTCGACGGCTTCCCTGCCCGCCAGCAGGGCCCGGTAGAGGGCAGGGGCGGCGGCTCTCTCCTCCGGTTCCAGGTAGGTGTTGCGCGAGCTCATGGCCAGTCCGTCCGCCTCGCGCACCGTGGGGCAGACGCATATCTCCACTTCGAACCCGAGGTCTGAGGCCATCTGCTGGATGACCCTCACTTGCTGGGCGTCTTTCTGGCCGAAGTAGGCGCGGCCGGCCGGGACCAGGTTGAAGAGCTTGGCCACCACCGTGGCCACCCCCTCGAAGTGGCCGGGCCGGGTGGCGCCGCAGAGGCCGCCGGTTACCCCCCGCACCACCACGCTGGTCAGGAAAGGCTCGGGGTACATGTCCTCTACCGAGGGGTGAAAGACGTAGTCGACACCGGCCTCCGCGGTCTGCGCGCAGTCCCGCTCCAGGTCCCGGGGGTATGCGGCGAGGTCCTCACGAGGGCCGAACTGCAGGGGGTTGACGAAGATGCTCACTACCACCACGTCGTTCTCTTCCCGCGCCGTTTTCATCAACGCGAGGTGCCCGGCGTGGAAGTAGCCCATGGTGGGCACGAACCCGACGCTCAAGCCCTCACGCCGGTGGCGCTTGACGGTCTCGCGCATCTCCCCCGGATCGGTGATGATCTCCATGTTGTAGTTCCATTCTTTCTTAAAGATAGTGGCGCAGCAGCTCCTCCAGCTCGTCCGCCCGGGCCTTGCTCAGGTTGGAGCGGGCCAGGTCCAGGGCGAAGAGGGAGAGAGAGGCGTAGGCCTGGAGCATGGCCTGATTGCCCCCGGCCCCCAGCGTCTCCAGGTGGCGGCGGACCACGCCGATGTCCCCCCTGGCCACCGGACCGGTCAGGGCCTTTTCGGTTCCGAAGTGGCGGAGGTTGTCCAGGGTGCCGGCAATCAGGGGGGAGAGGGCTTTCAGGGCCTTGTCTCCCTCCAGGCCGATGTCCTGGTAGATCAGCTCGGCCATGTGCTCCAGCGCGACCATGAGGTTGCTGGCCATCACCGCGCCTATATGATAGAGGGGCTTGTTTTTCTCCGCCAGTATCACCGGCTCGCCCCCCACTTCCCTTACCAGCTTCTCCGCCCACCGCTCCGCTTCTTCGGCGCGGGTGGTGATGGCGAATACCGTACCCGGTATCTTACGGATGGCCATCTTGACGTCGGCGAAGGTCTGCAGGGGGTGGACGGAAAGGACGTCGGCGCCTTGTTCCTCCGCCGCCGCCAGGGTGTCCAGCCCCAGCATGCCGCTCATGTGCGCCACCTTGATGCCCGGCCGGAGTACGCCGGTTGAAGCCAGGTCGCCGCAGACGTCGGCGATAACGTCGTCCGGGGTGGTGAGGAAGAAGACGTTGCCCTTGCCGGCCGCGGCGGCCAGGTCGGTGGTGAAGACGGCGCCCGCCACGTAGCCGGAGGCCCGCTCGAGCGAAGCCTCCTCGCGGGAGACCATCGCCGCGATGGTCTCGCCCTTCTCCCGCAGGAGGTGGGCGATGGCCGTGCCCACGCGGCCGGCCCCCACGACGACGAAACGGTCCTTGCTTTTCATGCTTCTACCTTTCGCCTGGCTACGCCGGACCGCTCTTCTTCCGGCAGGGCCTCCAGAGCGCCTGCGATTGAGCGGCCGTCCGGCATCGCCAGGTCCGGGGCGATCTCCAGCAGGGGGACCAGCACGAAGGCGCGGTTGAGCATTTCCGGGTGGGGCAGGACCAGTTCATCGTCTTGTGAGACCTCCTCCCCGAAGAGGAGGACGTCCACGTCGATGAGGCGCGGACCCCAGTGCGCCTCGCGCACCCGGCCCATCTCGTTCTCCACCCCCAGGCAGCGCCGCAGAAGCTGGTGAGGATCGAGGGATGTCTCCACCTCCGCTACCAGGTTGATGAAGTCAGGCTGTTCGGTCACGCCGACCGGCCGGGTCTCGTAGAGAGAAGAGGTTGTGGTCACTTTCACCCCGCTGCCCGACTCCAGCAGTCCCAGGGCCCGGTGGAGGTTGCCCTCCCGGTCCCCGAGGTTGGAGCCGAGGCTCAAGAAGGCGCGGACGTGAAGGTTTTCTTCCATGGGTCAGTCACCGAACTCCGCTTCTACGCCCACCCACTCCACCTGGTGGATGAGGGGGGCCCGCGGCTTGCGTATCCTCACCTTGACCCGCTCCACGCCCTCCTTGTCCATGAGCAGGCCGCCCACCCGGGCCACCAGCGTCTCCAGCAGGTCGTAGCGCTCGGTGGAGACCAGGGCATGGACCTCGCGGGTGACGGCGTCGTAGTCGAGGGCCAGGGGCAGGGCGTCGGCTTCGGCCGCCGGCCCCATGTCATAGGTGATCTCGAGGTCGAGGTAGAAGTCCTGGCCTTTCTCCTTCTCCTCCGGCAGGCAGCCGTGGAAAGCGAAGACCTTCAGGCCGCGGACGATGACGGTGCCGCGCATGCGGTTACTTCCTGACCTCGCGGATGTAGACGTTGTTGATCTTGTCGCCGGTCACCAGGGAGTCCACCACCGGCATGCCCTCGATGACTTCGCCAAAAACGGTGAGCCCGGTCCCGATGTTGTCGGAGTAATCCTTCTTCATCAGCGCGAACTCCGTGGGGCTGGTGGGAAAGTAGGACTGCTGCTCTTCCTCCACGGAGGTGTCCTGCGGCTGCCAGTAGAGCAACGCCGCCCCCCGCACCGCCGGGAGCTTGCCTTCCATCGGCACGGTCATGGATTCCTCGGTGGTCATGGCAACGTCTACCTCCGGCGCCGCGTACTTCAGCTCGTCCACCACCGTCGGCACGGCATTGTCCTGCTCGGCCCCGGCCTGCACCGCCGCCTGGTCGGCGCCGGCCGCTTCCAGCGAACGGGCGTGGCTGCCCGTCTGGACCACGAAGTCCTCCACCCGGTACCAGTTCATGTCCGTATAGAATCCCTGGTTGATCAGGTCGGTAAGGTGAGCGACGGTCTGGGGGGTGCCTTCGGTGTCGAGGTCGATGACGATGTCGCCGGCTTCCTGGCTGATGATCAGCTTGGTCCCGCCCTCGCTGATGACGAAGGAGTTGATGACCGTTCCCACGGTCAGGGCATCTACCAGTTCCATCCCCTCGGAGACCTGGCCGAAGATGGTGAAGTTGGGGTCAAGGCTGGGGGTGTCCGTCTTGAGGATGTAGAACTCGTTGGTGCCGCTGTCGGCCATGGGGGTTCCCGTAGAGGGATCGCTGGGCTTGGCCATTCCCACCGCGCCGCGCTTGTTGATCACTTCGGTGCTCTCTCCGGTGGAGGTGTCACGCCCCTGCACACCGGTCATCGCCGCGATTTCGTCGACGGAGTAGAAACTGGCGCCCCGGTAGGAGCCGTTGTTGACCAGGGCCTCGATGTGGGCGGCGGTAGCCGGTGCGTCCTCTTCCTTCATATCCACGATGATGTTGCCCTTGTCGGTCTCGATGACCATCTGCTTGCCGTAGGTCGGCAGTTTGACCAGGACCACCACCAGGATAAGGGCTATCAGGCCCAGGGCCACAGTGGAGATGATGCTCCAGAAATATATCTTCGAAGCCTTCTGCTTCTTCTCGAGTTCCTTGCGACGCTCCTCAACACGGCGTTGCTGCTTCAGTTTCTGCGCCCTTCCCATTGCTCATTACCTCTTTCTTCTTTTATCTGAACGAACCTGGTCCCAGCCTATCCTTTTCCCATGACGGCGTCGGCGACCCTCGACACCCTGATCATCTCTTCCACGTCGTGCACCCGGACGATGTCGGCACCGGCGGCGATGCCCAGAGCCACCGCGGCGGCGGTTCCCTCCAGCCGGTGGTCGGCCGGCAGGTCGAGTATCTTCCCGATAAAGGCTTTGCGGGAAGGGCCCAGCAGAACAGGGTATCCCAGGCCCCGCAGTTCGCTCAAGCGGCGGATGAGCTCCAGGTTGTGCTCGAGTGTCTTTCCGAACCCGATACCCGGGTCAAGGATGATGCTTTCCGGCCGCACCCCTGCCTCCTCCGCTTCTTCGGCGCGCGTCCTCAGGAAAGATATCACTTCGCCGAGGAGATCGGTATAGGCGGGGTCCTCCTGCATGTCCTTGGGCATCCCCTGCATGTGCATGAGGCAGACGGGCACTCCCGCCTCCGCCGCCAGCGCGGGCATGCCGGGATCCAGCCGCATGGCGCTGATGTCGTTGATCATGGCCGCTCCCGCTTCCAGAGCGCGCCGCGCCACTTCCGCCTTGGTGGTGTCTATGCTGACGGGCGTCCCGGTGCGCCGGGCCACTTCTTCGATGACCGGTATTACCCTTTCCAGTTCTTCGTCCAGGGTGATGAACTCCGAGCCGGGGCGAGTTGATTCGCCGCCGATGTCGAGAATGTCCGCGCCGGCCTCGGCCTGGCGGAGGGCCCCTTCCACCGCGGCGGAACGGTCGTAGAAGCGCCCGCCGTCGGAGAAGGAATCCGGGGTGACGTTGACGAT
Organism: uncultured bacterium; assembly: GCA_963765625.1. GTDB lineage: Bacteria > Actinomycetota > Geothermincolia > Geothermincolales > Geothermincolaceae > CAVXXD01. Next base: position 21,518 of record CAVXXD010000004.1, read on the forward strand.
TCCCATGACCAGGGTGCGCCGGTCCAGGTCGAAGGAGCGCCCCCCCAGCTCCAGCCGGCGCGACTGCGCCTGTTCCAGGTTGGCGATGAGCTGCTTCATCTCTTCGTTCATGCGGCGCAGGCCGAAAGGCTGGTTCACCAGCTTCGCAAAGAGCGCGTGGAACTGTTTGCTGGTGCCGGAGATTATGCAGCTGGTGGTCTGGCCGTCGAAGCCGAAGACCTCCTTGGGCAGGCTCACTTCTCCCCCGATGGAGAGCATGTTCTGCTTGAGGATGTTGGCGGCTCGGGTGTCCAGGCCCTCCACCCTTACCAGGTAATGCGCCAGTTTGGGGAGCATGATCTCAAAGCCCTCCGGGCTGGGGGCCAGTTCAAGCAGGTGTTCCCTGGACTCACTCAATGATCCCGTCTTCAGGACACGGACGTTAAACTTCAAGTGACAGCCTTTCTACAGGTCGCGGGTACGGCGCCGGATCATTTTCTTCCCGTGTAGATGAGGGACATGGCTTCCGCCCGCGAGGCAGCGTTGGTGTGGAAAGTGCCGCGGACCGCGGAGGTCACGGTGACCGTTCCCGGCTTCTTCACGCCCCGCATGGACATGCAGAGGTGTTCGGCTTCGACGATGACCAGCACGCCGCGGGGCTTGAGCGCGGTGACCAGGGTGTCGGCCACGTCGGTAGTCAGGCGTTCCTGGACCTGCAGGCGCTTGGCCAGGACGTCGACCACCCGTGCCAGCTTGCTGATGCCGGTGATCTGCCCCTGCTCGCCCGGGATGTAGGCCACGTGGGCCCGGCCCAGGAAGGGTACGAGGTGATGCTCGCAGACTGAATAGAGGGGGATGTCCTTGACGATGATCAACTCGTCGTGCTCCTCCGCGAACATGGTGGTTATCACCGACAGGGGTTCGGTCTCCATGCCGGAGAAGATCTCTTCGTACATCTTGGCCACCCGGTCAGGTGTTTTCTGCAGGCCTTCTCGCTCCAGATCCTCCCCGATGCCCTCCAGCAGCAATCTGACGCCTTGCCTGATTTTTTCCTTGTCCACTCGACCCTCCTAAACGTATGCCTGCAAGATAAGTGAATATTATATCAACTGGCGTAAAGGCCCGGAAGCTGGGAGGGATTACTCCGGCTGAATGGCCGGCTTGCCCTTGATGGGAGAGGGGCGGCGGCGCTTTTCCGGTTTCTCTTCGGGGGGAGTCGGGACGGGGGGCTGGAACGGGCTCAGCTCCCGGCCTTCCAGGATGGCGACGAGGTCTTCTTTCTCGAGGGTCTCCCGTTCCATGAGGGTGGAGGCTATGGTCTTGAGCTTGTCCATCTGCTCGGTGAGAATGCGCCTGGCATCGGCATAGGCGTCGTCCACCAGCCGCCTGATCTCCTGGTCGATCTCGTAGGCGATCTGATCGCTGTAATCCGGCTGGGAGGCGAAATCCCGTCCCAGGAAGACCTCCCCCTGTTTCTGTCCGAGAGTCAGAGGCCCCAGGCGGTCACTCATGCCAAACTCGCAGACCATCTGTCGGGCTACCTTGGTGGCCCGCTCGATGTCGTTCTGGTCGCCGGTGGTGATATCCCCGAAGATCATCTCCTCCGCCACCCGTCCTCCCAGGAGCATGGCCAGCTCGTCGATGAGCTCGGCGCGGGTCACCAGGTACTTGTCCTCCAGGGGAAGGGTCAGGGTGTATCCCAGGGCACGGCCGCGCGGGATGATTGAGATCTTGTGGACGGGGTCGGCATTGGGCAGGGTGTGAGCCACCAGGGCATGGCCAGCCTCGTGGTAAGCGATTATCTCTTTCTCTTTGTCGCTGATGATGCGGCTCTTCTTCTCCGGTCCGGCCATCACCCGGTCGATGGACTCCTCCAGCTCATGCATGTCGATGGACTTCTTGTTGTGGCGGGCTGCCAGCAGGGCGGCTTCGTTGACCAGGTTGGCCAGGTCGGCTCCGGTGAACCCGGGGGTACGCCTGGCCAGTACGCCCAGGTCGACCTCCTTGGTCAGGGGTTTGCCCTTGGCGTGCACCTCGAGGATGCCTTCCCGCCCCTTGAGGTCGGGCCGGTCCACCACGATCTGCCGGTCGAAGCGGCCGGGGCGAAGCAGGGCCGGGTCGAGGATGTCGGGCCGGTTGGTGGCGGCGATGAGAATGACCCCGGACTTGGTGTCGAACCCGTCCATCTCCACCAGCAACTGGTTCAAGGTCTGCTCGCGTTCGTCGTGCCCGCCTCCCAGGCCGGCGCCGCGATGGCGGCCCACCGCGTCGATCTCGTCCATGAAGATGATGGCGGGGGCGGACCCCTTGGCCTGCTCGAAAAGGTCGCGCACACGTGAAGCCCCGACGCCTACGAACATCTCCACGAAGTCGGAGCCGGAGATGGAGAAGTAGGGAACGCCGGCTTCCCCGGCCACCGCCTTGGCGAGGAGGGTCTTGCCGGTGCCCGGTGGGCCGAAGAGCAGGACACCCTTGGGTATCTTGGCTCCCAGGGCCTGGAACTTCCCGGGGTTCTCCAGGAATTCCTTGATCTCCTCCAGCTCCTCCACCGCCTCATCCAGCCCGGCCACGTCCTTGAAGGTGACCTTGGAGTTGTCGCGGTTGGCCACCTTGGCGCGGCTCTTGCCGAAGGACATGATTTTATTGCCGCCGCCCTGCATCCGTTCGAGCATAAAGAAGAAGATGACGAGCAGAAGGGCGATCGGGAGCAGGCTTAACAGTATACTCGCGAGGTCCAGCCCGCCCTGGGGGTCGGTCTTGAGCTCAAGATCGGTGTAATTTGCGTACCGCGCGGCCACCTCGGGATCGGAGCTGTAGGCCATGGCCCGGTAATCGTTGATCTCGTTGACCAGGTCGTCGGTGTAGTCGGCGGGAAAGGCCACTTCGTACTTCTCCCCGCCCTCCAGCTCTCCGGTGACCTTGTGGTCCTCGTCCAGAATGGTCGCCGTCTTGATCTCTCCCGCCGCCAGCTGGTTCTCGAACCAGCTGAGGTCCTCGGTCTTCTTTTCTTCAAACAGAAGGGGTGACTTGAACCACACCAGCAGCAGTACCACCACCACGATCATGTAGATGAAGAAGGTGCGCGCCCTTTTCCCCCGACATTCAAACTGCTCTCATCTCGCTTTCCATCCGTTATTCTTTTTAGACATCGGTAATGACGATGAAGATATTAAACACATAATGGCGGGCGGACAATGGCCCATATCATTCCAGCACGCCTACGTAAGGGAGTTCACGGTACTTTTCCGCGCGGTCCAGGCCGTAACCGACCACGAAAGCGTCGGGCACTTCAAAGCCGCAGTACTTGATGTCTATGTCCACCTTCCTGGCCGAGGGTTTGGACAGCAAGGCGCAGATGTCTAACGAGGCCGGCGCGCGGGTCCCGAGGGAACGCACCATATAATCCAGGGTCAGCCCGGAATCGACGATATCCTCGACGACGAGCACATTGGCCCCCATGATGTCCAGGTCCAGGTCCTTGGTGATGCTCACCACCCCTGATGACTTGGTATCCATGCCGTAGCTGGAAACGGCGATGAAATCGATGCGCGCCGGCAGATCGATGCAGCGCGCCAGGTCGGCCAGGAAGACGAACGCGCCCTTGAGCACGCCCACCAGGATGAGGTTGCCGGAAGCGTAGTCGCGGGTTATCTCCGCACCCAGTTCATGGATGCGCTTGCCTATTGCTTCTTCGGTTATGAGAGCCCTTGGCTTGTCGGGCATATTTACGTTCCTTTCCACTCCGTCTAGATATTATAACCGATGGAGAGGTGGGCGACCCGGACCGTCTCCGGCGTCACCTTGAAGTCGTCGTCGATGCGCTGACCCACCAGCCAGGCGATACGCCCTGCCGAAAGCAGGGCCAGGGTGCGCTGCCGCTCCCGGCGAGGGACCTTGGCATCGGTGAGGAAGTCCTGTACTTTGCGATGGCCGGGCGCTCCCAGGGGCTTGAAACGATCCCCGGGCTCGATAAGCCGCAACTCCAGCGGGAATAACAACCGGTCGAGGTCGAGCGATGCTTCCCACGGGCCGTTCGTGAGGTGGGATCCGCCCGGGGCTTCGGCCTCGGCGAAGGTGACTCGCAGGCAGTCCCCGGTCGCCGGGAAAGCGTATTCCCCCTCTCCCGGAATCTCCATCACCTTCCCGGCTTCCGGGACGTCTTCCGGAAAACTCTCAAGGCACGGCAGGAAGACCACGCTGCTGTATTCGCGCACCGCTTTCCATCCCCCCGGCAGGTCCATGGCGTTTCCGCTCCGGCCCTCGCATACGTTGGCGCGCAGGTCCTCGATGAGGTTGAACGAAGGGCGCAGGCCCAGGGAGATAAGATGTTCCCGCAGGAGGAGGCGCCGCCCTGCCACGGGGAGGTCGCCGTAGGCTTCCAGGCCGATGGAGCCAGCCTCGCAGGGAGCGGCGGCGGGCTGATCGGACATTCCCGCGGACCTCTCTTCTTCCAGCATGTCCAGGATGCGGGCGAGGTTCTCCCTCACCGCCGGGTTGAACCCGTCCTCAAGATAGGGAAGAAGGCCGTGACGCACCCTGTTGCGGGGTATGGCCTGGTCCTGGTTGGAGGGGTCGCGCAGCGGGGGCATGGGCAGGCAGGCCGCGTAGCCTTCGATCTCGGAAGTCCATACGAAGGTGAGCGGGCGGACGTATGGTCCGCGCACGGGCGGGATGGAAGCCAGGGCCCGGGGGCCGGCCCCGGTGATCAGGCGGAGAAGCAGGGTCTCCACCCGGTCGTCGGCCTGATGGCCGAGGGCGACGTGGTCAAAACCGCCATCTCTCCTGCGCTTCTCCAGGGCGGTGTATCTCGCTTCCCGGGCTGCTTCCTCCGGGCTCAGGCGGCCTCCGGAGCTTTCCCGCTCCACGTTGACCCGCTCGCAGGCAAACGGCAGCCCGTAAGCCTCCGCCACCCGTCCGACGTAAACAGCCTCGGACGCGGACTCAGGCCTGAGGGCGTGGTCGACATGGAAGACCTCCAGGCTCAGCCCGAAGGATCCGCTGAGGCGCGAGAGGACATCCAGCAGTACCAGGGAGTCGGGCCCGCCCGATACCGCCACCAGTACCTTGTCCCCCTCCCGCAGCATGTCGTATCGCTCGATGGCGTGCCGGGCTTTTTCCAGCACCCTGTACGCTTCGCGGGGCAGCTTCTTATCCATGACGACCTCTCTACGCTACCAGATGCCGGAGGGGCTGTTGACCCGGGTGATCATCCACAGGCCGTCCACGTAGTCCAGCTCAACGTAAAATTCCTCCCGCCCGGCCGGAGAGTCGTATTCCACCACTACGTGGGCAACGGCCCAGTCCAACCCGTCTTCCTTTACCGACTCGACATCGTAGGTCTCGCAACGGGCCCGGAGACCGGAGTAGTTCGCCTCGCCCACCCTGGCGATGAACTGCTCCACGCCATACTCTTCCAGGAGGGGCGAGTAGGGAGAGAGCATGTAGTACATCCTTTCTCCGTCACCCTGATTGAAAAGGCCGTACCAGTCGGCCATGGCCTCTTCCGGGCTGGGAAGGGCCGCCTCATCCGTAACCGTGGCGGCGGTGCCGGCCTCGTCGGGCCCCGGCCCGGCGAACATCCGTAGTGCTTCGGCCAGCCCCCAGACGTTCTCATCCAGCGCGGCCCCGTTGTACTCCTGGGCATCCTGGTAGTCGCCGAGGGACTGGCGGGCCCTGGCGGCAAGATCCTCGATATCCGGCAACCCCTCCTCCTCTCCCCCAACTGCCATATCCAGGTAGTCCTGCAACCCTTTCATGTAACTGGAGAATCCCGAAAGAAAGGAGACCAGAAGATTGTTGTACTTCTCCTGGTATTCCGGGACCAGCAGCTTGCGGTCCAGGTCCCTCCGAAAGGAATCAGCCGCCTGGCGGACGTCCCCGGCCTGCAGCCAGAACCTCTCCGCCCCCCCCTCTTGCGTAAGGCCTGCCAGCCCTTCGACCAGCAGTTCGGACCGTTCCTCGATGACCAGCCACCTCTGGAGCACCTTTTCCACGTAGCGGTCGGTGGAGTTGCCGCAGCCATAGACCTGCGCCAGCAGAACTCCGGCGAAAGCTACGATAATCGCGATTGCGCGAAGGCTCTTCCTGCTACGCATTTCCTGTCAGTCTCGGTGCCAGTAGACCCGGGCAAACGTGGAATCTTCCTGCCACTTGATCTCCAACTGGCCGTGGTAGGCCTTTTCAAATTCCTTTCCCAGGCGTTCGGCCAGGGTCTGGTCGGTGGTCTCGATTATTATCTCGTCTTCCTTCTCCTCGATGTGGGCTATGCGGGCCGCGATGTTCTTGAGGAGTTTCTTCTCCGCCACGCTGCGGATGAGGTTCTTGGCCTCTTCCTTGTGCGAGGCCAGGAAGCCGCCCGACAAGTGGACCACACCGTCGATCTTACCCCGTGCGACCCGGTCGCACCCGGGGCAGAGGCATCTCTCCCAGTCTTTCTTGCGTATACCCTTCTCCCTCAAGCTCTCGTCAAACGCCCATTTTTCGTCGACGCAGACCGCGTAGCATGAAGGGCAGATCTTCATACGCTCCTCCTTAGTAACGGACACTCCTTTTTCCAACTCTATATACCCACCCGCACACCGGCCAGGCATTCAATGGTAGGTCCGGCGGACCCGCTTACCCAGTCCACAGACTATCTCATAGTTTATGGTATCGGCATGCGCGGCCATCTCCTCAACGCCGATGGACTCGTCTCCCGAGCGCCCGACCAGGATGACCTCCTCGCCCGGTTCGCGGGCATCCTCGCCCAGGTCGACCATGGCCATGTCCATGCATATGGTGCCCGCCTGGCGGTAACGTTTCCCCCCGATGAGCACGGACATGCGGTTAGAGAGGCGCCGTGTCAACCCGTCGCCGTATCCGATGGGCATGACGCCAATCCAGCCGTCGCGCTCCAGCCTGTATTTCAGGCCGTAGCTGACCCCTTCTCCAGCGGCCGCCCCGAAGACGTGGGCCAGGGAAGTAGTCAGGCGCAAAGCCGGATTGAGAGCCACCATCCCCTCATAGCCCGGGCCGGGATAGAGGCCGTACATGGCGATGCCCATTCTGACCATGTCCAGTTCCGCCTCGGGCATGGAGAGGGCGGCTCCGCTGGCAGCCGCGTGCTTGCAGGCGAAGGCGTGCCCGGCCCGTTCCAGCCTCTCCACCGCCTCGAGGAAAGTCTCGATCTGGGTCCGGTTGAAAGGGTTGCCCGGCTCTGAAGCCAGGGCGAAGTGAGTATAGACCCCCTCCGTCTCGAGGGAGGGAAGGGCGGCGATGTACCCGGCTTCTTCAACACATGAAGAAGGGTCGATGCCCACGCGGTGCATACCGGTGTCCAGCTTGAGATGGACCGGGACCTGTCTCCCCGCGCACACCGCCGCTGAACTCAGCTCCGATGCCCAGGCACGGGAGTACACGGTGGGGGTCAGTTCCAGGTCGACCACCCGGGCCGCTGCCGCGGGGGGCGGCTCGAAGAGGAGCTGGATGGGTGCGGAGATCCCTGCTTCCCTCAACCGCTCGGCCTCTTCCACCAGGGCCACGCCCAGGCGCGAAGCCCCGGCCTGCAGGGCCGCGCGGGCCACTTCCAGGTCGCCATGTCCGTAAGCGTCCGATTTCACCACGGCCATGATCGCCGTTGAGGGGCGCAGGCGCGAACGGAAGAGCCGGACGTTGTCTTCAATGGCCCGCAGGGAGACTTCGGCGCGGGTGGGGCGATGGCTCAATCCGCCGGCCCCCCTTGTGCCAGGGCCCGGACGACGTCGGCTCGGGTGATGATGCCCTGCAGGGCCCCGTCGCTGACCACCAGCACGTATTCATAGTCCTTATCCACCATGCTCGTGGCTATCTCGGAGATGTCGCTGTCAGGGCTGGCGGTGGGATAACTGGTGTCCATGACCTCCCCCGCCGTCGCTCCCACCGCTTTTTTAAGTTCGCTCTCGAACTTCTTCAGCGAGCCGGGCAGCATGATGTATCCTTCCAGAAAATGGAAGAAAGTGGGGTAGTGGACACGGGCGTCCTGATGTACCAGGTCTTCCTCCGAGACCACCCCTACCAGTACATCCTGTTCGTCGAAGACGGGAACGGCGCGCAAGCGGTTGTCGGCCATCAGGCGGGCCACCTCGGTTACCGGGGTGTCCGTCCGAACACTGACGATATCGCTGGTCATGATGGTCTTCGCGGTTATTTCGGCCATATCTCCTCCCTTTTCGTGTTGCGTGTTACCTGTTTCCTCTCGACCTTGCCAGGGGCAGGTGTGAGAGGATGTCTCCCGCCACCATGCCCACCTCCCCCGAGATGTGAGCGGCCAGTTCCCCCGCCTTGCCATGGAGGTATACTCCGCAGCACGCGGCGGTGTAGGGCTCAAGCCCCTGGGAGAGGAAGGTGGCGATGCACCCCGCCAGCACGTCACCGCTGCCGGCGGTAGCCATGCCCGGATGGCCGGAGGTGTTGATCCCCACCCATCCTTTTTCGTGCGCAACCACGGTGTGCGCCCCCTTCAATACCACCACACAACCGAAATCGGCGGCTGCGCCCACCGCGGCGTCGATACGGTCCACCTGGATCTCGTGGGTGGACCGGCCGGTCAGGCGGCTCAACTCACCCGGATGTGGCGTGATCACCAGGGGGGCCTCACGGTCCGCCAGGCACTCGGACCGGCCGGCCATGCAGTTGAGGCCGTCGGCATCCAGCAGCAGTGGACCGTTGTAACGGGCCAGTAACCCTTCCACCAGCCGGGCGGAACCTTCCTCCTTTCCCAACCCGGGCCCTACGGCCAGGGCATCGAAGCCCTCCGCGGCATCCAGGATGGGTTCAAGAGCCGCTTCGCTCAAGTGCCCCGGCGGGTCTTCCGGGAGAGGCAGGGTCATGGCTTCAGTCAACTTGATCTCAAATATGTCATTCAGGCCGGCCGCCACCCCCAGGGTGACCACGCCGGCTCCGCTGCGCAGGACCGCGCGCGCCGCCAGGGCGGCCGCGCCGGTGAGGCCGGGCGACCCCGCAACGATCAGCACCCTGCCGCACTCCCCCTTGTGGGCGTCGGGCTTGCGGACAGGGTATTCTTTTTCTATGGAGCGGTCGATGGTCTCCATCCGGCTGCTCGCGGCTTGGTCGACCAGCGGAGCGGGGATACCGATGTCCCTTACCACCAGGTCGCCGACCAGGGCAGCTCCGGGATAAAGGTAGAGGCCGGTCTTGGGATAGGCGAAGGTGACCGTCCGGTCGGCCCGGATGGCCGGGCCGTCAACCCCGCCGGTCCTGCCGTCCACACCGGACGGGAGGTCCACCGACAGCACCGGCCGGCCGGCGCTGTTGACCGCCTCGATGCACTCGCCGTATATCCCCCCGGCAACTCCCCTGAAGCCGATGCCGAAGATGGCGTCGATGACCAGGTCGGCCGGGATCATAGCCCGCTGCAGTTCGTCGAGGCCGTAGGGCTTCCAGCCCTGTCCGGATTCCACCAGGCACTCCAGGTTGGCCCGGGCATCCGGATGGAGGCCGGCTGGTTCGTCCAGAAGAAAAACCTCGACCCTGGCGCCCCACTCGGCCAGATAGCGCGCGGCAACCAGGCCATCCCCGCCGTTCTTACCCTTGGCGGAGACGATTACCACTCTTTTCTCCAGGCAACTCGAGAGCATGTCGCGGGCCTGTGCCGCCGTGGCCCGCCCGGCCTCCTCCATCAGCCGCAGCGGGTCCGCCCCGCGCTCGATGGCCAGTGCGTCCAGCGCCTGCATCTCGCCGGGCCACAGTATCTTCAATCTTGTTCCTCCTCACACGAGATCATGACCATGGCCACCGCGCACTCCCTTTCGTGGGAGAGGCTGAGGGAGATCTCCCCGATCCCCAGGCCACGCACTTCTTCCCCGGTGCCCCCGGTGATGCGCAGCGCCGGCCGGCCTCCCTCCGTGTCCACCTCGTAATCGAGAAAACGCAGAACCCGGGACCGGCCGGAAAGAGCTTTAAAGGCCGCTTCCTTCGCCGCGAAGCGCGCCGCGAAGTGGCGGGCCGGGTCCGAGAAGCGTTCGCAGTAGCCGATCTCCCCCGGGGTAAAGACGCGCCGGGCGAATTCGGGGTGCCTTTCCATGATCCCGCGGATGCGCCCTATCTCCACGATATCCACCCCTACGCGATGCGAGTGTCCCATGCTGCCCCCGTTTGGATCCGTGCCTCTTCCCGGGCCTATTCGACCGTGACCGTCTTGGCCAGATTGCGCGGCTGGTCCACGTTGCACCCCCGCTTCCTGGCGATATGATAAGCCAGCATCTGCAGCACCGGGGTGATGAGGATGGGATTGAGGATGGGGTCCGCCTCCGGCACGTAGATGACCCGGTCGCTGTGGGAGGCGATTTCCCGGTCCCCTTCGGTCGCCACCGTCATCAACGGAGCCCTGCGGGCCCGGATCTCCTCCAGGTTGCCGACCATCTTCTCGTAGACCTGGTCACGTGGGGCCAGCGCCACCACCGGGAAACCGGGATGGAGCAGGGCGATGGGGCCGTGCTTCATCTCTCCGGCGGGATAGCCCTCCGCGTGGATATAGGAGATCTCCTTCAGTTTCAAAGCCCCTTCCATGGCCACCGGGTAGTTTATGTTGCGGCCGAGGAAAAGAAAATCTTCACTCTGATAATATTCTTCGGCATATTCCTGCACCAGTGATTCGCTCGAAAGCACTTTTTCCAGCAGAGCCGGAACGGTCTCGAGGTCCTGCATGATCCGGGCGATCTCGGCCTTTTCCATGCACCGCATCCGCCCAGCCAGGTACAGGCCCAGCAGGTAGACCGCGGCGATCTGGACGATGAAGGTCTTGGTCGCGGCTACGCCGATCTCCGGCCCCGCGTGGGTATGTATGACCGCGTCGGCATCGGAGGCCATCTGGCTGCCCACCGTGTTGACGATGCAGACGGTGCGGGACTTGCGCTCCAGCGCCCCCCGCAAGGCGGCCATGGTGTCGGCCGTCTCGCCGGACTGGCTGATGGCCACCACCAGGGTCTTGGAGTCCAGCTTGGGCTCCCGGTAGCGGAACTCCGAAGCGATGTCCACTTCCACCGGGATGTCCATCCAGCGCTCGAAGACGTAACGGGCCAGCAAGGCGGCGTGATAGGAAGTGCCGCAAGCTATGAAGATGATACGCTGCAGGCCCCGCGGGTCGATGAGGTCCGGGGGGAGAAGGCCGGGAAAGAAACCCCGTACGGCGTCGAAGGGGTTGCCGTATAGGGTATCCGCCCAGGCGGCCGGCTGCTCATGGATCTCCTTGAGCATGAAGTCGTCGTAGCCGCCCTTCTCGGCGGCGTCGATGTCGTAATCGGCCGTGAAGGGCTCACGGGGCTGCCTCTCTCCATTCAGGTCGGTGATCTCAAACCGGTCTTCGGAGATCTCCACGACGTCACCGTTTCTAAGAAGAACAGCGCGCCGGGTATGCTGCAGGAATGCCGGTATGGCTGACGCCAGGAACACTTCACCCTCACCCAGCCCCACCAGCAGCGGGCTGTCCATGCGGGCACCCACCATTATCCCGGGGTCGTCCAGCGAGAAGCAGGCGACGGCATAGGCGCCCCGGACCTGACGCAGGGCCTTGCGCACCGCGTCGGCCAGGCCGTTACCGTCCAGGTTCTCCTCAATCAGATGGACCAGTACTTCCGAGTCGGTCTCGGAAGTGAACCTGTGGCCTTTCTCGATCAGTTTCTCTTTCAGTTCCTGGAAGTTCTCCAAGATGCCGTTGTGCACCAGGGCGATGCGGCCGCCGCAGTCCAGGTGGGGGTGGGCGTTCTCCTCCGAGGGCCGGCCGTGGGTAGCCCACCTGGTGTGGCCGATGCCCATGCAGCCGTCGATGTAACGCCCGCCCAGTGCTTCCTCCAGACGGTCGAGGTTGCCTTCGCTCTTGATAGTGAGGATGCCGGAGTCCTCCCAGACCGACATTCCGGCCGAATCGTACCCGCGATATTCGAGGCTGCGCAGCCCCTCCATGAGGAGCGCGCCTTTGGCCTTAGGCCCGATATAACCGACAATACCGCACATCTGTCAGTCACCTTTCTGCCGGATGCGCCGGCAGCTTATCAACCCATCTCCTTGACTATGACGGCCGCGAGTTCCCGCGCGATTCCTTCCGCCTCCTGCTCCGTGGGCGCTTCGACCATCACCCGGACCAGAGGCTCCGTTCCGGAAGGGCGGACGAGCACGCGTCCGTTCTCTCCCAGTTCTTTCTCCACCTGAGCGATCCGTTCCTTGAGCAGGGCGCTGCGCTCCAGCCCTCCACGGTCGGAAACGGTCACGTTCACCAGCACCTGTGGAAATTGCGGGACCTTGTCGGCTATCTCCGAGACCCGCTCGCCCCCGTCCCGCCAGGCAGCGCAGAAGCGCAGGGCGGTCAGCAGCCCGTCACCGGTTGGTGAATGGTCCAGGAAGATGACGTGCCCGGATTGCTCTCCGCCCAGGTTCAGGCCGAGCCGGATCATCTCTTCCAACACGTAGCGGTCTCCCACCGGAGCAATATTAACGGTGATGCCGGCCTCCTTCATGGCCTGATGGAAGCCCTTGTTGGACATGACCGTGGCCACCAGGGAGTTCTCTTTGAGTTCGTGCTTCCTGGCCATGTGCCCGGCACAGGCAGCCATGATCACGTCTCCATTGATCAGGCCGCCCCATTCGTCCACGGCGATGAGACGGTCGGCGTCTCCGTCAAAGGCCAGGCCCAGATCGGCCCCTTCGCTCACGACCAGTTCGGCCAGGCGCTCCGGGTGGGTTGAGCCGCAGCCTTCGTTGATGTTGTAGCCGTCAGGCTGATTGAAGAAAGTGCGCACGTGCGCGCCGCAGGCTTCGAAGATACGGGGTGCGGCTTCGCTGGCCGCGCCGTTGGCGCAGTCCAGCACCAGGCGCTTTCCCGTCAGGTCCACGCCGTTGGTGTCCAGAAGGTACCGGATATAGCGGTCCAGAGCCTCCGGCTGCCAGGTAACCCTGCCTACGTCCCGTCCTTCGGGGCGGGTGGTGGCACGGGTGTCGAAATTCACAACCGCTTCCTCGATCTCGTCCTCCACCGCATCGGGGAGCTTGTTGCCGCTGGAATGGAATATCTTGATGCCGTTGTCCTCCATGGGGTTGTGGCTGGCCGAGAGGACCACGCCGGCCTCGGCATCTCCGTCCCTGGTGAGGAGGGCTATAGCCGCGGTGGGCATGACCCCCAGCAACTCGGCGTCGCCGCCGGCGGCGGCCACCCCTGCGCTAATGGCGGATTCCAGCATCTCACCGGAGATGCGCGTGTCCCGCCCGATGAGAATACGGGGGCGGGCCCGGTGGCGTGCCAGTACGCCCACAACAGAAAAGCCCACCTTGAAGGCGAGTTCGGGGGTCAGGTCCCGGTTGGCCCTGCCCCTGATGCCGTCAGTACCGAAAAGCCTGCTGGTTGGGGTCATCTAGCTCACATCCCTTTTATTCCCGAAAACATAAGGTGAATATAGCACCCTGGCACCTTGCCTTTCAAACCGGCTCGTCATATTGATATTCCCTGCTCACAAAGGGTCCCGCCATGGCCCCCAGCACCCCAAGGTAGTCGAGGGAAAAGGCCAGGGCCTCACCCCGGCGCGGCCCGCCGGACGGGCTTTCTCCGGCCAGCAAAGTCAGGTCCCCGAAGTATTCCAGCACCCGCAGGCCTTCTTCGCGAGGAAAGGCGCTGCCCGCTCCCAGGTCGGAATGTCCCATGGCCACCAGGATACGCTTTTCGATCCGTCCGTCCCCGCCCCGCTGGTCCCGGGACTCCACCACCTCGGCTGAGAGGGTGAAGACGTCATCCCTCAAGCCCTCGAGCTTCTCTCCATGCGTGGTCTCACGTCCCAGCAGCAGAGCCTCCCCGATTCGCAGGCTTATCCCACCCGGCAGCTCTCCCCCGAGTGCCGGCAGGAGCATGGCTGAATTGCCGGCTGAGACGATTGGCTTGTCGACCTTGAAACAGCCCTTCTCCTTTTCCGCCAGTTCGAGCAGCCACTCCGCCGAAGCCGGCGAGGGGGAGGTTCCCCGGCAGGAAGTATGGGTGCCCAGCCCCACCAGCTGGATGAAGCCGCTCTCCGCGGCACTCCGCATGGCTTCACGAGCGCGCTCCGGGGGTATGCCTTCCCGGCCTCCCCCCGTCTCCAGCATCAGGACGACCGGCGCGGCCCCTCCCCCGGCCCGGGCCAGTCCGGCCAGGTCGGCGAGGATCTCTTCGCTGCTCGCCAGGAAGAGATCCGCATCCCGCCAGGCCCCTGCCAGTTCCACCCCCGTCGCTGGCCGCAGCATAGCCAGCCTGGCCGTGGGGTGGGCGGCGCGTAGGCGGCGCAGGCTCTCCGGGCGGGAATCGGCCAGGAGGCTCACGCCTCCCTCCAACATGGCGGAGGCCACGTGCGCGTCTCCGAGACAGGCCTTGGTCACGCCCCAGGTGTCGATGGCTTTTTCCTTAAGGGCACGCGTCAAAGCTCCGGCGTTGTGACGCAACAGGTCAAGCCGGATGATAAGCTCCGGGAAGGAGCCCCCGGGGACACGCATGCTAGCGCTTGGAGAACTGGGGCTTCTTGCGGGCTTTTTTCAGCCCGTACTTCTTGCGTTCGACCATACGTGGATCGCGGCGGAGAAAGCCGGCCTTTTTCAAGTCGCCACGCAAGGTATCGTCGCAGTCAAGCAAGGCCCGGGCTATGCCGTGACGCAGGGCTCCGCCCTGTCCGGAGTTGCCTCCACCCTCGATCTTGGCCACGATGCTATAGCGGCCGGTGGTCCCGGTCACTTCTAATGGTCTGAGGATATCTACGCGCGTTGTGGCACGCGGGAAATATTCTTCCAGTTGTTTGCCGTTGACCACGATCTCCCCGGTACCCGGGTACAACCTTACCTTGGCTACGGCTTTCTTCCTTCTACCGGTCCCATATCCCAGGGTCTCTGGCAATGCTCCACCTCACCTTTCCTAACGCCTGGCGTTCGCCAGTTCCAGCTGCTCCGGCTGCTGTGCCTGGTGGGGATGGCTTGGCCCACGGTAGACGTGCAGCTTCTTGAGCATTTGCCGGCCAAGACGATTGTGGGGGAGCATTCCCCTTACCGCTTTCTTGACCACGAAATCGGACTTGTTCTTCATAAGTTCGGAGTAGGGGGTCTCTTTAAGGCCGCCCGGGTATCCGGAGTGACGATAGTACATTTTGTTGTCCAGTTTGTTGCCGGTAAGCTTGACCTTCTCCGCGTTCACCACGATGACGTTGTCCCCGACATCCATGTGGGTAGAATAGATGGGTTTGTTCTTACCCTTGAGGATCGTCGCCACTTCCGTGGCCAACCTGCCCAGGACCAGGTCCTCGGCGTCTATGATGTACCATTTACGCTTGATCTCGCCGGCCTTGACCGTGTATGTCTTCATCTGCCTCACCGTTCGTTCTTCCTTTTTCGGCCCGCGGGCCTTGAACACGACAAACATAAATAATAGATGAAAGGGTTGCGCTAGTCAAGAAAAGAAGGGAAGGTGCAAACCGGCGTGGTATAAGTGTTAATATTAACGCGAAATCAGAGAGGAGGCTGCATCATGGATAACCTTATAGACCTGGATGATGTAGGGATATACGGCCGGCTGGACCCATCCTGCATGACCGAAGCGATCGAAAGGGGCCCCGGGCAGTTCCGCGAAGCGGAGAAGCTGGCCAGGGAGCTCGTCCGTTCATACTCGAAGGACGAAGTCAGCGAAGTCGTCGTGCTGGGCATGGGAGGCTCGGCCATCGGCGGGGACATCACCAAAACCCTTCTCGAGAACAACATGGGTGTCCCGGTGACGGTGCACCGCGGCTACTGTCCCAACAAGTATTACTCCCAGAAAACCCTGGTCTTCGCCGTAAGCTATTCGGGCAACACCGAAGAGACACTGGCCAGCCTGAACGACGTCGTCTACCGCGGCTGCAAGATCGTGGCGGTGACCTCAGGAGGCGTACTCCTGGAGAAGGCGCGCGGCTACGACTGGCCCACCATCCAGGTCCCGTCCGGCCTGCAGCCCCGGGCCGCGCTGCCCTATCTGACCGTGCCCATTGCCATCACCCTGGAGACCATGGGCCTGGTACGCGACTTCACGCCCGTCCTCAACCAGGCCGTCACCGCCCTGGAGGCAAGAGCGATGAAGTGGGGCCGCCTCAGCCCGTCCATCGACAACTTCGCCAAGCAGTTGGCACACCGGCTGCAAGGCAAGGTACCGGTGATCTACGGCATGGAAGGGATGCTGTCGGTGGCTGCCTACCGCTGGAAATGCCAGATCAACGAGAACTCCAAGGTGCCGGCCTTCCACCACGTACTCCCGGAGATGAACCACAACGAGATCGTGGGGTGGGCGGAGCTGAATGATTTCTCCCGCATGGTGGAGATCATCTTCCTGGTGGACGAGGAGAGCAACCCGCGAGTGGTGCACCGCGCCCGTACGACCTCCGAGTTGATCAAGGACCAGGTGGGCGGGGTCAGCGTCATCCACGTGAGCGGTGCCACACGGACTGAAAAGCTCCTTTCCTGCATGCTCCTGGGTGATTTCGTCAGCCTGTACCTGGCCCTCCTCAATCAGCGCGACCCGTCTCCGGTCGAAGTCATAACCCAGCTCAAGAACCGCATGGCGGACTTCAAGGAAGATTCCACCTGCATCTGGGACTGAGTGGCCGCGGAACGGAGAAGTGATGGGTAATGCGGACTGGGACGGTATGGCCACTGAGGCCGCCGCTGCCCTGAAGGTAGGAACCGCTCCCTCCTGGGCGTTGGTGTTAGGCAGCGGCCTGCAGGAACCTGATTACTTCGATCCCGGCTCACCCGTCCAGGAATGGGACTTTGCGAAACTTCCGCACTTCACCTGCCCCACCGTGCCCGGACACCGCGGAAGCCTGCAGGCAGGCACCATCGCGGGACAGCCGGTCCTGGTGCAAAGGGGGCGTGTTCATTTCTACGAGTGCCTCGATTTCAACACCGTCACCTTCTACCTGCGCGTCCTGCGCGAACTGGGCGTAGAGCGAGTCGTCCTGGTCAACGCGGCGGGAGCCCTCAACCCCGTTTTCGAGCAGGGTGACCTCATGCTGGTCCGGGACCATATCAACATGATGGGGGGCAACCCCATTCTCTCCCTGCCGCCGGGGCAGGGAGACCGCTTCCTGGACCTCTCGGAAGTCTACGACACCGGGCTGGGGAACCTGGCCATGTCCATCGCCAAGATACGTGGCGCGCGCGTAGCCGAAGGCGTCCTGGTGGCGGTGACCGGACCTTGCTACGAAACCGGAGCCGAGCTACGTTTCTTCCGCCTGGCGGGAGGCGACGCGGTGAGCATGAGCCTGGTGCCGGAAGCCATCTTCGCCCGCTGGCTGGGGATGCAGGTCATCGCCTTCAGCTGCATAACCAACATCTGGGACATGGTCAAGCCGCAACCCCTGGGGCACACCGACGTGCTGGATGCCGCGCGCGCCGCCGCGCCGACCCTGGAAGAAATGGTCCGCGAGCTCATCGTGCAGTCGGCCGCGGCCGGCCCGTATCAACCCTGAGGCGACTTGGCACGCGCCCTTCTTTTCCGGGCCAGCCCGACCTCGAAGCTCACCCGGTACACCATGGCAGCCGCTGCGATAACGGCGTAGGCCGACGCGACCAGCTGCATGAACAGCCTGCCCTGGCTGTACTTGAGGTCGAAACCGATAAACCAGGCGTGGATCAGCGCGATGATGAACAGCGGGTAATTCAGGCGATGCAGCCATCGCCAGGCGCGCTTGAAGTGACGCCGGGCCAGGGCCGCGCCGACTGCGACGGCGGCGATAGCAAGGGCTACCGGGCCCAGGATCAGGTAACCGGCCTGACCCTGGTAAAAATCGAGCCTGAAAATCAGCACCAGCATGCCGTGGGCCAGCGCCAGCAGGAAAGCAGCCAGCCCGATGAAATTGTGGGCGACATAGACGTCGCGCGGCGGGAAGACGCGGTTGAAGAGGGGCCGGGCGGCACCGGTGAGCACGTTGAAAAAGAGCAAGGTCAGGGCAGATAGAGCCAGAAGGCGCAAGGCCGTCCAGTCGGTGGAGACAGACGCTGTGCCCGAGAAGGCCAGGACCAGCGGTGGTACAGCCAGCGCGGCCAGCGCCAGTGCGATTGTTACGGCTTGCGTGATAAGCCTGGTGGTGCCCTTCATCCCGCCCATATCATGCGGGGCTTACTGTAACGTCCCGACCACGGGAAACCGCTTGAGGTTGTCGCGCATTCGGGCTGGCGCCGTCTTCATCACCTCGGACAAGTCACGGCCTGCCACCGAGCCCGGGCAGGAAGAGTGAGAGCCCTGCGGCCACATCGAGCTGCCGGAAACATCGTAGACAACGCCGTCTACCGCGACGTAGGCAGGGCGGCCGTCCGCTCCATCGAATTGCGAAAGTTCCTGCGCCGTGAACACCTTGCCCGCGGCACCCTGCCCTGCCTGGCCGGATTGCTGGGACTGGCCGGACGTAGCCGTTTCCTGCGTCTCGCTGCTCCCGCATCCAGCCAGCAGCGTTCCCGATATCATCACCACGACAGCCGTCAGAATCAGAATTCTTCTCACTATCTTACCTCCTGACCTCAGGGACCTGTCTTGCTCAATTTCTCCCCTCTGGCGCCGGTATCGAAACATCGACGGGAGGCGGTGGGGGGTTATTGGGTTCAGGAGCGGATGAGGGCGAGTACTTCGTCCCGTTTGGCTTCCATCAGTTCCCGCGTAGCGGCCTCGAGGTTGAGGCGCAGCAGGGGTTCGGTGTTGGAGGGGCGGACGTTGAACCACCAGTCGGAATACTCCACGCTCAGGCCGTCCTTTTTGTCGATGCCGGCGTCGGAGTAAGCCGCGACGATCTGTTCCAGTTTGGCGGGGATGTCCTCCACCCGGCTGTTGATCTCGCCCGAGTCGAAGTATTTTTTGAAGGGCCTGACCACTTCCGATAGAGGCTTGTCCTCCAGTGAGATGGTCTCCAGGACGAACATGGCCGCGATCAGACCGGAGTCGGCCCGGTAATTGTCGCGGAAGTAATAGTGGCCGGAGTGCTCACCGCCAAAGATGGCTCCCGTCTCCGCCATGGTCTGCTTGATGAAGGAGTGCCCCACCCGCTCGCGGATGGGAGTGCCGCCGTACTGGCGGATGGTCTCGGGCACGATCCAGGAATTGACGGCGTTGTAGATGACCTTCTCGCCGGGATGGGTCTCGAGGATGCGCTTGGCCACCATGGCCGTAGTCAGGGAGGCGCTCACCGGCTCGCCCCGGTCGTCCACCAGGAAGACCCGGTCGGCGTCGCCGTCGAAGGCCATGCCCAGGTCGGCCCGGTTCTCCAGCACCCAGTCCTGCAGCAGTTTGATGTTCTGGGGCTCGATGGGGCTGGGCTGGTGATGGGGAAAGCTGCCATCCAGCTCGAAACAGTAGGGCACCAGCTCTACGGGAAGTTTCGAGAAGAGGGCGGGGACGAGCATGCCGGCCATGCCGTTGCCGGCATCGACCACGATCTTCAGGGGCTTGATCTTCCCGACATCAACGAAGCTCATGACGTGGCGCACGTAGTCGTCGAGCATGTCCCGCTCCTCCAGGTCGCCGTAACGCGCCGCCGCCGGGAATTCGCCCTTCACCACCAGATCGCGGATATCGGCGATGCCGGTGTCCTCGCTGATGGGGGCGGCCTTGCGCCGGCAGATCTTCAGGCCGTTGTATTCCTTGGGGTTGTGGGAGGCGGTAAACATAGCCCCCGGCAGGTCCAGGGCGCCGGACGCGAAATAGATGGTATCGGTGGAGCAGAGGCCGATGTCCACCACGTCCGCCCCCTGCTTCCGAGCCCCTTCGATGAAAGCGGCGCTCAAAGCGGGGGAGGAGAGGCGCATGTCCCGGCCGACCACGATTTTCGGCTCGCCCAGGAAGGCCACGAAGGCCCGCCCGATACGGCCGGCGACTTCTTCGTCGATCTCCTCCGGGTAGATGCCCCGGATATCGTAAGCCTTGAAGATGCCCTGGTTTATTTCCATGCGCAACATGATAGCACAAGCCATGGTGATACAATAATTTAAGGAGAGTTGCCAGGGGGTGATTGTGGATGAATAAGGCGATTATCGCTGTCCTCGCGTTGCTGTTGTTCGTCATACTCTTAGCTGGATGCTCGGGAGAAGCCCAATGGCACGAAAGCAAAATGGGCGGAAGTGTTGAAAAGAACACGGCATACATCGCGAAACTGAAAGCATCGGGGAAGGAGCCCGGCTTCAATCCACGGTTCCCCGATGACCAGGAATATCTCAACGGCTACCGCGGCGGCTTTGACTCCGGCTACAACGAAGGAAAGAAGGAAGGCCTGGAGGGGGACTACTACGACTTCTCCCTGACGGATGTCGATCGGGGCTCCGCTTCGTACAACATGGGCTATTTTGAAGGTTTCCAACAAGGCTACTTCACGGGGTTTTCCGAGGGTGCCTTGACCGCCGAGATCGGTGTAGACCTCTCGGACGTAGATGAAGACAAACTCGCGCCGGACGACTATGAGGTATCTACCGACTACGAAACCGGGTTCAAGGCCGGGCTCTCACAAGGCCGGGTCAATGGAAAAGCCGACAAGAAAGCCGGGTACAGCAAGGATACCGAACCTTACGCAAGAGACCTCATCGGCAACGACGAATGGGACAAAGGCTACAAAGACGGCTACAAGAAGGGCTACAACGAAGCCTACGACAGCAACTGACGGCGACCCGTCATTGAGGAAGGTCGAGCGCGGAAAACCCTATCCTCCCCGCCCTCATCAGCGCCCTCACCGCAATCCCCGACCGCTCCTTGTCCACCCGGATTATGCCTGAGTATAGAGCAAAGACAAACCACCCCGTGTAGGCTGTAAACATGATTGCTACATGGGCTTCCGTGAATTCAGGATGGGCAATCAGTATTGCGATGAACAAGAGTGAAGCAATTACCGAACAGACCAGCATGACTATCCTTATGACATTCGCCAGGCTGTATGGACTCCACTCCCCGACATTTTCTTCTTCCAGGAGTTTATGAAGTTCCTTCCTGGTCGTTACTTGCTTACGTTCGAGGAATTCAGAGTACCTGCTGCCCGCGACTTTCGGGAGCTCCTCCCCCGTTCCATCGATCATCTCCAGATATTCCTCGAAATCCCGGTTCCCGTTGCGCATGACCGTCCTCAACCATATCAGCATTATTGCCTCAGCGATCATCGCCACTATGAGCACCCACGCGAATCCCATGCCTCGCCACCTCCATCGTGCCTGTTCCCCTTACGGGAATAATTATCCCATATTTGCACACCCTAACCCCGCGCGAGCTCCCCAACAGGCCGGGGGTTGTTCGGTAGGCCATCTTGCCAGCCGTGCTCGATAGAAACCTCGAACAACCAGCTTTATAACGAAGCCCGCCCTCTGGCATGCTAGGCCGTACCGAAGGACCCCCGGCTTACAAAAGAGGAGCTCGCCCCGATTGCGGTTGAATGGAGTTTATACTATGGTAACCCCATGGCTAACATCAAACTCACCATCGAATATGACGGCAGCGAGTACTTCGGCTTCCAGCGGCAGCCGGACGTCCCTACCATCCAGGGCCGGCTGGAGGAAGCAGTGCGCCAGGTGGTCTTTCTGGAATCACCGATATATGGTGCCGGCCGTACCGATGCCGGCGTGCACGCCCGAGGTCAAGTGGTGAATTTCAAGGCTTCCACGCGTGTGCCCATCGGGCGCCTGCCGGCCGCGCTCAACGGTCGCCTGCCGGCCGACATTATCATCAAGAACTCGGAAGCTGTACCCGACGATTTCAACGCCCGCTACGACGCTGTCAAGCGGGAGTACTGCTACTACATCATCAACACACCCTACCGGCCGGCCCTCGGCCGCAAGTATTTCTTTCATTACCCGCAAGCCCTTGATGTCGAGGTGATCGACCGGGCCTGCCGGGCCATCCTGGGTACTCACGACTTCTCCTCCTTCTGCCGCATAGAAGAAGGGCGATCGTATACGCGGGAAGTGCTGGAAGCCTCCTGCGTCCGCTGGACCAGCGAGGTGATCATCATTCGTGTAGTGGCCAACGCCTTTGCTTACATGATGATGCGCATGCTCTGCGGTGGCCTGCTGGAGGTGGGCCGTGGCCGCTGGACCATCCCCTACCTCAAGGACGTGATGGAGGCCAGGGACAACGCCCTCTGCGCCCCGGCCCTGCCGCCCCACGGCCTGGTGCTCGAGCGGATCACCTATCCCACCTGAACTACCTCGACCCCACGCGTACTCCCCAACAGGCCGGGGGCTCCTCGGTAGGTCATCTCGCCAACCATGCTCGATAGAATTCTCAAAACTACCAGCTTCAGAACGAAGCCCGCTCTTTGGCGTGCCAGGCCGTACCGAGGGGCCCCCGGCTTAATGAAGAGGAGCTCGCCCCGGTCGCGGCGGGGAGAAAATCAAGAAGGGGTCTGACCCCAATTTGCGCAATAAAAGAAGGGCGGATGTGGAATCCGCCCTTCTCAGTCCAGTTGAGTTTCAGACGAGCTCTATGATAGCCATGGGCGCGGCGTCCCCGAGGCGCGGCCCGAGTTTGACGATGCGGGTGTACCCGCCCTGCCGGTCCGCGTAGCGCGGCCCGATCTCCTCGAAGAGCTTGTGGATGACTGCTTTGTCCTCAATCACACGCAGGGCCCGGCGGCGGGCATGCAGATCGCCGTCCTTGGCCAGGGTTATCAGCTTCTCCGCGAGAGGCTGGACTTCCTTGGCCTTGGTCTGGGTAGTGCGTATCTTCTCGTGCTCAATCAGAGCCCGGGACAGGTTGGCCAGTATCGCCTTCTGGTGAGACGCGTTTCCTCCAAGCCTGTATCCTTTTTTCGGTTGCGGCATTCTTTTTCACTCCCTGATTCTATTCGCTTTTCTTGAGTTCCAGACCCTCGAGGGCAAGGCGCTCCTTGACCTCCTCGATGGAACGGGAGCCGAAGTTGCGCATGGCCAGCAGGTCGTCCTCGGTCCGTTCAATCAATTCTCCCACCGTGCGGATCTGCTCGCGGTGCAGGCAGTTAAGGGCGCGCACCGGCAGTTCCAGTTCGTCGATGGACCTCTCCAGCATAGCCCCCATGGGCCCGGCTTCCGCCTCCAGGAAGGGCTTGACCTCCAGGTCGGCCGAGAGGGATGAGAAGAGGTTGATGTGCTCGTTGAGCACCTTGGCCGCCATGGACAGGGCATCGTCCGGCTTGATGCTCCCGTCGGTATAGACGTCCAGGATCAGCTTGTCGTAGTCGGTACGCTGTCCGACCCGGCAGTTGGTCACCTTGAAGGCGACCCGGGTGATGGGCGAGTACATGGCGTCCAGGGGGATGGTCCCAACGGCTTCCCGATCCCGCTTACTTCTCTCCACCGGCACGTATCCACGTCCGCGAGCCGCGATCATCTCCACCTTCAGCTTGCCTTCCTTGTTGAGGGTGGCGATCTTCAGCTCGGGGTTGAGGACCTCAACTCCGCTGGGCGCTTCGATGTCGGCGCCGGTCACGGTCCTGGGGCCTTTAGCGTCGATGTACAGGGACACCGGGCCGTCCTCCGCCATACTGAGGATCAGACCTTTGATGTTGAGGGTAATCTCGATAGTGTCTTCTTTAACCCCGGTCATGGTCGAGAACTCGTGCATCACCCCATCGATGAGTAATGCGTTGACTGCCGCTCCCGGGATAGAGGAGAGCAGGATACGGCGCATGGAATTCCCCAAGGTATAACCCCATCCTCGCTCCAGCGGCTCTACCGTAAAGCGACCGAAGTTCTCCTCCAGTTCCTCCACAGCGATCTTTGGTTTCTGCATCTCCAAGACCAATGAATATCCCTCCTATGGTTTTCTTTATCAGACAGTTACTTGGAATAGAGCTCGACGATTAGTGATTCCTTCACCGGTATGTCGATCTCCTCCCGCGTGGGCAGGGTCGCCACGGTGATGCGCCGGGCCTCGGGGTCTACCTTCAGCCAGTTCACCAGGTGCCTTCCCTCTGCCAGTTTCACGGCGTTCAGAATGACCGCGGATTCCTTGCTGGCGGCTTTGATCTCGATAACGTCTCCTTCTTTGACACGCATGGAGGGGATGCTGGCCTTTTTTCCGTTGAGGGTGACGTGCCCGTGGCGAACAACCTGCCTGCCCTGTTTGCGCGACGCAGCCATGCCGCCACGATAGATGACATTGTCCATGCGGCTCTCCAGCAGGCGCAGGAGGTTCTCACCCGTAATGCCCTTCTGTCGCGCCGCCAGTGAATAGTAGTTACGGAATTGTTTTTCCAGGACGCCGTAGATCCTCTTGGCCTTTTGCTTCTCCCTCAACTGGAGCAGGTATTCCGTCTCCTTGATGCGTCCCCGGCCGTGTTCACCGGGGGGATAGGGGCGACGCTCGATGGCGCACTTGTCCGTTTCGCAACGGGGGCCCTTGAGGAAAAGTTTCTGCCGCTCACGCCGGCACTTCTTGCATGCGGGATTAATATCTCTTCCCATGCCGGCTCACCTACACCCTTCTCCGCTTGGGAGGACGGCAGCCGTTGTGGGCCTGGGGCGTCACGTCGGTGATGCTCACTACCTCCAGGCCGTGGGCCTGCAGGGTCCGGATAGCCGTCTCCCGGCCCGATCCCGGCCCCTTGACGAAGACGTCGACCCTCTTCATCCCATGCTCCTGGGCCTTCTTGGCCACGTTCTCCGCCGCTAGAGTCGCTGCGTATGGAGTGCTCTTGCGCGAACCCTTCAGGCCCACCGTTCCCGAGCTGGCCCACACGATGGTAGCACCCGTTTTGTCGGTGATCGTTATGATAGTGTTGTTGAACGTGGACTTGATATGAGCCTCGCCGTGCAGGATGTTCTTCTTTTCCCGCTTTCTTACCCTGGTCCTAGCCTTTGGTTTCGCCACTCTTCTCCTCCTGAGTCGTATCTTTCACGCCCGTGCGGCGCAGGTTACTTCTTCCGTTTCACGCCGACCGTTTTACGCGGACCTTTGCGCGTGCGGGCGTTGGTATGAGTACGCTGACCCCGCACGGGCAATCCCACGCGGTGACGCAGGCCCTGATAACAGCCGATCTCCATCTTGCGCTTGATGTTCTGCGCTACTTCCCGGCGCAGGTCCCCCTCCACCTTGAGGTTCTGGTCGATGTATTCCCTCAGGCGCACAACTTCCTCCTCGGTAAGGTCCCGCACCCGCGTCTCCGGATTTATCTGGCAGGCGCTGAGGGCCTGTCGCGCCCGGGTCCGGCCGATGCCGAATATATAAGTGAGGGAGATGTCCGCATGCTTATCCCGGGGAAGATCAACTCCTGCTATTCTGGCCAAATCCTCTTACCTCCTTGACGCTGTTTAACCCTGGCGCTGCTTATGGCGAGGGTTCTCACAGATCACCAGCACGCGACCGTGCCTGCGGATGATCTTGCACTTCTCGCACATCTTTTTTACTGACGCTCTAACCTTCATCTCAGTCTCCCTTATATCGCTATCTCTCTCCGCGCCCTTTTTCCCGCCTACTTGTAGCGGTAAATGATGCGGCCGCGGTTGAGGTCGTAGGGCGATAGTTCCACGATCACCTTGTCTCCGGGAAGAATTTTGATGTAATGCATCCTCATCTTCCCCGAGATATGAGCGAGAACCTTGTGCCCGTTGTCCAACTCCACGCGGAACATGGCGTTGGGCAGCGGCTCCAGGACCGTCCCTTCTACCTCGATGGTATCCTCTTTATTGGACAAACCGGTTTTCTCCTTCAAGAGCACTAAAGCTCAATAACTTCCGGATAACACCAGAAATTTAATACTACCAAAATCTGCTGCTCGAGTCTATATTCAGTTCTTTCAGTTCTCAATCAACCGTCAGAATCATTGGCTCACCGTCCATGACCACCACAGTGTGCTCGTAGTGGGCGGATAGTTTGCCGTCTTCTGTCCTGACCGTCCAACCGTCATCCAGCACTTCAACTTCGAAACCGCCCTGGTTGACCATGGGCTCCAGGGCAAATACCATTCCCTGGGTCAGCTTCGGCCCCCGGCGCGGCGGGCCATAGTTCGGGATCTGCGGCTCTTCATGCATGTTCTGCCCGATACCGTGTCCCACGAACTGTATGACCACCGAAAACCCGGCCCCCTCCACTTCGGCCTGTATGGCGTGGGAGATATCCCCCAGGAAGTTCCCCGCCCGGCACTCGAAGATGCCTTTCTCCAGCGAGCGGTGGGTGACCTCCATCAGTCGGAGGGCTTCCGGGTCGATCTTTTCGCCCACGGCATAAGTCCGCGCGGCGTCGGCATGATAGCCGTTTAATACGACCCCCACGTCGATGCCGACGATGTCCCCTTCGGCCAGTACGTTCTCTCCCGGTATGCCGTGCACCACCACCTCGTTGACGGAGGTACAGATGGACCTGGGAAAACCCTGGTATCCCAGGAAGGACGGTATGCCGCCCTTGCTCCGGATGAAATCGTCCGCCAGCTTGTCCAGGTGGCCGGTACTGACTCCGGGAGCGATGCTCCCCTCCATCAGATCGAGGACACCCGCTACGATGCGCCCGGCCTCGCGCATCTTCCTGATCTCCTCCTCTGACCTGATGACGATCATACGGTTTCCGCTCTATTCACTTTTCAACCCAGGATCGCCTTGATGGATTCGAGCACCTCCGCCATGGGAGCGTCCCCGTCGACATCCCTCAGCAGTCCGTCCTTGCGGTAGTAGTCGATGAGAGGCTCCGTTTTCGCGGCGTATTCACGCAAGCGGTTGCGGACCGTCTCCTCCATGTCGTCATCCCTCTGGTAGATCTCTCCGCTGCATCCCCGGCAAGCATCCCCTACCGGCTCGGCATCGAAATTGACGTTGTAGATGGCGCCGCATTCCCGGCAGACCCGTCGGCCGGAGATGCGCTTGATCAGGGCTTCGTCCGGCACATCCACGTTGACCACGTGATCGATGCTCCGGCCCGGGCCGGCCAGGATCTCTCTCAGGGCATCCGCCTGAGCGACTGTGCGGGGGAACCCGTCGAGGATAAACCCCTTTTCACAATCAGCCTTGGTCAGGCGGTCGGCCACGATATCTATGACCAGCTGGTCGGGCACCAGGTCTCCCCGGTCCATGTATTCCTTGGCTTTACGGCCTAGCTCCGTCCCCGACTTGACGTTCTCCCGGAAGATGTCCCCGGTGGAGATGTGGGGAAGCGAATACATCTCGGCCATCCTGACGGCCTGCGTTCCCTTTCCGGCGCCAGGCGGTCCCAACATGATCACGTTCATTCGGCTACCTCTTCTCTTATTTCAGGAATCCCTCGTAGTGACGCATCTGCAACTGGGATTCGATCTGCTTCATGGTCTCCAGGGCTACACCCACGATGATCATGACCGACGCCCCCGCGAAAGGTATCTCTCTCGTTCCCGTACGGAAGATGTAAAAGAGCACCATGGGCAGGATGGCTATGCCTGCCAGGGCCAATGAGCCGGGCAGATTGATGCGGTTGAGTACCTTGGCTATGTAGCTGGCTGTCGGTGGCCCCGGCCGGATGCCGGGCACGAAAGCGCCGTATTTCTTGAGGTTTTCCGCCTGGGTGAAGGGGTCGAAGACGATGTAGGTGTAGAAGTAGGCGAAGAAGACGATGAGCAGAGGATAGACGACGAAGTAGGGCCAGCCGGTGGAGATCCGTTCGGCGAAAGTCTTGAAGGCCGGGATGAACTGGGCGATCATGGCCGGAAAGTAGATGACCGAGGAGGCGAAGATGATGGGGACCACGCCGGAGGTGTTGATCTTCAAGGGGATGTAGGTGGAGCCGCCCATGGTCATGCGCCGTCCCCGCACCTGCTTGGCGTACTGTACGGGAATGCGCCTCTCGCCCTGGTCGAGATAGACCACCCCCAGGACCACCCCGAAGGCCATGGCCACCATGATGGCGACGATAACCACCAGGGGTACGTTGTGGCTGGCCGTGGCGTTGTCGATGAGCACCCTGCCCTCTGAGGGCATTCGGGCGATGATGGCCGTAAAGATGAGCAGGGACATGCCGTTGCCGATGCCCCGTTCGGTGATGAGCTCGCCGAACCACATCAGCAGGGCCATTCCCGCCACCATGGTGAGAAGGATGACGGCCCCTTTGATCCAGGTGAACTCGATGATCTTGATATAATTCTGGCTTCCGATCTCACGCGCCTGAGAGAAGGACCAGATCAACCCGACGGCCTGCATGGTGGCCAGGGCCAGGGTGGTGTAGCGGGTTATCTGGGTGATCTTCTTCCGCCCCGCTTCCCCCTCCTCGCGCCACTCCTTCAACTTGGGGATGACCGAGATAAGAAGCTCCATGATGATGGATGCGGTGATGTAGGGCATGATCCCCAGGCCGAAGATGGCCAGCCTTTCCAGCGCCCCGCCGGAGAAGAGGTTGAGCAGACCGAAAACGCCGCCCTGGCCGATGTACTCCTTGAGGGCGTCAAGGTTGACGCCGGGCGCCGGGATAGCGCTTCCCAGGCGGTAGAGGAGCAGGATCAGCCCGGTGAAGGCGAGCTTGTGCCTCAGGTCGGGTATGGCGAAGATGTTCCGGAAAGCTTTCAGCAAGGCTATACCACCTCTACGCTCCCCCCGCGGGCCTCGATTTTGGTCACCGCGCCCGCGGTAAAGGCGTGGGCTTTGACCGTGAGCTTACGCTCCAGCTCGCCCGACCCCAGGATTTTGATGTCCTTGTACATATCCTTGACCAGACCACGGGCCTGCAGGACCTCCGGGGTCACATGCTCGCCTTCGGCGAAGATATTGAGTTTTTCCACGTTGACCAGCTGGAACTCACGCTTGTTGCGGGGAGTGAATCCCTTCAATTTGGGCAGGCGCCGCTGCAGGGGCATCTGACCGCCCTCGAAGCCGGGCCTGATCTTGCTGCGGGCCTTCTCACCCTTGGTGCCGCGCCCGCAAGTCTTACCGTGTCCGGAAGAGCGGCCGCGCCCGACCCGCTTACGCTTCTGGGTCGACCCCGGGGCCGGCTTCAGGTCCTGTATCTGAAATGTCATCAGGCCTCACCCTCTATCTTTTCCACGGTGCTCGCAGCCTTGGCCGCCTTGCGTGTCCCTTTCTTGGCGGGCTCCTCGAGCACCTCCACCTTTACCAGGTGGCGCACTTTCACTGTCATGCCCACGATCTCCGGGCGGTCTTCCTTGATCACGCTGTGATTGATGCGCTTGAGGCCCAGAGCCCGCACTGTTCCCCTCTGCTTGGGGGGCCTGCCTATCAGGCTCTTTACTTGCGTTATCTTCAACATCGCCACTGGTCTACTCCTTCAGGTGTTCCATGCTGACTCCGCGCAGGCGGGCAACTTCCTCCCGCCGCTTCAACGACTGCAGGCCGTCGAAAGTGGCCTTGACGACGTTGATGGGGTTGCGTGAGCCATAGGACTTGGTAAGTATGTCCTGGATGCCGGCGAGTTCCAGCACCGCGCGCACCGGACCGCCGGCGATGACGCCGGTTCCCTCTCGCGCCGGTTTGAGGAGAACCCGGGAGGACTCGTACTTTCCCTCCACCAGGTGGGGCAGGGTCGTCCCCTGGGTGGGCACCTTGTACAGGCTGCGCCTGGCTTTTTCGGCCCCTTTCTGTATGGCTGCCGGGACTTCCCGCGCCTTGCCGTAACCGTAACCGACCAGGCCGGCACCGTCTCCCACAACCACCAGTGCGGTAAAGCTGAAGCGGCGCCCGCCCTTCACGACCTTGGCCACCCGGTTGATTTCAACCACACGCTCCTCCAGCTCCAGGCCGGTAGGATCGATCTTGTTCATACTCACCTCCACATATCCTTACACTATGTAAAAACTATTATCTATTCTAGAAGCCTAGAAGCGTAGTCCCGCTTCGCGCGCACCGTCCGCCAGGGCCTTGACCCGGCCATGAAAGAGATTGCCGCCACGGTCGAAGACCACCGTCTCGATCCCCGCTTCGCGGGCCCGTGCCGCGATGAGCTTGCCTACTTCCTGGGCCTGCTCCGCCTTCTTCTTGCCCTCCAGGCTGAGCTCCTTTTCCATGGTGGAGGCCGCGGCGAGAGTCTTGCCCGAGGTGTCGTCTATCACCTGAGCGTAGATGTGGCGGTTGCTGCGGAACACCGAGAGGCGGGGGCGCGCCACGGTCCCCGAGACCTTCTTGCGTACGCGCTTCTGACGGCGGTTCTTCAGCTGCTGCTTGTAACTGGTATGGTTCATGTCAAATCAACTCCATCGTCCTTTAACCGGTGCTCTTGCCGGCTTTCCTGCGCACGTGCTCTCCGGCGTACCGGATACCCTTGCCCTTGTAGGGATCGGGCTTGCGCAGGGCACGGATGTTCGCTGCTACCTGGCCGACTTTCTGTTTGTCGATGCCATGGACACGTATACGGGTGGGTGTCACCAGCTCGAAGCTGACCCCCTCCGGCGGCTTTATGACCACCGGGTGAGAGAAGCCCAGGGCCAACTCCAGGTTGTCACCCTGCAGGTTGGCGCGGTAACCGACCCCGTGGATCTCCAGGTTTCGCTGGAATCCCTGGCTCACGCCTTCGACCATGTTGGCCACCAGGGTGCGGGTCAGTCCGTGCAGAGAGCGGTGGTCCCGGGAATCGGAAGGGCGCTTGACGGTCAGGACGTCACCCTCGATCTCCAGTACCATTTCCGCCGGCACCGTAGTGTTGAGGGTACCCTTGGGCCCGGTCACCGTGACCAGACGGTCCTCGATATTTATCTCGCAGCCCGCCGGTATCTGCACGGGCATCCTTCCGATTCTGGACATCTTCTCCTCCCGATAAATCTATTACAGGGGCTTTTATCCCCTACCAGACGTAAGCTATCACCTCTCCACCAAGGTTCATCTTCCGGCAGTCCCGGTCAGTGATGATGCCCTTGGAGGTGGAGACGATGGCGATTCCCATGCCACCCAGCACACGCGGTAAGTCGGCGCTCTTGGAGTAGATGCGCGATCCCGGTTTGGAAATGCGCTTTATGCCGCTGATGACGTGCTCCTTGTTGGGGCCGTACTTCAGTACGATCTTCAGATGATTGAAGACCTCGCTCTGCACTACCTCGTAGCTCTTGATATAGCCTTCAGATTCCAGTATCTTGGCTATCTCCTCTTTGGCCTTCGAATAGGGCATCTCCAGCTCCTCATGGTGCGCGGAGTTGGCGTTCCTTATCCTGGTCAACATATCTGCAATCGGATCAGTCATGGTCATGTAACCGTTACCCCCTACCAGCTTGCTTTCCTGACCCCGGGGATCTCGCCGCGGTGGGCCATCTCCCTGAGGCATATCCGGCACAGACCGAAATCGCGGAAGTAGCCACGCGGCCTCCCGCAGCGGTTACACCGGTTGTAGGCCTGCGTGCCGTGCTTTGACGGCCTGGCCTGCTTGGCGATCATCGATTTCTTTGCCATACCCTCCTCCTATTTCTCCTTAAAGGGCATGCCGAACTTCTTGAGCAAGGCCAATGCCTCGTCGTCGGTCCTGGCCGTGGTCACGATGGCTATATCCATGCCCCGGATCTTGTCTATCTTGTCGTAGTCGATCTCCGGGAAGACCAGCTGCTCGTCCAGGCCGAAGCTGTAGTTTCCGCGCCCGTCGAAGGAGTTGGGGTTGAGCCCCCGGAAGTCACGGACCCGTGGGATGGTCAGCGAAAGCAGGCGGTCAAAAAACTCATACATGCGGTCTCCACGCAGCGTCACTTTGCAACCCACCGACATCCCTTCGCGCAGCTTGAATCCGGCGATGGATTTCTTGGCCCGGCACAGTTTGGCCTTCTGGCCGGTTATGATGCCCAGGTCGACCATGGCCGCGTCGATGGCTTTGGGGTCGTGCGCTCCCATGCCCACTCCCATGTTCACTATGATCTTCTCCAGGCGGGGGACTTCCATGTCGTTACGGTATCCCCCTTCCTGCCTCAGGGCGGGCAGGAGTTCCGTACGATATCTCTCCTTGAGCCTCGGTGTCATCTTCCTCATCTTCTCCCGACTCTATTGTTCCTGCGTCCTAGTCCATCTCGACGCCGCATTTGCGGCAGATCCGCTTCTTGACCCCGGAATCGTCCACATTGTAGGCGACCCGGACCACCTTGCCGCATCCGCCGCAGACGACCCCGACGTTGGACGCATTGATGCGGGCTTCCCGGTGTATAATGCCGCCCTGGGGATTCTCCTGCGAGGGACGCGTATGGCGCTTGATCATGTTCACGCCTTCCACGATGACCTTTTCGTCCTGCGGGAAGGCCTTGAGGATCCTGCCCTGCTGGCCCCGGTATTTACCGGTCAGGACCTCTACCTTGTCACCCTTCTTGATCTTCATACCGCCCATTTCTCTCTTCTCTCCTTACGTCTCACAGGACCTCTGGGGCGAGGGAGACGATCTTCATGAACTTGCGGTCGCGCAGTTCGCGGGCCACCGGCCCGAAGATGCGGGTTCCGCGCGGGTTCAATTGCTCGTTGATGAGTACAGCCGCGTTCTCGTCGAACTTGATGTAAGTCCCATCCGGACGGCGCCGTTCCTTTTTAGTGCGGACAACCACCGCCTTGACGATGTCGCCCTTCTTCACGGCGCCCCCGGGAATAGCTTCCTTGACCGTAGCCACAACGATATCTCCCACGTAGGCATAGCGCCGGCGTGACCCTCCCATGATCCTGATGAGAAGTATCTCTTTTGCACCGGTGTTGTCCGCTACCCTTAGCCTCGACTCTACCTGAACCATTTTCTTCCTCCAGCCGCTTCAGCCGGCGGGCCTACTTGGCCTTCTCCACGATCTCCACCAGCCTCCAGTTTTTAGACTTGGAAAGCGGGCGGGTCTCTTCGATCCGGACAATGTCCCCCACCGCACAGGCGTTATTCTCGTCGTGCGCCTTATATTTCTTGGTACTGGTCACGATCTTCTTGTACAACGGATGTGGCTTGCGGGTTTCCACCTTCACCACAACGGTCTTGTCCATGGCGTTGGACACCACGGTGCCCTGTATGACCTTCCTGGACGCCTTTTGCTTGGTCGTCGTCATATTAAGACATCCCTCCCGTCACCATAACATCAGACCTGTTCATGCTCGAGCTCCCTCTCCTTAATAACAGTGAAGACCCTGGCGATGTCCTTCTTCACCTCTTTGATGCGGCTGGTATTATCCAGCTGGCCCGTGGCCGTCTGGAAACGCAGATTGAAGAGCTCTTCCTTGCCTTCGCGTATTTTCGCCAGCAGTTCCTCGCCGGATAGCTGCCTCAGTTCTTCTGCCTTCATCCTCAATCACCACCCCAGGAATCACGTTTGACGAACCTGCATTTGATGGGCAGTTTCATGGCGGCCAGGCGCATCGCCTCTTTAGCCACCGTTTCGGACACGCCCGAGATCTCGAACATCACACGGCCGGGCTTGACAACCGCCACCCACCTGTCCGGAGCTCCCTTGCCGCTACCCATGCGGGTCTCGGCCGGCTTCTTGCTGATAGGCTTGTCGGGGAAGATGTTGATCCACACCTTACCGCCTCTCTTCATGTGCCTGGTCATGGCGATACGGGCAGCCTCTATCTGTCGGTTGGTTATCCAGGAAGGTTCCAGGGCCTGCAGGCCGTACTCGCCGAAATTGACCTTGGTCCCGCCCTTGGAGATGCCCTTCATCCGGCCCCGCTGAACCTTACGATGTTTTATCTTCCTCGGCATCAACATGGCGCCGTTAAACCTCCTCTTCCTCTTTCTCCGCGGTTTCGGCCGGCGTCTCCGCCTCAGGCTCCGGGCTCTCGCCCACCACCACGGCCTCATCCGTCGCAGTCTCTACGGCCGGTTCGGCCACTTCCACGACGGTCTCCACTATCACCGAAGCTTCTTCCATCACCGGAGTCTCTTCCACAACCGCCGGGACGGCCTCGGCCGTCTCCGTCTTGGCCATCTTAACTCGTGGCGCGCGCACTTCCGCCTCCTCGCTGGAGGGCTTACTCAGTGACCTGCGCTCGGGAGTCAGGATGTCTCCCCGATATATCCATACCTTGACTCCGATGACCCCGAAAGTGGTGCGCGAGACGCAGTAGCCGTAATCGATGTCGCTACGCAGCGTCTGCAGGGGCACGCGCCCCTCGCGGTACCATTCGGTGCGGGCCATCTCGGCTCCGCCCAGGCGGCCGGAACAGGAAACCCTGATCCCCTTAGCCCCTGCCCGCATGGCGTTCTGGACCGACTTCTTCATGGCCCGGCGGAAGGAAACGCGCCCTTCCAGTTGCTCGGCTATGTTCTGGGCCACCAGGAAGGCGTCAAGCTCCGGTTCGCGTATCTCCTGGATGTTGACGTGCACCTGCTTGCCGGTGATCTTCTCCAGATCGCCTTTGACCTTGTCGACCTCGCTGCCGCGGCGACCGATCACTATGCCGGGTCGAGCCGTCCAGATATCAATCTTCACCCGCTGGGCGGTACGCTCGATCTCCACCTGGGAGACGGCCGCGTGCCTCATCCTGCGTTCCAGGTATCTGCGTATCTTGATGTCTTCCTGCAGCAGTTCGGGGTAGTTCTTAGTGGCGAACCAGCGCGACTTCCAGTCGTTGATGATTCCCAGTCTGAACCCGTAGGGATGAACTTTCTGTCCCACCTATTTCATCCTTTCTTCCCGACTTTTGACCGACCCGGCCGCTTCCGGCCGTGACTGACTTCTTTCTTCTCCCCTTCGCCCAGGACGATGGTGATATGGCTGGTCCGCTTGCGGATGCGGGTGGCTCGTCCTCTCGAACAGGGCTGCCAGCGCTTCAACGTCGGTCCTTCGTCGACCCAGCCGCCATCCACTACCAGGTCGTCCGCCCGCAGGCCGTTGTTGTTCTCGGCGTTGGCGACGGCCGAGTCGAGGACCTTCTCGATCACGCGCGAGGCGTGTGTGGGGCTGAAGGTTAGGATGCGCTTGGCTTCCTCCACGTCCTTGCCCCGGACGAGGTCCATGACCTTCCTGGCCTTGTAAGGCGAGATCCTGATGTAGCGGGCGGTTGCCCTGACCGCTACCTTTTCCGTATCGTTCTTCTTATCTGCCATTTCCCTTCACCTGTGTTCTAAGCTCTCGGGGCCCGCATCACTTGAAGCGCGTCGGGCGCTCGTGGGCGTGCCCATGCCTGGTACGGCGGCGGGTGGGAGCGAACTCTCCCAGCTTGTGCCCGACCATGCTCTCGGTTATGAATACCGGGACATGCCGCTTGCCGTCATGGACGGCGATGGTGTGCCCTACCATCTCCGGAAAGATGGTGGAACGGCGCGACCACGTCCGGATGACCCGCTTCTCGTTAGTGGCGTTCATCTTCTCTACCTTGGCGAGTAGCTTCTCCTCCGCGTAGGGACCCTTCTTCAAAGACCTTCCCAATGCAACCTCCTGGTCTGAGCGCGCCCGGTCGCGGCGCTAAGTCTTCCTTCTTCTGACGATATACTTGCTGCTGGCCTTGTTCTTGTCACGTGTGCGATATCCCAGGGTGGGCTTGCCCCAGGGAGTGACCGGGTGCCGTCCCTGGGAAGACTTGCCTTCGCCCCCTCCGTGCGGATGGTCCACCGGGTTCATGACCACCCCTCGAACGGTGGGGCGGCGGCCCTTGTAACGGCCCTTGCCGGCCTTGCCTTCCCTGATCAGTTCGTGCTCCGCGTTGCCGATCTGCCCGATGGTGGCACGGCACTTCAGGTCGATGAGGCGCACCTCGGTGGAGGGGAGCCGCATGTGCGCGAAGCCGTTCTCCTTGGCCATGAGCTGAGCCGATCCGCCGGCCGAGCGCACCAGTTTGGCGCCGGTACCGGGCTTGAGCTCGATGTTATGGACCATGGTGCCAACCGGGATGTTCTGCAGGGGCAGGGCGTTTCCGGGCTTGATGTCGGCTTCCGGACCCGACATGACCTTGTCCCCGACCTTCAGCTTCAAGGGGGAGATGATGTAGCGCTTCTCCCCGTCCAAATAGTGCAGCAGGGCGATGCGGGCGGAGCGGTTGGGGTCGTACTCGATGGAAGCGACCTTCGCCGGCACGCCGTCCTTGTCCCGCTTGAAATCTATGATGCGATAACGCCGCTTG
Source organism: uncultured bacterium (assembly GCA_963765625.1). Classification (GTDB taxonomy): domain Bacteria; phylum Actinomycetota; class Geothermincolia; order Geothermincolales; family Geothermincolaceae; genus CAVXXD01. The sequence continues at coordinate 57,401 of CAVXXD010000004.1, forward strand.
ACCCGGCCGCCCTTGTGACGCGTGGTCACGTGCCCATGGGAGTTCCTGCCGGCCTTATAGTTAATGGGGGCGAGCAGGGACTTCTCGGGCGTGGTGGAGGTCACATCGGCGAAGTCCGAAACGGACGCCAGGCGACGGCCCGGAGATGTCGGCTTATACTTCTTTACACCCATGATCGCTTCTGTACCTTTCCTTATCCTACGTGTTGGACCGAGCGGTCCTTCGAAGAACTCGATGGTATCGCCCACCGCCAAGGTTACTATCGCTTTCTTGCGCACGGGGGTATGTCCACTGCGACCATCCCTGGCGCTTCGGCTTGCCCGGAACCTTGATGGTATTCACCGCGGTCACGCGCACATTGAAGACCTGCTCCACCGCCTGGCGGATCTCTGTCTTGGCCGCGCGCGGGTCGACGATGAAGGTATACTTGTTCTGGTCGATGAGGCTGTAGCTCTTCTCAGAGATCACCGGCCGGATGATGATATCATGCGGGTCTTTCATCTTCCACACCTTCCTGCAATTTGTCCAGAGCTTTGCGCGTGAACACCACCCACTCGCTGGTGAGTATGTCGTAGGTGTTCAGCTCCTCCACGGTGATGGCCAGCGCAACCGGCAGGTTCCGTACCGACTTCATGATGTTCTCGTCCTCTTCGGGCAGAACGATCAGGGTTCCGGCTTCCAGGGCCAGAGCGTCTAAGATGGTGACCATCTCACGGGTCTTGGGCGCCTCCATGGAGAAATCCTCCAGGACCAGAATGCGCTCTTCCTCCGCCCGGACGCTGAGGGCTGAGCGCAGGGCCAGCCGCCGCATCTTCCGGTTGACTTTGAACTTATGGTCGCGCGGATGAGGCCCGAAGACGGTTCCGCCTCCCCGCCATATCGGCGAGCGAGAGCTTCCCGCGCGGGCCCGGCCGGTCCCCTTCTGCCTCCAGGGCTTAGCGCCTCCACCGGAAACCTGGTTGCGTTCCTTGGTGGCGGCGGTTCCGGAGCGGGCCGCGGCCAGCTGCCTCCGCACCACCAGGTGCATCACCGGGACGTTCACCGGCGCCGAGAAGAAATAGTCGGCGAGTTCTACGCTACCGACTTCCTTACCTTCTCTGTCCTTTACCGCTACGTTGATCATCTGTATCACGTTCCATTCTCGTAGAGTGTGACCCACCGGGCCTACATCTCGATGATTCCTGCGCGCCGTTTACTTTTGCCCGTACTCTTTATCGCTTCGCGTATGTGGATCAGACCGCCCTGGGGTCCAGGGACAGCCCCTTTCACCAGCAGCAGGTTGTGGTCGGGCTTGACGTCCACGACCTCCAGGTTGAGGACGGTTACCTGCTCGTGTCCCATGCGTCCCGGCAGCTTCTTGCCCTTGAAGACCTTCGAGGGCGTGGCACATTGGCCTACCGACCCGGGCGCGCGATGGAAATGGGCTCCGTGTGAGGCCGGGCCGCCGGCGAAACCGTGGCGTTTTATTACTCCGGCGAAACCTTTGCCCTTGGAGATGCCGGATATGTCGGCCTTGTCGCCGACACTGAAAATGTCGACCTTGAACTCCTGTCCCAGTTCGAAGCTGCCGGGATCGTCGACGCGCACCTCGGAAAGGTGGCGCAAGGGCTTGAGCCCATTGCTTTTCAGGTGGCCGTTCTTGGGCATGTTCAGGCGGTCCTCCCGGACTTCTTCGAAACCCAGCTGGACGGCGTCGTAGCCTTCCTTCTCGCGGGTCTTGATCTGGGTGACCGTGCACGGCCCGGCTTCGATGATGGTAACCGGCACCGCCTTCCCTTCCTCCGAGAAGATCTGTCCCATTCCCAACTTTCTTCCTATCAAATTCTTCATCAGCGTTCACACCTCATAAGGTATAAGGTTCTCCGGTTCTATTACTCCGTTACAGCTTGATCTCGATGTCCACGCCCGCCGGCAGGTCCAGCCGCATCAGCGAATCGACCGTCTTGGGCGTGGGGTCGAGGATGTCAATGAGGCGCTTGTGCACCTTCATTTCGAAATGCTCCCGCGAGTCCTTGTTGACGTGGGGCGACCTGATCACGCAATAGAGGTGCCGGTCGGTGGGCAAGGGCACCGGGCCGCTGATAGTGGCCCCCGTGCGCTTGGCCGTCTCCACGATCTTCTTCGCGGACTGGTCTATGATCTCGTGATCGTAGGCCTTCAATCTGATCCTGATCTTCTGCTTTGCCATCTCTCCTCTTTTCCAGCCGCTTGTTCTGGCGGCCAGGCTTTACTTGATGACCTTGATGACCCGTCCGGCCCCTACCGTGCGGCCGCCCTCGCGCACCGCGAAGCGCAGGCCCTCATCCATGGCGATAGGCACCAGCAGTTCCACGTCCATCTCGGTGTTGTCGCCGGGCATGATCATCTCCACGCCCTCGGGCAGGGTGCACGAACCGGTGACGTCGGTGGTGCGGAAGTAGAACTGGGGGCGGTAACCGGCGAAGAAGGGGGTGTGGCGGCCGCCCTCTTCGCGGGAAAGGATGTAGACCTGGGCCTTGAACTGGGTGTGGGGGGTGATGGAGCCGGGCTTGACCACTACCTGGCCGCGCTCGATCTCCTTGCGCCCGATGCCGCGCAGAAGCAGGCCGACGTTGTCGCCCGCCTCGCCGCGGTCCAGTATCTTGCGGAACATCTCCACCCCGGTGACCACGGTCTTCTTGGTATCGTGGATACCCACGATCTCCACGTCGTTGCCGGTCTCCACCACGCCGCGCTCGATACGGCCGGTGGCCACGGTGCCGCGGCCGGTGATGGAGAAGACGTCCTCCACGCTCATCAGGAAGGGCTTGTCGATCTCGCGCTGGGGGGTGGGGATGTAGGAGTCGACGGCGTCCATGAGCTCCAGGATGGAGCCGCAGGATTCGCATTCATCGCTTGCCGCAGCCGCACTGCATGGCCTTGAGGGCCGAGCCGGCCACCACCGGGATGTCGTCGCCGGGGAACTCGTTCTGGGTCAGGAGCTCGCGCACTTCCATCTCCACCAGTTCCAGCAGTTCGGGGTCGTCCACCTGGTCCACTTTGTTCAGGAAGACCACCATGGCCGGGACTTCCACCTGGCGGGCCAGGAGGATGTGCTCACGCGTCTGGGGCATGGGGCCGTCGGCCGCCGATACCACCAGGATGGCTCCGTCCATCTGGGCGGCGCCGGTGATCATGTTCTTGATGTAGTCGGCGTGGCCCGGGCAGTCCACGTGGGCGTAGTGGCGGATTTCGGTCTGGTATTCCACGTGGGCGATGGCGATGGTGATGCCGCGCTCGCGCTCCTCGGGAGCGTTATCGATGGAGTCGAAGGACCGCACCTCCACGTCCAGGCCCTGCTGGTTGGCCAGGCACATGGTGATGGCCGAGGTCAGCGTGGTTTTGCCGTGGTCGACGTGGCCGATGGTGCCCACGTTCACATGCGTCTTGGTCCTCTCGAACTTCTTCTTGGCCATTTTGACCCTCCTTGATATCCCTCTCTCTTCAGTCCTTTTCTTTTAAAGACACAACTCGACTATTTTAACTACCGAGTCTTATATAGGCAATATGTTTTTTAACATTTCTTGCAGGAATATTGCCCGGACTCACCAAATAATATCTTTATTGTATTCACCCTTTATCCGTTTGATCACCTCCGCCACCAGCTGCGCCGGCATCTCGCTGTAGTTCGCGAACTCCATATGGTAAGTCGCCCTTCCCTGGGTCGCGGACCGCAGGTCGGTGGCGTAACCGAACATTTCAGCCAGGGGAATCTTGGCATGGACGTCGAGCCGCTTGTCCAGCGTCTCTATCCCTTCAACCTTGCCGCGCCGTGAGCTGACGTCCGCCAGCACCTCTCCCAGGTACTCCTCGTTCAAGGAGATGCGCACCTGCATGATGGGCTCCAGCAGGACGGGGTGAGCCCGCCTGAGGGCTTCCTGCAGGGCGGTGGAGGCGGCGATACGGAAGGCCATCTCCGATGAGTCCACCTCGTGGAAGGAGCCGTGGATCAGGGTGGCCTTGACGTCCACCGTGGCGTAACCCGACAGCACCCCGTATTCCATGGCGTCGCGGATGCCGTTCTCGATCGGTTTGATAAATTCCTTGGGGATTACCCCGCCGACGGTTTTATTGACGAATACCAGGCCTTCTCCCCGTTCCGCGGGTTCCACGTCCAGGACCACGTGGCCGTACTGCCCGTGCCCGCCGCTCTGGCGGATGAACTTCCCTTCCACCTTGTGCACGGAACCCTTGATGGTCTCACGGAAAGAGACTTGCGGCTTGCCTACGGAAGCGCCCACTCCGAACTCGCGCACCAGGCGGTCGACGATTATCTCCAGGTGGAGCTCGCCCATGCCGGAGATGACCGTCTGCCCCGTCTCGGCGTCCTGCTTGACGCGGAAAGTAGGGTCTTCTTCCGAGAGCTTGCGCAGGGAATCGTTCAGTTTATCCTGGTCGGCCTTGGTTTTCGGTTCGATGGCGATGGCGATGACCGGCTCCGGGAAGGCCATCGATTCCAGCAGGACCGGGGCGTTCTCGATGTACAGGGTATCTCCGGTGTAGCACTCCTTCAGGCCGATGGCGGCGACGATATCTCCGGTGTAAACCGCGTCCCGCTCCTCCCGGAAGTTGGCGTGCATCTGCAGAAAGCGGTTGATGCGCTCCTTTTTCTGGCGAGTACCGTTTACCACGGAAGACCCCGCCTTGAGCATGCCTGAATAGACCCGCAGGTAGGTCAGCTTGCCTACGTAGGGGTCGGTCATGATTTTAAATACCAGGGCGCAGAAGGGGGCTTCGTCGGACGGGGGGCGCTTCTCCACCCTGCCGTCCTTGGGACGGGTCCCCTCGATGGGGAGGACGTCACAGGGTGCGGGCAGGTAGGAGATGACCGCGTCCAGCAGGGGCTGCACGCCCTTGTTCTTGAAAGAAGTCCCGCAGAAGACCGGGGTGATCTCAGCCTGCAGGGTCCCGTTACGGATGGCCTGGCGGATGAGGTCGGGGCTGATCTCGCCGCCTTCAAGGTATTGCTCCATCAGCTCGTCCGAGAAGTTGGCGCAGGTCTCCAGCATGGTGTGGTGGTAGAAATCGGCGGTTTCCATAAGCTCGGCCGGTATATCCTCTACCTCCCACTCCGTCCCCAGTTCGTCGGTGTAGCGGATGGCCTTCATCTCCACCAGGTCGACGTGTCCGGTGTAGCCGTCCTCGGCTCCTACCGGGATCTGGACGGCCAGGGGATGGCCGTCGAGCTTGTTTTTTATCATATCCAGGCAACTGAAGAAGTCCGCACCCACGCGGTCCATCTTGTTGACGAAGCAGATGCGCGGTACCGAGTAATGGTTGGCCTGCCGCCAGACCGTTTCGGTCTGGGGCTCCACCCCGGCCACGGCATCGAATATGGCGATGGCGCCGTCGAGGACCCGCAAAGAGCGTTCTACCTCTACCGTGAAGTCCACGTGCCCGGGTGTGTCTATAATGTTGATTTTATAATCCTCCCAGAAGCAGGTAGTGGCTGCGCTGGTGATGGTTATCCCGCGCTCCTGCTCCTGGATCATCCAGTCCATCACCGCCGAGCCGTCGTGTACCTCACCGATTTTATAGGTTTTCCCGGTGTAGAACAGTATGCGCTCGGAAGTCGTAGTTTTCCCGGCATCGATGTGCGAGATGATACCTATGTTACGCGTACGCTCCAGAGGAAACCTCGGCTGCATTTTCCCTTTTTTCTCCAGTTTAGCTTCAATGGTTGCTTTCATTCGGTATGCGTCTACCACCTGTAATGAGCGAATGCCTTGTTGGCCTCCGCCATCTTGTGGAGATCCTCCTTCTTCTTTATGGATGGTCCGGTATAGTTGGCGGCGTCCAGCAGCTCGTTGGCCAGACGCTCGGCCATGCTTTTGTCGTTGCGTTGACGGGAGTAATTCACGATCCAGCGGATGGCCAGGGTGTTGCTCCGGCGGGACGAGACCTCGACCGGGATCTGGTAGCTGGCTCCTCCGACACGCCGGGAACGGACCTCGAGGATGGGGCGCACGTTCTCTACTGCTTTGCGCATGACCGCCATAGGGTCGCCGCCGATCCTCTGCTCGATGATCTCGAGGGCACCGTAGACGATCCTCTCGGCTTTGCCCTTCTCGCCCCGCAGCAGGATGCGGTTGACGATCTGGTTGACCAGTACGCTGTTGTATACGGGGTCGGGCTGGATCTCCCGCTTGGTTGAAGGTCCTTTTCTAGCCACTTACTGCTCCTAGCTCTCTTCTTTCCTGTACCTTATTACCCGCTGGCGCCGGCTGCCTAACCGGCAGATTTCTTGGTCCCATACTTGGAACGCGCCTTTGCGCCGGTGACGCCCGCCGCGTCCAAGGCCGAGCGTATGACCTTGTACCGCACACCCGGGAGGTCCTTGACTCGGCCGCCACGGACCAGCACGATGCTGTGCTCCTGGAGGTTATGGCCGATGCCGGGAATGTAAGCGGTGACCTCGATCCCATTGGTCAGACGCACCCTGGTGACTCTTGCGCAGGGCCGAGTTGGGCTTCTTGGGTGTGGTCGTCTTTACCTGGGTGCATACACCACGCCTTTGGGGAGAACCCTGCAAGGCCGGGGTTTTGTCCCGCTTGCGCTTCTCCGTCCTGCCCTTTCTGACCAGCTGGTTTATGGTTGGCAACGCTTCCTCCTCTTTAATTTCTTTTTATGACAACGATTGAGTAGTTTATCACCAGCTACTTCCGATGTCAACGCGACCTGCTGTTATCCCGCTTCTTCTCCCAGGTCGGAGAGGTCCTCGGTCTCCAGGGAGAGCCCCTCCTTCTCTAGAACTTTTCTTCTATCTCTTCCAGCTTTTTCGCCGATGTTGCGGCAGAGCCACCAGTTCCCGGCCGGTCTTTGAGACCAGCTGGTCGACCGTCTCGATGCCCGCCGCCCTGAGGTTGTTGCGCACCCGGTGGATCTCCAGGTGTCGATGGGCTGCTCCACGGGGCCGTCGGGCATCAGGGCCTTCATCAGGTCCTCGGTGGAGAATTCCTCTTCCCCGCCGCCGCCCACCGCGCGGATGGCGTCCAGTTCCTCCTGCAGGCTCGATGCCGGCATACTTGGCCTTGACCTTTATGTTCTTGTAACGGCCCATGCCCGTTCCGGCCGGGATCAGCTTGCCGATGATGACGTTCTCCTTCAGGCCGAGCAGCGGATCGATCCCTTGGTATGGCGGCGTCGGTCAGCACCCGTGTCGTCTCCTGGAAGGAGGCGGCCGAGAGGAACGAGTCGGTTGCCAGCGAAGCCTTGGTGATGCCCAGGAGCACCTGCCGTGCCTGGCGAGGCTCGCCGCCTGAGGCCGCGCTTCTTCGTTGCCGTCGTTGAAGATATGACCGCCAGCTGCGCCCGGCAGCAGATCCGGTGTCGCCCTGCTCCTCGATTTGACGCGCTTGAGCATCTGGCGGATGATGATCTCTATGTGTTTATCCGGGATGTCCACGCCCTGGCCTGGTATACTTTCTGGACTTCGGTGACAGGTAGACTGCTGGACCTTCCTGGGGGCCCTTGATGTTCAGGATGTCGTGCGGGATTGATGGAACCCTCGGTGAGCTCGTCGCCGGCGCTTCCACCTGTCGCCGTCCGTGACCTTCAGGCTGGCGCGGTGCGGGACTGGTAGCTCTTCTCCTGCCGTCCTCGTTGTCGTTGACGAGGATGATGTATGCCTTTTCGTTCCTCGATGTTTCACGCCGGAATCTCGGCGATGACGGCGAGGCCCTTGGGCTTGCGCGCCTCGAACAGCTCCTCAACGCGCGGGAGGCCCTGGGTGATGTCTTCCGCCGGCGCAACACCGCCGGTATGGAATGTACGCATGGTCAGCTGCGTACCAGGCTCGCCGATGGACTGTGCCGCGATGATGCCCACCGCTTCGCCGATCTCCACCAGCTTGCCGGTGGCCAGGTTCGTGCCGTAGCAGACGCGCATACGCCGTGCTGGCTGCGCAGGTCAAGCGAACGCATCATGACCTGATCGATCTTGCCTTGCACGAGCTTCTCGATCGCCTTCTTCGATCATCTCGTTCTTGTCCACTAGCATTTCGCCCGTTTCGGGATGGACCACGGCTTCCAGCGGCGCAGCGGCGCGGCCGGTCCTCCGGTCGGTTATCTCCTTGCTTCGTTGACGACCGAGCACGGGGATGCCGCCGATCGGTTCCACAGTCGTTCTCGCGGACGATGACATCCTGGGCTACGTCGACCAGGCGGCGGGTGAGGTAGCCGGAGTCCGCCGTACGCAGCGCGGTATCGGCCAGACCCTTGCGGGCTGCCGTGGGAGGAGATGAAGAACTCCAGGACGGTGAGGCCTTCGCGGAAGTTCGAGCGGATGGGGAGTTCGAGGATCTCGCCGGACGGGTTGGCCATCAGGCCGCGCATACCGGCCAGCTGGCGGATCTGCTTGTGGTACCGCGGGCGCCGGAGTTGGCCATCATGTAGATGGGGTTGAATGGGTCGAGGACGCCCATGACTGCGGTCACCTCGTTGGTGGTTCGTTCCAGCTTTTGATAACTGCTTGGTAGCGCTCCTCTTCGGTGATTTAGCCGCGGCGGTAGTGTTGTCCTTCGATTTTATGGCTCAGCCTCTTTGGCCCGAGAATTTCCTCCTTTTCCGGCGGTACGATGATATCGCTGAACCGAGACGGTGATGGCGCCGCGGGTGGAATAATGGAAAACCCAGGCTCTTGATCTCGTCCAGCACCTCTGCCGACATTTATCTGGCACCGAATGCGCATCGTGCCACAGTGATGCCCAGCTTCTTTGACAACTTCTTCTCGCTCACTACTTCGGTCGATATAAGCGGTGAATCGTCCGGAAGCGCATCGTTGAAGATGACCCGTCCTACGGTGGAATCGATACGCCGGCCGGATCGGCCCAACTCCGTTGATCCGTACCTTGACCGGCGCCTGCAGCGCCAATCGCCGCACTGATACGCCATTATAGCTTCATCTTCAGTGGGAAGAATTTGCCCTCGCCGCGTTCGCCCGGCTTGGTGAATGGTCAGGTAGTGGCAACCGATGACCATATCCTGCGTGGGGCGTGATGGGGCATGCCGTCGGCGGTTTCAGTAATGTTGTTGGCAGCCAGCATCAGGATAACGCGCTTCCGCCTGCGCCTCCACGGACAGCGGCACATGGACCGCCATCTGGTCGCCGTCGAAGTCCGCGTTATAGGCTGTGCAGACCAGCGGATGGAGTTTAAGGCGCTTGCCTTCAACCAGGATCGGCTCGAATGCCTGGATACCAAGGCGGTGCAGTGTAGGCGCACGGTTCAGCAACACCGGGTGCTCTTTGATGACATCTCTCAAGTACGTCCCAGACCTCGGCTCGTACACGTTCTACCATGCGCTTGGCGCTCTTGACATTATGGGCATAGTCCGTCTTGACAAGGCGTTTCATCACGAAAGGCTTGAATAGCTCCAGCGCCATCTCTTTGGGCAGACCGCATTGATGCAGTTTTAGTTCGGGCCTACGACGATTACACTGCGGCCGGAGTAGTCAACGCGCTTCCCCAGAAGGTTCTGCCTGAAGCGGCCCTGCTTGCCGCGTAGCAGGTCGGACAGGGACTTGAGCGGGCGGTTGCCGGGGCCGGTAACGGGGCGCCCGCGGCGGCCGTTGTCTATGAGAGCGTCCACCGCTTCCTGCAGCATGCGTTTTTCATTGCGCACAATGATATCCGGCGCACCCAGTTCCAGCAGCGTCTTCAGGCGGTTGTTACGGTTGATGACCCGGCGGTACAGGTCGTTCAGGTCCGACTGTGGCAAAACGTCCGCCGTCCAGCTGCACCATGGGGCGCAGTTCCGGCGGGATGACGGGCATCACATCCAAGATCATCCATTTGGGCTTGTTATGGCTGTTGCAGGAAGGAGGCATCTACCTTCAGGCGCTTGATGGCCTTCTGGCGCTTCTGCCCCTTGGAGTTTTTCAGAGTGTCACGCAGCTCTTCCGCCAGGACTTCCAGGTCGATGCCGGAGAGCAGGTCGCGGATGGCCTCGGCGCCCATGGCGCCGCGGAAGTAGTCGCCGTAGCGGTCGCGCATGTCGCGGAAGAGGGCTTCGTCCGGCACCAGCTGCATGTAGGAAAGGGTTTTGAACTCCTCGAAGACGCGCTTGATGTTCTCGATCTGGCGCTTGGAACTCTCCTCGTAATCCTTGACCTCTTTCTCCTTCTGGGCCTGGGTCTTGACGATCACGGGCTTGCGGACCTGGATCTCTTCCCCGTCCTCATTGAGGACGACCTCCGGCTCCGGCTCAGGCTCCGGCTCGGGCTCGGGGTGCTCCAGCGCCTCGCGCATGGCGAGCCGCTCCTTGGTGGCGGCTTCGCGCTCGGTGATCTCCTCGGCCAGTTCCTCCTCCAGCATGGAGAGGTCCTGGTGGCGCTTGTCATCATCCAGGTGGGTGACGATGTAAGAAGCGAAATAGATGATCTTCTCCAGGTCCTTGGGCGATATGTCCAGCAGGTAGCCCATGCGGGTGGGCACGCCCTTGAAGTACCAGATATGGGCGACCGGCGCAGCCAGCTCGATGTGGCCCTATATGCTCGCGGCGCACGTGGGAGCGGGTGACTTCCACGCCGCAGTTCTCGCAGGTGATTCCCTTGTACCGCAGGGCTTGTATTTGCCGCAGTAGCACTCCCAGTCCTGGAGGGGCCGAAGATCGTTCACAGAACAGCCCGTTCTTTTCGGGCTTTAGAGTCCGGTAGTTGATGGTCTCCGGCTTTTTGACTTCGCCCCTCGACCAGGAGCGTCTCTGGGCGGAAGTGGCGAGGCGGATCTTCAGTCCGTCGAAGTTGTTAACATCGTTCATGGTAATGACCTCCTCTGCCGCTTTATCGCCCTTATTGTGATTCGCCTTAGGTCGACCGTGAAGTTGAGTCGATTGTTTCGACCATCGCAGGTCTTTCGCCGGTTCCTCGGCTGTCCTCTAAATGTCCTCGTCCGTTTGGCGATGTCGATCTCCTCGCCGTCCTCGGATGAGACCTCGATGTTCAATCCCAGGGACTGCAGCTCTTTGACGAGGACGTTGAAGCATTCGGGAATGCCGGGCTTCGGGGATGTTCTCGCCCTTGACAATGGCTTCGTATATGCTTGTATCCGGCCTGGACATCGTCGGACTTGATGGTGAGAAGTTCCTGGAGGAAAGGCGGCGCCGTAAGCCTTCAGCGCCCAGACCTCCATCTCTCCGAATCGCTGTCCGCCGAACTGGGCCTTTCCGCCCAGGGGCTGCTGGGTGACCAGGGAGTAGGGCCCGGTGGAACGGGCGTGGATTTTGTCCTCGACCAGGTGGAGCAGCTTCATGATGTAGATGTAGCCGACCGTGATGTCGTGGTCGAAGGGCTGGCCCGAACGGCCGTCAAAGAGGGTGGTTTTGCCGCTGGGGGAAGCCCCGCTCCGACCAGCGCCTCCTCGATCTCGATCTCGCGGGCTCCGTCGAAGATGGGGGTGGCCACGACCAAGACCGTGCCCTCCGGCTGCTTCTTGCCCTTTTCAGGCCAGCCAGAGTGAGCCGCCCAGCCCAGATGGGTCTCGAGAACCTGGCCGATATTCATTCGCGAGGGCACTCCCAGCGGATTCAGTACGATCTATGGGGTGCCGTCGGGCATGAAGGGCATATCCTCGATGGGAAGGATTTTGGAGATGACTCCCTTGTTGCCGTGGCGCCCGGCCAGCTTGTCTCCCTCGGAGATCTTGCGCTTCTGGGCCACGTAGACCCGGACCATCTGGTTGACTCCCGGGGGCAGCTCGTCGCCGGCCTCGCGGGAAAACTTCTTGACGTTGATGACCTTGCCCGACTCGCCGTGGGGAACCTTGAGGGAGGTGTCCCGGACCTCGCGGGCTTTCTCCCCGAAGATGGCGCGGAGCAGCTTCTCCTCCGCCGTGAGCTCGGTCTCGCCCTTGGGGGTGACCTTGCCCACCAGATAATCGCCGGGCTTGACCTCGGCGCCGATGCGGATGATGCCCTCCTCGTCCAGGTCCTTCAATATCTCCTCGCCCACGTTGGGGATGTCCCGGGTGATGTCCTCCGGCCCCAGCTTGGTGTCGCGGGCATCGACCTCGTGTTCCTCTATGTGTATGGAGGAAAGAAGGTCGTCGTAGACGATGTCCTCGCTGATGATGATGGCGTCCTCGTAGTCGAAGCCCTTCCAGGGCATGAAAGCCACCAGCAGGTTTTTACCCAGGGCCATCTCCCCCATGTCGGTGGAGGGACCGTCCGCCACCACCTGGCCTTCTTCGACGTGCTGGCCGGTATCCACGATGGGGCGCTGGTTGATGCAGGTGCCCTGGTTGGAGCGGCGGAACTTGGCCAGTTTATAGACGTCCACGGTTTTGTCCTTGTCGGCCCGGGTGATCTCTATGCACTCGCTCCACCACTGTAGGCGACCTCTCCGGCCGCCCGGGCGCAGATGACTTCGCCGGTGTCCTTGGCGGCGCGGTACTCCATGCCCGTTCCCACCAGGGGAGCCTGGGTGGAGGTCAGCGGCACCGCCTGGCGCTGCATGTTCGAGCCCATCAAGGCGCGGTTGGCGTCGTCATGCTCCAGGAAGGGGATGAGCGCCTGTGGCCACCGAGACCAGCTGGATGGGGGAAACGTCCATATAGTCGATCTCCTCCGGGGAAACCGTCTTGACCTTGCCCTCACGAGTGCGGCAGAGCACCGCGGCGTCGATGAAGCGGCCGCGGCTGTCCAGCTTGGCATTGGCCTGGGCGATGATGTATTTGTCTTCCTCACCGGCGGTCAGGGAGTGGATCTCGTCGGTGACCTTGCCCTTTTTCACCTTGCGGTAGGGGGTCTCGATGAAACCGAATTCGTTGACCGTGGCGTAGGTGGCCAGTGAGCCGATCAGGCCGATGTTGGGGCCTTCAGGCGTCTCGATGGGGCACATCCGCCCGTAGTGGGACGGGTGTACGTCGCGTACCTCGAAACCGGCCCGCTCGCGGAGGCTTCCGGCCCCAGGGCCGAAAGGCGCCGCTTATGGGTCAGCCCGGCCAGC
>CAVXXD010000005.1:0-2500 GCA_963765625.1 uncultured bacterium
TATTTCGGCGGCGACCTACTCTCCCACTCAGCTACCCGAGCAGTACCATCGGCGCAGGAGGGCTTAACTTCCGTGTTCGGAATGGGAACGGGTGATCCCCTCCGCCATGGCCACCGAAAACTTGGTTTTCAAAATCTAGTCTTGAAGCCGTACCTTCAAAACTGCACAGTGCTCTCCTGAGGTATTCTTGTATATAGTCAAGCCCTCGGCCAATTAGTACCGGTCAGCTCCACGTATTGCTACGCTTCCACATCCGGCCTATCAACCTTGTGTTCTACAAGGGGCCTTACCCGGTTAACCCGGTGGGAGAACTATTCTTAGGACAGGCTTCCCGCTTAGATGCTTTCAGCGGTTATCCCTTCCAGACGTAGCCAACCAGCAATGCTCTTGGCAGAACAACTGGCACACCAGAGGTCTGTTCACCCCGGTCCTCTCGTACTAGGGGCAACTTCCTTCAATTCTCCTACGCCTGCAGAAGATAGGGACCGAACTGTCTCACGACGTTCTAAACCCAGCTCGCGTACCGCTTTAATGGGCGAACAGCCCAACCCTTGGGACCTACTCCAGCCCCAGGATGCGATGAGCCGACATCGAGGTGCCAAACCTCCCCGTCGATGTGGACTCTTGGGGGAGATAAGCCTGTTATCCCCGGAGTACCTTTTATCCGTTGAGCGACGGCGCTCCCACGTGCTGCCACCGGATCACTAGGCCCTACTTTCGTATCTGCTTGACCTGTATGTCTCGCAGTTAAGCTCCCTTGTGCCCTTACACTCTACAGCTGATTGCCGACCAGCTTGAGGGAACCTTTGGGCGCCTCCGTTACTTTTTTGGAGGCGACCGCCCCAGTCAAACTGCCCACCTGACACTGTCCCCCGACCGGATTCACGGTCGCGGGTTAGAATCCCAGCACACCAAGAGTGGTATTTCAAGGACGGCTCCACGGCAACTGGCGTCACCGCTTCAAAGCCTCCCACCTATCCTACACATGATGAACCAAAATCCAATATCAGGCTGCAGTAAAGGTTCACGGGGTCTTTCCGTCTTTCTGCAGGTAGCCGGCATCTTCACCGGCATTGCAATTTCGCCGAGTCCCTCGTTGAGACAGCGCCCAAGTCGTTACGCCATTCGTGCAGGTCGGAACTTACCCGACAAGGAATTTCGCTACCTTAGGACCGTTATAGTTACGGCCGCCGTTTACCGGGGCTTAGGTTCAAAGCTTCGCGTGCTGGCGAACCAGCCGCTAACCCCTCCTCTTAACCTTCCGGCACCGGGCAGGCGTCAGCCCCTATACGTCGTCTTACGACTTAGCAGAGACCTGTGTTTTTAGTAAACAGTCGCTTGGGCCGATTCTCTGCGGCCCCTTCACGCTAGAGGAGCAAGTCCTTTCACGCTAATGGGGCACCCCTTCTCCCGAAGTTACGGGGTCATTTTGCCGAGTTCCTTAACGAGGGTTAACTCGATCACCTTAGTATCCTCTACTCACCTACCTGTGTCGGTTTAGGGTACGGGCACCTATTTGCTTGCTAGAGGATTTTCTCGGCGACATGGCTTCTGCGACTTCCCCTATAATCGGGTCGGCATCACACCTCAGGCTTAACGCCGCCCGGATTTGCCTGGGCGACACCCTACGTGCTTGCGCGTGGTCAACCAACGCCACGCTTCGCTTATCCTACCGCGTCCCCCCATCGCTCAAACGCAAACAGGTGGTACCGGAATATAAACCGGTTATCCATCGACTACGCCTTTCGGCCTCGCCTTAGGTCCCGACTAACCCTGAGCGGATTAACCTTCCCCAGGAAACCTTAGGTATTCGGTGGACGGGTTTCTCACCCGTCTTTCGCTACTCATGCCGGCATACTCTCTTCTCTGCGGTCCATCGATAAATACCTTACGGTAAACCCTTCCGGGTCGACTTCACCCCCCAGAGAATGCTCCCCTACCCATCGTGCCCGAAGGCACAATGCCGCAGCTTCGGTAACATGCTTGAGCCCCGTTACATTTTCGGCGCGAGACAACTTGACCAGTGAGCTATTACGCACTCTTTAAATGGTGGCTGCTTCTGAGCCAACATCCTGGTTGTCTGTGTTATCTCACATCCTTTCCCACTTAGCATGTATTTAGGGACCTTAGCTGGCGATCTGGGCTGTTTCCCTCTCGACCATGGAGCTTATCCCCCATAGTCTGACTCCCGGGCTCTAGATTTATGGCATTCGGAGTTTGACTGAGTTCGGTAACCGGTGAAGGCCCCTAGCCCAATCAGTGCTCTACCACCACAAATGAACGCCCGAGGCTAGCCCTAAAGCTATTTCGGGGAGAACCAGCTATCTCCGAGTTTGATTGGCCTTTCACCCCTATCCACAGGTCATCCCCTCCGTTTTCAACCGAAGTGGGTTCGGTCCTCCACGAGGTCTTACCCCCGCTTCAACCTGCCCATGGATAGATCACTCGGCTTCGGGTCTACGGCATGTGACTAAACGCCCTATTAAGACTCGCTTTCGCT
>CAVXXD010000005.1:7500-460508 GCA_963765625.1 uncultured bacterium
GGGCATTCTCCTCCACTTCCTCCTTGGTCAATTGGGGGCGGGTGACGTCCCGCTCCGACGGGTCCCCCACGCGGGCGGTGAAATCGCCGATTAGCAGGACCACCTGGTGCCCCAGGTCCTGGAACTGTCGGAGCTTGCGCAGGGGCACGGCGTGTCCGAGGTGGAGGTCGGGGCGGGTGGGGTCCACGCCGAACTTGATCTTCAGGGGTTTGCCGGTCTCCAGGCTGCGGCGCAGCTTGTTCTCCAGTTCACCCTCGGGAAGCAATTCCTCCGTCCCGGACATGAGTATTTTGAGCTGGCGCGCCAGTTCTTTCTGCATCTCAATCCTCCTTGTTCTTCCCCGAAAGGATACCGCAGGCTGGCGTCCCGCGTCCACAGAGACCGCAACAGCTTCCTCTGCGATTCTGCGTATTCTGGAAAACTCAAGTGATTCCAGAAACAGGAAATACTTATTGAGCGTCTAATAACAAGCTATAATGTGTTCAGCGGTCATACCGGGAGAAGGACTTCATGAGGATCCTGCTGCGCTTACTGTTGATTTTCGCGTTGTGCGTCACCTTCATGGTGGGTGGGTTCTTTCTTTGGTTCTACACCGGTTTCGGCCTCCCCCACCTTGAGGACCTGAAAGAGCAACAGCTGGCCCAGACCTCCAAGATCTACGCCGCGGACGGTACGGAGATCGCCGAGCTGCATGGCGAACAGAACCGGGAGAACATAGCCTTAGACGATGTGGGGCAGACCCTGCAGGACGCCGTGATCGCCATCGAGGACCAGCGCTTCTGGCAGCACCACGGGGTAGACTGGTACGGCATCGCCCGCGCTTTCTGGACCAATGTGGTCAGGCAGGAAGTGGTGCAGGGCGCTTCCACCATCACCCAGCAGTACGTCAAGAACACCCTCACCGGCCAGGAACGCACCTACTGGCGCAAGGTGCAGGAAGCCAGCCTCGCCAACCAGCTGGAGAAGAAATACTCAAAGGTAAAGATACTCGAGCTGTACCTGAACGACATCTATTTCGGCCAGGGCTGCTACGGGGCCAAAACGGCCTGCCAGGTGTTCTTCGGCAAGTCTCCGCAGGACGTCACCCTGGCGGAAGCTGCCCTGCTGGCCGGTGTCATCAAGGCCCCCAATTACTACTCTCCCTATTTCTACCCGGAGAACGCCCGCAAGCGCCGCAACATCGTTTTGGACAAGATGGCGGAACTGGGATACGTGAGCGAGGATATCGCCACCGCGGCCAAGATGGAGCCCATCAACGTTCTGCCGGTGGAAGAGGGGGCTCCCTCCGCCATCGCCCCCTACTTCGTGGAATACGTCATCAACTACCTCAAGTCCAACGAAGAGCTGAAGGAGAAATTCGACAACTACACTGCCGAGGACATCATCTACCGCGGTGGCCTGCGCATCTACACCACCATCGACCTGAACGCGCAGGCCTGTGCGGAAAACGCCATCGATAGCATCCTCAACCAGCCGGGCGACCCGACGGCCGCCCTGTGTGCCGTGGAGCCCGGCACCGGATATATCAAAGCCATGGTCGGCGGAAAGGACTATACCCAGCAGCAATACAACATCGCCGCCCAGGGCGGCAGGCAGCCGGGCTCGGCTTTCAAGGTTTTCGTGCTGACCGCCGCCCTCTCCAACGGCATCTCCCTGAGCAAGACTTACGACTCCAGCCCCACCACGCTGGAATTCCCCGACGGGACGAAGTGGAAGGTGAGCAACAGTGACGGTTCGGGCCACGGAAGCCTGACCCTGCGTGAAGCCACCATCCGGTCGGTCAACGTTGTATTCGCCCGGCTCATCCGCGACGTGGGAGCGCAGCGGGTGGTGGAATTCGCCCGGGTGATGGGCATAACCAGCCCCCTCGAGGCCAACCCGTCCATCGCTCTGGGTGCTTTAACCTACGGGGTCAACCCCCTGGAGATGGCTTCGGCCTTCGGCACCCTGGCTACCGGCGGGAACCGTGTCCCCCCCATCTGCGTGACCAAGGTCACCGACGCCAACGGCAAGGTACTGCTGGAGAACTACCCGGCCTCCAAACGGGTCATCCGCGAGGACGTGGCCAACAAGGTCAACGAGGTGCTCCAGTCCGCGGTCAGTTCGGGCACCGGCCGCACCGCCCAGATCGGCCGGCCTCAGGCCGGCAAGACCGGCACCACCGACAACTATGCCGACGCCTGGTTCTGCGGATATACCCCCGATCTTTCGTGCGCGGTCTGGGTGGGTTATCCGGAGGGGCTTATCTCCATGCACAGCGTTCACGGTACGACCGTTTACGGCGGCACCTTCCCCGCCCAGATCTGGAAGGCCTTCATGACCCCGGTGCTGGCAGAGGTGCCCAAGACCCCCTTCGCCACTTCGACGGAGGACCGGGAGAACGACAACAACCTGGTCACGGTAGAGATATGTACGGAGACCGGCCTGCTGGCCAATGCCAACTGCCCCAACAAGGTCAAGCGGGTTTACCAGAAGGGCACCGAGCCCACCACCTACTGCAACGTCCACACCGGGGCTCCCGTTTCGCAGAAAGCCACGGTCCCCAGCGTGGTAGGCATGAGTTCGTCATCGGCTATCGCCACGTTGCAGGCTGCCGGGTTCAACGTGCAGGAGTCCCATGCATACGGTACCGGCACGGCCGGCCTGGTGCAGAGCCAGAGCCCTAGTGGCGGATCACAGGCGGACGCGGGCTCCACCATCTCCATAGTCATATGTGACGGGGCCAAGCCCCAGAGCTCGGTACCGGGAGTGGTCGGCTTGAGTGAGACGGCGGCGGTCAACGCTATCCAGAACGCCGGTTTCAAACCTTCGGTGAATTACGTGATCGATCCCGCGAATGTGGGTATCGTGATAGACCAGCACCCGGGATCGGGATCTTCCATCACCCCCGGCAGCACCGTCTACATCCTCGTCGGCAAAGCATCCTGATCAAGTAAGGATTGCTTCGTCGCTGCGCTCCTCGCAATGACAAGGTCGCAATGACACCTATTCTTTGAGGTAATCCTCCAGCAGGCGCCGGAAGTCACGATCGGCGCTCAGCCCCTTGAGGCAGCTGTCGTAGGTGGCGTCTTCCACCAGGCTGGGGTCCATGCCCAGTGCCTTTTCCAGGTAGGCCAGGGCTAGTTCCTTATCCTCACGCAGGGCATGCAGGCAACCCAGGTTGTAATAAGCCCAGGGGTAATCGGCATCAACTTCCAGAGCTCGCTGAAAAAGAAACTCCGCCTGCTCCAGCTCGCCCTTCTCCATGCACAGCGCACCCTTGTTGGAGATGGCGTACTTATTATCGGGGTTGATGCGGAGACACTGGTCAAGCAGGTTCATCTCCATGGTGATGTCGCCCAGGCAGCCGCAGGCGTAGCTCTTCTCCAGCAGCGCATATTCGTTATTCGGCTCGCTGGCGAGGATGCGGTCCAGGTAGAGAATGGCCTGTTCGAACACGCCTGTCTCGATGTAGACGTTGGCGATACTGGCCAGGGCTTCCAGGTTGTCCAGCTCCAGCAGCAGGACTCTCGCCGTATACCCGTAAGGCTTCTTCGTTCTCGGAGAGTTCCTCGTGGGCTGCCGCCAATTCGAAGAGTACATCCAGGAGCTTCTCCTCGTCCGCCTTGTAGAGGCTGACCGACTTCTCCAGCCAGCTGATGGCTTCCCCATACCGCCCAAGGTCCATGAGGACGCGCGCCTTGTTGTAGTAGGGATACCCCAGGTGCGGGTCAATAGAAAGAGCCTTCTCGTACATCTCCAGAGCCTGTGACCCATCCCCCAGTTCCTGGTAGATGATGCCCATCTCGTTGAACAGGTCGGCGTTGTCCGGGTCGCGCTCGGTGGCCCGCTGGTAATACTGGAGGGCGCCCTGGTATTCCCCGCGATCCATCAGGACCAGGGCCATGCCGTCGTAGCCCCGCGGTTGATCAGGCTCCAGATCGATGACACGCTGGAAGCGCAGCTTGGCCTCATCGTTGTTGCCTTTCTCGAATAGCGCCAGCCCGAGTTGATAATGGCCTTCAGGGTCGTCGGGTTGATCGTCGAGATAGCGCCGGAAGCGCTCGATGGCTTCCTCGAGACGCTGCTCGGCTAGTAGCACTTCCCCCTGTTCCAGCAACTTGAATGCTTCCATTTATTCTCACCCGATCCTTATTGTTTACTTTTTGCCGGTGGGCTTGGCCGGCTTCCGGGACGGGACGCGGGAAACCCTGATGAGTCCCGATACCGGTATGATGTCGACTTTTTTCTTTTCCAGTTCATCGAAGATGATGTTCAAGCCCAGGGAGTCGGAGACGATGTGGCCGGCTATGACCACGTTGATATTGTGCTTGTCGGCCTCTTCCCGATGCCGCTCGCTGTAGTGCATGCACACCACCGTGCCCACTCCCGCCTGTGAAAGCTTCTCCAGTACGGCCAGGGGGCCTTCAGTGCCTCCGGTCATGTCGACCATGATCTTGCCGGCCCGGTTCTCGCTGGAACCTGCGATGATCATGGGCCCGGTTTTATTCAAAGCCGCGGACCGGTACTCGGGTATGGTACGGAGCTGGTCCACTACGTCGCACACCAGGCGGGGCTTCTTACGGTTGAAGAAGTCGGTGAGGAAGTCGTTGACCTGGTTGTCGGCGGGTGTGTGGATGCACATGAAGGGAATGTCCAGCAGCTTGGCCACATCCAGGGCCCGGTCATGGTTCTGCGGGGAGAAGCCTCTCCTGATCTCGCCCATGCGCTGGGTGATCAGGGCGTCTCCGATGTTGATGGGGACACCGTGCTTGTGCCACCAGTCCGCCTGGAGCGACATCACCTCGGACAGGGCGGCCAGTGCCTTCCCTTCCGGATGGTGGCTGATGACCAGGTCGACGGGGCGGCCCTTGCTGCGCAGCCAGTCGGCCAGCAGGACCTCGCCGACCTCCATGTCGATACCGGCAAGAACGGTGCGGACCTCGGTATCGGGTTCGCCGGCCAGTATGCGGGTGTCGGCGAAGGGGTTGGTGAGGGTCTCCTCGTCGAAGAACTCTTTCTCTTTCTCCGGCATGTTCTCATACTTCTCGCGGTTGCGCTTGAGAATGCGCTCGATCTCGGCGTGGCCGCGCGGGTCTTTTTCGATGCCCATCCTGACGGCCAGACTGTAAATATCCTTTATCTTCATAACCAATGACCTCCTCGCTGTCTCTAGAAAAGCACGTCCTGGGCCGACGCGGGTTCGTCCTCTGATAACAGTATCCGCCTGCCCCGCTCGATGATGGCGTCGATGTCCAGCCCGGCCTCCTCCTTGATGCTGCGCCGCATGATCGGGCCTACTTTTTCCAGGTCGTGCTGGAGCCGCTCGACGTAGTCCTTGAGCATGGAGACTTCCACTTCCGCCGAGGATACCACCAGGTCCTTGAGGATAGCGCCCTCGGTGCGCGACGCCACCATGGGCTCAGTCCGACCTTCGACAAAAACATAGGTGCGGCGTGCCGGGCCGCGTTCTTTCTCGATGGGTTCAAGCCCCACGATTTTATCGGAGCGGAAGTACTTGCCATACCCCAGAGGCACGATGGCATTTCGCCTGATCTCCATGCTATCCTCCCTGTCCCAAGGGTCCGGGCCGGTTGCATCCCCGCGCGAGGCCGGCATGTCGCTTTCCATATTGTTCTGGTGATTGTCCGTCTCCAGCTTAATGCTCCTCTCAAATCAACTGCGTCCGAGTTAGATACATTATATAGAGGAGGGGCGACATCAACCAGCATACCCGGCAAGCCGGCGCCGGAGTTCATCGAGTCCCAGGACATTGAGGACATCGCCGGGTCCGAGCCACCCCCGCCTGGCCATGGCCACACCGAAGAACATGTATTTCAAGTGCTCGCCGCGGTGCGCGTCGGAGTTGATGGCTATGCCGACCCCCTTGCCGGCGGCCTGCCTGAGATGGTGCTCGTTAAGGTCGAGGCGGTCAGGGAAGGCGTTCAGTTCGAGGAAGGTCCCGGTCTCCGCCGCCGCGTCCGTGACTTCTTCCATGTCTACCTCATAAGGCGGACGGTTGCTGATCAGCCGGCCGGTGGGATGGGCGATGATCTTGACGAATGGGTTGTGCATGGCGGTGACGATGCGGTGAGTTATCTGTTCGCGCGACTGCCGGAAGCCGGCGTGGATGGACCCTATGCAGAAATCGAGGCGCGCCAGGACCTCGTCGTCGTAGTCCAGCCCCCCGTTGTTGTCGATGTTCAGCTCACAGCCGCTGAGCAGGGTCACAGGTGAGTCACCGGCGGCATTGAGTGCGTCGATCTCGTCGGCTAAGGCCAGAAGGGCCTCCCGGCTCATACCGCGAGCCACCGGCAGGTTGGCGGCGTGATTGCAGATGCCCAGCCAGGAATAGCCGAGACCGGCCGCGGCTTCCCTCATCTCCAGCAGGGTATGGAACCCGTCGCTGTCACGGGTGTGGACGTGAAGGTCGCCCCTGATCCGTGCCAGTTCGACCAGTTCGGGCAGTCGCCCTTCCAGGGCAGCGTCGATCTCGCCCCGGTCTTCCCTTATCTCCGGAGGAGGCACCGCCATACCCAGGGCGGCGTATACCTCTTCTTCATCGGCTCCCGCTATCCTGACGTTGCCTTCCGTGCTGAAGACGCCGTACTCGTTGACCTTGAGGCCTTTTCGCTTGGCCATGTCCCTCAGTCTCACGTTGTGCTCCCTGGAACCGGTGAAGTACTGCAGGGCCGCCCCCCAGGCGTCAGGGGCGACCACGCGCAGGTCCACCTGGAGCAGCTCACGGGTGAGGATGGAGGACTTGGTGCCGCCGCGGGCTATGACCCGGTCGACCAGGGGCAGGCCGCAGAAGGCTTCCATCACCCGGGCAGGATCCTCGGAGGAGGCCAGGATGTCGATGTCGCCGATGGTCTCCTTCATGCGGCGCAGGCTGCCGGCGCTGCTCACGCGCAGCGAAGGTAATTCCTCGCGCATGGCCGCCATAATAGCCTCGGCCTGGTCCCAGGCCTGGTTGATGAGCATGCGGCCGGGGTTGGCTTGAAGGTCGAGGATGCCCTTGAGGATATTCTCCTCCGCCTTAGGCCCCAGCCCCTTCAGTCCGGCCAGCCGGTGCTCTTCGGCCGCGGCGCGCAAGTCGTCCAGGGAGTGGACGCCCAACTCCTCATAGACCAGGCGGGCCCGCTTGGGACCGAGGCTGGAGACTTGCAAGAGGGAGATGAGGTCCGGGGGGATCTCTTCTCTCAGTTCCTCCAGCCTGGTGATGTTGCCGGTCTCCTTGAACTCGAGGATCTTTCTGGCGATGCCCTCGCCGATGCCGGGAATACTTTTCAGCTCGGCCAGACTTTTCTTCTCGAGCACCTCGGGGCCGAGTTCACGGACGGTTTCCGCGGCGCGATGATAGGCTACGACTTTGAAGCGCACCTCGCCCTTGATCTCGGAGAGGTCGGCCAGCTCCTCGAAGGCCTGTACCAGGCCATAGATGTCCGGTGGTCCGGGATCGCCCCGGATCCCATCCTTGGGCTTATTCGCCGCTTTGCTCCTGGGTCTGCCCGCTGGCGGGCTGTTCTTCTTCTCCATCCCTCTCCTCCACCAGCCTCCATCCGCAGGCCGGGCAGAAACTCGCGTCTTCCAGGGCGGGGGAAGCGCAGACCGGACAGGCGACGGCAGTCTTGTTGTCCCCGCTTCCGGTTTCCTCCACATCAGGTGAAAGCGTAGGGGCGATGGACTTGCCGCAGGAATTGCAGAAGGCCGCCCCGGACAGAACGGGGGCGCGGCAATAGGGGCATATCTGGCCGACCCTGGCGTTCTTGACGCTCTGGAGGACGCCGAGTTGTTCCTCCCACAGCCCCATCTGGTCGTAGATGTCCTGCAGGGTGGCACAGGGTTCCTGAAGGGACTGATTGGGGAGCCTGTCGTTCCGAAAATCCTCGAAGGCCAGCTGGCCGATGTACATGGTGTACTGGTCCCTGCTCTTCGCCAGTATCTTCAGCTGCTTCTTCACCTGCCCGATGGACATGCCGCCGCTTGCCATATATCAACCTCCCGGTCTGATGTCGATGGTTGCTTTCTTTATTTGTTTATTTACATCGCAGGCTCAATCGCGCCAGTGCTCGCCTTCTTCCATTAGCCAGAGCTTCGCCGCCTCGAGGGATTGCTTTACCCGTGAAGGGGCCGTACCGCCGGGCAGTTCCCGGGCGTTGACTGCCGCTTCCGGGGTTATGCAGGCATAGACGTCCGGCCCGATGTCCGGGTCGATCCCGGCGAACTCCTCCGGTTTGAGCTGGTCCAGGGTGATGCCCCTGGCAGCGCAGGCCTGTACCGCCCGGCCGGCGCTCTCGTGTGCTTTGAGGAAAGGTGTCCCTTTACGGACCAGGTAGTCGGCCAGGTCGGTGGCGGTGAGGAAGCCTCGCTTGGATTCTTCTTCCAGGCGTGCGGTGTCGAAGCTCAGAGTGGCGATCATGCCGGCCAGCGCGCGGAATCCGAGCCTGGTGTCGTCGATGAGGTGGAATATGGTGGCCTTGTCCTCCTGCAGGTCGCGGTTGTAGGAGAGGGGCAGCCCCTTGAGGAGGGTGAGGACCTGCGTGAGCACCCCGATGGCCTGAGCGGCCTTGCCCCGCATCAGCTCGGCGATGTCGGGGTTCTTCTTCTGCGGCATGAGCGAGGAGCCCGTGGCGTAGGCGTCGTCCAGCTCAACGAAGCCGAACTGCGGGGTGGACCAGATCACCACTTCCTCACAGAGGCGGCTGGCATGCACCACCGCGGTAGCCAGGGCGAAGACGAACTCCGCCACGAAGTCGCGGTCGGCCACGGCGTCCATGGAGTTGGCGCTGATGCGCGCGAAGCCCAGCTCCTCGGCCATGGCCTCCCGGTTAAGGGGAAAGGTCACGCCGGCCAGAGCCCCGCTTCCCAGGGGCGAGACGTCCATGCGGCGGTATGCGTCGCGCAAGCGGTCCAGGTCACGCTTGAACATCTCGATGTAGGCCAGGAGGTGGTGGGAGAGGAGCACCGGCTGGGCCGGTTGGAGGTGGGTAAAGCCCGGCATGATGATCTCGAGGTTGTCCTCGGCCTGACCGGCCAGGGCTTCGCACAAACCCAGGAGGAGGCGGGAGATGGAGGCGGTTTCTTTTTTAAGATATAGGCGCAGGTCGGCGGCGACCTGGTCGTTGCGGGAACGGGCAGTGCGCAGCTTTGCGCCCGCCTCGCCGGCTTTTTCGATGACGGCGCGCTCCACCGCGGTGTGGATGTCTTCTTCCGTCTCCAGGAATACGAAGGTTTCTTTTTCAAGCTCTGCTTCTACGGCTTCCAGGGCATTGAGGACCTTGGTGAGTTCTTCCGTGGAAAGCACGCCGCAACCGGCCAGAGCGGAGGCGTGGGCGCGCGTCACCGCCACGTCGAAGGGCCAGAGGCGGCAGTCGTAGTCAAGGGAGCGCGTGAAGAAGAGCGTCTCCTCGTGCATATCTTTTGAGAAGCGTCCACCCCACAGTTTCATAACACTTCACCTCGTCCTTCCGTTGTCGTTTCTTCGAGCTGGCCGGCCCCTGGGGGAGAAAGTGGAGAAGGGGTCTGACCCCAACTTTCTTAGTGGTTGATCTGGCCCCAGATCTTCATGGGCAGGCCCCACAGGTTGATAAAGCCCTCGCTGGCCTTGTGGTCAAAGACGTCGGCCTTGTCGTAGGTGGCCAGGCCGTAGTCGTAGAGGGAGTTGGGGGACTTCCTGCCCACCACCGTGGCCATTCCACGGTAAAGCTTGACGCGGACCGTACCGGTCACCGTCTCGTTCAACTTGGCCATGGCCGCCTGCAGGGCTTCCCGCAGCGGCTCGAACCACTGCCCGTAGTAGATCATCTCGGCGAACTTCGCTTCGAGGATGGGCTTGAAGTGGAGGACTTCCCGTGTGAGGGTCAGGCTCTCCAGCGAGCGATGAGCCTCGATGAGGATGGTGGCAGCCGGCGCCTCGTAGATCTCGTGCGACTTGATGCCCACCAGGCGGTTCTCGATCATGTCGATGCGGCCCACGCCATGCTCCCCTCCCTTGCGGTTGAGTTCCTCCACTATCGCGAGGAAAGAAAGGGCCTGTCCGTCCAGGCTCACCGGTTTGCCCGCCTCGAAGCCGATCTCGATGTAGGCCGGCGCCTGGGGCGCGGCAGCCGGGCTGACCGTCCAGGTGTAGCAATCCTCCGGCGGCTCGTTCCAGGGATCTTCCAGCACCCCGGCCTCACAGGAGCGGCCCCAGAGGTTCTCGTCCACCGAGTAGGGACTCTCCACCGTGGTGGGGACAGGTATGCCGCGCTGCTGCGCGTACTCGATCTCTTCTTCGCGGGACATGTTCATCTCCCCCCGCAGAGGGGCGATGATCTTGAGCTCTGGAGCCAGGGCCATGGTCGTCAGGTCGAAACGCACCTGGTCGTTGCCCTTGCCGGTGCACCCGTGGGCTATGGCTTTGGCGCCGCGCTTGTGAGCCTCCTCCACCAGCATGCGGGCGATGAGCGGCCGGGCCAGCGCCGTGGCCAGGGGGTATTTTCCTTCGTAAAGGGCATTGGCGTGGAGAAGGGGCAGGACGAAGTCGGCAAGGAACTCCTCGCGGGCGTCTACCGCCACCGAGTCCACCGCCCCGACACGCAGGGCTTTCTCCCGGATGAAATCCAGGTCACCCGGTTGGCCCAGGTCGGCACAGTACGCCACTACGTCCATGTCGTATTTTTCCTTGATCCACTGGATGAGAACGGAGGTGTCCAGACCCCCCGAATACGCCAGAATAACCAGATCGCCCACCTCGAACTCCTTCCTCGCTTACGGTCAGCTTCACTTTCCCTTGGCCAGTCCGCGGAGGTAGGCCGCGACCCGGCTCGCTTCAACGCCTTCTTTTATAACACAGATGATGGTGTCGTCACCCGCCACCGTCCCGAGTATGTCCCCCAGCTGAGCCCGGTCCAGGCCGACAGCCAGGGGTTGGGCATTGCCGGGAGCCGTGCGCAGGACCATCAGGTTGCCGCTGGTCTCCGTCCCCATGAGGTAGGTGCGGAGAACGCGGGCCAGCTCGTCTTCCTTCGGGTGGCCGGCCTGCCCCTCCAGCCGTACGTAACGGCTGCCGCCGTTCTCCTCGTGGACCCGGGACACGTTCAGCTCCAGCAAGTCTCGGGAGACGGTAGCCTGGGTGGCGGTGAAGCCGCGCTCCTTCAACTCACGCACCAGACCGGACTGGCTGGAGGGGCTCTTCTCCTCCAGTATGCGCAGTATCTCGGCCTGGCGCAGCTTCTTCACGTTATTCCACCACGAGGTCGAGAAGGGCCATCTGGGCGTACATGCGGTTCTCCGCCTGGTCCCACACGGCCGACTTCGGCCCGTCCATGACCTCGCCGGTGATCTCCTCGCCGCGGTGCGCGGGCAGGCAGTGCAGCACCATGGCGCCGGGCTCTGCCTTCGCGAGCAGGTCGCCGTTGATCTGGTAAGGTTGCATGGTGTCCTTGTAGCCGGGGGCTTCTTCCTGACCCATGCTCACCCACACGTCCGTGTAGAGAACATGGGCGCCGTGGACTGCTTTGACCGGGTCCGTGACTACTTCCACCTTACCCAGCCCCAGGGCCATCCGCCGGGCCAGCTTGAGGATGGACGCGTCGGGCCTGGCGTCGGGTGGGCAGGCCACTGTTATGTCCATGCCGGCCAGGGCGCACCCCAGAAGCAGCGAGTTGGCGACGTTGTTGCCGTCGCCCAGGTAGGTCAGCTTGAGACCGGCCAGCTTGCCCTTATACTCCTTCACCGTCAGGAGGTCGGCTAGCAGCTGGCAGGGGTGCTCTGAGTCGGTGAGGCCGTTGATGACCGGGACGACGGCCCCGGCCGCCAGCCGCTCCGCGTCCTGCTGGGCGAAGGTGCGGATCATTATGGCGTCCAGGTAGCGCGAGAGCACCTTGCCCGTGTCCTCGATGGTCTCGCCCCGCCCCAGCTGCATCTCGGAGGGGTTGAGTACCACCGCGTGCCCACCCAGCAGGTAGACCCCCATCTCGAAGGAGACGCGGGTGCGCGTGGAGGGTTTCTGGAAGATGAGGGCCACGCCCTTATCTTTCAGCGGCTTGCGCAGCTTGCCTTCCTTGTGCTCCTTCTTCAGCGTGGCGGCGTGGCCTATGACATATGCCAGCTCCTCCGCGTTCAGATCGGCCACGGAGAGAAGGTCTCTCCCTTTCAAGTCGTTCTTCTTCATCACATTCCCTCCGTTTTTAGAGGATCTCTTCCAGGACCTCCAACAGGCTGTCCACCTCGTCCGTGGTCACCAGCAAGGGCGGCAGAAAACGCAATATGTCCGCGCCGATGTTGTTGATGACGAAACCCCGCTCCAGGGCGGACTGGGCGATGTCGGCCGCCCGGCCCTCCGAAAGCTGCAGAGCCAGCATCAGCCCGGTACCGCGCACCTCGGTGATGAGGCTTTTGCCCTGCGCGAGCCGCGACAATGCTTCCTTGAAGTATTCTCCCACCCGCGCGGCGTTACCGGCAAGGTCTTCGGTCTCCAGCACTTTAAGGGTGGCCAGGGCCGCCGCGCAGGGCACCGGTCCGCCCCCGAAGGTGGAGCCGTGGTCGCCCGGCTTGAAAGCGTCCGCCACCTTGTCGGTGGCCAGGATGGCCCCGATGGGCAGGCCGCTGGCCAGCCCCTTGGCGATGGTCATGATGTCCGGCTCCACGCCATAGAGCTCGCTGGCGAAGAGGGCGCCGGTGCGCCCCATGCCCGTCTGGACCTCGTCCAGGACCAGGAGAATGTTGCGGGCTTCGCAGAGTTTCTTTACATTCTGAAGATATTCTATTTCGGCCGGGAATACCCCGCCCTCGCCCTGGATGGGCTCGAGCAGCACTGCGCAAGTGTGCTCCCCCACCGCGGCGGCCAGAGCCTCCAGGTCGTTGAAGTCCACGTAGGAGAATCCCGGCAGAAGCGGCGCGAAGACCTCCGCCTTCTTGGGCTGGCCGGTGGCGGTGAGCGAGCCGAAGGTGCGGCCGTGGAAGGAGCGCAGGGCGGTGACCACCTCGTACCGCCCGGCCCAGCCGTTCTCCCGCATGTATTTGCGGGCCAGCTTGATGGCGCCCTCGTTGGCCTCCGTCCCGCTGTTGCAGAAGAAGACCTTGTCCGCGAAGGTCTTGGCGGTGAGGGCCTCCGCCAATTCGGCCATGGGCTTGGTGTAGTAGAGGTTGGAGACCTGGATCAACTGTTCCACCTGGGCGGAGACGGCCGCGGCGACCTCGGGGTGGGCATGGCCGGTGACGCAAGCGCCCACGCCGGATACGAAGTCGAGGTACTCCTTGCCGTTCTCGTCCCAGAGACGTGTCCCGGCGCCTTTCACGAAGAGCACCGGTTTGCGCGCGTAGGTCTGCATGACGCTGGCTTGTTCAGCCATTTTTATCGCTTCAAGGGTGGTTTCCATTTTCGTTACTCCTTCAACATTGTTCCGATACCCTCCGGGGTGTAGACCTCCAGCAGCAGGGCGTGCTTGATGGTGCCGTTGATGATGTGGGCGCGGTTCACTCCCGCTTCCAGGGCCTCCACGCACGACGCCAGCTTGGGGATCATCCCGCTGGTGAGGGTGCCGCTGTCCATCAGGGCTTTCGCCTGGGCTAGGTCCATCTCGGAGATGAGCGAGGCCGGATCGGCCAGGTCCCGGTAGATGCCGTTCACGTCGGTCAGATATATGAGCTTGTCCGCCTCCAAGGCGACAGCCAGGGCGCCAGCCACGTGGTCGGCGTTGACGTTGTAGCTCTGGCCTGCTTCGTCCACCCCTATGCTGGCCACCACGGGGATAAAGCCGTCGCGGGCCAGGTTGAGGAGGATCTGCGGATTGGCCTTTTCCACCTCTCCGACGAAGCCCAGGTCTACGCCGTCCTGCAGTTTCTTGCGAGTGATGAGCATGCGCCCGTCCTCGCCCGAGAGGCCTACCGAGAGGTCGCCGTGGCCGTTGATGAGAGAGACGATCTCCTTGTTGACCTTGCCCACCAGCACCATCTTGACCACTTCCATGGCCGGGGCGTCGGTGACGCGGTGGCCGTTGACGAACTTGACGTCGAGGTTGAGGCGGTCCATGTACTCGGTGATCTGGGGGCCGCCGCCGTGGACGATGATCGGGTTGATGCCGACGTAGCGCATGAGGACGATGTCGGAAGCGAAGCTCTCCTTGAGCTCTTCGTCGATCATGGCGTTGCCGCCGAACTTGATGACTACGGTGTGGCCGTAGTATTCCTTGATGAAGGGGAGGGCCTCCATGAGGATCCTCGCCTTTTCCATCGCCTTCTCCATTCCGATCACCTCTCTTTTCGGGTGTATTATTTTACGTAGTGTAATGTGAATTGATGTGGACGTACTCCGGGGTGAGGTCGCAGGTCAGCACGCGGGCCACGCCCGGGCCGGACCCCAGGCCCACTTCCACGCTGATCTCCTTGCCCAGCACCGGCTTGGTGGCATTCTCGTCTTTCACCCAGGCGGGGGCGCCTTCCTCCAGCAGCACCGTGCCGTCGATGGAGATGGAGACACCGGCCGGGTCGAAGGCCACGCCGCAGGAGCCCAGGGCCGCCGCTATACGCCCCCAGTTGGCGTCGCCGCCGAAGAGGGCCGCCTTGAAGAGGGCCGAATCGGCCACGGCCAGGGCCGCGGCATGGGCGTCGGCATCGGAGGCGGAGCCTTTTACGTTGATCTCTACGAAGCAGGTCGCCCCTTCGCCGTCCTTGACGATCATGGCCGCCAACTCGGCGCAGGCCTGTGTCAGCACCGCCTGAAACTCTCCCGGCTCAGGCTTGACACCGGACATGCCGTTGGCCATCACCAGGACCATGTCGTTGGTGGAGGTGCAGCCGTCAACGCTGATGCAGTTGAAGGTGGCGTCCACTGCCTTCTTCAGTGAGTCTTTGAGCTGCCCGGGAGCCACTTCGGCGTCGGTGGTGAGGAAGCACAGCATGGTTCCCATGTTGGGCTTGATCATGCCCGCCCCCTTGGTGATGCCGCCGAGCTTGTACCCGTTGCCATCCAGCTCCACCTGCTTTAAGAAGGTGTCGGTGGTGACGATGGCCCGGGCGGCGTCCTCGAAGCCTTCCGTGCGCAGATCGGAGGCGGCCTGGTGTATGCCCGCGGCCACGTTGTCCATGGGCATCTTCACGCCGATGACGCCCGTGGAGGCCACCGCCACGTCCACGGCCTTGACCTCCGGTGCACCGGGGAAAGCTGCGGTGATGGCCTTAGCCGTCTCCGAGCCCATGCACAGGGCGTGGCGCATCCCCTTCTCACCGGTGCAGGCGTTGGCGTTTCCGGCGTTGACGACCACCGCCTGGAGCTTGCCGTCCTCAATGTGCTTCTCCGTCACCTGCAGGGGGGCAGCCCGGAAGAGGTTGGTGGTGTAAAGCGCCGCTGTGGCGCAGGGAACCTCGCTATAGATGATGGCCAGGTCCGGCTCGCCGCTCTCCTTGATGCCGCAGGGTACGCCGGCGGCCAGGAACCCGGCCGGGGCGGTTATGCCGCCCCGCTGTGTTTCTTTCTTCTTGTCCTCCATGTCTCAGATCCTCTCTTATGGGAAGAGCCCCAGCCCTTCCAGTCCTTCCGTCTCCTCGAAACCCATGGCCAGGTTGAAGCATTGCACAGCCTGGCCCGACGCGCCTTTGACCAGGTTATCGATGGCCGCGGCGCTCACCACCCAGTCGGTTTTCTGGTCGACGGCCACGGCCACCTGGCAGTAGTTACTGCCGCCGACCGCCTTGGTCTGGGGCCACTCGCCCTCCGTCAGGAGCCTGGTGAAGGGCTCACCGGCGTAGGCTTGCTCGTAGCACTCCCTGACCTTTTCCTTCGTCCCACCCCTGAGCTGGGCGTAGGTTGTGGAGAGGATGCCACGGCTCATGGGAGCCAGCTGGGGTGTGAATATCGCCCGCACCGTCTCCCCCGCCAGCTTGCTCATCTCCTGCTCCATCTCCGGGGTGTGACGGTGGCGCATGACGTTGTAGGGCTTGATGCTGCCGTCGCACTGGGGGTAGTGGGTGTCCAGGCTCAGCCCTCGCCCCGCCCCGGAAACACCGCTCTTGGCATCGATGATCACCACTCCGCCGGCCATCAGGCCCGCCTTGAGCAGCGGGGCCAGGGCCAAAGTGGAAGCGGTGGGGTAGCAGCCCGGCACCGCTACCAGGCGTGCTTCTTTTATCAGCTCGCGATTGAGCTCGGGCAGGCCGTAGACCGCTTCTTCGAGATAGCCGGAAGCGGTGTGCTCGACACCGTACCACTCCTCGAACAGCGGCTTTGAGTTGATGCGGAAGTCGGCGGAAAGGTCGATCACTTTGGCGCCACCCTCGACCAGCTTGGGAACCACTTTCATGGCCTCGCCGTGGGGAAGGCAGACGAAGAAGGTTTCCGCCTTGGCCATTGCTTCTTCCACATTGAACTCACGGAACTCCATGTCAGCGTAGGGATGGAGGTGGGGGTAGAGGTCGCCGACGGTCTTTCCCGCGTAGGTGTTGGCTGTAAGGTAGCTCACCTCGACGCGCGGGTGGAGATGGAGGAGCCGCAGCAGCTCCGCTCCGGTGTATCCCGACGCACCGATGATTCCTGCTTGCATGGGTGGCACTCCTTCCCTCAAATGGTTATATATTGCATATTATACATATTACTGCATAATTATGCATTTGGAATTCCCGGTTGTCAAGCAGGCCGGAAAGAGCGAGGTTGACATGGAACATAGTTAACGGTTAGCGGGGTTGCTACCATCCCATTAGGAGGTGAAGCATTGCGATACCGTGGTTCAAAAATCGCGTACGGATTAGTCATACTGGCCATAGCCACTTTGTCAGGCTGCAACAGCGGCGATGCTTCCGTTGAAGGTAACCGGTCCGTCGAGCCTTCCGCGCTGGGGGAGGCCTACAGCAGTTTACTGGAACAGATCGAGGAGGCGGAAGCAGTCCTGCAAGCCCGGATGGAAGAAGCCGCGGCTGCCGAGGTTGAAGCTCAGGCGGAGGCGGCCAGGACGGCCGAGACATCCTCCCCCGCCACCCCTCCTTCTTCTTCTGGCGGCACGAAGACTGGCAGCAGTGACACAGCCTCTTCCGGTGTAACGGTCCCTTCCCTGATCGGCATGTCTTTCGAAGAAGCCGCGGCAACCTTGAGCGCCCTCGGTCTCCAGGTAGTCAGAGCGGAGGATTACAGCGAGCGTCACGCGTCAGGCCTGGTCTGTGACCAGGACCCCGCCGGAGGGGCCGCGTCCTCCGGTTCCGTGGTGACGCTAGTGGTCAGCCTGGGTCACGAAGTGACGGCCTGCCCCTCTTGCGGCGGTGACGGCGTCGTGACCTCCACCTACACCTGTCCGGAGTGCGGGGGCACTGGATATTGCTACACGTGAAGCGGCCTGGTGCCGTGCGGTGCGTGCGGCGGGACGGGGACAATCACCGAGAAGGACCCTTGCGAGACCTGTGGAGGCAGCGGCCAGATCTGAACGGGTCCAGGCATTGTCACATTAAATATCACATTTCTATAAAGAGCCGCCCCGGGGAGGCCCAGCCCCGATATCATCCTTCCTGGCGATTAAGCCTTAAGAAGGCGTCAACCGCGTCGCCAACCTTTTGGAAATAGCGCTCCTCCCCGATCCGTTCAACAATGCCATCCCTGGCCATGAAGTCGCGCACCTCCGCACGGACGCGTGCCATGTAGAACTCGATGCCGGCATGAGTCAGGTCGGAATGCAGGCTGATCAGTTTATCAGTCGCCGTCGTATCCATATCGTGGATCATCTCACAATTGATGATCACCGCCTTCACCGGCGGGTCCGACTCGTCCGTCAACCGCCGCACCTCGTCCGCGAAACCCTCCGCGTTGGAGAAGATGAGAGGGGCATCGAAACGGTAGATGAGTATATCGGGCACGGACTGGTAGTCGGGATTTTCCGCAAGAGGACCGTAACGGGTACCGCTCGCGTCCCTGGCCAGAACGGCCGTGTTGGGCCAGCCGATGCGACTGATTACGGCGAGCAGGGAGAGGACGACCCCGATGAGTATCCCTTGCAGTATGTCTATTAAGAGAACGCCGAGGAATGCCGCCAGGGCCAGGGCCAGGTCCGTTTTCTTCGCCTCATAGAAGCGCTTGAACTCCCGGAAATCGATCAGCTTCCAAACGGAGAAGATGACAATGGCTCCCAGGGTGGCCCGGGGGAGGTCCTTGAAGAACGAGGTGATAAACAACACTGCCAGGAGGGTGAGCGCGGAACATCCCACTGAGCGCCACGGTCGACCAGGACCAGTCGCCTAGCTTGCTCAGTAGGTTGGCAAGCTTCTCGAAGGTGCCCGAGCCTTCGGCGCTTACCCCCATCAGCTTGTCCAACTGGCCCACTACGATGGTGATGGACAGGGCTACCACAAACCCCTCCAACACCGGCTTGGCGAGAAAGTTCGCCAGGAATCCCAACTTCGCGAGACCTGCCAGCACGCATATGACCCCCGTCATCAGGGCCAGGGTGACCGCGAGGCTGACATAGCTTCCTGGCTTTTACCGACAGCCAGCGGGGCTATCGTAGCCGCCGTTATTATAGCTGGGGTGGAGTTGAGTCCTACCACCAGCTGGCGGGAGCTGCCGAAGGCCGCGTATCCCGCTCCGGACAGTACGCCGGCATACAAACCATACTCCACCGGAAGGCCGGCGATACTGGCGAAAGCCAGGGCCGTAGGAATCGATATCGCCCACACCGACAGCGAGGCGACGAGGTCCCTGTTTGGCCACTTCTTCTGGTAGGCGGGAAGCCACTCGGCTATGGGTATGTAGCGATAGAGGATGGCCTTCCTTCGCTTTTTCCGTTCCACCTGCCGCCCTTTTGTCTCTCTCCGCCAGCCGACGGCCATCGGTAATGCTAGTCGATGTTCATAGCCTGTTCCATTCTCTCCAGCACCTTGTCAATGCCGAAGCTAGCCGGTTTCATGCGCGGCGGAAATTCCTTGAAGGTCTCCAGGAATTCCCTAACGATAAACTGTGCGGCATAGGTCAGATAGGCGCGGTCAATCATCCAATCCCAATAGGTGTTGGAGGTGATGTCCGCCCGTTCGAAGGGGTCGGTGCGCAGATTGAAGACCTTGGGAATGCGCAGGAAGACAAAAGGCTCGAACCAGATGGCAAGGCCGCCCTGCTGGCGCTGCTCGGCGAAGACGAACTTCCAGTTGTCGTAGCGCAGCGCGACCAGGTCGCCGTCATCAGAGAAGTAGATGAGGCCCGGTCGCGGGCCTTTCTCGGCCTCGCCGGTGAAGTAGGGCAGGAAGTTGTAGCCGTCGATGTGCACCTTGAAGCGCTTGTCGCCGGCCTGATGCCCCTGCTTGAGCTTCGCGACGATCTCCGGCTCGCCGGCAGCCGCCAACAGGGTGGGCAGCCAGTCGGTGTGGCTGATGATCTCGTTGGAGACAACGCCGGCCTTGATCCTGGCCTGGCCAGCGCACCATCTCCGGCACGCGGAAGGCGCCTTCCCAGTTGGAGTTCTTCTCGTTGCGGAAGGGAGTCATGGCGCCGTCCGGCCAAGTGTTCATGTGTGGGCCGTTGTCGGTGCTGTACACGACGATGGTGTCCTCGGCGATGCCCAGATCATCCAGCAGGTCCAGCATCTGGCCCACGTGCTTGTCGTGTTCGACCATGACATCGTGGTATTCGGACTGCCAGCGTCCGGCCTGGCCAAGGACATGTTCCGGCGGGTGGACGCGGAAGTGCATCCAGGTGGTGTTGAGTGTGACGAAGAAGGGTTGGTCGTCATCGTGGGCGCGCTTGATGAAATCCTGGGCAGCGGCCACAAACTCGGTGTCACAAGTCTCCATGCGCTTCCTGGTCAGCGGGCCGGTGTCCTCGATCTTCTGCTTGCCGACGCGCCCCCAACGCGGCTGCTCGGTGGAATCGTCCTCCTCGATTGCCCAGGTGTGCATGACCCCCCGGGGGCCGAACATCTTCTTGAAATTGGGATAGTCTGCTTCCGACGGGTAGTCAACGTTCTCCGGCTCTTCCTCCGCATTCAGGTGGTAGAGGTTGCCGAAGAACTCGTCGAAGCCGTGTACCGTGGGCAAGTACTCGTTTTTGTCGCCGAGGTGGTTCTTGCCGAATTGACCGGTGGCGTAACCCAGCGGCTTAAGCAGCTCGGCAATCGTGGCGTCCTCCGCCTGCAAGCCGATGTCCGCGCCCGGCATGCCCACCTTGGTAAGGCCGGTGCGGTAGGGGTTCTGGCCGGTGATGAAGGCAGCGCGGCCGGCGGTGCAGCTCTGCTGGCCGTATGAATCGGTAAAGCGCATGCCTTCATTGGCGATGCGGTCGATGTTGGGGGTGCGATAGCCCATCAATCCTTCGCTGTAGCAGCTCAGGTTGGTGATGCCGATATCGTCCCCCCAGATGATGAGGATGTTAGGTTTTCCGTCTGGCATGACAGTCTCTCCTTAGTAAATTGCAGATCCGTTCGAACGGTTAAGTTGATCGCTCAGCTTCCGGGACAGCCAACCCGCCGCCGCCGCCGGGGTTGGGTGACGCCCGCGCATGACACTGCTTGAACTTTCGACCGCTCCCGCAGGGGCATGGATCGTTACGCTGGGCGCAGGCAAACGCGCTTTCCAGAACCGCCATTACCTCCCTGGCCTCGTGCCCGCGCTTGAGCAGGCCAGCCATGATCTTCATGGGAAATTCGACGTGATGGAAGAATGCTTTGAGCCCGGCACATAGATAGTTCAGGCCAGGTTCGCCGCCGGGTGTCAGGATAAAGCGATTCTTCGGGCACTCGCCGTGACAGGCGAAATGCACATCACACGCCAGGCAGGTGCGCGGCAGGGTGTCGTGTTTATCCCGACCGAATTTCACCTGCCGGGGTGACGCCACAAGCTCTATCAGGTGTTGGTCCTGGATGTTGCCCAGGAAGTAGTTCGGCTCTACGAAATGGTCACACGCATAGAGATCGCCGTTGTGCTCAAGAACCAGCCCCGTGCCGCAGGTCTCGTTGAAGACGCACATCCCCGAAGCGCCCATACCCAGCCAGTTGCGCAGCGTTGCCTCGAAGGTCTGCACGTAGATGCGGCCCACGTCGTGGTATGCCCACTCGTCGAAGATGGTGCTGAGGAAACGGCCGAATTGCTCCGGCAGCACCGACTGCTCGGAGACCGCACCTTCTTCCTGGTAAAGAGCCGGGCCATTCGTGTCGATGCGCTCCACCACCGGGATAAACTGCATCCAGGTCGTGCCCACCTCGTCTCGCAGGAAGCGATAGACCTCCAGTGGATAGTCGCCGTTCACCCGGTTGACGGTTGTGAGGAGGTTGTATTCGACACCATGCTTCTGAAGCAAGCGCAGGCCACGCAGCACTTTGTCGAAGGTAGGCTTGCCGCCCTTGTCGACGCGGTAAACATCGTGCAGCGGCTGCGGCCCGTCGATGCTGATGCCGATGAGAAAGCCGTGTTCTCTGAAGAAGGCCGCCCACTCGTCGTCCAACAGCGTACCGTTGGTCTGCATGGTGTGCAGGAAGCTCATGCCGGGCCGCCGATATTTCTCGACCAGGGCCATGGTGCGCCGGTAGAAGTCCAGGCCCATCAGGGTTGGCTCGCCTCCCTGCCACGCGATGTTGACGCTGTCCGTCTGGTGCGACTCGATGAGCTGGCGAATGTACTGCTCCAGCACCGTATCGCTCATGCGGAAATTGCTGCCGGGGTAGAAGGCTTCCTTGTCGAGAAAGAAGCAGTAAGCGCAGTCCAGGTTGCAGATCGCGCCGGTAGGCTTCGCCAGGAGGTGAAAGGCCGGCGGCGCGGGCTTCAGGCGCAGCGGCGCCACGGGATCCATCGTTCCGGGCGCAGGAAAACTATCCATGGTCAAGTATCCGGGTCCGCCGCGCAACTCATTCTTTCGAACATTTCTCCATGTGACCTTCCTTCACTAGCATTTTACCATCAATCGGGGCAATTCCCGATACTTGCGCGGCCGTCCTCAGCCTGACCCTGCTTCGCATCCTTCCGGTGGCCGTGCTGGCGGCGTTTCTCCCGATGGCCTTCTTCCCGATTATCGCCCGCATGGCCGGGTCACGGGAAAGCGCCTCCTGGTCGTTGATATCCTCATAGCCTGCCAGCCTGGCGTACACCGACTGGCGGAAGAGGCCGTAAAGGTCGTGCCCGTGGTTGTTTTCCCTCGCCTCCGAGAGCATGCACGTCGCCATATCGGTCAATCCCAGCACTTCGTCCAACTCCCGAACCGCCAACAGCTCTGCGTCGGTAGTGACCTTCTCTCCCCGGAATTCCAGCTTGATACTGCCATCGAAATCCAGCTTTATTGCCCTGTTTTACGCTGCACCCATCGTTTTAATTGCTCCTTGGCGTGGTCAATTGATGTTAAGCACTGTTCTGATGAGGTATTAGGCAATACAAGCACGAGTCTCTTTCAGGATTCAAATTAATAATGCGGGTTCAATAAAGGGCCACCCCGGGGAGGCCTGCCTTTCTTTCCCTGAGGTACAATAATAAGGTGAATGCCTGCGGGAAATACCCGAACAAGGAGGAGACGCCATGCAGTACGAAGAGATCGTCGAACGGCTCCAGCGGGTGATCGGAACGCCCGCCAAGCCCATCCCGGAAGAAGCCCTGGGACGCGAGCGGGAACGCTTCTTCAAGATCCACGACAAATCGTTAAAACTTTTTGAAGAGGCAAAGAACTACATCCCCGGCGGAGTCGAGCACAACCTGGCCACCTCGAAGCCTTTCCCCCTGGCCATGGACCGGGTCAAGGGCTGCCGCATGTGGGACATCGACGGCAACGAGTTCGTCGACTACCTGATGTGCGGTGCACCCATAATTCTTGGACATCATTACGACCCCCTGGACGACGAGGTAATCGCGGTGATCCGCGAGAAGGGGCCGTCCAGCGGGCTGACTTCGGAATTCGAGTTGATGGCGGCAAAGAAGATCGTCGAGCACATGCCCTCGGTGGACCGGGTGCGCTTCCTGCAGTCCGGCACCGAGGCGGACATGGCCGCGGTGCGGATCGCCCGCGCCTACACGGAGCGTTCCAAGGTGATCAAAGTCGAGGGGTCGTACCACGGCTGGTACGACACCTACGTCATGAACCTGCACATCCCCGGGACGGGAGGGCTCAACTCCAAGGGGATACCCGCGGCGGCTTATGAGAATCTGGTAGAGGTAAAGCCCAACGACTTCGACGGGCTCCAGAAAGCCTTCGAGGCCAACCAGGGCGAGATCGCGGCCATGGTGCTGGAACCGGTAGGAGGCGAGTCGGGGGTCCACCCCGTCCATCCCGACTGGAATCGCCGGTGCCGGGAGTTATGTACCGCGCACGGGGCTTTGTTGATTTTCGACGAGGTGGTGACGGGCTTCCGTCTGGACATGGGAGGCGCGCAAAAGCTTTTCGGCATCGACCCGGACCTGACCGTGCTGGGTAAGATCGTCGCCCACGGCTACCCTTCGGCAGGAGCGGTGGCCGGCAAGGCCGAGGTGATGGATATCTGCGGCGGGGGCATGGGCACCAAGCCTTACCTGGGCGGGACGCTGGCGGCCAACCCCATCTCCTGCAGCGCCTGTTACCATGCCATCCGGTTGATGGAGGAAAACGACGCGGTTGCCAAGGCGGCGGCTTTCGCCGAGCGATTGGTGACGGAGTTGAACGCCTTATTTGATACGCGGCCGGACCTACCCTTCTTTTTGTACAACTTCGGGCCGATCATCCACTACGTGACTACCGGGTTCTTCGCGGTGGACATCAACGGCCCGCAGGCCATGGAGATATTCTCGCGCAAGGACGTCGCCGAGGAATACCAGATGGTGGCGTCGTCGGAGGGGGTTAACTCGCTGGCGGGGACGCGTATGTACACCTGTATGCAGCACGACGACGCGGCGCTGGCCAAGACGCTGGAGACGTGGGAGTACATCATGTCGCTGATCCCTAAGTGAGAAAAGACATCTTTGGCGAGGCGGGCCTGCGGGCCCGCTTCTTTTTTGGGCATGTGGAGGGTGTGGAGGTTGGTGACAGGCACCTTGTGGAGGGTGGCACCTTGTGGAGGGTCAGCGGGAGAAGTACATGGGGCGCTCGGCCACGATGGGGACGCCGTTGGTCGACCGCACGTAGGCCGAGACGTCCATCCCCGGTCCCAGCACCTGGTTGACGTTGACGGTGAGGCGGGAGCGGGCGGGCACGGCTATGCCGGCACGGGTGACGGTGGAACCGTCGCCGCAGTAGTAGTCGATGTCCACGCTGGCCTGGGTTGCGCCAGGGTTCTGCAGGCAGAGCCAGGTGTCGAAGCCGGGGCGGGTGCAGCCTTCAGCGAAGTACCATTCTTCGAGGGGGGCAGCGGTGCCCATGACGTCGTGCCCTCCCGACCAGGCACCGTTGTATAAGAAGTACATGGGGCGCTCGGCCACGATGGGGACGCCGTTTGTGGCACGGAGGTGGATGGAGACGTCGCCGGCGGCCGAGTCGAGGCGGCCGACTCCCATGTTGGGGTCGTGGACGGGTACGGTGAGGCGGGAGCGGGCGGGCACGGCGATGCCGGCACGGGTGACGGTGGAACCGTCGCCGCAGTAGTAGTCGATGTCCACGCTGGCCGGAGTGGCGCCGGGGTTCTGCAGGCAGAGCCAGGTGTCGAAGCCGGGGCGGGTGCAGCCTTCAGCGAAGTACCATTCCGTAAGGGGGGCGGCGGTGCCCATGACGTCGTGCCCTCCCGACCAGGCACCGTTGTATAAGAAGTACATGGGGCGCTCGGCCACGATGGGGACGCCGTTTGTGGCACGGAGGTGGATGGAGACGTCGCCGGCGGCCGAGTCGAGGCGGCCGACTCCCATGTTGGGGTCGTGGACGGGTACGGTGAGGCGGGAGCGGGCGGGCACGGCGATGCCGGCACGGGTGACGGTGGAGCCGTCGCCACAGTAGTAGTCGATGTCCACGCTGGCCGGAGTGGCGCCGGGGTTCTGCAGGCAGAGCCAGGTGTCGAAGCCGGGGCGGGTGCAGCCTTCAGCGAAGTACCATTCCGTAAGGGGAGCGGCGGTGCCCATGACGTCGTGCCCTCCCGACCAGGCACCGTTGTATAAAAAGTACATGGGGCGCTCGGCCACGATAGGTATGTCCGCTTTCACGCTGAAAGAAAAGTCCACTCCCGGCCCCAGCACGTGGTTGAGGTGGAGAGTGACACGGGACCGGGCTGAAAGGTCCACCTGGTACGAGACTTCTTCTCCCCCCTCCGTCTGGAAGACGAGCTCCGCCTTGCCCACCGCCGCACCGGGGTTTTCCAGGCAGGCCCAGGCATCGAAGTTCTCGCGCGTGGTCCCCTCGGCGAAGTACCAGTCGGTGCGCGGCTGGTCTGCCCCGGTCACGCAGTGTCCGCCGTCCATCGGGAGGGACATGTCGCGGGCGTGGACGTTCATCAGCGAGGCGTCCAGAGTGACGTCGTGGCCCCCCGCCTGCAGGGCGGCGGCGTTGGACTCCAGCATCAGGCGCAAGGCGTTGTAGGGATAACCGTAAGAAGTAGAGCCGTCGTGGTAGGGGTTGCCGGAATCGTCGAAAGGGGTGTCGGGGTCGTGGCGTCCGTAGCCGCTCACGGCGTAGAGCACGTTTTTGCAGGCGTAGTAGTCGAGGATTACCGGGTCAGTCCCGGCCAGCAGCATGTCGACACGGACCGCCCGCGAGTAAGGGCCGGCCGGGCCAGTGGGATGGGAGGGGCTGACCCAGATGGCGTCGACGATGTTGAGGCAGGGGTAGATGGTCTCGTTCATGACCCGGCCGGTGAAACCGCCGTACATCAAATCGTTGTGGACGTCCGCGGTCATGTGGATGCTGGGCACCCCCATGAAGCACTTCACCGCGGCGGTGGCCCCCATGGCGTCGTGGCTCTTGAGCACGGGGACGTTAATCAGCTTGAGGTGCGTCTTGTCGTAAGAAGAACCGTTCCA
This sequence comes from uncultured bacterium, assembly GCA_963765625.1. Taxonomy (GTDB): domain Bacteria; phylum Actinomycetota; class Geothermincolia; order Geothermincolales; family Geothermincolaceae; genus CAVXXD01. Next base: position 33,319 of record CAVXXD010000005.1, read on the forward strand.
GATGCCGTGTTTGAGGGAGATGCGCGTCCCCCGCCCGGTGATGAACTTGGGGTAGGAAACGTTGTTGCCGATGGGGACGTAGCCCTCGCTGCCATCACCGGTGATATACTCGTCCACCACGTTGTCGGTGATGGACCACCAACTGGAGCAGGAGACGCGGGAAGGATCCCCGAAGGAATCGATCATGGAGCGGTAGGTGCGGTGGATGTCCTCACCGTTGACGTTGTAGAGGTCGTAGTCCAGCCCGCCCTCGCAGTTCTCCACCAGCACCACCTCGCCGGCGAAGCCGTCGGGGTGGGAGATGAGAGCCGTGATGATACCCTGAGCCACGTCGACGTTGGTCATGCCCCGCTGGTCGTAGGCGAGGTTCACCTTGACGAGGACCACGTCGTCGGAGGCGACGAGGCCGTCTGGCCCGGCACCGGGGTAATCCTTGTCGCTTTTATAGAGATTGACTCCCCCTTCCCCCAGCAGCTTGATAAGGGCGTCCACCCCGGCATGGCGGGCGCCGCCGTTCCAGGCGGGCACGTGGCTCACCCAGAAGACGTCATGGGTGGTGGAAGCGGCGGAAGCGATGGCCGTGGCCTTGGTCGCGGGAGGCTCCAGGGAAGCGGCGCGCACCTGCGCCTGCCGCAAGTCGGGCAGTTCGGCCGTTCCTCCGCTGGTCAAGACGAGCAGGAGGATGGCGATCATGAGTGGAGCCGCCCAGAAGCGCCGCAACTTCTTAGACCGGCTGGTGCGCAACACCCCGGCCGCACCGGCCCCCAGCAGGGAGAGGGCCACCGCGGAGTTGGCCAGGGCCGCCTGTTGACAGGGGTAGCGCAAGCGCGAGGGCTTGCGCCCGCTGCGCAGGACCACCCACCCCAGACAGGCAAAGGAAAGCGCGGAGTAAAACCAGATGTTCTTCTTTCTGAGAAACGTGCGCATCGCCTTCCCCTCCGTTTCGTCCGCTTCTTAACACCATTGTATATAATCGTCATTAGATTCGTTGGAGAGACAAGGGAGCAGGCTAAGTTGGAAGAATGGTTCGACAAGGCTAAGGTGAGCCTGGAAGCGGCGGAGCTGGTGCTGGACAAGGGCTTCCCCGCGGAATGCATCAGCTTGAGCTACCGCGCCATGGCCTTCGCGGTAAGGGGCCTGCTGGCCATACGGGGTATCGAGGGCGCCTGCGACGACGAACTGCCGGCCCTCTACATCGATGAGGCCCTCCCAGGGTTTAGCGTCAGCATCGAGAACCAGCGTGCCTTCACCATCGTCAGAAATCTCTGGGTCCGAGTGGAGGTCACCGGCGCGGAAGCCGGCGACCCCGACACTGCGCTAGCCTGCCTGCAGGACGCCGCCGACTTCGTGGGCGAGCTGTGGGGCAAGCTGTCTTGAGATGACTGCTAGCCTTGCAGGGCCGCCTGGATGAGCTCGTTGACCAGGGCGGGATTGGCGCGCCCTCTGGTCTCCTTCATCACCTGGCCCACCAGGAAGCCCACCGCCTTGTCCTTGCCGGCACGAAAATCATCGACGCTTCTGGGGTTGGCCTCTACCACCCGGGCCACCACGGCGCGCAGTTCGTCTTCGTCGCTGATCTGGGTCATGCCCGCCGCCTCCACAATGGAGCGCGCGTCTTTGCCGGTGGCCAGCATCTCCTCGAACACGGACTTGGCTATTTTGCCGCTGATGGTGCCGTCGCCGATGAGAGAGAGCATTTCCGCCAGTTGCTCCGGCGTCAGCGGCACCTGGTCGAACTCCAGGTTATGGGTATTGAGGTAGGCGGAAAGGTCCCCCATCATCCAGTTGCTGAAAGCCTTGGGGTCCGCGCCCGCCGTCACTCCCTTCTCGAAGTAGTCGCCGGCCGCCCGGCTGGCGGTGAGCGATGCGATGTCCTGGGCCGGCAGGCCGTAGTCCGCGGCCAGACGCTCCCGGCGCTGAGCCGGCAGCTCTGGCTGGGCGGCCCGTATGGGGTCTACGAACTCCGGTCCCAGTTCCAGTGGGACCAGGTCAGGCTCAGGGAAATAGCGGTAGTCGAAGGCGAATTCCTTGCTGCGCATGGGTTGGGTGACCCCCAACCCCTCGTCCCAGTGGCGGGTCTCCTGCGCCACCTCCTCCCCGTTGACCAGCATTTCACGCTGGCGCTTCTCCTCGTAATCGAGGGCGCGGTAGAGGGCTCGCAGGGAGTTCATGTTCTTTACCTCGGCCTTCACCCCGAACTCGGTGGCGCCAACCGGCCGCAGGGATATGTTGGCGTCGCAGCGCAGGCTACCCTCCTCCATCTTGCAGTCACTGACGTCCAGGTGTTCCAGGATGCTCTTGATCTCGGCCACGTAAGCCCGCGCCTCGGCGGCCGAGCGAATATCCGGCTCGCTGACGATCTCCATCAGTGGCACCCCGGCACGGTTGAAGTCCTCGAGGGAGTATTCGGCGCCGTGGATGCGCCCGCTCTCGCCCACGTGGATGGACTTGCCGGTGTCTTCTTCCAGGTGGACGCGGGTGACCCCGATATGGGCGATGTAATCCCCCATGTCCAGGTCGACGTGTCCGCCCACCCCCAGGGGGAGGTCGTACTGGCTGATCTGGAAGTTTTTGGGCATGTCCGGGTAGAAGTAGTTTTTTCTGTGAAAAATGGAGTAGGGAGCGATCTCACACCCCAGGGCCAGGGCGAAGCGAGTGGCCAGCTCCACCGCGCGGCGGTTGACCACCGGCAGGACCCCGGGCAGACCCAGGCAGACCGGGCAGGTCTTGGTGTTGGGCTCGCCGCCGAAGTCGTTGGCGCAGCCGCAGAACATCTTGGAAGAAGTCTTCAGCTCGACGTGGATCTCCAGGCCGATGACGGTCTCCAGTTCCATCATGCCGCACCCCCCTTCCCGGCCAGGGGCGCGATGAAGCGCTGCCCCAGCGCCTGCTCGAAGGCGTAAGCGGCGCGCAGCAGGGTGGGCTCGCCCAGGGGGCGCCCCATAAGGTGGAGGCCCACCGGCATCCCGCCGTCCAGGCCGCAGGGGAGGCTTAAGGCGGGGGTGCCCGCAAGGTTGACCGGTATGGTGCAGACATCGGAGAGGTACATGGCCAGCGGGTCGTCCGCCTTCTCCCCCACCTTGAAGGCCACGGTGGGAGAGGTGGGGCTCAAAAGAAGGTCAAAGCGGTTGAAGGCCTGCTCGAAGTCGCGGATGATCAGGGTGCGTATCTTCTGGGCCTGGCCATAGTAGGCCTCGTAGTAGCCGGCGGAAAGGGCATAGGTGCCCAGGATGATGCGGCGCTTGACCTCCGGACCGAAGCCGTGGGCGCGGGTGCGGCCGTACATCTCCAGGATATCGTTGTCCTCTCCCTCGCGGTAGCCGTAGCGCACCCCGTCGAAACGGGCCAGGTTGGAAGAAGCCTCGGCCGGGGCGATGATGTAGTAGGCGGAAAGGGCGTAGGTGAAACTGGGCAGGCTGGTCTCCTCCACGACGGCGCCCTGCCCCTTGAGCAACTCGATGGATTCTTCTATGCGAGCCCGCACCCCCGGGGCCAGGCCCTCGCCCATCAGTTCCACCGGCACCCCGAAGCGCATCCCTTTGACCCCGCCCTCCAGGCAGGCGGCGTAGTCGGGAACGTCTACGTCGAGGGAGGTGGAGTCGCGACGATCGTGCCCCGTTATCATTGAAAGAAGCACGGCACAGTCACGCACATCCCGTGTGATGGGGCCGATCTGGTCCAGGGATGAAGCGAAGGCCACCAGGCCATAGCGGGAGACCATGCCGTAAGTCGGCTTCATCCCCACCAGGCCACAGAGGGAAGCGGGCTGGCGGATGGAGCCACCGGTGTCGCTGCCCAGGGCCCACAGCGCCTCCCCTGCCGCCACCGCCGCGGCCGAGCCGCCGGAGGACCCTCCGGGCACCGTTCCCAGGTCCCAGGGATTGCGGGTGGTGGCGAAGTAGGAGTTCTCGGTGGACGACCCCATGGCGAACTCGTCCATGTTGACCTTGCCGGTCATGGTCAGCCCTTCGCGCTTGAGGCGCTCAACCACGGTGGCGTCGTAGACCGGCACGAAGTTCTCGAGGATTCGAGAGGCGCAGGTAGTACGCACTCCCCGGGTGCAGAGGACGTCCTTGACCGCCATGGGCAGGCCTCCGGCCTTGCCCGGGTCCTCCCCTTTCGCCACCTTCGCGTCCGCCTCGGCCGCCGCGGCCAGGGCCAGGTCGGGGGTCCGGGTTACGTAGGCCTGTACCCGCCCCTCCACTTCTTCCGTCCTGGCCAGCACCGCTTCCGCCAGCTCGACCGCCTTGATCTCCTTGCGGAGGATCATCTCCCGCGCCTCCCAGGCGCTCATTTCGTATAGCTCCATCATTACCTCTCTCGTAGTGCTTTTTCTATATCAAAGATTGCTTCTTCTCCATCCGCGCCTTGATCCAGGACATGTTGAAAGTGATTATGATTGCGCCGGCGGTGGCGCCGATCTCTCCCAAAGGAATGCTGGGATGTATGTACTCCCTGACCATGGGACTTGCCACGTTGGTCAGAAATATAACCAGGAAGGCCACTATGAGGTAGGCCACCCCCCGGCGTACCAGCGGATCGCCGTCGTCACCGATATCCGAGTACAGCCTGACCAGGTAGACCAGGGTGGCGATGCTGTAGAAGGTCAGAATAACCAACGACAGAATGGCTACCCGGCTGTCGAAGGTGGTGCGCCAGATGCCGTCCTCATAGACCGACATGCTGCCTCCGTACTGCAGCCACAGGGCCATGTCGAAGAAGGCGGGCAATGTCCAGAAGATGGCGGCAAAGTCGTTGCCCCCTTTGAAGGAACGCGCGAAATAGAAGCTCACCAGGACGATGAGGGTGGCCGTGCAGCGGGCGGCCAGCCAGAAGGAGAGGCTGATGGTGTGATCGGGCACGGCGCGGGAGCAGAACATGAAAACGTTGGCAGCAATGAATAAACCCAGCCAGGCCACGAACCAGCGCATGGGCACGCCCCAGGCCATCTTCCCCCTGGACATCCTGTAGATGAGGTAGGAGAGGATGGCGACGTTGACCAGGTAGATCCAGCTTACGGACAACTCGTCTCCTGTTCCTAGATGATGCGGGGGACCGCGAAGGCTCCCCGCTCCGGGCGCGGCGCGTTGGAGAGGGCCTCTTCCTGGCTCAGCGAGGGAGTGATCACGTCTTCCCGCATGACGTTGCTGACAGGAATGGGGTGGAACGTCGGCGGCACGCCCTCGGTGTCCACGGAGGAGATCACCTCGGCATGCTCCAGTATCTGCGCCAACTGCCGGCCGAACACTTCCTTCTCTTCGGAAGCGAGCTCCAGCCGAGCTAACCAGGCTACGTGATCGATGTCGATATTTTTCATAAAGGCTCCTTAACCACTCGTTTACCAGGTTTTCCTACATTATATATTATTGCTTCCCGGGGGAGGTTCGATTAAAGGAGGCCCGAGACCTTACCGATATATTTTATGTAAGAGGACGAAAGGTCCGGCGAGAGATGCGAGGTGATGTGTATGATCTGATAACGCGGGTTCTTATCCCTGTTTTATCAACCTGACCCGGCCTCATCGATCATCATCTGCAGCAGGAGGCTCAGGGATGAGGAAAGACCCACGGAAGAGGGATAAGGATCAGAAGACCTGATTATTGTGGACGAGAATAAGTCGTATCCGGGGGGCGGGAAAACCCGCCCCCTCGGCATTTTCCGTTTTAAGATAGCTTCAAGTTGTGCCGATAAAGATATTGTTAAATGGCACGCAAGCCGGTGGGCAAAGAAGGGGTGATGCCTATGCTCTCATGGCGCAGATTCTATTCCCTGTTTTCCATCGTAGCAATGGTCCTCGTCGCACTCACGCTGACTCTGCCAGTTTGCTTAGCGCAGGAAGCCGAACCCCCGGCCGAGGAGGAGCCTGCCGTCTTCGATGAGCTCCAAGCCCAGCTCGACGAATACCTCGCCCTGATGGACGATGGCGAGGTGGAAGAAGCCCTGGTGGTGCTGGCAGGATACCTCGAGAACCTCAAGGCCCTGAGCGAGAGCGGTGAACTGTCCGAGGAGGACGCCCACGCCGCCCACGTGCTCTACATGACCTCCAAGCACCTGGCCGTGCTGGCCCGGGTCTACGAAACCCACGCCGAGAAGGGCAACGGCGGCGGGGTGCTCAACGCCCTGGTCTCCAGCACAAAGGGTCACGGCAACGCCTATCGCCACATGCAAAAGGAAACGGAAGAGGGAGAGGAACCGGAAGGCGAGGAGGTGGAGGCTGAAGGCGGTTCCGGCAAGGGAAACGCCGGCGGCAACGGAAAAGGCAAAGGTAAGAAGAAATAGCGGTAGCAACAAGCGAGTGTAACGCTCACGGTTAATCGTATTGTTCGGGGGGCGGGGAATCCCGCCTCTCCGGATTTTCCTAGCTGTTAACGCCCGCGCCGGTCTCCAGCAACTCCAGGAAGGCCGCCTCGTCCAGGGTGGCCACGCCCAACTGCCTGGCCTTGTCCAGTTTACTGCCGGGGTCGGCTCCCACCACCACGTAGCTGGTCTTGGCGCTGACACTCCCCGTGACTTTGCCGCCGCGGTCCTCGATGGCTTCCCTGGCCTGGTCCCTGGACATGGAGTCCAGGCCGCCGGTGAGTACGAAAGTGAGTCCGACGAGGGACATCTCCCCGGCTTCCTTTCTCTCCTCCTCCATGCGCAGACCGGATGCGCGCAATTCCTCCACCAGCGCGAGGTTGCGGGGTTCTTCGAAGAAGGACCGGACACTGGCGGCGATCACCGGGCCGATCTCGTCCGTCTCCGACAGCTCCTCCACCGCCGCCTCCGACAGCGCCTGCATGCTGCAAAAGCGGCGGGCCAGCACCTCGGCGACATGCCCCCCCACGTGCCGGATGCCCAGGGCGTAGATGAGGCAGGCCAGGGGACGCTCCCGGGTGGCATCGATGGCGTGCTTCAAATTGGCCACCGCTTTATCCTTGAAGTTGGTAAGGTCGTAGAGCTGGTCGTCGGTAAGGTTGTAGAGATCGCTGATCTTGTTGATGTATTTCTTTTCCATCAGTTCGCCGACGATAGCCGGGCCCAGGCCGTCGATGTCCATGGCCCCCCGGGAAGCATAGTGGAGGATGCTCTCGAAGAGACGGGCCGGGCAGTCCACGTTGGTGCATCTAGTGATCGCCTCACCTTCGGGGCGAAAGGCACGAGCATGGCAGACCGGGCAGGTGCCGGGCATGACGAACTCGCGCTCGCTGCCGTCACGCCGGTCCACGATGGGCTTGATGATCTCGGGTATGACGTCGCCCGCCTTGTGCACCAGCACCCAGTCCCCTATTTTCACGCCCTTGCGTTTGATCTCGTCCTCGTTGTGGAGGGTGGCGCGGGACACGGTCGATCCCCCGACGAACACCGGCTCCAGCTCCGCGGTTGGAGTGAGCGCTCCCGTGCGTCCGACGTTGATGGTGATGCCCAGCAAGCGGGTAACCTTCTCTTCCGCCGGGAACTTGTAGGCTATAGCCCAGCGCGGCGCCTTGGAGGTAGCGCCCATCGTGCCCCGCAAGGCCAGGTCGTCCACCTTGATGACCACACCGTCGACTTCGTAAGGAAGGTCGTCACGCCTCTCGATCCAGCCTTCGCAAAAGGCCAGAATCTCCTGCCGGCTCGAAGCGCGTACCCACTTGTCGTTGACTGGAAAGCCCCACTCCCCGAGCTGTTCCAGAACCTGGTGGTGGGTGGCGGGCGCCTCTCCGCCCTCCTGGAAAGCGAGCTCGTAGATGAGTATGTCCAGCTTGCGGGACGCGCTGATGCGCGGGTCGAGTTGGCGCAGGGAACCGGCCGCGGCATTGCGGGGGTTGGCGAAAGGCGGCTGCCCTTCTTCCTCCCGGCGGTGGTTCAGTGATTCGAAAGAACGCCGGGGCATGAAAGCCTCCCCTTTGACCTCCAGGCGGGAGGGAAGGTTGCCGCCCATCAGCCTCAGGGGCAGCGTGTTAATGGTCCGGAGGTTGGAGGTGATGTCCTCCCCGGTGGTGCCGTCTCCGCGAGTGGCCCCCCGCACATAGATGCCGTCCTCGTAAGTGAGGGAGATGCCCGCGCCGTCTATTTTGAGCTCGCAGATGAAGTCCGCCCCCTGGACCTGCCGCTCAACCCTTTCCAGCCAGGCCTGCAGCTCACCTTCGTCGAAAACGTTGTCCAGGCTCATCATGCGGGCCAGGTGGGTCACCGGCTGGAAAGCCTCCGACGGCGCCGAACCCACCCGTTGGGTGGGCGAATCAGGGGTGATCAGGTCGGGATATTCCTCCTCGAGCGCGGCAAGCTCCCGTATCAGGGCATCGTACTCGGCATCGGAGATAACCGGGTCGTCCAGGACGTAGTAGCGGTGATTGTGGTAGTTCAGCCGGTCCCGCAACTCGCGGACCCTGACCGCCTCTTCCCCTGTTTCCATTACCGTTCCTCTTCTTCTTTTTACGGCTAATTCATTTCCCATTATAAGCTGATTTTCATCATGGTAATATCTGACCGTACGGCTTATTAATTAATACAGGCACATAGGATAGTCTATACATAGGGGGTGGGTAATGAAGATAAGCAGAGCTCATGAGATGCGCGGGTTCCTGGTATCCATAACCGTACTGGTGGTTCTGCTGATTATCCTGGTTGTGCTGGTCAACACGATCTTCTCCCTCCGCCGCATCGACCAGGCCCAGGAGAGGGAGAAGGAGAACGTCAAGAACTCGCTGCTAGATTTCTTCGCGGACGCGCTGGTGGAAGTGCCTAAACTCCAGACCAATCCCGACGTGACCAGCGGCATGAACCCGGACATCGTCAAGGCCGCCGGCAAGGGAGACATGAACCCCGTGATTAACTATCTCATGAACATCTTGCGCCCCGTCTACGTGACCGAGTACGCGGTCACCGTTAACGACGGCAAGGTGGTGGCCAGCGCGGTCAGGCCCGGCCTGGAGAGTTTCGACGACTTCCCCTTGTCCCTGCCGGACCCGGGAAGCGACGAGTTGCAGTCCCAGGTCCTGACCGGCTTCAACGGCGAGCAAGGTTATTACATCTCCATCTACAGCCCCCTGAACATGCCGGGCAGCAAGGGAGCGTTCTTCAACTACGTAGTCGACCGCACCGAACAGATCGAGAAGATCAACGAGATCTATTCCGACGAGAAAAGTAGCCTGATAATCCAGCAGGTGGCCATCGGCCTGGTGGCCATCGCCATCGCCCTGGTGTTATCCCTGATCGGGGTACGCGTGCTCACCCGGCGCTTCATCACCGGTCCCATCGAGGGTATGACCAGCATATCGCACCAGATCATGGAGGGTGCCTTCGAGGGAGAGGTCACCGTCGACGAGGAGAGCGACTTCGCCGACCTGCAGCGCCTGCTGCAGAGCGGCAAGATGCTGGTGGATCGCATGTGCGAGGAGGAAAACCCTTCCGGGTCCTGAACATAGATCCTTGAGAATTAAGAGGCGGGCCTCGCGGCCCGTCTCTTCGATTTTCTTCTGCTACAATCAGATTGCCGCATTGTCTCGCGGAGAAAGGGGCGGCGTTGAGCGATAGAGGTCTGGCGCACTGGTTCAACGAGAGCCGCCGGGCGGAGACGGCCCTGATCGCCGTCACGGTGGTGTGGGGCCTCACCTTCGTGCTGGTAAAGAAGACCCTGGAGGACATGACTCCCTTCGTCTTCATGACTTACCGCTTCCTGCTGGCGGCCCTGGTGATGCTGCCCTTCTGCCTGGTGCGCCGGTGCCCACTCAGCCGGGGAGCGCTGGGCGCGGGGACCCTGCTGGGGGCACTTCTCTACGTCTCCTACTCCATGCAGACCTTCGGCCTGCAGTACACCACGGCCGGGAACGCCGGCTTCATCACCGGGTTGTTCGTCGTCTTCGTGCCGGTGCTCTCGGTGCTGATTCTCAAGCAGAAGCCGGACGGGCGCTCTATCGCGGCGGTGGCCATCGCCACCGTCGGGTTGGCCCTGCTGTCGCTCCAGCACGATCTTGCCGTCAACCAGGGTGACCTTCTCATGCTGGGCTGCGCCTTCACTTACTCCCTCCACATCATCTACTTGTCCCGATTCACCGGGAAATACGACATCATCCTGCTGACCCTGGTGCAGATGGTAATAGTGACCGCGGGCATGGCCCTCTCCGCCGCCGTTTTCGAGACCTTCTCCCTGCCACAGGGAGCCCTCTCCTGGACGACCATTATCATCTGCGGCGTCATCGCTTCAGCCCTGGCCTTCTACGTCCAGGCCTTTGCCCAGCGGGTGCTCTCGCCCGTGCGCACTTCGGTGGTGCTGATCATGGAACCGGTCTTCAGCGTATTCTTCGGCATGATCCTTCTTTCGGAGAGCCTCTCCTGGCGCGGCTGGCTGGGGTGCGCGCTCATCCTTACCGCCATGTTGCTGAGTGAGTTGAGGCCTGAAAAATACTCGCCTGCCAGCCCCGGCGTGCTCGCCAGTGAGAATTAACCCCCGGTTCTGGTAAACTTGGAGTGGAAGAAAGCGAAGGCGGCCAGGCCGCCGTTACCGAGAAGGATCCATCGATGAACAAGGTCACTGAGATAAAGAGACTGGCCAGGCAGGTGCTGCCGTTCGGGGCTCTGGCGGGAGCCACGGCCGCGCTGGTGACCATGTCGCATAATCTGAAGAAAGCCTACCAGGGAACCACTTTCCATGCCCCTGCATCCCAGGCGCTCCGCTTCGCCGGGGAGGAGCGCTTCGGGGAGAGCTGGACGTTCCTCATAGTCAATGGCGAGCATGACCTGCGCGTCCTGATCACCCTGGCCATATGCAACCCGGCCGATACCTCCTACCTCTCCGAGACCACCGCTGCTTACCTCTCCTTCTCCTGCTGGCACCGGGGGAGCGGCTGGCAACTGGTGGACCGCTATCCCCTCCATCAGTTCCACGCCTCCGACGAGCATGGCGAAGTCCGCCTGGGGCCCTTCCAGGACCCACGCTGCTTCTTCAAGGAGACCCCCAGAGACGGCCTGACCATGGTGGAATTGGCGGGAGACCTGGAGCGTGAGACCTTCTTGTCCAACAACTATCCCGGCCAGCTCAAGGACATCTCCTGGGATCTGCGTTTCCGGTTCGAGGGCAACTGGTACCCCGACGCCTTCATCGACCAGGTGCACGGCGCTCACCGCGTTCTCAAGCCAGCGCATTCCTCCTTCTCCTATCGCGCAGCCGAGATGCAAGGCGGGCTGAAGATCAACGACTCCTATTTCGATTTTAACCCGGACAAAGGCCACTCCAACCAGGCTTTTCTCCTGCACCGGTGGGGGATGCCGCCGGGAGCGTCCGGGACGGCGGTGACCTGCGTGGCTCATGGCCCGGGAAAAACGGATGGAGAGCGCGGCCCTTGGGCCTTCTTTTCCACCCTTTTCCAGGGGGCCGGAAAACCTCACCGCGACCAGAAAGCCGAGCTATATTCCCTCCTCTTCTCCACCCACCAGGAGGACACGTCCGACTTCATGCGCAACAACCCCATGGGACGTGAGATGGTCCGGGCACGCTGGAGCGAAGGGGACCGCCGGGATGCCGGTAAAGCGTCGCTACCCCGCCTGTTGGCGCGTGGCCATGGAGAACATTACAACTGGCGCGCCGAGATCATCCCCGAGATGAGCAGCGGCCTCGACCTGGTGTTCCCCAGCCCCAATGGCGAGTGCATCCGGCAACTCTGGTGCCCCGGTTCGCGCATGGAGTTGCTGCGGGAGAAGAGGCGGTGGCCCGGCCGTTCCTCGTCAGTGCCGGTGGACGCGGCTGACCTGCCGGCCGACTTCTTCCTGGAGCGTTCGGGTGGGGACTGGTGGGACCAGGTCGCGGACATGATCGAGATCCCCATCGACCTGAGCACGTTCTGAGAAAATCCTGCCGTGCCGCTGTAGCGTTTATCCGGTTTTTCCCGGCTGGCTCAGCCTCAGCGGAGGAGTATTTCGCCGGAGTGGCTCAAGGAACCGAGCCTTCGGGAAATCCGGGGCGATTCATTTCACGATGTATGGAGCCCCAGGCAGGTTCTATTCTGATTAACTACGTTTTCTGTTATAATTAGACCGGTGTTAGACCGGTTTATTTTGGAGGTGTACCATCAGAACCGTCGGATCTTATGAAGCGAAGACACACCTTGCCCAACTGCTGGAGGAAGTGGCTAAAGGAGAGAGGGTCACGATCACCAGGCACGGCAACCCCATTGCGACACTGCAGCCCGTTAACACTGCCGCAGGCGCTGATGTGGGTGAAATCATCAAAGCACTCAAGAATTTCCGCAAAGGCAGAAGCCTAAAAGGGCTCTCCATGCGCGAGATGATCGAGGAGGGAAGGCCCTAGTGGCTGGGCGGTTCGTCGTCGACACCTCGGTCGTCATGGCCTGGTGTTTCGAAGACGAAGATGGTTCTTATCCCGACAGGGTGCTCGAAAGCCTTATCGACAGTGAGGCCGTCGTCCCCGGCATCTGGCCTTTGGAAGTCGGTAACGTGCTGCTGGTAGCCGAGCGAAAGAAGCGAATCTCGAGGACTTCAGCCGTACGGTTTCTTGAACTGGTCAGCGGATTGCCGATAATTGTAGAGCAGGAGACGGCCGGCCGTGTCTTCGGCGAGATCCTCTCCCTGGCCAGGGAGCAGGGGCTTTCTACCTATGACGCGTCATATCTCGATCTGGCCATGAGGTCGGGGCTGCCGATATCGACCCTCGACTCACCTATGCGCAAGGCGGCGAAGAGGTGCATGGTCCCGCTGTATCAACCGTCGTAAGCCGATCAGCACCTTATGGGCTGATCCGGCAGAGCTCTAGAGCGCCGGCCGCGCCGAGGTTATCCCCCATTATAGCCAGGCATCCGATGATCCCGGGGGCAAACAGCACGCGCTCCAGGGCCGGCTGGATGTCCTCCGGCTTTTTTATTGCGTTGCCCAGCGCGGTGGCCGCGGCGTCCGCCAGTACCGCGCTCTCCGCCAGCACCACCGCGGCGTCCGCCCTGCCCAGGCTGACAGAGGGCCCCACCGTAGCCGAACTGGTGCAGAGCCCAATGCCGCCGGGGCATGGCGGCAGGCGCAGCGCCATCTTGCCGGAGAGCGGGGAATCGCCGGCGAAGATGCCCACCAGGCGCTCGCGCCGCGAAGCGATGTAGAGGTCGCCACCGTTCTCCACCAGGACCTGCGGGCTCATCGTTCCAAGGTAACGGCCCAGATGGTCGGCGAAGGCCCCGGCCACCCCGGCCATCGGGCCGACTCCGAACACTTCCGCGGCTTCCCCCATAGCGCGGGCGATGGGGGGAGCCTCCGGCGGTACGCCGTACGGCACCAAGCTGTCACGGAAGCGGGGGTGGCGTTCGATGAAGGAGGCCAGTTCGTCGTAGAGGCGGGTCAGCTCTTCCAGCCCTCGGGCGGAAAGGTCATTCTCGGCCCAGATCAGGAGGTCGCTCTCATGATAGGCGGCAGTAAACGGGACCAGCCCCTCCGCCGCCGTTTCCAGCCTATATAAGCGCTCGCTGTATTTGTCGTTCATCATCTCATCCTAGGTGCAAGGTGTTGAAAGTTCAACGCGGGGGATGAGATTGCTTCGCTCGCAATGACTATAGCAGTTTCGTGATGAGGAAGAGAAGAAGTACGATGGTGACCATCAGCGGCCCCAGGGAGATGTCCTGGCCGAGGCGGGCGAAGTCCTCGGGGAGGGCGGAGCGTGCAGCCCGGGCCAGCCGGGGCGGAGCGGCCTTGACCCACCCCACGCTCCCCTGCCTGAAGCGGGCATAACCGGCTGCGCCGGCGTCGAGGACGGCCCGTGGCGAGCGCGAGGGCAGGTGCTGCTTGAACCCGGCATAGCCGTGGGCGCCCGCCTGCAGCATTGCGAGGAAACCCGCGGCCCCCTCCCTGTACCAGTAATCCACGCCCACCCAGGCCGGCAGGCGCAGGTGGAAAAAGTCGAACCCGGGCTTCTCCAGATGGAAAAGCTCGCGCCGCGCCCCGTAGACGAATACCGAAACGCCGATGGCCAGGGGTATGAACAGCTGCTTGATGTTGGCGAAGGTGAAGATGGGGAGCTCTCCCAGGTGGGCCACACCGGCATGCTCCAGGCCGGGAATCACCGAAAGCACCTTGACCATCAACTCCTTGAGCACCACGCCGGGAAAGAGGCCGCAAAACAGCACCCCCGCCGCCAGCAGTGCCGTGCCGGCCAGCATCCAGGGTGGGGCCTCGCGCGCTTCTTCGACGTGGCGGTTGCCCGCCACCGGGCGGCGGAAGAAGACGTAATAGGTCATTTTAGTGATGTAGGCGATGGTGCCGCCGCTGGTTATTATAAAGATCCACTCCGCCAGCTTGACCGCCCCAGCGCTCCACAGCCCCTCGTCGACCGCCAGGACGTGACTCTCCACGATAGCATGGTGGAGCAGGGTCTTGGAGACGAAGCCGCCGAAGAGGGTGATGCCCATGATGCCCAGGGCCGCGACGCACCACAGGATGCAGGTGACGGGCATCTTTCTCCACAGCCCCCCCAGCTTGAACATGTCCAGCTCGTGGGCGCGGAAAAGCAAGGACCCGGCCGCGAGAAAGAAGCACCCTTTGAAGAGGGCATGGTTGAGGATGTGATAAAGGGCGCCGGCCATACCCAGGGAGCCCTCCGCCCCCAGGTAGGCCAGGCAGCCCAGCCCCAGCAGGATGTAGCCCATCTGGCTGACGCTGGAGTAGGCCAGGGTGCGCTTGACGTCGTCCTGGAAGAGGGCCAGGACCATCCCGGTGAACATGGTGGCGATGCCCAGCCAGATGACCACGAAACCCAGGGTCTGCAGGTCGTGGGCGAGGCCACTTGCGGCGTGGGCTGCCCCTTCCGCCGCCCCCGCGCCCCCCGTCGCGAAGATGCCGGCAACGTTGCCACCGGCCGCATGTCCTCCTTCCGCCGCACCCTCCCCCGCCGGGGAGTACATGAAAGTCAGGATCACCCGGAGAATGCCGTAAGCCCCCGCCTTTATCATCACCCCGGAAAGAAGGGCGCTGGCCGGCGAAGGCGCGGCCGGGTGGGCGTCGGGCAGCCAGACGTGCAGGGGCACCATGCCCGCCTTGACCCCGAACCCGGCGATCAGGAAGACCAGGGCCACCACCCTGAAGGGGCCGGTAAGCCATTCACTCCCGGCTGTCGGGATGAATGCCGTCCCGCCGCTGTAGTAAAAGTAAAGCCAGATGCCGCCCAGGAGGCTCAATCCCCCCACCACGGTCATGTACATGTATTTTATGGCGGCGGCACGAGCTTTATCGGACTCGTTGTGCACCACCAGCATGAAGGCCAGCAAGCCCATGGCTTCGAAAAAGACGAAGAGGCTGAAGAAGTCCTGCACGAAGAAGACCCCCAGGGTAGCCGCCTCGGTCAGAAGCATGAAGACGTAGAAGCGGGTGCGCTTCTGTTCGTGGTGGAGGTAGTCAAAGGCGTGCAGGGAGGCCGCCAGCCACAGGAAGGAGGCGAAGAGGCCGAAGAAGGCCCCCAGGGCGTCCACCCCCAGGTTGAAGACAGTCTCCTCCCCCAGCCGGATGACGCCAAGCTCGCAGGCGACGGTGCCCTGGTCGAATACCCGCACCAGCAGGGCCAGGCAGACCGCGAAGGTGGCGGCCGAGAAGAACACCGCGGCCAAGCCGCGCAGGCGGCTGTGTTTCTCCCCCGCCCAGCCCGCCGCGGCCGCCCCTGCCACCGGCAGCAGAATGGCCAGGGCCGGCAGCACCGAGCGCACCGGCTCCACTACCGTTTCATGCGTTGCGTACATCATGGAAACACCATGGCCACCACCCGGCTAACCAGAGACCAGGGCGACCCGGGGATCTGCGTGACCCAGATGCCCAGTATCACCGCCAGCAGGGCCAGCACCACCACCGGCATCACCATCTCCCAGCGGCTTTCGCGGTAAAGCCGGAAAGGCCGCAGCTCCTGTCCTTCCTCATGCTGGAAGAAGGCGGTGTAGATGATAGGGAGAAAATATACCGCGTTGAGCAAAGCGCTGGACAGCAGCACCAGCAGATAGACGGGCTGTCCAGCCTCCAGGGCCCCGCTGCCGATGAGCCACTTGCTGACGAAGCCCACGGTGGGCGGCGTGCCCATCATGGCCAGGGCGCAGGTGGAGAAGCAGAGCATTGTCAGGGGCAGTTCGTAACCGATGCCTTTCATCTCGCTGACATTCTTCTTTCCCGTCTTGTGCAGGATCACCCCGGCGCAGAGGAAGAGGCAGCCCTTCATGATGGCGTGATGAGCCAGGTGCATCATCCCCCCGGTAGCCCCGTCCTCTGTGAGCAGTGCCAGCCCTAG
The DNA here is from genome assembly GCA_963765625.1 of uncultured bacterium. Taxonomy (GTDB): domain Bacteria; phylum Actinomycetota; class Geothermincolia; order Geothermincolales; family Geothermincolaceae; genus CAVXXD01. The sequence goes on from CAVXXD010000005.1 coordinate 49,538, forward strand.
CAGGATATAGGAGACCTGGCCGATGCTGGAATAAGCCAGCCGCCGCTTGAGGTTATCCTGGGTGATGGCGAAGACCGAGGCCAGCACGATGGTCACGCAGGCAATGATGGCGAAGGGGATGTAGATCTTGAGCTCGCGCATCAGGTCGACGCCGAAGACGTTGAAGACCACCCGCATGATACCGAAGGCCCCGGCCTTGAGGATGACCCCGGAGAGCAGGGCGCTGGCTGGCGACGGCGCGGCCGGGTGGGCGTCGGGCACCCAACCGTGCAGGGGCATGATGGCCGCCTTGACCCCGAAGCCGGCCAGGTAGACGAAGAAGATGGCGGTGAGCACGGCCCGGCTGGCGATTTCCAGGCTTAGGGTGCCGGGAGAGCCGAACCCCAGTTCGCCGCCTCCCCAGTAGAAGTGGGCTACGATGGCAAAGAAGATCACCGCCCCGGCGAAGATGGCGTACACCAGGTACTTCAAGCCGGCCCGGCGCGCCTCGTCCGTTTCTTCGTGCATGATCAACGGGTAGGAGCCAAAGGTCATCAGCTCGTAGAATATGAAGTAGGTGAACATGTTGGCGCTGAAGGCACACCCCAGCAGGAAGACCTCGCACAGGGCCATGAAGGCGAAGAAGCGCTCCTCCTTGTGGTCGATATACTTCACCGAGAAGAGCGTAGCCAATACCCACATGAACGACAGCACCAGGGCGAAGTAGTAGCCCATGGTATCCACCGCCAGGCCGAGATTGAGGCCGCCGGCCATGTCGGCGATGTTGAAAGTGAAGCCGCTGCCGTCGAGGATGTCCGGCAGCATGGCCAGCACCAGCCCCAGGGCGGCCAGGCTCCCCGCCACGCAGACCCACTTGCGCGCTTCCTTCATCCGGCGGGGCAGGGCCAGGATGCCGGCCAGCGAAAGCAGGGGTACCAGCATGGCGATGAGGGGAAGGGCCGAGGCGTTCATGTTGTCCATTCAATCCTCCTTGCTCATCCGGGGAAAAAGAGATAACCCGCGGCTTCGCGCACGGCGGGGATTATCAGGAAATACAACAGCCCCATGACCAGCGTGGCCAGGGAAAGGGCCCAGATGGGGGCGAGCATCTGCCAGGGCAGCTCTTCCCGCCCGGCCTGCCAGGTCCCCTCCTCAGCCCGGGTGAAGAACATGTAGTAGATAATGCGGAGGCAATAGAAGGCAGCCAGTACGCCCCCCAGCAGGAAGACCGCCCCGTAAGCGTATAACCCGGCGTCCACGGCCCCCGAGACCAGGTACCATTTGCTGATGAAACCGGCAGTGGGCGGGATGCCGATGACCGAAAAAGCGGCCATGGAGAAGGCGGCACAGGTCCAGGGCATCTGCTTCCCCGCCCCCTTGAGGTGTTCCAACCGGCGGATGCCCTTCATGTAGATGAAGGCGCCGGAACAGAGGAAGAAGCAGGCCTTGGCGAGGCCGTGGTCGACGATGTGGTAGACCGCGCCGGTCACCGAGGTCTGGTTCAGTATGGAGAGGCCCAGCACGATGTAGCCGACGTGGCTGATGGTGGAGTAAGCGATCATCATCTTGAAATCCTTTTGCAGGATGGCCATGAACCCGCCGAAAAGGATGGCCGCCGCGGCGATCAGCCTTACCACCTCCACCGTCTCGGAGACCGCCGCGGAGGACGGGGTGTAGATGGAGAAGAAGACGCGCAGCAGCCCGAAGATGCCCACTTTGACTACCAGGCCGGAGAGCATGGCCGAGACGGGAGAGGGAGCGATGGAGTGGGCGTCGGGCAGCCAGAGGTGGAGGGGGAAGAGGGCGCACTTGACCGAAAAGCCGGTTACAAAGAGGACGCAAGAGGCGAAAACCAGAGTGGGATAGCCGGACGCCGCTATCTGCTGACGCAGGTCGGCCATGTTCAGGGTGCCGGTGGCGGCGTAGAGCAGGGCCACGGCCAGCAAGATGATGATGGAGGCAGGCGCACCCATCAACAGGTACTTGAAGGCGGCCCGGGCCGCCTGGCGCTTGCCGGTTATGGCCACCAGGGCGTAGGAGGAGATGGCCAGGATCTCCATAAATATATACATGTTGAAGATATCTCCGGTAGAGACGAACCCCATCATGGCCCCGCTCATCAGCAGGAGCAGGGCGTAGTAGACCGGAAGCTTGCCCCCTTCCACCTCGTGTTCGGTGTAGCGCCGGGAGTAGAAGACCACCGCCAGGCTGATCCCGCATACCAGGGCCATCACCAGCAAGGCCACGAAGTCCACGGTCATCTCGATGCCCACCTGCGCCGGCCATGCCCCCATGTGATAGCTCAAGGGCCGGTCCGGCCGGATCCAGATGAAGAGAAGGCCAGTGAGGATGGCCGAGGCTGCCAGGGCCAGCGTGGCCAGCCAGGCGCACCAGTCCCGCCGCCACAGGGAGAGCACCGGCATGAGCACGGCCGCGATAACGGGAATGGCCACCGCCAGCACGGCGAGGTGGCTCCAGGCTTCCATCACTCGCCCTCCCCTTCTTCGATCCCCTCGCGCATGATCCCGTCGATCTCGAGGGTGCCGTACTTGCGGTAGATGAATGTCGCCAGGGCCAGGGCGATGGAGGTGGTGCCCACGGCCACGACGATACCGGTCAGGATGATGGCCTGCGGGACGGGGTTGACCATGGTGGCGGTGTCCACGCCCTCGCGCACCAGGGGAGCCGTTCCGCCCTCCAGGTAGCCGATGGATACCAGTAACAGAAAAACGGAGGTCTCCATGATGTTCAGGCCAAGGATCTTGCGGATGATGTTGGGCTGCACGATAACCGTGTAGAGGCCGATGCAGAACAGGATTACCGCGGCGATGTAATTGTAGTTGTGAAAGAAATTACTCGTTGCCAACCGCCCCCTCCTCCCGCGAGAGTGCGAAGAGCAGGGATATCAGGACCACGGCGTCCCCCACCCCGATGCCCATCTCCGCCAGCATGGTCAGCCATTGCCTCACGTCCGGCTGCAACTGCTCCGAAAGGCGCGGCAGGAGGAAGGTCATGAAGGCGGCTCCGCCGATGACCCCGGCCAGGCCGACCAGGAAGACGGTGGATACCGCCACGCCCTCCAGGGGGAAGCGCATCCTCTGGGTCAGGTGCCCGGTGGCCTCGCCCAGGCCGATGACCGTGGTGTAGAGAATGAGGCAGGCGCCGATGATGGCACCTCCCTGGAATCCTCCCCCGGGCCGCGCTTCCCCGCTGAGGATGACGTAAGCCGAAAACACCAGGACGAAGGGGAGCACCAGTCTCACCGCACCGGTTACGGCCGGGCTGGGACCCGACCGGCGAGATGTCCGGCAGGGCATAGTTGCGTCCGCGCCTCTCCCTCCCCAGGATGGCCAGCAGGGCCGCCAGGGCGGTGAAGATCACCGTTACCTTGGCCAGGGCGTCGTACCCTCTATAGTTGATGGTCATCGCGGTGACCTGGTTGTGAGAACCGGTGTCGGCAAACCCCGCCTCGCGATAGTACGGCGCCAGGTGGCTGTTGGCCGGACTGGCGGCGTCACCCATGGGAGGCATAGTGGCGACCACGTAGAGGAGAAGTACCCCTACCGCTCCAACGAAGAGGAGGGCCAGCACCTTCTTCACTACTCTTCCCCCCTCTCCTCTTCCCCTGCCCCGCCCGGCTTGCGACGGGTTTTAAAGATGGTGACGATGAAGAGCACGGCGGTGATGCCGGCCCCTACCGCTGCCTCCGCCAGGGCCAGGTCGGGCGCCTGCAGCCTCTGCCAGAGCAGGGCCATGATCATGGAATAGGAACTGAAGATGACCACGGCTGCCAAAAGGTCCCTGGCCAGGGTGGCGCCCAGGGCGGTAGTGATAAGCAGCAGCAACAGGATGAGATTGAAAGCCGTGTTCAAGCCGTATCCCCCTCCTTGTTCTTTTTCCAGGCGGGCAGGCCGCGTACGAAGGCGGATCGGCCGATGGCGTGTCCACAGGTGGCGCTGGAGAGGAGCAGGAAGAAGGCTACCAGCAGCAGTTTGAGGGAGGCGAAGCTGAAGCCGCCGTATACGGCCAGGCCCAACAGCACCGAGCAGCCGCCCAGGGTATCGCTTTTAGTGCAGACGTGAATGCGGGAGTAGAGGTCGGGCAGGCGCAGCAGTCCGGTGGTGCCGATCACGAAGAAGACGGCCCCGGTCACGCAGAGAGTGGCCGCGATGATGTCGCCGATCAACTTCCCACCTCCTCCCAGCCGACCGTCTCCAGGTAGCGGGCCAGAGCCACCGTCACCACGAAGTTGAGCAGGGCATAGAGCAGCGCCACGTCTAGAAAGAAGGTCTCGCCGAAGATAAAGGCGATCAACGCTACCACCGAGAGGGTCTTGGTGCTGATGATGTTGACGCCGAGGATGCGGTCCTGGATGGTCGGACCGGCCATGGCCCGGTAGAGACAGATGAAGGCGTTGGCGACTATGATCAGGGCCACGGCCAGCAGGAGGTCATGCATGGCCGGGCTCCCCGAAGAGCCAGGCCACCAGGCGCTCCAGCCCTCCGCGGCGCAGCCGCTGTTCGTAGCGGGGATTGAGGCAGTGCACCTGGAAGACGCCGCCCTCTACCTGCAGGGTCACCGTCCCCGGCGTAAGGGTGAAAACACCGGCCAGCACGGTGCGCGCCAGCTCTCCCTCAAGAAAGGTGCGGTACTCCACTACCAGCGGGTCGATGGGCAGGGAGGGCTTGAGGATGATAGCCGCCACGCCGAAGTTGGCCCTGACTATCTCGGCGACCAGCGCCGCCAGGAAGAAGGGGAAGCGCAGCACCACCATGAGGGAGAGGCGCTCAGGCCTCCGTTCCGGCATCAGGCGGTAGGAGACCATGACGGCCAGAGCTGAACAGGCCACTCCTCCCAGCAGGTAGGCGGGGGTCAGTTCACCCGTCACCGCGATCCAGAAAAGAAAAAGCGCCACGAATAATAATGACTTGCTGTAGATATTATGAGCGATACTCCGCAATGCTGCACTCCCGTCCATCCGAAACAGATCAGTTGGTAAGAATAGAGCTGCGGTGTTTTCCGAGATAGTCGTATTCTAGCATAAGGAAATCGGGAGGGCATCAGCCCTCCCGATATTCGTCAATCTTTTCAGGGATTATTCTTCTTCGATAAGCCCCTTGGCTATCTGCCCGGTAGGGTCCTTTTTAAAGGAACGCACGAACTTGACGTATTTCGGGGTCTTGTAATAGGGCAGCTTCTCCTCGCAGTATTCCAGGATCTGTTCCTCGGTCAACTGAGAGCCCGGCTTGAGCTTGACGTAAGCCTGGACTTCCTCACCCAGGTACTTATTGGAGACTCCCACTACCGCCGACTCGGTGATAAGGGGGTGGGTATTGAGGACTTCTTCGATCTCCCGCGGGTAGATGTTGAAGCCGCCACGGATGATGAGGTCCTTCTTGCGACCCACTATGAAGAGATAGCCGTCCTCATCCAGGTAGCCCATGTCTCCCGAGTAGAACCAGCCGTCCCTCAGTACGTTGGCGGTCTCTTCGGGCTTCTCGAAGTAGCCCTTCATGATATTGGACCCCTTGATGGTGACTTCGCCCACCTCGCCTGGATCGAGGGCCTGGCCTTCCTCATTGACCACCTTGAGCTCGATGCCTTTGAACGGGCGCCCGACGGAGCCGCTCTTGAACACCCCGTCCAGGGGCTGAACGGTGACCGCGGGGCCGGCCTCGCTGAGGCCGTATCCCTCGAAGATGTGTTTGCCCAGGTCGTTGTTCCAGCGCTCTATGACTTCCTTGTTAAGGGGTGCGCCTCCGGATACCCACAGCCTGACGCCGGAAAGGTCGTATTGGTAGATGAGGGGATGGTTGAGAATGTAGACGTACATGGTCGGGACCCCGCTGAAGACGGTTACCTTCTCCTGCTGGATGGCCTTGAGCACCTCGCCGGGAATGAAGGACTCCTGCAGGACGATTTTAGCACCGACGTAAAGGCCGACGTTCATGACGCTGTTCTGCCCAAAGGCGGCAAAGAAGGGGAGCACGCCCATGAAGGTGTCGTCTCCGGTAATGCCCAGGGCCTCAACCGACATCTCGATGTTGGAGAGGAGGTTGGCGTGGGTGAGCATGCAGCCGCGCACCATCTCCGCCCCGGTGGGGGCATAGAGCAGCACGGCCACGTCGTCAGGGTCACGCTCCACCATCTCGAACTCGTCGGGCTGGCTTTCGACCAGCTTCTGGTAGTTGATGACGTCCTCCAGCTCGGGGCAGTCGCTGACGATGATCCGTGTCAGCTGGGCGCACTTGGAAGAGCGAAGCTTCTTGACCACGTCATCGAACTCGAAGTTGGTTATGAGAGTGTCGGTGGCACAGTCGCAGACGATCTTCTCGACCTCGTCGGCCAGGCACATGTAGCAGAGCGGTACGACCACGCAGCCGACAGAGAGCACCGCGTGATAAGAAACGACGAACTCGGGCACGTTGCGCATGAGGATGGCGACCCGGTCCCCTTCCTTCAAGCCCATGCCGGCAAGGGCGTTGGCGAGTCGATTAACCCGGTGGAGCAGGTCGGAGTAGGTGACGGTCTCGTGCCCGAAATAGAGAGCGGGGGCACCAGGGATTTTGTCTGCGGTATTCTTAAGAATCCGGGCTAGGTTCATATTTCATCTCCCCTGTCGTCTCGCTTGTTATAGACCATTATATTATCAATATATTCCCCGTCATAATCAAGCAAATTCCCGGGGCTGTCCGGCTCTGCCGTCCACTTTCGAGGTCGCTCAATCATTTCGAAATGCGGCCGGCCCCCCGTTGTTCGATCCGGGGAGGCCGGCAAATATCTACACCGTGTCGACTATAACGATGGTCCTAGAGGTCCAGGTAGGAGTCGCAGTAGAGGGTCTCCTCGGTCAGGACCCGTACCGTCTTGATGACCTGCTTGGCCAGCGGGTCGCTCTCGTCTACGCTCTCGCCGTTGACCACCTTTTCGATCAGCTTGTACTCGTCGTTGCGGTTGGCGATGCCCATCAGCGGCTCATCGTTGGGGTCGACGATGGCGGCGGTGAGGCCCTTGGCCATGAGCACGCCGAGCAGGGTGCGGTTGATGATGCCGGCGACCTTCTCGTCGGTCACGCCGTTGGAGACGTTGGAGAGGCCTACCACCGAGCCGGGGGCCTCGGGGAACTCCGCCCCCAGGCCGGCCAGCATGTCCATGGTGTCGATGAGGGCGTGGATCTGGTCCTGGGCCACGCTGATGGGGAGCACGATGGGGTCGATGAGGCACTTGGCCAGCGAGATGCCGTTTTCCTGTGCAGCCATGACCAGGTTGTAGGCGACCTCGAGACGCTCGTTGGCATCGCGTGGCACGTTGCCCTCGGCGTTCAGGGTGAGCAGGACGACCCAGGCGTCATACTTGTTGACCAGGGGCATCAGGGCTTCGATGCGCTCGGGCATGGAGTTGATGGAGTTGATCATCACCGGGCCCTTTACGACTTCGAGTCCGGCCTTCATGGCCTCGACGTTCATGGTGTCCAGGGACAGGGGAAGATTGGACACCTCCTGCACCGCCTCGACTACGAAGCGCATCTTTTCCGGTCCCTCTTTGGTGGCGGGTCCCAGGTTTATATCCAGCCAGTTGGCTCCGCCTTCCGCCTGGAGCAGGGCCATCTCCTGGATGGGCTTCTTGTCCCTATCCTTGATGGCGGCCCCGATGGCCTTCATCATGACGTTGATCTTTTCGGCGATGATCAGCATATCTACCTCCTTCTAGTTGCCGTTCCTCAACATGTTATTCTCTGCATGCTCTCTCTTGCTCTGTAAGAGCTGCGGACCAGGGGGGAGGAAACTACCTCCCGCAGGCCGCAGCCCCTGGCGATATCTTCCAGTTCGGCGAACTCTCCCGGTTCCACGAACCTCTCCACTTCCAGGCAGCCCCGGCGCGGCCGCAGGTACTGGCCGAGGGTGAGGATGTCGCACCCCGCCTGGGCCACGTCGAGAAAGGCCGCTTCCAATTCCTCCCGCCTCTCTCCCAGCCCCAGCATGATGCCGGTTTTGGTTACCAGGCCCGCCTGGTGTTCCTTGGCCATCCTCAGCAGCCGCAGTGAGCGCAGGTAGTCGGCCTCCGGGCGGACCTTGCGATAGAGGCGCCGTACCGTCTCCAGGTTGTGGTTGAAGACGTTGGGCCGGGCTTGGACCACTTCGGCCAGGCTCTTCTCCCTGCCCCCAAAATCCGGCACCAGCACTTCGACGCTCGCTTCCGGCCGGGTTTCCCGTACGGCCCGGATAACCGCGGCGAAATGTCCCGCGCCTCCATCCTCGAGGTCGTCCCGGGTAACCGAGGTCACCACCACGTGCTCCAGCTCCAGTCGCCTGGCAACTTCCGCCAGGCGTCCCGGCTCCCCGGCGTCCAGGGGCGAGGGCTCGCCCTTCTCCACGCCGCAGAAGGCACAATTGCGGGTACAGCGGTCGCCCATGATCATAAATGTGGCCGTGCCCCGGGCGAAACACTCCATGCGGTTGGGACAGCGGGCGCTCTCGCAGACGGTGTGGAGTTCGTACCTCTCGAGCAGGTTCTCCACTTCCCGCATGCTCCCTCCGGAGCGTACAGGTTGAAGAAACCAGCGGGGAAGGCGGCGGCCGTCTTTCATGATATCCATTCCTCGTTCAGCTCGGCGACGAATTCTCCGGTCATCCTGTAGGCGGCTTCGGCCGTTTTCTCGTCCGCCCCGTCCAGGCCACAGCTGGGGGTGACCAGCATGCCCCGGCGGAGCTTCTCCTCCGGCACGCCCCGGTCGGACAGCAGGGCTATTCCCAGCTTGAGACGGGTCCGCAGCCCGGCCAGGTCTTCGGAGAACACGCGCTCGCTGTTGGGGGCCAGTCCCCAGGCCAGGCGTCCGCCCCGGTCCAGGAAGGCGTTTAGCTCCCCCGGATAGAGAGCCAGGTTTTCCAGGTACTCGCAGGCGTCGAAGTTTATCACGTCGACCTTCGAACGCAGCAACAGCGACCAGTCGGTGTTGCCGCAACAGTGCACACCGGTAAGCCCGTCCACTTCGTCGACGCAGCGGTCCAGCGCTTCGACCACGAAATCGGGATCGATGGAGACCAGGGCCGAACCCACCATGGAGAGGTAAGGTTCGTCGAAAAAGATGAGCACCTGCTCCGCCCGCCCGGTGGACGCCAGGAAGTCGCGCATCCAGCGCGCTTTCATCCCCAGCAGTCTCACCAGCAGGTCGGCGTAGGTCTCGTCGTAGAGGATGGGGCGGTTGTTCTCGTCCGTTACCGTCAGCCCGAAGCTGATGGGGCCAGTGACCTGGCCCTTCAAAACCGGGTAGGTCCTGGGACCCTGTCTCACCTTCGCGGCGAAGGCGTGCAGCCCCCGGGCGAAGTCCTCGCTGACGGCGAAGCGGTCGGTGCGCCCATCCATGCAGTCCTGGTAGAAAACGTCGACCTCCTGCCAGAAGCCGTCCCCTTTCTCGCACCAGACCTTGGTGCGGAAGTCGTCGACCACGCACCCGGGCATGCCCTCGCTGTACTGCGCGTACATGTTCTCTTTGAAACCGCGGCGAGGCAGCTGGGGCCAGACCGGGGCGTCGGGAAGCGTAGCGAAGACGAGCTCGCAGGCGGCATCCGCATCGGTATGCGGCAAGCTGCCGATTGCCGTCGCCATCCACCGTTCGTCGAAGCTTCCCATCTCTCCCTTTCAGTCGCGGTTTCCCTGGATACAAGGCGGGGGAGGTTTGCTGCCTCCCCCGTTTCCCTACTCTATAGTTTGGTGATGTCCACTCCGGACTCATCCAGGATGCGCGGTACCACACCCTCTTTGCCGATAGCCATGATGTGTACGCCGTCGCAGAGCTTCTCGTCTATGCACTGGCGAATCTGGCGGGCCATGATGCGGATGCCCGTGGCCAGGCGCTCTTCCTTGGGAGCGTCTTCCATCTCCTTGGCCAGGTTCTCCGGAATGAAAACACCCGGCACGTTGTTGTTCATGTATTTGATGGCCCCGGGGCCGGTCAGCAGCACCAGCCCGGCGCAGATCTTGACCTTGTCGTCGATCTTACGGGCGGCTTCCATGAAGCGCTTGAAGTTCTCCATGTCGTAGACCGCCTGGGTCTGGAAGAACTGCGCGCCCGCCTCGATCTTCTTTTCGAACTTGATCATCTGGGGCTCGATGGGGCTGGCCTCGGGCGTGACGATGGCGCCCTTGTAGAACTTGACCGGCTCGTTCAGTTCGTTGCCGCCCAGGTCCTTGCCTTCCTCCATGGTCGAGATGAGCTGGAGCAGCTGGACGCTCTCCATGTCGAAGACCGCCTTGGCGGTTTTATGGTCACCGACGGGGATGGAGTCGCCGGTCAGGCAGAGGAGGCTGCGGATGCCGCGGGAGTAGGCGAAGAGCAGGTCGGCCTCGATGGCCAGGCGGTTGCGGTCCCGGCAAGTGATCTGCAGGTTGGGCTCGCCGCCGTGTTCCTTGATGATCAGGGCGGTGGCCAGGGATGGATAGCGCATCACCGAGGACTGGTTGTCGGTGATGTTCATGCCATGCACCTTGTCCTTGAGTAGATCGATGTGCTCGATCATCTCGTCGATGGCGGTGCCCTTGGGCGGCCCGATCTCTCCGGTCACCAGGAAGGTACCTGAATTGAGGATCTCCTCGAAAGAGGGTTTTACAGGCTTGTCGTAAAGCTGCGTCATTTTATTCCTCAGCCCCCTTCTTCTCGAAGATGACCCGACCCGGTTTCATGCTGGCCTGCCAGTTCTTGCAGCTGTAGATCTTGTGGAAGTTCTCCAGCTTGCCCTCTTTCTCCAACTGGTTGTAGATGAGGGTCCAGGCGCAGTCCTTGTCCTTGTCGGTTTCGCATTTGCCGTTGTCAGTGCCGCCGCAGGGGCCGTTGAGGATGCCCTTGTGGCAGCGGGTGACCGGGCAGATGGCGCCGAAGTCGGCCAGTACGCATTCTCCACAGATGGAGCACTTCTCCTGGAAGTTGCCCAGGCGCTGGATGTTGCCCAGGAACACGGTGTCGCAGGCCGGCTCCACCGTCTTCTCGGTGGCTTCGCGTACCGACTGAGTGCCGGCGCCGCAGCACATCACCAGGAAGGCGTCGGCGCCCTCGGTGGCTTCCTTGTTCTCGCGGAACTTCCGCTTGGTGTTGAGCTCGTGGCAGACCTCTTCGTATACGATGCCGCCGGTGACCGTCTTGCCCTCGGCCTCCAGCTTCTCCTTCATCGCCGCGACTTCCGGCTCTCCACCCGTCTCGCAGGTGGCGGCGCAGGAACCGCAGCCGACGATGAAGACCTTGTCCTTACCCTCGAGCTCCTTGAGGACCTCTTCGAAGGGCTTGGATGTGGTAATGATCATCTTACTTGCTCCTTCTCTATGTTGTACTTGGTCAGGTGGTCGAGAACTGGCGGAGGAAGGCGGGCAGGTCCGCCGCTTCGCGCGTCCCGATGACGATCTCCCAGTCCGGCAGCTCTTCGTCCAGCTCGCCGGAGATCTGCGCCACGTAGCCGGGGATGATTATCTTACGGTGCTTGACCTTGTCGGCGATTCCCGAGGTGTTGATGAACTTGGCGATGGTCTCGGGAACGAACTTGCCGGCCGCCCAGGCGGTCAGTACCGACTGGCCGTCCGTGTCCACGATGCCCAGCCAGGCCGGTATCTTGCTCCCCTCCACCTCACCGGAGACGATGAAGTAGGTCAGGGAGAAGTTGCTGGTCACCAGCACCGGGCTGTTCTCGTCGGGGCTGCCGATCTCGTAGAACTTGGAATCCACCGCCATGGGGCGCTGGGGATCGGTGTAGACGTTGAGGGCCAGCACCAGCAGCGGGTACATCCTCCACTGCTCGACGTGGGACAGGACCACGATGCCGCCATACTTGCAGACGTACATGGCCGCCAGGGTGGTCTCGTAGAGCTCGTCCGATGACTCCTCGCAGGGGAAGGTGATGGTGGGGTAACCGAAGGACTTGTTCTTGTCCTTCAGGGCGGCGCGGCGCAGGGCCACCATATCGGTGAAGCTCTCCTTGGGAGCGCGCGGCGCCGGGTCCAGGACCAGGTCCTTGACGCCCATGCCGGTTAGCTTGTCCGAAAGCTCAGCCAGCTTCTCCAGGTCGGCCGACCTGACCACCAGGGGAAGGTTCTTTTCCACGGCCAGGGCGCCCATGGCGTCCACGTTGGCCTCGGTGGCGGCGCAGATCAGGGGTTTGCAGTCGCCGGCCGCGTCGACGCCGGCGGCCATTACCGCGGCATCCTCGCTCATCAGGAGAAGCGGCTTGGCGGTGAGGCCCTTGACCTTGCCCACCAGGGCGGCGAACTTGCCGGCGTCGCCCGAGGCGGACTTAACCGCGACGGCGCCTACCTTGAGGATGACGCCCACGCGTTCGTGTTCGCAATCGACGGCCTGCTTGACCAGGCTTTCCACCTGGCCGTCGTCCATGTCGTCGGAGACCAGCACGGCGAAGACCGACGGGTTGAAGAAGGTCTTCTCGTGGCGGAACATCACCAGTTCCTCGCCCACCTTGAAAGCGTCGTCGCCCACGCCCACGGAGACGCCGCGGATGGGGGGCGCGCTGGATTCGGCCAGTTCGGCCCTGACCTCGTCGGTGACGTAGGGGCAGTCGTCCAGGCTAGCCTGTCCTCCCGCCAGTTTCATGGCGAAAGCGAGGCAGGTGGGGAACTTGCACTCTCCACAGTTGGTCTTGGGTAGCTTCTTGAAGATATCCAAGCCTGAAAGTCCCATATTATCTCTCCTTCCTTATTTAGAATCCTTTTTAGAACATCGGATCCATGGTCAGCGCCGGATGGCCCTTCTCCTCCAGCCAGGGCAGGATCTCGTCCTCGGTCAGTCCCACGGTCTCGTCGGCGATCTTGTTGATGAAGTCGGGGTCGCCGATCTCCTCGCAGCGCTTGGCCAGCTGCTCCTTCAGGGTCTCCTTGAGGCCCGTGGGCATCCACACCACACGCTGGAAGCCGCCGTCTCCGGAGATGAACTTCTTCGAGTAGATGTAGACCTTGCCGATGCCGACGAAGCCCGGGGTCTGCGCACCGCCGCCGACCGAGCCGGCCAGGGAGGAGAAGCTCATGCCGCAGGGGGTGGAGCCGGTGTGCTCGCGGTTGACAATCATCACGCCGTTGCACATGGGCAGGAAGGCCACGATGCACTCGAAACATCCGCAGGAGGTCATGGGGTCTTCCATCATGCTGTAGGCGTTGAACTTCTCCAGGCCGCCGCCCGAGCTGTCCTTGACGAAATCGTTGACGTTGTCCCACTGGCCCTTGAGCTCGTCGATGGCGTTGCCCTTTTTAATGGGCTGGTTGGGGCCGACCGGGTCGATCTCGAAAGCGGCCTTGCCGTCCAGCCAGTTGTAGGCGCCACACAGCCCCAGGCGCTCCGGGGTGATGACGCAGACATGGGTGGGGGCGAAGGACTGGCAGAGGGTGCAGGAATAGAAGATGTCTGTGGTCTCATCGGTCATGCCGGCGGTTTTCTCGTCGCGGAAATGGTAGGCTTCGCGGGCCTTGCCCAGCCACTCGTCGACCTTGGCGGGATCGGTGTAGATGGTCACCTGGACCTTGTCCACGATGGCCGGGAACTCCGACATCAGCTTGGCATGGAGGATGTGGCCATAGTGCTCGATCTTGAAGCCCTTGGCTTGGGCCTTCTTGCTGATGCGGGTCCAGACGATGTCGCGCTGGCCCATGTGCCAGATGCCCTCGGCGCCGTTGATGAGGTGGTGGGCCTGGCGTTCGAGGATGGACTCGAAGTCCTCCTGCATCTTGCGTCCGGCCACCTCAATGACGATGCCCAGGGGCAGGGCGCTTCCCTCTTCAACGTCGTCGATCTCGGGACCCACGACGGTGATCTTGTTGTCGGTGACCTCGTCCATGTCCAGCATGCGCACGTACTCGAAGGCCGGGGTGATGTTCCCGCCGAACTGGACGTACATGTCGGCCTTGCCGATGCGCTCGCCTTCGAAGGCGGGGCCATAAGCCATGGGGATAGGCACCTTGGCGATCTGTATCTTGAGGCCGCGCACTTCCACGCACTTCTGCACGATCTCCTCTTCCGGCACGCCCGAGACGACGTGCTCGTAGGTGCAGACGCCGGTGGGGAGGATCTGCGGGATATCGGTGGAGGCGATGGTGGGGAAGCCGTAGTTGATGGCCCCCGCCGCGTAAGCGTACTTCTGCTCGTCCACGTAGTCCAGGGCGAGTACGAAGGCGAAGATGCGGTTTTTGTTGTAACGGAGGATCTTCTTGAAGTCGCCGGGCTGGGCGCCGCCGAAGGACATGGCCGCCCGCGCCGCGAACCCCAGGGAGTATACGGCCGAGGACATGTCCGAGCCGTAGGGCACGGTGCGGGTGTCCCAGTTGAGCTGGCGGTCCTTCTCCAGGAGCTGGTCGGTGATGGTCTTGCCGTCGATGTTGCCGCTCATCCAGACGTAGAGGTTCTTTTCCAGCAACTCGATGAGGATTTTGTCGGCCATGTCGGGGCTGGAGGCCAGCCCGGTCCAGGCGCAGAACCCGGGGGCCGAGCCGTCCACGAACTCGACGCCGCGCTCACGCATGATCACGTCGTCGGCCGCGCCCAGCCAGATGTCGTCCACCGGCGGGTTGGTGACGTACTTGCATCCCTCGATGAGCTCACCCGCGAAGAGGGTGGCGATGCCGGCGTCCAGGGTGTGTCCCAGGTAGGGTACCCAGTGCTGTGAGCGGGGCACCGGCGGCAGGAGGTCCTTGCAGACCTCGAGCACCTTGGCCATGTCTTCCAGCTTCTCCACTTTCATGCCGGTCAGGCCGTAGATGATGGGCAGGTAATAAGCAGTGTTGGGAAATTCCACCTTGGCGGTGGCGCCCTTGGCCTCGGCGGCTTCCTTGAACATCAGCTCGGCCCTGGCCACCTCGGCGTGGGCTCCCTTGATTGCAGCGGTCGCGATAATTCTACTCATGCTACACCTCCAGCTCTCTTCTCATGGCCATGTCGAAGAGAACCCTCTCACGCTTGGCGGCGATGCCCAGAGCTTCGCGTTTCCCGTCGATGGCGCTGAGGATTTTGCCCACCATCTTCTCGGGGTCGGGCTCGAAATCCCAGGCGTTCTTGTAGATCTCGTTGTAGCGGTTGAAGAGCAGGTCGGTGACGGCTTCGCTGCCCGTGGTCGGCCACTTCACGCCGAAGATGGTGTAGGCACCGGAGGCCACGAAGTACTGGCCGATGGCGATGGCTTTCTCGCTCATCCACTCGGGGGCACACCCGGCGGCCGGCAGGTCGCTGATGTCGTCGCCCAGGCCGCCTTCGTTGACCATGGCCGTGAGGGCGATGAGTACGCGGCTGTTGTCCACGCAGGAGCCGCAATGCAGCACCGGCGGGATGCCCACCGCTTCGCAGACTTCCCATAAGCCCTGCGGGCAGATTTCCCGGGCCACTTCGGGGAGCATCAGGCCGGCCTTGGCCACCGACTGCGCGGCGCAGCCGGTCATGACCACCAGGCAGCCGTTGGCGATGAGCTCTTTGACCACGCGGACGTGGACGTCGTCGCTCTTGACGCGGGGGTTGTTGCAGCCGACCACGCCCACCACGCCGCGGATGCGGCCGTCGATGATGGCGTCGTTCAGGGGGCGGTAGGAGGCGCGGAACTTGCCTCCCAGCATGTAATTGATGTACTCGTGGTTGAACCCGGCGATGAGCGACTCGGTGTTGGAGGGGATGCTCACCTTGCCACGGTTCTTGTAGTTGTCGATGGCATTGCCCACGATCTCCTTGGCCGTCTCCAGGGCATGGTCCTCGTGGAACTCCATGTGCTTGGCGAAGGGCATCTTGGCCTTGGGGGAGGTAGTGACGATGTCGGTGTGGACACAGGAAGCGATCTGGCCGATGCCCTGGTAGACGCACTGCACGTCGACGACCATGGTTTCCACCGCGCCGGTGAGGATGGCCAGCTCCTGCTGGAGCACGTTGCCGGCGATGGGCACGCCGTGGCGGGTGAGCATCTCGTTGGCGGTGCAGCAGATGCCCGCCAGGTTGATGCCTTTGGCCCCCACTGACTTGGCCTTCTCCAGCATCTCCGGCAATCCGGCGGCCAGCATGATCATTTCCGAAAGCAGCGGCTCGTGGCCGTGGATAACTATGTTGACCTCGTCCTCCTTGAGCACGCCCAGGTCGATCTGACCCTCCAGCGGGGTGGGGGTGCCGAACATGATGTCCTGCAGCTCGGTGCCGATCATGGAGCCGCCCCAGCCGTCCGCCAGGGCGCAGCGCGAACCCTGCAGCAGGATGTTCTCGTAATCCTGGTCCACGCCGATGGAGGTGCGGTGCATGATCTCCACCACTTCGCGGTCGATGCCGCGGGGGAAGATGCCCAGGTCGCGCCAGATCTGCTTGCGGGGCTCGGGAGCACGCTGGGCGAAGAGGAGCTCTCCGTCCTGCTGGCCGAACATGGCCATGCAGCGCTCTCCCACTTCCAGGGCGATGTCGTTGATCTCGCGGTCCCCCACCTCGACGCCCAGGTCCAGAGCTACCTCAAGGAGCTTGATGCGGTCCTTGACCTGGTAGTCGGTGGTCTCACCCTTGGCCGCCATGATCAGGGTCTCGGCCACGGCACGGCCGTGGTCGGAGTGGGCGGAAGATCCACCCGCGATCATGCGCGCGAAGTTGCGGGCCACGATTGTATCCATGGTGGCGCCGCATACGCCCTTGGATTCGTTGGGCTTCTTGGGGTTGATGCGGCAGGGGCCCATGGCGCAGATGCGGCAGCAGGCACCGGCTTCCCCGAAAGCGCAACCCTTCTGCTGGGCTACGCGGGAATACGCGGTCTCCTGGCCTTCCGCCTCGGCCTTCTTGAGCATTTCTATGCTCGATTCACATGATGTCATTTCTTCATAGTCTGCCATTGTCCGTCTTCCTCCTGTCGTTTAGGACTTAAGATCTTCTGATCTAAGAGAGATCAGCGATTAGCTGCTTAACGAGCCGTATGGACTCGGGATGGCGCAGGATGAGGACGTCGGCGCCGGCCAGCATCAGTGCCGTGGCCGTGACCGTCTCCCACATGATTCCCCGCTTCTCCGGGTCTCCCCACTCGGGATTCTCTTCCAAGGACATCTTGGCTTCCTTGGTCTTCCAGGCCTGGTTGGCGACGTTGGCCAGCAGGGGCATCTGGGTCATGGAATCGTCCTGGTAGAGGGCGGCCAGCTTCAAGCGCTCCATTACCGAATAGGTGTATTCCAGGCCATAGCCCAGGGCGCCGGTGGTCGGGTCGATGAGGAGCTTGTCGGCTTCCATGCCCAGGTTGGTGAGGAGGATGTTGAGCTGCTTGGCCAGGTTGACGTCGATGGGGGTCATGGCGCAGACATCCTGCTTGTAGCCGATGGCCGCGGCGCCGATGGTCTTATGGTTCTCGTCCTTGGCCGGACCCATGACCACGTTCTTGCCTTCGACCTTGCTGGCGACGGCCTTCATGACCTCGGCGTCCTTCTCCAGGTCCTCGGTGCCGTAGACGATCACCGGGATGTTCAGAGCGTCGACCACCGTGGCCACCGTGTCGGCGGCGGCGGCGGCGGTGCCGTCGGAGGACTTGGGGTCGGTGGAGGTGAGGACCAGGGCGATGGCGTCGACGCCCCACTCGTCCTGGGCCTTCTTGGCCCAGGCCACCGGGTCGTTCTTGAAGGCGCCCAGAGCCTTCTCCAGGGCCGGTATCATCTCTCCGGCCTCGTCCACGACTTCGGCCGCAATAACGGGCTTGTTGGGCATATCGCCTTCCCACAGGTGGAACGGGAGGACATTCTCGCCCCCTGCCTTGAGCGACTTGTCCCCGGTCCCGATAACCACTTCTCTGATCTTACCCTTGGCGGTCTCTACCGGTAGGTTAAAAGCCATGTTCACTCTCCTTTCGCCTATTTGTTCCGCTTATTCCAGACCATTGGCTATCTTGCAAGCTCTCAGAGCATTTTTCATCAGCATGCGGTTGGTGACGGAGCCCACGCCTCCGGGTACCGGGGTGATGGCCTTGCATTTGTCCTTGACCGCGTCGAAGGAGACGTCGCCCACCGTCTTGGTCTTGGGCTTGCCCTTCTCATTGAGGACAGGCTCGCCAGCTTCATCGAGCACCTTGACCCGGTTGATGCCCACGTCGATGACGATGGCGCCTTCCTTGACCAGGTCGGGGCCGATGAGGTCGGCCTTGCCCGCCGCCACGATGAGGATGTCCGCGCCGAGGGTGTGCTTGGCCAGGTTGCCCTTCATGCTGGTGAAGACGTGGCTGACGGTGACGTTGGCGTTACGGTTGAGGGCCAGAAAGGCCGCCGGCTTGCCCACGATGTTGGAGTGGCCGACCACGCAGATCTCCGCGCCCTCGAAGAAATCCTTGGGGTCCACTTTCTCGACGTCTTTAGCGTAACGGTTGAGGATCTCGATGACGGCGGAAGGGGTGGCCGGGGGGAAATCGGGCTCGCCCAGGGCCAGCTTGCCCATGTTAAAGGGGTTGAAGCAGTCGATGTCCTTATTGACGTCGATGTTATTGATCACCGCTGAGTCCGAGATGTGCTCGGGGAAGGGGCGCAGCGGCAGGATGCCGGAGACGTTGGGGTCGGCGTTGAGGCGTTTGACGATCTCGATGACCCCTTCTTCGGTGACGTCGGCGGCCGGGTTCTCGTTGAAGTAGGCGAAACCCGCCTCTTCGCAGAATTTCTCCACCTGTCCGCGGTACATTTTTGAGCCGAAATCATCCCCCACCAGCAGAGTGGCGATGCCCGGGGTTATCCCCTTGGCCTTGAGGGCTTCGGTCTCGGCCACGATCTCTTTCATCAGCTCATCGCCGATGGCTACACAATCGATCACTAACGACATATGCTAGCGCTCCTTTCTCGTGATAACTAACCCAGTTTGTCGTAAGTAAGCTGCATCACCCTCTCCCGCAACTCGCCCGTTTCTTTCAATATCTCCTGCACCCGGGACCACCTGGACGCGCAGTAATCCGCGTCCTCGATACTCCCGATGTTTATTTTCACGTTGAGGGCGCCGCTCTGGGCAGCGGCTTCGGCCAGCAGCACGGCCACGCCGGCGTCGCTCACCGCGCCGACGTTGCCGATCTCGCCGGCGGTCAGCGAGAGGCGTGCCACGTCCAGGCACTTCTCGGTGATCCGGAAGGGCACCTCGGTGGCGGCCTTCAGGCCTTCCTGGACCTTGATGCGGCGGGCCTCCTTCTCCTCCTCGGTGTCCCGGGGCATCTTGAAGGCGGCGGACACTCCCGCGTAGACCTCGGTATCCTGTTGGAGAAGGTCCTGCAGGTCGCCGCGGACCTGCTCGGAGGCTTTGAGGAGTTTCTCGATGTCCGCCTGAACGGCGGCGTATTTCTCTTTTCCCAGCGTCAGGTTGCCGACCATTGAGACCAGGGCCGCTCCCAGGGCGGCGGTCAAAGCGGCCACACTGCCGCCTCCCGGCTCCGGTGACTTGGAGGCGAGTTTGTCCAGGAATACGATCATGGGTTTCTCTATATACATCATTTCCTCCAGGGTCCAAGGGACCATTATCTCATTAACCTGCTGCTAAATCCATTGACAATTCCCTACTTCCTTACCATCACGTTCTCGTCCAGAATGGCCTTCACTGCCTGGTAGGCGACGCTGTCAGCGGGCAGTTCCACCAGCGGCCGCCCGGCACCGTCAAGCTCACGCAGCATGGGGTCGTCAGGGAGGAACCCCGCGATCTTCAGGTTTCCATCCCCGGCCCGTTGGGCTACGCCTTCGGGAATGCCGTCCTGCACCCGGGATATCACCAGGGCCAGCCGCTTCAGCTCCAGGCTCATCTCCCGGGCCAGATCACGGATACGCAAGGCGGTCTCCACACCCCGCACGGTGGCGTCGGACATGATGATCATCAGGTCCACGCCCCGGGTGGTGCGGCGGGAGAGGTGCTCCATGCCCGCCTCGTTGTCCATGACCACGAAATCGTAGTTGGCCACCATGATGTCGAGCTGCCTGCGGAAGACGCTGTTGAGAAAGCAGTAGCAGCCTGGGCCTTCCGGCCGTCCCATGGAGATGAGGTCGAACCCCTCCTCCTCCACGATGGACTGCTGCATCTGCATTTCCACCCAGTCCTCCTTGGCCATGCCTTTGGGCAGATTGTCCTTCTCCTTGGTGATTAACTCCCGGACCTGTCCCACCGTCTTTTCCGCCTTTACTCCCAGCACCATGTCCAGGTTGGCGTTGGCGTCGGCGTCCACGGCCAGGATCGAACCACCGTAACGCTCCATGAAATAGCGGACCGCCAGGCCGGAGAAGGTGGTCTTCCCCGTGCCCCCCTTACCCGCCATGGCCAGGACATAAGACATCAGCTCTCTCCTCCCTGTTCGGCTCGGATCTCCTCCAGTTGCTGGCGCACGCTGGGGAAGAGGTCCATGTCGGTGTGGGGGAAGAAGAGCGCGCTCATGTACTTGTCCATGAACCCGGGGTTGGTGGAAAGCTCCAGGTAGGTCATCTGCCGGGCTATCTCCTGTGACTTGGTCAGCATCTCCCGGGAAAGGGCCGCGAGGTGGGCGCCCAGAAGGGAGCCGTTACCGACGAATTTGATCTTGTCGTAGCCGATGTCCGGCATCAGCCCGATGGCCACGGCCTTGTCGATCTCCAGGTAGCGTCCGAAGGCGCCGGCCATGAGCAGCTCGTCGATCATGGTGATGTCCATGTCCATGGACGAGAGCAGTATCTCGATCCCCGCGTAGACGGCCGCCTTGGCACGGATGAGGTTGTCGATGTCGATCTCGGTGACGACGATGTCCCGGTGAGTGGCGGAGTCCTCCGCCCTGACCAATACATACTCCGCCCCGTTCTCGGTGCTGCGCACCCGGTCGGTGGGCAGGTCGCAGTCAAACTTACCCTTCTGATTGATGAGCCCGGAGAGAAAGAGCTCGGCCAGAATGTCTATGAGGCCGGAGCCGCAAATGCCGATGGGCTTCTTGTTCTCCACGGTGATGATCATCGGTTCGAAGTTGGATTTGTTGATGCGCACCTGCTCGATGGCTCCGCTGGTGGCACGCATGCCGTGCTTCACTCCCCCACCCTCGAAGGCCGGGCCGGCCGAGCAGGAGCAGGCAAGGAGCCAGTCCCGGTTGCCCAGGACCATCTCGCCGTTGGTGCCTATGTCTATGTACAGGGTCAACTTGTCGGTGTTGAAGATACCCGACGCCAGGATGCCGGCGGTGATGTCGCCACCGACGTAACTCGACACGCAGGGCACCGGATAGATGTAGACCCCGGCCGCGATGCGCAGGTTGACGTCGGACGACTTAGTCCAGGGAAAGAAGGTGGCGGACGGGATATACGGTTCCTCCCGGATGAACTTGGGATTGAGCCCCAGCAGCAGGTGGGTCATGGTGGTGTTGGCGGCGATGACCATGTGGGTGATGCTGCAATACTCGCTTCCTGACTTCTCCACCAGGTTCTTGATGAGGTTCCAGATGGTGCCCACCACTACCGACTGCAGCTTGGCCAGGCCGGTCCCCTTAGTGGCGTAGATAATGCGGGTGATGACGTCCTCGCCGAAAGCCACCTGAGCGTTGTAGTCGGAGACGCGCGCCTTGACCTCGCCGGTGGCCAGGTCGAGGAGCTCGGCCGAGATGGTGGTGGTGCCGATGTCTATGGCGATGGCGGACTGGTTGGCGGTGGTGTCGCCCTGTTCCACCCTGACCACCCTCACTTCGTCACCGGTATCCAGCACGGTCACGGTGATGTCCCAGCCGCTCTGGCGCAGCATGTTGGGGAGGCGCTGCAGGGTGTTGTAGTTGATGACGACGTTTTTGATGCCCGCTTCCAACGAAAGCGTCCGCTTGACCCTCTCGGCATCCGAGGTGTTATCGTCAAGGCTGGGCGGGTCCATCACCAGGTGCACCTTGCGGGCGGGCGGGTCGAGCTCCCAGGCCGGCAGGCGCTTCTCCCAGTCGTCGGCGGAGAGAAGGTGGCCGTAGGAAGGCTTGGGCTCGGCACGCTCGAAGATGCGCTTGTCGCCGATGCGCGATTCCAGAGGTATGCGGACCTCGAGGTCGGTCAGGACAGCGGCCTGGCAGGCCATGGCATAGCCCTTGTCTATATCTTCCTGGGTCAGCTTGGGGTTGGGCTCGCGCTCCACCTCGCCCTTCTCCACGATCACCCGGCACTTGCCGCAGGAGCCGGCGCCCCCGCAGGACGCGTTGATGTGAACGTCCGCGCGCATGGCCGCTTTGAGGAGGTTTTCTCCTTTTTCGACCTCGATGTACCGGTTCTCCGGAAGGAAGAGGACCTTAATTGCTTCTGCCATACTTCAACCCTGTCGTTGTCGTGAATGGTGCCCCGGTCCTCGGGGACCAGGGCACCTTCTTTCTCCAGTAATGGATGGGCCCTCTTTTAGAAGAGGCCCATGGTCCTTCCGTTCTCGTCGATGTCAACGTCCATCGCGGCCGGGTGTGAAGGCAGCCCGGGCATGGTGCGCATCTCGCCGCAGAGCGGATAGAGGAAGCCCGCGCCGATGGAGGGACGGATGTCCCGGACAGGCAGGCGGTAGTTTTTGGGCACTCCCTTGAGATTGGGGTCGTGGGAGAGGGAGAGGTGGGTCTTGGCCATGCAGATGGGGAGTTTGTCGTAGCCGGCTTCGGTGAACTGCTTGATCTTCTGCTCGGCCAGCGCGGAGTAGTCCACGCCGTCGGCGCCGTAGATCTTGGTGGCGATGGCTTCGATCTTTTCCTTGATGGAATCCTCGTCCTTGTAGAGGAACTTGAACTGCTTGGGCTGGTCGCAGGCGGCCACGATGGCCTCGGCCGCTTCCTTGCCGCCCTCGCCGCCCTGGGCCCAGACGTCGATGGGCACGCAGGCTACCACGCCGGCCGCCTCGGCCAGCTTTTTGACCAGCGCGGTCTCCGCGTCGGTGTCGGTGATGCGGCGGTTGAGGGTGACCACCACCGGCACGCCGAAGAGTTTCATGTTCTCGATCTGCTTGATGAGGTTGCCGGTGCCCTCTTCCAGGGCCGGCATGTTCTCTTTCTTCACCAGTTCCTCGTCCAGTTTCTTGCCCGGCTTGGCTTCGAAGGCGCCGCCGTGCATCTTGAGGGCGCGGATGGTGGAGGTTATTACCACGCAGTCGGGGGTGACGCCGGAGTAGCGGCACTTGATGTCCATCATCTTCTCGGCACCCATGTCGGCGCCGAATCCGGACTCGGTCAGGACGTAGTCGCCGCACTTCAGGGCGACCAGGTCGGCCACGATGGAGTTGTTGCCGTGGGCGATGTTGGCGAAGGGGCCGGCGTGCATGACGCAGGGGTTGCCTTCCAGGGTCTGGATGAGGTTGGGCTTGAGGGCTTCTTTCATCAGAACGGTCATGGCGCCGGCGGCCTTCAACTCCTCGGCGGTGACGGGCTTGCCGTCGTAGGTGTAGGCGACGACGATGCGGCCGAAGCGCTCGCGCATGTCCTTGAGGTCCTTGGCCAGGGCCAGGATGGCCATGACTTCGGAAGCCACGGCGATGTCGAAGCCGGTCTGGCGGGGGTAGCCGTTCTCACGGCCGCCGACGCCGACGATGATGTCGCGCAGGGCGCGGTCGCTGATGTCCAGCACGCGCCTCCAGGAGATGGTCAGGGGATCGATGTTCAGGGGATTGCCCAGCAGGATGCTGGTGTCGATCATGGCCGCCAGCAGGTTGTTGGCTACCCCCACGGCGTGGATGTCCCCGGTGAAATGGAGGTTGAGGTCCTCCATGGGAACCACCTGGGAATAGCCGCCGCCGGCCGCGCCGCCCTTGATGCCGAAGACCGGGCCGAGGGAGGGTTCGCGAAGGGCCAGGACCACGTTCTTGCCTATTTTGGCCATGGACTCGGTCAGGCCGATGGAAGTCACCGTCTTGCCCTCGCCCAGGGGGGTGGGGGTGATGGCGGTCACATCGACGTACTTGCCGTTGGGCCTGTCCTTGAGACGCTCAAGGACCGTGTCGAAATCGATCTTGGCCTTGTACTTGCCGTAATAGTCGATCTCGTCCTCCTTGAGACCCATCTTGGTAGCGATCTCCAGGATGGGCTTGAGAACTGCCGCCTGGGCGATATCCAGGTCGCTCGGTACCGTCATTCCTCCACGCTCCTTTCTCAGATACGACGCATTAGACGTGCTCCGACACCGGACTTAGTGCATATGCTGCGGGTATTCCCTCTTTCAAAGGCTCAATGTCACAAAAACCGCGCGCAAGGTAGAATCATCCATTAAGAAGCAACGGAGCTATTATATTAAAAAGGAAAATAGCATTTCAATACGCCTATCGTAGTAGAGGTCATGCCTGCTTAGGTGGCCAGCTTAGAAGGGATCCGGCCATGGACGCTGTCGAGTTCAAAGTAAGAGCCCAGAGCCTGGGGGTCCGCCTGGAGGGCTGCCCGGCGATTACCCGCCGGGGCGGCGCCGGGCCGGCGGAAGGCCTCTGCCTTCTTTTCGCGGGGTTGGAAGCCACCGTTCCGGTGTCGCCGGCCTTCGTGCGAGAGTCGCCCTTTTCCCTGGTGGGAGCGGGAGGTGAGGGGTGCCGGGTGATGGAGGGCGGCCGGGAGCTGTTCGAGGCGGAGCCGGCCCCCGATCCCGCTTATTATAATTACACCACATCCGACGGGACCCCCATGCGACGGATCGCCGTCCGCCACTCCCGCGACTGCCTCGGCTCGACCCTGCTGCAAACATGCTCTCGCTTGCCGCGATGCGGCTTCTGCGCCATCGACCTCAGCCTGGAGCAGGGTCTGACCACGGCCAGGAAAAGCCCGGAGCAGCTGCTCGAGGTGGCTACGATAGCCGTGGTTGAGGGGTTCACCCATGCCGTCCTCACCACCGGAACACCACCTGGGGGCGACCGCGGGCTAGTCGGGCTGGCGGCTGGGGCAGCGGCCCTCAAGGCAGCCGGGCTGGCGGCACACGTCCAGTTCGAGCCGCCCGAGGATCCGGGCTCCATGGACGGACTGGCCGGCGCGGCCACCAGCGCGGGCATTCACATCGAGAGTTTCGACGAGGCAGTCCGGAGGAGGGTCGCCCCGGGCAAATGTTCCGTTACGCCGGAGGGTTACGTCGCGGCATGGAAGGCAGCCGTGGAACTGCTGGGGGTTGGAAGGGTCTCCAGCTTCATCATCGCCGGCCTGGGCGAAGACGACCGCTCCATCCTGGAGGGCGCGCGCCTTCTTTCTTCTCTCGGGGTCTACCCTTACATCCTTCCCTTGCGGCCGATCCCGGGAACCCCTCTGGGGGGTGCCGTCCCTCCCCCGCCGGAGCGAATGCTCGGGCTCTACGAAGCGGCCGCGAAGATCATCGGCGAAGCCGGCTTTACGGCGGCCGGTGCCGGGGCGGGTTGCGTGTTATGCGGAAGCTGCAGCGCCATAACTCACTTCACCGGCTGAAGCCGCGGGGTGATGAAGCAGGCCGAACACCGTGGTATCATGCGTTTATGGAAAAGAGGATAAGCTTCTACTCCGAGAGCGAAGAGCCCATCCGGCTGGAGGGCGTACTGCACCAGCCCGGGTCCGGCGCTCCCGACGCGCCCCTGGTGGTCCTCTGCCACCCCCACCCCATCGGCGGCGGCAGTATGGACGTCGCCCTGATAGTCATCATTGCCGAACGCCTGGCCATGGCGGGTTTCCGCGCCCTCCGCTTCAACTTCCGGGGAGTGGGGCGGAGCAGCGGCACCAGCACCGGCGGCATCAGGGAGACCGAGGATATCCAGGGGGTCATGCGCTGGCTGGAGGAGCAGGACGGGGCACGTCCCTCCCGCATCATGCTGGCGGGCTGGTCCTTCGGATCCTGGGTGGGCCTGCGCTGGACGGTGGAGTCGGGCATACCCTCACACATCGCCCTGGTCAACCCGCCGCTGGTCGGCTTCGACTTCTTCAATTTCATGGGCGAGGCTCCGCCCCACCCCGGCATGAAAAAGCTAATCGTCCACGGCGAGCGGGACCAGTTCTCGGACCCGGAGAAGATAGGCGAGCTGGCCCGGAGGCTGGGAGCCGGGACGGTGACGCTGGCGGGGGCCGACCACTTTCTTTTCGGGCGGGAAGAAGAGGTCGCTTCGCGCGTGGTTGATTTCTTCAAGGAATAAACCTGCAGGCTCCTTCCGGGGCTTTGCCCCAGGAGAAGTCAGTCTCCAACCGGCTCGAAGAGAAGGTCGCCGTCCTGGGCTTCCAGCACCCGGCTGGCGTAATAGAGGTGGAGCCCCCCGGGGCTATTCCGTGGACCAGCCGGCAGCCTGACCTCCCAGCCGTCTCCCCTTGCCAACAGGGACAGGCGTGCTTCCTCGCCGGGAAGGGCAGCTCGCAGCGCATAGTCCAGCACATACCGGAACGCCCTTCTCAGGTCGGAGGGGTCTCCCCGGAACATGTAGCCGTGACCTTCCCGATATATACGGACCACCTTTCCAGTGCGTTCCGTCAGTGCGGTGGCTTCTTCTTCGAGCAGAGCTCCCGGGTCCAGCTCCACCTGCCGGGGCTGCGGAGCTGAGAGCTCCATCTTCAGCAGCTCGAGCAGCTCTTCCAGGCGCTCGTTCAACCTGTCGGCGGATTCGTCAAGAGCTTCGATTATGTCATGCATCTTCTCCGGCTGGCTTACCAGCCTGTCCTGCTTCTCACGCATGAGTGAAGCGTGCGACTTGATGATGGTCAGAGGGGTCCTGATCTCGTGCGAGGCCTGGGCCAGCCATTGCCGCCGCGCCGCTTCGACCTGTTCAGCCGCGGGTTTGCCGCCCTTCTTTCCGCCCACACCCTTCTCCCCGCTCAAGCCGACATCACCTTCAGAGCGCCGGGCTTATTGGTGAAACGGAAGGGTGCCTCCCCGAAGACCTCGCCGTCCGGCTGCAGGAGCATGCGCTCCCTCGACTCGATGGCGAGTTCCCGGGCAGTCAGCTCCTCGATGTCGGGCATGTCGACATGACGGCCCTGGTATATCCAGTGAGGACGCAAGAGTAGCTTGCGGGGGGCCTTCTTTTTCATGATTATCAGGTTGAAGAGGCCGTCGTCCATCAGCGAATGGGGAGAGACCTTCATGCCGCTGCCGTAGTACATGCCGTTGGCCACGACGATGCCGGCGATCTCGCCGAGGTCGCGCTCGTTACCATCGACGGTGAGAGTCACTTTTTTTGGTTCGAGCATGAAGGGCGAGACCAGGGCGGCGAGGAAGTACGGCAGGATCCCTCCCAGGAAGCCGGGCATGCGGTTGGCGCGCGCGGTGACCTCGGCGTCGAAGCCGGTGCCGCAGATGTTGAAGAAGTAGCGCTCCTCTTCCTTCCCGTCAAGGACATAGTGTATGAGCCCTGCGTCGATAGGGCGCGGCTTGCCTTCGAGGACCGCCTCAAGCGAACCCTCGGAGTCGTGGGCGATTCCCAGGGCACGATGAAAATCGCTCCCCCGGCCGCCCGGAATCACGCCCAGGCAGGGAACTTCTCCCCCCGCTGCTTCTCGCAGGATACCGTTGCCCACCTCGTTGAGGGTGCCGTCTCCTCCCACCGTAACAATCAATTCCCGGCCTTCCCGGACGGCCTCCTCGGCCAGCCGGATGGCGTGACCGGGATACTCGGTCATGACCATGTCATATTCGGTCCCCCGGCGGTGGAGGATGCCTTCCACCTCCGGCCAGCGGTGCCGAAAGGTCTTCCCCCCTCCCGACACGGGGTTGACGACGAAAAGAGGCACGCCCATCCCAGTCTCCTTTAAACAGTTCAGCCTAATTCGATTATACCAGCAAGTCATGGCGGTAAGGGGTGGCGGACGACGGTTCCCGGCTAGTATCATTCTGGGAAAAGACGGTCAATTTTTCGCGAGGGATGGAGGTGGAGATGAGCACCGACAATACCGAACCCGCCGATGTTCTGGTAATCGGTGGCGGATACGCCGGGCTGGCGGCCGGAGCCCTCCTGGCGCATGCCGGCTTTAGCGTGCTGCTGCTGGAGCAGGGCAAGACGCTGGGCGGCCGGGCCGGCTACGTGGAAAGGGACGGTTTTCTGCTGGAGTACGGCCTGCACGACAACCGCTTTGCCTCCGAGGGCGCGGCGGCGGCCGTCTTTTCAAAACTCGGGCGCGAACTGACCTTCATCGAACCGGGCGACCCGGTGCTATGGCGGGACAGCGGGTTCACCCCCCTTCCCAACAACATCCCCAAGATCGTGCGGTCGAGCGAATTCTCGGTATCGGAGAAGCTGGCGGCGGCGCGCTACCTGGTCCGGCTGGTGCTGGGCAAGCCGGAGAAACGCTACCAGCAAAGCCTGCAGTCGTTCCTGGAAGGGTGCCGCTCGGACCGGATCAGGGAGCTCATGGCCGTCCTCTCGGGCATCGGCATCATCGCCCCAGACCCCGCCAACGCCTCGGCCGGCGAGTTCGCTTCTTTTTTAAAAAAGGCGCTAAAGGCGAAGGTCAAGGTGGGCTACCCCGCGGGAGGGACGAAGACCATCATCGAGGGGTTGCGCGAAGCCCTGGAGGCCAACGGCCGTATCATCAACGGGGCCCGGGTGGAAAAGCTGGTGCCGAAGAAGGGCCGGGTCGCCCAGGCGGTCACCCGGACCGCTTCCTACTCGGCCCGGGCCGTGGTGAGCGCCGTTCCGGTCCAGCAGCTGCCGGAGCTGTTCGGCAACCGGGACTTGCCCAAGCCCTTCGTCACGGCGGCCCGCTCCCTGGTGCCTACGGCCGGCATCTCCCTCGACCTGGCCCTGTCCGGGCCGGTCTCCCCCGAACGTGGCCTCATGGTCACGGCGGACCCCGTCTCCATGGGCCAGTTCACTTCCAACATCGACCCCCAGGCGGCGCCGGATGGCCGGCAGCTTCTTTCGTGGTATTACCCCCTCCCCCTCCAACTGGTGAAGGAGAGGGAACGGGTGGAAAAAGAAGAACGTCGACTGCGAGGGCTGCTGGGAGACATGTTCCCCGGCATCTGGAACGCGGTGGAGTGGGAGAGAGTGCTCCACCTTCACATGGTGGACGGCTTCCTGCCCAGGCCGGGTCAGGCCAGGCCGGACCGGCCGGACTTCACCGTGAAGGGCCTGGAGAACTTCTTCATAGCGGGAGACGGCACGCGCGCCGACGGCACCGGTGGCGACACCGCCTTCTATTCGGCCATCCACGTATCCAAACTGGTAAAGTCATACCTGGACAAAGAGCAAGGAGAAAGTAAGGAGTAGAAGATGCGCCATCCCAACCTGTTGAACGCGCCCGACACCGGGCTGATCGTCGTCGACCTGCAGGAGAAGCTGGTGAACATGGTCCACAACCGGGAGGAACTGCTGGACCGCGTCGCCCTGATGCTGGAGCTGGCCAGGATCTGCGAGATCCCCATGCTGCTCACCGAGCATTACCCCCAGGGGCTAGGCTACACCGTGGACCCAGTCAAGGAACACCTCGCCGCCTACGAGCCCGTGGTCAAACGCATCTTCAGCTGCTGCGGAGTGAAGGAGTTCACGGACAAGGTCGAGGCCATGGGCAAGCGGCAGCTGATGGTGGTGGGCATCGAGACCCATATCTGCGTCAGCCAGACCGTCCACGACCTGCTGGCCCGGGGCTACCAGGTGCACGTGGTGGCGGACGCTTGCGGGACCCGCTTCCTCCCCGATCACCTCATCGGCCTGGAGAAGATGCGCTCCTCCGGCGCGGTGATCGCCTCGGCCGAGATGGCCGTTTACGAGTTGGTGGAGCGCGCGGATACCGACCGCTTCAAGCAGATCCTCAAGCTGGTTAAATAGACGAAAGGTGATCAATGGCCACGACGCGTAACGATCCCGCCTGGGACCTGCCCCAGGACCACTACCCGCCCCTGCAGCTGACCGGCGAGCGGACCCTGCCGGGGGTTAGCGACGAGAACTACTGGTTCCAGCGACACCTGGCGGCCTACGAATTCCTCCTGCCCCACGTGCGCGGCAAGAGGGTCATCGACCTCGGATGCGGGGAAGGTTACGGCACCAGCCTGCTGGCCACCGCCGCCTGCGAAGTGGTGGGGGCCGACCTGGCTCCCGAGGCCATCTACCACGCCCGGAAGAAATACGTCGGCCAGGACAACCTCCGTTTCGACTACCGCGACATATACGACACCCGTCTGGAGGCGGGTTCTTTCGACGTGGTGGTGACGATGCAGGTGATCGAGCACATGCACGAGCCCGACCGCTTCATGGCCGAGATCGACCGGCTGCTGGCCCCCGGGGGGCTCTGCGTCATAACCACTCCCAACGGCGACATCCTCTCGCCCGGCTGCGACGAGCCCATCAACCCCTTCCACATCTTCGAGTTCAATCCCTCCGGCTTCGAGGAGTTCCTCAGGCGGTTCTTCCCCCGCACGGAGGTGTGGGGCCTCTTCCACAAGGGCGTGCTCTACTGGCATGAGCGGCTGGCCGTCTACGACAAGCACTACTGGCGCTTCCGCATGCCGGCCCGGCTGAACCGGCTCGTCTACGGGCGCTGGTACATCCCTCGCATCCGCACTAAGCACTTCGAGTTCAAGAAGGGGGATCTCGGTGAAGCCGTGGACTTCATAGGGTTCTGCTTCAAGGACGGGGCGGGGGCTTGATGGTTCGAGGGTTCAAGACCAATGTGGCTTTTCTTCTCCACACCCACATGCCTTATGTGCGCTTAAACGGCGATTGGCCGGTGGGCGAAGAGTGGCTGCTGGAAGCCTGGGCCGAGACCTACGTCCCCCTGCTGGAGCTGGTACGCCGCATGGACAAGGAGGGGTGGGGAAGGCTGGCTATCACCCTCACCCCCATCCTGGCCGAGCAACTGGAGGACCCTTACCTGCAGGGCAGGTTCCAGGAATACCTCGAGAACAAGATACGCCAGTGCCTGGAGGAGACTGCCCGCCTGGAAGGATTGGGTGACGCGCCTCGCCGCGCCGTCTCCATGCTCCATTTCGCTTTCTACCAGCGCGTGCTGGAATGCTGGAGCGCGCGTTACCGGGGACGCGTGAGGGAGACGCTGCGGTTCATGCAGGAATCCGGGCGCCTCGAGGTGATCACCAGCGCGGCCACCCACGCTTTTCTTCCCATGCTCTCCCGTGACGCCGAGCGCGAACGCCAGGCGCGGCGGGGCCTGGACCATTACCGCGACTGGTTCGGGGAAGGGGCACGGGGTTTCTGGCTGCCGGAATGTGCCTGGGGCGAGGGCATGGAAAGCCTGGCCCGTCTGCTGGGCATGGAGGTGGACTACGTGGTGCTGAACTTTTCGTCCGTGGAGGAGGGTTGTGAAACCGCCCTGCCCCGCCGTCTGGGGGAAGACGGCCCTACGGTGCTGCTGCGCGATTCCCTGCTGCACGAGGTGGTGTGGGACTGGGGCGGGCTGCCGTCCCGCGCGCCTTATCGTGAATTCCATAAGCGCGACCGGGACGGCCTGGGGTTCCAGTACTGGCGCGTCTCCGCGCCGGGCACTCCCCTTGACGGCAAGGAGCCTTACGTGCGGGCCGACGCCCTGCGCCAGGTCGAGGCCGATGCCCGCGAGTTTGTCTGCCGGCTCGAGGAGCACGCTTCGGGGCTTGAAGACCCGGAGAGCTCCCTCCTGCTGGCCTGCTACGACACGGAGGTCTTCGGCCACTGGTGGTTCGAGGGAATGGAGTGGCTGGGTGAGACGCTTCGCCTGCTTGACTCCCATCCCGGTTTCGACCTGGTTACCCCCGGCGAATATATTTACAAGGTGAAAGATTTATCTCCCGAAGTGGTTGTGCCGGCCTGCACCTCCTGGGGCCGCGATCACGACTTCTCCACCTGGCGCAACCCCGGGACGGAAACGATGTGGAAGGAGTTGCGGCGGCGGGAATCGGAATACCGTGAAGCCGAGGCCGCTCTTTCTTCAGAAGAAAAAGAAGGGCCAGCGGGTCGCGCCCTTCGCCAGGCCCTGCGGGAACTGCTGCTGCTGGAATCGAGCGACTGGCCCTACATGGTGGGGCGGGACGAAGGGCGCAGCTACGCCTGGGACCGTTTCCACTTTCATTGCGAGAGTTTCGACCACTGCCTGTGCCTGGCGAAGGAGGGTCGAGAGGACGAGCGATTGTACGCCATCGAAGACCGGGACAACCCCTTCTCCGGCCTCCAGCCTTAACCTCCTTCCCGGTATTCCCGGAGCCTCCCTTCCAGGGAGCCGGCGTGCAACTCGAAGAGGTGGTTGTCGTAATCGTAGAAGTAGATGGACCTCCCCTCGCCGGGAAAGCGCGGGCGATCTTCTTTGACCTCCAGGCCAAGCTCCTCGATCCTGGCGAGGCAGGCGTCCAGGTCGGTCTCGGCGACGCGGAAGGCCACGTGGTCGTAGGTCCTCGAACGGGATGGCTCGCCCCGCATCAGCACCAGCCAGGCGTCTCCCACCCTGAAGAACTTCTCCGGCGCGAGGGAGTGCACCACTTCCCCGCTGGAATATACCTCTTCCGCGCCCAGGATGTACTCGAGCATGCGCCCCGACCGCTCCAGGTCGCCGACGACGAAGGTGATATGGCTCAGCCCCTCAACCATATATCGAACCTCCTAACCCTCGCTTCTTCCCAAAGGTCGATAAAGATAGGGGTCGTGAGGCACCGGGTATCCGGGCAAGTAGACCGGGCTCACCTGTTTCTTCCTTCGTAAGGCCGTAACCATGATTATAGTTCCAGCTAACATCAGAAGAGGGCATAAGTAGGCCGAAAACATGAACACTGCTGCATGAAGCCACAAGAAACCCGGGATGATCGCAGGATTATATTCCGGGTATTCGGTATACCCTTCGTTTACTTCTACGAATAGCGTGTAGGGTATCATGACAAGCAGGGCCACCAGGCATAAGATGATCAGTGTGATGAGTAGCCATTTCTTAACATATCCATTTGCAGCCGCCACAGTGATCCCCAGCATCAATCCGATCGCCAGAAAAACAATAGGCACCCAGACATATGTCAACGCGCTTGATTGGGAAACACCTGAACTCGGGTCAAATCCCGCATCGTTCTTCCACAGGAACACTCGTCCCGCGGCGCCCAGAAGACATCCGCTAATAATGAGCAGCGGACCTGCCTTAAACGCGAATCCTCTTCTCTTGAGAACAAGTTCATTTTGCCATTTTTCGAAAGCAACCGGGTCCATCCGAATCCCTTCTTAATCCTCCAGGAAGTAACGGCGAGGGTCGAAGATGCGGATGTCCTTTAGCTCGTCCGGGGTGGGCGGTTCGAGCACCTCGAGGCTGTCGGCCGCTTTCAACTCCCAGCCGCATTTTTCGGCGATGGCCGCCACCGCCTCGTCGGGGTCGGCGAAGCCGGAGGTGGCGAAGTAGGCGGTGAGGGTGAGGGTGCCCTCCCCCGGCAGCTTCTCGAAAATGCCCAGGTCGGTCACGACCGCCGTAACCCGCTCCCCTGGGGCGGTGACGTAGCTGACTTTTTCTACACAGCGTAACTTACTCAGGGGCAGGACCACCACCATCTCCCGCGCGCCGGTGGCCACGTCGCAGGCGCCGCCCGAACCGACCAGCCAGAGCTTCATCTCGGGGATACAGGTGGAGTTGATGTTGCCGTACCAGTCGACCTGCCCCGCTCCCAGAACTCCGATACAGAGGTCGCCCGTCTCCCCCACCAGCGAGCCGAGCACGGTGACAGCGTCGGTGAGCATGGTGGCGGTGGGTATGTTGCGGAAGCTGAAAATGAAAGGGTCACCGGGAACGGGGTCGTAACCGTAGAACCCCACCTCGGCCATGAGGTCCACCGGACGGCCGTCGCGGCGAAGATCGTAGCAGGCTTTCCAGGCGGCCAGGTTGGAGACGCCGATTCCCGCCAGGACGTTGCGGTAACCGTTCGACTCGACCTTGCGGCGGAGAAGACGGGAGGCGGCGGTGATCATCATCTCGGCGGGATTGGCCTCGCTCCCGGCGTCCATATCCGGCACCCTGGTGGCCAGTTCCGACCACCAGGCATCACTCGCCGAGCGCCCCTTGAGGAACCACAGCCGCTCGTGCCCCAGCTTCTTCAAGTAAGAATCGTGGTCGGGGCAGCCCAGCAGCCACTCTTCCACCCAATCACGCATGGCCTCCTCTTTCCGGCAGGCTTCCCGCAGCCCCAGCAGGAACTCCTCGTCCTCGGCGTAGGCGTCCAGTTCCCTCAATCCCTGGTTGGAAGCCCCGGAGGGGTGCACGCCCATGGGCGCGGGGCAGACCGCCCGCACCTGGCACCCTGGTATTTTTACAAAGTGTGAATATTTCTTGAGGAAGGCGGTGTCCACCACCTTCTCCACCGTCACCAGGGCCCCCTCTTTCGCCGCGAAGGCCGAGTAGGCGTTCTCGGCATAAGGAGGAAGCAGCATGACGTTTCCGGCTGGATCCGCTGCCCAGGCATGGAGGACAACCAGGTCGGGCCGGAGGGCGCGTACCATTCCCGCCGGCTGTCCGTCGGGGTCGGCGGCCACCCAGAAATCGTTCCGGTTCTCCTCGGCCATGGTGCTTCCCCGGATGGAGTGTGTCGGCATCCACTCCACCCCCATGGCGCCGGCCATGAGGCGCTGCGGCAGGGTCAGCACCGACCAGTTCTCTATCTCCACGCGCCCGTCCCGCCAGGCTTCCTGGTAGACGCGGTTGGGGCTGGGGAAGGGGTAATGATCGCCGCAGAAGGTGGTGATCAGCTTGCGCGCCAGACCGCCCTGGACGAAAAGGACCATGTTGGCTATGAAGCCCAGGGAGGAGATGGTGAAACCGGGGTCGGTACCCCAGAACCTCCGGCAGATCTCGTAGATGGCGGCCGAGGGGCGAAGGTAGGCCTGGGCGACGTGGAAGTGCATGCCCGGCCTGAACAGCTCGTTTACGGCCCGGCCCAGTGGCATGACCTTATTCTCGGGCGAAGGGCGGGCAGCCAGGTCCAGCTTGTCACGCACCCTTTCTTCGAAGTCACCGAACATCAATGGTCCGCCACCTCCAGGTTCGTGATTCAATAACAAGCCCCTTATAATATATCATGTTCCCGGTATCCCGATTCGGACAGGAAGGGTGATCGATCGTGCTTAAGAAACTCATGGACCCCTTGGAGATCAAGGGTGTTAAAATGCGCAACCGCATCGTCATGACCGCCATGCACCTCAACTACACTCCCGACGGGCGGGTCTCGGACCGTCTGGTCGGCTTTTACGAGGAACGGGCCAAAGGCGGGGCCGGGCTGATCATCGTGGGCGGCTGCATCATCGACGACTACGCCGGGGCTTCCTGGCTCATCGACATCCGCTCCGAAGAGACCGTGGAAGGCCACTCCATGCTGGTCGACACCTTGAAGAAGCACGGCGCGGCCACGGCCTGCCAGCTCTATCACGCCGGCCGCTATGTCCACTCGGTGACCATCGGCAACAAGCAGGCCATCGCTCCATCGGCCGTCCGGTCACGTTTCACCAACGAGATGCCGCGGGAGATGGCCAGGGCCGAGATCGGTGAGGTCGTGCAGCACTACGCCGACGCGGCGGCGCGGGCCAAGCAGGCCGGTTATGATTGCGTGGAAGTGTTGGCGGCAGCCGGTTACATCATCTCCCAGTTCCTCTCCCCCCTCACCAACCTACGCACCGACGAATACGGGGGCTCGTGGGAGAACCGCATGCGCTTCGGGCTGGAAGTGGCGGACGCGGTTCGGCTGGCGGTGGGGCCGGACTTCTTCGTCTCCTTCCGCATTGCCGGGCACGACTTCATGGAGGGTGGCAACACCAACCGTGAGGCGGCGCTCTTCGCGGCGGAACTGGAGAAGCACGGCGCGGACATGATCAACGTCACCGGCGGCTGGCACGAGACGCGCGTGCCCCAGTTGCCCATGTCTCTGCCCCGCGGCGGCCTGGCCTTCCTGGCGGCCGGGGTCAAGAAGATGGTAAGCGTGCCGGTGGTGGCCTGCAACCGCATCAACGACGTCTTCGTTGCCGACGAGATATTGCGCATGGGCATGTCCGACCTGGTAGGGATGGCCCGCGGGCTCATCGCCGACCCCTTCCTGCCTGAAAAGGCGGCTTCCGGCCATTACGACCAGATCAGCCACTGCATCGGATGCAACCAGGGCTGCTTCGACCACGTCATGTTCCTCAAGCCGGTGACCTGCACCATCAATCCGCGGGCAGGACGCGAGCTGGAGCTGCCCCAGACCATGGCCCCGGTGACCAAGCGGGTGGCGGTGGTGGGAGGAGGCCCGGCCGGCATGAAGGCGGCAGTGATCGCGGCCAACCGGGGCCACCACGTCACCCTCTTCGAAAAGCAGGACGTGCTGGGAGGGCAGCTCAACCTGGCAGCGGTGCCGCCGGGACGCGAAGAATTCTACACCGCCATCGAGGACCTCGACTCCCAGCTGGAATGGGAGGGCGTGGAGGTGCGCATGGAGACCGAGGCAACGGCGAAGATGCTTAAGGCCGAAAAGTTCGACGTGGTGGTTGTCGCCACCGGCGGGCGCCCGGTAGTGCCCCCCATCCCGGGTATGGACCTGCCCCACGTGGCCATGGCATGGGACGTGCTCGAGGGCAAGACCGACCCGGCCGGCAGCAAGGTGGTGGTCATCGGGGGCGGCGCCGTAGGCTCGGAAACGGCCATGTACGTGGCCAGTATGGGCACCATCTCCGGCGATACCCTGCAGTTCCTCCTCACCAATCGGGGAGAGGCGGCGGGGACGCTGGAACAGCTCTCCACGCGCGGCGTCAAGGAAGTCACGGTGGTGGAGATGATCTCCAAGATCTGCCGCGACGTCGGCGTTTCGACCCGCTGGACCCTGCTGCAGGACATGCGGAACCTGGGCATAACCACCATGAGCGACGCGCCGGCCAAGCGCATCGAAGCGGACGGCGTGGTCATCGAGGTCAAGGGGGAAGAAAAGAAGCTTCCTGCCGATACGGTGATCATCGCGGCGGGCACCTGCCCGGTCAACGACCTCTACGAGCAGTTGAAGAACTCCGGCATGGAAGTGCACCTCATCGGCGACGCAAAACAGGCCCGCAAGGCTTTCGAAGCCATCCAGGAAGGATTGGAGACGGCGCTTAAGATATAACGGTGGTCACAGCTCCTCGGCTTCCTTGATCATCTGCATGATGGCCACCAGTTGGACGATCATGGCGTCCATCTGGAACCCCTGCTCCACCACCAGTTCCAGCATCTCGCGCTGCTTATCGGTGATGAGGCCGGCTTTGCCCTGGGCCACGGTGTGGGCGTAGGAGATTATCACCGTCAGGGGGGTGCGCAGGTCGTGGTTGAGAGCGGCCCGCACCTTCTCGATGGCTTTCAGGCGCGAGGCCTGGTCCTCGATGGGCTCGATGGGGACCTTCATCTCGATGTGCCCGATTCCCGAGTCGGCGGCGCTCCGCCGGCCGTACTTCTCTTCGATCAGGCTATCGAGCAGGCCCGGCAGCTTGGCCATGTCCAGCGGCTTGCGCATGAAATAATCGCAGTCGGCCTGCATCACCTGGTCCCACTCCTCGTCCGAGGCGGTGGCGCTCATCAGGACGATGGGGGAGCTCTCCAGCCCCTCCAGGGAGCGGATCATGGCCGCCGCCTCCAGCCCGTTCAATCCCGGAAGGTAGAGGTCGATCAGGCAGAGGCGCGGACGCTCGCTGGCGGCCAGGTGCAGGCCTTTCTCGGCGCTTTCGGCTTCGAGCACCTCGAAGCCGGATTCCTCAAGGGTATCCCGGACCAGTTGCCGGTTGACGGCGCTGTCCTCGATCACCAGGATCTTGATTCTGCCTTCGCGCTCCAAGCGTCTACCCCCTCGCTCAAAGTATTCGAACAACCCTTCCTATGATTATCCCACATAAAGCGGTTTTTTCGTCAATGGCACCTCATTGGCTGCCCCACGCTTCATGGGTTATACTCTCTTCTGCAAAAGAAGGCACGGAAGAGACAGATCGATCACGGGAGGTAGGATCTTGGAGATAATCACTCTGACCGATTATTCCTTCGGGAGCAACTGTTACCTGGTAATAAACGACGCCGGGGATGAAGCGGTGCTTATCGACGCGGGTATGGACTCCGCGGAGGTGCTGAAGAAGCTGGAAGAAGCCGGGGCGAAGCTCGTGGCCATACTCCTCACCCATGGCCACCCCGATCACATCCTGGGCCTCAAGGGCCTGGTGGACGCCACCGGGGCACCGTGCTACATGCATGAAGAAGACGTGCTGATGGTCAGGAACGTCCCCCCCATGTTCCTGCGCATGCTGGGCCTGGCCGAGCTGGAACTGCCGGATGAGTTCCTGCCCCTGGAGGATGGCCAGGTGCTGGAATTAGCGGGCCTGGACTTCAAGGTACTTACCACCCCGGGTCACAGCACGGGCAGCGTCTGCTTCCTCACCGACGGGGTGCTATTTTCGGGAGATCTCCTCTTCCACGGCTCCATCGGACGCACCGATTTCCCAGGGGGTTCTTTCGAAATGCTAGCTCGCATGGTCAAAGAAAAGGTCTTCACCCTGCCTTCCGACACCAAGGTACTTCCGGGACACATGGACCCCACGGTGGTCGGGTGGGAGAAGAAGACCAACCCCTTCCTGATGGGCATATAGGCGCGGGGTAACTACTCCGGCTTGAGGGCGATGAGGAGCATCACCGGGGGGATCTTGCGCATGAGGGCCGCCTCCTGGATGATGAAGCCCTGCTTTTCCAGGACCTTCACCATTTCCTGGCGGGTGAAATAGCGGTGGTGGGTGCCGACGATGCGGCCGTAGCGCAGGGTGGCGTGGCTGATCAGGCCTTCCCCGCACATGTCGCAGAGGTAAAGCCCGGCCCCCGGACGGAGCACGCGCCACAGCTCCTCGAAGGCCTTGTCGATGGACTCGAAATGATGGGCGGCCAGCGAGGAGACCGCCAGGTCGACGGAGAGATCCTCGAGGGGGATGGCCTCCGCGCCTCCGAGCTTGAATTCCAGGTTATTCCGGCCCTCCGCCTTTTTGGCCGCCTCCGCCAGCATGCCCTCACTGGCGTCGATGCCCACAACTTGCGCGCTGCGCTCGGACAGGAAGCTGGCCAGCGCGCCGGTGCCGCTGCCGAGGTCCAGGACGCGCATTCCATTGACGTCAGGCAGGCTCTCCACGAACTGTTTGAGCAACGGCACGAAATACCGTTTCCAGAGGATACCTTTTTCGTAGGTGGGGGCCCACTCGTCGAATCTCTTGTCGGAATGCGGCAGACGCTTGCTCTTCTTTTCCTTCATCTGTCCCCTGTTTCTTTCTCGGCCGCCGCCTCGAACGGCCCGCTCTATCTGGTATAATAGCAACAATCTTGCCGACTTGAAAGCTAAGGAGAACCATGAAATCCAGCCGTCGGGTAGGCCTCGCGGGCTTGATCCTGGCAGTCATCCTCGTTATCGGCGTGAGCGGGTACATACTCATCGAGGACATGACTTTCTCCGAAGCCTTATACATGACGGTTATCACCCTTTCCACGGTGGGGTTCAAGGAAGT
Organism: uncultured bacterium; assembly: GCA_963765625.1. GTDB lineage: Bacteria > Actinomycetota > Geothermincolia > Geothermincolales > Geothermincolaceae > CAVXXD01. The sequence goes on from CAVXXD010000005.1 coordinate 88,779, forward strand.
CAGGGACCTCTCCACCGCCGGCATGTATTTCACCATATTCATCATCATCACCGGGGTGGTCGCGCTCTTCTTCCTCGTCGGCAGCCTGGTCGAGCTGATGCTGGAAGACATCTTCGGAGAAAGAATGGGGAGGAGAAGGATGAGCCTGAGGATAAGGAAGCTGAAGGACCACTACGTGGTCTGCGGATACGGCCGGGTGGGCGATAACGTCTGCCGCGAACTGCTCAACACCACCAGGAACGTGGTGGTAGTGGAAAAGGATGAGGCCATGATCAAGCGCGCCGAGGAAGAAGGCCTCCTGGTGGTGGAGGGAGACGCCACCCAGGTGGCGGTTCTGGAGGAAGCGGGGGTAGACCGCGCCAGGGGCCTGGTGGCGGCCCTGCACACCGACGCCGACAACCTCTTCGTCACCCTGACGGCGCGCTCCCTCAACCCTTCCCTCTACATCGTCACCCGCTCCGTCTTCCCGGAGTCCAACGACAAGCTTATCTTCGCCGGGGCCGACCGGGTGATCTCGCCATACGTCATGAGCGCCAAGCGTATGGCTAATCTTCTGCAGAAGCCCAGCGTCTGTGACTTTCTCGACCTGGTTGTCCATGCCGAGGATATCGAATATCGCATAGAGGAGATGGTGGTGGGGAAAGGCTCGCCCTTCTCCGGCAAGACCATCGCGGGTTCCCGCCTGCGCGCCGAGACCGGGGCCCTCATACTGGCCTTGCGCAAGGCTGGGAGCAAGGAATTCGACACCAACCCCGACCGCGACACCCTCATGACCACCGGGGACACCCTCATCGTCATGGGAACGGGAGAGCAGATCTCCGCCATGCAGAAGAAGGCCTAGGGTGAGCGTTTCCCGGGTATATAATTGTGGTTGAGGTGAGCTGAATGGAACCTGAGGATTTTGAGCGAGGCAGGCTGGTCAGTGGTGGCGCTTTCTGCGATGGCTGCGAGGAACACCTGGAAGAAGGGGAGCACGTCTACACCATCGTGGTGGACTCGGAGCCCCCGCAGGAGTTCATCTGCTGCCAGAAATGCCGTCCCGCCGACTCCGACCTTCCCGCGGCGGTCATGAGCATAGAAGCCGCCATGGTCGTAGAGGATCTGGTGCGCGACGAGGACGCAGCCGTTTACGAAGTCAAAGAGGGTACGGAGTGCCGTTACTGCGGCCATATCTTCGATGTGGGAGAGTGGCTGCTGGTGGGCGTAGTGGAAGAGTCCTGCGACGGCAGTATCTATTGCGAGGATTGCTATACCCACCTGATCGAAGAATAGGCGGCAAAAGAGGCCTGACCCCGATTACCGCCAATTACCGTTACGGTTCGTGGAATACCACCCCGCGGCCCTGGCACATGGGGCAGGTCTCGCCGAAGGCCTCGATAAGACCCTCGGAGACGTTCTTGCGGGTCATCTCCACCAGGCCAAGCCTGGACAACTCCACCACGTAGGTCTTGGTGCGGTCCTTCTCCAGCTCGCTCTCCAGCACCTCCAGCACTTCCTTGCGGTTCTTCGACTCGATCATGTCAATGAAGTCTATGACGATGATGCCGCCGATGTCTCGCAGACGCAGCTGACGCACGATCTCCCGCGCCGCCTCGATGTTGGTGCGCAGCACCGTGTCCTCCAGGTTGGAGCGGCCGACAAAGCGGCCGGTGTTGACATCTATGGCGGTCAGAGCCTCGGTGGGGTCGATGACGATACTGCCCCCCGAGGGCAGGGGCACCTCGTGTCGCAGGGCTTCTTTTATCTGGCGGTTGATGTCCAGAGAACTGAAGAGGGGCTCCTTGCCCTGGTACAGCACCACCTTTTCCGCCAGCCATGGGGCCACTGCCTTAAGGTATTCTTTGAGCCGTTTGTGCGAGGTGGGAGAATCAGTGATGACCCTTTCCCAGTCGTCGCTCAACAAGTCGCGGGTGACCCTTATCTCCAGTTCCGGCTCGGAGTAGAGCAGGCTGGGGGCGGACTGCTTCTGCGCCGCGCCCTTGATCTCTTTCCATTTGCGCAGCAGAAACTCCAGGTCCCGCCGGAGGTCCTTCTCGTCCCGGTCCCGCGCGGCGGTGCGCACTATCACCCCGACTTCGGGCGGCTTGATCGCATCGATCACCTTCCGCAGCCGGGCTCGCTCCTCCGGGTGGAGCTTCTGGGATACCCCCACCGTATCGGCCTGGGGCATCAGCACCAGGTACCTCCCGGCTAAGCTGATGTAAGAAGTCAGGCGCGCGCCCTTGCTGCCCATGGGGTCCTTGGTCACCTGCACCATCAGTTGTTGCCCCGGCTTGACCAGGCTTTTGATGTTGCTGTCGCGGCCCTGGTGCTTCTCGTCGATGTAGATGTCACCAACGTAGAGCAGGGCGTTGCGGGCATGTCCGATCTTGACGAAGGACGCCTCCATCCCCGGCAGGACGTTCTCTACCTGCCCGAGGTAGATGTCTCCCACCGTGGACCGCTTGCTCTTGCGGCTGACGTCGATCTCCACCAGCTGCCCTTTTTCCAGTACGGCCACCCGCGTCTCTTCGGGATAGGTGGCCACGACGATCTCCCGGCTGGCCGGTTTGACCGTCTCTTCTCTCCCTCTCTTCTTCTTTTTCAGGAAAGGCATTAAAAAATCACCTCTTTTAAACGAGCCTCTCTGCCCGATGCTTCGATTATCCGCCCCTCAACCTCGTCGCCAATCTCTTCGATCGAGGCGTAGAGGCCTTGCCTGATCACATATTGCCCCCCGTCCGGCCACCCCAGGGACTCCCTCAGCTTCCCCAGGGCGTCTCGCAAGCGGGGGAACCCGCCCGGCTCCTGCTCGGCGCCGGCGCCCGCCAGGGGCAATGCCAGGAAGACGCAGGCTTCTCCTCCGTTGCTTTCCTGCCCGCCTTCCACGCGGTAGAGGGCATAGCGAACCCACCGCGACATCTTGGGAAAATGTTCGGAGAGCATCTCCGCCGAGACCACCTTGAGATCCGCCGGCAGGCCCAGGTTGATCTGGTCCGGCAAGCCGGCCACATCCACGTCGCGATCCAGGCCCACCTCGAGGTATTCGCCCAGCGACCCTACACCCACCGGCAATGCGGGCGTCGAGGATATGCGGGGATGGGGGGAATACCCTTGCGAGTACGCCAGGGGGAGCCTGGCGCGGCGCAATGCCCTCTCCAAGGACCGCGTCGTCTCCAGGTGCGACAGATAGGCCAGCATGCCCGTCTTGCGGTACTTCAACAGCAGCCTTTTCATCCCTCGCCGAAACCTTCTTTCCCTTCAGTAGAAATATTCTTTGCCGGTGCCGTCTCCACCTTTGCCGGCCCCTGCATGCGCGAGCATGCCCCACAGAGGGAACATTCACCCCAGCGGCAGTCCGACGTGGGCAGTCCCTGCCTCGCCCTCATAAGCTCCCCGGCGAGGAATTCCCGGCTGACCCCGGCCCGGAGGTGTTCCCATGGGAAGACCTCATCCATGTCCCGCTCCCTCTCCACGAAGAAAGCGGGATCCACGCCCTCCTCCCGCAGAGCCTCTTCCCACACCTCCCAGGAGAAGAGCTCACTCCAGTTCTCGAAGCCCGCGCCATTTTCCTCCGCGCGAAGAAGAACCGGGAAGAGGCGCCGGTCTCCCCGGGCCAGCAAGCCCTCGAGATAGCTCATCTCAGCCTGGTGCCAGCGGAGCTGCACCCGTTTGGTGCGCAGGGACTCCTTGAGCAGGCTTTGACGGCGTACCGTTTCTTCCACGGAAAGCTGTGGCGCCCACTGGAACGGGGTATGGGCCTTGGGCACCAGGGTGGAGAGGCTCACGGAGAGTTTCAGCCCGGGAAACCGAGCACCCGCCTCTCCCCTCAGCGTCCCATGGATAAGGCGCGCAATGGAGCCCACGTCCTCGTCCTTTTCTTCCGGAAAACCGATCATGAAGTAGAGCTTAACGCGACGCCAGCCCGCGGCATAGGCAGCCTCCAACGCGTTAAGGAAATCGCCGGCGGTGACGTCCTTGTTGATGGCGTCACGCATCCTCTCGGAACCTGCCTCGGGTGCAAAGGTAAGGCCGGCTTTCTTCCCCTCCCCCAGGCGGGAGGCCAATTCGATGGAGAAGCTGTCGGTGCGCAGGGATGGCAGGGATATGCAAGCCATCGAGGCTTTCAGCTCCTCTTGCAACACCCTGGCCAGCTCGTCTATGTCCCCGTAATCCGAGCTGTTGAGAGAGGTCAGGGAGACTTCGTCGTAGCCGGTGGCGGCCAGTGCCTCGCGCGTCCAGGCACGCAGTGCTTCCTTCGATCTCTCCCGCACCGGTCTCTGTACCATTCCCGCCTGGCAGAAGCGGCATCCGCGGGTGCAGCCCCGGAACAACTCGATGTTGAGGCGGTCGTGCACCGCCTCGACGTAAGGGACGACGGGGCGGGCGGGCAGGCAGAACCGGTCCAGGTCGTCGACAATCCTGCGGACCACCGGGCAGGGAGCGCCTACCGACGCTTCGATGCCGGCTATGCGGCCGCTTTCGTCGTAGCGCGGCTGATAGAGAGAAGGTACATAGATTCCGGGGATCCCGGCAGCCTGCTTCAAGATTTCCCCGCGGCCCATCCGCTCCCGCCTGGCTGCGGCCAGCAGGTCGACTATCTCGCTCACGGCCTCTTCCCCGTCACCCAGCAGGATGAAGTCGAAGGCCTCCGCCACCGGCTCCGGATTCAAGGCGCCGGGCCCGCCCCCGACCACCAGGGGATGCCCTTCGCTCCGCTCCGAAGCTCTCACTGGCAAGCCGGATAAGCGCAGCGTTCGGATGACATTGGTGTAGGTCAGTTCGTGCTGCAGGGTAATGCCCACCATCTCGAACTCGCCCAGGGGACGGCGGGATTCCAGTGAGAAAAGGGGAATGCCGGCGGCACGCATGCGCTCCTGCATGTCGGGCCAGGGAACAAAGGCCCGCTCCGCCAGAGCGTCGCTCCGGGCATTGATGATCTCATAAAGTACCTGTAGCCCGGTGTTGGATGATCCCACTTCGTACAGGTCGGGATAGACCAGGGCACAGCGCACGAGAACTGAGTCAAAATCCCTGCCGTGGGAATTGACTTCCCCGCCCAGATAGCGGGCGGGCTTGGTCACTCCCGCCAGTTCCTTCATGAGAAAGGCGTCGATGTTGTTGTCGGTCGTCATCAGTAATACCTATAAAATGCAAGAGGCGACCTTATTATCGCCTCCGGAAATCTATTCTGTTGTCCCCGGCTTCCCGGCGCCTTATTTATTACGCAGGAAGGTGGGTATGTCAAGTTCTTCCGCTTCGAAGACCATTGTTTTCTCCGGTGCCGGTTCCGGCTTCGTAGCCTTGCGTGCGACTCTCGGCGTGCCCGCCGCCCCGAACTCGAAACCGGTGGCGATGACCGTGACTCTGATCTCATCGCCCAGGGCATCGTCGATCACCGCGCCGAAGATGATGTTGGCGTCGGGGTCGGCCACGCTGGCGATGATTTCCGCCGCCTCGTTCACCTCGAAGAGCCCCATGTCGGATCCGCCTGAGATGTTCAGCAGGATGCCCTTGGCCCCCTCGATGCTGGCTTCCAGCAGCGGGCTGGAGATGGCGGCGCGAGCCGCCTCGGAGGCGCGATGCTCCCCGCCGGCGTTGCCGATGCCCATGAGGGCCGAACCGGCCGCGGCCATGATGGTGCGCACGTCCGCGAAGTCCAGGTTGATCAGCCCGGGCACGGTGATGAGGTCGGTGATGCCCTGGACGCCTTGGCGCAGGATGTCGTCGGCCATGCGGAAGGCGTTGAGGATGGACGTCTTCTGCTCAGCCACCTCGAGCAGGCGGTCGTTGGGAATGATGATAAGCGTGTCTACCTTTTCCTTGAGCCTCTGGATCCCCTCTTCGGCCTGGAGGGCGCGCTTGCGTCCTTCGAAGGAGAAGGGCCGGGTGACCACGCCGATGGTCAGTGCCCCCATTTCCTTGGCGATCTCCGCCACGATGGGGGAAGCTCCGGTCCCGGTGCCGCCGCCCTTGCCGGCGGTGATGAAGACCATGTCCGCTCCCTTGAGCGCTTCGGCGATGGCGTCACGGTTCTCAAGTGCGGCTTTCTCGCCGACTTCCGGGTTGGCTCCGGCTCCGAGTCCGCGGGTAACATTTCCGCCGATATATGCTTTTACGTCCGCATCGGACATGAGGAGGGCCTGCGCGTCGGTGTTGATGGCGATGAACTCAACGCCTTTAAGCCCGGCGTCGATCATGCGGTTGATGGCGTTGGTCCCGCCGCCGCCGATGCCCACCACCTTGATCACCGCCAGATAGTTCGTCGCTGTCTCTGGCATCATTTCCATCCTCCTTTATGCTCTCATCCGTTCCGGCGAGGCGCTCCACTACCCTAAATGAGTACTTTATACTTTGCCTCTACAACATATCGTCCATTATAACATTTGGCTATCCGATTGCTAATCCCTCCCTCTTATAACCAGTATTTCTCTTACTTCATGTTATTCCTTCTCTCCTTGAGATTTTATTGACGGAAGGATTGCTGTCTCCATTCCGCCTGCCAGGTCCAGGCGGCATTTACGTGATGCGTCCATCCGCTCGGGCTCCGGCATATTTCTAAGCTGAAGGTTAAGGCGTACCGGAGTCACCGCAACCTCAACTTAAATGTTAGTCAGTGGATTCAGAACGGCATGATGACTGGGTTGACGGGACTGGAGACGTCGATGTAGCTCAGGTGCCCGTATCTTTCAAGCATCTCGTCCAGGATAAGAAAGGCGGTTTCCAGCTTCTTCTCCAGGTCCTCAAGGTCCCCCAGGTATATCTGGACCTCCTCACCCGAGATCAGGACCATACCGTGGCTGGTGCGGGGGATGAGCCGGGCGATCCTCGCCCTCATGTTCTCATCCATGGCCCTGAAAACCTCCAGGTCCTCGGCGAACTCATCACCGGTGATGGTGTCGGAAACGGCCAGCCCTTCTACCGGCAGCCCCTCCAGCAGAGGAACGGCCGGCCAGGAAGAAGAGCTCGTAGCGATAAGGAATCCCGACTCGTCCACCAGGTAGTACCCCGCCTCGTTCAGGACCTGGCCCAGGGGCTCGCGTTCAGTAACCACCAGCACCACGCGATTGGGGAAGTCCTTCAGCACCCGCACTTCCTTGACCCAGGGCTCCCGCATCAGGTTGGAGATGACCTTGTCGCGGTCGAAGGTCAGGAGGTTGTCAGTGGAGCCAAGGCCCGAAAGCCTCTCGAGGTAGGCTGCTTCGGTGCGGCTATTGCCCTCCACATCGATGATGTCTACATGAAGGGTGTCGGTGTAGAAATAGACCCAGATCAGCAGGACGATGGATACCAGCAGCCCGAAGAGAAGAGCCACCCTCCCCCACTTGATGCGGGCGCGAGGCCGCCTCGCGGGCCTCCGCTCTTGAAGCTGCTCCCGCGCCGGCGGTTGCTCCTGGCGCCCACGCCGCTGAGCGCTGCTCTGCTTTTCAGTCCTCTGCTTCATTCCGTCTCCCGCGGCTGGTTCATCTCATCAGGACATCTTCAACCTGGCGCTCGCCAGGATTATCTCTACAACCCGGTTAAAATCAAGGCCCATGGCCGTAGCGGCCTTGGGTACCAGGCTCAGCCCGGTCATACCCGGCAGGGTGTTGACCTCCAGGCAATAAAGCTTCTCCTTTTCATCCATCATGAAATCTACCCGGGATACCCCTTCACATCGCAGGGAATGGTGTGCCCGGAGAGATAGCTCCTGCATGGTGGCGGCCAGGCGGTCTTCGATGGGAGCGGGAACCAGGTATTCGGTCATGCCTTTGGTATATTTACACCGGTAATCGTAAAACCCCTGTGAAGCACGGACTTCCAGTACCGGCATGACCATCTCTTCGTCCCCCAGTATTCCGACGGTAAACTCCCGCCCCTCAATGAACTCCTCGACCAGCACCAGGCCGTCCAGGGCAAAGGCCTCTTTCAGGGCTTGCGCAAGGTCTTCCAGGTTGCGGGCTATGGCGGTGCCGACCGACGATCCCTCCCGGTCCGGCTTGACGATACAGGGAAACCCCAGATCCCGTCCAATCCTCTGGGTTGTGCGCTCCAGCCCGTCGCTTTCGAACTCGGCGCGATCGATAGCCAGGTCTCCGGCAACCGGGATGCCCTCAACCCTGAAGATGGTCTTGGACATCGCCTTGCTGATGGCAGCGGCGCTCGACAGGATACCCGACCCGGTGTAGGGTATGCCGGCGAGCTCCAACGCCCCCTGGACGGAACCGTCTTCACCGCCCCGGCCGTGCAGGGCGATGAAGGCCGCGTCCACACTGCCGGCGACTTCCACCAACCTTCCGAGGAAGTCTTCCCGGACGTCAAGTTCGACCACTTCGTGCCCCAGTTCCCGCAAGGCCTTCCCTATAGCCTCTCCCGACTTCAGCGATACCTCTCTTTCTCGCGAGATACCTCCCTTGAGCAAGAGTACTCTGGCCATCTCCTGCATCACCTTTACTTTTCCCCGAGAAGGAAATCACCCAGCAGCTCGATCTCCAGCTCCAGTTTGATCCCCTCCCGCTCGCATACCCTGTCCCGCACCCTTTCGATCAGTTCCATCACCTGGGCGGCCCGGGCATGCCCGGCATTGACTATGAAGTTGGCGTGCTTCTCCGACACCAGCGCATCGCCCACCCGCCATCCTTTGCAGCCACAGCGGTCGATCACCTCGCCCGCCGTGTAACCTTCACCGTTTTTGAAGACGCTGCCCGCCGAGTAGCGGCTCAGGGGCTGCGCCGATTTTCTCCAGCCCTGATGCTCGCTGCAGTCGGCCAGCGATTCTTCTCTGTCTCTCTCTTCAAGCTCAAGTTGTACTTTATATACGATACCGTTGATACTGGAACCTCGATAGGAGAATCCCAGGTCTTTCTTCTCCAGCCACTGCCATCCCTTATCCACCTCGAACACCAGCGCCTTCACCAGGCGCTGTGATATTTCCAGCCCCCTGGCCCCGGCATTGTTGACGACTGCTCCCGCCAGAGTGCCGGGAATGCCCGCCAGGGGCTCCAGTCCGCCTAGCCCCCTGTCGGCGCACCAAGTCACCAGCCGGCTCGTAGATACACCTGAGTAAACCTCTACCTTATCTTTATCTACAATGATTTCCGGCATCCCCCTGCGTACCACCAGGAGGACGACACCCTCAAACCCCCGGTCGGAAGCGAGTATGTTGGATCCCCGACCCATCACTTTCAATGGCAGATCGCAGTCGGAACAGGCGCCCGTCAGGCTTTCCAGCTCCTGGCGTGAGTCGGGAACCGCCACGACGGCGGCAGGCCCGCCAATGTGGAAAGTGGTCAGGCGTGAAAGAGGGTGGCCGGTCAGGATCTTGCTGCGCACCCCCCCCTCTATCCGGGAGTGAAAGTCCGCGATACGATCGTCGAGATCGTGCCTTGCCGTGATCATGGCATCATCCGTTTTATCCAGCCGCCCTCAGGGCACTGAGTATCTCGTGCGAGCACTGGGTGACGTCTCCAGCCCCCATGGTCAGAACGAGATCCCCTGAGCGGAGGTGGCGAAGGGTGGAGCGTCCCAGTTCGGCACGCATGGGGATGTACACGGCGGCATGGCGCGGCCTGGCTTCCAGCAGGGCATCCAGTATCAGTTTGGCGTTTATCCCCGGCTGGGGGTTCTCCCCGGCGGCATAGACCTCGGTGAGGATGACCACGTCGGCCAGGCCCAGGGCTTCGCCGAACTCTTTCCACAGGGCCGCGGTCCGGGAGTAGCGGTGCGGCTGGAAGATGCAGACCACGCGGTCCATACCTTCCCTGCGCGCCGCCTCGAGCGTCGCTCTGACCTCGGTGGGATGGTGGGCATAGTCGTCCACGATCCGGATGCCGTCCGCTTCCCCCACCAGCTCGAAACGGCGATGGACGCCGGAGAAGCCGGCCAGGGATTTCCGCACTACTTCGAAGCCGACACCCAGCCGCAGCGCCATCGCCACCGCCGACAGAGCGTTGCGGACGTTATGAATGCCCGGCACCTGAAGATCCAGGCATCCCAGGCTTTCGCCACCCTCCACGTAGACCTCAAAGCTGCTGCCACCCGCCTTAAGGGCTACGCCTGCCGCGCGATAATGGTTGCCCTCTCCTTCCCCAAAGAAGACCACCTCGGCCTGGAGGCCTCCGGCTATATCACGTACGCGCTCGTCGTCGCCGTTGAGCACCGCCAGCCCCCCCGGGCCGATCCGCTCCAGAAATGACCGGAAGTAATCCGTGACCTGCTGGTCGGAGGCGTAAAAATCGTGATGGTCCAGCTCTATATTGGTGACGATGACCTGCCTCGGTTCGAGGAAGAGGAAAGAGCCGTCGCTTTCGTCCGCCTCCGCGACCAGGTGTCTCCCCCGACCGGTTCGAGCGTTGCCGGAGATGTCGTTCAGCTCTCCACCGACGATGAAAGTGGGGTCCCATCCGGCGTCAAAGAGAATTTTGGACAGCATGGAGGTGGTGGTGGTTTTGCCATGGGTACCTGCCACGGCGATGCCCTCGCGCTCAGCCATCAGGCGGGCGAGCATGCCGGCACGGGGGATGACCTCCAGCCCCAGTTCGCGGGCCCTGACCATCTCCCGGTTGTTGTCCCTTATAGCCGAGGAATAGACCACCAGGCCCGCCCCTTCGACGTTCTCGGGACGGTGGCCGATGAGGATGTCCGCCCCCGCCGATGCCAGTCGCTGTGTGTTGCGAGACTCCTTGAGGTCGGAACCGCTTACAGCAACTCCCTGGTCGGCCAGGATGGCGGCTATGGCGCTCATCCCCGCGCCCCCTATTCCTATGAAATGTACGCGACCTTCCCGCATTCAGTGTCCTTCCGTTAATTCCAACGTAAAATCTGCCAGGGCCGCTGCCGAATCCGGCACTCCCAACTCCCTGGCACATCCGGCCATCAGGGCCAGCCTCTTCCCTTCTTTTTTCAGGGACTTAACTTCCTCATATAACTTCTCTCCCGAAAGCTCATTGTCCTTCACCAGCAGGGCCGCCCCCCGCTCCTGGAGCACCCGGGCATTGGCCTCCTGGTGCCCGGCGGCCGCATACGGGTAAGGTACCAGTATGGAGGGCTTCCCCAACAAGGTCAGCTCGGCCAGGGTCGAAGCCCCGGAGCGGCAGACCACCAGATCGGCCGCGGCGTAGAGAAGGTCCATGCGATCGATGTAGGGATAAGGCCGCCAGGTCGCCCCCGGTCCAATCCCCGATGCTTCCACTTCTTCCAGCAGTTTCTGGTATTTCTCCTTGCCGGCGGCGTGGACTATCTGCACTGGTTCGCCGCCCCAGATCGCCAGCGAAGCCGCTATGGCCCGGTTGAGTGACTGGGCCCCCTGGCTGCCGCCGACCACCGCCAGCGTGAACACCCCGTCCGCGAGATCGAAGAAGCGGAGGGCTTCAGCCCGGTCCACCGGTATGGCCAGTTCGGCCCGCACCGGATTGCCCACCACCCGCACTTCGGCCTGGTGGAAGATGCCTTCCGTACCCGGAAAGGCTACGGCCACTCCGCTCGCCCACCGCCCGAGCAGCCGGTTGGCGGAACCCGGAACGGCATTCTGCTCGTGGATAATGAAAGGTATGCGCAGGGAGCGGGCCGCCAAAAGGCCTGGTACGCTGGCGTAAGACCCGAAGCCCACGGCGATGTCGGGGCGGGAATCGCGCATGGCCCGCCGGAAGCGGCGGACGGCGCCGAATATCCTGTATGCGGCCTTTAGATTAGAGGGGGAGTAGAATTTGCGGGTGAAACCCTGCAGGTCGGCGGTGACCACGGACCTGCCTTTGAAAGCGTCGCGCATACCGATCTTTTCCGATATATACAGGTCGACAAGGACACTCTCACGCTCCCGGAGTTCCGCCTCGAGCGCGAGAAGAGGATACAGATGCCCTCCGGTTCCTCCCCCACATATCGCTATGCGCATAGGTCTCGCTTTCTCTGTCCTTACGTTGTATCGCCACCTTTTCCCGGGTGGCGACACTAATCAATATACCAATCAGGGACATAAAAATCACCAGCGATGAGCCTCCATAGGAGATAAAGGGCAGGGTCACCCCGGTGATGGGGAGGATGCCGGTCACCGCCCCCATGTTCACGAAAGCCTGGGCCCCCACGAGAAAAGTGATGCCCATGGCGATCTGCCTCCCCAAGGGGTCCGGCGCCCGCCTGGCGATCTTCACGCCTATAAGTATAAGGGAGACGAAGAGCGTGACCACGAACATGGTCCCGATGAAACCTGCCTCCTCGCCGATGATGGAGAAGATAAAATCGTTGTGGGCATTGGGAAGGTACATGAACTTCTGGCGGCTCATGCCCAGCCCCAGCCCGTAGATATGTCCCGAACCCATGGCCAGCATGGACTGGATGATGTGAAAGCCTCCCCCTTGCGGGTCGCCCCAGGGGTCGAGGAAAGCGAACAGGCGGCTGAAACGGTATGGTTCGTAGAGGATAAGAGCGGCAGAGGCGAAGACCCCCAGCAAGGCCATGGACAGGAGGTGCACCCATCGGGCTTCAGCCACCACCATCATGACCATGACCGTGCAGGCGATGATGACGGTGGTTCCCATGTCCGGCTCCAGGATGATCAGCAGAAGCACCAGGCCGGTGACGGCCAGGGTGGGGTTCAACAGGTCGAAGATGTCACGCACGTCGCGGTCTCGCCGGGTAAGGTTGGCCCCCACGAAGAGGATCAGGGCGAGCTTCATGAATTCCGACGGCTGCACCCCGAAACGGAGGAAGCGCCGGCTGCCAAAGGTTTCGATGCTCATAGAGGGAATGAAGCACATGAACAGCATTACGATGCCCACTATCAACAGCAGCGGGGCATAGTTCTTGATCTGGTGATAGTCGTGCCGCGCCAGACCGATCATCAGCACCAGCCCGATGGCTGCCGCGATGGCCTGGCGCTCGAGGTAGTAAAAGCTGCTGCCGTACTCGAGATAGGCCAGGTTGGAGCTGGAGGTGTAGATCATGACCAAGCCGAAGCAGGCCAGTACGCTGACCACCCCGATGAGGGACATGCCCAGCGGGTCAAGCCTGGTGCGTTGCGTCTTTTCCATGACGGGACGCTGGATGAGCCTCCTGTCGCCCTGCCGGGTCCGGCGGTGTTCACCCAGGTCCACAACGCGCGCGGACCGGACCTCCCTGCCGCGGTCGGCCGCCGTGGGCCGCCCCGTTGTTGAAGGAGTCCGCGACGGAGGACCGGGGTCCCTCCTCCCCGGCTGCGGCGCCTGCTGCGGCCGCGGTTTCGGTGATACCCGCGTCTCCTGTCGCTGAGACCGCCTTGCGGGCTGCTGTCGCGTTCGCGGCGAAGGTTGCTCCACCACCTTCCGGCGAGATGCCGGGGAGGCCGGGGCAGGCGCACGCCCCTTCCGGGCATCCTGCCCGGAAGTCTGGGCCGGCCTGTGCGACCGTGGATCGTTCCGCCTCTCGCGCATTTTTCTCTTTCTCTATCCTTCTTTCGTAAAGGACTTCACCAGCTGCTGGAAGTGGGCGCCTCTCTCGGCATAGCTGCCGTACTGATCGAAAGAGGCGCAGGCCGGCGTGAGCACGACTGCGTCTCCGGGCAGTGCCAACCTGCGCGCCGCCTCCACCGCTTCACGCATGTCCCACACCACTTCTTTATTAATCTTCGCCACCCATGGGTCTAAAGCCTTTTCCAGCTCGGGCGCGGCTTCGCCCATCAACACTACGCCGCGTACCTCTCCAGCAACGGCGCCTTCACCGATACGACCGGCGAGTTCCGTGAAATCGAGGCCCTTGTTGCGCCCACCCAGAATGGGTACGAGGGGCTGAGCGAACGACTGCACGGCACGCAGGGCCGCGTCGGGATTGGTGGCCTTGGAATCGTCGTAGTAGCGGACTCCTTCCACCTCAGCCGTGAACTGAATGCGATGAGGAAGCCCTTCGAACCCCTTCAGGGCTTCCCGAACCGCGGCCGGCGGCACGCCCAGGACCAGGCAGGCCGCGGCCGCCGCCATGGCGTTCTCCAGGTTGTGCAGGCCCGGCAGGGGCAGTTCATCCGTCCTTATAACCTCTACCGGGTCCGGCGCTATGCGGCTGAACATACGCCCTTCGCTGGCGTAGACCGCTGCTTGGGGTTCCGGGCTGTGGCTGAAAAATACATGGCGTGAGGGTGCTTTCTTCCCCGCTTCCGCCCCATGCTCGTCATCCAGGTTAAGAACGATAAAATCTTCAGGGCCCTGGTTGAGCCAGATGCGCGCCTTGGCGCTGATGTAGTCTTCCAGGTCCTCGTGCCAGTCGAAGTGATCGTCACGGATATTCAGGATCAGCGCGACATGCGGCGAGAAGTCCACGATGTGGGCCAGCTGGAAACTAGAGACCTCGAGCAGCAGCAACTCCTGGCCCTCCAGTTCATCCACCGCTTTGACCATGGGATAGCCGATATTGCCGGCCACTTTGACCCGCTTTCCGGCCTGGCGCAATATGGATTCGATCATATGTACCGTGGTGGTCTTGCCATTGGTCCCGGTTACGGCGATCACCGGTACTTGTACGAACTGCCAGGCCAGTTCGATCTCGCTCCATACCTTGATGCCGTGCTCGACCGCCTCCTGCAAAAGAGGGTTGGACGCCGGTACGCCGGGGCTGACCACCAGCAGGTCGCAGCCCCCCAGCAGTTCCCGAGGGTGGGACCCCAGGACACAGCGTATCCCCGCTTCCTCCAGGCTTTCCCCGGCGGCGCGGAGGCTTTCGCTATCACCCGAGTCGTTGGCGGTGACCGAGGCCCCCAGCTCTTTCAATTTGAGGGCGGAGGCCTTACCGCTCATACCCAGACCCAGCACGAGTGCGTTTTTTCCGTCCAGTCTCAAGACGAGCACTCCTCGATGTTGACACAGACCATGATACGGGCGGTCATGCGCCATTCCGGCGGTGCGTAACTACAGGGAAACGCCTCGCCGTCCTCTCCGACGAAATCCACGGTGTTGTAGAGGTCGTCGGGGAACTTCATCCGCTTATGCCAGCCCAAAGTGCCAACTCCCCCGATCAGACGCGATCTCTCAAAAGAGAAAACGAAAGATCGGAGTTGCCTTTCCTGACAATGGGGGAGGCTGCCATAAATCTCGTGCCCGGTGTTATCCTTCCATGTCCCCACTCGCGCTTGGGAGTTATCGGTACCACTAACCTGATCCTGCTCATCCCGTTTCCCCTTTCTTCTAAGAGACTCAGATACTCCCGACGTAATTGATGTAAAAGATAATGAAGCCCAGTCCGACACAGGTGCCGGCGATCAGCCAGAAACGCACCAGCACGGTGAACTCGGACCACCCCACCAGTTCGAAATGATGATGGAGTGGCGCCATGCGAAACACCCGCTTCCCGGTCATCTTGTAAAAGAGCACCTGGATGACCACAGACAGTGTTTCCATCAGGAACAACCCCCCGATTATGACCAGGAGGAGTTCCGTCTTGGTGAATATGGCGACGGAAGCCAGGATACCCCCCAGGGCCAGAGAGCCGGTATCGCCCATGAATATCTGGGCGGGTGGGGCGTTCCACCAGAGGAAGCCGACACAGGCCCCCATGGTCGCCCCGCAGAAGATGGCCACGTCCAGTGAGCCACGCACGTGCGGGTAGAGGTAGGTGTGGTTGCGGAATTGCGTGAAGGCGATGAGGATGTAGGCGGTCATCACCAGGGCGAAAGAGCCGGCGGCCAGGCCGTCCAGGCCGTCCGTGAGGTTCACGGCGTTTGACGTGCCCACGATCATGAAGAAGACCAGCACGTAGTAGAGGGGGCCGAGGTCGCAGAGAACATTGTCGGCTTTGAATAAATAGATCTTGGTGTCTATGCCGAAGTAATGGGTAGCCAGGTAGGCCAGGGTCATGGAAATCAGGAACTGCCAGAAGATCTTGTTCCTTCCCCCCAGGCCGCGGGAACGCCGGTGCTTGAGCATGAGCAGGTCGTCGGTGAAGCCCAGCAGCCCCAAAGATATGGCCACGAAGCTCAACCCCCACCCCACTCCCAGGGAGGGGGTCACGGTCATGGTAACGAAGCCGACTATGATGGAGATGACGATGAGGACCCCTCCCATGGTGGGAGTGCCCTGCTTGGAGAGGTGGAAGCTCGGCCCGTCCTCCCTGATGAACTGCCCGATACCATACTTGCGCAGCACCTTGATCAGTAGCGGCATCAAGGTGATGGACAGCAACAGGCTTATGAGCATGGCGGCCATTACACGATACATAAACAGTTCCTTTCGTCCGAGAGCGCAAACTCCGCCGCGAATTCTTCGCGGGTTATTTTACCCTACCCGGACAATCCCGGTATCAGGCCACCATCTCGATAAGTCTCTCCATGCCCATGAAGCGCGACCCCTTGATGAGCACGACGTCACCCGGCTCCAGGATGGCGCGTAGTACGGCGGCGGCGGCATCGACGCCCTGGACGCTGAAGATGCTCCCTTTGGGCAGGCCCTTCTCGTGGGCCGAACGGGCGATGCCGCGGGCCTTGCGCCCGACGGTGATGAGCACGTCCGTCCCGTAGTCCACGGCCATCTCTCCGACGCGCACATGGGCGTCGTCGGAGACGCTCCCGAGCTCAGCCATGTCACCCAGTACGGCGATAGCCCGCGATTCACGGGCGATCTCGTACATGGCCTCCAGTGCGGCCTGCATGGAAGCCGGGTTGGCATTGTAGGCGTCATTGATGATTGTTATCTCTTCCGACTTTTTGATCATCTCCATCCTCCATTCAGTTGCTATGGCATTCATCAGCCCTCCTTCGATCTCACTCAGATTTGCCCCGGCGGCCAGGGCGGCTGCGCCAGCCGCCAGGGCGTTGAAGACGTTATGTCTTCCTGGAAGGGGAATTCTGATCCTCCTACGACCACCTCCTTTGATCTCCATCACGAAGCTCACTGCCGATCCATCTTGAGAAACGGAGATGTCCTCCGCTCTTACCTCAGCCTCAGGGGCGAGCCCGAAGCTCATAACCCTGCAACTACACAAGTCTCGCAGCAGGGGGAAGTTGTCGTCATCGGCGTTGAGTACGGCGGTCCCGGAGGCGGGAAGTACTTCCAGCAGTTCCCCTTTAGCCCGGGCCACCCCTTCCAGCGTCTTGAAAGACCTCAGGTGTGCGGGGCCTATGTTGGTGATTACCCCGATGTCCGGCGAGGCGCAGCGCGCCAGCCGGCGGATGTGGCCGGTCCCGCGCGACCCCATCTCCAGCACCACGAATTCGGTGTCGTCATTCATCCTGAAGAGGGTCAGGGGTACCCCTACCTCATTGTTGTGACTCTTATTGGAGAAAACCACTTCGTGCTTGCGCGACAGGATGGAGGCCAGGAAATCCTTGGTGAGGGTCTTGCCGTATGACCCGGTTATGCCGATTACCGCGGCGCCGTATCCCTGCCGGATGTTCGAAGCCAGGTCTATAAGGGCCTGCTGGGTGCTGCGGACTTCCACCAGAACCATGCCGGACCCCTCGAGGCGGCGTAATGCGTTTTTCGCGGACGCGGCTACCACCGCACCGGAAGCGCCCTTGCGTACCGCCTCCTCCAGCCAGTCGTGCCCGTCAAACCTCTCGCCACTAAGGGCCACGAAAAGCTCCCCTTTCTTCAGGACGCGGGTATCGGTGGAGATGCCCGTGGGGCGACGTCCGGCCGAATCCCCGCCCATCACCAGGCGCCCGTGACAGGCTCTGGCGATGTCGTTGAATGAGGTCATGGGGCGCTTCATCGGCTCCTCATCTCCCGCAGTATCTCCGAGGCCACTTCGAAATCATCGAAAGGGACCACACGGTCGGCGAAAATCTGGCCCTGCTCATGCCCCTTCCCGGCAATCAGCACTACGTCGCCGGGGCGGGCCTCGTCCAGGGCTCTTGCGATGGCTTCCCGGCGTTCGGGCACCACCTCGTAAACGGTTCTTACCGCGGCGTCGCCCATGCCCGACTCGATCTCGGAGATGATGGCAAGGGGGTCCTCGGAACGAGGGTTGTCGGAGGTTATTACCGTGAGGTCGGAAAGCTCCGCGGCATGCCTGCCCATCAGCGGGCGTTTGCCGCGGTCGCGGTCGCCGCCGCAACCGAAGACGGTGATGACTCGCTCCCTGGACACCTTGCGAGCTGACTGAACGGCCTTGGCCAGGGAGTCGGGGGTGTGGGCGTAGTCCACGATCACCGCGAACTCCTGGCCTTCTTCCACCGGCTGGAAACGCCCCGGCACGCCGGGGCAGGACTGAATACCCGCGATGGCGCGGTCAAGATCCAGTTCCAGCAGCAGGGCGGCGGAGGTGGCGGCCAGCATGTTATAAAGGTTGAAGTCACCCACCAGGGAGGTGGAGAACTCGCGTTCTTCGCCCTGGTAGGAGAAGCGCACGCGGGACCCCTTCAGCTCCAGCTCGAGCATTTCGCCGCGGAGGTCACAGCCCGCGCCGATGCCGAAGGTCAGCGCTCCGGCCTTCATATCGCGCAGCAGCCGGCGCCCGTAGTCGTCGTCGATGTTGACGGCGGCATTCCTGACGACAATGGCGTCGTCCGGAGCGGGCTTGAAGAACTTGCGTTTAGCCATGTAATAGTTGTCCATGTCCTTATGCCAGTCGAGGTGGTCCTGTGACAGGTTGGTGAAGATGCCCACCGCGAACTCGCACCCGTCCACACGGTGGAGGTCGAGGGCGTGCGAGGACACCTCCATGGCCGCGACATGTACCCCTTCCTCGACCATGCGCGCGAACATTTCCTGCAGGTCGAGCGCCTCCGGAGTGGTGCGCTCCACCGGCAGGTCGACGTCACCGATACGATACCTCACCGTACCTACCAGGCCGGTGGACATACCGGCGGACCGGCATATCGAATCGATGAGAAAGGTGGTGGTGGTCTTGCCGTTGGTGCCGGTCACTCCCACCAGCTTGATCCCGCCGGAAGGGTGGCGGAAAAAGACGTCGGCCGCCCTCGCCAGGGCTGCCCGGGCGTCTTTCACCCGCACCGCCGCGACCCCGGGTGGAAGTATGCCGGGCAGGGAGCCGGGGTCCGTCACCAGCAGGGCGACGGCACCGCGCTCCAGCGCATCAGGTATGTAGTCATGACCGTCGGCCTTGAAGCCCGGCACGGCCACGAAGAGATCTCCCTTTTTAACCCGGGCGGAGTTGTAGGCAATACCGGTGACGTCCATCTCCACGTCCTGTATATATTGTGCATCGGGTATCCCTTTGACCAGATCGAAGAGCTTCATTTCTTTACCACCATGTCCTTGGTGTTCACCTTGACCTCGGACGGGGCCACCCTCAAATGCTGCAGGGCGAACTCCATGACCGAAGAGAAGCACGGTGCCGCTACGGTCCCGCCGTAAATGGGCGTGGGCTCGTCGAGGGTGACCACCATCGCCAGGCGGGGATTCTCTGAGGGCGCGAAACCCGGCGAAGGTGGCGATGTAGGTCTTGGTATAGCCTCTGCCGTTGGGGTCGGCCTTCATGGCCGTACCGGTCTTGCCGGCGGTGTTGTAGAGATTGGTAGCGGCCAGGGTACCCGGTGCCGTGCTGTACCACCTGCTCCAGGATCCCGGTCAGCTTCGCGGTCAACGTCCGGGTTGAGCACGCCGCGAGCAGGTGGCTCTCGTAAGCCTCCCCTTCTTCCGTCTTCCTGTCCACCGACTCACTCAGGAGATGGGGCGAGACCGTAGTCCCCTTGTTGGCCACGCAGGCCATTATCTCCGCCAGCTGCAGCGAGGTGACGCTGACTCCCTGGCCGATGGCCATGGTCGCGGCAGAGGTGTCCGACCAGTCCTCCGGGTCCAGCAGGAGCCCCTCGGCTTCCCCGGGGAAATCGATGCCGGTGGACTGGCTGACGCCCATCCCGTACATGTAGTTCCACAGCGTCTCGGAGTCCATCTGCATGGCCGTCTTGATGGTGCCCAGGTTGGAGGAGTAGGCGATGACGTCCGAGAAGGTCAGTTCGCTCGAGATCATCTCGTGGTCGTCCTTGAAGGTGAACTCCCCGATCTGGATCTGATACGGTACGTGGATTACGGATGAGGGCAAGACCAGCATCTCGCTCAGGGCGGCCGCGGCCGTGGTCACCTTGAGAACGGACCCCGGTTCGAAGACGTCGGTCACGGGACGGTTGCGGGTGACCTCGGGGTCGGTCTCGGGATAGAGGTTGGCGTCGTAGGAGGGGCAGGAGGCCATGGCCAGGATGTCCCCGGTCTGCACGTCCATGATCACCAGGTTGCCCGACTTGGCCTGCGAAGAGACGCATGCCTGGGCCAGTTCCGATTCCGCCTTGTACTGAATGTCCATGTCCAGGGTGAGCACCAGGTCCTTGCCGTCCTGCGGCTCCACGATGACCCTGGAAAGCCCGGGAATGGAATCACCGGTTGAGTCCTTTTCGATTTCGACCTCTCCCGGCGTTCCCGCCAGGAGCGACTCGTACTGCAGCTCCAGTCCGGCCAGCCCGTTGTTGTCCATCCCCACGTAACCCAGGAGTTGCGCGGCCAGGTATTCCTGGGGATAGCAGCGCTTACTCTCCTTGATGAACCCCAGGCCCTCGAGTTTCAGGGCCTCGATGCGGTCGGCCGTCCCCTTCTCCATCTTGCGCTCCAGCCACACGAACCCGGAGTTGCTGTTCAGCTTGTCCAGCAGTTCGTTCTGGGGGCATTCGAGGATGATCGAGAGCTCCGCCGCCGCCTTGTCCGGGTCCTTGACCTGGTATGGCGTGGCGTATAGGGAGTAGACGTCCTTGGAGTAGGCGAGGATCTCGCCGTCCCGGTCGACTATGGAGCCCCTCTGCGGCTGTACCGAGGATAGCTGCATACGCTGCTTGTAAGCCGCGTCTTCATAGAAAGAAGCGTTGACTATCTGCAGATCGATCAGGCGCCATGTCAGTCCTCCAAAAAGCAGAAGAAGGGCGAGAGCCACCACGGAAATCCTGCTCACTCGCCCCTTACGCCTCATCCTTGCCTCCCGGATAAAACTACCCAACTGTAAAAGGCCCTTGAGGGCCTGTGTGCTGCTACTGATTCCCGCTGCCCGTGTAAGGGGCCGCGGCCGATCCAAGACTGTCGCCATACCCGGCGTTCGCCTGCTCCGCTTGTTCCGACTCAACTTGTACTCGTACCAGTTCCGAATTGACCGGCAATACCATTTTCAAAGTCTCGGTGGCGATCTTCTCGATGCGGGCCGGCGATTCCAGGCGGGCCACCTCCAGCTTCAGTGCTTCCTGCTCCTTTTTCTCTTCATCGATCTGCTTCTCTATGGCCTTCAACCGATATCCCTGCTGTGTCGCGGCGATGTTCAGCTGAGCCACCAGGAAGAGCAGGCTGAAGAGGGAGATCAGTATCACGAGAAATAGAGCGTATCCTTTCCGCGTGACGCGTGCCTGCCGTCGGACTTCGACTTTGTCACGACGGCCCTTGAGGCGGACGCTGTCCTCCTCGCGGTAGCGTTCCAGGCGCACGTCACGCGCCTCATATGCCTCTCTTCTCGCTACTGCCTGTTGCACTGTCTGTCACTTCTTTTCTTCTCTAAGACTGACCCGCTGAGCCGCGCGCAGCTTAGCGCTGCGCGAGCGCGGGTTCTCCCTTACTTCTTCCTCCGACGGGCGCAACGGCCGCGTGGTCAGAACGCGCAGGATCCCACCGGAACAGGTACATGAGGGCGAGGCGGGAGGGCACACGCAAGCACGCGCGGAGTCCCTGTATGCCCATTTGACCTGGCGATCCTCGATGGAATGATAGGAAATCACTACGATCCTCCCGCCTTCCCTCAGCCTGCCGAAGGCCTGGGGCAGAACTGCCTCCAGACACCTTGTCTCTCCGTTGACCTCCATGCGCAGAGCCTGGAAAGTCCTCTTGGCCGGATGTCCCCCCTGGCGCCTGGCGCTCGCGGGGATGGCATCCTTTACAATCTCAACCAGTCGATCAGTGGTGGTGATTGGCGCACGCTTTCGGTTCTCCACAATGAATTTGGCGATCCGGGAAGCCCACCGCTCCTCACCGTACTGGCCGATGATCCTCGCCAGTTCTCTCTCTTCATACTCGTTCACCACCTTGCTTGCGTCGAGCGCCTGATCCTGGTCCATGCGCATGTCCAGGGGCGCGCCTTCACGATAACTGAAACCCCTCGTCCTCCTGGTCCAGCTGGGGAGATGATACTCCGAGGTCTAAAAGGATCCCGTCCACTTCGCTGATCCCCATCCGAGTGAGAATGGAGTCCAATTCCATGAAGTTCTCCCGCACCAGCCGCACCGTACTGGAAGATCCGGCCAAAGTCTGCTCCGTCCAGCTCAGTGCCTCGCCATCCCGGTCTATCCCTAAGAGCGTGCCGCCGGGTGATATCGCTTCCAGGATGGCCCGGGCATGCCCCCCGTACCCCACTGTCGCGTCCACCACGGTCTGTCCCGGCTTCGGGTCTAGCCATTGTAAGACCTCCTTCAGCATGACCGGACGATGCATCCATTTACTTCCTCCCATAGCCGCTGTCGTCCCGGAAGAGGAACCTCAGCCCGTGCGAGCCTCTTTTGCCGTAACGGACTTCGCGGAATCCCAGGTTCTTTATCATGTTCTCCATACTCTCTCTCCTTCCATCCGCTCCTAAAGGCTCTGGCTTTCCTTCTTCTTCGCGGACAGACTTGAAAGGTTGTCTTCGTAGAGCGCGGTCTGTTCCTCTTCCATGGCGTTCCAACGCTCGCGGTCCCATATCTCGAGGTGGTCGCCCATTCCCACCAGCGCGACATCTTTGACCAGGCCGATTTTGTCCCGCAGCTTGGAGGGGATAGGTACCCGCCCCTGCTTGTCCATCTCGATCTCATCGAAGTAGTTGGCGCGATAGACGCGCTCGAAGTTGCGCCCTTCCCGGGTGCTGATGTCGATGGACGACAGGATCTTGTCTTCCCACTTTGTCTGGGTCTCCGGCGGGAGGACGGCGATGCAGTTCTCCATCCAGAAGCAGAGGGCCAGGTCTCCCTTGAGCTGGTCGCGGACTTTCTTGGGAAAGACGATGCGCCCCCTGTCGTCCAGGGAGTGGTAGGTGACGATGTTGAACCTGAAACCGCTTGTCACTTCACCGCCTCCATTCCGCTGTCCCGCATCACTCTCTTCGCTACCATCTTTCGTCCCGCTTCTTACACAATCCTTCCCGATATATCCATTTTCTACCACAAATTATCCCATCCGTACCCAGAGATGTCCATAGTTTCCCGTCAGAAAGTCAAGGTCAGAGGGGGTTTTCAAAGAAACGGGCCTTTCCCCATATGTTGGGGTTATCTTCATGCCGTAAAACCTATATATTGTTATTTCAGTGGTTTTCGGGCTTATTTTTTACTTATTGTAATTAATATATTTCTGGAAATTTCCGGAAAAATTGTCGTTGGGGGCTATCTCGGGCGTTTCACCCCGCGCCCCCGGCTTGGTAGAATAGGGTGTCCTTTATGTGACGTGACCCTAGGGAAGAGGAGGTCTGGAAATGTCGAGTACCGGCGAGATCACCGAGCGGGACCAGAAACTGGCCAACGTCTGCGGTAAATATTGCACCGTGTGCAAGATAGCGCGGAAGAAGGAAGGCGGCTTCTGGTACAAGTTCGTCAAGCTGGAGGCCAAGCTTTGCCCCATGTGCCGCGCCTACAGCAAGGTATACGGCGTCCCCGCTTACGAAAAGCCTCCCGCGAGTTAGACGATACAGGCCCCACCTTCACTCGGCGCGGCTCTGGAGAAAACGGGTCAGTGGGTTGAGGGAGATAGCGTGCTCCGGGCAGAGCTCGTAACAGCAGTAGCAGAGAATGCACCTGTCTTCATCGAAGGATGGCACGCCGTCCACCCGGATGGCCTCCACCGGGCAGGCTTTCTCGCAGGTTCGGCAGGCGGTGCAGGCTTTACGGTCTACACGCAGGGCATGGCGGGCGATACGCCCGAAGACCAGACGCTGAAAAGGCGCGGCGAATGACCTGCGAGGCACGGTGGAAGGCTGCTTGAAGCCCTTGATCCTTTCGGCGGAGCCGCGCACTTCTATGTCCACGATCCGCACCGGCCCCAGGCCACGCTCCCCCGCCGTCACCAACAGGGGTATGCCGGCCGGATCGAGGCCCATCATCTCCGCCATCACCGTGTCCAGGGCTACGCCATTGCGTGAGGCGATGAGCTTGCCCAGGGGGCGGATATCGTCGCAGGAGGGGCCGTTGCCCTGCATGGCCGTGACCGCGTCCATCACCACCAGATCGGGCACCCGCAGCTGGTATATGTCCACCATCAGCTCGCCGAAGTCGCGGAAATTCGGGGCCACGGCATGCATGCGCGCCTTCTCCCCTCCTACCAGATACCCGAAGCTGTTCTTGACCGCGCCGGTGATGAGGGTACTGACATGGGTCTTAAACTTGGGCACCGAGATGAGGATGTCGCAGTCCATCACCTCCGAAGAGACGGAGGTCTCTGAGAGGAAGCGTGACTTTATGGGGACACTTCGGGGTGAGGCCGCCAGGTTAACCCAGTCCTCCCCCACCGCCTCTTCCAGGCCGGTCTCCCTCGCCAGCCTGGCCATGTTGCCGTAGCCGCGTATGCCGGGATTGTCCCCCACCCGCACCCGGGCCCCTCTCTTCTTCAAAGCATAGACGAGGGCTTTGACTACCAACGGGTGGGTGATAATGCCGCTCTCCCCTCCCCAGGGCCCGAGGAGATTCGGCTTGACCAGGACGTCCTTCCCTTCGAGCTCCAGCGGAAAAGCCTCGAGGGTTTCCTCCATGCGCCGTACCAGGACGGCTTCGTCGTAGCTGGCGTCCAGCACCAGGACGGTCTCCTTTTCACCCATGCCTTACTCCTTTGTCCCCTCGGGCCTTATTCGGGCATTCTATAACTCCCAATAACCATACCCTAAATCGCACCGGGGAACACGACATGCCATATAATAGACGGAGCGGTTCGTGCGAGATGACGAGACCGGATCCCGGGGGAGGGAGAGATGGACGGCAGAGGTTACGAGCGCGACTGGCGCGGGCTGTTCGACCCGCGCACCGTAGCGGTGGTGGGGGCATCCAATTTCCCCGGCAAATGGGGGTTCAACATGCCCCTGATCATGTTGGGTGGCGGTTACCGCGGCCACCTGCTGATGGTCAACCCCAAGGAACGGCGGGTGCTGGGCCATCCCACCTTTCCCTCCCTGCGTGACATCGGCGAACCGGTGGACCTGGCGGTGATAGCCATCCCGGCCCGGGCGGTGCTGCCGGTGCTGGAAGACGCCGCGGCGGTGGGCATACGTAACGCCATCATCGTCACCTCCGATTTCAGCGAGACCGGCCGGAACGGGGCGAAACTGGAGAAGGAGCTGGTGGACACGGCCGACGCCGCCGGCATCACCATCGTCGGTCCCAATACCATGGGGGTGTTCAGCTCCACTTCTTCCCTGTGCGCGCTGGGGGCGCCGGTCTTCCCCCGCTCCGGCGGGGTCAGCTTCATCTCCCAGAGCGGCAACCTGGGGGTGCAGCTGCTTACCACCGGCCGTCGCCAGGGCATCGGCTTCGCCCGCTTCATCGGCTCAGGCAACGCCGCCAACACCTACATCAGCGATTATCTCGAGTTCCTGGGGCAGGACGAACTCACCCGGGTCATACTTCTTTACATAGAGGGCCTGAAAGAAGGGCGCCGCTTCCTCGAAGTGGCCAGCCGTATCACGCCCCACAAACCGGTCATCGCGCTCAAGTCAGGGAAAGGTGATTGGGGCACGCGGGCCGTGCGCTCCCACTCCGGGGCTCTGGCGGGAGACATCGAGTTGTTCAGGGGGATGTGCGAGCAGGCGGGCATCCTGGAGGCCGAGACCACCGGAGAGCTGATGGACCTGGCGGCGGCCTTCTCCAACCTGCCCCTTCCCGGCGGGCGTCGCGCCGCGGTGATGACCCTGGGCGGCGGCTGGGGCGTGGTGGCGGCCGACGCCTGCGACCGTGAAGGCCTGCAACTGGCGAACCTGCCCGACGCGGTGATCGAGGAGATGGACACTTACCTCCCCCGCTTCTGGAGCCGCCGCAACCCTGTGGACATCGTGGGCAACGTCCACCGCGCCAACCACTTCCGCATCATCGATACCCTGATCAACTGCGATGAAGTGGACATCCTCATCTCCATGGGCACCCTGATGGGCCGGGACTTCTTCGCCGACAACATGGTCAACACCGTAGCGCGCCCCTTCCTCAACGGCCTGCGCTACGACGTGAGGAAATTGTTGCCTTTCACCCTGGACCTGCTGCGCGGTGTGGTCCAGTCGTTCAAGGGAAAGAAGCCCGTCAACCGTGAAGGCTCGGGTGGTCTCGACTTCAAGGAAGCGCGCATCTGGACCGACTACTACATAGCGGGGTACTTCAAGAAGCTGATGCGCGACACCGGCAAGCCCATCATCGTGGTGGCCGTCAATGAGGACGAACGCGCCTCCTCGGCGCGCCTGCGCCGCACGGGGATATTCACCGCCGCCACACCGGAGAGGGCGGTGCGGGTGGCCGCCAAAATGGCAAGTTACGGCCGCCTCTCCAGGCATCCCACCAACCCCCTGTCTTGACCGTCCCGCCATCAATGCGTCATACTGAAGGTATGATTCTAGTTATTACTTCAGGTAGTAGTGAGGTGAGGGGTTGAACGTCAAAGCAGCGGTGTCGATACCCGAACCGGTCTTCGAGGAAGCGGAGAAACTGGCGCGAAAGATGAAGGTTTCCCGCAGCCGGTTATACAGCCTGGCCCTCGAGTCCTACCTCGGGGACCTGCGCAACCGGCGCATTCTGGAACAGGCCAATGCCGCCTTTGACGCGCCTCCTTCCTCCGGCGAAGATGGCTACCTCGACCGGATGAAGGCATACCGCCGACGGACCTTCAAGGAAGACTGGTGATACGCCAGGGCGATGTCTTCTGGCTGGACATGGGCACACCCTCGGGGTCCGGTCAGGGATATCGCCATCCCCACGTCGTGGTCCAGAACGACCTTTTCTGCGCCAGCAGGGTCAAGACAGTGATCGTCTGTGAGATAACCTCCAACCTCATCCGCGCAGATATTCCCGGAAACGTCCACCTGGACAAGGGCGAGGGCGGCCTGCCGAAGGAGAGCGTGGTCAACGTCTCACGCGTCTTCACCGTGGACAGGCGAGACTTGATCGAGCCCATCGGCTCCCTGTCAGGTGAGAAACTGTACCAGGTCCTGGACGGGATATCTCTCTGGTTGCATCCCCGCCCAGCCCCCCGCGACCAGCTTTAATACCAGACCGGAATCAGGCCAGC
Source organism: uncultured bacterium (assembly GCA_963765625.1). Lineage (GTDB taxonomy): Bacteria > Actinomycetota > Geothermincolia > Geothermincolales > Geothermincolaceae > CAVXXD01. The sequence goes on from CAVXXD010000005.1 coordinate 115,895, forward strand.
TGGCTGTAGAGATAGAGCGCCGAATCGGCTGCCATCTCGGTGCCGATGCCGCGGCCGCCCGCGTCCGAACCCACCAGGTAGAGGCCCTTGATGGGCATGGCGTTTTCGGGCCTGCGGGAACCGCTCTGCCCCACTTCCTGGGCCAGCCCGATACACTCGCCGGTTACCCGGCCGGTGAGTTGGGAGGTGTTGACGATGGTGCTGCGCACCTTGTTGTTCACCTTTCCCCTGATCTCCGGGAAGATGTCGGGAATTATCCGCTCCGCCAGGTCCAGCAGCCCCTCGCACTGTTCCGCGCGGGAGAGGTCGCTGGGGGCGGGCACCCCGATGGTCAGAACGTCCTTGCCGGGAGGGGCCAGCATGGGGTCCCAGATGCTGGGGACGGTGATGAACAGCAGGAGGTCCGAGGGGATGCTCCCGTCCTTGAGGTAATCGAACATGTTGGCGGCGGGGATGTCGGGGATGTGGAACATGCAGGGGACGCGCATGGACTTGATCTTGCAGTCCAGGAAGTACTTGACGGCGATGAAGGCTTCGGACTCCTTGAGGCCGTCGACCATGGAGATGTATTCCGCCGGGAAATTGGCGGGGCCGGCCATCTGCACGGTCCGTTTGATGCCGGCGTTGGAAACCACGAAATCGGCGGGGATCTTCTCTCCGTCAGCGGTGACCACGCCGCGTACCCTGCCGCCTTCCGACTCGATTCCGGCAACTTCTACGCCGAGGCGGAGCACCCCGCCGTCGCGCTCGAAAGCGCGCAGGAAGGAGAGGGGTATCTCGCTGGCGCCGCCGCGCGGATAGGAGAGGTAGCCGCCCCGCATGGTGCTTGCGAGGATGTACATCAGCTCACCGGCACTGGCGCGGTCCCAGGGGATGACCGTAGTGATCATGCACATGCCGTGCATCATCCGAAGCAGCTCGGGGGAGGCCAGGAAGCCGGTGAAGAACTCCTCCGCCGTCTCGTCCTGCAACTCGGAGTAAAGGGGAACACGTGGATTTGACATCTTCTTCACCATTTCGATGGAACCCTGCTTGCCGTACTTGTTGACGAAGTTAGTGGCGGTCTTGATCATTTCCTGATGTATCCACCCCTTCATGGTGGCCTTCATGGTGTTCATGGCCGAGAAGGGGCCGAACATGTTGGTCTCCGATTCGATCATGCCCTTGCCCGAGAGGTAGTTGGCAAAAGGTGGATGGATGTTGGACCAGGACGGCCCCTCGCCGACGATGCGGGCGACCTGGCCGAAGGGGCCGGCGGGGCCGCGTCCGAACATGTGTACGCCGGTGTCCGCCACGTAATCGCCATACGGTTCGGAAGTACACTTGCCCCCGGCGAACGGGTTCTTCTCCAGCAGCGTGACCTTGTGCCCGGCATGGGCCATGAGAGCGGCGAAAGACGAGCCGCCGGGGCCCGAACCGATGACTACCACATTCTTCTGATTCATAGCATCCTCCTGTTCAACCTTCCCCCTGGAATGACGATGGGTCAAAAACTGCCGTAATTATATATCTCCCGCCGGTGTGTCGTGAATAGCAAAAGGGACCCGGTGGTCCCGGGCCCCTTTCATGCGATCTATCTTTGCGCCCTAATCGGCGATGTCGTGCTCAGGCAGGATGAAGAGCTTGGCGTCCTTGGCGTACTGTCGCAGCTCGCCGCGGAAATCGGGGTGGCAGATGGAGATGAGCGCCTGGGCCCGCTCCCGGTTGTTCTTGCCCCTCAGGTTGACCACGCCGTATTCCGTGGCTACGTACATGACCTCGGTGCGGGACATGGTGACCGGAGTGCCGGGCCTCAACGTGGGCACGATCTTGGATATGGTCTCGCCCGTCTCCTTGTTGACGGCGGTCGAGTGGAGGGCGATGAATCCCTTCCCTCCCTTGGACAGCCAGGCCCCCCGGCCGAAGTCCTGGGCGCCGCCGGTGGCGCTGTATTGCTTGTTTCCCAGCGCCTCGGAGCAGCACTGACCGGTGATGTCCATCTCCAGGGTGGAGTTGATGGAGATGAGATTGTCGTTCTGGGCCACGTTGTAGGGGTTGTTGTTGATGCTGATGGGGTTGAAGAAGACCGCGGGGTTCTCGTCCAGCCACTGGTAGAGGGCGTTGGAGCCGGCGGAGAAGAAGGCATTCATGCGTAAGGGGTAGTAATTCTTTTTACTGTTGTCCAGGATCCCCGCCTCGAAGAGGGACATGAAGCAGTCCGGGATCATCTCGGTGTAGCAGCCCAGGTGCTGACGGCCATGCTCCACGATGCACTCGCCGATGGCGTTGGGCAGGGCGCCGATGCCCAGCTGGATGGTGCAGCCGTCGTCGATGTAGGGGACGATGTTCTCGGCGATGGCTTTGTCGATCTCGCCCACCGGCTCGGGCGGCAGGTCGAAGAGGGGGTGGGGGTTCTCGATGACCGCCGTGACCTGCGAGATGTGGTAGAAGTTGTATCCGTGGATGCGTGGCTGGTGCTCGTTGACCTCCAGGATGATGTCCTCCACCCCGTACTGCAGAGTGTCCAGGAAGTTGCCGGACACACCGGCGCAGAGGTAGCCGTTTTTGTCCATGGGACCGCACTGGGTGACGATCTTCTTGTAGCCGCCGAACTCGACGGCCTGGCGGGTGACGTCGGAGAAGTTGAAGGGGCTGTGCACGCTGATGCCTTCGGCCAGGGCGTGACGGTCCAGGGGGCTGGCGTACATGTTGTCGAAAAGGATGTGGCGGCTGGCTTCGGGGTTGAGGATCTTGTAGGTGGGCCCAAGCATGATCAGGCCGCCGAAGACGACGTTGTTCAGTTCCTCCACGCGGTCGAATAACGCGTTGAGAAACGCGTCGGGGGTGCAGGACCCGCTGCCGCACATTATTTTGTCGTTGTCCTTGATGATCCTGGCCGCCTCTTCGGCGGTCCTCAGCTTGGATTGGTACATGTCATCCCATTTGCCCATCAGCATTCCTCCTTGGTAAAACTCGGGTGTCACGCTTTGAAAATTCTATCTAACGGACAGGCTTGATGCAACCTCGGTCGACCGCCGAGACTATAATGTAAAGGGGTGATCTTATGGCCGACATGAACGAGATGATGCGGAGGCTGTTGTACTATCCCGACCGCCTGCCCCGGGACCTCCCTCCCCCGGCCTGGGCCGGGCGCTGCGAAGAGGTCCGGCTGGAGTGCGAGGACGGTTTGAACATCCACGGCCTGTGGTGGCCGGAGCCGGAGGGGGCGCCGGTGATACTCTTCTTCCACGGTAACGCCCAGGAGGCCTACAGCTGGTCCCCGGTGCACTCGGAGCTCGAGCCCCTCGGCTGCCGCCTGCTGCTGATCGACTACCACGGCTACGGCAAGAGCGACGGCGAGCCGGGGAGGAGGCCCTCTACATGGACGGCCGGGCCTCGGTGGCCTGGCTGGCCGGAACGGGGCATCGCCGACGGCGACATCATCGTCTTCGGCAAGTCCCTGGGAGGAGCGGTGGCCTGCGAGATCGCCCGGGAGAGGGCGCTTCCGCGCCCTGGTGCTGGAGTCGACCTTCACCTCCCTGGCCAGCGTGGCCAGCCGCCTCTTCCCCATGGTCCCCGGGGGGCTGGAATTGTCGGAGAGCTATTCACTCCGTCGACAAGATCGGAAGGGCGGCCTGTCCCGTGCTGGTCATCCACGGGGACCGGGACGAGTTGATCCCCCCGCGGGAAGGATTGCGGCTGTTCGAAGCAGCCCCCTCCCCCAAGGAGCTCTATCATGGTGAACGGCGCGGGCCACAACGACGTCTCCTACGTGGCCGGCGATGATTACGCGCGCAGGATCGGGGGTTTTCTCGGCCTTGAGGCGTCCCGACGTAGGGATGCCCTGGGATCATACGCCGGGCGTACAGTCCCCGGGGTGAGGCGAGTGCCTAGAGCGGCGGGGCGTCTCGCTCGCAGGCGCGTGACCGAAGGCGTACCTGAAAGGACGTCGGGCGCAAGAGCGAGCGGGGATGGAGCGTCGGTGTCCGGCTTACTCTGGGGATTTGCGCCTAGTAGCCGGCGTCTCTCATACCCATCTCCGGCCAGATGCGGCCGTCGATCTCGCCGTAGGCGCAGGCGCGGTAGCGCCCGGTGCGCAATACTTCGATCAGTTCTTCTTCGTCTTCCGGGTCGTCTTCGAAGACGGTGACGCACCGGCCCAGGTGGGTGACGTGGTGGGCGTCGCTGCCCCCCGTCCCGAAGAGGCCGTACTTCTCCTTCAAGGCCAGCGCCTGCTCGTTGCTCTTGCTCTTGCAGGCACCATTATGGGTCTCGATGGCGAAGATGGATTCGAGAAGGTCGTCCGGCAGGCTCTGCCTTAAGGGATGACGCACCTCGGTGCCGCGGCAGGGGATGGGCGGGGATGAGAATGCCCCCGGCCTCGTTCCACCTGCCTCTTGAGGTCGTTGAATGGATAGAGGTAGTAGCGGATGTTCCCGCTCCAGCCGAAGACCAGCATGTCGCCCAGTCTCGGTGTACACTTCCATGCCGCGGAATATCCTGAAATCGTGCTCCCGGGCGAATTCGTAGTTCTCCTGGGCGCCCTTGAATGTGGAATGCTCGGTCACCGCCACGGCATCCAGCCCCAGGTCCCGCGCTCGCTCGACGAGCTGGAGAGGGGACAGATTGGAGCAGCGGGAGGATGCGTTGGTGTGTACGTGCAGGTCGACCAGCAAGCGATTCTCCGTCACTATGTGTACTTGTTACCAGATCCTGCATTATGCTAGCACGAAAAGAGGCTCTTTTACGACCGTTTGCACAAAGGAGGAGCATTGATGGCAGCGAGAAGGATCTTCATGACCGGTTACCCGGGCTTCCTCGGACGCTGGCAGGTCAGGTCGATACTGGCCGACGACCCGGGCGTGGAATTCACCTTTCTGGCCCAGGAGAAGTTCCTGGGCCGGGCCCTGGAAGACATCGCCGAGCTGGAGACGGCAGGGAAGGCGGCGGCGGGCAGCCTGCGCGCCGTGGCCGGGGACGTCACCGACCCGCGGCTGGGACTTTCGGAAGAAGAATACCGGTCGGCCGCGGCCTGGGCCACCGAGGTGTGGCACCTGGCGGGGGCCTTCGACCTCTTCGATCCCGGAAGGGCTGGCCCGCAAGGTCAACTACTGGGGAGTCCGCCACGTGGTGGACTTCTGCGAGTCGTGCGGCGGCCTTTCCCACCTGGTCCACTTCAGCTCGGTGGTGGTCCACGCCGAGCGGGAAGGCCTGATCATGGAAGACGAGCTGGACGCCGGCCAGGAACTGGTCAACAACTATTTCATGAGCAAGTTCTGGGGAGAGATGGAAGTGCGCCGGGCCATGGAGCGAGGCCTGCCGGCCATCATCATCCGCCCCGCCGGGGTGCTGGGCGACTCCCGCACCGGCGAGGCCGACAAGTTCGACAACGTCTTCATAATGATGAAGACCTTCAACCTCCTCCACCGGCTTCAAGGTGCCGCCGGTGGACCTCGGAAACGGGGAGACGCGCCCCAACTTCGTCCCCATTGATTTCGTGGTGGACTCGGTGACCGCCATCACCCGCGACCCCGCCGGGTCCGTGGGCAAGTGCTTCCACGTGGTCGACAACGACCCTCCCACCACGGGCGAGATGCTGGACGAGCTATGGGTGGCGGTCTGCGGGAAACGCGCACCGCTTCTCGGTCCCCGCCCCGGTGATGGACTTCCTGGCCACCCATTTCGGCTGGGTGTTCAAGGTTTTCGGCATACCGCCGGACTCCATGACCTACATGGACCACGTCGGCGTTCTTCGACGACACCAACACCCGGGAGGTGCTGGAGGGCACGGGCATCAGCTGCCCCCGCATACAGGAGTACTACCCGAAGATGTACGCCTTCTGGCTGGCCAACCGCGACCGTAAGGACATGTACCCAAGATGTGAGGCCAACTCGTTTTTTCTTATTGAAAGAAGCAGTTCCCGGCGCCGTATTGCTGTGGTAAGCTCTCCCGAAAAGTAATAAAATAGTGTTCATCTTTCAACTAGGACCAGCTCAGTAAGTTTTGACTCAGAAAGTTTTCACCGTGCGGTATCGCGCAACCGGGAGGTGATAAATGTCGGATACCAAGCATGCGTCGCAATACAGGTCCGTTTCTGTTTCAAGGAGGTGAAGTAATTGTCCGATTGGAAAGACGACGTCGAGATCCTGGTGCACAACGGGAAGATCAGCGTTCCCTATTCCTGGACGGTCGGAAGCACCCTGAGCAAGTGGTACGTGCTGTTGCGGGACTCGGCCGAGCTCTGGGGGAACCGCTGCCCCACCTGCGGCAAGGTCTACGTCCCCCCCAAGATCAAGTGTGTCGATTGCTACGAGGACATGAACGACTGGGTGAAGCTCCCGGGCACCGGGACCCTGGAAACCTACACCGTGGTGCATTACGACGAACCGGCCATCCAGCCCAAGAAAGCCCCTCTCATCTACGGCGTGATCAAGCTGGACGGCGCCGACACCGGCCTGACCCATCTCATCGACGAAGTCGAGCCGGACAAGGTCAAGGTGGGCATGCGCATGGAAATGGTACTGGCGGAGGAGCGCGAAGCCAACATCATGGACATCAAGTACTTCCGCCCCATCCAGGGGGGTGACAAGTAATGGAACGCGTAGCCATCATTGGAGCCGCCCAGACCAAGTTCGAAAAAAACAAGCCCAATACCTTCGCGGAAATGACCTACGACGTCACCAGCCGAGCCCTGGCCGACGCGGGCATTACCATCGCCGAGGTGGACAACGTGGTCACCGTCTGCTCCGACTTCTGGGACGGCCGCACCATCTCCACCATGGCCGTCACCGACGCTTCGGGCGCGTACGGCAAGGACATCACCTGCGTCGAGGGCGACGGCACCTACGGAGCCCTCTACGGCATGATGCGCATCCTCTCCGGCAGCTTCGGCTGCACCATCGTTGTCTCCCATCACAAGGGCTCGAGAGCAACATGCGCGGCATCACCAACACCGCCTTCGACCCGCTGGTCGAGCGGAAGCTGGGACTGGACGCCATCAGCGCGGCGGCCCTGCAGGCCCGCCGCTACATGTCCAAGTGGGGGATCTGGGAGGAGCAGTTCGCCGCGGTATCGGCCAAGAACCACGGCAACGCCATGCGCAACCCCCTGGCCCAGTACCCCATGAACATCACCGTCGACGACGTCATGGCGTCGCGTAAAGTGGCCGACCCGCTGAAGCTGCTCGACTGCTCGCCGGTGACCGACGGGGCCACCTGCCTGATCCTGGCGGCGGAACGCAACGCCAAGAAGTGGACCACTAATAAAAAGCGCGTCTGGCTCAAGGGCGTCGGGCACTGCGTCGACGCTTTCCGCCTGGGCGACCGCGACCTGGCCGACACCCGCGCCCTCAAGGCCGCCGCCAAAAAAGCGTATGCCATGGCCGGCATCGAGAATCCCCTCAAGGAGATCGACGTGGCCGAGGTCTACGACGCCTTCTCTTACATGGAACTGATGTGGCTGGAGGGCCTGGGCTTCTGCGAGGACGGCCAGGGCGGCGAGTTCGTGGAACGCGGCTACGCCGACTTCGACGGCGGCAAGGTCCCGGTCAATCCGTCCGGAGGACGCCTCTCCTCCCATCCGGTGCAGGTGGCGGGCCTCTCGGCCATGGCCGAATGCGCGCTGCAGATCCGCGGCGAAGCGGGAGAACATCAGGTCAACGACGTGGAGACCGCCCTGGTGCACGGCATCAACGGCATGTGCGGGCAGAGCCACTGCGTCTGGATAATGGGTAAGTAGGGGGTGACGTGAAATGGGTAAACGAGTTGGAATCATCGGAGTAGGTCAGACCCATCACGCCGCCAAGCGGCTGGATGCGTCCGGCGTTGAACTGATAGCCGAAGCCGTCTCCCGCGCTCTGGACGACGCGCAGCTGACCATGGCGGACATCGACGCCATCGTCATCGGCAACATGGATCATTTCGAGAACATCAATTACGTGGACATGTGGGCAGTGGACGGCCTGGGCGGATGCATGAAACCCATCTTCAAGGTGACCACCGGCGGAACCACCGGCACCACCGTGGCGGCCTGCGGCTACTATCACGTGGCCTCCGGCCTCTTCGACACGGTACTGGCGGTGGGCTGGGAGAAGAACTCCGAGTCGGATACGCAGGCGGCCATCTCCACCTGCGCCAATCCCACCCTGGAGCGCGACGCCTTCGCCGGGCGCCATCGGGCCGCTGGCCACCGAGTACTCCAAGTACATGGACACCTACGGGGCCACCGAGGAAGATTCGGCCAGGGTGGCGGCGCGTGACCGCAACAACGCCTGCAACAACCCCTACGCTCACTTCCGCCAGGCCACCACGGTGGAGGAAGTGCTGGCATCGCCGATGCTTGCCTACCCCATCAAGTTCCTGGACATGTGCCCGCGTTCGGACGGAGCCTGCGCGGTCATCTTCGCCACCGAGGTCAAGGCCAAGAAGCTCTGCCCCCGCCCGGCCTGGGTGCACACGTCAGTGGTGCGCCACAACTTCACCCACTTCGGGGACCTGGGCTGGAGCTTCATGCCCACCATCGAGAAGGCCAGCAAGGAAGCCTACCGCCAGGCCGGCATCCACGATCCCCTGGAGGACTTCGACGTAGCCGAGCTCTACATACCGGCCTCCACCTGCGGGGTGAAGTGGATGGACTCCTTCGGTTTCTGCGACCACGGCGGAGCGCCCGAACTTATCCGCAAGGGGACCTTCGAGATGGACGGGCAACTGCCCATCAACCCTTCCGGCGGCGTCATATCCTGCAACCCCATCGGGGCCACCGCCCTGCTGCGCGTCGCCGAGGCGGCCTGGCAGATTATGGGCAAGTCCGGCGCCCGCCAGGTGGAGAACGTCAATAAAGCCCTCTGCTCCGGCTTCGGGGGCTGTAGTTGGACCGGCATAATGATCCTCGGCGCGGACCTGCCATAGGAGGTGAGGAAAAATGGGATTATACACGGATAAACGAAAGATCACGCACACCCACGATGGCTACGAGCTTCTGACCCAGGAGTCGGGGCACCTGGAGTACGACTTCGCCTGGCACCTCGGCCTCTACTGGAGCAAGCTGTATAACGAGATCCTCAAGAACAAGCGCTGGATGGCCATCAAGTGCTCGCAGTGCGGCAGGGTCTACATGCCGACCCCGCGAGCTCTGCAGCGAATGCTTCAGCCCCATGAACGAGTGGGTGGAGGTTGGCCCGGAAGGCGTATGCGAGGGCTTCACGGTAGTGCGCTTCCCCTACATCGACGCCAACACCGGCGGGATGAAGCAGGTGCCCTTCACCTGCGTCTGGGTGGTGCTGGACGGTGCCGACACCCGCATGACCCACGTCTGCAGCGAGATCGACGAAACCAAGCTGCACGTAGGCGGACGGGTGCGGATGGTCTGGAACGACAGCTGGGACGGAACGAGCACCCTTCAGAACTGCGGGTACTTCGAACCTATCGACTGAACGGCTCTTAATAGAGAAACGGAGGGCCCGGGCAACCGGGCCCTCATCATAAGGTCATCGCAGGGAAAGGAGCAAACATGTCAGAGGTATTGATCTACGGCGCAGGGATGAGCGGCCTGATCGCAGCCTGCAACCTGGCACGGGAGGGTTACGACGTTACTGTCAGGGACCGCGAGGCGAGCTGGGGCGGGTCGCGCGTCTTCAACCCCTCAACCCACACCACCCCCCTGGACCTTGCCGCCACCTCTGAGTACATCGGCATCGACATCGCTCCCGCCTTCGTGCCGGTCAAGGTCAACAGCCTCTACTTCGGCGATTTCAGGTTTCCCATCCCGGCCGCCGGGGGCTACCACGTGGAGCGCAGCGACCGCCCCACCAGCATCGACGCCCTTCTTTACAAGGAATGTGCCGACGCCGGGGTGAAGTTCGAGTTCGGAGTGGAACTCCGCAAGGAGGACCTGCCCGGCCTGCCCCCCGGCACCATCATCGCCTGCGGTCTCAACGAGGAAGCCTACCGGCACCTGGACATACCCTGCTCGGTCTGGTACGGCTGGCAGTCCCGAGGCGTAATCGAAGCCGAACGGGAAGGTGACAGCTGGATCTGGATGGACGAATGCATCAGCGAGTACGGTTACTGTTCCATGCTCAACGGCATCTACTTCGACCTGCTGCCCGACTATAAAAAAGAAGTGAGCCGGGAGAGCGTCGACCGCTACGTCGCCTGGATGGAGCGGAACGAGAACGTCAGCCACGGCGACTGGGAGTACGTGCGCGGCGTGGTTCCCAATGAGGTGCCGGACCAGCCGCAGCTCTTCCGGGACAAGTTCATCATGTGCGGCACCATCTCCGGCGCCTTCGATCCCCTGATGGGCTTCGGCATCTCCGGCGCCATCGTCTCCGGCAAGGTAGCGGCCATCGCGGTGAGCGACCGCGAGAAGGCAGCCGAGGAGTTCCACCGCTTCACCCGCAACTTCGAGAAGGTCTTCCACTTCAAGAAGGAAGCGTGGTATCCCGTCACCGCCGAGGCGGCCGCCCTGGAACGGATGTTCGCCGGCCTGGGCAAGAAGCGCGTCTTCGGCCTGATGATGGAAGGGCTCAAGCGCGGCCTGCCCAACTCGGCCATTCCCGGCTTCAGTCCCCTTTCCTGCCACTGATCCCACGCTATACAATTAATCCGATGCAGGGAGGGTTCGATTTATCGAGATCAGGAGGTCGGCATGGATGACGTTTACACCCGTTTGATGAAGCGCATGGACGAGTTCCCCATGGGGGCGCCCGGAACCGAGAGCCTGTTGGAGCTGCTCAAGCTGATCTTCGACCCGGAGGAAGCGGAAACGGCGCTGCTCCTGCCCTCCCTGCCGACGCCGGTAAGCACCGTCGCCGCGGAGACTGGGCGGGACCCGGCGGAGATGGAGGCCCTGCTGGAGCGGATGAGCCGGGACGGCCTGGTCTTCATCCACAAGAAGAAGGACGGTACCAAGCTCTGCAACCTGATGCCCCTCCTGCCGGGCATCTTCGAGATGCAGTTCATGAAGGGGGAGATCTCCCCCGCCAAGAAACAGGTTGCCGAACTGTTCGACAAGTATTATTTCGAGGGGTGGGGCAAAACTTCTTTCGCTTCCGACACGCCCCTGGCCAGGGTGCTGGTGATCGAAGAAGAGATCCCGCGCAAGGATCAGGTCCTTCCTTACGAGAAGATCAGCGCCTACATCAAGGACTCCACCTCCATGGCCCTGACCAACTGCTTCTGCCGAACCGAGGCGGAGCTGCTGGGGCGCGCCTGCGACGCCCCCAAGGACGTCTGCATGGTGCTCGGTCCATTCGCCGACTTCCTGGTGGAACGGGGCTTCGCCCGCAAGGCTACCAAAGAAGAGATGCTCGACGCCCTGGACCGGGCGGAGCAGGCCGGCCTGGTCCACATCACCGACAACGTCCAGGACAAGGTCACCTTCATCTGCAACTGCTGCGGCTGCTGCTGCGGCTTCCTGGGCACCATCACCAAACTGAAAATGGAAGGCACCATAGCCGCCACCCGCTACCACTCAGCGGTGGACGCCGATCTCTGCAACGGCTGTGAGGTCTGCCTCGACGTGTGCCAGCTCAAGGCCGTCGAGATAGACGGCGACGCGGCAGTAATCGACGACGCGCGCTGCATCGGCTGCGGCCTCTGCGCCTCTCACTGCCCTTCCGGCGCCATCGTCGTGTCGGAGAGGGAGGGCTGGAAGGAGCCGCTAGGCAACCTTGTCGACCTGAACATGTCCATCCTCAAGGAACGCGGCAGGCTGTAGGCCGGCAGGCACCCATGGCCGGCAGGGGCAGATGGCTCAAGGCAGCCGTGCCTGCCGTAATCCTGCTGATACTGTGCTCCCCCGCGCCCGCGCCGGCGGGTGGAGACGGCCACTGTGTGATGGGCTCGACCCGGCGCCTCCACCACCTGGTACTTCGCGGAGGGGTGCACCCGTTACGGCTTCAACACTTTCCTCTGCCTGGGCAATCCCAACCAGGAGACGGTCAAAGCCCACGTCGCTTATTACCTGGGTGACGGCGGAGTGCTGGAGCAGGACTACGCCGTGCCCCCCCTCTCGCGCCTGACCGTCCCCCTGCACGGCGACGAGGGCTCCCTCGGCTATTACGACGGCCTCCGCGGCGACGTCTCCATGAAGGTCACCGCGCCGCTGGGGATCGTGGCCGAGCGCCCCGTTTACTTCAACTACCCCGGCAACACCATCAGCGGCGGTCACGACGTGATGGGCGCCACCGGGCTGGGACGGGATTTCTTCTTCGCGGAAGGGTGCACGGGATGCGGCTTCGAAGAGTGGGTCTGCGTGCTCAACCCGCAGGAGCGCGCGGCCGGCCTGACCTTCCGCTTCCAGACCCAGGAAGCTGGCGAAAAGGTGGTTACGGGCTGCGCGGTTCCCGCCCACTCCCGCGCCACCTTCAAAGTCAACGACCTGCTGGGCCCGGACCTCCAGGCTTCCCTGGCGCTCTCCTCCGACCAGCCGGTGCTGGCCGAGCGGGCCATGTATTTCGACTACCAGGGCAGGGGTGCCCACGGCTGGAAGGGTGGGCACTGCGTGATGGGAGCGACGGCGCAGCACACGGAGAGCTATTTCGCGGAGGGCACCACCCGGGACAATTTCGAGGAATGGCTGACGCTGCAGAACACTGGAGCGTCGTCCATCAAGGTCACGGCCGAGTATCAGTTCGGGCCCGGCCAGGGCGCCGCGCTGGCTCGCGATTACACGGTGGGCGCGGGCAGGCGGCTCACCCTGTACGTCCCCGATGAAGTGGGGCCCGGCAAGGACGTCTCGGTCCGGCTGACCTCTTCCTTCCCTTTCCTGGCGGAGCGACCCGTCTACTTCGAATACACCGGCTGGGAATCGGACTGGACGGGAGGGCACTGCGTCACGGGAGCCGCGGCGCCCGGCCCTGCAGTGGCAGTTCGCGGAAGGTTACACCGGGCCGGGTTTCCACACCTGGCTCTGCCTGCAGAACCCCACGGACAAGCCGGCCACGGTGGAGGTGGATTACCTCACCCGGGAGCAGGGAGCGCTGCCGGCCAGGCAGGTGACCATCCCGCCCGCTTCCCGCCAGACCCTGCGGGTCAACGACGACGCCGGGGCCGGCCTTCAGCTCTCCATCCTGCTCAAGGTCACGGCGGGAGAAGGCATCGTGGCGGAACGACCCATGTATTTCCATTACCAGCCCAACGACGTCATCAGCCTGACCGCGGTGGGAGACGTCAACCTGGACAGCTATGCCCTGCGGGCCAACGGGTACGACTATGCCTGGGAGAGCGTGGGCGAGGCCATGCGCTCCACCGACCTGACCTTCGCCAACCTGGAGTGCACCATCTCCTACGGGGGCGCACCGGTGCCGGGCAAGGAGTTCCACTTCCGCGGCAGCCCGGAGGGGCTGCCCTCCCTGCGCGACTCGGCGGCGTGGACGTGGTCTCGCAGGCCAACAACCACGCGCGCGACTACGGGGGCGAGGCCATGCTGGACTGCCTCGCTTACCTGCGGCCGAGGGCATCCCCTGGTGCGGCGCGGGCGCGGATTACGCCGGCGCCCACTCCCCCGCCCTGCTGACGGTGAAGGGCTCGCGCGTCGCCTTCCTCGCCTACGACGACATCGGCTGGTCCGGCTGGCCGGCCGGCGCCGGTTACCCGGGCGTGGCCAACGCCAAAGACACCGCCGGGATCGTCCGCGACATCACCGCCGCGCGGGAGATCGCCGACCTGGTGGTGGTCTCTTTCCACTGGGGCACCGAGCGGGACTACGTCCCCGACGTCGACCCAGCGATATTACGCCCACCTGGCGGTCGACAGTGGGGCGGACCTGGTGCTGGGGCACCACCCCCACGTCATCCAGGGTTTCGAGGTATACCAGGGCAAGCTGATCGCCTACTCTCTCGGTAATTTCGTCTTCGAGCCGGGTTATCGCCCGTGCGACTACACCATCCTCACGCAGGTATCCTTCGACGCCGGGGGATTCCGTGAGGCCACCATCTGGCCCGCCCACATCGAGAACGGGCGCCCGGTGATCATGACCGGGACCGCCGCCGACGGCTGGCTTCTACGGGTGGCCGGTATGTGCGCGGATGAAGGCACCTCTATGAGCGTCGACGGGCGGCGTCGGTCACATCCCCTGATCCTGGGTGATACAATCCTGGTATGCCGTTACTGGTTAATGCCATAAGAGCACATGGGAGGTGGCCAAGATGAAGGACCTGCGAGGCAAAAACGTCCTGATCACCGGGGGAGCACTGGGCATGGGCCGCTCCCTGGCCCGGCTGCTGCTGCAGGAGGGGTGCCGGGTGGCCGTGGTGGACATCCGCGAGGCCGACCTGGCCGAGGCGGTGGAGGACCTCTCCCGCTACGGCGAGATCGGCTCCTACATCTGCGACATCTCGGACCGGGAGAAGGTCTACGCCCTGGCCGAACGGGTCAAGCGCGAGTTCGGCGCCATCGACATCCTGGTCAACAACGCGGGCATCGTCAAGTCCAACCCCTTCCTGGAGAAGCCGGACGAGGTGATCGAGCGGACCATCGCGGTCAACCTGATGGCCCAGTTCTGGACCATGAAGGCGTTCCTGCCCGGCATGGTGGAGAAGAAGGAGGGGCACGTGGTCAACATGGCCTCGGCCGGAGGCCTGCTGGGCGTCCCCTACATCAGCGACTACGCGGCCTCCAAGTTCGCGGTGGTAGGCCTGACGGAATCCCTGCGCCAGGAGTTCAAGCTGGCGGGGCTGCGCAAGATCCGCTTCACCTACGTCTGCCCCAACACCGTCGGGACCGGCATGTTCGACGGGGCCAAGCAGGTCAAGGGCACCAAGCTGCTGGCGGCCGATGACGTCACGGTCAAGATCGTCGAGGGCATCAAGAAGAACCGCTCCTTCATCGGGGTGCCCTGGTCGGTCTACCTGGTGCCCCTGACCAAGGCCATCACCCCCATTCCGGTGCTGGACCTCTTCAACCGGGTCATGGGCATCGCCACTTCATCGAAGACCACCACGGGACGGCGGGACTGATCCGCATGATACTCGTTGCATCGGAAGGAGGGATCATATGCATGAAGTTGAAGAAGATCGCGCCGCGGCGGGAGGGGCGCTGGCCCTCGGCGCGGCCATGTTCGCGGGCGCGTCCTGCAAGCGGGCCGGCGCCGGCCCGGACGGCCGGAGCATGGCGGAGATCCTGGGCAAGGACCCGGAGCTGGCCACCTGGGAGGACGTCGACGAAGCTCAGCCGCCGCGACGCCATGCAGCTCTTCTACGCCGCCCGCGGCGCCCGAGCTGGAGTCGATGCGGGGCGAGTACCGGGGGAAGATGCCTTCCGGCGGGGTGCTCGCCGCCTCCGCCGCCTACATCGTGGACCACGTCCTTCCCACCGGCAGGCTCACCCCCGGGACCGAGTGGCTGGGCATGGCCTTCAAGCCCGGGGAGATGAACGAAGGCCAGGGGCTACAACAGCTTCCTCGACCGGCAGACCGGGAGGGTGGCCCGCGGCCTGCAAGATGCTCACCTTCGTCCACCCCACGACCATCGGCACGACATGAGCGACTCCCTCCACCTCGACTACGGCGCCTTCAACGGGGGCTGCTGCACGGGATGCACGACGAGGTGCGCCGGGTCAACGACAACCTCTTCATCTGCGCCGGCTTCCGACCTGGCCGGCGGCCCGCGCTACGCCGTCCCCTTCGTACTCGTCGGCCCTCCGGAGGAGTGGGTCGGGCCCTGAACCAGGCTACCACTTGCGCTGCTCGAGCAACTCCTTCAGGCGCTTGACCCGCTCCGGGTCTGATCTTGGAGAAGTCGAAGTCGGCCTCGTGCGAATAGAGGAAGTTGTCGGCCGCCTGTTCGGGGTCGAGCCCCTGGCTGATGGCCTGCTGGTACTTGCTGAAGTTGCCGGTGACCGGGCTGAACATCTTGCGCACCCGCGGATCCGAGGTGAACAGCGGCTCCATGCAGTTCTCGACGGCGGCGATGTTGACGTCGATGAAGATGGGCTCCAGGGCTTCCCGATGCTTGGGATTGCGCGGGTCGAACTGGTAGACCACCTCGCAGTGGCACCAGGTGTTGTTCTCGTAGGGCACGAAATAGGGATTGTCCCCCAGGTCGTCCAGTATCTCGCCCCGGTCGATGTACGGCTGTTTGATGTCCATTATGATATCCGACCAGGCCGCCTGCGAATCGAGAGCGTCATTGCGGTCCAGCGCGGTGGAGAACGACCCGCCCATCCTGAACACCAGGGCCGGGATGGTGGCGCGAAGGAAGCCCATGAACACCATTGATTGAGCGTCTTTCATCGTCGCCGCGTCCACGGCGAAACCCCCATGTTTCGCGATAATGGCATGCAGGACCTTCGTCTTATGCGCATGCTCCCCATCACTGTCCGACGCTATCACCATAAGCAGGGTGTACTTGAATGTGTCCTTTATAAGGGAGCGGACAGCGGTTGTATGTTCCATCTTCCGGAAGAACCTCGGCATCATGGTATCAATATAGCCGCCAAACGAAGACCTCATGGCGTTGTAGCAGAGCTCCTCTTCGCACATATCGTACATGGAATCGGAGAAACTCTTTCTGTTGGGAAAGAAACAGAAGATCATCGAGAATCTCTCCGGTATGTCCTGCTTGGCGTCGAGCATGATGCCGTCGATCTTCATCTCCGGGGGGCCGGGCCAGTTGTAGAGCTTGAGGGCGACGCGGGTGAAGATGCCCAGGCCACTCAGGGCCCCGCAGGAACCACGCATGATGCCGCGCAGCGAAGGCCCGGGGCCGTCGCCATTGAACCAGTCGTCGCTCGAGCCCAGGGAGCCCAGGCGCAGCACTTCGCCGTCGGGGAGCACCCACTCCACTCCTAGCAGGTTGCGGGCGGAATAGCTCATGTAGATGGAATCGTGGCCCACGCCCCAGGCCGAGGTGGCGCTGGCAAGAGGGCTGCAGTTGGGACCGGCTCCGATGATGTGGGTGTTCAGCCCCACCTTCATCGCCTCGGCCTGCAACTGCGCCCCACAGACGTAAGGCTCGACCACCGCATACATGTTCTTGGAGTCTATCTCCAGGATGCGGTTCATGCGCCGCAGGTCGACTATGACCACGTTCTCCATGGCCGGCCCAGCCCAGGCGCCCCAGCCGGTTGAAAAGGCCTTGAACTTGAGGCCGTAGCGGTTGCAGGTCCGCACCACTACCTGCACCTCTTCGGTGGTTGAAGGCAGGACCGCTGCCACCGGGCGGATTACCCAGTTACCCTCGGGATCGTCATTGTTGGTCGGTTGCCAGGCGTAGCCGTCCAGCACCGCCGGCTCACGACTGATGTTCTCCTCTCCCAGGGCCGCAACTAATTCCTCATAAGCCTCGTCTTTCATCATCACAACCTCAGCTATTGCCACTTGCGCTGCTCGATCAAGCTCCTTCAGGCGCTTGACCCGCTCCGGCTTGATCTTGGAGAAGTCAAAATCGGCCTCGGCCGAGTAGAGGGTGTTGTCGGCTACCTGTCCGGGGTCGAGGCCCCTGGCTGATGGCCTGCTGGTACTTGCTGAAGTTGCCGGCGACCGGGCTGAGCATCTTGCGCACGCGCGGGTCCGAGGTGAACAGCGGCTCCATGCAGTTCTCGATGGCGGCGATGTTGACGTCGATGAAGATGGGCTCCAGAGTCTCGCGGTGCTTGCGGTTGCGCGGGTCGTACTGGTAGACCACCTCGCAGTGGCACCAGGTGTTGTTCTCGTAGGGCACGAAGTAGGGGTTGTCCCCCAGGTCGTCCAGGATGTCTTCCCGGTCGATGTAGGGCTGCTTGAGGTCCGCGATGATGTCTCCCCAGGCCACCTGGGAGTCCAGGGCGTCGTTGCGGTCCAGCGCGGTGGAGAAGGACCCGCCCGCGCGGAAGACCAGGGCCGGGATGGTGCCGCGGACGAAGCTCAGGAAGAGCATGGAGAAGAAGTCCTTGATCTTGGTGGCGTCCATGGCGATGCCGCCGTGCTTGGCCACGATGGCATTCATCACCTTGATCTGGTATTCCATTTCGCGGTCGGAATTGCCCGCCATCAGCAGGGCCAGGGTGAACTTGAAGGAGTCCCTGATCATCGACTTCACCGCGGTGGTCTTTTTGATGATTTTCATGAGGTGCGGGGTGAGGATGTTGAAATAGCCGCCGAAAGCGGTGCGCAGGGCATTGTAGGAGATCTCCGCCTCGCCCAGCTCGTACATGGCGTCCGCGAAGCTCTGCTTGTCGGGAAAGAAGCACATGTAGAAGCTGATGCGCTCGGGGACTTCCTGCTTGGCGTCGAGCATGATACCGTCGAGCTTCATCTCCGGGGGCCCGGGCCAGTTGTAGAGCTTGAGGGCGACACGGGTGAATATCCCCAATCCGCTCAGGGCCCCGCAGGAACCGCGCATGATGCCGCGCAGGGAAGGCCCGGGGCCGTCGCCGTTGAACCAGTCGCCGCTCGAGCCCAGGGTGCCCAGCCTCAGCACTTCCCCGTCGGGCAGGACCCACTCCACTCCCAGCAGGTTGCGGGCGGAGTAGCTCATGTAGACGGAGTCGTGGCCCACGCCCCAGCCTGACGAGGCGCTGGCCAGGGGACTGCAGTTAGGGCCGGCCCCGATGATGTGGGTGTTCAGCCCGACCTTCATCGCCTCGGCCTGCAGCTGCGCGCCGCAGACGTAGGGCTCGATGACGGCGTACATGTTCTTGGCGTCGAGCTCCACGATGCGGTCCATGCGGCGCAGGTCCACTATGACCACGTTCTCCATGGTCGGCCCGGCCCAGGCTCCCCAGCCGGTGGAAAAGGCCCTGAAGTGCAGGCCGTGACGGTTACAGGTCCGCACCACTTCCTGCACTTCCTCGGTGGTGGAAGGCAGGACCGCCGCCACCGGGCGGATGACCCAGTTGCTCTCGGGGTTGTCGTTGTTGGTGGGCTGCCAGGTGTAGCCGTCCAGCACCGCCGGTTCGCGGCTGACGTTCTCTGCGCCCAGGGCCGTTACGAATTCGTTATATGCATCGTCTTTTATCATCTTAATATCGCTCCTTGTATGGCCTAGGCACCGGCCGACATCAGGGCCAGCTCGGTCAGGTCGTACACTTCTATTCCGGCCGAGCTCTCCTCCACTGCGTCGCGGAACATCCGCAGGCACCAGGGGCAGGAGGTCACCAGGGCTTCGGCCCCGGTGGACAGCGCCTCCTCGATGCGTTCCATCGCGGTCCAGTTGGCGAACTCGGGAAAGGCTTCCAGCACTCCTCCGCCGGCACCGCAGCACCAGGCATATCCCTTGATCCGCTCCATCTCGGTCAGTTCCAGGCCGGGGATGGCCTCGATGAGATTGCGCGGCGCGTCGTAGACGCCCTTCTTGCCGGTGCGCTTCAAGTTCATGGGACGAAGCAGTTTGTCTTCCTTCCAGTCCCCGGTGTAAGCCTCGCCCTTACGGCCGAGGTGGCAGGGGTCGTGGTAGGTGACGACCTTGGGGATATTCTTGCCGAAGCGGAGCTTGCCCTCATCCGCCAGCTTCTCCAGGTACTGGGTGATGTGGTAGACCTCAACGCCCAGGTCCTTGTGCGTACGAGGGTAAAGATAATTGAAGGCGGCATAGCAGTCGGAGCATGCCGTAACCAGGACGGATGCCCCCGAGGCCTTGACCCGGGAGAGCATGTCGTCCATGAAGTTCTCGGAGTCGCCCTGGTAGCCCAGCTCGTAAGCGCGGCCGCCGCAGCAGGCTTCGTTGGCGCCGGCTATGCCCACGTCCACTCCCGAGGAAGTGAGCAGCTTGACCGCACCCCGCACCGTCTCCCACAGGTCGGCGTCGTAGGAATAACGGCAGCCGGCGTGGAAGAGCACTTCCGCCTGGTCCTTGCCGACGTCCTTGACCTTGAGCCCTTCGGCCCAGTCGCCGCGCTTGGCCTTGGGCTCGCCGAAGACGTTGTCTTCCTTCTTGAGGGCGTCGATCATCATCATGTGCTCCGGGAGGAGCTCGCCCCCTTCAACGCAGTAGGCGCGCAGTGCCAGCAGCACGTCGGTGAGGTCGATGTCATCGCGATAGACCTTGCAGGCCGTGTCACAGGCTCCGCAGAGCTGGCATGAATACACGATATTAGCGATGCTCTCGTTCAGCTCGGAACGGCCGGTGATCATGGACATGCCCATGATCATCTTGCCCGAACCGGAATAGGCGTGGAGGTTGTGCTTGGTGATGGACGGGCAGTTCTTGGCGAACCTCCAGCTCTTGATCTGGTTGAAAGGTACCCACTTGCAGGACGAGCAACGCGAGCAGCCTTCCATGTCCCTCAGGTTATCTACCAATGCCATCTTCTACACCTCCTCGAAACATAGTTTGCCCCGGTTCATTACCCCACCGGGATCCAGCATTCCCTTGACCATTTTCAGAGCCTTGACCGAGTCGGGGCAGCGTGAATAGGCCACCTCCGCCCAGTTGCCGTAAGGCCGGGAGAAGAAGGCGCCGGCATCCGCCAGGGCGGCGGACGCTTCGCGGTCGATCTTGTCGACCTTCTCTTTTTCCGCCGCGTTGGCGGGATCGAAGAATAGGTTGAACTCGAGGTGACAGTTGCGCCCCATCTGGATGGGCTGGATGTAGGTGCCCATCTCGCTCCCGGGGTAACCGTTCTTCTCCAGTATCCCGCTCATTATCGACTGCAGTCCCGATACGCGGTCCATGGTGGTGATGAAGAAGATGTCGCGGAACCCGCCTTTGGGCCTTTCCTTCCAGAACGGCTCGGGGCAGGGATTGTCCAGCAGCTCCAGGAAGCGGGTGGGGGTGGTCCCGGGGATCTCGCGTACCGGCACCACTCCGCACTGCTGAGCGGCGGCGCCCACGTCTTCCTCCAGGTAAGCCACCCGCTCGTCGGGCAGGTACTCATAGCCCGCCAGCACGTAAACCAGGGTGTAGGGGGCCTGGCGCGAGGCCAGGTCGGCTATCCTGGCGGGATCGCCGGCCAGCATGCAGGCCAGGGCGTAACTGTCCAGGATGAGGTGCTCGTCCGTCTGCTTCGGCCTCAGGACCCGGTAAGAGAAGTCGATGAGCTTGCCCAGATCCTTCTCCTGGACGAAGAAGAGCTTGCGGGCGCGGGGTTTGACTTCGAGCTTGACGGTGGCCCAGGTTACGATGCCCATGGTCCCCTGCGAACCCTGCACCACCCGCACCAGGTCGGACTGGGCCGGCCCCAGGGGGTTCTTCTGGGCATGCCCCGCGGCCAGCTGTTGTTCGATGGTTCCCGGGCCCGCGGCCGAGCCGGTTCGGAAGAGCTCCCCGAACCGAACCAGACCTCGGTGCAGAGCAGAGGGTCGTTCATGTCCCAGTGGTATTTGGGAGTGGTTATGGGCTCGCGCTCCAGTTCGGAAGCAAGGACCGATTTGGTGGTGCGTGGCAACAGGGGCGTCAACATGCGCAGCCCCAATGAGTCCACCGCTTCCTTCAACTGCCCGAAGGTAACACCGGGCTCGATCATGGCCACCTTGTTGCGGCGCTCCTTGCGGATGATCTTGTCCATGCCCGAGAGATCGACCATCACCGCGCCCGCCATGGGGCGGGAAGCCCCACTGACGTGGGGAGGGCCCGACGAAACGGGGACCAGGTTGAGGTCGACCTCGTTGGCCAGCTTGACCAGCTCGCCCACCTGGGCCGCCGTGGACGGCCTGACCACCAGGACAGGCAGCTCTTTGCTGCCCGGCGCATAGGCGGAGAGGACCGCGGCTTCGCCACTCACGCCCCCCTCGCCTACGATATCAACCAGTCTTTTTTTCAGGTTCTCGATGCCAATCTTTTCTGCCAAGTCCATCTCCTCCTAGTTATCCGTAACGGCCTTGCGCCTCAACGACCGCGGCCGGCGGTGGAGAGGACCTTCTCCTTGCGGGAAGCAAGGAGGCCTTTGAGCTGTTCTTTCAAGGGGGGCAGGGTCCCTTCGGATTTGGCTATGGTCCGCTCCAGGAACCAGGCCATGCCCTTGACTGACATCTTGTGGACCAGGGCTACGTCCATCAGCTTCGACATCATCACCATCATCTTTTCGTTGCCGGCGAGCTTGAGCATGAAGGTGGAATGGTTGAGAGCCTTGTCCATCTTCATGACCGTCTCTTCCTTGGCGTCGTCCATATGATTGATGAGTACCTCCATGTTCAGCCCATGCTTCTGGATCACCTCACCGAGGGCCTCTCCCATGATGACGTTCATCTTGTCGAAGAGCCCCGTCCGGTAAGCCTTCTCCATGACGGAGAACATCAGGTCCGGATCGAATGCCAATTGGACCAACCCCTTTCTTCTCTACGCACTCTTTCTTCTAAACAGCTCTCTCATATAAGGCCTCACTGCTCCGCCCCTCGAGCTCAGATGACCTTGTCGTCGCGCAGCAGCGCGGCCAGTTTGGCGCCGGCATCCTCGGGGCTCTCCCCTTCCACCAGGCGGCATCGCCGCTCGCGGTTGGGGGCGGCCAGCGCGGTTATCTCGGTCAAACCGAGGCTTCCCGGATCCACGCCGAGGTCGGCAGCGGCCAGGTTCTCGGTCGGGAGGGTCTTGGCTTTCTTGATGGCCATCAGGCTCGGGTAGCGCAGGTCTCCCACCTCATGGCTGATGGTGACCAGCAGAGGCAGGGAAGCCTCGACCACTTCATAGCCGTCGGGCAGCATGGTCTCGATACGGACTTTGCCGTCGGTGACTTCGACCTTGCCGGCTACGGAAACGGCGGGGAGGTTGAGGAGCTGGGCCAGCCCCAGCCCGACCTGCCCGGCGTTGGTGTCGGCCGCTTGCCGTCCGGTGAGGATGAGGTCGAAAGGCCCTACCTTGTTGACGGCCGCCGCCAGGACCGATGCCGTGGCGAAGGAGTCGAGGGCTTCCTGGTCGCAGGAGGCGTCGTCTACCGTTACCAGCCTGTCGGCGCCGGAGGCCAGTGCTTTGAGCATGACCGCCCTGGAGAGGTTGGAGCCCACCGAAAGGAGAGTGACCGTGCCGCCCACCGCTTCCTTGACGCGAATGGCCGCCTCCAGCGCGTTCTCATCGAAGGGAGAAAGCACCGGGGGAATGCCTTTAGGTATGACTTTCTTCGCGGAGGAATCCACCTCGAAAGCGGAAGGAGGGCCTTCCGGGTCGGGAACCTGCTTGACACATACCAGGATGTTAAGTTCCGCCATGTTAATCAACCCCCCACTATCGCTTTTACTTTGGCACTGAAGGCGGGGAGCACCTGCTGCCATTCACCTACCACGCCATAGTCGGATACCTTGAAGATGTAGGCCTCGGGGTCCTTGTTGATGGCCACGATAACCTTGGAGTCGGACATGCCCGAGAGATGCTGGCTGGAGCCGGAGATAGCTACGGCCACGTAGACGTCAGGCGAGACGATCTTGCCGGTGATGCCCACCTGCTGGGTGGAAGGCCACCAGCCGGCGTCCACCGGGGGACGGGAAGCGCCGACGGCGGCGCTTAGCGAGCGGGCCAGGTCGCGCAACTGCTCGAAGGCCTCCGGGCCGCCCATGCCGCGGCCGCCGGAGATGATGACCTTGGCCTCTTCCAGGCGGATATCCTCTCCCACCTCGGCTACCTTCTCCTTGATGTCTATGCGGGGCGCCGGGGCAGAGAAGTCGACCTTGACCACCTCGCCCTGGCGGGAAGCGTCGAGCGCCGGCGGGTCGCCGATGCCCGGCCGCACCGCGGCGACAGTCGGTCCACCCTTGGCGATGTACTCGGCCATGGCGTTGCCGCCGTAGATGGGCTTGGTGCAGACCACTTCGCCGTTCTTGAAGCCGATAGCCACCACGTCGGTGGTCAGCCCGGTCTTGAGGGCGAAGGCCAGCCGTGGCGCCAGGTCCTGGCCGATGGTGGTGTTGGCGATAAGAATCGCGGAGGGCCAGGCTTTCTCGTCCATGATCTCCTGCAAGGCCGCGACGTGGACATCGGGGTTGTACGCCGCAAAGGCATCCCCGTCCACCGCGAAGACGGTGGCGGCTCCGGCCTGGGAAAGGGTCTGGGCCACGCCGTCAAGACCCTTGCCTACCACGGCCGCCTGAAGTTGCTTGCCGGCGGACGCGGCCAGTTTGGCGCCCAGTCCCATCAGTTCCAGGGTGGTCTTGTCCAACTCACCCCGCGGATTCAACTCCGCAATTACCAATACTCCTTCACGTTCTGCCATCTGATTTCAACCCTTTCTGTCCCTGCTGTTATCCAATCTTAATACTTTTCTGACGGTTAGTCATCTTCTTTTTTCAACTTTCTGACCACTCGTCATGTCTCTGCAGGTCAGAGGCTTCCCTACTCAGGAAAACCCCTGTTTTCCCGGTGATCTCGTTCAGGCAGGCAGGGCACAGGCTGCTTCAGAGATCATCGACACCGGCGGCAAGAGACGGGTGACCGCATTTGTCGGAATATATGATATATCATAATTACTTTGCGCCGGAAAATATTTTTTCAGGGTGGCTGAGGCAGTTGTGCGACCACGCCCGTCCTCATGGGGCCGCGCCGACCGCCTGGCCACCGATATCCGCGGTTAAAATAATAAACTGCGGGAAAATCAAAATCCAGACCAGCGAGAAGAGCATGCCGACAGCCTTGCCATATCTGAAAACACAGAGGCACTAGCGTGCAGAGTGGAGCCGCTTACGTGCGTGTCACACTGGAGGGAGGTATGTCTCTTTTCTGATGTTTTCCATTCGGGCGGCAATTGAGGGTTGGAAGTCCATCATTCCCCTAACTCCGCCGGGGGGCGCGAAACAGGCGTTGTCCAGAAATGCCAGACGCGAACTGATGTTGCGTTCCCCGGCCTTACACAACGCGCCGATCAAGCCCTCGGGATATCTGGTCCACTCAACGGCCGTTTCGTCGGCCAGGTAATCCCTCTCGCCCAGGGTGAACCCCCAGTAAAGAGAGAGTATCGTTCCCAGAAGGTAGAAAGAAACCGCCGGCAGCAGTAGCCCGATCAATATTATCGCGAAGACATCGCCCGAAACAACGGACCAGAGCCGGTAGGCATAAGTATTTATAGCGCCGAAGGGCATGATCAGCGAACCTAGCTCGGCATCCCCGTTCCTCAAGTGCGCCATCTCGTGCGGGTGCAGTTCACGGGCCATCCCCTCCGTGCAGAAAACCATATCCGGCCGGTGCCGTACCGATGTCATGGAGAAGGCGTTTACGGCATCGTCTTCGATGAGCAGCAAGTGCGGTGCCTTCCTGCCGGCCGCGATGGCCAGGTCCTCCGCGGCGCTGCTTAACCTGGGGAATCGTCCGTCTTCAAGGGGTACTGCACCGGTCGCCCGGCAAACGATCTCAGTATTGGAATAGATGATCGTCAGAAGGAAAGTGAGCCAGATACCGAGCGAGGAAAGAATGACGACAAGACCCGCGTAACCCGCCGCGGCGATAAAGACATAGCCGAGTGGGATGAAAAGGGCACAACTATAAAAAGCGATATAAACCAGGAAGACCACCCTGCCAGTAAGGATCTTTCTGCGATTGGCGCGGATATCGTCATCGATCATGTCCATCCCCCATGCCGGAACCGACGCATAGGCGTAATGATATCATCCGGAAGGGCAAACCGGATTACCGGCATTCAAAAGGGCGGGCCTGGGGCCCGCCCCATTCTTTCCAGATCAGGATAATCCTTAGGTCGCCGGCGGCGGTGGAGGTGGAGGTGGTGGCGGGGGCGGGGGCGGTGTCTGGCCCGGCGGTGGCGGGGGCGGGGCATAACCTTGAGGGGGCGGGGGCGGTGGTGCGTACCCCTGCTGCGGCGGTGGTGCGTACCCCTGCTGGGGCGGGTAATATCCCGGGGCCACGGCAGGCGCAGCTTTCTGGTAATAGGCTAGCGGCGTGCCCTCGCCTATAAGGTACATGATGACGAAGTTGACGATGGGGATAATGGTAAGTATCCCCCACCAGCTCTCCTTGCCCATCCGTTCGGCGATCTCCATCCACAGCATGATCATCATCACGAACACCACTATGGGGCAGATGAAGGACCCCAGCAGCATGACGATGAAGAAAGTCGCGTCCTTGCCGGCCAGCTCGCACATCATCCAGTAATTGGCGATGGGCACCCAGGCCATCCAGTTCTTGTCGTACCCCATCTTCTTGCCGATGCGGTACAGCAGCCAGCCGGTCAGAATGTAGAAGCCTATCGCCAGTGCGAAGACGATTAGAACGATGGCGATAACCGCCCCCGCACCAAGCTCATCACTCGAACTGGAAGAGGCCCCGGTCAGCAACGCCAGCATCTCAAGCATCCGCATCACCCTTTCTTCCTTGACTCTGCCTTACTCTTACTCTGCCTTGCTACAATTATAATCCCCTCGGACCGGATTGATAACCGCCCCAGGTGGGTAACAACATTATGGAAGGAGGGCAAGGATATGAAAGCGGTAGTCTTCGATTACACCATCCCCAGGTACCTGCTGACCGGCGCACTGGCCAGGCGTTGGCCGAAAGTACTCTACTCCCCCATCGCCCCCACCCAGTTGCGCGAAGTGCCGGAGCCGGAGCTGCCCGGGCCGGAATGGGTGAAAATACGGCCACGCATCTCCACCCTTTGCGGTAGCGACATGAGCATCATCCTCTGCCACCAGAGCACGACCCTGCAGCCTTTCTCCTCCAATCCCTTCGTCCTCGGGCACGAGGTGTGCGGGGAGATAGCCGAAGCCGGCGAGGCCGTCACCGGGTTCGAGGTGGGCGAGCGGGTGGGGGTGATGCCCATGCTCAGCTGCCGGGCCAGAGGCATCGACCCCCCTTGCGGCATGTGTGCGCAGGGCCGCTACCAGCTCTGTGAGAATTTCACCGCCGGCAGCCTGGAGCCGGGGACCATCACCGGAGCCACGGCCGGCTGTCCCGGCTTCCTGAGCGACATGGGCGTGGCCCACCTTCACCAGCTGTTTAAGGTCCCGCCTGGTGTTTCCGATGAGAACGTCACCCTCACCGACCCCTTCTCCGCCTGCCTGCACATGGTGATCAACACCCCCCTGCGCGGCAACGAGACGGTGATGGTATTCGGGTGCGGTGCCATGGGCCTCTGTACTGTGGCGGCCCTGCGGGCCCTATATCCCACCTGCCGCATCCTGGCCGCCGAGATCGACCCTTTTCACGCTGGAATAGCCCTGGACATGGGGGTGGAGGAGGTCGTTCGGCCGGGCGGCAAGAGCTTCTACAAACGGGTCGCCGAACTGACCGGGGCAAAGATGTTCACACCCGTGCTGACGCCTCCCCTGCTCATCGGCGGAGTGGACGTGGTCTTCGACGCCGTGGGCAATACCGCCACCGTCCAGGCTTCCCTGCGCATCCTGGCCAACGGCGGCTGGTACAACATGATCGGCATCGGTAACCCCGGGCGGGTCGACTGGACGCCGGTCTGGCTTAAGGAATTGACCATCCATGGCATCTACGGCTTCCAGATGGATTACTGGCAGGGCGAGTTCCTGCACGACTTCGAGATGTCTATGCGCCTTTATGATGAAGGCCGGGTCGACCTGGCCCACCTCATCACCCACCGCTTCACCCTGGACCAGTGGGAAGAAGCCCTGTCGGTCGCCATCGACAAGGGTAAACACCACGCCGTCAAGATCGCTTTTATGGGGTCAGGGTAAAATTGGGGTCCCTTTTTTGTTTGCCACCTTAAGGGTCGTAGCCGATCGAGTCGTGGGCCCAGGTGCGGTTGCCGCCGTACATGGCCCGCTCGCAGATGACCTTCCCGCCGGTAGCGGTGACCATGGTGGAGACGTCCCAGTCGGTGACGTAGTCGTTGACCAGGAAGGTGTGGCGCGAACCCGCCGCGATGGGGTAGTCCTGCGGCCCGGCCATGGAGCCGGCCGAGGTCATGAAGGTCAGGTCCACGGTGACGTCTTCCGTCCCGGGATTCTGCACCAGCACCCAGGTCTCGAAGTCGCCCTCCGTACAGCCCTCGGCCAGGTACCAGGTGGAGCCGGGAGCTGTCACCCCCACCGAGTCGTGGGCCCAGGTGCGGCTACCGCCGTACATGGCCCGCTCGCAGATGATGTCGCCGCCGCGGCGATGCCACCTTGGTGGAGACGTCCCAGTCGGTGACGTAGTCGTTGACCAGGAAGGTGTGGCGCGAACCCGCCCGGATGGGGTAGTCCTGCGGCCCGGCCATGGAGCCCGGCCGAGGTCATGAAGGTCAGGTCCACGGTGACGTCGTTCCGTCCCGGGATTCTGCACCAGCACCCAGGTCTCGAAGTCGCCCTCCGTGCAGCCCTCGGCCAGGTACCAGGTGGAGCCGGGAGCTGTCACCCCCACCGAGTCGTGGGCCCAGGTGCGGCTACCGCCGTACATGGCCCGCTCGCAGATGATGTCGCCGCCCAGCGATCGACCTTGGTGGAGACGTCCCAGTCGGTGACGTAGTCGTTGACCCTGAAGGAGTGGCGCGAGCCCGGCGACAGCAGGTAGTCCTGGGGACCGTCTACGGAACCGGCGGAGGTCATGAAGGTGAGGTCCACGGTGACCTGGTTGAAGCCGGGATTCTGCACCAGCACCCAGGTCTCGAAGTCACCCCCGGTGCAGCCCTCAGCCAGGTACCACATCGGCCCGGCGGTGGTTACCCCGATGGAGTCGTGGGCCCAGGTGCGGCTGCCGCCGTACATGGCCCGCTCGCAGATGACCTCGCCCGCCGGTGGCGGAGACCATGGTGGAGACGTCCCAGTCGGTGACGTAGTCGTTGACCAGAAGGTATGGCGCGAGCCCGGCCCGATGGGGTAGTCGAGGGGTCCGGGCACCAGGCCGGTGGAGGTCATGAACATGAGGTCCACGGTGACCTCTTTCGGGCCGGGGTTCTGCACCAGCACCCAGGTCTCGAAGTCCCCTCCGGTGCAGCCCTCGGCCAGGTACCAGACGTACCCCTCCACTTCGAAGGGGTAACCGTTGCTGGTCCCCCTGGCGGTTGAGACCACGACGTCGCCGCTGACCGCTTCTTCCGGCACCAGGCAGGTTATAAACTTGTCGCTCCAGGAGACCACCTGCGCCTGGAGCCCATCCGAGAAGGTCACGGTAGAGGCGCCCTGAGCGGCGTCGAACCACTCCCCTTCTATGACCACCTGGGTACCCGCCTTGGCCGCGGACGGCGTCATCTCCACGATCACCGGAACCGGTTCGGGAGGCGGGGTGCCGCGCCAGACCTCGCAGCCCCTCTCGAAGTTGAGGGTCCCCACGTACACCTGGCCACCCCGGTTGTAGAGCGACGCGTCCATCTTGTTGTATTCCTGGCCGAAACCGTCCGCCGAGGCCCGGTACCAGTCCGTCCCGTTGAAGGCGCGCAGGGACCCCCTGGTGTAGAAATCCTCATAAGAAGTCCCGCGCATGCCGACGACTCCCATCAGCAGCACGTCGTTGCCCGGCACGGTCACGGAGGTGGAAGCGAAGGCCGCGATATTGGCGGTATCCCCGAAGCCCCCGGTGACCTTTGGCGTCACCGAGCTGCCGTTGTAGCTGTATACGCAGCAGCCGTCGCTGTGCCAGTCGAGGCCGGTCATCACCATCTGGCCAGTTGTGAGGTCGAAGTACATGTATATCTTGACCCCGCCGTTGGCGGTGCCCAGGAAGAGATCGCCGCCGTACTCTTCCATGACCGTCAGGGCGGCGTTGCCGGTCTTCCCGAAGCCCTGCGTCCCCACGAGATCCCAGGAAGAGGCGCCCAGCTTGCGCATCTCGCAGCCTGCTCCCTCCAGCATGAGATTGAGGGTGCCCGCTTCAAAGCTGATAGCCACCCTCATGGTCCCGGCATAGAGCTCGCCCGCGAATTCCTTCAGGGTGGTAACGCCGGCGTTCATGGTATCCCCGAAGCCGTTGTCGGCTTCCCGGACCCACAGGGAGCCGTCGAAGGACCAGACCTCGGCGCCGTCGCTCCAGACGTTGATGGGGAAGACCGAATAGTTGATGTTCACCGTCCCCATGTAGAGCCTGGATCCGTGTGTCTCCATGCAGGCCACGGCGAGGTTGCCGGTGCTCCCGAAACCAGGGCCGGTGCCCGGAGTACCCGCTGGACTCTGGCCTGCCACCTGACTCCAGTTGCTGCCGTTGTATCGCCAGACCTGGCAGCCGTTCATGTTGGCGGTACCCGCGTAGAGGAACCCGCCGAATGCCGCCAGCGACGTTATGGCCATGTTGCCGGTGTCGCCCAGGCCGGATGCTCCCACCTGCGTCCAGGCGCTTCCTGAATAACGCATCACCCGCGCCCCCGCCTGGTTGGCGACACCGCAGTAGAGAGCTCCACCGAACTCGGCCATGGGCATGGCCATAAGGTTGCCTGCTCCCGCGCCGAAGCCCTCGTCCGCCAGCCTCTGCCAGCTTCCGACGTCCTTGAAGCCTGCGTCTGCCCCCGCGGAAGAAAACACCGGTAGCATGGCCAGGAGAAGCAGGGTGAGGGCGATGGTGACGACGGCGTTCTTCACATGGGCGGTCATTCGATTACCTCCGTTTTGCCGGTCCTTCATGTCTTTCAGCTGTTATCAATATCTTATCACGGCCGTGCCCCGGTCCGGTCTATAATGTCCGGTCTATAATAGGTCTATGGAATCAGGTGAGCAGGTAGTCCGTGAAGCGACATCGCGGGACGGGGAGGTCCTGGCGGAGTTGCGTGCCATCATGCTGGCATCCATCTTCGCGGGCCAGATCGACGTTGATGACGAGCGCCGCGTGAACCTCGAATATTTCCGCGGCTGGGACGGCCGGGAGCCCTACTGCCTGATAGCGGAGGAGAACGACCGGGTAGCGGGCACCATCGCCTGCTCCTTCTTTCCCCACTTCCCCAGTTCGCGCAATCCCACCGGAAAACTGGCCCTGGTGCACAACCTCTGCGTTTTCGAGGAGTTCCGGGGCCGGGGCATCGGGCGGAACCTGGTGCGGGCCATCCTCTTCGAATGCCGCCGCCGCCAGGTGGGGAGGGTCAACCTTTACGCCTCGGAGATGGGACGGGGCATCTACGAGTCCTTCGGTTTCCGGGAAGAGAGGCCCTTCTGCCCTGAGATGCGCCTCCACCAGCCGGACCTGTTGAGCCTGGACCTGTAAAAGCGGGCTACTCGTGCACCTCCAGGATGCGGTCGACGCGATAGTGTTTTACCTGGCAGCTTTGGTGGCAGTAGGCCTCGAGGTAGACGCATCCGCCGCGTTCAAACAGCCCTTGCGGTGTGATCAGGCGGGGAGCGGTGCCGCGACTCCCTCCGGCGTAGACAACCCGCAACGGCCTCCCTTCCGCCATGGCTTCGCGGATGGCTTCCAGGCCGGGCGGGAGTTCCACGTCCTCCACGTGGTACCGGCCGAAGGCCCGGTAACGGGTATAGCTCCCCATGGCGGAGAGGGGTAGCGTCCACCATCCCTCCAGGGACTTTACGGCAGCCCGGAAGACCTCCCTCGCCGCCACCGCGTCGGGCAGCCCACGGTGAGCGCACTGGGTAAAGAGACCCAGCCAGTCGGTGAGGGTGGAGAGCTTGTAGTTGGGGGGACCGGGGATGAGGTTCCGCGCCAGGCTCACCGTATCCAGGATCAGGAACTCCGGGACGGGCATGGCATGGCGGGTCAGCTCCATCGACACCACCGCGGTGTCGAAGGAGGCATTGTGGGCGAGCAGCACGCAGCCCTGGGCGAATTCGAAGAAGCCTTCCAGGGCTTCGTGCGCCTGGGGCGCGCCCTTGACCATGTCGTCGGTAATGCCGTGGATGCTGGTCACGAAGCTGGAGATACGGACGCGGGGATCGACCAGGGTGGTAAAAGAAGAGGGCTCACCCTCGAGGCGGAAGCGGCTGGCCCCCAGCTCCACCATGCGTATCCGCGACATGGAGCCGGTGGTCTCCACGTCGAAGGCGCAGAAATCGACCTGGCCGAGAGGGGTGTTTTCATCCATGCCCACAAGTATAAGCGGGCAGGCGACAAAGGCGGGGCGCTATCTCATCTCTGGTAGGTCATGTTGACGATGGAGGTGGAGTTGCCGTTGCGAGTGACGGTCACGATGATCCCCTGGTCATAATGGGAGGGCTCGTAGTTCCACGTGGCGACATCATCCGTCACGGATGAGCCGATCATCCCTCCTTTGCCATCCATCTTCTTCTCGTACCAGGAGGCCACCTCGTCGAATGAGTCTTCCGAAAGATATTCCCAGGAGCCGGTCACGGACCCCTCACTCGGGACGCTTCACCCCGAGCTGCATTCGTACACGCTGGAGGGGACCAGGTAGGCGCCCGGATAGACAGGTATCTTCTTCGCCTGGTTTGCCTGGTAAGAACCCCAGGCATACCAGCCGCCCATGGCCAACAGCAGCAGGGCCACCGCCGCCAGCGCTACCCAGGAGGTTTTGTTCATGCGCGCCTTCACGGGTTGTGGTTGATACGGGGGGTACGGCGGGTAGCCGGGGGGTGTTCCGCCTCCCGGCTGTTGACCATATCCGTGGGGCACGTTTATCGGCGTTTGCCCTTCGTACGGGTTCATCTCATCTCCATCCACCCGGCCGGCATCACGTCCGTCTCTATTAGAATATCGGCTGGAAGCCCGGGCGGCTGAACCATTCACGCCCTGAGATGTTCAGCGTGGGCGAACAGGTTGGCCAGGGCGCGTGCCGCCGGTTCGGGCGAGACGAAGACCGGCACGCGAGGCCCGCAGATGCGCCGGATCTCGGCGACGAAACCGTCGTTGCCCACGGCGCAGATGGCCAGCGGTTTGTCCGGGCACTCCTCACGGATGGCGGCGATGTCCCCGAACCAGACCTCCGGGGTTATCCCCATGGGAGCGAAGGCTTTGACTATGGCGTAGGGGATGACTGTAATGCCCAGCACCATGTCCACATCCGGGTCTTCCAGCAGGGCCTTGAGGCCGGCGGAAAAAATGGCGGTGGGGCCCGTGTCGAACGGGTTGCGGACGTTGATGAAGGATGGCGCGTCCCTCTTTATCTTCTCCACCGTTACCGGCGAGAGGGGCTCGACCACCAGGCCGCGGGAGATGGCGGTGTCCGTGGCCATCACCCCCAGGCTGCCGCTGCCGGTCACTATGCCCAGGCGGTTTCCGAGCGGACGCGGCTGGGTGGCGAAGACCCGTGCCGACTCCACCAGGGACTCCAGGCTGTCCATGCGCATGGCCCCGGTCTGGGCGAACACCGCGTCGTAAAGCCGGTCCTCCCCGGAGAGGCTGGCGGTGTGGGAGGCGGTGGCTGCCCGCCCTTCCCGGGTACGCCCGGTCTTCAACACCAGCACCGGCTTTTCCCGCGCCACCTTGCCCAGGGTCTCGCATGAGCTCCCTTCCGTCCGACGCCCCCTCCAGGTACATCATGATCACCCGGGTGTCCGGATCGTCGTGGAGGTATTCGAGCACCTCGATCTCGTTTACGTCCATGCGGTTGCCCAGGGTCACGGCCTTGGAGACGTAGAGGTAATACTGGTACAGCATGTCCAGCAGGATGTTACCGAAGACGCCGCTCTGGGCGATGATGGAGACGTTGCCCGGCACCAGGGCCTCGGGCAGTACCTCCACCGTGGTCAGGCAGTTGGCGGTGTTTATCAGGCCGACGCAATTGGGGCCGATGACCCTGATGCCGTTGCGCCTGGCGATCTGGGCCGTATGGTCCTGCAGGCGCCGGCCTTCCTCCCCCACTTCGGCGAAGCCGGCACTCTCTATCACCACGTGGTGGATGCCCCTGTCGCCTATCTCCTCCATCACCCCCGGCACCTGCGCCGCGGGAACGATGACTATCGCCAGGTCCACCGGGCCGGGGACGTCCGCCACTTGGTCGTAAACGGGCAAGCCCGTGCATCTCCCCGCCCCTGGGATTGACCAGGAGGAGCCGGTCGCCCCAGCCGTACTCCTTCAGGGTCAGGGGGATGCCGTAGCCGAAGCCGGTGGAGTGGCGCGCCCCCACCAGGACCACTCCGCGCGGCTCGAAGAAAGGCTTGAGGCCGGTGTTGTCGTTCATGATTCATAGAGTATTACCCGGCTACCTCCATCCGGGGCAGTAGCGGTCCATGAAAGATGTGGTGACGTCCCGCAGGCGCTGGTCCAGCCGCGCCAGCACCTGGTCCCTGACGTGTTCCGGCACGCCCCCGTAGAAGGCCTGGGCCATGCCCCCGGTTATGCAGGCCAGGGTGTCGGAGTCGCCACCCAGGGAGACGGCCAGGCGCAGCGCATCCTCGAAGTCCTGCGACTCCAGGAAGGCGGTGATGGCCTCGGGGACCGTCTCCTGGCAGGTCTCGTTGAATTGATAGCCCGGCCGTATCTGGTCCAGGGTACGGCTCAGATCGTATCCGAACCGCTACTTCCACGAAGTCGCGGATGTCGTTCTTGCTCGAGCCGGTGCGGGCCAGGAAGATGACCGCCGCCGCGGCCTGCGCCCCCTTGATGCCTTCGGGGTGGTTGTGGGTCACCGCGGCGCTGGCCTCCGCCCGCTCGAGCACTTCTTCCAAAGAATCAAAGGCGAAGCCCACCGGGCTGACCCGCATGGCCGAGCCGTTGCCGAAGCTGTTGTAGGCCTCCATGCCCGCCGAAGTCGCCCAGCGATGGAACATCCCCCCGTAGCCCGCGCCGGGATAGAGGCGGTAGTACTCCTTCAGCTTCGCGGCGTAGCCGCCGCCGTTGAGGATGCAGTCGGCCAGGGCCACCGTGTGCACGGTGTCGTCGGTGAAAAAAGAGCGTTCGGTGAAGAGGGGAAAATCCACCGTCTTGATGTTGTCGAACTCGTAGACCGAGCCTGCGATGTCTCCGGCTATCGCGCCCAGCATGGTCAGGTCCCGCTCTCCGGGAGCCGGCGCACGGTGACGGTGCTGCTCTCCTCCCAGCTGACGAAGGGGTCCAGGAGGGTGAGCTGCCCCTCCGTCCAGGACTTGTCCCGGTAAGCCCGGCTCAGGCGGTGGACGTTCAGGGTGGAGACCTCGTCCCACTTGCCCATCACCCGGATGGCCTCCTCCAGGTCGGCACGCTCCTTGTCGCTCACACCGGGGAAACAGGGTTCCCGGTCGATGCGCACGTTGAGGATGCTGTCGGTCCCCCGCACCCTCTGGACCCCGTGCTGCTTGCAGTAGGCCACCACGTCCTCCTTGAGCACGGCCAGCTCCGCCGCGGCCTCTTTCTCGCGCGACTTCAACTCGGCGTAGCGGTCGGCCAGGCGCACCCCCTCGTCCGCCGCGAACTCTCTCGGGGGGAGGGCCTCCACCGTGTAGAGGTGCTTGCGCAGCGGGCAGAGGTGCTGGTACTCGCACCAGCCGCAGAGGTTGCTCTCCCGCGGCGGGAACTCCTCGGCGGCCTCGATCACCTCGATCAGCTCCATGGTCGAGCGCTTCAGCTCGTCCAGGTCCTCGACGCTCCGCCGGGATTCGACTTCCTTGTCGAAGACCAGGTAGTGCCAGACCAGCCGCACCTCCCGGACGTCCGGAAAGGCCGCCTCCACCGCCAGCTGGTAGAGGGCCAGCTGCCGGTCGGCATCCGCGCTTGGCCTGGTCGGGCAGGTACTGGGAGGTTTTATAGTCGTGGATCTCGTAGAGCCCCGCCTTCCTTGGCCACCAGGCGGTCGATGACGCCGCTCATGCGGTAGCGGCCCGGCGGCGTCGAGGGGTATGGTCACCTTCTCCTCCAGCCAGACGGTGGCCCCGTCGTCGAAGGGATGGTAGCGGCGGTAGTAGTCGCGGATGGCCTCTGCCCCCACTGCCCGGTAGTGCTCCTGGGTGTATTCCTTCCTGACGATGGCCACCCCGTCGTGCCACTTGGCGGCCCAGAGCCGCAGGTAGTTATAGACGACGTCGTCCTCGGTGACATACTTGCACATGCGCCAGTCGCGGTAGAGCTGCTCCAGGGCTTCGTGCACCCGCGAGCCCATGAAGGCCTCGACGCCCTCCCGCTCCGACTTGATGCGGTCGATGTACGGAACTTGAAGCCGAGCGGGCAGTTGCGAAAGGCTTCCAGCCTGCTGTGAGAATAGACCATCACCATCACATCCTTTGGAGTTATTCTAAGGCGTGATGGCGACAGAAAAGGCGCTCAGCGGCGGTGCTGGGGTGAATACTGCCAGAGCTGGGACGGGTGCAGGCGCATGCTCGCCCCGGAATCCGGCATGCCGCGATGGCCAGCGGTGTGAGGAAGACGGTCCCGCGCCCGTCCTTGCCGTGGTAGAGGAACTCGATTTTGCCGCCCTTCTTTCCGGAAAGCCCACGCCCGCTCATGTGCACTCTCCTCACCCCTTTCAGGCTTAATAATATATATTTCCCTCTCCTTGCTTATTTAAACGGCATCCGGAGGGTTTGCCTGAACTGTTTTGCTGAAATTTTCTTGAAAATTCCCGCGGCTGCTATAATGTTGCGTTGCGGAAAGAAGACCATCGGCAACAGGAGGTAAGCGGGCATGGCCAATGAGGAGCACCTGGAGATACTGAGGCAGGGGGTCTCGGCATGGAACCAGTGGCGCAGGAGCAACCGCGAGATCCAGCCCGACCTCTACGGAGCCGACCTCTCCGGCATGGACCTGGCCATGTACAATTTCGGCCACACCAACCTGGGCGAGGCCAACCTCAAGGGAGCCTGCCTGCGGGCCGCCTTCATGGTCGCCGCCTACCTGCACGGGGCCGACCTGGAAGAAGCCGACCTGGAACGCGCCGACCTGCGCGGCGCCCACCTGGTGGACGCCAAGTTCCGGGGGGCGCACATGCACCAGACCGCCCTCAACAAGTCCCTCTGCGTCAACACCGACTTCAGCGGGGCGGACATGCACTCCGCCATGCTGCTCGGCGACCCGCCTGGAGAACGCCGATTTCACCGGGGCGGACATGACCGACGTCGACCTGGTGGACGCCAAGCTGGTGAACGTCAAGACCGACGGCGTGAAGGGTTACCGCTTTCCCAAACGCTGAACGCGGCCCGGCTCCGACGGCTCAATCCGTACTCGTAAACAGGCTCGCCCGCGCCGAGACTTATACCGGGCTGTCACGCATGGTGACCGCGGAGGCCATAAATTCTTTTAATCTCTGGATTTCATCATCCATCGAAAAGGAAAAGCTTATCCTGGAAAGAATCGAACCGGCGATATTCGAGCAGGCATGGAAGGTCTTCATGCGCTATTACGAACATGGGCCTTCTTTCACCGACTGCACCAGCGTGGCTCTCTGCTTGCGCATCAAAGCGGACTGCGCCTTTGCCTTCGACAACCACTTCCCCATCATGGGCGTCGACGCTCAGCCATACGCCCCGCCGGGAAAGAATCCCGCGATCCGGTGGTCAGAAAGGTTAGAGCGGGTCAGCGCGGCTTGACGGTGTAGATGGCCTCCCCGGCGGCTTCTTCCTGCGATACGTCGACGGGCCGGCCGTTCAAGGACTCCATTATCCCGGCGAAGAGGCCCGAGGTTATCTGAGGCGCCAGGGGGTTGATGATGCGGATGGTGACGCCGCCGTCCTCGGAGAACGAAGGCACGGCGTACCCGAAACCCAGGCAGGCCAGGCGGTCCAGGAGCATGCGGCACTGCTCCTCCATGCCGGCGTCCATGAACTCGACCGCCTCCTCCGCCGTGAAACCGATGCCATCCTCACGGATGCTCTTGACCTGGTAATCCTTGATGGTGTCGAAAAGAAGTTCCCGCGCGCCCTCTCCCAGCTCCTCCGGGTACCCGCACGAAGAGGTTCTCCAGCGAGTAGCAGGGCCAGAATATCTGGCGGCGGCCGGTGATGCGATGGATGATGCAACCGGTGCGGGCGTCCCAGTAGAGGTGCCTGATCGATTCGGGGGCGCCGCATCTCGGGCACCTGGAGACGGGAGGGCGTCCGGGTGCGGGCTGCAGCTTGCGGAACGGCAACGCGAAGCTCTCGCCCTCTTCCGGGTCCAGCGGCCCGTCGCAGTCAACGTAATAGACGTAGGCCTCCTGCTCCCTCGACAGGGTGATGATACTGTTGCGTACGGGACGTTCTATCACCAGCCCCACGATGCCGTCCGCATCGGCCAGCATGAGGGTCTTGTCGTGGGGCCGCGGATGGAGGCGATAAAGTACTTGTGCCCCCCGGCCTGCCGGTTCCTGGCGAAGGCGGTATCAGTGGCGCCGACCCCCAGCAACATGGTCATGCTTTCGACGAGCCGGGTGGAGACTTGATCTGCACGCATGACGCGCGATATCGCCCTCATCCAGGCCGGAGCGTCGTCCCGGATGAAATAGATGGTCCGGGCGAACTGCTCGGAGGCCGATTTCTCCGCGGCGTAGAGGATGTCGCGCACACGCTCTTTTCCGAACTTCTCCTCCAGCAGCCCGATGAGCGACTCGAGCAGTTCATGCTCGACGAAGGCGAAGCGGTAACGCTTGTCGAACATCCGCATGGTGATGGCCCCGCCCTCTGTCCAGGCGAACATCAGGGTCAGCAGGCGTGGGACGCCGCAGGCCCCGCAGCGGGGAAAGGGCAGAACGAATCTGGGACGCCTGGCTATCTTTTTGATGTTCTCTTCGTCGATGCCCAGCTGAGACGGATCACCCATAGTTTCCCCTCCTGATCGAACAGCCAGCCCTTAGTGTAAGTATAGCAAGAATCGGGGGCTAGGCGATGCCGCCAGCCGCTTGGCGATCTCCTTCTTCGAGTTGATGTCGTAGGTCCCCAGGATGGCGATGTCCTCCATCACCGGCGAGCCCCCGCCGTGCAGGCCGGCATACTGCAGCACCCCGGCCATGGAAGAGCAGCTGAAGTCGGCGATCCAGGCATAGCAGCGGTAGACGTCCTCCACGCTGACGGCAGTCCACACGCTTGAGGTACTTCTTCACCAGGTCCCCCACCTCGGGGCTGAGGAACTCGGTGTCGTAGGGCAGGGTGGCGGGCAGGCCGCCGGCGATGTCCGCCAGTATCTGGTACTCGCCGAAGATGCTCTCGCCGGCGTGCTTGCGGGCCACGTTGCAGTAGACCACGTCGGGCATCTGGGTGCCCGAGGGGGTCCTGGTCGACTTGACCGCGGCGGCGATGCCGCAGCCGTAGACCAGCTCGGCCACGCCGATGAGGTGGGCCAGCTTGCTGCGGACGTGGTCCTCCCGCTCGATGCCGGAGTACTCCGCCACCAGGGCGGCCGAGCCCATGATGATGTCGGTCACCGCCGGCTTGCAGCCGGTGTAGCTGTGGCGGTGGAAGAGGGAGAAGAGCAGGGCCAGTTGCCCCCCGAACTCGCTCTCCCCGCAGAGGAAGACCCGCTCCCAGGGGACGAAGACGTCGTCGAAGATGGTCAGGGACTCGCACTCCCCCTTGCCGGAGATGAGCCCGGCCACCTCCGGTGCCCGGTCGCGGTATCCGGCCGCCCGCACCACCTGCTTGATGCCGGGAGCGTCTCCCGGGATGGCGAAAGCCACCGCCCAGTCGCTCTCGTTGGGCCGCAGGAAGCGGGTGGGGGTGACGATGATCTCGTCGGCCATGGGCGCGAAGGAGTTGTGGGCCTTGGCCCCGCTGACCACGATGCCGTCCGGCTTCTTTTCTACAACTCGTAAATATAGATCGGGGTCGGTCTGGTCGGCGGGACGGCGGGAGCGGTCCCCCTTGACGTCCGTCTGGGCGCAGCAGCCCACCTTGTCCCCCGCCTGGAACTCCTTCATGAAGGCGAGGAAGCGGTCGTGGTACTCGGTGTTGTGGGCCGTCGTCGCACTGCCTGGTGATGACGGATATGGCGTTGAGGGCGTCGATGCCCATGCATCGGGCTATGCATCCCCCCACCGCGCGGGCACCGATGCGGGTCATCTCCTGCTTGGCCAGCAGGTCCTCCGGGCTCTGGTGGATGTGGCAGAAGCGGTTGATCTTCTCCCCGGTAAGGTGGGAGGTGGTGGTGAAGATGCCCTCGTGCTCGGGCATGCCGGCCAGCGTGAAGGTGGCCGAGAGGATGTCCTGGCCCGGGACCTTCTCCCGGTTAAGGATCTCTCCCCCCAGGTAGACGTTGGGGCGCATGCTCTTCAGACCTTCGAGGTATTCCTCCGCGGTTCGCATGGTCACCACGCTCCTTTACTCCCGTGCCGCCGCATATACCTTGTATACCCTGATTGCGTCAGAAACCATGTCCCTCGGATCGCCGAATGCATTATTATATAGAATATCCGGTTGAAGGGGAGTGGGGCGATTGAATGATATCATCTAGGGAACGCCTGAAGTTCGCCGCCGTAGCGACTCTTACGGTATTGAGCCTGACCCTTTACGCCCTCATCTACTACGTCTGGAAGGAAGACGTGCCCTTCCGCTTCACCTATTTCCTGCCGGCCCTGCTGGCCTGCGTATGGTGGGGCCGCCGGGGCATCTCCGCTCCTTCTTCCGATGGGGGTGGCCTTCTTCTTCCTGGTGCTCTTCAGCCCGGCGGAGACCCGGATATGGGACGACGTGATCGGATCGGTCATCATTATCCTGGTCACCCTGGTCATCGCCGAGCTGAGCGAGAGAAGAAACCGCCTCATCGGACTCCCTCGAGGAACGAATCGAGGAGCGCACCCGCAAGTTGAGCCAGCGCAACAAGGAACTGGAGACGTATGGCCACACCATCTCCCACGACCTGCTGGGGCCGGTCACCATTATCAAGGGCTACGCGGCAGTTGGGCGTGAGAGCCTGCCGGAGGACGCCGACCCCATCGTCAGAGACAGCCTCGAGAAAATTGGCGAGACCGCGGACCGCATGAAGGAGCTGACCACTTCGCTCCTGCAGTATGCCCTGGCCGGGCGGGCGGAAGGCAACGTCGAGCGCGTGGAGCCCTCGAAGGTACTGCGGGAGGTCCTGGAAGAAGCCTCCACCTTATCCCGGATGAAGGTGGCCGGGTGGTGATCGACACCGTCCTTCCCACCATAATCGTCGACCCCATCAAACTGCGGCAGGTCTTCACCAACCTCATCGGCAACGCCATCAAGTACCGGAGCGCAGCATAGGCCCATCATCATCGAGATCGGCTATCTCGGCGGAGGCGAGATCGAGCGCGAGTATGCCCGGAGAAGGCAAGCCGGTCACCTTTTTCGTGCGCGACAACGGCAAGGGCATCGATGCCGCTGACCTGGAAGAGATATTCGAGCCATTCAAACGGTCCGGCCAGGACCACTCACCGGGCGCGGGCATCGGTCTGGCGACGGTGAAACGGGCGGTGGAAGGGTGGGGTGGCCGGGCCTGGGCCGAATCGACGCCGGGCAAGGGGTCCACCTTCTATTTCACCGCCCCGGAGGCCGCTACCGGCTTCAAGGCCCGACTCTCCTCCGGCGATTGAGGCCCGTCCGGCGGCCCTATTCGTCTTCCGCCAGCTCGCCCCGGTCGAAGGCCAGTCTTCTTCGCGGCCAGCTCCTGGTCCCAGTCGAGGTTCTCCGTCCCCGCGTACTCGTAGCCGAGGAAGTGCCAGCACTCGTCGGGCAGTATGCCGTATACGGCGAAGGTCCCCGCCGGCGCCGGCACCGTCCCCAGTACTTCCTCTCCTTCGTCCAGCGGTATGCGCACCTGTTCCGATTCGTGCTCCCGCACGACGATGATGGGCTTGTAATAGAGCTCTCGGCCGCCTTCGAGTACATAAACCTCGTGGATAGTGAAGGCGACGACCAGGTCACGCCAGAGCTGGTTGCGCAAAGGATCGTATACGTTCATGTCTCCTCTTTCTCTCTATTTCTTATCTGTCTGTTCCCGGAGTGTTCCGCCGGCGCCGGTCCACCGCACCACCTGTCCGGCCCCCTCCCCCTCACACGACACCCGTCCGTCCGCAGCCATGCGCTCCAGGTGGCTCACGAGTATCTGTATGCCCGGAAAGAAACGGATGAGCCGGTCGCCGTACATCCGGGCGCAGATCTCCGCCACCTCCAGGGGACCGTCGCGCAGGATGCGCGCGATACGCTCCTCTACCGCCAGCACCCGCCGGCGGGTCCGCTCGATGGCTCCGCGCACGTCCGTTATCTCCCCGCCGTGGGCCGGCAGGGCCAGACGGGCGCCCAGGGCTTCGACCCGGTCCAGGCTGGCGAGGAACCCGGTGGCACCACCAGAGGTGGGAGAGTACCACGCGGTGATCTCGCCCACCAGGTCGCTGGAGAGCAGGGTCCCGTCCGTGACCCGCCACAGGCAGATGTGGCCGGGCGCATGGCCCGGGGTGACCAGGACCTCCCAGGTATCTCCCCCGAGTTTCAGTACATCACCGTCCTCCACCGTCTCACTGACGGCGCGCTGCTCATGGGGCACATCCCCTCGAAGTAGTCGATGATGTCGAAGCCGTGTATCCCCATACCCTGCATGAGTTCTTCTCCGAAGAAACGCGGGGCCAGCCCCATGTCGAAGGTGCGGTTGAGCTGACGGGGCTCCTCCGCCAGGGGCCGGTCGATGGAGCTGATGATTACGCGGGGCGAGGCCTCCTCCCGTATGAAGCGCATGGCCCCCATGTGGTCGGGGTGGGCGTGGGACAGCACGATGGTGTGGATGTCCGCCAGGCGCAAGCCCTCTCTCGCCAGGAAGGAGAGGAGGCTGGCGTAGCTCTCCTCCTTGCCGCACCCGACGTCGAAGAGGACGCCTCCGTCAGCGTCGCGAAAGAGATAGGCGTTGGCCGAAGCAGGCCACTTGTGTTTCCGCTCCCGGCAGACCCCGATCCCCTCCATGCCCCTTCCCTGCAGCCGGAGGTGTTTTACAGGATCTTCTCGAATGTGAAGCCGGTCTTGACATAGCCCTCCCGCTCGTAGAAACGGTGGGCGTCGGCGCGGTGGAAGGCCGAGTCCAGTTCGAGCAGGTTGCATCCCGCCTCCCGGGCCAGCTCCTCGGCGCCGCGCAGCAGGGCCGCCCCCACCCCGCGGCTGCGATGGCCTTCTTCCACGACTATCTCGTCCAGGTAAGCCAGGCGCCCCTGGCGGTAGAGGCTCTCGCGCGAAGTCAGGGAGAGAAAGCCGACGATGACTCCCCCGTCCTCGGCGCAGATATAGCGTATCCCCGGCTCCTGCAGGGCCCGGGCGAAGACGCGGCGCTGGGTCCCCATCTCGATCATTGTGTCGGGCCAGAGTTGCCGGAGCAGGGGCAGTACCATGTCGAAGTCGCTCTCGCGGCAATCCCTGATCTCCATATACATACCTCCTGATGGTCTAGCTTCTTCGCTTAATTATATCCCTACGGGTATGATAGATGGTGAAAGTGCTTGGAGAATACCTTGCTTGACAGAGGGAGGTACCATGTTTCTCAGGGACAGATGCGACCTCTGCGGGGACTGCCTGGTGAGGTGCCCCTACGTGGAATACGACCGCGACGAAGCGATAGAGCAGTTCCGGCGCCTTATCGACGGGGAGACGCCGGAGATCGTCACCGCCTGCGTGACCTGCGTCGCCTGCAACCAGTTCTGCCCCCAGGGAGCCAGGCCTTTCGACCTCATCCTGGAACGCCAGGAGGAGACGGGCACCCTGAACATCCCCGAGCAGAACACCCAGCTCTTCCGGAACATGCCCACCGCCCCCAGCGAGGTCCGGCCACGGTGCCGGAGACAAGCCCACCCTCTCCCTCTGCTGCGTGGGCGACCTCTGCCCGGCCTCTTCGACGGTCCCCTCTTCGAGGGGCTGACCATCCTGAAGGGCGGCGACTACTTCTGCAACGTCGGGCTGGGTGCACCTGGGGGCGGACACCCCGGTGCGCGAGGGAGCCCTGCGCTTCGCCAACAATGATCGCCCTGGCCGGCGGCCGCGAGGTGGTCTTCTACCACGACGACTGCTACGCCCTGGCCTCGTCGCTGCTCAAGGACTACGGGATCGAGCCCTCCTTCCGGCCCCTGCACATCATCGAGTACCTGCTCGACTACGTGCACGCCCACGCCGCGGAGGTGAAGCCGCTGGGGTTGAAGGTGGCCTACCAGCAGCCCTGCGCCTCTCGCTACACCCCCTGGAAGGACGATTGGCTGGACGAGCTGTTCTCCCTCATCGGGGTGGAGCGGGTCGCCCGGGAATACGACCGCGAGGGGGCCCTCTGCTGCGGCTCGCCCCTGATGCCGCGCGACCGGGAGCGCGCGGCGGCGGTCAAACAGCGCAACATCGACGACGCCGTGGCCGACGGGGCGCAGGCCATGGCCTACCTCTGCCCCCTGTGCGTGCTCAACCTGCGCAAGCCGGCGGAAGCCGCCGGGCTGGAGAACCATCACCTCATCGATCTGGTGAAGAAGGCCCTGGGGGTCTAGCGTCAGGGCAGCATGAAGTGGAAGGCGGCACC
This sequence comes from uncultured bacterium, assembly GCA_963765625.1. Lineage (GTDB taxonomy): Bacteria > Actinomycetota > Geothermincolia > Geothermincolales > Geothermincolaceae > CAVXXD01. Next base: position 159,877 of record CAVXXD010000005.1, read on the forward strand.
CCCGTCCTTCCGGGGTTCGTACCATATCCTGCCGCCGTGACTCGTCACGATCTCGTGGCCGATATACAGCCCCAGCCCTATGCCGGGCTTGGAATGGTGGAAAACGTCGTCCACCTGGTAGAAGCGATCGAATATCTTCTTCTCCTCACCTGCCGGAACCCCCGGCCCGCGGTCCATTACCACGAAGAAGACCTGCGTGCCCTCGCGCCTGGCCTCCAGGCGAACCGTCCGCGGTCCTGGTGAATATTTGAAGGCGTTCTCCAGCAGGATTATCAGCAGGCGCTTGATCTTGTCCCGGTCGACCTTGACCTTGCCCAGGCCCGGGTCGATGAAGACCTCCGGCTCATCGTAGCCACGCGACCGCAGCTCCTCCACCACCTCGCGGACCAGGCGCGCCGGATCCACTACCCTTCGCCGGACCTGAAACGCTCCTCCTCGATGCGGGAGACGTCCAGTAATTCGTCTCCCAGGCGGTTCAGGTGGTCGATGTTGCGCTCCATGGACTCGAAGATGCCCCGGGCCTTGTCCGGATGCATCTTGCTCAGGTCGGTGGACATCAGCTGGGCGTAACCCTTGATGATGGTGATGGGGTGGCGCAGTTCATGGGAGGCCACGGAGAGAAAGTCCCGCAGGCGGCGGGCGCTCTCCTCCAGGGTCTGCTTGTAGGTCTTCTCCCGGCTTATGTCGATCATGTTCCCGGTGATCCCCACCGTCCGGCTGCCCTCCCTGATCAGTCGCCCCGAGGAGCGGATGTGGCGCAGCTCGCCATTTTTGTCCACCACCCGGAACTCCACTGGTTCATGCCTTCCATCCTCGTCGAAGGTCAGCCCGCTCACCAGGGCTTCGAAGTCCTCGGGCACCATGAAGTTCGAGAGGTTCTTGCCGATGACTTCCGTCTGGTGGTAACCAGAGATGCGCTCGATGGCCGGGCTGATGTAGGTGAAGTGGCCTCCCGTGTCCACGGTGAAAAGCACGTCGTTGATGTTCTCCACCAGGGCCCGGTATTTCTCTTCGGAGGCTCGCAGAGCTTCCTCGGCTTCCCGACGCTCCCGGATGTCGCGTCCGATACACAACACCCGCTCCACCCCCTGCAGACTGTACCGGCAGAGGCTCAGCTCGACCGGCAGCCGGTTGCCGTCCCTGGTGACCAGGTCGACTTCGACCAGCGCGCCACTATCCCCCATGGCCGTTTCCGCTCTGCCCGCCAGCCGCGCGACATGGTCGGGGGCGCAGATTGACTCCAGGGTGGTCTTTAAGAATTCGTCCCGGGAATACCCCAGGGCACTACAGGCGACATCGTTGGCGTTACTGAGGCGGGAACCCCCATTATCGGTACCGGGAGTGTAGACGAAGATGAGGCCGTTGTAGCTGCCGAACAGGCCTTGGACGATAGAGGTCACCTCGCGCCAGTCCCCGGCCTGGGACACGTATTGTCCCAATAGGAATTCCAGTTCTTCACAACGGCGGCGCAGCCGTTCCAGTTCCCTGGCGTTCTCTTGCCTGCTATCTGTTCGCTCGCTCATCTGTCTCCGTAAGTGCGTATCTGCATCTGTTTGTCGTCAAGATTATATCATCTGCTTCCGACAGGACGGCGGGTGTGGACCCAGGCACAATGGTCGTCTCCGCGGGGCAGGGACCGCACGATCTCCATGTGGATGGAGGGGTCTAGCGCCTTCAGCCAGTGAGGAAAGATGGTGTTGTCGATCATCTCGCAAGGGACCGTCTTCTCCCGGCCCGAACGGCAGAGGTTCTCCCACCAGGAACAGTGGTGGACGCGGAAGACGCTCTCATCTTCGCCCAGCATCTCCCAGGAGCATTGCGTGCCGTCGATGCGACAGATGGTGGCTATGATGATCGTTGACCGCGGCCATGCCGGGCGGGTTCGCCGGGTCAAGCTCCAGGCCCGTGGCGCGAGCGATCCTGCGCAGCAGGACTACGCCGTAGTCCTTCCACACCTCCAGGTCCAGCTCCAGGGCCGCCTCAAAACCCAGCTTGCGCTCCGCCGCCATGAACCACAGCCCGTCTATGGCGGTGAGCGCGCCCAGCCGCAGTTCCTCCATTTGCTTGTCGGTGAGTTCCATTTCTACGCTCCATTCCATCCTTCTACCATGCAGAAGAATATTCGAGACGCCCGGCGGGTGCTCCTGCTTTTACGGGGTCACGGCGGCGGCGAAGACTATCAGCCCAGCGGCCGCGGCCCGGGCCAGCTCGACCCGCGCCGGCGGATCGAAGCGGATGCGGGCGGGCACTTCCATCTGGACGGCGGCTACGCCCCTCCTGCCGCCGAAGCGCCTGACGATGGCACCGCCGATGAGGCGCGGGTATTCCTCCTCCCCCTTTCCGGGGTGAACAGGGAAACCGGACCCTGCAAGGTGGGACTTGAAGGCTTCACAGGCGGGGCGGAGGTCGGGGGGGACGAGATCGCCGTTCCAGGTCCCGAAGACGATGTCCCCTGGAGTGAACCCCATCTCCGGCCTGGCCCGATGCCGGCTCTCGGCGTAGCCGTGCACGTCCAGGAGGACGGCGCCGCCGTGACGCTCGCAGGCCGCGGCCAGGCACTCCTCGATCGCCTCCATGTAAGCCCGGTAATACTCCCTCAGCGCAGGTACGCCGCGGGTCTCCGTCTCTCCCCGGTTCAGGTCGAGCAGGGCGCGTCTTCCCCTGGCCACCACGCTGGAGAAGAAGGCCCCCGCCTTCCTTGCTTCTTTTCTGATCTCATAGGCCAGAAGGTCAGCGTCCCGGTCCGCCCGGACGTTCGCGGCCACGTATCCCGCGAGTTCCCCGGGGACGGGCATCCGGCCGGCGTGTGGCACCGAGAGCACCACCGGAAAGTCCCCGCGCACCACCTCTACCAGCGGGTGATCTCCGGCCCTCATGGGAAACCGGCTTTCTTCAGGATCCGGCCTCCACACCTTGTGTTATTTATGTTTTGCATCCCTTCAGTATCAGGTCGATGAAGATGTCGGCGATCCGGTCGGCGGACATTCCGCCGGCGGGGTCGTACCAGACGGAGAGCCAGTTGCACATACCGGAGATGGCTCGCACGGTCATGGGCACGTCCAGCTTGCGGAACTCCCCTTTGCGCATAGCTTCCTTGATGATCTTGCGGTAGGCCTCCTCCACCTCCCGGGAGATCCCCCGCATGTGATCCCTTCTCTCCCCGGGCAGTTCGCTTTCGTCCGCCAGGTAGACGTTGATGATGTCGCCGTGAGCCGCGAACATGCTGACGTGCCAGCGGATCAGCTTGACCAGACGCTCCTCCGGTCCCACGCGCTCCCGGACGATATCCCGCACCCCTTCGATGAGGCGGTTGACGGCATTGTCGCAGATCTGGAAGAGCAAGTCGTGTTTGGACTCGATGTAGTAGTAAAGGGCGGCCTTGGTGACGCCCATCTCCGTGGCGATGTCCTCCATGCTGGTGGCCCGGAAGCCCTTTTCCCGGAAGAGCCGGGCCGATATCGTCAGCACTTCTTCGTATCTCTCTCTGTCCATGCGGAACCTCCGTAGTTCGCGGCCTGCCGTAAAGCGTCCTTCATGTTAATTCTACTTAACGTTAAGTAGATTACATAGCGTTAATTATATTCGACACGGTACCCTTTAAAGGTATTGAGGGAGTGAGCCGAAATAATCATTAACCGGAGGCTGACGGGGCCCGGGTCAATGCTCTCTTTTATTCGCCGGCGTTTTTCGCTAAGCTGATAATCAGAGTCCTGAACGAAGGGATAAAGAGGATGAAGTTCTACATCGACGAAGACCTCTGCACCGGCTGCGGCATCTGCGAAGAGATGTGCCCGGAGGTGTTCGAGTTGGACGAGGAGGGCATCTCCCACATCATCAGTGAAGACGAGTGCGAGGAGCACGACATCCATGAGATAGCCGAGGAGTGCCCCTCGGAATCCATCATCATCAAGGAAGAATAGCTCCGGCCACTTTAATCTCGCGCGTGCCCGGGCACTTTACCAGCTCCCCGTCCTCGCCCGCTGCTTGGCCTGCCGCCAGCGCGACACCAGGTACGGTTTGAGCAGCTCGAACTCGTCCGCCCCCTGCATCACCAGGTATTCGGCCTCCAGGGTGGAGTAGTTGGCGGTCCTCAGCCGGAAATCGGCGGTGCGGGCGCAGTAGATGGGCACCAGGGCTTCGACGATCTCGGAGCAGGGGTAATCGTTCAAGAAGTTGTAGGCCACGGCGAAATCGTAGACCAGCCTGACCCAGAGCTGCGTGGGGAAAGCTGAAGTGTCCGTCCTCCCAGTTCTCGGCCCGCTCGACCACGGTCAGGAGTCTCGCGGTGAGTTGGAGGGTTCCATCACGCTCCTCCACAACTCCTCGTATTCGACGTAGCCCACCAGGAAATGGTCGATGAGGTTCTCCACGTCCATGTCCACGGGCTCGGGCTCCACCTGCCTCAGCTCCCCGTGCACCCGGGTGGGGATGGAGCCGGTCACCCCCATCCACTTCACCTCGTTGACCCGCATCAGCATGAAGATGGTCGAGACCACCTGGGTGAACATGGACGCCAGGTCGCTGCCGGGGTCCTTGACGTTGTGGATCTTCACTCCCATGGAGGACTGGCAGATACGGAAGCCCTCGGCCAGGGCGGTGGTGGTCATCCAGATGTCGATGCCGAACTTGGCGATGTCGGTGCTGCCACACGTCCATGTTGGCATAGGTCAGGGCCAGCGCACCGGAGAAACCGAAGTCCCCACCGATGGGCTGGCGGATGCGCCGACCGTAGAGGGCCTGGGTCAGGGGATAGGCCATGCTGTTGGTGATGGTGCCGTCGTACTTGTGCCTGATGTAAGAGGGGGTCACGAAGCCGTAGCTGTCCTTCCATACCGGCTCCCCCAGCAGGCGTATCCATTCCGGGGTGATGGAGCGGAGGTCTGAGTCGACGACGATGCAGACCCGCGCCTTGAGCAGCACGGCGATCTCGAAGATGGCCAGGAAGGCGCTGCCCTTGCCCGGCAGCCCCCTGTAGGGAGTGACGATCTTGGACACCTGGGGCGGCACCGGCGTGGAGAGCACCACGTCGCGGGTCTGGTCCTCGGAGCCTCCGTCGGAATTGACCAGCACCGGCTTCAAGTCCGGGAAGTAGCGCACCATCCCTTCGGCGGCCGCCTCCACCACGTGGGCGATGGTGTCGGCATTGCGAAAAGAGGGTATGCCCACCAGGATGTCGGCTTCGCCGATCTCCTCGACCCGTTCGAGTATTTCTTTATCCAGGGCCCGGCATTCACCAGGAAGCATCTTGCCCGCCTCCGCTTCTTTCTTCTTCCCGTACCATGGTCCGCTCAGTCCTCGTAAAGCTCATTGACATATTCGGCCAGACGGCGGTTTTCCATTAGCCAGGACATGAATTCCTCCCAGCGCCCCCGGAAGGCCTGGTACCACCGGTAGGGATCGAACTCCGGCGGGGCGTCGTACCGGGCCAGCCAGGTGTTGCGCATGCTCTCCTCAAAGCCGTTCTTGTCCCCCTCGGCCAGGCGCTCCAGGCCCATCAGCAGAGAGGTCTTGTAGACCAGGTCCTCCAGGTCGTCACGGAGAAAACGGCCGGGGTAAGGGTCGAGGTCCTCCGGGCGGACCAGGTCCGGGCAGGCCATGCCTTCGGCCTCCAGCTGCGCCGTCCAGTTTGGCGCGGGTGTAGACGAAACGGTAGATGTCTTCGCGTAAGCGCCGCCACGGCGGCGAGGACTTCGGTGGTGGCAGGTGGCGGATCCACAGCTGGTTGTCCAGGTACCAGCGGTAGCCGCCGAAGCGGCAGTTTATGAGGTAGTCGATGTCCTCCCCCCGGCGCACGTGGGGGTCGAAAGCAAAGCGGGAGTAGAGGTCGCGGTGGACCACCATGTTGCCCCCGAACACCCAGGTGGTGGGCTTGAGGCGCTCTCCCCCCTCGATGTTGTGGAAGGCGCGGTTCATCTCGCGCGCCGCCGGCCACTCCGACCAGATCCACTCCCGGGGCTCTTTGACCATGTAGCCACCGTCCGGGTTGACGTAGTAGCCGGCCAGGCCGCCTACGAAGTTGCCCCGGTATTCACCGCCGATGTGGTCCTCGACCTGCTCCAGGTAGAGGGGGTCCTCATAGACCTGGTCGTCGTCGAAGAGCACCGCTGCATCGGCCCCGTTGAGAGCCGCGGCGATGAGGCAGGCGTTGCGGATGTTGCTGTAGCCGTTGAAGCTGACCATGTCGGTCAGGGACGATTTCCCCTCTTCCCCCATCACCTGGTGGATGAAACGCTCGTCGGCGTGGCTCAGAAAGGCCACGGGGAAATCTCCCTTGAAGGGGGTGACGATCCCGGCGATCCTGCTCTCTACCGCCCGCTCCAGGTCGACATGGGTGGAGAGCCCGAGCACCATCACCCGGAAGTCCGGGTGCTTGAGCAGCTTGATGCTCTCCAGGGCTCTCGCCAGCGTTCCCTCCGAGTCCAGGGGGGTAGGGTGGTCGTAGACGGCATCCTCGGGGTTGGCGGGTTCCCCCGCGGCCCTGCCCCAGTAGGAGGGGATGACTATGGTCAGCTTCATCTCTAACCCCTTTCGCTGTCGCGCTGGTACCTGGCCCGGGCCAGGTAGTCCGGGTTGACTATGTTGTGCGGCTCCCCCTCGTAGAAGGAGACCACATTGTTCCACGGCTATATCGGTCATACGGTCCTTGGCCTCACGCGTATTGAAAGCGACGTGTGGTGTGAGGGTCACGTTTTTCAGGCCGGCCAGATCACGCAGGTCCGGCGTGGGCTCACCCGGGTAATTATCGAGTCCGGCCGCGCGCAGACGTCCCTCCCCCAGGGCTTCCGCCACCGCGCGCAGGTCCAGCACCTCTCCCCGGCTAGTGTTGACCAGGATGGAGCCGGGCTTCATCAGGGAGAGCTCCCTGGCTCCGATCATGTTGCGTGTCTCTTCGTTAAGCACCAGGTGCAGGCTGACCACGTCCACCGTGCTCAACAGTTCGTCCAGTGGCAGGAAGGCGGCCATGTTCTCCATGTCCGGCTGCCTGACCAGGTCATAGTAGAACACCTGCAGCCCGAAGGCGTGACAGAGGCGGGCCATCTCCCGGCCGACCTTGCCCAGACCCACCAGCCCGAGGCTGCGTCCCCGCAATTGGATGCCTTCCCGGTCCATCTGGGTCCAGAGGCCACGCCGCAGGTCGTCGTCGCCGGCTACGGTGTTGCGCGCCGCCGCCAGCATCAGGCCCAGGGCGTGCTCGGCCACCGAGCGGTTGCCGTAATCGGGGGTGTTGGAGACGGCTACCCCCAGCCGTGACGCGGATTCCAGGTCGACGAAATTCGCCGCGCCCACCCCTATGTAAGCGACCGTCTGCAAATTTTTACACTCTGAAAGAACTTCCGGAGTGAGATTGGACCAGTCCAGGAAGACTGCATGGGCCCGCGAGATCCTCTCCAGCAGGAGGTGTTTCTCGTCGAGGCGGTTCTTGTAGAACTCGTAGGAGCCGTAAGCCAGCAGCGGCTCCAGCACCCTTTCTACCGGACCCACCCCGTTGACGAACTCCAGCCCGTCCAGAAAGACGAAGAGCCGGTCCCTGCTTCCCGTGCGCGCTGCTTCGAGCGGCATCTATTCAGCCTTCCCGTTTCCCGAGACGGAGCGCAAGGCCGTCTCCAGCAGGTCGTTCTGGCTTTCGTCCCCGATGGTTATGCGCACGTGGCCGGGCAAACCCAGCGGCTCGCCCGCCCGCACGATGACGCCAAACCGTAGCAGCGTCTCGAAGAGGCCTTCGTACCGGCCGTTATTCACCAGGATGAAGTTGGCCTGGGTTGGCACGTACTCGAACCCGCACTCCTGGAGCAGGCGGTAGATGCGCTCCTTGCCCCGGGCATTGTTGTCGAGGGAGGCCCGCAGGTGCTCTGTGTCTTCCAGCGCCGCCAGCGCGGCGATCTGGGCCAGCCGGTTGACGTTGAAAGGGAGTTTGACCTTCTCCAGAATCTCCCTGACAGCAGGCGAACAGATGGCGTACCCGACCCGGAGTCCGGCCAGCCCGCAGATCTTGGAGAAGGTGCGGGTGATCACCAGGTAAGGGTGGGAGGAAAGGTAGGACAGGCTGTCCCACCTCACGGCTTCTTCCACGTATTCGACGTAGGCTTCGTCCAGCACCAGCAGGGCGTCGCCCGGATAGACGTCCAGGAACTCCTCCCACTCCGGGACGCCGATGGCCGTTCCGGTGGGATTCAGGGGAGTGCATATGAAAACCGCCTTGGTGCGTGGGCCCATCGCTTCGGACATGGCGGGGAGGTCCTGCCGGTAATCGACCAGGGGCACTTTGGTTATCCGCGTGCCCATGGTCAGCGCCGCCAGTTCGTAGGAAGAGAAGGAGGGGTCTCCCACCACGATGTCGTCCCCCTCCTGCATGAAGGCGTAGGCGATGAGGTCCAGGGCCTCGTCCGCCCCATGGGTCACCAGGATGCTCTCCTCCCCTACTCCCAGCTTCGCGGACAGGGCGGAGCGCAGCTGACAGGAATCGCGGGTCGGGGTAGATGTTGATCGATTCCAGGTGGCCGGCGATGGCCTGCATGGCCCGGGGGGAAGGCCCCAGGGGGTTTTCGTTGGAAGCCATCTTGACGCACTCCTCGATGCCGTAGGTGCGGGCGATCTCCTCGGGTGAGCGGCCCGGGCTGTAGACGGGCAGGCCCAGCACCGCTCTCCTGGCGATACCGGCGGGGTCGAATTCTTTCATCTCTCACTCTCCATGTAAGTGGACGTATCTCTGGCGCTTATAGTATCCGACGTTTACCAGCCGGGTGGACCCGATGTCGAAAGTGCGCTGGGCCGGCTGGTGGACGTGGCCGTGATAGACCCGTTCCGGTTGATGCTTGCGAATGTATTCGAGCATGGCCGCGCTCCCCAGCACGTTGCGCCCCGCCACCACGTCAAAGGTGAGCTCCTCCAGCTCGGGAGGTATGTGGGCGCAGAGCACGTCCACTTTCCCCAGGCTCTCGAGACGGGCGCGTATATACTCGTCGTCGTTCTCTCCCGGCATGTCGAATGGCGACCGGATGGAGCCGGGGAGAAAGCCGAAGATCTTTCCCTCTAACTCCTGCGTCCCCTCCACCATCTCCACGCGGTCCGATCCGTCAAAGACATCCCTCATGGCGTCGGGTATGTCCGAATTTCCGAAAAGCACCAGGGCCCGGCAGCGCGTCGCCTCCAACGCTTCCCGGAACTCGCGGTAATCGTCCTCCACCCTGTTCCGCAACGACTCATAGTATTCGTTCTGCGGGGAAAGAAGGATCTCTTTCAGGTTCCGGGCCGCTTCCGCGCCGGACGCGAAAGCTGAGAAAAGCATGTCACGCAGGTTGTCCTGCCCCAGCACCTCCGGCAGTATCCCGGTGAAATCAGCCCAGTCAACGAGGCCCAGTACATCCCCCAGAACCAGCAGGGTATCCTCCGGACCGACCTGGTCACCGATCCCCCCGATGGCAGAATGGACGTCTGCGATTAGTTTAACGGCCATGCTCAGCTCCCGGGAGATGCCAGCGGCCGGTAGACCACCACCTCATCCGGCGCCTCGTAACGGGCCTGGATCATGGCCTCCTTGGCACAGTCATAGATCTTCTCGGGGTCGGTGACCTCCGAAGGGTAAGAAGCCAGGCCCCAGCGCAGCATCGGCGCGGTTTCGCCCGAGGTCATGGCGGGCAGTTCGAGCAGGAGGTAATGCGACAGCCGCTCCGCCACTATGCGGCCGCCACGCAACCCCGTCTCTGGCAGGAGCAGGGCGAAACCGCCGTCCGAGACCCGGGCGATGACGTCGCAGTCCCGGCAGAGTCGCTCAAGGTGCTCGGCGATGAAGCGCATCATCTCCTTGAGTCTTTCCCCCCCTCCGAGTCCTGGACGTCGAAGTAGTTCTCCATCTCGAAGAGGATCAGGCCCAGTTCGTGGTCGTAACGGACCGAGCGGCGGGTCTCCTCCACCAGCCGCCCTTTGAAATAATCGGCGTTGTACAGCCCGGTAAGCGGGTCCCGCAGGGGATTCTCGCGGATCTCCCGGGAGTACTCCGACTGGTAGGCCTTGGCCGAAGCCTGGAGTATGGCGTCAAAGCAGTTATTGATCTCCTTTTCCAGCTGGTAGTCGACCACGTGCTTCATGGCCACGGTCTCGCGGAAGTATCCCCAGAACTCGTTGCGGTAGATGAGATGCTCCTGTACCAGCTCCTGCATGGTGAAGTCGCCCTGGTTGCGCAGGCGCCCAAGGTCCTCGCCATAGCGGTAGTACTTGCCGGAGGGCTCGAACTCCCGGCGCATCGCCTCGTCTTCCAGTGAGCCGAAAAGGGCGCCCGTCAGCTCTTCCATGGTCTTAAGCACGTCGCCGTCAAACACCTTGTAGTGCGCGGGAAACGGCAGGCGGGATACCTCCTGCTGCCAGCGTTCCATCACGCGTTCGGTGTGTTCCTTCAGCTGGTCCACGCTAAAAGCCCCTTTCGGTCCTTTCTGTCCGGTCAATAGACGATCTTGGATATGGGAAGTTCCAGGATGTCCTCGGCCCCGTTCTCCACCAGGCGGGGGATGAGCAGGTTTATCCCCGCCTTCTCCACCACGCTCTCCACGGCGTAGTAATCCGATTTGAACAGCTTGGAGACGGTAGGCGACTTCATGGAGGGCAGGGCCCCCACGACATCGTCCAGCCTCGCCTCGGAGACGTTGAACTTTAGCAGCACCTTTCCCCGGGCATTGAGCGCCCCGAGTATAAGGGTCTTCAGCTCCTCCATGACCTTGCGCTTGTCCGGGTCGTCCCACGCGGCACGGTTGGTGATGAGGCGGGTGGTCGATTCCAGCACCGTATCGATGATCTTCAGCCCGTGCTTGCGCAGGGTGCCGCCGGTCTCGGTCAGTTCCACGATGGCGTCGGCGATCTCGGGTATCTTGGCCTCGGTGGCTCCGTAAGAGAGATATACCCGCACTTCCTTGCCCTTTTCGTCGAAGTAGCGCTCGGACCAGGTTGGGGTACTCGGTGGATATGCGCGCCCCGTCGGGGATGTCCTCCGCCCGCTGGAAGCCGGAATCCTTGGCCACGGCCAGCACCAGCTTGACGGTGGTGCCGACGTCCATCTTGCTGTAGGGCAGATCCGCCAGTTCCACCACGTCGGCCCCCTGCTCGGTGATCCAGTCGTAACCGGTCACCCCCAGGTCGAACAGGCCCTCCTCCACGTACTTGGGTATCTCCTGCGGCCGCAGGATGCTCACTTCTCCCACGTTGGGGTGGTCGATCCAGGCGTGGTATTCACGGTCCCCGCCCCGGCGGACCTTCAGGTCCGCGGACTCCAACAGTTCCAGGGTGGTGCCTTCCAGGCTCCCCTTAGGTATCACCAGTCTCAGCATCCTTCTCTCCACTCCTCGCTTGCCATAAATACAACTCCGAATATTTCTTCTTCAGATGTCCAGGCCTTCCTCCAGGTCCCGGCCGTAGCGGTCCGCCAGCCTGTGGGTGTCGTCCTCGCTGGTGAACCCGAAATCGATCTCCAGCACCTTGCCGCGGCCTCCCAGGGAACGGATCTGGTGGTTCTGCTCGGCCGATATCACAAACTCGTCGCCCGCGGCCGGCAGGTAGACCTGGTCCCCTATGGTGACCTCCAGGCCGTCGTCCAGGATCACCCACATGTCGTCGCGCAGCTGGTGATAGTGGATGCTGGTCTCCTGGTTTGCTTCGATGGTGATCAGCTTCACCGTCGAGGTCTGGTTCATGGTGTATACCCGCACCTCGCCCCAGGGTTTCTCCAGCTTCATGGCACTACCTCCTTTCACGCTCAAGGGATGATCCCGGTCCCGTGACGTGTAGGTATTTTATATTGTAGCAGCCAGAACGGCAATTCTGATAGCCGTTTGCGCTGCCGGCTTCGCTGTCGTCCTGCCCGCAAACGTAAAGAATGCCCGGGCTTGCGCCCGGGCATTTTACTCAATCCTGTCCCGGCTCCCGGCGTCCGGACTTTTTCTACTGTGCCGTCTCCTGCCCGGCCTTTTCGACGGCCTCCCCCGACACGCCGTCGGCCTTGCGTTTACGCTCCACCCTCAGGGCCCACCAGGCCAGGATGCTGGGCAGCATCAGCAGCGAGCAGAGGCAGGCCACGGTCAGCGACAGGGCGGTGACCAACCCGAAGCGCTGCATGAAGACCATATCCGAAGTGCCGATGATAGCGAAAGCGCCCGCCGTGGTCACCGCCGCGGCGATCAGGGCCTTGCCTACGTGCCCGACGGTGCGCCGGATGGCCTCGTCGATCTCCACCCCGCCGGAGTGCCACTCCTCCATGAAGCGGTGGGTGATATGGATGCCGTAGTCGATGCCCGCCCCGATTACCAGAGAGGATATCATCACGGTCATGAAGTCCAGGGGCCACCCTAAAAGCACCAGCGCCCCGATCTCCACCGCGATGCTGACGAAAACCACGCTGGTGGCGGCCAGCCCGAAGAAGACCGATTTGAAGATGATCATGACCAGGAGGGCGCAGAGGAGCAGGGCCAGGCCGGAGGTCTTCAGCTGGGTGGGGACCAGGGAGCTCATAAGGTCGGTCATCAGGGCCGGCAGGCCGGTCTGCTGCATGGTCACGTCCGGGTTCCCACCGTTGATCACCACGGCGCCGTCCCGCATGATTTCGGTTATGCGCTTCATGTCGTCCTGGTTGCCCATGTCCACCGCCACGGTGAGCATGGTCACGTCGTAGCGGTCCTCGCCCTCCACCTGGTGCACGAGCTGGGTGGCACCGGTGGCCGCGAGCTGGTCGAAGATAGCCTGTACCTGCTGCCTGGTGGCTGGCACGGCGCCATTGTTGGCCCGAGCGATGAGGTCGGCCACGCTGAAGGCCTTCTCCCTCACGATAAGGACGGAACCGGTCGAGCCCTTTTCACCGGAAGCCGCTATGAGGTCCTCGTACTCCAGGATGGAGGCCAGCACGGCGGGCTCCAGGACGTCTTCCGCCGCTATCAGGGTGTAGGCCTGGAACTGACCTCCGAAGAAATAGCTGATCTCGTCGTCGGCGATGGCTGACGGGGTGTTGTCCGGCATCATCTTGCTCATGTCCGTCTCGGTGGTCAACCTGAAGCTCAGCACCACGCAGGTTATCAGGATGATCAGGGTGATGATCATGACCACCGCGCGGTGGTGCTCGGAGAGCACCGCCACCTGGGCCAGGGAGCGGTCCAGCCGGGTCTCTCCCTCCCGGTCGATGCGCTTGCGGTTCTTTTTCTCCCACTTCTCCTGCTTCTCCGGGTGGCGGTCACGCAGGACGATGGCAGCGGGCAGCAGAGTCACCGCCAGCAGGAAGCTGAACAGCACCCCGGCCACGCAGAGCATTCCGAACTGGACGATGTTGGGCATGTTGGAGATGCCGAAGGAGGCGAAGCCGAAAGCGGTGGTGAACGCAGTGAGGAAGACCGCCACGCCCACCGTCACCACCGAAGTGACGGCGGAGGTGTGGGTATCATTGCCCTTGCGCCGCTCCTCGTAATATCGGGACATAAAGTGGATGGCGTAGGCGATGTCGATGCCTAGCAACAGTGGCATGATGGCCGAGCTGGAGTAGGTGAAGGGGAAGTTCAGCCAGCCGGAGAGGCCGACCACCCAGATGATGGTAAAGACCAGGACCATCAGGGTGAGCAGGACGTCGGAGAACCGCCGGAAGGTGATGTACAGCACCACCAGGATGAAGACGAAGGCCAGCAGGAACAGGATCATGGTGTCCTTCATCATCATCTCGTTGGAGTCCTTGTTCGAGGTGGCGGTCCCGCTGATGTAGGTGGACAGACCGGCGGGTTCCTGGAAGTAGTCGTTGGTGGCGTTGACGAAGGGTTCGGCCAGCTTGATCTGGTCGTTGGTGTTGAGGTCGTCGTTGAGGCTGACCTTGATGAGCAGGGCCTTGCCTCCGGGATCGATGACGTCGACATAGCCACCGGGCATCCCCATCTTCTCCGCCTGCTCCCGGTTGCGAACGATGTTCGCTTCCACCTGGGCGGTCAGTTCTTCGTCACTGAGCGAGTCGACCACTTCCATCAGGGGGATGGGCATGGCGGGGTCGAAACTGCCGTCGGCCGGGAGGTAGACCATCTTGTCCAGGGGGGTGGTGACCGCGGTGATCATGTTCCCCCAGAGAAGGGCCTTTCCCTCCTCGGAGCCGTCGAACCCTTCCAGGTACGCCTGGTAACCGGCCACCCGGCGCAGCACGTCTCCCCGCAGGACGTCGTCGGCTTCGATGAGCACGCTCTCGCTGGCGACTCCCCCGAAATCGTCCTGCAGGGTGTAGATGGCCTGCACCGATTCGTAATCCTTGGGAAGCATGTTCTCGAAACCGTAGTCCTGGTGTACGAAGGTCGCCCCCCACAGCGCGAAGGCGGTGACGATCAGGATGAAGGCGATCACCGCCCAGGGCTTCTTCTCGCTCTGGGTTGCCAGCCATTTAAAGATCTTTTCCGTCAACTCCCCACTCCCTTTCCTGCTCTCATTCCTTCTCACCAGGCGAGTTGCCGGTAAGCCTGTCGAGTATGTCCAGGAACACCTGCAGGTCCTGGTCACTAGCGTCTTCGATGGCGCTGGCGAGCAGGGACATGCGCAGCTTCTCCATGCCTTTGATGACGTTCTTTCCTTTGCCGGTCAGCTTGACGCGGGTAATCCTGTGGTCCTGTTCGTCCTTTACCCTCTCGACCATTCCCCTGGCACACAGGGTGTCGACCATGCGGCTGGCGGTGGGGGGCGCGACCATCATTATGCCCGCGAGTTCGGTCACGGTCGGCTCCTCGTGAAGCGTGACCATCTTCATCAGGTGCATCTGGGGAAAGGTAGCGCCCTGCCTCCCCAGTTCCTCCCGGAAGACGGCGCCCGCCCTGCGCATGAAGGCGTCCATGCTCTCGACCATCTTTTCCACTAGTTGCTGACGAAGGTCTCGTTGTTCCATAGCGATTTTACGCTCCCACCACGATATTAATTAGCGTTGCTAATGATTCTCCACCGGCCCGACAGACTTGTCAAGCAGATTCGCCAATCAATCCCCATCTTTTCTTCGGCAGCCGCGGTGATATGATTGAGGAGAGGCATAGAAAGGATGTGATCGGTTATGATGACCTACATCAATTTCCCCCGCCGTATCTCCCTGTTCCAGGAAAAATTGCAGGAGGCGGGCGTCGACGTCCTGGTGGGGACCAAGCTCAAGACCATCACCCACCTCTCGGGCGGCTTCGTCCCCTGGCGCAGCTGTATCGTTATCCCGGCGCGGGGTGAGCCGCAACTGATCACCTCCGCCCTGGACGCCGCCCGCCTGGCCGACGAGACCTGGCTGGACAACGTGGTGGGGTTCGGGGGGCTTCCCGGCCTCGACTTTATGGACATGATCGCCAACCGCATCCGGGAGCTGGGGCTGGAGCGTTCCGTCATCGGCATCGAGAGCGGCACCTCCAACTACCTGCCCGACGGTTTTATAACCCTCTACGAGTACGAGCAGCTGAAGGAGAGGTTCCCGGAAGCCACCCTGACCAACGCCGTCGAATTGATGGACCGCTTCACCCTGGTCAAGGAGCCCGAGGAGATCAAGCTGATGCGCCAGGCTACCGCCATGGTGGACGCCGCCCACGAGGCGGTGCGGGACGGCTTGAGGGTGGGCATCTCCGAGAAGGAGATCGCCGGCATCGCCGAAGCGGTGATGCGCGAGAAGGGCAGCCAGTTCGCCTGGACCTTCACCGGCGGGCAGGAGATCGCTTCCGGCTACCGCACCTGGTGGTTCTGGGGCGGCTGCACCCCCGCCACCGACAAACTGGTGCAGTGCGGCGATCCGGTCATGCTCGACCTGCACGGCATGTACTGGCTGATGCTGGGGGATGTGGCCCACAATGCCCTCATGGGCAAGCCAAGCCCCGAGTGGATGGAGGTACGGGACGCTTACGTAGCCACCTGTTACAAGGTGATGGAGGAGATGCAGCCCGGGCGCAGCCTGGCTGAAGTGACAAGAAATGTCAACGCACTGGTACAGGACAAAGGCTGGGGCGGCTGGGTCCTGCCAGGTTACGGCCACGGTATCGGCCACTTCGGCCACGAATGGTACCCCTGTGTGGCGGATACGCCCTCCCCCGGTAACAACGAACCGGACTACGTGCTCGAGCCGGGCTACATCCAGATGATGGCAGTGGTCTGCAACCGGCCCGGCGTGGCAGGCTTCCGGCTGGAGAGGCCCCTGCTGATCACCGAGACCGGCAACGAGCTCCTTTCCGGGCTGCCCTTCGAGCCCTGGGTGATCGACTGCGGCCGCTCCTGCGAGCAGCGCGGCTGCTGACGGCGTCAGGGGAGGAACTTCAACCGTTCAAGCCAGAGGCCGCTCAGCTCTCCCGACCGGCCGATGCCGGCGATGAAGCATTTGCCGGCGCGTACGGCTAGTGCCCCGTCGCCGCTTAAACGCGTTCATCCGGCGCCACCTCCGCCTGCTGTAAGGCACTCAACGGTTCGTATATAATAGTTTAGCCAAACAATCATAAGAAAAGGAGACTCGATGAACATCCTCTTTGTCTGCAAGACCCTGCCGCACGAGAAAGTCATCGGCGGCCCCATCATCATCTACAACCGCATCAAATTGCTCTCCCGCAATCACCAGGTCTCACTGCTCTCCTTCTGCTCGGAGGAGGAACGCCGCTACGTCCCCAGTGTGGCGGGGTTCTGCCAGGAGTGCGTAGTGGTGCCCTTCCCGCCATCCCGTGGTTTTCCCCGCCGCTTCCGGGACTTCTTCTTCTCCCCCGTTCCCAACTACTTCCTCAACAACTTTCACCCGGCCATGTACGAGAGGCTGCGGGAGATGGTCAGCCGCGGCTCCTACGACGTGGTCATTTCGGAATACTCCATGGTCGCCCAGTACCTCTACCACAATCCCGACCTTGAAGGTATCAAACGGGTGATGTCCGTGCACGAATGCTACTACCTGGCCCGTAGAAAAGCCCTGCAGGTGCAGGGGCTCTTCAGCAAAGAGGGGTTCTCCTCCTTGTTCTACCTGAAGGGCTTGAAGAAGTACGAGTTCGACGTCTACGCCGACGCCGACAAGGTGCTGGTGCTCACCCCCCAGGGGCGCGACGAACTGGAAGCTGTCAGGCCGGGGTTGAATGTATCCGTCGTCCCCCACGGCGTGGACATCGAGCAGTTCCGCGAACCGGCGGAGTGCGTCAAGGAAGAAGCAGTGATGTTCCTGGGCAATTACCCCCACGATCCCAATCGCGACGCGGTGGTGTGGTTTGTCGAGCACGCCTGGCCCACGGTGAAGAAAGAGGTGCCCGGGGCGAAATTCTACGTCGTGGGCAAGGACCCCACCCCCGATCTTCTGGAGCTGGCCCGGCGCGACCCGTCCATCACCGTAACCGGCACGGTTGACGACGTGCGGCCATACTTCGAGCGCAGCAAGGTATTCATCTGCCCGGTGCGGATCGGGGGCGGGTTCCGCGGCAAGGTGCTGGAGGCCATGGCCATGGGCCTGCCCATCGTCAGCACCGCCCTGGGAGCGGAAGGGGTCCCCGCCACCGACGGGGACCAGATGTTCATAGAAGACGATCCTGCCGCCTTCGCAGGCAAGGTGGTGGACCTGCTGCGTGACGACAGCCTCTGTTCGGAAGTGGGGGCACGTGCCCGCCGGATGGTCGAGGACAGCTTCTCCTGGGAGAAGGGAGTGGAGGAGCTCGAGAAGGTGCTGGCCGAAACGATAAGATAAGTCCGCGACACCAAAAATAAAGAGCCCGCCGCGGCGGGCTCTCTTCCTTTGGTGTCGGAGGGGGGACTTGAACCCCCATGAGGCTAACCTCACTAGGCCCTCAACCTAGCGCGTCTACCGATTCCGCCACTCCGACCAGTTTTTCAGACAGACCCGCTGCCTTCCGGCAGTTCTCCCGAGGGAAAGGCTTTCTGGTCCAGCTTTATCTTCTTATTTCGGAAACCAGTATAAATCCTGCCCCTCTTCCTGTCCACAATTTTGGCCGCGAAGAAGGTGTTCTTCGAAAGCAGTCCGAAGAACTGGCCGAAGTGCCCTTCCAACTCTACCCGGTCCCCGTCGGTCAGGGGTGGCGGAAGGCGGAATCCCCGGTAGAACCAGACCCGGAAGTTCTCTCCGTTGTCATCGTAGCACTTGAAATTAATGTCGAAAGTCAGCGCCTTCGACTTCTGTTCGGTATGCTTGGGGCGGAAGGTCGGGAGAGGGTACGTCGAAACCTCGTAGACGACCCCGGTTATTTTTGCTTTGGCCAATTCAACCGCCCTCCAGGCATCGTGATCCATTCGAGGCCAAATATCCAACGATCCCATCCTCTGGATTTATCGTCACAACAAGCTCCGGACTTGAAACCTCCTGCCGTCTGGTCATCCCCTTACCTCCACCACTCTTACGATTATCTCCCTCGCCAGTTCCGCCTTGGTCATCAACGGCAGTTCCTGGGTGGCGCCGTCGGCGGATATGATGACCGCCTGATTGGTTTCGACCGCGAAACCGGCATCGGAGCGTGAGACGTCGTTGGCCACTATGAGGTCCAGGTTTTTACGGCGGAGCTTGTCCAGGGCGTTCTCCACCACCGTCTCCGTCTCGGCCGAAAAGCCCACCAGGACCTGCCCGGGTCGCTTTACCGCTCCCAGTTCAGCCAGGATGTCCGGGGTGCGCTCCAACTCCAGCACCAGCCCGGCCTGGTCTTTCTTGACCTTGCCCACCTGGGTGTGTACGGGCCGGAAGTCGGCCACCGCGGCTGCTTTGACCACCACTTCGGCATCCTTGGCCCTGTCGAGCACGACATCGTGCATCTGACGCGCTGTCTCCACCGGTATGTATTCCACTCCGCAGGGGGGCTCCAGCCAGGTGGGTCCGCTTACCAGCACTACTTGCGCTCCTTCCTGCCGGGCTGCTTCGGCTATGGCAAAGCCCATCTTGCCGCTGGACCGGTTGCCAAGGAAACGCACGGCATCCAGTGGCTCGCGCGTCCCGCCGGCGGTCACCAGTACCCTGATCCCATGTAGCGCCTGCCGCCCCTCAAGTTCCTCCGACACAGCCGCCATGATCTCTTCCGGGTCGGCCATACGCCCCTCCCCCTCCTCGCCGCAAGCGAGCAGTCCCGAGCCCGGGCCTATTATCCTGACCCCCCTCCCGCGAAGTACGGAGAGGTTCGCCTGGGTTGCCGGGTGGAGGTACATAGTGCTATTCATAGCCGGGGCCAGGAGAATGGGGGCTCGAGTGGACAGCAGGGTGGTCGAGAGCAGATCGTCCGCTATGCCCGCGGCCATTTTGGCGATGATGTTGGCGGTAGCGGGAGCCACCACCACCAGGTCGGCTTCCTGGGCCAGGGAGATATGGTACATAGGCTTAAGGCCTTCACGGAACAGGGACGTGGCCACCTCTTCACCGGTGACGCTTTCAAAAGTGAGGGGAGTCACGAACCGGGTTGCGTTTTCGGTCATGACCGTCTTGATACGGTATCCCGATTTGGACAACCTGCGGGCCAGGTCCGCCGCTTTATAGGCGGCGATGCCTCCCGTTACACCGAGAACGACGCAGTTATTCCCCATGGTTATGAAGGTGAAAGGTGGTTACTTGCCGCCCTCCGTAAAGGGCTCGTACTCCAGTTTATCCTGGGCCACTTCTTCCAGGGCGATGGTGAGAGGTTTGTTTGAGGCGGTCTGTACCTGTGGCCCCACTTCCTGGCCCAGGCCCTCGCCCAGATGCCGATAGTAGTTATTAATCTGGCGCGCCCGCTTGGCGGCTGCGATGGCCAGCGTGAAGCGCGAATCGGTATACTCCAGCAAATCATCGATCTTCGGATTCATCAGCATCTCTCGGGTATTCCTCCTTGTTCAAACTACACTCCGTACTCAGCCATTATAGCATACCGTCCCCACAGCGGTTCCGGCATGACCCAGCTCATCCCCCTGCCGCTTCCTCGTATACGGCGCTCAGGTCTTCGACCGCGGTCGCGAGGTCTTGGTTCAGGACATGGTAGTCGAAGTGGCCCCAGCCCTGCTCCATCTCCCAACCGGCCTTTTTCAGTCGCCGGTCGAGCTGGTCCTCGCTCTCGGTGCTCCTGTCACGCAAGCGCCTCTCCAGCTCCTGAAGGGAGGCGGTGTGGATGAACACCATGACCGCTTCCGGCATCTTCTCCTTGATCTGGCGGGCGCCCTGAACATCTATCTCCAGGATGATGTCGCGGCCTTCTTCCAGCCCGGCCCGTACCTGTTGGATGAAGGTCCCGTACCGGTTGCCGTACACTTCCGCCCATTCAAGAAAAGCGTCGTCGGCCAGATGGTGGTCGAACTCCTCTTCGCTCAGGAAGAAATATTCCCGCCCATCGACTTCACCAGGCCTGGGGGGCCTGGTGGTGGCCGAAACGGACAGCTCCAAGCAGGAATAGCGGGCCATTAACTCCCTTACCAGAGTCCCTTTCCCCGCTCCGGAAGGTCCGGATATGACGAAAAGGCGCCCTTTGCGCATGGTCTTCCGCTTGAGTGGAGTTCTATTTGAACTTTTCGAGCAGCGCCTTCTCCTGATTGGCGCCGAGCCCCTTGATCTTGCGGGACTCGCTGATGCCGAGCTCCTCCATGATCTTGGTGGCACGCAGCTTGCCGATGCCCGG
Organism: uncultured bacterium; assembly: GCA_963765625.1. Lineage (GTDB taxonomy): Bacteria > Actinomycetota > Geothermincolia > Geothermincolales > Geothermincolaceae > CAVXXD01. Next base: position 180,426 of record CAVXXD010000005.1, read on the forward strand.
CTGAGACTCGATGACCGATTTCACGCTCATCTTCCCGACGACGGGATCGTCTTTACGCTTCAAGAGGTCTTTTATCGTGAGCTGACCCATCTTGATTTTCTGCTTGATCTCGGCTCGTTCTTTCCGAACCTTAGCCGCTTTCTCCAGGGCCAGCTTTCTCTGCTCATCGGTCAATTTCGGTAAAGCCATCTCTCCCTCCTTCAGGTAACAATACCCATACCAAATAACCACACATAGTATAAGCGCATACGACTATACAAGGCAAGACCAGCGGTTTTATAGCTCTCAACGCAGATAACGGCTGCCCGGTGCGTCCAGTCCAAGACCCTTCTGGCAAAGGGGGCAACCGCTCTGGTCCCATGAGACGATGGGGAGCCTCAGGAGGGCCCTGGTCCCTTTCGGCATTTCATCCTCTTCCCCCCTGGCGATAATAGCGGCTATTCCCGCCACTCTTGCTGAACTACGTTCAATAAGCTGCTCCAATTCGCGCAAGGACCCGCCGGTGGTGATGACGTCCTCAACCATCAGCACCCGCTCACCCTCTACGACTTCCTGTCCGCGGCGGATGGACATCTCCCCTTCCTTCCTCTCGGAAAAGACGAAGCGCCGGTCCAGGCTCCTGGCTACCAGGTAGCCTATGAGGACTCCTCCCAGGGCGGGCGAGGCCACCACATCGATCGTTGACGCATCGTAAAGTGAAGCGAGTTCGTCCGCCAGTTTCTCCCCGACCCGGGGATACTGCAACACCCGCGCGCACTGCACATAGGTATCGCTGTGCCGCCCCGAGGAGAGCCTGAAATGTCCTTTACTGATGGCCCCGTATCGCTCAAGGGTTTCCATCAACTCCCTTTCATCCATGACTTTTCACCACCTTTTCACCGCCATGTTCAGTCCAGGCCAGACAGTATCTCACGCACCCTGCGCGCCGGGTCGGCCGCTTCGAGTATGGGGCGCCCCATGACCAGATAAGACGCGCCGCGCGCCATTGCCTCCCGAGGTGTTTCCACCCTGACCTGGTCACCGGCTTCTTCTCCAGCGGGGCGGATGCCCGGCACCACGATCACCGCATCCGGCCCCAGCACGCCTCGCAGCCCCTCCAACTCACGCGCGGAGGCCACCACGCCGTCAAGCCCGCTCCGGGCCGCCATTCCCCCCAGCCGCAGTACTTCTTCCTCGACCGTGGCCGGCAGGCCGACCTCTTCCAGGTCTCCTCCTCCCATGCTGGTCAGGATAGTCACGCCGAGCAGACAAGGGCCTGCCTCACCGGCCGCCTCGTCACGGGCCTCGCGTGCCGCGCGCAGCATGGCCGATCCCCCCAGGCAGTGCAGGGTGAGCATGTCGGCTCCCTGCGCGGTGAGGGCGCCTACCGCCCGGGCCACCGTGCGGGGTATGTCGTGAAGTTTCAAGTCGACGAAGACACGGAATCCCTGTTCCTTGAGGTAAGTGATGACGCGCGGCCCCAGGGCGGCATAAGCCTCCATGCCCACTTTGACCGTATCTACCTCCCCCTGTAAGGCATTGGATGTACTCTCCATGCTCTCCCAGTCGGACAGGTCCAGCGCCACGATAATAGGGTTGCTCGCTTTCACGCCTCTTCCAGCCTCACTTTCCCGATCAGGCATTTCAGATCGTCGATATTTTTCTCAGCCAGATATCCCTCGATGCCCCGCAGGATCTCCAGCGGGGCCCCGGGATTTGAAAACAACGCGGTCCCTACCGCCACCGCCGATGCCCCCACCAGGAACATCTCCACCGCGTCCTCCCACCGGCTGATCCCCCCCATGGCCACGATGGGCAGGTCTACCGCCCGGGAGGCCTCCCAGACAGCCCGTACCGCCAGGGGATGGATGGCCGGTCCGGAAAGGCCGCCGGTGACGTTGGCCAGCCGAGGCTTCCACGACTCCACGTCCACCGCCATGCCGGGAAAGGTATTAATCAGGCTGAGCCCGTCCGCCCCTGCCGCCGCCACCACCCGGGCCATGGACGAGATGTCGGTAAGCTGGGGTGAGAGCTTCACCAGCAGCGGCAGGCGGCAAGACTGCCTGACCGCTTCGACCAGGCCGCCCAACTGTTTCGGGTCGAGCCCGAAATGGATGCCTCCCCCGCGGACGTTGGGACAGGAGACGTTCAGTTCCAGCCCGCTCACCCCCGCCACGCCGCTAAGGCGCGAGGCAGTCTCCACGTAGTCCTCCAGGCTGAAGCCGGCCACGTTGACGATGACCGGCACTCCGTGACCAAGCAACCTGGGCAGGTCCTCCTCTACAAAAGCGTCCAGACCCTTGTTCTGCAGGCCGATGGCATTGAGCATGCCCGAGGGTGTCTCCCAGATGCGCGGGGGCGGATTCCCGCTGCAAGGATCCAGGGTGACCGCTTTGCTGCAGATGCCCCCCAGGGCGGCGACATCCATCAGCTCGCTGTACTCTTCACCCGTTCCGAAAATGCCCGAACATACCAGCACGGGGTTGGGTAGTTCCAAGCCGGCCAGGCTGGTGGTGAGCCTCATGTGATCCTCCTCCAGTCGATCTGTTCGGCGGCGAAGACCGGTCCGTCCCTGCATGCCATGCGATAACCTCCAACCGGGGAGAGGACCGGTACGGCACACCCCTGGCAAGCGCCCACCCCGCAGGCCATGCGCTCCTCCAGGCTCACCTCCACCTTCTCCCCCAGGTCCCGGCAGGACTCCACCAGCCTCCGCAGCATGGCTGCCGGGCCACAGGCATAGACCCGGCGCTTTTCATCGCCGGGTTGTGAAAAGAAGATGTCGAGCGCGGTACCTTCTTCCCTCCCCTCACCGTCCATACTGCAGGAGCTTATCTCCAGGCCACCGGCGATCTCTTCGGGCAGCGGTCCGAAGTCGCTCCCGCCTTCCATCCCCCAGAAGAGGCGCGGCGCGGCTCCCTCCTCCGTAAGCCGCACGGCCAGGAAATGCAGCGGCGCAATGCCGGTCCCCCCCGCCACCAGTGCCGGGCTGCCCCCGGGCTCGTACGTGAACCCCCTGCCCAGTGGCCCCAGGATGTCAAGGGCCTCGCCCTCGCGGCGTTTTCCCAACCAGTGCGACCCCGATCCCACTTCTTTCAAAAGAACGGCCAGACGGCTGTCTCCCGCCTCGAAAATACTGAAAGGGCGGCGCAGGACGCGTCCGGAATCGTCGCCGCAGAGAATGTGGATGAACTGCCCCGGGACCGCGCAGGAAGCGACCTCGGGAGCCTGAAGTTCCAGCATCAAGGCTCGCCCGTAGGGGCGGACCGCGGTGATTTCGGCCCGGCACTGCCGCATCAGGCCGGCCCTTCCCCTCTCGGGATGCGGTGCTCTTCAACCCCAAGATAGTCCAGACGGTTCTCTCTCCTGGATTTAAGGGCCTCGACCAGCAGGGTGGCAGCATGCATATTGGTTATGCACGGTATGCCATAGCGGGCCGAGGCGGACCGGATGTAAAAGCCGTCGGTGCGCGGCCCCTTGCCCCGCGGGGTGTTGATGATCAGATCCACTTCCCCGTTCTTTATAAGGTCGAGGACGTTGGGGCGGCCTTCCCGCAATTTTTTTACCTGCTTGACCTCGGTGCCGCTCTTGCGCAGGGCCTCGGCCGTTCCGGAGGTGGCCATGACGTTGAAGCCCATGGCGGCCATCTCTTTGGCCATCATCACCGCGGACCTTTTATCCCGGTTGGCGACGCTGATGAAGAGGTGCCGCTTGCCGGGCTGGAAGCTTATCTCTTCCATCTGCGCCTTGGCGAAGGCGCTCCCCAGGTCGCGCCCGAGGCCCGCCATTGATCCGAAGGAACGGCGCATGGAAACTGGTAGGATGTCTTCCTCGCCGGCGATGCGCGCCGGAATGATGGCGCGCCGCAGGGCCATGCCGCGCTCGCTTGAGTCCAGTTCGGGGACAGCACCCGACGGCATGCCCAGCAGGGCCCGTATCCCCCATTCCTGTACCGGCTTTCCGGTGACCGTGCCCAGGAAGGGAAGGGTGGACGAAGCGCCCAGGTACAGCTCTTCCAGCTTGATTGAGTCGTCCTTGAGCACCACCCTGGCCCTGACGTTACCCTCGGCGCTTATTTCCGAAACTACCATGCCCACGAAGAGCGCGACCTTCTGCGCCTGGTCCCCGGTGAGGCTTAGAGGGGGCATGGCCAGCATGCAGTCGTCCGTGGCTGAGCCGGCATCGTCCAGGTTCTGGGCCAGGCCCAGTATTATGGTGCGGTTCTTCTCCGCGATGGCCTCGATGATGACTTCCGTCCCGTCCTCGTACAGAGGCCGTATGGCCAGCAGCCCTCCCGAGGGATCGATCACCTCGCGATAGTAGGACCGCATGTCGTCGGGGTTGTAGACGATGGAGGTGCGCCTTGGCCCCTTCAGCCCGCTCTGGTAGACGATATGGGGGTAACCGACGTTTCCCGCCCACTCCAGGGCCTGCTCCAGGGAGGCCATTTCCTCCTCGGCTATGATGCGCGGCCCGGCTTCGTTGAAGAGGCGGAGCTCCCTCAGGTATGAACCGCGGAAGGAGGAAAGGTCCAGGGAAAGCCCGGGCACCGGGCACCCCAGTTCTATGAGGGTGGGTGAAAGGGAGAGGCTCAGCTCCCCTCCGAACTGGGTGATCACGCCCGCTGCTCCCCTCTCCCTGGCGCATTCCATTATTGCCTGCGGGGTTAGAGGGCCCAGGAAAGCGTCGGCCCCGAGGTCGCGGGCGATCAGGGCCATGATGGTATTCTCGCCGTAAAGGACCGGCGTCCTGCCCAGCTTGCCAAGAGCCAGAAGGGCCTGAGCCGCGTTGAGGTCGCTCTCGGCCCCCCGGCCGGCGTGATGGGGCTCGCCGCCCAGCAGGAGCATGACGTCACTCTTTGACCAGGTGACCATGGCCGAGACCGAGTCGTAAGGCAGGATGGCCTCGGCCGGCTCTCCGCTCTGGAGAAGGCGGTAGAACCATTCCGGAAGGTCTCGCTGGATCTGGCGCGGGGGCAGTCCGTAGCGGGACGACCTGTCCCAGAGACTGGCCAGCTTCATGTCGGAGGAGATCCTCTGGAAGGCCTCTCCTTCCACCGGTCCACGCGGATAGTCGCGGCTCCCGTCGCCTATGAGGCCCCTCAGGCGTTCCGACAGCTCGGAGAAGCTGTTGCCCGTGATCACCCATTCCCCCAGGGTGGTCCGTTCCAGCCCCAGGTCGTGGTGTTGTTCGGCCCGCTCCGTCCCCCGGTAGGGCAGCCTCACGGCCATACCCGCCCCGGGGTCCTTGATCCGCCCTTCTTCTTTCAGCTGGTCCAGCCCCATGCCCAGGGTCAGCAGGACGTTTGCCTCCACGGGGTCTGCTCCCGCGGCGAGCATGGCGAAAGCGGTGGTCTGGCCGGGGCCCGGCATGGCCTCGCTGACATAGACCTCTTCCATGCGGGGATGCACCATTATCTCGAGCTCCATCACACCGCGCAGTTCCAGGATGCGGGCGATCTTGCCGGCGATCTGTTCTATGAAATAGACCAGTTCCCTGCCGGGGCTCTGGGCGGGATAAACCCACATGCTGTCCCCGCTATGGACACCGGCCATCTCCAGTTGCTCGAAGAGGGCGAGGAGGGCCGTCTCCCCTTTGTGTCCCTCGCCACCAGGCAGTTAAACTCCTTCCAGCCGGTAAAGTCCTCCTCCACCGTGACCTCGCGGGACCGGGCTCAGGTTGAGGGCCATCATCAGCTTCTCCAGGTATTCCTCCTGGTTGCAGGCCCGCGCCGTGCCCATTCCGCCGGACGTGAAATGCGGCCGGATGACCAGCGGGAACCCGACCTTCTGCATGGCCCTGATCCCGTCGGTCAGGGACAGGGCCGAGGCATAGCGAGGCAGGGAGAGGCCGGCGTCCATCAGTACTTCCTTGAAGAGAGCCCGGTCCTGCGTGCGGTGGATCATCTCGACCGAAGCGCCGGCGAGGTCCACTCCCCGGCGCTTCAGGATCCCCGCCTGCGCCAGCTGGCTACAGAGGTACATGCCCTTGACCCCCGATACGTTACTCAAGAGGATGTCCGGACTCTCCCTGTCCAGGATAGCCTCCAGGCTTTCCAGGCAGATGGGTTCCAGGTAAAAGCGGTTACAGCAACCCGGAAGAGCCAGGAGGGAAGAATCGCTGGAATCGACTCCCACCACTTCGAAGCCATGGCGCCGCAGCACCCTGGCGGTCTTCCAGGCGATGTAGGAGCTGGAATCACCGGTCTCAAGGGTCATGGGACCCGGCCCGGGTAATAGCACCTTGCACCCTCCGAAAGCCTCAACCATGCTGCCTCCTTCGCGGCCGAGCCGCCGACTTGCCGCCCGCCATGTTATTCGTAAACCTTTCCGTTCTTCAGAACCCACCAGATTTTACCCGACAGCGTCATGCCGTCGAACGGGCAGTTGCGACTCAGCGACTGGAAACGCGAAGCGTCCACCGTCACTTTCTCTCGCGGGTCGAAGACCACCAGGTCAGCCCTGGCGCCCTCCTTTATCCCCGCCCCGTATTCCGGTGGTTCGAGGCCCATGACCCGCGCAGGGCCCCGGGTAAAGCGGTCAATGAGGTCGAATACACCCATCCCCTCCTCCACTACCAGTGCCGTACAACAGACGGCAAAAGCTGTTTCCATGCCTATGAGCCCGAAGGGGGCCGTATCGAATTCCTGTTCCTTTTCTTCCCTGGAATGGGGGGCATGGTCGGTGGCTACGGCGTCGATGGCGCCCTCGATTACGGCTTTACGCAGAGCGGCACGGTCAGCCGCCGTACCCAGGGGTGGATTGACCTTGAGGTCGGTGTCCAGCCCATCCACGTCGTCTTCAGTGAAGAAGAGGTGGTGTGGGGTGACTTCCGCCGTCACCGCGAGCCCCCAGTCCCTGGCTGCCGACAGCAGGCCGACGGACCGTTCGGTGCTGAGGTGGGCCAGGTGGAGCCGGCTTCGCGGTATGCTCCGCCAGGAGCAGGTCGCGGGCGACCATCACCTCTTCCGCGGCGGCGGGCCACCCTTTCAGCCCCAGGGCGAAAGACCTGGCCCCCTCCCGCATACGGCCGCCAGAGGCCAGCCCGTTGTCCTCGCAATGCGAGATTATCAGCCCGTCGAACATCCTGACGTACTCCAGGGCACGCCTCATTACCCCGGCGTCCTGTATGCCGTTTCCGTCGTCCGAGAAAGCCCTGACCCGACCGGACGAGGCGTGCATGCGGGCCAGCTCCGCGAGCTCCATCCCCTGCCGTCCCCGGGTCACTGCTCCAATTGGAAAGACGTCCGCCCCTTCACCCTCAGACGCCTTCTTCATGACCTCCTCTACCACTGACGGGTTGTCCATGGCCGGTTCGGTGTTGGGCATGGAGCAGATGGCGGTAAAGCCCCCGGCCAGGGCGGCCCTCCGGCCCGAGGCGATGGTCTCCTCGTCTTCACGCCCCGGCTCACGCAGGTGAACGTGGAGGTCCAGCCAGCCGGGAGAGACGTACTTCCCCGACGCGTCGAGTACGCGGGCATCCGGGTCCTCGAGGCGGGGCGCTACCGCGGCGACCTTGCCCCCTTTGACCAGCACGTCCATGATCTGGCCGTCGATACCATTGAAGGGATCGACCAGGGTGCCCCCTTTTATCAGTGTCCGGTTATAGCTCGGCATCGTCCGCCTCCTTCCCACCCAGCAGCATGAAGAGGACGGCCATGCGCACCGCCACACCGTTGGCCACCTGGTCAAGGATGATGTTGCGCGGGCTGTCGGCCACCTCCGCGCTGATCTCCACCCCGCGGTTGATGGGCCCGGGATGCATGACAATAACGTCTTTCTCCGCCCGGGCCAGGCGTTCGCCATTGAGCTGGAAGAAGCGGGCGTATTCCTCGAGTGAGGGGATGAGCCCCTGCTTCTGCCTCTCCAGTTGGAGGCGGAGCAGGTAGATGACATCGCACTCCCCCACTACCTCGTCCAGGTTATAGCCTGCTTCAACCTCGTAGGGCAGTGTGGGGGGCATAAGGGTGGGAGGGCCCACCAGGATCACCTTGGCGCCCAGTTTTCCGAAAGCCTGAATATCCGAGTGGGCCACCCGGGAGTGGAGTATGTCCCCCACGATGGCGATCCTTTTTCCCTCGAGACTGTCCATGTGCTGCAGCAGCGAGTAGACGTCCAGCAGGGCTTGTGTAGGGTGGGCGTGCATGCCGTCCCCGGCGTTGATCACCGAAGCGTCGATCCACCGGTCGATAAGCTCGGGAGCCCCGGACATGGGGTGTCTCACCACCACCGCTTCCACCCCCATGGCCTGAAGGGTGAGCACGGTGTCCTTGAGGCTCTCCCCTTTGGCCACGCTGGAGGTACTTACCGCGAAGTTGAGCACGTCGGCCGAGAGACGTTTGGCCGCGACCTCGAAGGACATGCGCGTCCGGGTGGAAGCCTCGTAGAAGAGGTTGACGACGGTCTTCCCCCGCAGGGCCGGCACCTTCTTCACCGACCGGCGCGAGACCTCCTCGAAGGAGCGCGCCGTCTCCACCAGCCAGAGGATTTCCTCGCGGGAGAGCTGGTGCACGTCGATGAGGCTGCGCCTTCTCTCCGCTCCCTCCCCGGCCACGGTTAACCCTCCCCTTCCTCGATAACCGCCGCGTCCCTGCCGTCCTCTTCCTCCAGGTACAGCTTGACCTGCTCCGTCCGGGCGGTGGGGATGTTTTTACCCACGTAGTCCGCGCGGATGGGCAACTCCCGGTGGCCGCGGTCCACCAGCACGGCCAACTGGATGGAGCGTGGCCGCCCGAAGTCGAAGATGGCATCGATGGCAGCCCGCACACTGCGGCCGGTGTACAATACGTCGTCCACTATGACCACGTTCTTGCCGGTCACGTCGAAGGATATATCGGTCTCTTTGACCTCGGGTTGCGGGTTGGTGGCGAAGTCGTCGCGGTAGAGGGTGATGTCCAGAACGCCCAGGGGCACTTCCACCCCCTCCAGCCGTTTGATGATGGGGACGATGCGCCGGGCCAGCGAAACCCCGCGCGTGCGGACACCGATAACGACCAGGTCCGCCGCTCCGTGGTTGCGCTCCACTATCTCGTGGGCGATGCGCTGGACGGCCCGCTCGATGTCCCGGCGGTCCAGCACTACGGCTTTCTCTCCACCTTTATCGGCCATTCCTCTTCCACCTCCTCTTTTAAGAATTTAACTACCAATCAAGGACAAAAAAATACCGCCCACGCACTGCGAGCGATATGTCCTTCAACATCCTGCCGCCTTTCCAGCCTCACGGGGCTGCTTTAAAGGTCGAGTATCCTCTTTTCACAGACAGCTTAACACATTGTCCCTACCGGGACAATTTAAAAATGGTGCAGGAGTCGCTGTAGAAGACCTCCTCCACCTGCAACTCTTCCTCCATCTGGCGGCGAAGGGCTTCCAGGTCCTCATCGTATGTGATTTCTCCTATGTAGACCCAATTCGAACCGGTAGCCTTGACGTAGGCGGACAGGTCTTCCTGGGATTTCAGCATCCAGGCCCCTCCCGGCAGCAGGTCGGTGTCCCCGAGGTAGTAGACCAGTTCGGGATTCCACCTGTCTTCCATGTTGAATATCATCAGCACCTTGTCGCCCTCCCCGAGCTTTTCGGCCAGGAGCTCCGCGTCCCTCCGAGCCGCCAGCGTGCCTGCCCAGTAGATGTTGTTGCGTGAGGCGTTGTACTCGCTGCCGCTGGTAACGGCAGCCGACACGAAGGCCGCGGTCAACAGGCCCCCTGCCAGCAGGACCTGGGCAGCCCTGGCCAGGCGCGCCCGGGAGATGTGCCCCCCCACCCACCTGACCGTCTCAGCCATCCCGATAGCCGCCAGTAGAGCCGCCGCGGGCAGGGCCGCGGTCACCATCCAGTAGGGCTTGCCGTAAGAGAAGGAGAGAAAGGCATATATGGGTACGAGCCAGGCAACAGGAAGCATGAAAGCCCTCTCCCCTCGAAAACGACGATAGAAGCAGACGATAAAGCCCACGACGGCCACTATCGTAACGCACCAGCCCAGGTCTTCCGGCAAGCCTGATGCATAGTAGTGCCAGGGCTGATGCCAGTCGGTGATCTCGAACCTGTTGCCCAGGAAGAAGCTACCGAAATAGCTGACGGAGCTGCTCTCGAAGAAATACCACCAGAAGGATATGGCTGCGCCGATCGATCCCGCCTTGGCTGCACCGATCACCTCGTCACGACGCCAGCAGGTCAGAGCGTAGACCCCGATGGCCGACAGGGCAAAGATCCCCGTCTCCTTGGTCAGCATGGCAGCGCCCAGCGCTATCCCGCTCCAGGCATACTTCTTACGCATGAAGAGGTACGCCGTCAAGGTGATGAAGAAGGCCACAGCCGCGTCTTCCTTGATCCAGGTGTCGATGACGGTTGATGCCGGCAGAACCGCCAGAAAGAACATAGCCAAAGCACCGGTCCAGCGGTCGAAGACGCGGCGGCCCAGGTCCCCCAGCAGCAGCAGGGTGCCCAGGGAGAAGCCTACCGACACCAGCTCGAAGCTTCTCTCCCCGCCCCTGAAACCCTTGTTCATAAAGGCGCATATCCACAGGTAGAGATGGGGATGGATGTTGATGCTGGTTCTCCAGTAGTCGTCCAGCCCTCTCACGAACGAGCGATTGTAGAGGACGAACCGCGCCTCGTCCCAGTTCAGGGTATGGCCCAGATTGCGAAGGCGGAGAAAAAGAAAAACGGCTACGGCCACGCAGGACAGGAGCAGCGGCCCCCACTTTTTCCAGTCTATCCCGCTCCTGGTTTCCGCTTCCCTGAAATCAAGCATCTCGTCGTAAAGACCTTCTTGCACCGGGCCTTATTCGGGAGGGGCTTCGGGCTGGATGTCACGGATGAGGTGGCCAAGCACCCCATTGATGAACTTACCCGACTCCTCGGTTGAGAAGCGCTTGGCCAGCTCGACGCATTCGTTGACGGATACGCTGGGGGGGATGTCCGGCCGGAATTGTATCTCGGCGATTCCCATGCGCAGCAGGCTGCGGTCGATGATGGGCATGCGCTGGATGGACCAGCGGTTGGCATACCCCTCGATGATCTCGTCTATACGGCTGCTCTGGCCCTCGATGAGGCGCAGCAGCTCAACCGTGTAAGAGGGAAGCCCTCCTCCCCCCGACAGCTCCTTCTGGAGCGACACGATCAACTCATCCAGTGACTCACCCGTCACTTCCCGGGTGTAGAGGATGCGCAACGCCAGGTACCTGGCTTTTCTCCGTTCTTTCAACCTGCCTTCTCCTCCAGCGCCTTTTCAGGGCGCGTTGACCCCGACCACGCTGACGTTTACTTCGCTGACGGAATATCCGGTCATGGCCTCCAGGGCATCGCGGGTAAGCTCCTGAGCCCGGCTCGCCACTTTCAGGGCGTCCTGGCCGTAATCGACGTTAAGGTCGAGGAGCAGGCTCAGTTTCTCCCCCTCGGAAGTTACTTTAACCCCTTTGACAAGGTTTTTCTTTTTCTGGCGGTCTTCCGGGTGGTCCATGCGCAGACCGCTCCCGCTCCCGCCCTCCAGCTTAAGAAGGGCCATCCCGGCGATCAGTTCCAGTATGCCGGCATGCAGCTTGAAACTCTCCTCTCCCACGACACCGTCCCCTTTCACTAGCCCTCAGGTAACCCGCTCCATGTATTCTCCGGTGCGAGTGTCCACCTTGATAACGTTCCCAGCCTCCATGAACAGGGGCACCTGGACCGTGGCGCCGGTCTCCAGCACGGCAGGCTTGGTGCCCCCGCTGGCGGTGTCGCCTTTCACTCCCGGAGCGGCTTCCACTACCTCGAGCTCCACGAAGAAGGGCAGCTCCACCCCGATCGGTTTGCCCTCGTACAAGGAGATTTCCGCCACGGTCCCTTCCTTGAGGAAGCGGACCGCCTCCCCCAGGTCATCCGCGGTGACGGCCATCTGGTCGAAGGTCTCGTTGTCCATGAAATGGTAACTCCCGCCCTCCTCGTACAGGTACTGCATCTTGCGCTTGTCCAGCATCGCCTGCTCCACCTTCTCCCCGGCGCGGAAGGTCTTCTCGACCACCGCCCCCGTCTTGAGGTTCTTGAGCCGGCTGCGGACGAAGGCGCCTCCCTTGCCCGGTTTCACGTGTTGAAAATAGACGATGTTGTAAAGGGTCCCGTCCATCTCTATGGTCATGCCGTTACGAAAATCCGCCGTCGAAGCCATATTCCTTCCTTTCTAGGTATACTCCATCTCCGTGGGCAGTGAAGTAAGCAGGCGAGGCCCGTCCGGGTCCAGCCTGACCATGTCTTCCACCCTGACCCCGCCCACGCCCGGCAGGTATACGCCCGGCTCCAGCGTGAAGACCATCCCCTCCCGCAGCCTTTCCTTGCTGTTGATGCTGAGGTAAGGAGGCTCGTGCACTTCCAGGCCGACGCCGTGCCCCAGAGAATGGGATATGAAGGCGCCAAACCCGGCTTTTTCGATTGTGTCGCGCGCCAGGCAGTCCATGTCCGCGGCTCGCACACCGGGACGCAGGGCCTCAAGCACTCTTTCCCTGCTTTCGAGAACGGCAGCGTAGGCTTTCCGCAAGCGCCCGCGCGGCCGCCCCAGCCAGATGGTACGGGTCAGGTCCGCCTGGTAGCCGTTGTACCCGGCTCCCCAGTCAATCAGCAATACCGTGCCCTCCTTCAAACGGCTGGAAGTGCTGCGTCCGTGCGGCAGGGCGCTGCGGGGCCCGGACACGGCGATGGTGGGAAAAGCGCGGTCCTCCGCCCCCAGCCTTCTCATGCAGGCTTCCATCTCCGCCGCCACGTCCCTCTCGCGCCAGGTAAGCAGGTCTTTCTTTTCCAGTAGAGACTTTAGAGCCGCTTCGCTGAGGCGGGCCGCCTTGCGCATCAGGTCGACTTCGCCTGCTTCCTTCAACGCTCGGGGCCTGGATGCCCTGCCGGGCATGGCCACCAGCCGCGCCCCGCCCTTGAGCTCCTTTCGCAGGGCCGAAAGAAAAGCGCAGCTGAGGGCGGCGGGTTCAAAGCCGATACGTCCATACCCTTTATCGGCGCAGACCTTCGCGATGGTGCCGTAGAGGCCGGTTTCGTATACAATTATTTCCGCTTGGTCCGCTTCTTCCGGCGCTTGCAGACGATAACGCGGATCGGTGATCAGGCATGCGCCCCCCGCGTCCACCAGCGAAAAACCGGAGGATCCCGAGAAGCCGGTATAATACCTTACGCCTGGAGCATCGGCAAGCAGGAACGCGTCCAGACGCCGCCCCTCCAGCTCTTCCAGCAGCCTGGCACACCTGGCATTATGATCTAGCTTCATGCCCGTATATTACCATAGAAAGGAGCGCGCCTTCCGGGCGCGCCCCTTTTATGGCCGTCTTCGGACATCGTGGATCACTGAATGACTTTCCACGATTTTACCTGGAAGGGTATGGGGAAACCGGCGACCGGCACGGAAGGCCGGCGATAGGTGATGCCGGTGCCCGTCCAGAGGGACAGGTCCGCGTCGCGCAACATGATCGAGCCCTTGGCGGTGATCTGTCCCAGGATATCCTTGAAGAACTGCAGGGGATAGTCTACCGCATAATCGCTGCCGTTGTACCCCGAGTAGATGAAGAGGGTATCCATGGGGGACAGGTTCCAGTCGATGCCGCTGCTGAACCTGACCTTGCCCTGGGCGATAACCTGATACTCGCAATTCTCCTCCATCCACCAGCCGGAATTTATGGTGACGTCCCCCAGCGCCACGAACACCCCCTTGGTGTTGGCCTTCAGATCCGTACTGTCGATCAACAGGTTGCCCTCGCTGAAACATATCCAGCCGTTGAAGAGGGCCTGGGTGGACTCGTTGATCTCTATGGGGTCAGGAGTGGCGGTCCCGCCGTTGGAACTATTCCAGTACTGGGCACTGTCGTCGGAGCTGAAATAGTGCTTCTCGGAATACCCGTTATCCTCCGCCCAGACGTCCTGTATCTTGGCCTGGGCGCGGTACCAGTCCCAGTCAGGCTCGGGCAGGACGACTTCGGGCACGATGCTGCTGCCCTGATATTCGCTTCTAGTGCCCAGGATGGTCAGGTAGCCGCCGAGCTTTATCCCGAATATCGAGATGGGATTGTCGATATCGGCCGTATCCAGGTCACCTCCGGCGATGCAGTTGCCGTCAATGGTTATGTAGGAAGATGCCAGAAGCCATGTCTCGGCGTCCAGGTCTATCTCCCCGCCGGCAAAGACACCCTCCCCGAGGGCCTCGAACTGGGCCGAGTCGAAGGAACTGCCCCCGGTCACCCTCACCGCCGAGCTGGCGGCTATGCCGGAAAACGCCCTCAGGTGGCAGTAATCCCTGGCGTAGACGTTACCGTTGATCTGCAACCCCACGCCGAAGCCCAGGATCAGTTTTTCATTGAGAAAATCCAGGTTCCTGCCGTAGACGTTGCCGTTGACCTTGAAGTCCGTGTAGCCCAACAAGCCCCCGGAATCGAGGTATATGGTTCCGGACTCGGAAAAGAGCACGTAATTCAGGGCATCGAAATACTTGTCGGTCCCTGCGAAAGCCACCTTCTCCTCCAGTTTGCGGGTGAAGGTCGTGCCGTCGTCATTGGTGTAAGTGCCCGTGGAAGTGATCGTCCAGTCCTTGGAGCCGTTGAGGGGATCGCTGTTTTCGATGGTGGCGATGAAGTAAGGGTTGGCGTCGAGGCGCGGGTCGTCCGGATCCTCGGGGATCGTCTTTCCGGAAACGGGCACCAGTTCCCTGGACAACTCGGCATGAGCCGCCGATATGCCGCTCTCGGCTGCGTCGAAAGCCTTGCCGGACGCCATGAGGCCCTGGGCGTTCATCAGGGAGTAGAGGGCCATGATCATTGCCGTAGCGCCCAGAACGGCCAGCATGGAGATGATAAAGAGCACCATGACCATGGCAAACCCCTCTTCACTCCGCTCAACTGTCCCCGTCCGGCCTTCTCGAGCCGGCGTCCGCGCCTGCGTGATCCTCTTGTATCTTCTCATGTAGCCTCTCATCTTCCATCACTCCCTTTATGGGTACACTGCCAGCTGGTTGCGGATGGACACCGATTCAGTTCCTGAGGTGGTCACGTATTGGTCGGATTCATACATCCTGTGGCCTTCCGAGCCTGAGCCTACCGCGATCTGGTAGCCGCGCGTGATGGTCATGTTGATCTCCACGCGCTCGATAACGGTGGTATCGACTACGCCATCTTCTCCGGTTTCGTACGCGGTTATTATTTTGCCGTCCGCATCGTAGTAACTAAAGGCGAGGCTCTCTACGTCAGTGACGATGGTTTCCGCGGCTTCCCCTTCCGCCTGGGAGACCTGCAGTTCGGTCCCGTTCAGCGTGAAAGTGATCAGGCGGGTCTGGGTCGCATCGGCATACGCGTAGAAGCTGACGCTGCTCCCGCCCGGCACGCACCCTCCCGGCACGAAGTAATGGGCCACTCTCATCTGCCAGGTCATCTTATCCATGGCCTGGCGCCATTCCTGATTGATCTCGGCATTGTACATGGTCGTCCTGGTCAGAGAGACCCCGGTCTGCGAGAAGTTGAAGGCGGCGTAGGTGAGCACGAACAGGAGCATTATCCCGACCAGCAGCTCGGCTATGGAGAAGGCATCCTCTCGCGCCAGCCGCTCCCGGCAACCTGCCTTGACCGCCTGGAACCTGTTCACTTTCGCGTCTTTCATATCCTCACTTCCCCTACCATGTCTGCCCGCTCGGGTTACCAGAGGTCAGACTCTTTATCGTCCACCGGTTGGTGTACGGCGTAGACTGACTGTCGATACTATTCGTCAAGGTGATGTCGTAGTCGCCCGTGCCGGAGTTCACGTTCCAGTTCGGGCTGAAAGAACCGTGGCTGTTCCAGTTCGCCAGTGTGCTGTCGGGCACCGTGTAGAGCAGCACACTGTGGTTGACGCGATCGACGATCGCCACATACTGCCCGGTCATGTCCACCCCGTTGCTGCCGTCAGCTTCTATGTTGATACTGGTATTGGAGCCCGTAGTGGAGTCGAGAAAACCCTTGCCCTTGAGCATCATCTTGATGTCACCATAACGTTTGCCCCAGGCTTTGGCGGACGCCGTTTCGACAGTATAGTAGTAGTTGTTCGCGAAAAGCCAGTAGTAATACCTTATGGTCACCGCGCCGGAGCTGGCGGCAAGAAGTGTCGGTGCGCCATATTGCACCGTGAAGGTCGACCCCACGTACTCCCCTGGCTCGTAAGGGTCCACGACCCATAGTTTATACAGAGTCCCGCCAACCACACAGGGGACCTGGATGAGATTGAGTTCTCCCGCCACGGTTGTCGTCGTAATGGCCGCTGCCGCTTCCCCGTCACCTACCCCGATCTCGTAACGCGTCCCGGTGCCGTCGTTCTTCTGGTAGTAGACCTTGTCCGTAGGCAGGAACCCGGTGCCGGTCACCGCCAGCCCCAGGTCGTAGTAGTTATAGTACCAGCCGGAATTAGCACCGGTTGCAGTGTTCCTGATAGTAGTGATCGTCGGCTTGTTGCGCACCAGGTAGGCGTATGTCGTCGTGCTGTCCATAACGGCATCCAGATAGGCCTGCTGGTGTGTCACGGTATTATACAGGTACAGCCAGCACTCGGAAGGCGATACCTGCGCGTTGAACCCGTTAAGGTTGAAGTTCGCCTCAATCAGATCGGAGCTCAGGTACTGGATGTCACCTGCCGCGACGTACTCCGGCAGCGTGCCTCCCCATTCGTCGATAGGCTCCCAGGTCTCAGGGTCGTATCCCACCGACGGCAAGGGCATGTCCACGATTCCCGCCGCCCCGAGGTAGACCTTTACCTCGTCCCAGTTATCCTGCACGTCCAGGCTCTTGCCCTCGATGGTCAGGTTGTACGTCTTGTTCTTGAAGCCCCAGTTGCGCCTGAACCCGCCAAAAGCAGTATAAACACTCGTGTCGTACATACGATAGACGCTCAGCTGCGGCTCCTCCACGTCGACATAGAACGTGGAGATACCCACCCTGTCCCCGAGTTGCCCGACCCTGTCGTAGTCCCGGCAGTTCCAGACCTCGACGTAGTACCGCTGGTAATTCTTGGTCGTGACGACGCCATCTTCATCCACCACGGTCTTCTCGAAGGGGTAGTCCCAGCCTTCAGTCGAACGTCCCCTGAGGTTGAACTGGTCGGTGATGGTGTCGCTGTCCGCGCCGCCCGTGTAATTATTGCCGCTGACGATGCTGGTCGGGGTGGATTGGATGTCTTCCTTGCTCAGGTAGCGGTCCTGGATCACCCTGGTGCGGTCTACGGTACCGTCGGCATTGCACCAGACCAGTTGCATCACCGCATAGCATCGCCGCAGGCGGACGGGGTACGTCGCGCTGCTGTTCCAGGCCAGTATGGGATTGCCCTTGATGGTAGCCGCGAAACTGCCTACACTTCCGGCGACATCCTGGAAATTACCCTCCGCGGTGACGGGGAAGATCTCCCCGTTGGTCTCGCTGCTCACGGCCTCATCTATCACGGGTTCGGGGAACTCCACCACGAATCCCTGGTAGAGTATGGCATAAGCCGATTCCTTGTCGAGCCTCACATCCCATCCCCCCGGCTCGGCGTAGCTGCCGAAACTCGCCCAGGGCATGGTCTCGAGATTGTTGACGCTCGCAAGGTTGACGGACCCCCACAGAATGCCGTCCTGCACCTCGCTGGTATCCGTCAGGGTGATCGGGATGTCATCGTGACCCTGCATCGTCAAGCAGGCCGTGCTGCTGGCATCGAACCCGTATCCGGTTATCTTCAAGGGTATGCTGTTGACGTTATGCGGCGCGGAGTTGGAAGTGGAGCCCTGCTTGCTCGTATCCCCGCCCTGGCTGATAACCTCGATCGCGGATACGCCCAGGTTGGCCTGGGCCTGGGTCCGCGTCATGACCGACGTGGTCGAATTGCTCTTCTCCGCTCCGTTGTCATCCATGTAGTAAGCCTTCACCTCGAACTTGATGAGGTTGATGGGCATGTTCGTATCGTCACTCGGATCGTCGGTATTGGCGCTGGCGTAGGTGCTGCTCTTGCCTTTTGGCCCCCAGTATCCCCACATGGACGCCAGGGTCATGTCGTCATTGAGGAAGGCCATGTTGACGGTAATGCGGAATTGGGGATAGGGATCCTGATCGTAATCCTTGACCTCGACTTCGTACTGGTCGTCCCACGAGTTATCGAGGCCCCTGGACCCGGAGACCGCTTCCCAGTAGAAATCGTCCATATCCGTTTCCCCTACTTCTGAGTTGTAGGGCGTGTAGAACGACCTTGACCAGACGATTTCCGAGTAGTTGCGCAGGCACACCTCGGCCTTGTTCAGGTCCGCGGCCGTGGAAGATAACCTGATGGAAGTACCAAAGAGCTGCATCAGGGGCAGGGTGACCATGGTCAGCACCAGCCCGGCTACGAGCACTTCAACGATGCTGAAGCCTCCCTGGTTGCGCCCAGGCGTCATCGTCTTTCTGAGCATCCTTTTCCAGCGCTTCATCTGTCTCACCCTTCCACTCAATATGTGACATTACCCAGTTCGTTGATGCTTACCGTCTTGGATTTACCACCACAACTTATCGTAACCGACGCGGGTGTGATGTTCATGAGGACGCCCTGAGGCTGGATGACGATGGTAGCTGCGCTTTCGATGCTCAAATCAGACTGGCCATCCAGTAATTTGTTGATGTATTTGCCGCCCTCTTCGTCATAGGAAACACCGGCGGGCGGTTGTTCCGAGGTAGTGATAGTCGTGCCGTAGGGATCGACATACGAAGTGCTCACCTCGTAGGTGTTATTACTATCGTTGAAGGTCAATGTAACCGTGCGATTCTGGTTGACGGCCAGGTTCACCGCATTGTCCATGGCTGCCTTGACCTGTTCGGCCGCGGCGTTGAGCTGGCTGGTTTCCCGCATGTTCATGTAGTTGAATACCGCGAGGCCGCTGATGATGGAAAGAATGAGGATGTAGGCTATCAGTTCGACCAGGGTGAATCCGCTTTCTTCCCTGGACCTGGCAGACAGTTTCTCGATCACGTTTTCCTCCCCCGGTTTATATCCAACCATTACCTATATTTTACCATTTCGCCTGATAGGCCTTTTGTGGGTAGACTTGCCTGAAAAGCCGCTCCGTTTCCGCTCTAACCAGTACTTTTATCGTCACGATCACTCTGTTTCCTTTAGCTCAATCAATATATAGCAATGCAAAAGCTGTGCAAAGTATGTTACGTTTATGTTACGCTCAAATTATAATACCTGTTCAATGGCGGTTTTATCAATATTCTTACACTATCCCTATTATATTAGTATATTATTTCTTACAGCTTTTTTCCCTGTAATATCGCCTCCAGTGCAAGCAGGTAGGAAAGGTGCCCGAAACCGCTGATCACGCCGTATGCCGCCGGGGATATCACCGACCTGCTCCGCCACTCCTCCCGGGAGAAGATGTTACTGAGGTGCACCTCCACCACCGGAACGGAGATAGCGCGCACCGCATCATGCAGGGCATAGCTGTAATGGGTCAGGGCTCCGGGGTTCAGTATCACTCCCGCATAACCTTCCCGGGCTTCCTGCAGCCAGTCTACCAGGGTTCCTTCATGATTACTCTGGCGGATGTCGATCTCGCATCCCAGTTCCTCTGCCCGGCGGAAAAGCCCTTCCTCCATCTCCACCCAGGAAACCAGGCCGTAAAGTTCCGGCTCCCGCTCTCCCAGCAGGTTGAGATTCGGGCCGTTCAACAGCATCACCTTCAATGAGCCCACTTCCCGTCACCCCTTTCCTCGATGATCCCGGCATCCTCCTCCAGGACCGTCCGGATGGCTGAGACCATCTCCCGGTCCGGGTTCCGGCATAAAGTCACAGGTTGGCCGATGTTCTCGAGCAGCACCAGGCGCAGTCCTCCTTCTTCCCGCTTCTTGTCGAAGGACATGCTTTTCACCATGTCCCCGGCAAGCCCTTCCGCGTCAGGCCCCTGTTGTATCAGGCCGGTCAGGCCCAGGCTTCTCAGCAATTCCATATGATTCAGATAAAGCCCTCTTCCGGCCAACTCGAGTGACTCCGACAGTCGCGCGGCCATGCGCATTCCCACCGCCACGGCTTCCCCGTGCAGGAAAGAAGAGAAGGCCGTGGCCGTTTCCAGCGCGTGGGCAAAGGTGTGCCCGTAGTTCAGCAGGATGCGGCGCCCACTCATATCTCGCTCGTCCTCCTCGACGAGCCTGGCTTTGATGGCGGCGCAAGCCGATATGGCCCTGACCAGCTCCACCTCCCGCCGATCCAGGAGCGCCGTCCCCTTCTCCTTCAGCCAGGCATGAAAGGCAGGGTCGAATACCATGGCATATTTCGCCACTTCTCCGAAGCCTGAGACATATTCCCGCTCCGGCAGGGTGGAAAGGAGGGCGGTGTCGCAAAAGACGCCGGCCGGCTGGTAAAAAAACCCCACCAGATTCTTCCCCTGAGGCATGTCCACTCCCACCTTACCCCCGATGCTTGAATCCACCATGGCCATGAGAGTGGTCGGCACCTGGAAGTATCTGATCCCGCGCAGATAGGAAGCGGCAACGAATCCGCCCAGGTCGCCCGCTACTCCCCCGCCCCAGGTTATCAGGGCGTCGGAGCGTTCCACCCCCAGGCCCAGCATTTCACGGTATATACGGTTGACGGTGTTGAGGTTCTTGTGTTTTTCACCGGGCGGGAAAAGCACCGGGTGGAGACTCCGCCCTCCCGCCCCCAGCCGTTCAGCCAGTTCGCTCCATTGACGGCGGTGCTTCTTCTCCAATGTAGTGTGGCTGATCAGAACGACCTTCCGGCATCCGGCCAGGCCTGTCACCGAACCAGACAGGTGCTCCAGCATGCCCGAGCCGATGGTTACGTCGTACTCTCGTCCCGGCAGGTTTACCGCGATCTTCTCCATATTTCCTCGATCTCCGCCGCTACTTCCCCGGGTTCCCTGCCGTCCGTATCGATGGAATGGTCGGCTGTCTCCCGGTAATACGGTTCTCTCTCTTCGAGCATCTTCCTGATCTTGTCAAGCCGCCCGTCTCCCGCCAGTAAGGGGCGGGTATTGTCTTTTTCGAGCCGGCGCAGTATCGCCTCCGGTGATGCCAGGAGATGGAACACTTCTCCCGAGTTTCGAAGGGCCACCCGGTTGCCGGCCCGCAGTACCGCTCCGCCTCCACAGGAGACGACTTTCGGAGCTTCTTCGATCAGGCCGTGGATGACCTCGCCCTCCTTATCCCGGAAGGTTTCTTCACCCAGGTCCCGGAATATGTCAGCCACCGTCATGCCCGTGTCTTCCTCCACCCTGGAGTCCGTGTCCGCGAAAGGCATTCCCAGGCGGTCAGCCAGGTCCCTGCCCACGCTGCTCTTTCCGGTCCCCATGAAGCCTATGAGAATCAGGTGCACCCCGCGCCTCAGAAGGCTCTCAGTGTTTCCAGGTAATGGCGGTACCTGCTTTCCACTTCTTCCATGCAGTCGCCCCCGGTCTTCTCCAGCAAGGCGTCGGCCAGGACCCAGGCAACCATACTCTCGGCCACGACCCCCCCGGCAGGGACCGCGCAGACATCGGAGCGCTCGGGTAATGCCCCGGCTGCTTCTTTCGTCTCGATATCCACGGTAGGAGCGGGCTTGCCAAGGGTAGGTATGGGCTTCATGGCCGCCCGAACCCGTATAGTCTCGCCGTTGCTTACACCGCCCTCTATGCCGCCGCCGTGGTTTTCCAGGCGGTGAAACCCTTCGCCCCGGGTGTAAGCAATCAGGTCCAGAGAAGAGCTCCCTGGAGACAGCGCGAGAGTAAGGCCGTCTCCTATCCCTACTTCTTTCACGGACTGGATGGACAATAGCGCTTGCCCCATCAATCCGTCCAGCCGCCGGTCCCAGTGAACATGGCTCCCGAGGCCGGGGGGCACGCTGAATGCAAGCACCTCGAAAACACCGCCCAAAGTATCCCCCGCTTCGGCCGCCTGGTCGATACTCTTTATCATCTCCCGCGACGCACTCTCGTCCAGGCATCGCAGATCGTTTTCTTCCGCTTTAGCCAGGTCCTCCAGTCCGGGGGCCCGGTTCAGGTCAGCCGCAATGCCTCCGATGGACAGTACGTGTGAGCGTACCTCGATCCCTAGCCGGCGCAGGATGAGCCTGGCCACGCTGCCGGCGCATACTCTGCCCACGGTTTCCCTGGCCGAAGCTCTCTCCAGGATGTCCCGGATGTCCCTGGTGCCATATTTCTGTGCTCCCGCCAGGTCGGCATGTCCGGGCCGGGGAGCAGTGACTTTCTTCCCTGTCTTCCCCATCTCCCGGGGTTCTGCCCCCATCAGCTCGAGCCAGTTGGCGTGGTCCCGGTTCTCAACCCATAAAGTGATGGGGCTTCCCAGCGTGTTTCCGTGACGGACTCCGCTCAAAATCTCCACCCGGTCCCCTTCAATGGCCATACGCTTGCCGCGTCCATAACCGCGCCGCCGGCGATCCAGTTCTTCATCGATGTACTCATGCCGCACCCCCAGGGATGCCGGGCAACCTTCAACGATGGTGCAGACGCCGCGTCCGTGCGACTCTCCCGCGTCAAGAAACCTCACTTAACAAGCTCCTCCAAAATAATAAGGCGGCATTACCGGTAATGCCGCCCCGCCTAGCGTTTTCCGGTTTTCAGATCCTTCTCAGCTGGCCTTTCTGCAGTTCGTAGGTCTCGTCTCCGCACATCAGCACGAGAACGGTGCTGGACTTGAACTCTACGATCTTATAATTGTTGCCGAAGCTCACGCCCGCTTTTATGTTCTCGTAGCTCGTGTCCCCGACCTTTATCTTGGCGTATTTGATGCCGCGGCTCTCGAAGATGTCCTGAACCAGTATGACCTGCCCGCTGCTGACCTCCGCCGTCACCGGTACGGTCGAAGAAGGAGTGGTGGTTGGAGCTGTTGATGAACCTGCCGTTCCCTCGTCCAGATCACGGTTCAGTATCAAGCCTAGTTTTGAGTCCAGTGTCCCTTCGTTATCGACCAGCGCCCCCACATCACCCATCAGCGGCATGAAGGGGTCGTTCAACACCCACACGTCCGAATAAGGTATCTCTCCCGGATAGGACGACTCGACCAGCTGGATGTTGAAGTGCTGTTCGATCGTCCGGGATACTATGGCATCCGACTCCAGCGCTCCGGCATTCTGGCCGGGCGCTAAAGACTGCGCGAGCGACCTGTCGATCGTCGTGTTGTCATTGTCGCCGAAGCTGGTTGAAAGGAACAGGAGTGACGCTATCAGAGCAACGGCAAGACTGCCGAACAGCCTTATCCTTCTGTTGGCCTCGACCTCCATGGCTTCCTGCTTCTTTCTATTCGCGCTGTTTTCGGTTCTTTTCATCATATCCACCTCGGCTATACGATTCTACTTGGTCAAGAGCAGCTCGACGCCGTTGGGCGTTGTAAAGAATATCTTGAAAGTAACGGTTATTTGCAGGTAGGGCAAGGTATCTTCGCCGGCCGAGACGGCCAGGATCACTGGCTTTATGGAGCGAGGCAGTTTTTCAACCTGGTTGAAAAACTCAACCATGTTGAAATAACGGCCGTTTAAAACCGTTGCGATCGAGGATACGTAGAACTTTCCCTGCTGTACAGGCATTTCCGGCGTAAGGCTGAAGAAATCCAGCCCTGCTTTTTCCGCGGCGTAGTCCAGCTGCTGGACGACGTCGGCCAGGTCGACGTTCTCGGGTATCTTGCCGTCCAGGGCGCTGATCTGGCGCGTGAACTGCTCAGGGTCCTTGTTGTATGCTTCCAGCTGGGCTTGACGGCCCTGTTCTTTGCTGTATTCGGATTTTACGCTGCTGATCTGTCCATCAAGGTCGCTGACTTTGTTCTTTTCAGGCAATACGATAAACGCCACTCCGATCGCCAGAAGTATTATGGCTACGACTACCACGATAATCAGGTAAAAGCGCGGATTGATTTTCATTTCCCACTACCTCCGGTGGTGGTTCCCGTTTCTTCGGCATTCTTAGACTTGAGGTCCCATGGCGCCTTTTCAGTATTCCAGTAACCATCGATCTCGAAGGCGATGGCCCAGTCCTGATAAGATTCATCCACAACGGTCTGGGTGCCGTTTTCGTCCACTTCTTCGTGCTGCACCGTTATGGTCACCGGCTCCTGGGTGGAACTCACTATCCACAGGTTGCTCCATTCCTCCATGTTTTGCAGCCTGACATAGAATTCAGCTACCTTTGGCTGGCCACGGAAATAGTAGTAGTAGGGATAGGCGTCAAGAAAGCCGTGAGCCTTGAAGTCGCTGGCCCGGGGCAGCCATGTTTGAATGCAGAGCCAGGCCGGAGCAGCGTATCCAGTCATGGTTATCGAGGGTGACGAACTAGTCTCGGCTCCTCCCTCGAGTGGCGTCGCATCGATATTCAGGCTGGTCAGCCAGATGGCCGGTGCGCGCGAATTGCTCGCGGTAGTCAAACCTTCAGGCACATAAAGTGCCAGGTCGTTCAGCATGCTCGCCCAGCCGACCCTGCCGACGTTACAGGCTGCGTAAAGATCCTGGATGCTCTGGAGTTCGGCAGCCTGCTCTTCATAGACCTGGAGCGGCTCCTCGACCTTTTTCTGAAGTTCCTGCAACTCGGCTTCCTGGTCCTTGAGATCTGCCTCCTTACTGGTAACCTGGTTATGGAAGAAGAGCCAGCCCACTCCCACCAGTACCACTACCGCCAGCAGCGATATAACGATCCAGGGAATGAGGTTTACCCTTTCGGCCTTTCCCTTTATCTCGGGAGGAAGCAGGTTTATGCGCGTCATTATTCCATCACCTCTCTGAGGGCAAGGCCGATACAGACGGCAACTGAAGGTTCGATGTCGGCCAGCTCTTCAGCCGCGAAGGGAAGCTTGCCCATCTGGAGATTCTGGAAAGGTTTCCCCATCTCCACCGGAATCCGCAGCCCGCGGTTCATCTCCTGAGAGAGGTTGAGGGTTTTTGACCCGCTTCCGGAGAGAATGACCTTCGAGAGGTTTCTCTCCTGGGTCTGCGCGACATAGTAATCGATGGATCGACGGACTTCACCGACGAAATTGAAGATCTCCTGCTGGAGTATCTTGTTCGCCTCTTCGTGGACCTGTTTGCCGGTCCTGATCTCTTCCGCTTCTCCTGCATCCATGTTCATGCGGTCCATGATGATGGAGGTAAAGTCGTTCCCTCCCCGCAGCAGGAAGCGCGCGAACCTGGGTATCCGGTCCTTGAGAATGACTATATTGGTGATACCGGCTCCGATATTGACGATGCAGACGCTCTCTTCCTCCCCCGCCTCTTCCATCAGCTGCACCTCTCTCTTGATGAGGGAGCGGGGCAGGGCGAACGCCTTGAGGTCGATCGCCACCGGCACCAGGCCGGCGCTCTGCAGGACCCCGACGAAGCTCTGGATCATGTCCCGGTGGGCTGCCACCAGAAGCACCGTGAGCATCCGTTCTTCTTCGGCCGTCATGAACTCCTCGATGACTTCGAAATCAAGGACGGCATCCTCGGTGGGGATGGGTATGAATTCCTGCACCTGGAAGCGGAGAGCCGAATCCAGCTCTTCCCTCTCCATGTACGGCAGTTCGATGGGGCGGACTATCACCTTCTGGTTGGCGATTCCCAGGATGACCTTTTTCCCTTTCAAGCCGGACCGGGTCCAGAGCTCCTTGAGCAGGTTGGAAAGGGACTCCGGGTCCTCGATCTCGCCGTCACGGATCACGCCTTCAGGGAGTTGGATGAACCCCAGGTTCGATAGAATGGCATCTCCCCGGTCGATCTCGACCTCCGAGACCTTGACCGAGCTATTGCTGATGTCCAGGCCAATTGCAGTCGTCTTCTTCTTTGGACTCATCATCATCCCCCGCTATCGGCGTCCTCACGAACCCTTGGTGAGGTATTTATTGACATCGCTCTCTTTGATCCGGTAATTCTTGCCTACACGAATGGCCGGGATCTGGCCTCCCTTTACCAGGCGGTAGACCGTCATATTGGATACCCTTAGTATATCGGCCACTTCGTTCACCGTCAGCAGTTTGTTGCTAATCTTTTCTCTCATCTCTCAACTCCACGTTCTTGTCGATGTGAGCTGGTACAATGCCCGATCTATTTTACCTTCGCCTCGTATGAAAAACCCGAACCGATCACATGCCGTAATGAGAGAATCTTAAACTAACACGAATCTATTCAAATTGTCAATACTATCTTTCGTCAACTACAGTTACATCCTTTAGCACAATTTACATTCTTCAACATTACTATACACTATTATAATTTAATATCAGTAGTTGTCAATAGTTTATTTTACTACCGCATCATTGAGCGATATAGCTCGATTATCCACCCCCCCACAAATATCGATATCCAACTTCCTGCGATCAGATACGGTCCAAATGGTATCTTCGACTTCCACTCCTTTTTCCCTGTAAGAATTGGTGGGATTGACGCAATGCTTCCCAGAAGGAAACCGAGAAAGAGCGCGGGGATGACGTCCCAGCCCAGCACAACGCCTGAAAATGCCATCAACTTGGCGTCACCCATGCCCATCCCTTTCGGATACAGCAGAGAGATCAGGCCCAGCGGCCCCCCGCCGATGAGCAGGCCGGCCCCCTGTTCCACCAGGACCTGGCTGTCCCAACGGACCAGGGCGATCACTCCCACGTAGACCACGGCGATCAGAAGGGAAGGAAGGATGATGGCATTGGGGATTATCAGCTCCTTCAGGTCGATCATGCCGACCATCAGGGTCACCGTGACGAAAAAGAGATAGAGCGGCAGGAAGGCGTCCCATCCGAACCCGAAATGGGCGAAGACCGCCACGTACATGGCCGCGTTGGTGAACTCGACCAGGAGGTATACGGGGGAGATGCGGCAACCGCAACGGCGGCAGCGTCCGCGCAGTAACAGCCAGCTCAGCAGGGGTATATTGTCGTACCATTCGATGGGCGTGTCGCAACCCGGGCAGAACGACCTCGGCTTGACCACGGACAGGCCGCGAGGAACCCGGTAGATCACGACATTGGCGAAACTGCCGATGGCCGAGCCCAGCAGGAACAGAACCACTGAAAAAAAGATAGCAGGTAACATGTTGGCCCAATTATAAGGAGGGCAGGTGACAAAATCCCTGGCATCGAAAAGGGCCCCTGGGTGGGGCCCTTTCTTCAATAACCGTTCTTCACACTCATCAGCTCTTAATCGCCATAAGTGTGTCCCAGATCACAGACCGCGTACGGCGGCGTGCCGGTTACGACTTCGTAGGTGCCCCCAGCGGGGCACTCCGGCCAGTCCTTGAGGAGCTCGGGCACGTAGTCGGCGGAATCCAGGGAGTAATCGTCAGCCCCCGCCCGATACTGTATGACGCAGCCGTCGATGGTCCTAAGGTTGTCCTTGCAGGCGCCTTCCTCCGCATTGCTCTGCGCGCTGAAGAACACCGGCACGGCAATGGCTACCAGTATACCGATGATAAGAATAACGACCATCAACTCGATGAGGGTGAACCCTTCCTGCTTTTTCATATCTCTTTCACCTCCTCCCTCTAGCCTTCAAACAGAAAAGGCCCCTAAATGGGGCCCTTCCTTCAATAACCGTTCTTCACACTCATCAGCTCTTAATCGCCATAAGTGTGTCCCAGATCACAGACCGCGTACGGCGGAGTGCCGGTAACGATCTCATAGGTGCCGCCAGCGGGGCACTCCGGCCAGTCCTTGAGGAGCTCGGGCACGTAGTCACCGGAATCCAGTGAGTAATCGTCAGCCCCGGCACGGTACTGCATTACGCAGCCGTCGATGGTCCTCAGGTTGTCCTTGCAGGCGCCTTCCTCCGCATTGCTCTGCGCGCTGAAGAACACCGGCACGGCAATGGCTACCAGGATACCGATGATAAGAATAACGACCATCAACTCGATGAGGGTGAACCCTTCCTGCTTTTTCATATCTCTTTCACCTCCTCCCGTCACAATCTCTTTCCTGTTCACTTTCTTTAATAACAATATCGGGCTTGCCAGGAAATACCTTTAGGGTATTTTTCGTCTTCTGGTGAGACTAGACCCATCTAGCTGCCGCCGGCGAACTGGCCGATGAGGGAGAAAATGGGCATGTAAAGGGAGATGACGATGGTTCCGACAACCCCTCCCAGGAGGACCATCATCAGGGGCTCCATCAGGGAGGTCAGAGACTCCACCGCTGCTTCGATCTCGGAGTCATAGAAGTCGGCGACCTTGTTGAGCATGGTATCCAACGCCCCGGTCTCTTCGCCGATGGCCAGCATCTGGGTGACCATGGGTGGGAACAGCGGGTTAGTTGCCAGCGGCTGTGCGATGGACTCTCCCTCCTTGACGCCCATGCGAACGCTTTCGACGGCATCCGCGACCAGCCTGTTCCCGACGGTCTCGGAGGTGATCTCGAGGGCTTGCAGGATGGGTACGCCGGAAGAGACCAGGGTTCCCAGGGTACGGGAGAACCGGGACATGGCCATCTTGTGGAAGAGCGTGCCGAACACCGGCATTTTCAGCTTGAAAGCGTCCACTTTCCTTCTGCCGCTATCGGTTTTCTTCCATCTCCTGAAGAAATAGATGCTGAAGCCTACCACGAAGTAGAAGACCAGGCCGGCTAGGCTCTTGATGAAGTTGCTCAGGTTGATGATGAACTTGGTCAGTGCCGGCAGCGTCGCCCCCATCTGCTCGAACATGTTCACGAAGGTGGGGACCACCACTACCAGCATGACTACCAGCAGATGCATGGAGATACCCAGCATGGCGATGGGGTAGGTCATGGCTGATTTTATTTTACGCCTGATGTTGTCTTCGTTCTCCAGGGTCAGGGCTACACGCAGCAGGACGTCGTCGAGCACGCCGCCGATCTCGCCGGCCTTGACCATGCTGGTATAAAGCTGTTTGAAGGTGTCGGGGTGCTTGCTCATGGCCTCGGACAGGGAACGGCCCATCTCCACCTCGTGCTGGACATCCTGCACGACGCTGGCCAGTACCGGGCTGTCTGTCTGCTCGGCCAGAATGGCCAGGCATTTTACCAGCGGCAGGCCGGCATTGATCATGGTCGCGAACTGGCGGGTGAATACCGTTACGTCCTTGCCCTTGACCTTGGGCTTGAAGATGTGGAGTTCCTTCTTGCCCATGGCTGCCTTTTCCTTGTCTACCCCGATGACGAAGTAGCCCATCTGGCGCAGCCGCTGCGATACGTTGGCTTCGCTGTCCGCTTCCAGGGTGCCGGTTATGATCTTTCCCTGGCGGTCTCTCACCCTATAGGAATAAGTATCTGCCATGCGCCTTTACATCCCCTTTCAAACACATTTTAGATAGGTAATCGGCCCTGGCGCAAAGGAACTTTAGTTAACATCTAAACCAATAATATCACTTTTGTCAATAGTTTACAAAATCAACAGAATTTTCAGGGCCGCAACGGTTTCTTTGTTTATTCTAGTCACCTGCTTGATCTTCCTCCCCGGAAACAGGTTCAGCAATGGTTTTCCGCAATTCACTGATCCGGTCCTCCAGAAGATTGATCTTGGTGACAACGAACTTCCTGGCGGCCTGGTCCAGCCCTTCACGCATCAAGGCCAAACGGTAGTAGTCCAGTTGCTCCCGCAGGGCAGCAATGGCTCCGGCCGGGTCTCCCAGGGCGTTGCTGGTCACGGCGATCCCGGCGGTCAGGTACATCATGTCCACGAATTCCAGCCGCTTGCCGATGGCTTCCCGGTAGGCCTCCCGGGCTTGTTGGTATTTTTCCTGCCTCATGTAGAGGTCGGCCAGGCTGGCGTAAAGATCGCCGTTGTCCGGGTTGTTGGCTATCCCCTCCAGGGTGAAATCTATGGCCTCCTGCTCGCTGCCGGCGTAGAAGATGGTCGCTCCGCCCACGTAATACGCGTCGATATAGTGGGGGTCGAGGTAGCTTATCAGCTTATAATACGGGATCAGCTCGGATTCAGAGCTGAGGCTTTCATAATAGCCGTGATGGAGGCTTTCCGTCCTGATCCAGAGGACGTAGGCCAGGAACTGCCTGACACCACCGAGAAAGTCCAGGTAGTTGACGCTGGCGGAAGCCCCCTCGCCGGCCCGGCTTTCCTCGCCGCCCAGGTCCGACCGCCCCAAAGCCACCTGTGCGAAAGAGCCCGCCAGGATAAGAGCGGCCAGGATGACGCAGAGAACAGCCCTCTTCCTCAAATCTCCTTCCTCCGGAATATCTCTCCACCGATGAGGATGAAGACGGTGGAGAAGACGGCTGCCAGGATGGCCAGCATGAGCATGTCCAGGGCGGTGACGGGGTAGGTCCTCTCCCCGTGCGCCACCGTCTCGTTTATGTTGAAGAAGCTCAGGTTGGGCAGGATGTAATAGAAGAGCCCGGCTATCCCCCGCAGCAGGAAGTTGTGGGCACCGTCGGCCATTATGTCGTGCAGGAACTCACCTTTCAGGTGGCAGACCACGTAGAAGGCGGTGGTCCCGAAGAAGGAGACCACCGGGCTGGCGAAGGTGGTCAGCATGAGGGTGAAGGCCGCCAGTATGGCCGACTCCATGTATATGGCCAGCACTGCTTTGTACAGCCCGGGGTTGAAGACGTTGAACTTGAGATAGATAAAAGCCACCGCCACCAGCCAGGAGAAGGCCAGGGTGACCGCCATCACCAGCATCACCCCGGTATAACGGCCAGTGTAATACGTCCAGCGGGAGATCGGCTTGGAGAGGATGTAGTAGACGGCCCGCCGCTCGACTTCCACGGAGATGGCCATTGCCGCCAGGACCACGGTCAGCACCAGGGACATCAGGGAGATGAGGCCGAGGAAGCCGTCGCGCATGAGGTCTATCTGCACGCCCACCCGCGCGCTGGGCAGGACCGGCACCATCAGGACCAGTATCAGGGTAATGGCCACCAGCGCATAATAGAGCTTGCGGTGTACGGCATCTTCGATGACGCTGCGCACGATGGCGGTGAAAGCCCGGAGCCTCATTCCCTTTCCCTCCTGCTGCTGACGTGCGCCAGAAAATACTCCTCCAGGGTGATCCTTCGAGGCTTGACCTCGAGGATGCGCGCCGGCTTCGTCGACAGTTCCCGCAGGAATAGATCGAGATTGGGGCGGGGCACGATGAACCCGGGAGCGCCTTCCGTCTTCCTGGCCCCCAGCAGCTCGAGCTTTTCTGCCTCCAGTTCTTCTTCTCCATCCAGGGTGACCTGATAAGTCTCCTCCCGGCCCAGCAGGTCGGATATGGAGCCCTGGGCCACCTCCCTGCCCCGGTCGATGATGCAGAGGTGGTCGCATATCTCTTCCACTTCGGAGAGCTGGTGGGAGCTTAAAAGAATGGTGGTCCCCTGCTCACTGGTATCCTGCAGGATCTTCCGGACCTCCATCTTTCCCAGGGGATCAAGCCCGGTGGAGGGTTCATCCAGGATCAGCAGCGAGGGCTGGTTTAACAGCGCCTGGGCGATGCCCAGCCTCTGCAGCATACCTTTGGAGAAACGGCTGAGTGCCAGGTCGCGCTCCCTGGAAAGCCCTACTAGAGACAGTAGGTGGGAGACACGCACGTCAATCTCGGGATCCGGCATGTACATCAGCCTGCCCAGGTAGCGCAGGATACGGTTGGGCGTCAGGTAATAATAGAAATACGGCTGTTCCGGCAGGAACCCCATGCGCTGCCGCGCCCGGGGCTCGCGCCAGTCGTCCCCGAAGATGCGCACCTCCCCTTCGTCTGGAACGAGGAAGTCCATGATTATCTTGAGGGTGGTGGTTTTACCCGCTCCGTTGGGGCCCAGCAAGCCCATCACCTTTCCGGCAGGCAGAGTGAAGCTCAGCCCGTTCAAGGCCTGACGGCGCTCCTTGTGAAAACCTATGCGATAGCTCTTGCCCAGGCTCTTGACGTCAAGTGCCACATCGGACATCCAGGTTTGCCTCCCGATCAGCCGATCAGACGTTGCATCTCGTCACGGTTGGCGCAGCGGGCCATGGCTACCTCGAAAGATACGATGCCGTTCTTGTAGAGAGCGGCGATAGAGTGGTCCATAGTCTGCATGCGATATTGTCCGCCCGCCTGCATGGCTGAGTAGATCTGGTGGGTTTTGCCTTCCCGGATCATGTTGCGGATGGCCGAGGTGGCGATCATGATCTCCACCGCCGGAACCCGGCCCTTGCCGTCACGTGTAGGCAGGAGCTGCTGGGTGATGATGGCCTGCGTCGTGCCCGCGAGCTGGATGCGCACTTGCGCTTGCTGGTAGGTGGGGAAGACGTCGATGATGCGGTCGATGGTCTGGGGGGCATCCTGGGTATGCAGGGTGGCGAATACCAGGTGGCCGGTTTCCGCCGAGGTTAAAGCGGTGGATATGGTTTCCAGGTCTCGCATCTCACCCACCAGGATAACATCGGGGTCCTGGCGCAATACATACTTCAAGGCATTGCCGAAAGAATGGGTGTCCGCGCCGACTTCGCGCTGGTTGATGATGCAGCGTTTGTGAACGTGGAGGAACTCGATAGGGTCCTCGACGGTGATGATGTGGTCGTTGCGGGTCTCGTTGATCAGGTCGATAATGGCGGCCAGCGTGGTGGATTTGCCCTGGCCGGTGGGCCCCGTGACCAGGACGAAACCGCGTGGCAACTGGGTGAGGTCCTTGATTACCGGAGGCATGTTTAGCTCCTCCACCGTCTTGATGCGATAAGGGATGATGCGGAAGGCGGCGCCCAGGCTGTTTCTCTGGAAGTAGGCGTTGACCCTGAACCGGGCGCTGCCCGGCACCGAGTAGGAGAGGTCGTATTCCAGGTTGGCTTCCAGCTGCTCCCTCTGGCGGGCCGTGAGGATGCTGTAGATCATGTCCCGCGTGTCGTTGCCGGTAAGCCTGGGGTACTCCTCGATCCGCTGCAGTACGCCGTTGATGCGCATGACCGGTGGTGCTCCCACGGTTATGTGTAGGTCGGAAGCCCCACGGACCAGGACTTCTTCCAGCATTTCGTTGATATCGATCTTCTTCTTGGTCGTGGTCAATTCAAAAACCTCCCTTATCCGGCAAGCCGCCTCGAAGACATTCGACAATCCGTAGAAATATTATAAACCAATCTCCCTCGTAAAGCATGGGCTACATAACAACCCTCAACACTTCATCCAGTGAAGTCACGCCCTGCAGCACCTTGGCAAAACCGTCCTCTCTCAGGGTTACCATTCCCTCGGCTTTCGCCAGTTTGGCGATCTCGATATGCGGAGCGTTCTTGGCCACCAGTTTCTCGATCTCCTCGCTGACCCTCAATATCTCGTAGACTCCGACCCGCCCCTTGAACCCGGTATTGTTGCAGGCTGCGCAACCGACCGGTTTATAGAGCGTCATTTTTTCCTGTATGGGAAACCTGATCTCCTGGAGGTATTTCTCCTCCGGCTCGATGGGCTCCTTGCAGCGCTCGCATAACCTGCGGGTAAGACGCTGAGAGGTGATGCAATCGATGGCTGAGGCGATGAGGAAAGGTTCGATGCCCATCTCCAGCAGGCGGGTCAGGGCGCTGGGGGCATCATTGGTGTGCAGGGTAGCCAGCACCAGGTGCCCGGTGAGGGCCGACTCGATGGCGATCTGGGCCGATTCCTGGTCACGGATCTCACCAACCAGGATGATGTCGGGGTCACAGCGGAGGAAAGAGCGCAGGGCTCCCGCGAAGGTCAGCCCGGCCTGGTAATGCACCTGCACCTGGTTGATAAGGGGAAGCCGGTACTCCACCGGGTCCTCCACCGTCATGATGTTCTTGGCGATATCGTTCAGGACGTTAAGGGTGGCGTACAGGGTGGTGGTCTTGCCGCTGCCCGTAGGCCCGGTGACCATGATGGCGCCATAGGGCTTGGTAAAGCTTTCCTTGAAGTTGTCGAGAGATTCGGGCGTAAAGCCCAGGTCCGACAGGGTCAACAGCGCATTGCTCTTGTCCAGGATGCGCAGCACCACTTTCTCGCCGTGGATGGTGGGGAGAGACGCGACACGGATATCCACGGGCTTCCCCAGCACGTCCATGGCGGCCCTGCCGTCCTGGGGCAGTCGCTTCTCGGCGATGTTCATGTCCGCCATGACCTTGATCCTGGCAACCACGCCCGGCTGGAGCTTCTTGGGAGAACGCCTGATCTGGTGGAGCACGCCGTCTATGCGGTAGCGGATACGTACGTCGTCCTCCATGGGCTCGATGTGGATGTCGCTGGCCCTTTCCCGAACGCCCTCGCTGATCAGCAGGTTCACGTACTTGACGATCGGGGCCTCAGCCGCCGCGTCGTCGCTCTCGTCGATATCTTCGATGTCGTCATCAAGCTCGCTCAGGTCGATGTTGGTATCGGTTCGGCAGAATCGATTGATGGCGCCGATGATGTCGTCCTTGGTGCTGACGGCAGGCTCGACTTCCAGGCCGGTCATGATACGTATGTCGTCCAGGGCAAAGACGTTGGTGGGGTCGGCCATGGCCACCAGCAGCTTGCCGTCCTCTATGGAGATGGGGATTATGTTGTATTTGCGGGCCGTCTCGGCGTCCACCAGGGACGTGGCGGCGATGTCCACCTGGTAACTGCTGAGGTCGACGTACTTCATGCCGATCTGCTGTGCCAGGATGGCGGTGAGTGCCCCTTCGCTGACTATCTTCAGCTCTATGAGTACGCGGCCCAGAGACTTGCCGCTGGCTTGCTGCTTCTCCAGCGCTTCGGCCAGCTGGTCTTCGTTTATGATCTGGTTCTGAAGCAGGATCTGTCCGAGTTTGTCCTGTTTAGGCTTTTCCATCCCGTCCTCCCGCGCACAACCTTCCGCTCATCAATTCCTCCTCGAGGGCACGACGCATCTTGGCCAGGGGCGGCTCTGTCCCCGTCCATATGCGGAAAGATCCCGCCGCCTGGTACAGGAGCATGGGGCGGCCGTTCACGGCCATCGCCCCCCTCTTCTCGGCCTCCCGCAAGAAGGCCGAGCGGTGCGCCAGGTAGCCCAGGTCCAGTGCTACCTGCCCCGGAGTGAACATGCCGTAGTCGACGGGCAGTTCACCCGGTACGTCCCGATCAAGGGGAGTGGAGTTCACTATACAGGAGCATTCCCGCAATACGCGAGCTCCAGCTTCCTCATATTCCTGGATGTATATTTCGTCAAAGATGCCTTTACTCTTTAAGATTCCTCGCAATTCCTCCGCCCTTTCCCTGCTGCGGTTGAAAATATGGAGCGAGTCGGCCCCCATTCGGGATAGCGCCAGGGCGGCCGCCCTGGCCGCTCCGCCCGCGCCGATCAGGAACGCCGGCCCCGCCGGGTCGGCCCCTGCTTCCCGCAGAGAGCGCAGGAGGCCTTCGGCGTCGGTGTTGTAACCGATCATCATGTCCCCCTCGTAACTGACGGTGTTCACTGCGCCCAGGACCAGGGCGTCATCTCTCACCTCGTCCACCAGCCCACAGGCTTCCACCTTATGGGGGATGGTTACGTTCAAGCCGCGGAAGCCGGAGGAGCGCAACCCCTCAAGCGCCGGCTTCAGACAACCCGGCTCCACCCTGAGGGGCAGGTAGGCCCAGTTCAGGCCGAGAGCCTCGAAGGCGGCATTGTGCATGGCGGGAGAAGGCGATCTGCCGATATCCCCGCCCACCAGGCCCGTCAGAACCGTCTGTCCGTCTATCCTCATGTGGTACTCCGGGTTCCTTTCTTTCCTTTGATTATACTCTCCGAGCACAGCCCGGCAGACCGGAGAAATAGCGGTCACGGTACGAGATTTTCCGGAGGTCTTACTTGTCGAGGGTCTTGAGGATGTCGTACAGCAGGCCAAGGAGGACCTTCTTGACGTCTTCCTTTTCCTTGGCATCGCAGGCGATGATCTGGATCTCTCCATCCATGTTCAGTTCCTTGCGGATCTTCTCGATGATGGAGTCCTTGTCGTTCTCGGGAATGCTCCTGGCCCCGATCACGTATGGGGTATCGGACAGTGTGGCAAAGAACTCCAGGATGCGCCGGGCTTCCGCGAAGGTCTCGTCCCTGCTGGCATCGACCATGATGATGTAACCCAGCATGCCTTCGGAGAGGATCTGCCACATGAAATCGAAACGCTCCTGTCCTGGAGTTCCGAAGAGGTACAGGACGATGTCCTTGGATATGGTGATGCGGCCGAAGTCCATGGCCACGGTGGTTTCCTGTTTTACGGAACGGGTATGGTCGGATATCGACCTCTCAGTGGAGACTATGGCGATCTCCGAGATGGTCTTGATGAATGTCGTCTTACCGGCACTGAAGGGACCGGTCACAACGATCTTGAATGAACGCAATTACCCTACTCCTTACAGTTTCTTGATCCCATCGATGATGCGCACGATGATGCCCTTGGTGACAGTCTTGTCGCGCTTCACCTTGGGGACCGGTTTTCCCTTGGCCATTTCCTGCATAGGGCTCTCTCCTTCCTTTACGGGCGTCCCGGGCTTGACCGGGATCTTGATCTTCTTGGTCGGCTGAGGGGCTCCGGCACCGGTCAGTTCCGCCAGTTCCCTCTCCAGCGAGAAGGAGCCTGTGTCATAAGACTTCTGTCCTCCCGGAGCAGCCTCTTCAAACTCAAGAGCCTGTTCCATGGCCGGCGACGCGGTCGCAGCCACCTGGGGCTCCTCTAATGTTTTCGGCACGACATCCTCTTTCACCTCGGGGATATTTGCCGTGGGGGGTGCGCCTGCCGCAGCGGAAGGCCGGGCCACCGCCCTGGGCGCAGCCGTCGGCCTGGGCGCAGCGGCCACAGGCGGGGCCTCAATGGGCGGCACGGGCGTGGGTACGGTGGCGGCGGGCGCTACGGGCTCCGGCCTCGGCGCAGCGGCCACAGGCGGGGCCTCCATGGGCGGCACGGGCGTGGGTACGGTGGCGGCGGGCGCTACGGGCTCCGGCATAGGCGCAGCGGCCACAGGCGGGGCCTCCATGGGCGGCACGGGCGTGGGTACGGTGGCGGCGGGCGCTACGGGCTCCGGCATAGGCGCAGCGGCCACAGGCGGGGCCTCCAGCTCGGGCTCCGGCATAGGCGCAGCGGCCACAGGCGGGGCCTCCATGGCCGGCACGGGCGTGGGTACGGTGGCGGCGGGCGCTACGGGCTCCGGCATAGGCGCAGCGGCCACAGGCGGGGCCTCCAGCGAGCGCTCCAGCAACTCCAACTCCATCTCGGTAGTCTGTGGCGCGGCGGGAGCCGGGGCCTCTTCAACCGTCTCCGTAGCCCCCAGGAGGTTCTCCAGCATGTCCAGCTCGCCGGCCTGTGGCGCGGTAGGAGCCTCTGCCTCCTCCACCGCTTCCGGCATATCGATTATGCGTTCCAGCATGTCCAATTCGGAGGGCTGGGGCCCGGTGGCAACCGGTGTTTCCTCCTCCACCGTTTCCGGCGCCTCCAGGAGGTGCTCCAGCATGTCCATGTCGTAGGGGGCAGGCGCGGCATAAGGTGAAGGTTCGGGAGAAACGGTGGGTGCGCTGGGCGCTTCCGCCACTTCCGGCGCTCCCATCAGGTGTTCCAGCATGTCCAATTCGGAGGGCTGCGCGGCAGGTTCGGGCTCTTCGAAGACCACGGCCCTCTCCGGCGCCTCCTCCGTTACTTCCGCCGCTTCCATGAACTGTTCCATCATCTCGGTCTCGGACGGTCCGGTTACAGCGGGGGCCGCCGGCTCAGATTCCTCGAGGACGACGGCCGGCTCAGGGACCTCCTCTGCCGTCTCCTCTTCCGCCAGGCTCTTCTCGATCTCTTCTATGTCGGTGAGGATATCCTCCTCGAGGGCGATTTCTTCTCCAGAAAACAGCTCCTTCTCCAGAGCGGCTAGATCGTCTTCCAGCCCTTCCAATCCTTCCAGCTCTTCAGGCAGCCGGGCGACTTTCTCTTCAGCTTCCTCGACGGCCGGGGCAGCCCCGGAGATGGCTTCTCCGGCTTCGTAGTCGACCAGCATGTCGTCTTCCAGTTCCTTGATGCTCAAGCTCTCCGATGGCGCGCCGGCAGCCGTAGCCCCTACCTCCACGGGTACCCTGGCTTCTTCCATGGGCTCTGTCACTTCTTCTAACCTGGTGGCCGCATCTGCCGCCGTCTCCAGCTCGACCAGGTCCTCCTCGATCACTCCCTCCAGCATATCCATCTCGAGTTCCTCGATGCGGAGGAAGGTGTCGTCGATGACAGGCGCTTTGGCCTTTTCAGCCCCGGCCTGTTCCGCTTCCTCGGTCACGGACGCCGGCGCGGCCACAGCTGGTTCCAACGGCTCCGCCTCTTCCCCAACGTCCTCGAGCATCTCTTCTTCGAGCAGCTCGATGGGGTCCCGGGTGGAAGTGAAACCGGCTGCGCGAGGATGCCCTTCGGCTATTCCGGTCCCCTCCAGGGCTTCCTCGTCCTCGATCGTGCCGGTGCCATAATCTCGCGACGTCCTCTCCGCCATGGCGACGGATGCTTCCGTGTCCCCCATGCGGTCCCTGAGGCTCTCGGCCATGTCCGGCCCCAGTTCTTCCACCAACTTCTCGATGGAGATACTGCCGGTGGGCCTCTTCAGGCTGACGACGTTCTCGCCGTAGACATTCTCGCCTTCTTCTTCCCCCTGTTCGCCGCCCCGGAACGCGGCGCCCAGGATTTTGGTGGGGTCGATGCCGCGCCCTCCCGGGACGCCTATCTCCGCCTTGCCGGACGGCAGTCCCCCCACCAGGTCGTCCTCAGCTTCATGCCGGTGGGATATACGGTCAAGGTGTCCGCTCCACTCCATGGGGATCTCTTCCGGCTCCATCTCGGCCGGGCTTTCCTGGTCCGCGAGCTTGCCGATCTTCCCGTATCTTTTCTCGAGGTAGGCGCGTTTGGCCGCCTGGGCCTCGATGCTCTCTTCGGTTATGCTCTTGTGGTGGTAGGAAGGCGGCTGCTTCTCTCCGGCAGCGGCGTCCGCGCCAGGCGCCTCCTCCTCTTTTTCCCCGAGGCCCATGCCTTCCGGCAGGAGGGAGATGATCTTTTCCTTGAGGATGTTCAGTTCTTCTTCCTTTTCCCCCAGCTTTATCTCGGCGACGGCTTCCTGGCTGTCTTCAAGGGTAGCCCCCCTCATCTCGCTTATCGCGCTGGTCTCTTCCGCCTCTATCTCCTCAAGCAACTTCTTGCCCACGCCTGGCAGGTCACCCAGACCTTCCAGCGGTATCTCCTCCAAGGCTCCTTCTACCCCGGCGGGAGCTTCGGCCTCCTCTTCCGTTTCCAGCACGTCCGACAGCATATCCGCTTCAAGTTCTTCCACCTGGCCCAACGGCTCGGACGCCGCCTGTTCGGTCAAGGCAGTCACGTCGACGGCTTGTTCCACCATTCCGAAATCCACTACCTGCTCGGCGGCTTCCGCCACCAGGTCCTCCAGCTCAACGACAGGCTCTTCTACTGCAATCGGCTCCTCGACCACCGGCAGTTCCGCAACGACCGCCTCTTCCGGAACCTGCGTTTCGGCCTCTTCTTCTTCAGCCAGGACGTCCTCGGCTATCTCTTCGCTGATCTCTTCGATGCCCTCTACTTCCTCGGCTTCCTCGATCCCGATGATCTCTTCGTCGACCGGGATTTCCTCTATGAGGATCTCCCCTTCCATGTCTTCTTCGATCTCGACTTCCATTGCTTCCGCAAAGGACTCTTCCGGCTCGACGGCAACGACCTTCTCCATTGCCGGAGAGGCTTCGACGGTTTCTTCCTCGATCTCTTCGACGACTTCTTCCCCGATCTCTGCAGCAGCCTCTGGTTCGGTTTCTTCCGAAACCGGGGTCCCGACTTCGACCATCAGTTCCTGAACCTGTTCCAGCAAGGTGGTCTTGGATACCTCTCTGACCGGCTTGGTCGGCGGTGCTTCTTCAGCCGCGGTGAAGTCCACTTCAGGCTCTTCCGCTACTATGGGGGCCAGCTCTTCCTCACTGGGAGCGGGAAAGACGGGTTTCACGTCCGCCTTCTCTTCGAGCTGCATCAACTCTTCGGCCATCCGCTCCAGTTCCTGCTCCACCTTGGCGTCGGTCTTGTCGGGGGAGACGTTCTCCAGCAACCCCGAAGAGATCAGTCCGTAGACTATCTTGCAGGTCTGCAGGGTGCCCATGCCGGCCATGTCCACGATGTCCTTGACCGTACGCTCTCCGTCCACGAAGGTGAGGACCATCCACTCCTCCGGGGTCAGGCTGATCTGCGCGGCTAGCCTCTCATTCATGGACTTCATCTTGAAGATGACGTCAAGGTCGGGGATTTTCTTCTCTATGCGGTTCCACTCGTCCAACCGGCGGGACCCCTCCATGATCAGCTCCTCGGTGCTGATGGACAGGCCGATGTCTTCCTCCGGGAAGACCACGCCGGGCTGGAATTCGAATTCGCCTTCCGTCCAGCGCAACAGTTCAAAGACGGCATCCTGGATCTGCTCCTGCACGAAAAGCTCGAGTTTGTCCTTGGTCAGATAGCCCAGGCGGATGAGCAACTGCCCCAGGCGTTGACCGCGGGCGGTGGTCCTCTGCAGTTCGAGGGCCTCGTCCACCTGTGCCTTGGTCACGATACCTACCTGCAGCAGCTTTACGCCCAGTGGCTTCCTCTTCCAGTTGGTGGTAGCGAAGAACACCTCCCCGTTCCGGAAACAGACATAGCCCCTGGCATTGCCGCGCAGCAAGTTGAGGGTTCCGTTCTTCTTGCTGAAATTGAGCAGCTGGAAGAGGTCTGGCAAGCTGAAATCCTTGAGGCTACCTTTTAAGGCCATACTGCATCATCTTCCGGTAAGGGTTGGTATCCACATTTCTCTACTCATATTCGATACGAAACTCCTGCTTGATGATCTCCGCGATCTTTGTCGCGGCTCCCTTGACGTCGTACAGGACCAGCCCCAGCTTGCTACCCTTGCGCACCAGGGCGGTCAGCACCGCATCCTCCCCGGCGGACATCAGGAAGACGTAACCCGCCTTCCCTTCCACGAAGACCTGGGCCAACTCACCCCTGCCCAGTTCCTCGGAGGTACGTTCACCAAGGCTGAGGAGTGCGGCGGACATCGCTCCGAGTCGATCCTCTTCCAGGGTATTGGGGAGCACCGAGGCCATGACCAGGCCATCCATGCTCACAACCGCGGCGGCATCGACTTCAGCGGAACGTTGAATCAGCTCGGTTAGAGCGCTTCGCAGCATTTCCTCTCTATCTGCCAAACAGCTACCTCCTGCCTATAACGCCTTGATCATGCCGAAAACAGTTCCGCCAGTTCGTCGGCGGTTTTTTTAGTCTCCATGAAGAGCACGCCCAGTTTCGCTGAAAGGTTGACCAGTACCGCCAGGATGGCTTCGGGCCCGCAGTTCATGACCAGGAGATAGCCCAGGTCTCCCTTGATGTATACCTGGTCCAGCACACCCCGCTTCAACTCCCTGGCGGCCCTTTCCCCCAAGCTCAGCACGGAGGCGGCCATGGCACTGATCTGGTCCTCGTTCAGGTCCCCCCCGACATCCGACGCCAGGGCCATGGCGTCGCCGCTCAACAGCACCGCGGCTTCCACGTCCGCGATGTTGGCCCTGAGGTCGTGAAGGATGGTATTCATTTTCTCGACTTTGTCCGCCAACGTTTCACCTCCAAAACCGGTTCATCGATAATGCCCGCGGGCACCGCCCGGGAGCACCGAGTCTGTTCCTTGCCTCGTCCAGCTACAGGGATTTCTCAATGGCGGGGAGAAATTTCCTGAGATCGTAACGCGCTTTCCCCAGGTTCGCGGCTGAGGGCAGGATGGAGACCAGTATGGCATCAGACCCTACCGCGCTCATCAGGATGGCCCCCTTCTCAAACTCGAACATCGCCTGGGCCATGGGGCCCTGGGACAGTTCCAGCCCGATCACTTCAGCCGC
Source organism: uncultured bacterium (assembly GCA_963765625.1). Classification (GTDB taxonomy): domain Bacteria; phylum Actinomycetota; class Geothermincolia; order Geothermincolales; family Geothermincolaceae; genus CAVXXD01. The sequence goes on from CAVXXD010000005.1 coordinate 222,061, forward strand.
TCCCAGCGAGCTCGGCGCGATAGCTCCGACCGCCTCCAACTGGCCGGACTCGTCTCCGGCAGTCTCGATTATAAAGCCGTCTCTCCCGACAACCAGGCAGGACCGCACCGTACCGGCAGTAACCAGTTCCTCGAGGATCCTTCTTAGATCTGCCAATCCACACCATCTCCTTCCGCCAAAAGAGGGTTTCTCATGAATCAGACTCTCTTCCGAATAATTGCTCCTTGTAGGATATATTCATCTTATACAAATTTAAAGTGCTTGCTGTTGTTTCTGTTGTTTAATTATACAAAAGTTAATTATTCTTGCCAACATCCAGTAACTATTTCTTCAATACTCGCCCCTTACCTTTCGTAAGACCTCAGGATCCTGCGATGAAAGGAGTATCCTTCTTGTGCCCTCGATGCTGATGGCACGGCCCCGGCATGCTTCGACGCAACTGAAGCACCGTATGCAGTTTTCCGGATGCACCACCCTTGCGGTCTCACCCTTTCCCCCTTGCAGCACTGGCTTCTCAAGCCCTTTCACCTGCGGGCACGCATCCACACACTCACCACATTTGCGGCAGAAGGATTCTCTTATCTCGATGCTGACCAGAGATATTTCCTCTTCCATGGGCTTATCGTCATTGCCTCCTGATCACTTTATGCTTCGAACTAATGTATTCCACACGGCAGGCAGGGGGCATAGGCCCGCACCACCATTTCCAACCGGTTGCGCATCACTTCCTGGGCCTCCAGGACTCCTCCCATCTGGCTTGCGCCGCTCTTCAGGCTCTCCTGCAGGGAAAGCAGGTTGCACTGGAGGGGCGAAAGGATGTTGAGCCTTTCCAGCACGCCATTTTCGCTTATCTCGATGTAGTAAGCCATGGTGCCTTCGGGTGATTCGACCACTCCCACGCCGGTTCCGGCAGCCGCTTTAACCGGTGCCTTTACTTCCCCGCCCGAGATGGAGGCGTCACCCAATAGCGCCACCATGCGTTCCCATGCATAAGTCATCTCGATCATGCGGGCAGCGTGGTTAAGAAGAATTTTCTGTAGCTTACCGCCCCACTGGGCCTTGAGCTCCTCGAGTTCCGCCTCGGCCTGGGGCGTTCCCAGCCGGGTGGCCACGTTAAGCCTGGAGAGGGGGCCGACCCGGAAAGTGGTCCCGTCCGCCAGGCGGGCCGTCTTGACCTGAGTGTACGGCTGTGGCTCCTCGACTAGGTGCTCGAACACAGCGTGTTCCGCTATTTCCTCCTTGACCTCTCCGTTGGCACCGACCAGCCGGAGTTTCCCTCCCTCCAGCGCCAGCCCATCTTCCCTGTGGAGGGCCAAGTGGCATGTTTCGATATCGCCCAGTGACTGTACCAGCTCGGAGTTGCGTTTGAGGAGCATCTTGACGAGCCGGGACATCTCGTCCAGCAGCGATTCCGACCTGGTCAGCAGCTCCAGCAGCTGCAGCCTCTTGTCTTCAGCCAGGGGCTTGAGCACCCCTCCCGGGACGATGTTCACTGGATGGACGGGGTTTCCCCCCGCCGCCTCAACTACCATGACTCCGAGGGCACGGAGAGAAAACACCTTGCGGACGATCTCTTCCTCCACGCGATAGATGGAGAGCATGTTACGCACGGTCACGTCGGACGTGGGAAAGAGCAGGTCAGGCAGGCTGTGCATGGTGAGGGAGAGGGCGTGGCTGCCCAGCAGCTGGCCCAGCATGATGAGCTCTCTCAACTTTACCGCCGTCTCCGGCACCTTCACTCCCAGCGCGTTCTCGACGGCCCGGGCGGCAGCCTCCTGGTGTGAGACTGCGCAGGTCCCGCAGATGCGGGAGACCAGGGGCACTACGTTTTCGAGTCGCGCGCCCTGCACCAGGCGCTCGAAGCCCCGGAAACCGGATGCGCGGAAATGGACATCCCCCAGGCTGCCGGCCTCATCGAAGATGATTTCGATGGCGGCATCCCCGGTTATCCGGGTCACCGGGTCTATCCTGATGGGGTCCAACCTCTCTCCTTCCCTGTTCCGTATGGTCTAAAGGCCCGCGCTTCAGCGTACGGTCTCGCCCAGCCTCTTCAGGTAACGGGCCGTTCCTCCCTGCCCCTTCTTCCGCTGCAGCGGCTCGGCGAAGACGTATTTAAAAAATGTGTGCGGCGTGTCGGTCACGGCGGTCTCGAGCTCCTTGCGGGTCAGTTTGCCAGCCCTGGCCACACGGCGCAGGATATCGATGCTTATGCTGCGTATGGGCTCCAGTAGTACCTGGAGAGAGGGGCCCCGGCATCCCGTGCAGGGTGAACCCCATTCCGTGGTGCAGGCCGCGTGGCATCCACCCCGCGTCACCGGCCCAAGGCATATGAACCCCTGCTCCAGCAGGCATTCGCCGGGGCTGGGACGGTCGGCAAGGATATCTTTGAGCCCTCCTCCCCCAGAGGTACCGCAATCCAGCCGGCACTCCGAGCAGACGTTCATCTCCTCGTCGGCGAACGGCGCCGCCAGCCCCTCCCCTTTGCCGGAAAGTTTGAGCAGGATCCAGGCCAGCGCGTCCCGGGGAGGCGGACAGCCCGGCAGCTTCAGGTCCACGTCCATGTAAGAATCAAGCGGGAGCAGCCTTCCGTACCCCTCCGGCAGGCCGACAAAACGGTGGTCGTCGTAGGAGCGCCGGAAGAGCCCTGCTTCGGAGATCTGGTTGCCCAGACCGGGAACGCCGCCGTAAACGGCGCAGCTTCCCAAGGCTATGACGCGCGAAGCCGCGGCGCGCAGGGCCAGGGCAGCCTCCAGCTGCCTCTCGTCCCGTATGCCGCCCTCGATGATGGCCAGATCGCACTCGGTCGGGCTTTTCTTGTCCATGAGGAAAGGTACGTATACCAGCTGGTTCTCCCCGATGATCTGGAAGAGCGTCTCCCCCATGTCCAGCATTGTCAACTGGCAGCCCAGGCAGGCGCTGAATGATGCTATCGCTATCTTCATCCCGTCTTCTCTCTCGCTTTAATCCAGGGTGGTCTCGAATACGAGCATGCAGGCACCCGGCCCCGCATGATCGGTCCTGATATCGACCTTGCGTTCAAAGATCCGCTCCAGGGCTCCGGCCAGGTACCCGTGGGTGATCTGGCAGACCACTCCGTCCATGCGTACCCCGGATGCCAGGCAGGCTTCACGAATCGGGCAGGCCGAGAAGAGGAGGTGCATCTTCATCTCCAGGCCCTCGCCGAAGACGTATTCCTCGTCTTCCGCGTTTTTCCACAGCGTAGCGTGCCAGACCTCTCCGGGCGGCCCATAGATGGACTCCAGGGCTTCCTCGATGTCTTCGGTGGCGTCAAGCCTGTTCCCTTCCTCCCTGCCCAGGTCCTTGCCGGTGATGTACATGAGGTGAGGGGCGGCCTTGCCGATTACTTCCTTGCTGGCCAGGTCGACGTAAGAGAGGGTGCGCATCAGAGCGAGCATACTCTCCTGGAGGGTCTCTTCTTCCAAGCTTTTCTCCCTTACTTGCCACCTGCCCGAGGCGCGCCAGCCCACGGCCGTCCGTACGTATCCGCCTTCTTTTTTACAACTACCATCTTTTTCTTATTCTACCTTGAAAAAGCGGTGGAAGGTATAGCATCCGTCAGTTATTCCGGGCTTCGCCTTTGGCTTTGAGAAACTCATTGTAATCGGCGGTGAAGAAGTGGCGGTTTCCTTCTCCCGTGGCCACGAAATAGAGGTATTCCACCTGGGCGGGGTAGAGGGCGGCCTCGATACTGGCGAGGCCGGGATTGCAGATGGGGGCCGGCGGCAGGCCGTTGTGCAGGTAGGTATTATACGGTGAGGGTATCTCGAGGTCATCGTAGGTGAGCACGTCCTTCTGTTCGGGCAGAAGGTATTCCACGGTGGAGCACATCTGCAGGCGCATCCCCTTGTCAAGACGGTTGTAGATGACCGCGGCCACCAGTGAACGCTCCTCGGGCAGCACCGCTTCCCGTTCGATGATGGAGGCGGCTATCAACACCTGGTAGGGGGTGACCCCCAGCGCTTCCGCCCGGGACCAGTCGAGATCGGCGGTCTCCGCCTGGAACTGCGTCAGAAGCATGCTTACCAGGTCAGCCGGCTGCATCCCCTCCGTAAGGTCGTAGGTTTTGGGGAAGAGGTAGCCCTCGAGGTTGTTCTGTTGTTCGGGCGGCAGGTTCGGCACCTCATAGTCGCCCCGCGCCGCCGCGGCGAGGAATTCTTCGGCGGTCACGGTCCCGGCCGATGCCACCCGGGTGGCGGTCTGCCGGTTGGTGAAACCCTCCGGTACGGTGACCCGGGCAACCACCACCGGGCTCTTCTCAAGCTCCTCGAACACCTCTCCGTAATGCATTCCACTGAAAAGGACGTGGTCGCCGGCCTTGATCTTATCCCCCTTGCCCTCCAGCCAGGCCAGGAAGCGAAAGACGGTCGCGCTGGTCACGATGTCCTGCCCGGCCAACCGGGAAGCTATGGAGGACACGCTCTCGCCTTCCGAGACGTTGAAGTGGATGGGCTGATCGCCCCGGCTGGGGTTGAAGTAGTGGAAAATTAGAGGGATCGAGATCACCAGCAGCAGCAATACGGCGATGATGGCGAAGAATCTTTTTTTCACTATGTATTTTTTTCCGGCTATCTTCAGGCTGGCTATGTCGTCATCCCCTTTCCGAGCGCAAGTACGCCTCCAGCAGGAGCGCTGCGGCGGCGCTGTCCATTTTGACGCGCGCGCCCCGTCCCGACGTTCCCGCTTCCCGCAGGCGTCGAGCGGCTTCGGTGCTGGTGTAACGTTCGTCTACGAAGGTCACTTTGACACCGGGAAGCCCTTCGAGACAGGCAGCATAGTCCCGCACCCAGCCTGCCTGCTGGCCTTCCTGCCCCTTCAGGGTATAGGGCATGCCGACGACAACTTCGTCCACGCCCTCGAGGGCGATGAGTTGTTCCAGGTAGGCACGGAGACCGGGGGGGTCGGTGCCGGTCAGCACCTCCAGGGGAGAGGCCAGTATGCCCAGGGGGTCGGTGATGGCCACCCCGATGCGCTTGCTCCCCAGGTCCAGGCCGACCTTACGCATCTCCAGCGGCGAGTACCGCGGCGGCCGCCTGCGTCACCTTCTCTAGCGCTTCATCGATGCCTTCGCGGCGGGTGCCGCCGCCCACCGCCATGTGCGGCTTACCGCCGCCACTGCCCCCCAGGGAGGCGGAACCGGTTTTCACCAGATCCCCCGCCTTCAACCCCGACGCTACCAGTTCCTTCGATACCGCCACCACCATGTCGATCTTTTCACCTTCGGCGACCAGTGCGACCACGCCGGGCTTGATCCTTTCGAGGGCCCGGTCCGCCAGGTCACGCAGGAGGTCCTTGGGGACCCCGCCGGCCCGCGCCGTGAGGATAGTGGCCTTGCCGTCCGTCCATCGGCCGCCCTTTTCCAGCACTTCCTCCAGGACGCCGGACAGGGCCTGCACCGAACTCTTCTCAATTTCCTTCTCCAACTCACGCTGGTGCTGGAGGAGTTTTTCCAGGCGGGACAGTACCTGCCCGCTATCCGCCTTGATCAGGCCGGAAACGCCGTCCAGTACCGCGGCCGTCTCTTTGACCCGGAGGTAGGCGGCCGTCCCGGTGACGGCCTCCAGGCGGCGGAGGTTGGCCCCCACGCTGCCTTCGGAGGTGAAGAGACAGAGGCCGATCTCGCCAGTGCGGCCGACATGGGTGCCGCCACACAGTTCGCGGCTGAGTTCGTCCACCTCCACCACGCGCACCTGGTCCTCGTACTTCTCCCCGAAGAGAGCGACGGCGTCGATGCTCCGGGCGTAGTCATAGGTGGTGATATAGGCGCGCACGGGGTAGTCGGCGATGATCATGCGGTTGACCCGGGCTTCCATATCACTCAACTCTTCCGGGGTGGGCTGGGCGTAGTGGGTAAAGTCGAAGCGCAGGTGCTCCGGGTCGACCAGGGAACCCGCCTGGCGGGCGTGTTCCCCCAGCACTTCTCGCAGCGCCCTGTGGATAAGGTGAGTGGCGGTGTGGTTGCGCCGGATGGCGTCGCGGCGTTCCTCGTCCACCTCCACGCAGACTTCCTGTTCAGGCTCCAGGACACCGCGGACCACGCGCCCACGGTGTACGGTGAGGCCCTTGACGGGGTGCTGGGCGTCGGTGACCTCCACCTCCACCCGGTCCGATGAAAACTTTCCGTGATCGCCTACCTGGCCACCCATCTCCCCGTAGAAGGGGGTGCGGTCCAGGACCACTTCCACTTCCTCGCCCTGGGCGGCGGAAGAGACGAAGCGGTCCCTGACGATGACCGCCTTGACGCGGGCGTTCTCCGCTGTCACCTGGTAGCCGTCGAAGAGGGTGGTGCCGAAGTTGTCCAGCACCTCGAGGTAGACTTCCTTCTCGGCCACGGAGTAGCCTTCTTCCACCCTGGCCTGGCGGGCCCGCTCCTTCTGCTGGCGCATCAGCCCGGTAAAGCCTTCCTCGTCCAGGCTGAAGCCCTGCTCCAGAGCTATCTCCCGTGTCAGCTCCAGGGGGAACCCCAGGGTGTCGTGGAGGTGAAAGACTATCTCTCCCGGCACGGCCGCCGCGCCGTCTTCTTTTAAAGAAGACAGGGAGTCCTCGAGGTAGGAGAGCCCGCCGCGCAGGGTCTCGAGAAAACGCTCTTCCTCGCTTCGGACCATACTGACGATGAAGGCCCGGTTGCGTTTGAGATCGGGGTAGGCCTCGCCCATCAGCTCGACGACAGCCTCCACCATCTCCGGCAGGAAGACCTTGTCCGCCCCCAGGCTCCGCCCGTGGCGAACGGCCCGGCGGATGATGCGGCGCAGGATGTAACCTCGCTCCTCGTTGGAGGGAAGGACGCCGTCGCTGATAAGGAAAGTCATGGCCCGGGCATGGTCGGCCACGATACGCAGGGAGGTGTCGGTGGTGGCGTCCCTGCCGTAGGCCGTCCCGGCCAGGCCGGCCATGCGATCCATGAGCGAACGGAGCTGGTCCGTCTCGAAATTATTGGGCACTCCCTGCAGGACCGAGGCCACCCGCTCCAGGCCCATGCCGGTATCGATGTTTTTTCTGGGCAGGGGGGTCAGGCCGCCCTGCTGATCACGGTCATACTGCATGAAGACCAGGTTCCAGAGCTCCAGGTAGCGATCGCAGTCGCAGCCGGGCGCGCACTCAGGGCGTCCGCAGCCGGCCTCGGGGCCCTGGTCGTAGAGTATCTCGGAACAGGGGCCGCAGGGGCCGGTCTCCCCCATGTCCCAGAAGTTGTCTTCCTTACCCAGCTTGACGACACGGTCGGCGGGAACGCCCACCTCGTCGCGCCAGATGGCCAGCGCCTCGTCGTCCTCCTCGTAGACGGTGAAGTAGAGGCGCTCCAGGGGGAGGCCCAGTTCGCCCACCAGGAAGTCGTAGGCGAAACGAGCGGCTTCGCTTTTGTAATAGTCGCCGAAGCTGAAGTTGCCCAGCATCTCGAAGAAGGTCAGGTGGCGCGCGGTATGGCCCACGCGGTCGATGTCAGTGGTGCGCACGCATTTCTGGGCCGAGGTGGCACGGGTGAACTCCGGGGTCAGTTCTCCCAGGAAATAGGGCTTGAACTGGACCATGCCCGCGGTGGTCAGCAGGAGGGTGGGGTCGTCGGGGATGAGGGAGGAACTCTCCACCACCCGGCACCCCCGCTCCGCGAAGAACTCCAGGAACCTGCGCTTGATGTCGTCGCTCTTCAACTGTGTATTCCTCCAAATTTAAAGGGGTTCCGGCCCGCGCCGGAACCCCACTATTCTAGCATACGGATAAATGTAGATGGCCGGGCGGTTTTACTCCGCGGCCTCCTCCGCCGCGGGTGCCGCGGCCTCCACCGCTTCTTCTTCCTCCTTTTTCCCGCCGGGAGAGATGGCCTTCTGGATGCCCGCGCCCACCCCGATTATTTTCACCACGGGTGAGGAAACCACCTGCTGGGCCAACTTGGTCATGGAGTTAACGCGGTTGGTGATGGACTCCCCGGTGGACACCACCCGCTCGACCATCTCCAACTCGGTGTTGACGTGGTCCATGGTGGTCTGGAAGCGCGTCATCAGCGGGATGGTCTGCTTGCGTACGTCGTCCAGGAAGTTATTGGTGATGGAGAGGGTCTTGGCCAGCTTGAGCATGACCCATGTGGCTGTGAGCATGAACAGGGTAAAAGAAATTGCGATGGCCAGCCAGGTGATGGCACCTGCCACAGTAACTCCGAGCATCGAACTACCTCCCTTGCCTTGAAAAGATCGGGGGCCCGTTATTCGCCCTTCCTGGAGCGGTAATCCTCGATGGCGGCACGTATGCCGTCCGCTGCCAGGTTGGAGCAGTGCATCTTCTCGGGGGGCAGCCCGCCCAGGGCTTCCGCCACCGTGGAGTTGGTGATCTCCAGGGCTTCGTCCAGGGTTTTACCTATGACCATCTCCGTCCCCATGGAACCCGAAGCCACCGCCGCCGTGCACCCGAAGGTCTTGAACTTCACATCGGCCAGGCAGTCATCCTGTACCTTGATGGATATACGGATCATGTCGCCGCAGACGGGGTTGCCGATCTCGCCGATCCCGTCGGCGTCCTCAATCTCCCCCACGTTGCGAGGATTTTTAAAATGGTCGATCACTGCATCACTATACATGCATCAAAACATATCAAACGGCCTGTTGGGTGTCAATGAAGCAGGCGGCGCCATTTCTCGGTCATGGCCGCTTCCTGCCCGTTCTCCGAGGACTCGTAGAAGACCTTGCCCCGCAGGTTCTCCGGCAGATAAGCCTGCTCCACGTAATGGCCCGGATAGTTGTGCGGGTAGAGGTAGCCCGCGCCGTGGCCGAGCTCCTCCGCCCCGCTATAGTTGGATCCGCGCAGATGGAGAGGGACGGTAGCGACCTCCCCCTGTTTGACCTCGCGCATGGCCAGGCCCAGGGCTACGGTGGTGGAGTTACTTTTGGGAGCGAGGGCCAGGTAGGTGGTGGCGTGGGCCAGGTTGAGCTGGGCCTCGGGCAGGCCGACGAACTCCACCGCCCGGGCCGCCGCATCCGCCACCAGCAGAGCCCGGCTGTCGGCCAGCCCCACGTCCTCGGAAGCGAAGATGACCATCCGGCGGGCGATGAAACGGGCGTCCTCCCCGGCATAGAGCATGCGGGCCAGCCAGTAGAGGGCTGCCTGGGGGTCGGAGCCGCGCATGGATTTGATGAAGGCGGAGATGGTGTCGTAGTGGTTGTCCCCCCACTTGTCGTAGAGGAGGGCTTTGCGCTGGGCCGCCTCTTCGGCAACTTCCAGGGTGATACGGCCGCATTTCCCTTCCCGGGCCAGGAAGGCGGCTGCCTCCAGGGTGTTCAGGGCCACCCGGGCGTCTCCCCCGGACAGGTCGATCATGTGCTCGAAGGCGTCGTCGTCCACCTCGAGGTGGAGGTCCCCCAGCCCCCTCTCGCTGTCGGTGAGGGCTGAGCGCAGTACCCGCGCCAGGTCTTCTTTTGAAAGAGATTCCAGCCGGAAGATCTTGGAGCGGGAAACCAGGGCCGGGTTGACCTCGAAATAGGGGTTCTCGGTGGTGGCGCCGATGAGGACGATGATGCCGTCCTCCACCGCGGGAAGGAGGGCGTCCTGCTGGGCTTTGTTGAAGCGGTGTATCTCGTCGATGAAGAGGATGGTGCGGGTGGTGTACATGGACTTGCGCTCCGCCGCCTCGGCGATGACTTTGCGCACGTCCGCCACCCCGCTGGTCACCGCCGAGAGTTGCTGGAAATGGGCGCGGGTAAGGTTGGCGACGATGCGCGCCAGGGTGGTCTTCCCCGTGCCGGGAGGACCCCAGAAGATGGCAGTCCGCAGCATGTCCGCCTCTATGGCGTTGCGCAGGAAGGTGCCCTCCCCCACCACGGCCTGCTGACCCGCGAATTCGTCCAGGGTGCGGGGGCGCATGCGCACGGCCAGGGGGGCGTCGCGCTTTATCGATTCCTCGAGGTTGTTCTCGAAAAGGTCCATTTCTTTTCTTCTCTCATCATTACCGGGGGGTGTTCGTGTCTTATTTCATTACACCGCCAGGCGACGACAAAACCCTTTTCTCGCGGCTTTGTCAACGGCTATCAAGCCTGCATGTGGAGTGATAGTATGATGGAGAGAAGTTTGAAAAAGGCTCTGCCTTGTACGTTATTCCCTGTGATTATCTTTGAGCCAACACCTTGAACAAGCGGGACCGGAATCCGCGAGTGGACGTAATGCCCCCGCCCGGGTGGGGGACCACGGAAGCGAGTGGCAGGTCCCCACCTGCTTTTAAAGCAGGTTCAAAGATAACGGAGGAGACGGCAAGGCGGAGTTTTGCTTTGGGGTCAGGGAGAGTAGCCGATGGAGTCGTGGGCCCAGGACCTGCCATTGCCGTAGACGGCCCGCTCGCAGATGACCGCCCCGCTCGCTTCCACCCGGGTGGAGACGTCCCAGTCGGTGACGTAGTCGTTGGCCTTGAAGGTGCGGCGGCTTCCGGCGGGAATGATGGCGTCCCGCGGCCCGGTCTGCTCACCCGCCGAAGTCATGAAGGTGAGGTTCGCGCTCACCTCGGTGTCCCCGGGGTTCTGGACCAGGATGAAGGTCTCGAAGTCCCCGCCGGTGCAGCCTTCGGCCAGATACCAGTCCCGCGCTGCCCACGCCGCCCCTATCGATTCGTGCGCCCAGGTACGGTCGTTGCCGTACATGGCCCGCTCGCAAACCACCGCTCCGCTAGTCGCGGTAACGCGGGTGGAGACGTTGTAGGTGGCAACGTAGTCGTTCACCCTCAAGGTCACGCGAGATCCCTTCGCGACGTTCAAACCTTGCAGGGTTAACGGCGCCACTTCTCCATTATCAGTCTGAAAAACAACGTCCACGACGGCATCGGTTCTGGGGTCGGGAGCCTGTATGAGGACGTAAGTCTCCATGCCCCCGTCAGTCGAACCTTCCGCCAGGTACCATTCCCTGGCGGCTTGCGTCGTCCCGATGCTGTCATGCGCCCATACGCCTCCCGGCCCGTACATGGCCCGCTCGCAGACCACCGGCAAGCCCGCCGCCATGACCGTGGTGGAGACATTGTAGTCGGTCACATAGTCGTTGAGCCTGAACGAGCGGCGGGAATTGGCGGGGACCTGGTCATCGACTGCGATGTATTCCGAAGAAGTGCCCAGTGCCAGTATTACGTCGACCGCTTCCGCATTGGGATTCTGCACCAGTATCCAGGTCTCCATGCCTCCATCGGTACATCCTTCGGCGAAGTTCCAGCCGATGGACGGGACGGTCACCCCGATGGAGTCGTGGGCCCAGGACCTGCCATTGCCGTAGACGGCCCGCTCGCAGATGACCGCCCCGCTCGCTTCCACCCGGGTGGAGACGTCCCAGTCGGTGACGTAGTCGTTGGCCTTGAAGGTGCGGCGGCTTCCGGCGGGAATGATGGCGTCCCGCGGCCCGGTCTGCTCACCCGCCGAAGTCATGAAGGTGAGGTTCGCGCTCACCTCGGTGTCCCCGGGGTTCTGGACCAGGATGAAGGTCTCGAAGTCCCCGCCGGTGCAGCCTTCGGCCAGGTACCAGGTGGTTGGCTCTATCGTGAATGCTCCCGGCAGAGTGGCTGCCTGGCCGTCGGGATTGGTGACCACCACGTCCCAGGCCCCCGGCGCGGCACCGGCGAGGTCGAAGGCGCAGTTGACCCGGGTGGGCGAGGCCACCGTCACGCCCGTCGCCACTACGTCCGGCTGGCCGGATTTTCTCAAGATGACTACCGGAACGCCCCCCACGTCGAAGAAGCCTGTGCCGGCCAGGTCGGTGATGCCGACAACGGTCCCGTTCGGAGCGGCTACGGGGGTGATGCCGGTCACCGTGGGCGCCTGCCGGGAGACCCGCTGAGCGTAGATGTCGGACCTGGAACCGGAGCGAAGGTCTTCCCAGGCGACTATGGCACCTCCGGCGCCGTCGGCGGCCATGTTCACCGAGAACTGGTCATCGACGGCGCCACAGACCACCAGGCCGCTCGCGGGCCAGTTCGGGTAGAGCGTCCCATCGGCCAGCACCCGCTGGGCGTAGATATCGTAGTTGGGTGCAGGGCGGTCATCTTCCCAGACGATGATGGCACCGCCGGAACCGTCGGATGCTATGTCGGGGGCATACTGGTTGCTGGCGGCGTCGCAGACCGCGCGTCCGTTCGCCGGCCAGGCCGGGTCCACCGTCCCTCCCGCCAGCAACCGCTGGGCATACACGTCATAGTTGCCCGAACGTTTGTCCCTCCAGGTGATGACGGCTCCCGTGGAGCCATCGGATGTAATACGGGGTCCGGACTGCTCATCGGCGGTGTCACAGACAGCCCGCCCGTTAACCGGCCAGGCCGGGTCCACCGTGCCACTCGCGAGCACTCGCTGGGCGTAGACGTCGGGGTTGGGGCCTGAGCGATGGTCCTCCCAGGTGATGATGGCGCCGCCGGAGCCGTCCGGGATCATCCGTGGTCCGAACTGACCGTTCGCCGCTATGCACACCGCCCGCCCGTTAACCGGCCAGGCCGGGTCCACCGTGCCACTCGCGAGCACTCGCTGGGCGTAGATGTCGTCACCAAGCATGGAGCGTCCGTCCTCGTAGGCGATGATGGCGCCGCCGGAACCATCCGGGGTTATCCGGGGGTTACCCTGGCCGTTGGGCAGGGCGGTGCAGACCGCCAGGCCGTTGGCGGGCCAGGCTGGGTCCACCGTGCCGCTCGCGAGCACCCTCTGGGCGTAGATATTGTAGTTGGTGGTAGAGCGGCGGTCCGGCCAGGTGATGATGGCGCCGCCCAGGCCGTCGGAAGCCAATTGAGGACCGTTCTGGTAATCGGGGTCGGTGCAGACGGACAGGCCGTTAGCGGGCCAGGCCGGGTCCACCGTCCCGTTGGCGAGCACCCGCTGAGCATAGATATCGGGGATGCCCGCCCGGTTGTCATCCCAGGTGATGATGGCTCCGCCCGAGCCGTCAGCTATTATCTGGGGGCTGCCCGCATCGCCCGAGAGGCCGCTGCCGCGGACCTCCACTCCGTTGGCAGTCCAGGCCGGGTCCACCGTCCCGTTGGCGAGCACCCGTTGAGCGTAGATATCCGACTGGCCGTTGCGCTTATCCGCCCAGGTGATGATGGCCCCGCCGGAGCCGTCCGAGAGTACCCGGTGTGAATACGCGTCCCCGATGAGACCGGTGCCCCGCACCTCTATGCCGTCGGCGGTCCATCTTACCCCGGCCGGGCAGGCCGTTGCCAGCACCAGCATCAGTAACACCAGCACCATCACTGGTAGTATTTTACGAATATAACTGTGGCTCGCGTTGGTTGATAGCCTCATAGCCTCCCCCTTCGGCTTCGGCAGAAACGGCGCCATATGTCCTGATTCTAACACCAGGACCATCGTTATCTATAAAATCTTGAGGTGGAGTTCGCGCATCTGCTGCGGGTAGAGCACGTCGGGGGCGCCGGTGAGCAGGCAGGCGCCCGACTGGGTCTTGGGAAAAGCGATGACGTCGCGGATGTTGTCCCGGCCGGCCAGCAGCATCACCAGGCGGTCCAGCCCGAAGGCCAGCCCGCCGTGGGGCGGCGCGCCGAACTCAAGGGCCTCGAGCAGGTGTCCGAACTTCTCCCGCGCCTCCGCCTCGTCTAAGCCCAGCAGTTTGAAGATGCGCTCCTGCACGTCGCGGCGGTGGATACGGATACTTCCGCCTCCCACCTCGTTGCCGTTCATCACCAGGTCGTAGGAGTCGGAGAGGGCCGCGGTGGGGTCCTCTTCCAGCTTGTCCAGGAACTCGGGTGAGGGGCTGGTAAAGGGGTGGTGGTTGGACTTGTAGCGCTTTTCCTCCTCGTCCCACTCAAAGAGGGGGAAATCCACCACCCAGAGGAAGGACCATTCCGTCGAGGGCTCGAGGGAGAACTTCTCCACACAGTGCTTGCGCAGCCGTGCCAGCCATTCGGAGGTCTTGCGGAAATTGCCCACCATCAGCAGGCCGACGTCCCCGGTTTCCAGGGCCAGGGCCTCACGGAGCGCGGCTTTCTCTCCGTCCGAGAAGAACTTGGCCATGGGCGATCGCAGTTCCGTGCCTTGGTCCGCGACCACCCAGATGAGGCCGGAGGCACCCAGGCCCTTGGCGTAGTCCACCAGTTCGTCCAGGACCTTGCGGGAGGGCGCCTTGGCCCCCTCCACCTTGAAGCCCCGGATGAGTTCGCCGGCGGCCAGGGCCGACTGGAAGAGCTGCACGCCGCTCTGGTCGAAGACAGCGGTCAGGTCTGAGATGAGCATGCCGTAGCGGGGGTCGGGGCGATCGTCGCCGTAGAGTTCCATGGAACGCTGCCAGGTGATGCGCTCGATGGGCAGGGGGAGTTCCTCTCCCTTGACCTCTCGGAAGAGGTGGGCGAACATCCCCTCCATGCAGGAGATAACGTCGCCTGCGTCGACGAAGGACATCTCCAGGTCGATCTGGGTGAACTCGGGCTGCCGGTCGGCCCGCAGGTCCTCGTCACGAAAGCACTTTACGATCTGGTAGTAACGGTCGTATCCGGCTACCATCAGCAGCTGCTTGTACAGCTGAGGAGACTGGGGAAGGGCGTAGAAATGACCGGCCTGCAGGCGGGAGGGAACCACGAAGTCGCGGGCGCCTTCCGGGGTGCTCTTGCCCAGCACCGGTGTCTCGATGTCGATGAAGCCCTCGCCGTCGAGGTAGTTGCGGACGGCGCGGGTCACCGCGGCGCGCAGCATCATAACCTGCTGCATCTCGGGGCGGCGCAGGTCCAGGAAACGGTGGCGCAGGCGCACGGATTCGTCCACCCCGACGCCGTCCAGGATCTCGAAGGGCGGGGTGCGGGATTCGGAGAGCACCTCCACCTCCGACACCCACAGCTCGACTGAGCCGGTGCCCAGGTTGGGGTTGACCGCGTCGGCCGGACGCGCCTTGACTTCGCCGCGGCACGCCAGCACGTACTCGCCGCGCACGCCGTGAGCCATGCCGTGCGCCGTCTCGCTGGCCGCGGGATTGAAGACCACCTGCACCAGCCCGGTGCGGTCGCGCAGGTCGATAAAGATGACCCCACCGTGATCGCGCCTGGTGTGGACCCAGCCGCAGACCGTTACTTCCTGCCCGGTATGATCGGAGCGCAGTTCCCCGCACATCAGTGTTCTTTTCATGATCGGATCTTTCTCGCTAATCTTGCTACGTACTTCCCTACATTATATGGTCCCACAAGGACTCGTGGGAGACCTGCTCCTGGCTCGAGGACACCATGTCGCGAACACTGTAGAACCCGCTGGCCAGTTCGTCCTCACCGATCACCACTACCCAGCGGTAACCGGAACGGTCCGCCGCCTTCATCTGTGCTTTGACGCTTCGCTCCAGGCTGTCGAGCTCCGCCGGCAGGCCGCGCCGGTGGGCTTCCTCCAGCAGGGCGAAAGCGCGGTGCCGGGGCTCACCGGGCATGGCTACTATGTAAGCGCCCTCGAGGGTCTCTTCTTCTTCCTTCTCGAGATGCTCCACCACACGCTCGATGCCGATGGAGAATCCGGTGGAGGGGGTGTCTTTGCCGCCGTAGGAAGCGATGAGATCGTTGTAGCGCCCGCCAGCCGCCAGGGTGTTCTGAGCGCCCTCGCCGGGGCGTTGGAATTCGAAGACGGTGCGGGTATAGTAGTCGAGGCCGCGCACCAGCCCGGGCTCCAAGGTGTAGTCCACTCCGGCCATGTCCAGATAACCCCGGAGGTCCTCCAGGTGCTCACGGCATGCTTCGCAAAGGTGCCCGGTGATACGGGGGGCGTCCCCGAT
Source organism: uncultured bacterium (assembly GCA_963765625.1). Classification (GTDB taxonomy): domain Bacteria; phylum Actinomycetota; class Geothermincolia; order Geothermincolales; family Geothermincolaceae; genus CAVXXD01. Next base: position 237,772 of record CAVXXD010000005.1, read on the forward strand.
GGCCTTGCGGCAGGCCTCCACCTTGCAGTCGAAGATGCGAAGGGGATTGACCTCCAGGCGCCGCTTGCAGTCACCGCAGAGATCTCCGCTGATGCCCGAGAAATAGTCGCGCAGGGCCGCGACGTAGGCGGGGCGACACTCGCGGTCTCCGACGCTGTTGACCAGGAGCCTGAGGTCCCCGATACCCAGTTGCTTGAAGAAGCGGTCGCAGAGAGCGATGACCTCGGCGTCGGCCACGGCCTGGGCGCTGCCGATGAGCTCCACGCCCAGCTGATGGAACTGGCGGTAGCGGCCGGCCTGGGGACGTTCGTGCCTGAACATGGGCCCGTGGTAATAGAGTTTCACGGGCAGGCCCCGCTCGGCCAGGTTGTGTTCGACGAAGGCGCGCGCCACTCCCGCCGTGGCTTCCGGCCGCAGGGTCAGGGAGCGGCCCCCTTTGTCTTCGAAGGTAAACATCTCCTTGGAGACGATGTCGGAGCCTTCGCCTATGCCGCGGACGAAGACCTCGGTGGCCTCCATAACCGGCAGGATGATCTCGCGAAAGCCATATAACCGGAAGAGTTCCTGCGCCGTGCCCATGACCCGGCGCCAGGCCTCACTCTCGGGGGGGAGTACGTCCTTGATCCCCTTGGGCGCCGACCACTTCACGACAGCCTCCTGCGGTCCAGCCCCACCAGGTAGGGATTGCTCTTCTTCTCCTTGCCCAGGGTGGTCTCCGGACCGTGCCCGGGATGGATGACGGTGTCGGGGGGCATGTCCCAGACTTTTTCGTAAACTGCGTCCAGCAAGGCCTCCAGTGAACCGCCGCGTAGGTCGGTCCGGCCGATGGAACCTTCGAAGATGAAGTCGCCGCAGAAGAGATGGCCGGGCAGGTGGAACGATACGCCACCCGGGGTGTGGCCGGGCGTGTAAAGCGTCTTCAGCACCAGCTGCCCTACCATGAACTCGTCACCTTCCTGTAGTTCCTGCACTTCCCGGGGGCGGTTGGGTATGACCCCGGCCTGCAACCCCAGCAGGAGGTGCCGGCGACTGGCCACCCCGCTCGCGTCCAGCGGGTGTATGAAGACAGGCGCCCCGGTGGATTCGGACAGGGACCCGGCCCCGGCAGCGTGGTCGGCATGGCCGTGGGTGAGCAGGATGGCCTTGAGCTTGAGGTCGTGCTCCCGCAAGGCCGCGGATATCCTCTTCACTTCACCCGCCGGGTCGATGACCACAGACTCTCCGCCCGGCGTGTCCGCCAGGACGTAGCAATTGGTCTCGAGCATGCCCAGCACCAGGCGCTTTAATATCACTTTTTCCTCCGTTCACCGTCCGGGTTCTGGATAATTATAAACCAACCCCCGGTTGCTGTCTGCTGTCGAGCATGAGGGTGACCGGGCCGTCGTTGACCAGCTCCACCCGCATGTGGGCGCCGAAAACACCGGCCGCGGGCTCGAGCCCTCGTTCGCGCAGCTTCTCCAGGAAGAGCAGGTAGAAGGGTTCCGATTTTTCCGCCGGGGCCGCCCGGACATAGCTGGGGCGGCGGCCTTTGCGGGCATCGCCGTACAGGGTGAACTGTGACACCACCATGATCTCGCCTTCCACGTCGGCCAGGGAGAGGTTCATCTTCCCCTCGCCGTCTCCGAAAACGCGGAGGGAGAGTATCTTTTCGACCATCCAATCCAGGTCTCTCTCTTCATCTTCGACGGAGACCCCCAGCAGTACCAGCAGCCCCGGCCCGATGCGGGAGATCTCTTCCCCGTCCACCGCGACGGTACTATTACTTACACGTTGTAATAATGCTCGCATGGGCGCTCCTTCGTCACTTGGAGGGGATAACGCGGTAGGCACTGAAGATGTTCTCGATCTTGGTGATGTTGCGCAGGATGTCTTCCAGGTGTGCGATATTGCCCAGCTCGAAGGTGAAGCGGCTGATGGAGAGGCCCTCCCGGTTAATGGTCATGGTGGCGGAGATGATGTTGACGTGGAACTCCCCCATCACCGTGGTGATGTCGCGCAGCAGGCGCGGCCGGTCCATGGCCTCGACCTTGATCTCCACCTGGAAGGTGGTGGACTGCGCCGCATCCCAGCTGACGTCGATCTCGCGGTAGTCCTGCTCGCGCATGTGCATGGCATTGGGGCAGTCGCCGCGGTGTACGCTCACCCCGCTGCCGCGGGTGACAAATCCGACGATCTGGTCGGGAGGGACGGGGTTGCAGCAGCGCGCGATGCGCACCAGCACGTTTTCCACTTCCTCCACCTTGACCCCGCGGCTGAAGGCGGGGAGCTTGTGGGGCAGGATGGGCTTGGACGGCTGCGGCTCCTCCACCTCTTCCGGCAGAAGCCGGGAGCCGATGCGGGCCGAGACCTGTATGGGGGAGGTCTTGCCCGCCCCGATACTGGCCAGGAGATCGTCTGTGGAGAGGAAGTTGTAATCGTCTTTGGCCACTTCCCCCAGGAGGCCGCCGGTAAAGACCTTCTGCAGGGGCAGGTGAGCCTTGCGCAGGGCCTTCTGGAGCATCTCACGGCCCTCCGCCGCATCCTCCACCTTGCGATCCCGGCTGAACCACTGGCGGATCTTGGTCCTTGCCCGGGGGGAGACAGCTATTTTCATCCAGTCCTGGGAGGGGCCGGTGGAGGTCTTGGAGGTGATGATCTGGACGATGTCGCCGTTGTTGAGCTGGTATTCCAGGGAGACGATGCGATCGTTGACCTTCGCTCCCACCAGGGCGTGACCTACCTCGGTATGGATGGCGTAGGCGAAGTCGATGGGGGTGGAACCACGCGGCAGGGTAACCACGTCCCCCTTGGGGGTAAAGACGAAGACCTCCGCCTGGAAGAGGTCCATCTTCAGGCCCTCCATGAACTCCCGGGGGTCGCGCAGGTCGCTCTGCCACTCCAGTATACCCTTGAGCCAGCCGAGCCTCTCCTTGATCTGGTCACGCGAGCGCTGGGTCTCCTTGTACTTCCAATGGGCGGCGATGCCGTATTCCGCCGTGCGGTGCATCTCCTCGGTGCGTATCTGTATCTCCAGGGGGCGCCCTTGCGGCCCCACCACCGTGGTGTGCAGGGACTGGTACATGTTGAACTTGGGCATGGCGATGTAGTCCTTGAACCGCCCGGGCAGGGGTTTCCAGAGGGCATGGGCCACCCCCAGCACCGCGTAGCAATCCTTGACGTTGCGGGTTATCACCCTCACCGCGAAAAGGTCGTAGATCTCGTCGAACTCCAGTCCGCTGGTTATCATCTTGTTGTAGATGCTGTAGAAATGCTTGACCCGGCCGCTGATCTCCGCATCGATCTTTAAGGACTTGAGCTGCTTCTGGAGGTTCTCGGCAACTTCCTTGACGTAGGCCTCCCGCTCCGGCCGCCGCTGATTGACCATCTGCTGGATCTCCTGGTAACGCAGTGGGAAGAGGGTGGCGAAGGCCAGGTCCTCGAGCTGCCAACGTAACTGGGTGATACCCAGGCGGTGGGCGATGGGGGCATAGATGTCCAGGGTCTCGCGCGCCTTCTGCCGCTGCTTCTCCTCCGACAGGTGATATATAGTGCGCATGTTGTGCAGGCGGTCAGCCAGTTTTATAAGGATGACCCGGGTGTCCTCGGCCATGGCCACGAAGAGTTTGCGCAGGGTCTCGGCCTGGGCCGCCTCCCTGCTCTCGAAGTTGATCTGCTCCAGCTTGGTGACCCCGTCGATGATGGAGGCGACCTCCTCGCCGAAGAGCTCGCGGACATCGTCCAGACCCGCGCTGGTGTCCTCCACCACGTCGTGCAGGAGGGCCGCAGCGATGGTGATGGAGTCCAGGTGAAGGTCGGCCAGAGTCATGGCCACCTCCAGGGGGTGCTGGATGAAGTCCTCGCCACTGTAGCGGTACTGGTTCTGGTGATGAGTGCTGGCGTACTCGAAGGCCTCCTTTATCAGTCGGAGGTCACCTTTGCTGTCGTATGACTTGACCTTGCCGGTAAGGCTCTCGATGGTCTGGGGCACCGCCGCACCTTCTTCTAACGCAATATTGTTACAGTATGAATAATTTTAGCTCTTTTTATCTATGATACCCCATAAGTAAAGGTTCGTCCCTGACGCTTATGTTGACCCATGAGTAACTTATGTGATAATATTTCTTCGTCGTGTTGCAAGGAAGTAGCTTATCAGGCATATTAATTGGGTATATTGATCGGGTAATAAGGCTGTTCCGCACTTTTAACAACGAGGGAAGAAAAGGAGGGAGTGTTTATGGTTTCGTTCGATCTTAGCGACGAACAACGCATGGTTCAGGAGACCGTGGCCTCATTCGCTGTCGACCAGATCGAGCCGCTGGCGCACGAGAGCGAGGAGGGGCACGCGGTCCCCGAGGAGGTCATCGCCAAGGGATGGGAGCTCGGCCTGGTGGGCGGCTGCATCCCCGAGGAATACGAGGGCTTCGGTGATGGTTTGTCGGCCCTCACCAACATCATCGCCATGGAGGAACTGGCCGCCGGGGACATGGCCATCGCCATGCACCTGATGTCCCCCACCGCCTTCGCCTACGCCGTGCTGGACCAGGGCACCGAGGAGCAGAAGAAGGAATTCCTCCCCGGTTTCTGCGGCGAGGCCTTCAAGCCCTCCAGTTGCGCCCTGGTTGAGCCCAAGTACGACTTCTGCCCTTCCGCCATCTTCACCACGGCGGAGAGGGAATATGGCGAATACGTCCTCAACGGCCAGAAGTGCCTGGCCGTGCTGGCCGCCGAGTCCGACCTGCTGCTGGTCTTCGCGGCGACCGCCCCGGGCATGGGCTTCGCCGGTGTGGATGCCTTCATCCTGCCGGGCGGCACCAAGGGCATGGAGATCGGCGAGCGCGAAAAGAACATGGGCCTGAACGCCCTCTCCACCTACCCCGTCACCTTCAAGGACTGCCGCGTCCCCGCCACGTCCAAACTGGGCGGCGAGTCCGGCAGCGACTTCCTGCGGCTTCTTTCCCGCTCCCGCCTGGCCCTGGCCGGCCTGGCGGTGGGCATGAGTAAAAGAGCCGTGGCCCACTCCCGCGATTACGCCCGCGACCGCGTGGCCTTCGGAGAGCCCATCGGCAGCCGCCAGGCCATCGCCTTCATGCTGGCGGAGATGGCCATCGAAGTTGACGCTACCCGCTTGCTCGCCTGGGAAGCTGCCTGGCGGGCCGACGGCGGTATGGACTTCACCAGGGAAGCAGCCATCGCCAAGAACTACGCGGCGGACATGGCCATGATGGTGGGCGACCGCAGTGTGCAGATCATGGGCGGCCACGGCTACATCCGGGAGAATCCGGTGGAGTTGTGGTTCCGCAACGCACGCGGCATGGCCACCTTCGAAGGCATGGTAATGGTATAAGGGAGGGGGATGGAATAATGATAGATTTCGAACAATCACCGAAGATCCGCGCCACCAAGAACATGATCCACATGTTCGCCGAAGGCGCCATGCGTCCCGTCGCCCGCCAGTACGACGAGCAGGAGCATGAAAAGCCCCGCGAACTCTTCAAGATGGTCCAACAGGTTATGAAGGGCGGCCTGGGCGGAATGGGCGGCGGAGGCGACAAGAAGGCCGAGGGCGATAAGCCCGAAGGGCCGAGGAAGCCCCGCGAAACCCAGATGCTCAATTCCATCACCGTGGAGGAGATATTCTGGGGAGACGCCGGCATCGCCCTGGCCATCCCAGGCGGCGGCCTGGGCGGCGCGGCGGTGGAAACCAGCGGCACCCCGGAGCAGAAGGAGAAGTTCCTGGCCCGCTTCGCGGGGGACGAACCCTGCTGGGGCGCCATGGCCATCACCGAGCCCGAAGCAGGTTCCGACTCCGCCGCCATCAAGGCCACCGCGGTACTGGACGGCGACGAGTGGGTGCTCAACGGCGAGAAGATCTTCGTCACCTCGGGCAAGAGCGCCCTGGAGGACTCCGAGGGCTTCGTGGTAGTCTGGGCCACCATCGACCGTTCGGCCGGCCGCGCCGGCATCAAGCCCTTCATCGTGGAAGGCGGCGCCCCGGGACTGCAGATAACCAAGATCGAGGACAAGATGGGCATCCGCTGCTCGGACACCGTCTCCCTCTCCCTGATGGACTGCCGCATCCCCAAGGAGAACATCCTGGGGAGCGCGGAGGTAATGGACAAGACCAAGACGGAAGGCTTCAAGAAAGTCATGGCCACCTTCGACGCCACCCGCCCCATGGTGGCGGCCATGGCCATCGGGGTGGGACGCGCCGCGCTCGACTTCCTCAAGGCGCACCTCTCGGAGCAGGGAGTGGAGATCCGCTACGGCATCAACCCCAACAACATGACCGTGCTGGAGCGGGAGATCATCCAGATGGAGGCTAACCTCAAGGCGGCCCGCCTGCTGACCTGGCGGGCGGTGTGGATGCTGGACAACGGCATCCGCAACGACCTGGAGGCTTCCATGGCCAAGGCCAAGGCGGGTTCGGCCGTCTCCCACATCACCCAGAAAGCGGTGGAGCTGATGGGGCCGCTGGGCTACTCCCGCGAGCTGCTGCTGGAGAAATGGATGCGCGACTCCAAGATCAACGACATCTTCGAGGGCACCGGCCAGATCCAGTTGCTGATCACCGCCCGCCGCCTGCTGGACTTCGGACGCGACCAGTTGAAGTAAACGACGCGGATACGAGAGAGGCGGGCCGGAAGGCCCGCCTCTTTTCTTTGTGATATTCTCTCCCCGCGAGGACTCTCGCCCCGTAAGGGTTATTTCTTCTTTTTCTTCTTCTTCTTGGAAGAAGACGTCGGCCCCTTGGTGGTCTTTTTAGTTCCGGGCTTGGCGGCAGGCTTCTTGGTGGTGGCCTTGGGCGCGCTCTGGGAAGCCGGCTTCTTCTTTGCGACCGCTTCCGTCTCTTCTTCGTCAGGTACCATCTCCGCCTTGGTGGCCGACGGCGGTTTTGCGCTTACTTTCTCACCCTTCTTGTTCAGCACCACCTCGCGGGCGCCATGCTTTTCGGCCTTGGCCTTGAGCGAGGCGTACTTGGGCTCGGTCTCCTTCCAGAAGGTCAGGATGGGCGGGGCTACGAAGATGGACGAGTAGGCCCCCAACATGACCCCGATGAAGAGGGCGAAGGCGAAGTCCTTCAAGGTGTCCCCGCCGAAGATGAGGATGGTGAAGATGGGCAGCAGGGTGGTGAGGGTGGTGCCGATGGAGCGCATCAGGGTCTGGTTGATGCTGTCGTTGACCACGTCGCGGTAGGTCCGCCGCCCGGTGCGGTCCATGAGGTTGGCGTTCTCAGCGATGCGGTCGAAGACCACGATGGTGTCATAGAGGGAGTACCCCATGATGGTGAGGAAGGCAATGACCGTGGCCGGCGTCACCTGCCTCCCGGTGAGGGCGTAGATGCCCACGGTGATCACTATGTCGTGGACCAGGGCCACGATGGACGGGACGGCCATCTTGAACTCGAAGCGGAAGGAGATGTAGATGAGGATAACGGCCAGGAAGACGGCCAGGCTGATGAGGGCCTTGCGGCTGACCTCCTTGCCCCATTCCGATCCCACCTGCTCCTCCGACTTGGTGATGATGTTGTAGGGGCTGCTGGTCAGGTCCTCGACCAGGGCCGCCTGAACCTGTTCGGCTTGGGCCGCCTGGTCGGCCGAGGCAGCCTCGCCGGTCAGGTCGAAGGTGACGATGATGTATTCACGGTCTTCGCCATTGACGCTCTCGGAGCCGCTGCTCACGCTGTACTGGCCGACACCCAGGTCGGTGTATCCGGCCATCAGGTCCTCCACGTAAGACGCGGGCGTGACGCTCTTCATGAACACCTTGAGTACCCACTGGCCGTTCTCGTTCGGGGCCAGGGAGGCTACCTCCGGAGCATTCTCGTATCTGGCGATGAGGTCGTTCTTGACGCCGGAGATGATGGCGCTGCGCGCCGCCTCGTCCTCGATGTAGGGCATGCGGATGGTGAGGGTGGTGCCGTCCTCGGAGACCTGAACGATGTGCTCGCTCAGCCCCTGATCGCTGTAGGTTTCGAGCAAGTCGTTGATCTCCGGCACGGTGGTGGGATTGTCCAGCTCCACCTTGAGCAGGTAGCCGCCCTCGAACTCGATGCCGAAATTTATACCCTTGAAAGAGAGAGCCAGGATGGCCACCAGCAGGGCCACCGCGGAGAACATGAGGCCTTTCCAGATCAGGCCGGAGAACTTCTCCCGGCCGATGAAGTTGAACTTGTGCTCCTTCCCCTTGATGTACATCTAGGCCTCCTCCCCCTGTGCTTCCCGTCCCACGCCGAGCATGGCGGGCTTGCGGAAGATGTCCAGGCGGCCCAGCAGCACTACCACGTTGTGGGTGAAGCAGTAATTGATGAAGACATCCAGGACGGTGGAGAGGCCCAGGGTGAAGGCGAAGCCGCGCACCGGGCCGATGGCCAGCATCCACAGGATGAGGGCGGCGATGAAAGTGGAAAAGTCGGCGGCGATGACCGTGCGGAAGGAGTTCTTAAAGGCACGGTCGGCGGAAGAGCGCATGGTCTTGCCCATGCGTACTTCCTCCTTCAGCCGTTCGAAATAGACCACGCTGGAGTCGGCGGCGATACCGACGGAGACTATGATACCGGCGATACCGGCCAGGGTCAGGGTCCAGCCGGCCCACTCGCCCAGCAGGCAGATGATGCCGTAGGTGAGGGCGCCGAAGAGGGCCATCTGCCCGATGGCCACCATGCCCAGGCCGCGATAGATGATCAGCATGTAGAGGAGCACGAGGATAAGGCCGGCGAGGCCGGCCAGCAGGGCCTTGTCGAGGGATTCGCGTCCCAGGGTGGGGCTGACCACCTCGGAAACCGGCATGGTGAAGTCCACCGGCAGGGCGCCAAGCTTGAGCACCAGGGCCAGGTCCTGCGCATGCTGCTTGTCAAAATCTCCGGTGATCTCCCCTTTGCCGTCGGTGATGGCGCTCTGAACCGCCGGATGCGACTCGATACTGTAGTCCAGCACGATGGCCAGCTGGTTCATGGGGGAGGTCTGCGGCTGCAGCTCAGTGGTCAGGTCGCCGAACTGCTTGGTGGCGGCGTCGGTCAGGGTGAAATTGATGAGCCAGCCGTTCTCGTTCTGGTTAACCGCCGCGGTGGCTGTGTTGATGACGTCGCCGGTGAGTCGGGTGGGCCCCAGCTTTATTTTGTAAACGTTGCCGTTTTCCTCTTTCTCCAGCACGATCTCCTGGTCCTTGAGGGCCTGGTAGGCCTGTTCGTCGGTGGAGTCGACCTGGGTGACTTCGGTGGTATCGTAGGCCGCGTCGCCCGCGGCCAGTATCTCCAGCACCTGGCGGAACTGGAGCTGAGCGGTGGAGCCGATGATCTTTTTGACGCGGTCGACATCCTTCTCGCCGGGTATCTGCACCAGCACACGGTTCTCTCCCTCCGCCGCCACCACCGGTTCGGTGAGGCCCAGGGCATTGATACGGTTGCGGATGATCTCCGCCGCTTTTTCCATGGTGTCGGCGTCGGTCTCCCCCACCGCCTGCATGGTGATGCTGATGCCGCCCTCCAGGTCCAGGCCCAGCTTGGGGCTCATATCCCCGATGATGACGGGGATATAGATGGCCAGCAGCACTCCCAGCACCAGCACCAGCCATCCGACGTTATTTTTCAGCTTCACTGTGCACCTCCGTCTATCCCTCCATAATCGATGACCGGGTGATTGACCCGGCCATGGATGTAAACCATTCCAAGGACATCTCCGCCCTAGGCTTTGCCGCCCTTTTTGTTCTGCTTCCCGGCCTTCTCTTCGTCCCCGGCCGGTTCCGCTTCCACGGCATCCTCTTCCGGAACTTCCTCCGCTTCCTCGAGAGCCGCGGCTTCTGTCTCCTCGACGGGCTCTTCCTCGGACTCTTCAGCCTCTTCTTCTTTCGCCTGCTCCTTCTCCGCCTGCCTCTCGGCCTTCCTCTCCAGGGCGGTGAGGTTGCGGGCGACGGAACTCTTGGCGATGCGGACCTCCACTCCTTCGCTCACCTCGATGAGCATGGTGTCGTCCTCGAGCTCGGTGATGAACCCGTAGATCCCGCCCTGGATGATGACCTCGTCACCCGTCTTGGCGGTGTCGATAAGCTCCGCCTGGTCGCGCATGCGCTTCTGCTGCGGGCGCCAGAGCATGAAATAGAAGATCACCGCGAAGAGCACGATGATGATGATGAAGCTGTAGGAACTGGAACCGCCCGAGGTTTCTTCTTGAGCGAGCACCATGGCCTGCTGAGCCAGTAACATGGCCGTTAACATCCGTATGTACCACCTTTCATTCCCGAGCCGCCTACGCTTGAGACGGCCGAATTATTCCGCACGGTTCCAGCCTTTCCAGGCGGAAACGAACTGGTCCATTCTACCAGCTTTTATCGCGCTTCTGCAATCCGTCAGAAGTGCCTGCATAAAGGCGAGGTTGTGCTCCGTTAAAAGCATGTGGGCGAGGATCTCATTGTTTAAGAAGAGGTGGCGGATGTAAGCCCGGCTGAAGCCCCGGCAGGCGGCGCACCCGCAACCATCCTCCAGGGGCGAGAAGTTGTCGCGATGGATGGAATTACGCAGGTTGAGACGGCCCTGCCGGGTGAGAGCGGACCCGTTGCGGGCCAGGCGGGTGGGGAGGACGGAGTCGAACATGTCCACTCCCTGGGCGACGGCCTCCACCAGGCCCTCGGGGTCCCCCACCCCCATGAGGTAACGGGGCTTCCCGGCCGGCAGGTACCCGATCTGACCAGCCAGCGTTTCCAGCATCAGCTCCCGCGGCTCACCTACGCTCAGGCCGCCAATACCGTAGCCGGGGAAATCGAGCTCCACCGTGAGCTCGGCCGAGCGCCGCCGCTCCGCCGGCCAGGTGCCTCCCTGCACTATGGCGAAGAGAGCCTGCCGGGGATGGCGATGAGCCTGCCGGCAGCGCTTGGCCCAGCGCCAGGTGAGGTCCACCGAGTCCCGAACGTAGGCCTGCTCGCAGGGCCAGGGGGCGCATTCGTCCAGCACCATGGCGATGTCGGAGCCGAAGGCCTCCTGGGCCCGCACCGCTTCCTCGGGGGAGAAGAAGACCTCCGCGCCGTCGTAGACCGATCGGAAAGTCACGCCTTCTTCCGAGAGCTTAAGAGTTTTAGAGAGAGAGAAGACCTGGTAGCCACCGGAGTCGGTGAGGAGGGCACCGCTCCAGCCGTTGAAGGCGTGCAACCCGCCGGCCGCCTCGATGACCTCGAGGCCGGGGCGGAGGTAGAGGTGGTAGGTGTTGGCCAGCACCAGGCCGTATCCCATCTCCCTCACCCGCTCCGGCATGACCGCCTTGACCGAGCCGCGTGTGCCCACCGGCATGAACACCGGGGTTTCCACGTCGCCGTGGGCGGTGTGGAGTACGCCGCAGCGGGCGGCCGTTCTGCTGTCTTTCGCGGTTATGGTAAACATGTTTTCACATTATAAGCATGGCGTCGCCGAAGCTGAAGAAGCGATAACATTCTTCGACCGCTTCACGGTAGGCGCGCATCACCAGTTCCCGCCCCCGAAGGCGCAGGCCAGCATGAGCAGCGTGGAGCGCGGCAGGTGGAAGTTGGTGAGCAGCACGTCGACGGTGCCAAAGGAATATCCCGGGTAGATGAAGAGGCTGGTGCCGCCGCGGAAGGGCCGCAGCGCCCCCTCGCTCCAGGCCGTCTCCAGGGAGCGCACCACCGTCGTGCCCACCGCCACCACCCGGCCGCCCTCCCGGCGTGTCCGGTTTACCAGGGAGCATGTCTCCTCCCCCACTTCTACCTCCTCGGAGTGCATGGGATGGTCCTCCACTATCTCGGACCGCACCGGGCGGAAGGTGTCCAGGCCGATCTCCAGGTCGACGTAGCCCGTCTCCACCCCCATGGCCCGCGCTTCCTCGAGGGTGCCCGGGGTAAAGTGGAGACCGGCGGTGGGGGCGGCCACCGACCCGGTGCGCGCGGCGTAGACGGTCTGGTAGCGCTCCCCATCCTCGAGTTCTTCTTTGACATAAGGGGGCAGGGGCACCCGGCCCAGTTCCTCGATGAGCTCATCCGGCGGCTCCCCGGACCTGGGAAGAAGCTCCACCCGCAGCTCACCCGAGCCCAGGTTCTCCGCCACCCTGACCTCGAGACGCCCAGCTTCCACCACCACGATGTCACCGGAGCGCAGGCGGCGGGAAGGCCGCCCCAGAGCCTCCCACTTCAGGTGGGCCCGGTCCAGGGGGCGCAGCAGGAGTATCTCCGCCCGCCCTCCTCCGCGCAGCTTGCCGGGCAAGCGTGCCTTACGCACCCGGTTGCGGTTGAGGACCAGGGCGTCGCCCTTAGCCAGGTGGGACGCGAAATCCGTGAAGGCAAGGTGCTCGATACTGCCCCCGTCCCGCCTGACCACCAGCAGCCGTGAGGCGTCCCTGGGCTCGACGGGGTGCTGGGCGATGAGCTCGGGGGGCAGCTCGTAGTCGAACAGGTCTACCCGCATGTTTTTTTCTTGTCGTAACGCTCCCGCTCACTGAAGATACAGCCGCAGTAAGGCTGGGCGTAGAGGGCGCGCGAACGCGCATCCTGCAGGCCTTCGCGGTAGTAACCGCGGCCGTCCCAGGCCAGGAAGCGCTGGCCCCGGCTGGCCGCGATGGACTCGCCCAGCAGCTTGAGCATGTCGTGCTTCTGCCAGGGGCTGGCCAGCAGGGTGGTGGTGAAGGTGTTGAAGCCTTCCTCCATGGCATAGTCGGCCGTCCTCCGCAGGCGCAGGCGGTAGCACATCTCGCAGCGGTTCTCCTCACGGAAGGAGACGGCGCGGATCCAGTCCTCCGGTTCCCACGGGAGCACTTCGTAGCTGAAGCCCTCCGAGTCCATGTAGGACTGGAAGGAATCGAGCCGCATCTTGTATTCGCTCCAGGGGTGGATGTTGGGGTTGTAGAAGATGAACCGGGTAGTGTCGCGCTCCACCGCCATCTCGTGGTCGAGGACGAGGGAGCAAGGCCCGCAACAAGCGTCGATGAGCAATCTCTCCGCCACGTTCAGAAGAGCCTTTCTCTTTCCGCCCCGCCGCCGCCCGCCAGTCCCAGGTGGCGGTAGGCGTTCTCGGTCACCACCCGGCCCCGCGGGGTGCGCTGCAGGAAGCCCTCCTGCATGAGGAAGGGCTCGTAGACCTCCTCGATGGTGTCGATCTCCTCGCCCACCGAGGCCGCCAGGGTGTTGATGCCCACCGGCCCCCCGCCGAACTTGACGATGATGGCCTCGAGGATCATTTTGTCCACCTTGTCCAGGCCGCGGGCGTCCACCTCGAACAGCTCCAGGGCCTCGTCGGCCACCTTGCGGTCGATGAAACCCTCCGCCTTCACCTGGGCATAATCCCGCACCCGTCGCAGCAGCCGGTTGGCGATGCGCGGCGTGCCGCGCGAACGCAGGGCTATCTCCCCCGCACCTTCGACATCGGCATCCACGCCCAGGATGCGCGCCGAACGCTCGACGATGCGGGCCATCTCGGCGTGGTTATAGTAGTCGAAGCGGGAATGGACGCCGAAGCGGTCGCGCAGTGGGGCCGTAAGCAGGCCGGAACGGGTGGTGGCGCCCACCAGTGTGAAGCTGGGGAGGTCCAGCCGGATGGAGCGGGCCGCCGGCCCCTTGCCGATGATGATGTCCAGTTTGCGGTCCTCCATGGCCGGGTAGAGCACTTCCTCCACCGTACGGTTGATGCGATGGATCTCGTCGATGAAGAGGACGTCACCGTCGACCAGGTTGGTGAGGATGGCCGCCAGGTCGCCTGCCCGCTCCATGGCCGGCCCCGAGGTCTGCTTCATCCCCGCCCCCATCTCGTTGGCGATGATCGTCGCCATGGTGGTTTTACCCAGTCCCGGGGGGCCGGAGAGGAGGACGTGGTCCAGGCTCTCTCCCCGTTCCCGCGCCGCCGAGATGAATATGTGGAAATGCTCGCGCAGGCGGTCCTGGCCGATGAACTCGTCCAGGTGGCGCGGACGCAGGGTGAGGTCGAGCTCGCGTTCTTCTTCGGTCAGCTGGGGGTCGAGGAGGCGGTCTTCCATGGCTCCTGCCCCTTACTCCCCGCCCAGGTGGGTCAGGGCGTAGCGGATGAGCTGCTCGACCTCGGGCTCCCCGTCGCCGGTGTAGCCCTCCAGGGCCTTTGCCGCCTCGGCCGGGGAGTAACCCAGGCCACGCAGGGCTTCGCGAGCGTCCCGCAGCGTCTCGCCGGAGACCGGGCCGGCCATCCCGGCCAGTTCCTCGGGGAAAGGGCCCAGCCTGTCCTTCAACTCCATCAGCAGGCGCTGGCCGGACTTTTTCCCCACCCCGGGGATGGTGGTAAGGGAGTCCAGGTCCCCGGTGGCCACCACCCTCAACAGGTCGTCCGGCTTGAAGGCCGAGAGTATGACCAGGGCCATGCGCGGCCCCACTCCGCTGACGCAGATGAGCTGGAGGAAGAATTCCTTCTCGCGGGGGTCGGCGAAACCGTAGAGTTGCAACAGGTCCTCCCGCACGTGGAGGTGGCTTAAGAGCCTGACCTTCGACCCGAGCTGCGGCAGGCTCTCCAGAGTGCGGCCGGAGACGAAGAGCTGCAGGCCCAGGCCACCCACTTCCACCACGGCCGAGTCCTCCCGCTTTTCTGCCAGCTTTCCTTCCACCGAGGCTATCAATACTCCGTTGCTCCTTATCCCGGCAGGGCTAGGTCGCCCCGTCGATATACTTTTTCATATTGGCGGACTGCAGGTGGCAAAGGGCCAGGGCCAGGGCGTCCGAAGCATGGGAGGAAGGCAGCTTGCCTTCGATCCCCAGCAGGGCCTTGACCATGTACCCGACCTGGTCCTTGCTGGCCCGCCCGTTGCCCACCATGGACATCTTTACCTCCAGGGGCGTGTACTCGCCCACCTCCACCCCGGCGCGCTGAGCGGCCAGGATGATGACGCCCCGGGCCTGGCCCACGTTCATGGCGCTACGGACATTGGCATTGAAGAAGAGCTGCTCCACTGCCACTGCCTGAGGGGCGTAGGTGCGCAGCAGTTCCTCGGTCTCCGTGAATATCTTATCCAGGCGCTCCGACAAAAGGGCCCCGGGGGAGGTCTGGATGCCTCCGTATCCCAGGGTCCGTACGCGGTTTCCTTCCGACTCCACCACCCCGTAGCCGGTGTTGGCCAGGCCGGGGTCGATGCCCATGACTATCACCAGCGGTTACCCTTCCTGCGAGAGCTCCTCCATCACTTCGTCGGAGATGTCGAAGTTGGAGTAGACCTCCTGCACGTCGTCGTTTTCTTCCAGGGCGTCGATGAGCCTGAGGATCTTCTTGGCCGTGTCCTTTTCCAGCTGGACGGTGTTTTTAGGCAACATGGTGATCTCGGCCGAGGCGAAGGCGATATCCCTGGCCTGCAGGCTCTCCAGCACCCCCCGAAAACTCTCGGAGTCGGTGGTGATCTCAAAGAGGTCGTCTTCGGCGCTCATGTCCTCTGCTCCCGCCTCCAGGGCGATCTCCAGCAGGTCGTCCTCTTCCACCCCGGTGTCCCGGTTCACGGTGATTACCCCCTTGCGCTCGAACATCCAGGCGACGCTTCCGGTGGTACCCAGGGAGCCCCCGGCCCGGTTGAAGATGCGCCGGACGTCGGCGGCGGCGCGGTTGCGGTTGTCGGTCATGACGTCGACCATCACCGCCACGCCGTTGACGCCGTAACCCTCGTAGGTGATGTTCTCGAAGATGACCCCGCCGGACTCCCCGGTGCCCCGCTTGATGGCCCGCTCGATGTTTTCCTTGGGCATGGAGTAGCTCTTGGCTTTTTCGATGGCGTTGGCCAGCGAGACGTTCATGTCCGGATTGCCCCCGCCGTCCTTCGCCGCCACCATGATGGCGCGGGAAAGCTTCGAGAACAACTGCCCCCGCTTGGCGTCTTCGGCGCCTTTCTTGTGCTTGATGGATGACCACTTGGAATGTCCGGACATGACTCCTCCTTCTTATGCTTATACTCCTCCACCATGTGGATGAAATAGCGGTGTATCCGGTCGTCGTCGGTGAGCTCGGGGTGGAAAGCGCCGGCCAGCAACCGCCCCTGGCGCGCCATGACCACACGGTCCCGGCAGATTGAGAGCACTTCCACGCCCTCTCCCGTCTCTTCTATCCAGGGAGCCCTTATGAAGATCGCCCGGAAGGGACGGTCCGCCTGTTCTATTCCTTTGACTTCCAGGTCGGCCTCGAAGCTGTCCACCTGCCGCCCGAAGGCATTGCGGCGGGCTACCATGTCCATCAGGCCCAGAAGCGGCTGCTCACCTTCGGCCACCCGTTTCGCCAGCACGATGAGGCCGGCGCAGGTGCCGAAGATGGGCAGGCCGTCCGCCGCGCGCTCCCGCAGCTTGTCACCGAAGCCGTCCCGCACGATGAGCTTGCCGATGGTGGTGCTCTCCCCGCCCGGGATGATCAGGCCATCACAGGAAAGAAGCTCTGAGGGATACTTGACCTCGGTCCCTCGAGCTCCGCAGCGCTTGAGCATGTTCAGGTGCTCGCGCACCGCCCCCTGCAGGGCCAGCACGCCGATGGTCGTTACGCTCATGTGCCTCCCGCGTTTCTCGCCCCGCGGCCTACCAGCCGCGGTACTGGATGAGGTTCTCCCGGCCGATCTGGGCGATGTCGTCGCCGCGCATAGCCTCTCCCAGCCCGCGCGAGACCTCGGCCAGAATCCGGGGATCGTTGAAATGGGTGGTGGCCTCGACGATGGCCCGGGCCCGGGAAGCCGGGTCCTCCGACTTGAAGATGCCCGACCCCACGAATACGCCGTCCGCGCCCAGCTGCATCATCAGGGCGGCGTCGGCCGGGGTAGCCAGCCCTCCGGCGGAGAAGTTGACCACCGGCAGGCGTCCGTTCTCGGCCACCCACAGAACCAGGTCGTAGGGGGCGCCCATCTCTTTGGCCGTGGTCATCAGTTCCTCCCGCGGAGCGGAGGCCAACTGGCGGATGCCCTCGTTGATGGTGCGCATGTGGCGCACCGCCTCCACCACGTTACCGGTCCCGGCCTCGCCCTTGGTGCGGATCATGGCCGCGCCCTCGCCGATGCGGCGCAGGGCCTCGCCCAGGTTGATGGCTCCGCATACGAAGGGCACGGTGAAAGCCCACTTTTCGATGTGGTATTTCTCGTCCGCCGGCGTCAGGACCTCGCTCTCGTCGACGTAGTCGACTCCCAGGGCTTCCAGGATACGCGCCTCCATGAAGTGGCCGATGCGCGCCTTGGCCATCACCGGGATGGTCACGGTGGACATGATCTCCTCGATGATGGCGGGATCGCACATGCGCGCCACCCCGCCCGCGGCGCGGATATCCGACGGCACACGCTCCAGGGCCATCACCGCCACGGCGCCCGCTTCTTCGGCGATGCGCGCGTGTTCGGCGTTGGTCACGTCCATGATAACCCCGCCCTTGAGCATCTCCGCCAGGCCGGTCTTTACTCTCAAGGTCCCTTTTTCTTCCATCTTTATCACTTCCTGCTTTCCGTAATAGTTCTCAAGAAATATGACTGGTGATGTTTGTTCAGGATGGGCTACGCAGCATGTCTGTCCAGCCTCCGCCTACATTTTTATCATATATTATGCGCTGATGCTATTGAAAGCAAAAGAGGAGGGCCGGCGGTTGCCGGCCCTCCGGGGTATTGTCGGTTGACGTTGACGGTTACTCGCCGAATCCGATGGAGCAGGTGCCTCCGGTCTTGACCGAGCCGTCACCCTGGTCGGTGTAGACGAAGTACATGGCCCTCTCCACCGCCACGCCGACCATGGCGTCCGCGCCGGCTCCATCCGGCAGGGACGCGGTCACGTAGGTGGAGACGTCCGAGTCCTCCAGGCCCGTGATATCGTCCACCTTCAGGGTCAGGCGGGAGTTGGGAGCGACGGTGCAAACCGAGGGGGTCGCGGCACCGGACGGGGTCATGAACTCGAAGGTGACCACCTGTTCGTTGTCGTAGGGGTTGACCACCAGGATGTAGGTGTCGAACCCGCCGCCGGTGTAGCCCTCGGCCAGGAACCATCTGCTGTGGAGCTCGGACGCGCCGATGGAGGTGGCGCCGTCGTTGGCCGTGCCGTAGTTGAAGTAGACCGAGCGCTCGGCCACGATGCCGGTGGGTACGTCGGTTACGGTGAGGTCGAGTTCGCCCTCGATCTGGTCGTCCATGATAGGGCGTCTGGGTCTCGACGGTCTCGTTGGCATCCACCAGGGCCGTGGTCAGGGGCGCGGCGTAGCCGAAGGCTTCTTCCGCGCTGACCAGGTCGTTGTCGCTGGTGTCCGCCGCTTCATGGACAGGCCCTTGACGAAGAAGTTGGCGAAGGGGCCGCTGCCGGAATCGCCGGTGGCCGTGGAATAGACGGTGTCCAGGTACTCGTGACGGAGTTCGCCCTTGTCGCAGGAACCCGCTACGATGCGTCCCGGCCCGGCCAGTTCTCCGGCTAGTTCTCCCGAATTGTCGCAGTCGAAGATGGCCAGGAGATTCTCCGTCTGCAGGGCGCCGAAGTAGGCCTCGAGCTCGGTGGTGCCGACCACGCCGTCGGAGAGGACGATCTCGTTCTCGGTGCCGGCCGTGCTGTTCCCCACGAAGTCGAAGACGACGATGTCGTTGGCGTCGGCCACGCCGGCCAGCCATTCCATGTCAGACTGCAGGGTCGATTTCTTCTCGGGGGTGGAGATGCTGGTGATGTCGTCCCAGGTCGCCGCGGGGTCGGTGTCGCTGCGATACCTGATCTGGTCGTAGGTGAAACCGCAGTAGTCCACCAGGCGGTGCTTGAGGTCGTACATGTCCTCCTGGGCGTAGAGCCTCGCTCATCGGCGCCGCAGCGCTCTCAACCGCGTAGAGCACCGCGTAGCGCTCCACCGGGTCGTCGACGGAAGCGGCCTGCAGGGTCACCGGACGGGTGGCCGTCACCTTGGTGGATACGTCGGTGCCTTCCAGGCCCGGCGACCGTAGTCGACGTGGATGGTAGTCGCGCGACCAGGGGGTGACGTTCTCGGGGTGCACACGCTGACCGGGACGAAGCCGGGCTGGTTGGAGTAGAAGGTGTAGGTGATGTCCACGGTGTAGCCCGAGGGGTTCATGCAGGTGACCCAGGTGTCGAAGTCGTCCCCGGTGTAGCCCTCCGGCAGGTACCATTCGGAGGAGGTGCCGGTGGCGCCGATGGAGTTGGAGCCGCCCTCCTTGCCGTAGTAGTCGAAGTACATGGCCCGCTCAGCCACGATGCCCTGGTCCGAGTAGATCACCGTAGACACGTCGGTGTTCTCGAAGGTCACGACCTTCGGATCGGCCGGCGTCTCCTCGGCGGTGGCCGCGATGATGTTTTCGGTGCCCTCCGTCCAGACCAGGTCGTTGAGCTTCAGGGTCATGCGCTTCCCGGCAGGTACGGTGACCTTGAAGGGATAGTAGGTCCCCTCCCCCGGCTTCATCAGCTTGACGGTGGCGTTGGTGTCCGTATCGTTGGGGTTCATCAGCAGAACGTAGGTGTCGAAGCCGTCGCCGGTATGCCCTTCCGGCAGGTACCAGCTGCTGCTGGTGCTGTGCGCCCCGATGGTGGAATGGCCGCCGGAGCGTTCGCCGATGCCGGTCTGGTAGTCGAAGTACATGGCCCGCTCGCAGATGATGCCGTTGCCGCCCTCGATGATCTTGACCTCGGTGGCCACCTCCGCCCCCGCTTCCAGCCCTGGCACGGAGTTGAGGTAGATGGAGGTCCTGGTCTCACCGGTGATGTCCAGCATCCATGGTAGAGTGGCATCCTGTCGGGGGTGAGGAACCTCAACTGGACCTTGGCGTCCACCTCAAAGGGGTTCTGGATGAGGACCCAGGTGTCGAAAGAGCCACCCGTGTAGCCCTCGGCGAAGTACCAGCCCGTCGGGCAGGCCTTCTGGAAGCTGCCGGCCGGCGCGAAGCTGAGCGCTCCCGCCACTAACAATACGGAAAAAGCCATAATGATGAATAACTTGCCGGTCTTCTTTGCAGTGTTCATGTGCATCCCTCCTTTCTTAAAAACGGGAAGGCCGCGCCGACTCCTCGAGGTCGCGGCCTTCAGGTACGCAAACACCTCTCTCCTTTCCCGGTTCCAGGCAACCGATACAGGCAACCGATACAACACCCTCAATTGTTCTATCGGACCGCCGGAAAACCTGCTTGAGAAGCTGGAGGATTTCGTAACATAATCGTGACATAAATCAGGTGAGCGGCGCAGGCAACCTCGGAAACGGTCGATAGGGCCTGGAGAACGGTACGGCCCTTTAGCAGATACGGGGCAGTTGCTCGCCGGAGGGCATGCGCAGCAGCCGGTGGGTACCCAGGGGAGTAACCATGCTGACCTGGCCTTTTCTGCCGTCTGACCACCTGCCCGACCATGCAGGCATCCCTCCCCAGGGGGTGTAGGTGCATAGCCTCCAGCACGGCCTCGGCATCGTCCGGAGCCACCGCGGCCAGCAGCTTCCCCTCGTTGGCCAGGTAGAGGGGGTCAAGGCCCAGCATCTCGCAGGCGCCGCGCACCTCTTCCCGCACCGGCAGGGCTTCTTCCTCGAGCTCGACCGAGACGCCGGAGGCGGTAGCCATCTCTTTACAGGCGGCAGCCAGGCCTCCCCGGGTGGGGTCGCGCATGACGCGCACCTCCCCCGCTTCCAGCATCACCCCGGCCAGGGAGGCCAGGGGGGCGCAGTCGGACTCCACCGACATGGTCAGGCCGAAGCCTTCCCGGCGGCTGAGGACGGCCATGCCGTGGTCGCCGAGGTAGCCGTTGACCAGCAGGACGTCCCCGGGACGGGCCGCAGCGATGGAGACCATCCGCCCAGGCGGGACTACCCCCAGGCCGGCGGTGTTGACGTATAGGCCGTCCGCCGCGCCGTGCTCCACCACCTTGGTGTCGCCGCAGACCACGCGGACTTCCGCAGCGCGGGCCGTGCGAGCGATGGAGGTGAGGACACGCTCCAGGTCGGCTGACGGCCAGACCCTCCTCCAGGATGAGGCCCAGGGTGAGGTAGAGGGGGCAGGCGCCCCGCATGGCCAGGTCGTTGACGGTGCCGCAGACCGCCAGCTTGCCTATGTCTCCCCCGGGAAGAAGAGCGGCTTGACCACGAAGCAGTCGGTGGTCAGGGCGACCTCGCCCGTACCGTCCGGCAGAGGCAGGACCGCCGCGTCCTCCGCCCCGGCCAGGATGGGATCGTCTCAGGACCGGAAAAATGGTGCTGTTCAGCAGTTCCAGCATGCGGGTGCCGCCGCCGCCGTGGGCCATGGTGATGAAGTCGCCGTCAGTCATCTTCTTCCCTTTCGTAAAGATAGTAAGAAGCGCAGGTGCCCTCGGTGGAGACCATGCACGGCCCGACGGGGTCCTCCGGGGTACAGCCCCGCGCGAAGAAGGGGCACTGGGGCGGCTTGATCCGTCCCACCAGCACCTCCCCGCAGCGGCATCCCCGGTCGGCGGCCGGTTCGGGCAGTTCCACCTCCCAGGTGGAGGCGTCGAAGCCGCGCCACTCCGGCCGGAAAGCCAGGCCGGAGCCGGGGATGGGGCCCAGTCCCCGCCAGTCGGCCGGACCTTCCTCGAACACCTCCCGCATCACCTCCACCGCTCTGGGGTTCCCTCCCGCCTTGACCACCCTGCCGTAGACGGTGTCCACGACCGCCCCGCCCTGCCGCAACTCCTGCAGGCGGCGAACAGCCCGCAGGACGTCCACCGTCTCGAAACCGGCCACCACGCAGGGGATGCCGAATTCGGAGGGAAGGAACGTGTAGGCGCCGCTGCCGATCACCGCGCTGACGTGGCCTGGCAGGATGAACCCGTCAACCCGGAAGCCGGGCAGGGAGCAGAGGGCCCGCAGGGCGGGAGGCACCAGCTTGTGCAGGCTCAATACGAAGAAGTTGGAGAGCCCTTCTTTCTTTGCCTTGATGCAGACCGGCCGCCACCACCGGCGCCGTGGTCTCGAAGCCCACCCCCAGGAAGACCACTCGGGTGCCGGGTTCCCGGCGGGCCATCTCCAGGGCGTCCAGAGGGGAGTAGACCACCCGCACCCGGCCGCCCCGCGCCGCTGCGTCCGCCAGGGTCTCGACCGAACCCGGCACGCGCATCATGTCGCCGAAGGTGGCCACCACCACGCCGGGCAGCCTCGTCAGGGCGATGGCATGGTCGATGTCGCGGTCGCAGGTGACGCAGACCGGGCAACCCGGCCCCGAGTCCAGTTCCACCCCCGGGGCCAGGAGCGGCCGCAGTCCGGCCCGGGATATGGCCATGGTGTGGGTCCCGCAGACCTCCATGAAGACGAACTCACCCTCCGCCGCGCCGATCGCCTCTATCCAGGGCCGCGCCAGTCCGGGAGAGCGGAACTCGTCAAGATATCTCATCCGTCTCCGCCCATTGTTCGAGGAGGCGCAGAGTCGATGCGGCCTCTTCCGGGTCGATCATCTCTATGGCGAAGCCCGCGTGGACCAGTACGTAGTCCCCCGGGCCGGCCTCGTCTACCAGCACCAGGCTGGCTTCCCGCCGCACTCCGCCGATGTCCACCACGGCCATACGATCTTCCCCCACTTCGACAACTTCAGCTGGAACGGCCAGGCACAAACCGATCACCCTCCATCTCTATCGACTCCACAGTCGCTGTTCAACGCGAACATGATACATCTTCTCCCTGCCGGGACACAGCACCCTTGCTCCCCGCTTCATGGTTGTGGGCAGCTGCGACGGCCTGCCCGAGGGAGATGCCGCCGTCGTTTGCGGGCACCCGGTGGTGGATGAGCACTTCGAGCCCCTCGCGCTCCAGGCCGTCCACCACCCCTCCGGTCAGGCGCAGATTCTGAAATACTCCTCCGGAAAGGGCGACGCGGCGCAGTCCGGTGGAGCGGCTCAGCTCGGCGCAGGTGCGCACGATGACCGAAGCCAGGGTGGCATGGAACCTCCCGGCGATCTCCCCGGTGTCCCGGCCCAGCTCCAGGTCGCGCAGCACCCCGCGCAGGAGCGGGCGGGTATCGACCACCCAGGGGCGGGGCGCGGCCGGCACCTCCAGCTCCCAGGGATACTCCCCCGCCGCGTCCCGGGCCGCCGCCTCCAGTTCAGAGGCAGCCTGACCTTCGTAGCTCACCTCTCCACGCAGTCCCGTAAGGGCGGCGACGATGTCGAAGAGGCGTCCGGCGCTGGAGGTGAGGGGCGCGTTGTGCCCCTTCTCCAGCTGGAAGGAGAGGGCCGACGCCTCACTCCCGGAGATATTCAACAGTTTGTAATATTTATCCGGCGCACCGCCTTCGTCCGCGAAGACGCGCCGGAGGGCCCCCGCGGCCATGCGCCGGGGCGCCAGGACGCAGGCGTCTCCGCCGGGCATGGGGTACTGGAAGAGGTGGGCCGCCCGGCGGAAACCTTTTTCGTCACAGACGAGGAACTCGCCTCCCCAGGAAGTGCCGTCGGTGCCATAACCGGTGCCGTCCCAGGCCACGCCGATCACCTCGCCTCCAGTGTCGTTGTCGGCCAGGCAACTGACGATGTGGGCGTGGTGGTGCTGCACCCCGACACGGGGCAGGTTCTGCTCCATGGCCCACTGGGTGGAGAGGTAGTCGGGGTGGAGATCGTGCGCCAGCACCTCGGGTTCCAGGGAGAAGAGCCGGCGCATCGCCTCGAGAGCGCCCTCGAAGTGCTCGAAGGCCTCCCGCGTCTCCAGGTCTCCGATATGCTGGCCCAGGAAAGCATGGGGCCCCCGCAGCAGACAGAAGGTGTTCTTCAGCTCCGCCCCCACCGCCAGCACCTCCACCGGCGACGACCGCGCCAGACCAACCGGGTAAGGGGCGTAACCCCGGGCCCGACGCACCGGGTACTCGGCGCCGCGGAAGACGCGGCTGACCGAGTCGTCGTAGCGCACCAGGATGTCACGGTCGTGCAGGAGGAAGAAGTCGGCCACCTTCCCCAGCCGCTCCACCGCTTCACGGTTACCCGTGGCGATGGGCTCGCCGGAAAGATTGCCGCTGGTCATCACCAGGGGCAGGCCGGCGGCGCGCAGCAGCAGGTGGTGGAGGGGCGTGTAGGGCAGGAAGACCCCCTGGTAGGCCAGGCCCTCCGCCAGCCGTCGCGAGAGGGGCGAACCCTGGGCTTCGCGCAGCAGGACGATGGGCGCGCGGGGTGAAGCCAGCAGCCGCTTCTCTTCCTCATCCGCCTGGCAGAGGCCCGCCAGGCCCGCCAGGTCCGGGAGCATCACCGCCAGTGGCTTGCCGTAGCGGTGCTTGCGCTCGCGCAGCAACCCTATCGCCTGGTCGGAAGTGGCGTCGCAGGCCAGCTGAAAGCCCCCCATCCCCTTGACGGCAACGACGGCTCCCGCCCGCAGCAGGCGGGCCGCGCCGGAGATGGGGTCTTCTTCCAATTCCCTCCCCTCCCGGTCGGTCAGCCAGAGCCGCGGCCCGCAAGCCGGGCAGGCGTCGGGCTGGGCGTGGAAGCGCCGGTCCCCGGGATCGTGGTATTCCCGCGAGCACTCCCCGCACATCTCGAACCCGGCCATGGAGGTGGCGGGCCGGTCGTAGGGGGTCGCGGCGATGATGGTGAAACGGGGGCCGCAGTTGGTGCAGTTGATGAAGGGGTAGGCGTGCCGCCGGTCGGCCGGATCGAACAGTTCCTTCAGGCAGTCGGGGCAGGTCGCCAGGTCGGGAGAGACCAGCACCGAGCTCTCCCCCACACGTTCACTCTCGGCGATGGTGAAAGAAACCGCCTCGAAGGGGGGCTCTTCTTCTACTCGCATCCGTTCGATGTGCGCCTGGGGAGGCAGTTCCCCGGTGAGCGTCCTGAGAAAGAGGTCCATGTCGTCCGCCTTCCCCGCCGCCAGGATGGTCACCCCCTCCGGGTCGTTGCGCACGCTGCCGCGCAGGCCGTACCTGACTGCCAGACGATAGACGAAGGGGCGGAAGCCCACTCCCTGGACGATGCCGGTAAGCCCAATCCTGCGGTATTCCATCACCCTCGCGCCTTTTCTATCTCCTCGAGTACCAGCCCGTGGACCCTGGGCAGGGCTTCCCGGACTTCTTCCGAGAGCTCCGTCCCCGTCCCCAGTTTCTTTACCTGCACCGCGATGATGACCACGCGTTCCGGATGCTGGCCCAGCATGCGAGCCGCCTCCAGCAGGTCGTAGACCCCGAAATCGTGTATAGAGAGGGAGGCGGTGGGCCGGACCCGGCTCACTTCTTCGGGGTTAAAGCGGAAGACCGCCCCGGGCTCCTCCCCCGCCTCGATGCCGTCGATGAAGATAACGGCGCGGCGGCCTTCCAGGGCCGGCAGCAGGTCGGCGGCGTAGGTGCTCCCCTCCATCGCCTCCACCCCGTCCGGGATCTTGCCCTGCAGGTAACGGACGGCCTGGATGCCCAGGCCGTCGTCCTGCTTGAGCACGTTGCCTATGCCAATCACCAGGATGTCTGGTATTACGTCGTTCATATCCCGTCATTCTACCTAAGTAAGATATGAGGGGCGGACCGTCCGGCCCACCCCCCTGTCCCTTTATATATCTGTACCGTCTGCGTCTATGCTTCCTTCCTGGCCGGCACCGGTGACGGTTTGGGCAGGGCTGGAAGCTTGTTCAGGTGCGTTGCCTGCATGGCGCCGAAGCGGGTACGGGCCACGTAGCGGTCGATCAGGGGGACCACCATGTTGAAGGTGAGGATGGCCAGGGCCACCCCTTCCGGCCGTCCGGTACTGAGCCTCCAGACGGAGATGGCCAACCCGATCCCCAGGGCATAGGCCCACGCCCCCTTATCGGTCATGGGACTGGTCACCCAGTCCGTGGCCATGAAGAAGGCACCCAGGAAGAGGCCTCCTCCCAGCAGCTGTTCGACGGGGTGGTCCCATCCCACCAGCACGATGAAGAAGAAGGCGCCGATGATCCCGACGGGGATGCGCCAGTTAATGGTGCCGCGCCAGATCAGGTAGATGCCTCCCAGGAGCAGGAGCAGGACGGAGATCTCACCGATGGACCCGCTCTTGAAGCCCAGGAAAGTGGACCAGAAACTGGGCCGGCCGGCGGAGGTGACCCAGGTGGCTCCCACCGGGGTGGGACCGGTCACCGTGTCGGCCAGCATTCTTCCCGACTTGAAGAGCGAAAGGGGTGTGGCGGCGCTGACGGCGTCCCCGCTGAACGTGGCCACCCCCTGGCTGAAGCTGGTGAACACCGGCTTGAAGAAACCGACGCCCTCGCCGTTCCAGAAGAAGGGCCTGACGAACTTGGAGACGTATATCTGCAGCGGGCTAAACATCAGCATCACCCGGGCCAGCAGCGCCGGGTTGAAGAGGTTCAGGCCCAGTCCGGCCGAGGGCTCGTTGCCGTCCAGCCAGTTCCAGATCCACCGGCTGAACAGGTACTTACCCACGAAGATGGCCAGGAAGGCCCCTATTGCCACCACCCAGAGGGGGGTGGTGGGCGGCAGCAGGAAGGCGAAGAGCAATCCCGTGACCATGGCGCTCAGGTTCTTGAGCGTCAACGGCTTGCGCAGGATCAGGCACATCAGCGCTTCGGTGAGTCCCGCGGCCAGCATGCTCACGACGATGACCAGGAAAGCGGTGATGCCGTAGACGATCACGGCGAACACGGCCACCGGGGTCAAGGCGATGAGCACGTCGCGCATGCCGCGCGATATCGTTTCTCCCGGCTTGTGCAAATGAGGCGGTACGGTGCTGAGCAAGTTACTTTCTGCCATATCTCTTCACCTCCTCTATGAGTTCTTCTTTTTCAGGGCCGCGATCTCGGCCTTGGCTTTTCGGACATATTGCACGTGCGGGATGTAGGCGGGGCAGGAGAAGGAGCAGCAACCGCACTCGAAGCAGTCGAGCGCCCCCCACATCTCCGCGGAGTCCCACTGGGAACGCCTGGTAGCGGTGGCGATGAAGTTGGGCATGAGGAACATGGGGCAGACCTCCACGCACTTGCCGCAGCGCACGCACTCGCTCTCGGGTCCCACGTCCACCAGATCGCCGGTGAGAACCACCACGCCGGAGGTGCCCTTGACCACCCTGGCGGTGGTCTCGGTCTGGGCCCAGCCGGTCATGGGGCCGCCCATGATCAGCTTGCTGGGCTCGCCCACGAAGCCACCGGCCGCCTCGATCAGCACCGAGATGGGGGTGCCGATCCTGGCCAGGAAATTGGAGGGGTTCTTGATGCCGGGGCCGGTCACGGTGAGCACCCGCTCGTAGAGGGGCTTGCCGCTTGAGGCGGCTTCGGCGAAGCGCGATGGCCGTACCCACGTTCTGGACCAGGCATCCCACCTCGGAGGGAAGCTTGCCCGGGGGCACCTTGCGTCCGGTCAGGGCGAAGATGAGCATCTTCTCAGCCCCCTCGGGGTACTTGACCTCGAGGATCTCCACGCTGATGTTGGACTCTGCCTTGGCGGCGGCGCGCAGGGCGTCGGCCGCGTCCATCTTGTTGGCCTCCACCCCGATGATCCCCTTCTCGGCTCCTACTGCCTTGACCAGAAGCTTGGTGCCGGCGACCAGGTCGGCGGGACGCTCCAGCATCAGGCGGTGGTCACAGGTGAGGAAGGGCTCGCACTCGCAGGCGTTGATGATGACCATGTCCACCGGCTTGTCCTTGGGAGGGGCCAGCTTGACGTGGGTGGGGAAGGCGGCGCCGCCCATGCCCACCAGGCCGGCCTCCTTGGCTACGTCTGCGCAGTTCCTCGGCCGAGAGGCTGAAGGGGTCGCGTTCGGTGCCTGAAAAGGCGGGCTGGTCGCTTGTCGGGGGTGATGACGACGCTCTTGACCCTGGCCCCGGTGAAGTTGGCGACGTCCTCGATGGCCTTGACCGTGCCGGCCACCGAGGAGTGGACGGGGGCCGAGACGAAGGCGTCGGTGGCGCCGATGACCTGGCCTACGGCTGACCTTGTCCCCCACTTCCACGGTGGGAGCGTTGGGGGCGCCGATGTGCTGGGACAGGGGGATGATTATCTCGTCCGGAATGGGGGCCGTGGTGATGGCCTTGCCGCAGGCCAGCTCCTTGTTGTAAGGGGGGTGGATGCCGCCGATGAAGGTCTTGTAACCCTGTGATGCCGACATCATGCCACCTCCTTCGGCTCCGCCGTACTGCCTCGTGAAGTAGTAAGCCAGGATGTAGAGGGAGTTGACCAGGAGCATCAACGGCAGGAAGAAGCTGTAGAGGTCCAGTGTTCCGTCGATACCACCGACTCCCTTCACCAGCCAGTTCATCCAGCCGTTGGGGAAGAGGACGGCATAAGAGAGGAGAAAGAACCAGATGGCCAGCAGGGCCAGGATGATCCTCGCCCATCCCAGCGGCTCGCTCCAGCCCCTGGGCCGGCCCAGCGACGCGTAGTAGAGGTAGACCAGCGACACCAGCCCGAGGACCCAGATAGCCGCCAGGTTGAGGTCGTTAGCGAAAGACGTCGCCCAGGGGTACCTCCACCCCTCGAGGAATGGGTGGAGGATGTTGAAGCCCGTGTAGAGGACCACGGCCAGCGCGCCCAGGTAGAACAGGTACATCGCTTTCGCGGGGCCCGGAATGTTATCTTATCCTTCACTCGGGCACCTCCTTAAACCACGCGGAAGGCCTTGACGCCGTTGTGCTCCGGATGGATGACGTGTACCGCGCAGGCGATGCAGGGGTCGAAGGACCGCACGCAACGCCCCACGTTGATGGGGTTGTCGACGTCCGGCACGGGTATGCCGATGAGGGCCGTCTCCACCGGGCCGCGCACGCCGTCCTTGTCCCGCGGCGAGCAGTTCCAGGTGGTGGGGACGACGGCCTGGTAGTTGCCGATCTTGCTCGTCCTCGATGTGGATCCAGTGGCCGAGGGCACCGCGCGGCCCTTCCACCATCCCGCGCCCGTAAGACGTCGCCGGGAAGGTCCTTCTTGTCCCAGATTTTCTCGCCCGGCTGGAGCTCGGCCCAGCCAGACGTCATCTCGTCCGCCAGGAGCTTGCAGCTCGAGGGCACGCATGGCGTGGCGGGGCAGGATACCGAACTTGCCCTGGGCGATCAGGCCGAGTCCACCGCGTCGCCCAGGCCTACCGCCTTGATGAGCGACGTGATGCGCGGCCGGCAGCTTGCCGGTGACCTCGTAGGCGGCCATGACCAGCATGCGGGCCATGGGCCCAACCTCCATGGGCTTGCCGTCGTAACGGGGGGCCTTGAGGAACGAGTAGGCGCCATCCTTGCCCAGCTGCGGGTCGGTCTTTCCTTCCTTGGGATTGAGCCCCTCGCAGGCGTCGGTGTACCAGGAGTACTTGACCGACTCGGCGATTTTGGTCTCGTCCACCGGCGACACGCCGGCCAGGTTGTTGCCGACGATGTAGCCGCGGGGGAAGAACTTCTCGGAGACCATATCGGTGCCCTTGGAGCCCTGATCGAACCCGCCGTAAGCCATGTAGTTGCCGCCGGAGTCACCGGCGGTCATGAAAGGCGCGTAGGCCGGCCACTCCGGCTATCGTCAGGATGTCCTGCAGGTAGACATTGTCGATAAAGAAGCGCAACTCGGCCAGACGGTTGCGGAAGGCCGTGATGTTGGTGACGGTCGGGCGGGTTGGTGACGCCGCCGGGGATGGTGCCCACGAAGGAGGGCATACGGCCGTAGAAGATAGAGAGCATCTCCTGGGCCTTCTTGCGCATCTCCAGCGCCTGGACGTAATGGCCCACCAGGACGGTGGCCAGTTCGGGGTCGCTGACGTAGTCGTCAGACTCGTAGCGCGGCAGGAAGGATAGAGGTCGTTGGCGACGGCCAGGGCGGAGATCTTGTTCTTCAGGGCCAGCAGGGCCGGGTCCTTACCGGGATACTGCGAGCACCGCGGTGACGTCGACGTAGTCCAGGGCGGCCAGGTGATAGAAGTGGAGGATGTGCGACTGGATGTAGTTGGCGCCCAGGCAGAGGTTGCGGATTATACGGGCGTTGTCCGGCAGGTCGACTCCCAGGGCATCGTCCAGGTTGTAGGAAGCGGCGGTACCGTGGATGAGGGGGCAGACGCCGCAGATGCGCTCCACCACCTGCTGGGCGTCCCAGGGGTGCTTGCCCTTGAGCAGCATCTCGATGCCACGGAACATGCTGCCGGAGGACCAGGCGTCCTTGACCACGCCGTTCTCGACCTCGACGTCGATGCGCAGGTGTCCTTCGATACGAGTCAGGGGATCAACGCGTGACCAGCTGGCCCATCAGGACTCACCCCCCTCTTCGTTTCTTGCCGAGCTGCTTGTAGATGTAATTAGCTCCGATCCCCACCACCGTGGCACCGGCCGCGACCCAGCCCAGGCCCTCGGTGACCGAGCGTGACGCCGGAGAAGTTGACGTTGGGCAGGGGCTCGTAGAGCGGCGCCAGGTCCTCGTAGAAGGCGGGCTCGGCGCAGCCGTGGCAGGGCGCGTTGTTGCCCACGCACCAGTTGACGCCGGAGTTCCAGCGACGGGTGGGGCAGTCGGCGTAGGTCACTGGGCCCTTGCAGCCCATCTTGAACATGCAGAGCTTGTAGTCTGGGTTGACGTCGTTCCAGTCCTCCAGGAAGAGGCCGGCGTCGAAGGAGGCCCGCCGCTCGCAGTTCTCGTGGATGAGCTTGCCGAAGTAAGCCTTGGGGCGGAGGTACTTGTCCAGGGCGGGTACCTTCTTGGTGGCCAGGTACTCGACCACCGTGCCGACCAGCCAGTCGGGATGCAGGGGGCACCCGCCGATGCAGATGACCGGCTTGTCCTTCGCGTCGATCTCCTTGACCACGTCGGGAACGGGAGTGGCGTGGGTGACCGAGGCGTTGGCCCCGGGTATGCCGCCGTAGGAAGCACAGTTGCCCATGGCGATGACCGCGGCCGCGCCGGGGACCAGTTCCTTCATCCACTCGTAGATGGGCTTGTCCTTGGGACGCTGGAAGCCGTTGAAATCGATAGTCTCCTTCTCCAGCCCGAAGGTGCAGAAATCCTCCCCTTCTCCCATGGGGATGGGCCCCTCCACGATGAGGACGTACTTGCCGCTGTTCTCCTTGACGGTGTCCTCGATGGCCTGCATGGCCACGTACCCGGTGCCCGCCATCACGTTGGGATGGTAACGCACCGAGAGCACGTCCAGCACCAATTCCGCCACCATGGGATAGTTGGTGTTGAGGAAAGAAATGGAACAACCCGTGCAGTTCTGGCCCTGGATCCAGATCACCGGCGGCTTGCCCGCGATCATCTCTTCCAGGGCCCTGGCCAGTTCGGGAACGACCGCCTGGGACAGGCCCAGCATGGCCGCCGTGGCTCCCGCGTACTTCAGGAACTGGCGCCTGCTTACAACCTTTGATGCCAAGAAACCTTCACCTCCTGCCTTTCTATGAACTTCCGTTTATTACGCTAAATTTACTGCGAGCAATCGAAGCCTTATAGATAAAGCGCCCGGGTGGCAGAAGAAACGATGTCTACGACTGAGGAAAGTGGGGGAAAGCATGGAAACCCACTCTCGACCGCACTCCAACCATCCCGGGCGCATGGCGACTCTTCTGGTGCTGCACGTTTCTTCACTTCTTGTCCCTATGTCATATCCTGAAAAACAAAAAAGTGAAGAAACCGCGTTTCTTCACTTATCGCCGGCTCCCTCCCGGGCTCCGGCCATACCTGAATTTCCTGCGATGCCGCTGAAAGCATTTGCCCTCCAGCCTCACTGCATCTTAATAATTAATAAGACAACCTGGTCCGCTTGTCAATACAGGACGCAGATGATCACGCGCTCCCCGGCCCGGGTGTTCAGGTCGGTATGCATGCTCCGGATACGGCGGCCGGTGACATTCTCGATGATCTCCTCCAGCCGGCCCCGGTTTTTCTCGAACAGCTTCAGACGGAATTCCTTGATCAGTTCCGCTTCCCGCTCACTATCGCTGTCTTCCAACAGCTTCATCTCCGCTCTGGTCAACACGCTCTTCAAGCGCATGATGACCATGTCGTCGACCAGGTGCGACCTGACTTCTTCCGGACCCCGGCCCATTATGGATTTCTCGAAAGAGATTATCTCGTTGCTGAGACGAGCCTGCAGTTCCCCGATGTTGGATTCCGGCTTGATGTCTCGTGTAGCCATTTCCTACCTTTTTTCACCACCCTGCCGGTTGAGAAAGACGACCATCTCGTCGTCGCGGGTGGAATAGCTGAGGAAGGATTCCCGAAAACAAACTCCGGTCCTGATGGTAATCCCGGATACCAAGCCGGGTAGGGTATTCTCCACCAGTTTGAGTTTCATGGTCCTGACAAACTCGTGGTCACCGTCGTTCTCCGCTTCGAGCAAGCCCTTTTCCGCCACCCCGAGAAGATTCCCGGTCCGAATGAGCATGAACTCGTCGGACATGTAGATGCGAGCCGGCGCGACTTCCTTACCGAAGGAACGGCAGAAATGTTTGGTGACCGCTTCTAGCAGCTGTTCTTCCTCTACCTGGTAGCAGGTATGGCGCTGCCGGCGTTGCGTTGAGGTCTCCGTCATGGCTGGGTGGTTCTCCTTTCCAAGCACGGGAGGCGCAGGCGTTTCCATCTGCACCCTATCGGCCCGCGTCCCCTGGCCGGAAGCTTTAGGTACGAGGGCTCGGAGAATTACTACAAATGCTGATGTGGTAAATTTTCGGGTATGCCATTTCGGCCATACCCAATCGCCCTACCCTTAGGGCGGGCATCATAAACGGTTACCTCCTTTCCAAGCACGGGAGGCGCAGGCGTTTCCGTCTGCACCCTATCGGCCCGCGTCCCCTGGCCGGTGGCTTTAGGTACGAGA
This sequence comes from uncultured bacterium, assembly GCA_963765625.1. GTDB lineage: Bacteria > Actinomycetota > Geothermincolia > Geothermincolales > Geothermincolaceae > CAVXXD01. The sequence goes on from CAVXXD010000005.1 coordinate 270,325, forward strand.
GCTCGGAGGATATGTCGCCCGGGTCTCAAACCAGCACCTGGGCTCATCAGGGATTATAGCATATCCGGCTGCTGGTTCACGACGAAGATGATCACGCGCTCGCCGGTACGGACACTCAGGTCGGTATGGACGCTCTCGACGCAACAGCCGGTGATTGACCGGATCATGTCGTCGAGGTAGGAGCGGTTCTTGTCGATCAGCTTCTGGCGGAACTCCTTGATCAGAGCCATCTCCTTCTCGCCCTCCCCATGGTCCAGGAGGTTGATCTCCGCCCGGGTAAGCACCCCCTTGATGCGCAGGATGATCATGTCGTCGACGATGTATGCCTTGACCTCTTCGGGCCCTCGGCCCATGATCTCCTTCTCGAAACGGATTATCTCCATGCAGAGGCGTGAGTGCACCTCGCCGAGGTTGAGGGGCGCCTCTTCAGGCCGGTCAACCCAGACTGCCATTTCCCCGCCCTCCCCTGCCGTTAGCGAGATCGATTATCAGCACCAGCTCGTCAGCGGCTGGAGAATAGCTGACGTAAGATTCTCCCAAACCGAGGCCAGACGCCGTGGTTATCTCTGATTTGAGGCCGGGCATGATGCTCTCCAGCAGTTTGAGTTTCATCTCCCTTACGAGTTCGATGTCTCCTTCTCCGCCCATGTCCAGAAGCCCGCGCTCCGCCGGGCTCAGGAGGCCGCGCGCCCGCGCCAGCAGAAATTCCTCGTTTGCGTAGACACGCAGGGATATCCCTTCCTCTGAAAAGACGGAACATATGTGGCGGCCAAACAGATTTTTAAGGAAGAGGCCTTCGAAAGACTTCCGGCCTTGGCAGTGGCGGCGCTCGAGCCCGCCCGCCCTGGCGGAAGCCTCCTCGCCGCCTCCCTGTTCGAAAGTCCCTTCGCTTTCCGCCCCCTCAGCTCCGCTGTACGGCAGGGCACCCAGGAGGGACAGGCATAGCGCGGCCAGCATTCCGGTAATCAGCAATGCCCAGTGGTAAACGACCCGGTTCCTGCCGTTACGCATCTTCAACCTTTTTTAGAAATTCGACTGGTGCGATGACATTATATTACGACGTTCGCTGAGAAATAACGTTTCTAGATGCCGGAAGGCCCCGGCGGCTGGTCGAGGCGGGCCTCCATCATGGCCTGGTTGAACATGCCGTCGATGCCGGACATGGCCCGCAGGCGCTTGATCCGCTCCTCGATGGGCGGGTGGGTGTCGAATACACTGCTCTTGTCCGTCTTCTTCTGCTTGCCTTCCTTGCGGAAAGGCTGGACGATGAAGAGGTGGGCGGTGGCCTTGCTGGTCTTGGGAAAGGGGCGGGCATCCACCGTCAGCTTTTCCAGGGCTCCGGCCAGCCCCTCCGGGTAGCGGGTGAGCAAGGCCCCGTTGGCGTCGGCCAGGTATTCCCGGCGGCGGGAGATGGAGAACTGGAGCAAGCGGGCGAAGATGGGCGAGAGGATGATGAAGATAAGGCCGATGACCATGATCACCAGGTAGACCCATCCCATGTCGCCGCCGCCCTCGCTGGAGCTGCGGCGCCGGCCACCCACGCCGCCCCAGAAGAGCATGCGCATCATGATCTCCGAGGCGATGACGATGAAGCCCACCAGCACTACCACCATGCACATCAGACGGACGTCGTAGTTTTTGATGTGAGACATCTCGTGGGCCAGCACCCCCTCCAGCTCCAGCCGGTCGCAACGTTCCAGCAGGCCACGGGTGACGGCGACCGAAGCGTGCTCGGGGTCCCGCCCGGTGGCGAAGGCGTTCATGGCGTCGGTCTCGATGATGTAGGTTTTCGGGGCAGGAAGGCCGGCGGCGATGGCCAGGCCCTCCACCGTGTTGACGTAATAGGGGAACTCGGCATGGGTGGCCTCGCGTGCCCCCGCCATCATCAGGGCGGCGGAATCGCTTTTATAGTAGCTGAAAAGGGCCATGCCCGTGGCCACGATAGTGGCGATGATCAGCCCCACGAAAGCGCCGGCTACAGGCTCTTCACTGCCGTAACTGGCGAGGTAGCCGATGAAGAAGCCCAGGGCCAGCACAATCAGTATGAACAGGCTGGTCAGCAAGGCGCTCTTCCATTTATTGGCGGAGATCTGTTCGTAGATGCCCGAGTTCAATGCCATATCCCCCTTGCAGCTTGCGTATGGACAGAAAGTCTAAAACTGGACTTTGGGGGCTTCCCGCTCCGCCGGCTCCTCGATCTCGAAGTATTCCTTGCCGGGGAACTTGGCCGAGAACATCCCGGCCACCATGTTGCTGGGGAACTTCTGGCGCTTGTTGTCGTAGCTCATCACGCTGTCGTTGTAGAACTGTCGGGCGAAGGCGATTTTGGACTCGGTGCCGGACAGTTCCTCCTGCAGCATGAGGAAGTTCTGGTTGGCCTTGAGGTCCGGGTAAGCCTCTGCCACGGCGAAGAGGGTCTTCAAGGCACCGGTGATCATGCCCTCGGCCTGGGCCCGCTCGCCCACCGTGCCGGCCTGACTTACCGCGGCCCGGGCCTGGGTGACCTTCTCGAAGACCTCCTTCTCATGAGACGCGTAGCCCTTGACCGTCTCCACCAGGTTGGGGATGAGGTCGAAGCGGCGCTTCAGTTGCACGTCGATCTGGTGCCAGGCGTTCTCCACCCGGTTCCGGAAGCCGATCAGGCCGTTGTACATGGCCACGAACCATACGATGAGCAGCACCAGAACCGCCGCGATTACTATCAACGCGATTGTCATCCGCTTCTCCTTTCTAACAACCCTTAACACCTTTGATATCGTTCTTCATTCTAGCACAAAGGAAGTTCAATGTGGTTGTTGGTAGGGGGCGCGGCAAGCGCTCCGCGGTCAGGTCGCCAGCTTTACAAGGCTATAGAGGCCGTCGCCGATAAAGCGCGCCCCCAGCAGCAACAGAAAGGTCCCGCAGGCGTAGATAATCCAGCGGTAAGCGCGGTCGGAGATGAAGCGCTTGCCCGTCACCACCAGCAGGGCCACCAGGAAATACCAGGCGATGTCGGCTGAGATGTGGCCCAGGTAGAAAGCCGCCACTCCCGCAGGGCCGTGCTCCAGGGCCTTGCTCAGCCAGGCCAGGCCAAAGGTGGCCCACCACAGTATCCAGTAAGGGTTGGAGAGAGAGGTGGTCAGTCCCGCCAGGAAGGGGCCGGTGGCCTTGCCTTCATGCTTCTCCAGGTCGAGGTGGAGGGGGCGGTCCCGTTCTTCTTTGATCATTGACAGCCCCATCCAGAAGAGGACGGCCCCGCCCGCCGTGCCGATGAGCCCGAAGAACAGCGGCTCAGTGATCACGGCGTCAAGGCCCAGGGCCAGCAGCACCAGCAGGATGCCCTCGAGGACGGCGTGTCCCGCCACCAGCAGGGGAGCGGCGATGAAGCCGCGCCGGTAGGACTCGTTGATGGTCACGGTCAGCAGGGGGCCGGGCATCACCGCGCCGGACAGCCCCACCAGCAGGCTTACGCCGAAGAGCCCGAGGTAGGTCATCCGGTCTGCTCCACCCTTTCCCTACGCGCCGTAATTCACCCGGAGCCGCTCCATGCCCTGGTCGATCATGCCGATGAGTTCACGCTGGAGCCCCGGGTCCACCGAGATGAGGCAGGAGAGCTGGTTGGCCGTGCCCCCACCCAGCAGTGGATAGTCGTCGTCGGGATTGCCGTAGGCGTCAGTGACCGGAAGGCCCGCCTCGCGGGCGATGAGGTTGGCGGCGGCCAGGTCGTAGGAACTGTTGTTGAGGGTGTGTCCGTGGCCCACTTTGACGAACTCCTCCGCCACCGCCGCCGACTCGCGACGCATGCGGTCCCCCACGTCCACGTAGGCGTGGAGCTGGCCGGTGAGGAGGCGGGTGATGCCGAAGGTGGCGCTGCCCAGGTCAAAGAGGCCCCCGTCGACACTGGAGCGGTCGATGAGTTCTCCCAGTACGTGGATGGTGGGCAGAGCGGGCCGGCCGCGGAAACCGATGGTCCAGAAGAGGGTGGAGACATCGGTGTGAGGTATGACGCTCATCTCTTTCTCGACCCCGCCCTGGAGCCAGTGGGCGCCCTCGCCCCGCATGGCATGGAAGACGCCGTCGCCCTTGATCTCGCAGATGTACCCCAGGAAGACGTCGCGCATGCGCGGTTCCGGAAGGTCCGTGGGGTGATAGTCGGCGGCGGCCACGGAGACGCAGCAGGCCTCCAGGCCGGCGGCGGCAGGGCGGGTGCCGTCGATCGGGTCGACGATGAGGATGGCCCGGGCACCGGGACCGGCCACCAGCCCGCGGTCCTCGGAATAATAGGCCACTTCGGGATGACCACGCAGGATCTCTTCCATCATGGTCTCGGCCACCTCGTCGATGGAAAAGGTGGAGTCGCCGCCCGCCCCAATGCCCTCGATGTGACGTGAGGCGGCCCGGCCCATGTGGGGACGGACCACTTCGCGGATGCGCAGGGCCAGGTCCTCGCACAACTCGAACATCTTCCGGCGGTCTGTCTCCATGCGCCGTCCCTTCTTTCTTACTATATTCACAACCTGACTTTGACGTTGCCCATCAGGAAGGCCTGCCGGTAGACGGCCTCGACCTCCTCCACCACCCGGCCCCAGGCGAAAGGCGCCGCCCGGGCCAGCCCCAGGCGCCTCAACCGGCCCAGTTCGGCGGGTTCGGAGAGCGTCTCGATTATAACAGAGGCCAGAGTGGCGGCATCGCCTGGCTCGACCAGTTTTCCCGCCTCCCCCACCACCGCGCGATACCCGGCGATGTCCGAGGCGACCACCGGCGCCCCCGAGCCCATGGCCTCGGCCAGGATGATGCCGAAGCTCTCCTGTCCCAGTGAGGGCGCGGCCATGACCCAGGCGCGTCGGTAGGCGTCGGCCAGGCCTTCGCCACTGACCCGACCCAGGCAGGTCACCCGCTGCCGCGTGGCAGCCGGCAGGCCCTCGAGCAACGAGGAAGATATAGCGTCGATCCCCGCCACTTCCAGCCGGGCGGTGGGATGCGCCTCGAGTACCCGTGGCAGCGCCTCCAGCAGCACCGCCAGGCCCTTGCGGGGTTCCTCCCTGCCCACGAAGAGCAGGGTGGGCGGGGCTTCTGTTTTCCAGGGCTCCCGGTCCCCCGGGCGGAAGAGGCGCTCGTCGTAGCCGTTGGGGACGATGTGATAGTCCAGATGGAAGTAGCGCGCCGCGAAGGAGCGGGCCGCCTCGGAAACGGCGATGCTCTCGCCGATCCGCCCGGCGAAGCGGCGCAGCAGCGGGCCGGCTATTGCGTAACCCGCGCTGCCCCTCTCGCGATAGGCATGGAAGGTGGCTACCACGGGGGATTGCGCCGACAGCAGGGCGGCCAGGGAGCTGCCCGGCACCAGCGGCTCGTGCAGGTGGAGCAGGTCGAACTTGTCGGCCCTCGCTTCCCTCCAGGCCCGGCGGAGGCCGGCGGGGTGGAGGGAGAGGTGGGCGGTAGAACGGTTGGCGGGAACGGGCACGGTGCGGCCCAGGGAGACGAAACCCTCGGGAATATCTACAGCTTGTTCTTTTTCATCCATGGGAGCAAGCACCTTGACCTGGTGGCCGCGCTCCCCCAGGCGCATAGCGAGGACGCGGATATGCTCGTTCACCCCGCCCGGGAAAGACCAGGAATACGGCGACACTATCCCTATCTTCATGGCGATCAGTCGGTCCAGATAGGCTGGAACATGTGCCACTGTTCGGGATCGGCGCGGATGAACTCCTCGTAGATGTTGGCGAGCTTCTGCATGTTCACCTGGACGTCCCGGCGGGTGTCCCCGGTTATCTCCACTTCCAGCGGCGGCCCCACGTAACCGTGGAAGAACTTCCCGCGGCGGATGGTATGACAGGGCAGGACGGTGGTACCCAGCTTGATGGCCAGCAGGGCCGGCCCCACCGGGAACATGGCCTTTCCCCCGAAGAAATCGACCTCCACGCCTCCACCCGCCACCACCCGGTCGGACAGGAGGCAGACCAGCCCGTTGTCGAGCAACACCTTGATGACCTCGCGGACGGTGTTCTCGCCCAGGGGGATGATCTGGATGCGCATACGGTTGCGGAGCATGGTGTGATAGCGATACATGGGGGGCGGGTCCAGCTTCTCCGCCACCGCCCAGAAATTGAGGTTCTCCAGGCCCACCCAGCCCCCCTCCAGCTCCCAGCTGCCGTAGTGCGGCAGGGCCAGGATGGCGCCGACGCCTTTCTTCCTGGCCTGGTCGAAATATTCTGCGCCATGGGGGACGACGAGGCGGTAGACCTCCTCCGGCGAGATGAACTCGCTGTTGAGAAAGTCGATCCAGTAGTGTGCATAGTTGACGAAGCTCTTGCGAGCCAGGCCCGCCACCTCCGCCTCTGAAGCATCGGGGCGGATGCGCCGCATATTCTCCTTGACGATCTCCCGCTTGCCGGAAGCGGCACAGTAGGAGATGACGCCGGCCGCCGTGCCCAGCCCCCGCACCAGGGCCCTGGGGAGGTAGCCCACCAGCAGCCCGAGGAAGCGGAAGGCCCCGAACGTCACGTAAGGCAATGCTTTCTTCAAGAGCCCGCGGTTGTTTTCTTCCATGGCCCTCTACCCTTCCACGCCGGCTTCCACGCCGGCTTCCACAACGGCCTCGCGGCGCCGGGCCTGCAGCCAGACGTAGATGAAGCGGTGTACGGCCGTCTCCACTCCCAGGGCCACGAGGATTATCAGGGGTATGCGGAGGACCCAGAGTTCATCGTGCAGGCCGTAGACGAACACGGCCAGCCCGAAAAAGAGCATGCGCAGGGGGCGCGCCAGCAGGCCCACGTTGCAGTCGAAGTCCAGGGACTCCGCCCTCGCCTTGATGTAACTGATCAGCTGGGAGACGAAGAGATAGGCCAGGACCAGAAAGACCACGTCGGTAGCGGGATCGCCCTCGGGGTGGTAAATGAAATAGTAGATGACCCCGGCCGCATAGAGGAAGTCGCTCACCCGGTCCACGGTGGAATCGAAGAACGCGCCGAAGACGCTGACCCGGTTGGTCATCTTGGCCACCTGCCCGTCGAAGATGTCGAGCATGCCCGCCAACAGCATCAGCCAGGCTCCCAGGTAGAACCTGCCCACCATGAAAGCCCAGCCCACCATCCCGCTCACCACCAGGGACGAGAAGGTGAGGAGGTTGGGGGTGAGAAAGCGGGCCAGGAAGTGGCCGATGGGATGGAAAGCGGCACTGGCGAAACGACGGAGGCCGGTGTCGACGGCCACCCCTCTTTTGGTCTGTAAGTACATCCGGCCCCCTTCCTACTGCAGGGGACCGTAGAATACGCTGATGATGGTGCAGCCCGCTTCGCCGGTGGAGAAGGGGCCGTGCTCCTCGCCGGCCGGCAGGAAGGCGAAATGACCTTGCTTGAGGAAGGGGGAGTCGTCGTTGAGGCCGGCCATCTTCAGCTCGCCCTCGATGATGTAGGCCGCCTCGTCGGAGGAGGCGTGGGTGTGGGCAGGCATCTCACAGTAAGGTTCGTAACGGACCAGCATGATCTGACCGCCGCCGCGCGGGTCCATGTACAGCACCTTCATGGACGCACGCGGGAACGAGGCCGGAACCCACTCCAGTTCGTCCTGGTGCACTTCGAAGGTGTCCATGCGGTTCTCCTTTCCCGTTACACTCTGTATATTTTACGAATCCTTACGGCGCTATCTCTTCGTCTATGGCGGCCTTGACCTTTTCCAGCAGGGCCCGCCGCCCCAGTTTCTCGCTGTCGCCGCGGCGGGACTGCAGTTCCAGGTCCCCGCTGGCCAGGAACTCCTTGCCGATCACCGCCCGCCAGGGTATGCCGACCAGGCCGGCGTCGGCGAACTTGACCCCGGCCCGCTCGTCGCGGTCGTCCAGGAGCGCCTCCAGCCCCATGGCGCGCGCTTCGCGGTAGAGGGCTTCGGCCTCCGCCCGCACCGCTTCGCTCCCCCAGTCCAGGGGGAGGATATGGAGGTGGGCCGGGGCTATGGAAGCGGGCCAGATGATGCCGCGGTCGTCGTGGCTCTGCTCCACTACCGCCGCCATCAGGCGGCTCACCCCGATGCCGTAGGTGCCCATGACCATGGGCAGGCTCTCCCCCGCCTCGTCGCGGTAGAGCGCCTTCAAGGGGATGGAGTACTTGGTCTTGAGCTGGAACACCTGGCCCACTTCGATGCCCGCCTCCAGCCGCAGCTTCCCGGCTTCGCAGCGCGGACAGGCGTCGCCGTCGCGCGCGGTGGTGAGATCGGCATACCTGGCCGGGGTGAAGTCGCGCCCCGGCGTGACGTGCAGAAGATGGTAATCGGCCCGGTTGGCCCCGCAGGCCAGGTCGGAAGCGCCTTGCAGGGACTCTTCGCAGATGATCTCCGCGCCCTCGAGCCCCACCGGGCCCACGAAGCCCTGAAGGAACGAGGGGAAGCGGGGCCAGTCTTCTTCTCGAGAAGAGGCGAAAGACGTCCGTCCCCAGGGCGCGGCCCAGCTTGACCTCGTTGGCCTCACGGTCCCCGGGCACCAGCACGGCCACCGGTTTATTTTCCACCAGGTAGATCAGGCACTTGATGAAGCGCTCCGGAGCGATACCCAGGAAGTCGCTCACTTCGGCGATGGTGCGCTTGCCGGGGGTGTGGACCTGCTCCGGTGCCGAGCCCGGCTCCGGGCCGGCCGGGACCGGCTTGCGGTAACTCCGCCCGCTCCAGGTTGGCGGCGTAGCCGCACGAGTCCACCTCGCAGTAGGCGATCTGGGCCTCGCCGATCTCGGCCGGCACCATGAACTCGTGGGAGACGTCTCCCCCGATGAGGCCGGTGTCCGCCTCCACCGCCCGCCAGGTGCAGCCGCAGCGGGTGAAGGTTTTCCCGTAGGCCTCGTACATGCTCCAGTAGGACTTCTGTCATGGACTCCTCGTCCCGGTCGAAGCTGTAGCCGTCCTTCATAAGGAACTCCCTACCGCGCAGCAGGCCGAAGCGTGGACGCATCTCGTCCCGGTACTTGGGGCCGATCTGGTAGAGGTTGAGGGGCAGGTCTCGATAGGAAGAGGTGTTGTTGCGCACCAGGTCGGTGATGGTCTCCTCGGCGGTGGGGCCGAGGCCGAAATCCCGTCCCGCCCGGTCGGACAGGCGCATCATCTCGTCGCCGTAGCGGCTCCAGCGCCCGCTCTCCTCCCACAACTCGCGCGGCTGGAGGATGGGCAGCAACACTTCCTGCGCCCCCGCCGCGTCCATCTCCTCGCGAATGATGTCCATAATCTTATGAATTACCCTGATTCCCAGGGGAAGAAACTCGTAGATCCCCGAGGCCACCCGGCGCATGAAGCCGCCCCGTACCAGAAAGCGGTGACTGGCCACTTCGGCATCGGCCGGGCTCTCCTTTAAAGTGGGTATGAGTGTTCTGCTCTGCCGCACTGCGTGCTCCCTCTCTCCGTCACCTTCGGGGCATGATAGCTTGCCCTTACTTTTCCCTGTAGATCTCGTCCAGGAGCACCTGCAGAAGCTTCCCCTTGGGATACCATCCCACCTGCTCTCCCGCTCGGAAGAGCAGGCCACGGGTGCGGCCGCCGGCTATGCCGATGTCCGCCTCCCTTGCCTCGCCCGGCCCGTTCACGGCGCAACCCATGACCGCGACCTTCAGATGGCGGTCCAGGCCGGCCAGGCGTTCCTCCAGGACATTCGACAATTCTACCACATCGATGCAGGTGCGGGCACAGGTGGGGCAGGAGATGATCTCCACCCCGTGCGGCACCAGGCCGAGGTCGGAGAGGATCCGGCGGCCTACCTTGACCTCCTCGGCCGGGTCGGCCGAGAGGGATACGCGGATGGTGTCCCCGATGCCCTCCGCCAGGAGGATGCCGATACCCAGCGCGGACTTGATGGTGCCGGACCAGCGTGGGCCCGCTTCGCTCACCCCCACGTGCAGGGGGTGGTCCGTCTCCCGCGACAGGGCCCGGTAGGCTTCCACGGTGGTGGGAACGGAGGAAGCCTTGACGGAGATCTTGATGTCGGAAAAGCCTGCCTTCTCCAGCCAGCCCACCTCGCTCAGGGCGCTCTCCACCATGGCCTGCGGGGTGGGTCCGCCGTATCTCTCGATGAGAGCGCGGTCGATCGAGCCGGCGTTGACCCCCACCCGGATGGGGATGCCCGCCGTGGCCGCGGCCGCGGCCACCTCGCGGACACGCGTCTCGTCACCGATGTTGCCGGGGTTTATTCGCAGGCCGTCCACCCCGGCTTCCACGGCGGCCAGGGCCAGCCGGTGGTCGAAGTGGATGTCGGCGATGAGGGGCAGTGCGGTCCCGGCCTTGATGGCCGGCAGGGCGTCGGCCGCTTCGCGGTCGGGTACTGCCACCCTGACGATATCGCACCCCGCGGCCTCGAGGCGCCCGATCTGGGCCAGAGTAGCCTCCGCGTCACGGGTGTCGGTGTTGGTCATGGACTGGACGCTGACGGGAGCGCCGCCGCCCACGGCCACCTTCCCGACATTCACCTGACGGGTCGGCCTTCTTTCGATGAACATGCCGTTTCTACCCCTTTATCTAAAGCTATAGTATAGGCTTATTTTTATGGCAAATTGATCGGATTGAATATATCCAGGCGTAGCGAGAGCAGGAACAACGTGCCGAAGAAGAGCAGCACCGCCACGGAGATGGGATAGAGCTTGCGCAGGTCTACTTCCTTGCCACGCACCTTTTCGATCAACAGCACCAGCAGGTATCCCCCGTCCAGGGGCGGCAGGGGCAGGAGGTTGACCAGGGCCAGGAAGAGCAGGATGAAGGCGATGAAGTTGAGAAAATAGAAGGTGCCCAGATCGGCATAATCCCCGGCGATGCGAGAGGCTCCCAGCACCGTGACCGGCCTCTCGATGGTAGGCTCGGAGATGCCCAGGAGTTGCTTCCAGACACTGGGGGTGAATATCTTGTAGAAGCTGTAAGCGGCTCCGTGTACGGCCTTGCCGAACCAGATGCCCGTCTCCTTCATGGATTCGAAGAAACCGTAGTCCTCCGTACCCACCTGCACCGAGTCGGGGGATACGCCCAGGTAACCCTGGCCTTCGCTGTTGGTTGCGAGTGTGGTCTGGAGCACCACCTCGCTCCCGTCACGCTCCACCGTCAACTGTACGGTCTCGGCTGGGTGGTCGACGATGTATCCCCTGAGCTCCTCCCAGTTTTCTACCGCCTGTCCGTTGACGGCGGTGACGGTGTCCCCGGCGCCCAGCCCGGCTTCGGCGGCCGGCGTCCCATCACCCACGGAAGACAGGGTGTTGTTGGCGTCATAGACGGGAACTCCCATGATCCAGAAGGTCATGAACATGATCAGCACGGCCAGCATCAGGTGGACGAAGGAGCCCGCGAAGATGACGACGGCCCGCTTCCAGATGGGGCTGCCCCGGTAGCTGCGGGGGAAGTCTTCCTCGCTGATCTCCTCGTCGGGGTTCATGCCGAGTATCTTGACGTAGCCCCCGATGAGGATCCACTTGATGCCGTATTCCGTCTCACCCTTTTTGGTACTCCAGATACGCTTGCCGAAGCCGACGAAGAACTCCGTCGCCTTGATGCCCAGCCGCTTGGCGGCGGTGAAGTGGCCGAGCTCGTGGGTGACGACCATGACGATCATCACTGCCAGGACTATGAAAAACCCTTCTATGTAGCCTAACAATCTATTTCCTTCCCGTTTTATGTATCAGCATGCGCGCTGCTTCACGCGCCTCCGCCTCCGCTTCTTCGACGTCAGTAAGACGCATAATCGGGCGCGTATGGTGCCCGGCTAAGACCTCTTCAACTATATCCCCTATGGCCGTGAAACCGATTCGCCCGTCCAGGAAAGCCGCCACCAGCTCCTCGTTGGCGGCGTTGAGGACGGCCGGGGCGGTGCCCCCCTTCCGGCCCGCTTCGTAAGCCAGGCCCAGGCACTTGAAGGTAGACGGGTCCACCTTCCCGAAGGTGAGCGCCCCCAGGGAAGTCAGGTCGGTGGGACGCCAGGCCGGCCCCCAGCGTTCGGGGTGGCTGAGGCCGAATGAGATGGGCAGGCGCATGTCCGGCAGGCTCATCTGGGCCATGACGGCCCCGTCCCGGAAACGCACCATGGAATGGATGATGGACTGGGGGTGGGCCACCACCTCGATGCGGTCGTAGGGCACCCCGAAGAGGAAGTGGGCCTCGATCACTTCGAGTCCCTTGTTCATGAGGGTGGCGGAGTCGATGGTTATTTTCCGTCCCATGTTCCAGGTGGGGTGGGCCAGGGCGTCGTCGACTCCCACCTTCTCCAGCTCCGCGCGGCTGCGGCCATAGAATGGGCCGCCGGAGCAGGTGAGGATGACGCTTTCCACCTCGTCCGCCCGCTCCCCCCGCAGGCACTGGAAGATGGCGCAGTGCTCCGAGTCCACCGGCACCATCTCTCCACCCTTCTCGAGGGCCGCAAGCACCAGCGGGCCCCCGGCCACCAGGCTCTCTTTATTTGCCAGGGCCAGGGTTTTACCGGCTTCCAGGGCGGCCAGGCTGGCTGGAAGGCCGGCCGAGCCCACCACCGCGTTGAGGACGGTGACGGCTTCGGGCAGGGAGGCCAGGCGGGTGAGGGCTTCCGGCCCCTGGAGCATCTCCAGGCCGTGTTCGCGGAAGCGGTGACCGGCCTCGGCGGATACCTGCCCGGTTACCCCGACGCAAGAGGCCGCGAAGTGAGTGGCCTGCTCCAGCAGGAGGTCGAGGTTGGAGTGTCCAGTGAGTGCCAGGACCTGGAGGTGGTCACGGTGTTCCCGCACCACCTCCAGGGCCTGACGGCCGATGGAGCCGGTGGAACCGAGGATGACCAGATTTTTCATGGCAGAACCGCTTTCGCGCTCATGGCTGGACGACGAATCGCAGGTAATAGTAGACGATGACCGAGGTGAAAAGAAGGCTGTCGAAACGGTCGAGGATGCCGCCATGCCCGGGGATGAGGTCGCTCATGTCCTTCACGTCCAGTTCCCGCTTGATGAGCGATTCGGAGAGGTCTCCCAGGGGGCCGGCCAGGGCGACGATGGCGGCGATGGTGAAGGCCACGCCGAAGCTGAGCCAGTCGCGGGAGACGGTTACCTTCAGGATGAAGGCGGCGATGAAGGCCCCCAGGGTGCCGGCGATGAGCCCTTCCCAGCTTTTATTGGGGCTGATCTTCGGAGATAGTTTGTGGCGGCCGATGGCCGAGCCGGCCAGGTAGGCTACGGCGTCGTAGACCCAGATCATGACGATGAGGGTGAAAGGCGCCGTCCAGTTGACGTCGTCGAAACGGAGCATCAGCACCAGGTGAGAGAGGGTGAAGGATATCAGGAAGACACCCGTGAAGGTGAGGCCGATGCTGGCCACGGCGTTGGACTGGCCGGGCATCAGTACGTAGTAGAGGAAGGTCAGGGCGAGGAAGCCGCAGAGGACGGCGACAAGGGGGGCGAGGTCCTGCGGGGTGTCCTTGATGAAGAAGCTCACCACCGGCAGGGCCACTCCCACCGGGACGGCCAGGAAGGTGGCCGGGCTGTAGCCGTGCCCTTCGATGGTGCGGTAGAACTCCCACAGCCCCACGCCGATGACCACGGTGATCCCCACCAGGAAGGGGATGTCCCCCCACCACAGCAGGATGACCATGATGAGCACGAGGAACACCGCGCTGACCAGGCGCGCCAGGAAATTGGAGAACTTGCCCTTCAACCCCTCCAATCAGACCTCCATCAGTTCTTTTTCCTTGGTTTTAAGCATCTCGTCGATCTCGTGGACGAAGCGGTCGGTGAGTTTCTGGATCTCGTCCTGGCCGCGGTGGAGGTCGTCCTCGGTTATCTCGCTGTCCTTTTCGAAGGCCCGCAGGTCCTCGATGCCGTCACGGCGTACGTTGCGCACCGCCACCTTACCCTCCTCGGCCTCGTTTCTGACCACCTTGATCATCTCCTTGCGCCGTTCCTCGGTGAGTTTGGGGATGGGCAGGCGCAGCACCTGGCCGTCGTTTGAGGGGTTAAGTCCAAGGTCGGACTGGAGGATAGCCCGTTCGATGTCCTTGAGGGAGCTTTTATCGTAAGGGGCGACGATGATCAGGCTGGGCTCAGGGGCGGAGATGGAGGAGATCTGGTTGAGGGGGGTGGCCTGGCCGTAGTAGTCCACCACCACCCGGTTGAGCAGGGAGGTGCTGGCCTTGCCGGTACGCACCGTGGAGAACTTGTCGCTGGTGGTATCCACCGCCTTGCGCATTTTCCGTTCCGTCTCCTGTAAAACCTCTTCGACCATCTTTATATACCTCCGTTTGTTCTCGGTGGACCACCGGGCTTCTTAAGAGACCACGGTACCTATTTTCTCTCCACACACGGCCTTCTTGATGTTGCCGGGCACGGTGAGATTGAAGACGATGATGGGCAGGTGGTTGTCCATGCACAAGGAAACCGCGGTGGTGTCCATCACCTTGAGGTGCCTGCTTATCACGTCTATGTATTCGAGGCAGTCGTACATCACCGCGTCGGGGTCCTTGAGGGGATCGGCGTTGTAGACCCCGTCCACCCGGGTGGCCTTGTAGATGGCCTGGGCATGGATCTCCAGGGCGCGCAGTGCCGCGGTAGTGTCGGTGGTGAAATAGGGGTTGCCGGTGCCGGCCGCGAATATGACGATCCGACCTTTCTCCAGGTGGCGGACAGCCCGCCTGCGGATGTAAGGCTCCGCCACCGACTGCATGCCGATGGCCGACTGCACCCGCGTGTGGACGTCCCGCTTCTCCAGGGCATCCTGCAGGGCCATGGCGTTGAGCACCGTGGCCAGCATGCCCATGTAGTCGGCGGTGGCGCGGTCCATGCCGCCGGCGCTGGCAGCCATGCCGCGGAAGATGTTGCCTCCGCCCACCACTATGGCCACCTCCATGCCCAGGTCGTGCACTTCCTTCAACTGGTCGGCGATGGAGCTGACCGTCTCCGGCTCGATGCCGTAGTCGAGGTCACCCATGAAGGCTTCACCACTCAGTTTAAGGAGTATCCGCTTGAACTTGGGCGTGTCCATGCTCACCTTTCTCTCTGACTGACCCTGTCTTGTCGCCGCGACTAACATTTTAACCGTTTGTAGCGACAGGAGGAAATGGGGTCATGCAAAAAGGGCGGGCATGAAGCCCGCCCTTTGGTACGACGTGATTCTCTATATTTCTTCGCCCAGGACGAAACGGACGAAGCGGCGCACCTGGATGTTCTCGCCGGTGGTGGCGGCGACGCTGGTGACCAGCTCGCGCACGGTCATGTCGGGGTCCTTGACGAAAGGCTGGTCGAGCAGGCAGAACTGCTCGTAGTATTTCTTCAGGCGCCCCTCGACGATCTTGTCCAGGAACTTCTCCTGCTTGCCTTCGTTCAAGGCCTGGTTGCGGTAGATGGCCTTCTCCCCCTCCATCACTTCTTCGGGTATCTCCTCCGACGAAAGGTAAGTCGGGTTGAGCGAGGCGACGTGCATGGCGACGTCCCGCACCATCTCCTGGAACTGCTCGTTGCGGGCGACGAAGTCGGTTTCGCAGTTGACCTCGATCAGCACGCCCACCTTGTTGTTGTGGTGGATGTAGCTGCCGATGAGGCCTTCGGTGGTGGAGCGCCCGGCGCGCTTCTTGGCATCGGCCAGACCCTGCTCGCGCAGGTGCGCCAGGGCCTTGTCGTAATCGCCGGTCGATTCCTCCAGAGCCCGCTTGCAGTCCATCATGGGCGCGGCAGTGGCGTCGCGCAGTTTCTTTACCTGTGATGCATCTATGGCCATGTCGTTTATCCTCCTTGTTATTTTTTCTCTTCTTCGGCGGGCGCTTCCGCGGTCTCGGCGCCGGTGTCAGCGGAGGAGGAGATAAGGGCCTCTTTCAGTTCCTTGGCGGCCTTGGGAGAGACTTTCTTCTCCACTTTTTCCTCCTTGGCTCCGGCGGCCGCGGCTATCTCGGCCCGAGTAGCCTCCGCCGCGGCGGCCGAGGCCGAGGCCAGCATGCCGGCACGGGCTTCCAGCCCCTCCAGCACGGCGTTGGCGATAATCTTGGAGATGAGGTTGCCGGCGCGGATGGCGTCGTCGTTGCCGGGGATGACGAACTGCACTTCATCGGGGTCGCAGTTGGTGTCGACGATGGCCACGATGGGGATGCCCAGGCGGTTGGCCTCGCGGATGCCGATGTGCTCCTTGCGCGGGTCGATGATGTAGACCACCGACGGCAGGCCTTTCATGTCGCGCAAGCCGTCCAGGGTGCGGTAAAGTTTGCCGTATTCGTGGCGCAGCCGGGTGGCGTCCTTCTTGGAAACGCCCTCGAAGACGCCGTCGGTCTGCATGGCTTCGAGTTCCTTCATACGCTCGATGCGCCGCTTGATGGTCTGCCAGTTGGTGAGGGTGCCACCCAGCCAGCGGGTGTTGACGTAGGGCATGCCGCAACGCTTGGCGTGCTCCTCGACGGACTCCTGCGCCTGCTTTTTGGTGCCCACGAAGAGGACGTCTCCGCCATGAGCGACTTCCTCGCGGATGTGGGTGTAGGCTTCCTCGATGAGGACGAGAGTTTTCTGCAGGTCGATGATGTAGATGCCGTTCCGCTCGGTGAAGATGTACTTCTTCATCTTGGGGTTCCAGCGGCGGGTCTGGTGGCCGAAATGGACCCCGGCCTCCAGCAGGGATTTCATTGAGACTACGGACATGCGCTTCCTCCTTCGGTTTTTCCTCCGCCGGTTTCATCCCCGTATCCGACCTTTTCAGGCACCGGGACCGGGTCCACCAGCGTGTGTAATTAACGGACAATGAAAGAGGATAGCACAAACGGCTGGGGATAACAACGAATGTGGGGTATGGCCGCGCGGTGCGGGTCAGCCGCGGAAGTCGAAGCCGCGGTTGATGATGGCGCGCAATGTCAGCTCCACGCTCCAGTAATACTGGAAGCCGGCCCGGTTGAGCCAGGTGGCCATGTCGTAAGCCGCCCGCAGCATCACGGCGGGAGACGCCGCCATGAGGCCCTTCTTCAGCTCGGGGGCGGCCTTCCCGGTCAGCAGCGAGGGGACGTGCCATTCCCGGACCGTCCTCTCCTGCTCCGGCTTGACCAGCTCGCGGTAGAGCCGGCCCGGCCGGTGCCCCTCGCTCTCCGCGATGGCCCTCCCGGCCAGGTAGCCGGTGGCCAGGGCCGAGGAGATGCCCTCGAAGCCCATGTTCATGAAACCCGCCGCCTCACCCGCGACCAGCATCTTCTCGGTGCCCATGAAGAAGCGGTTGAGGCAGCAGGGGACGATTCCCTGGCAGGCCATGGTAGTGACCGTCTCGCCCGGCTCGAAGCCGTGCTTCTCTCGCAGCCACCGGGTGTACTGCTCGCGGACGGGATCGATCTTCTCGCCGAAGACGGTGATGGTGTCGGTGACGATAAGCCCAACCGTGGGACATGATGCCAGAACCTCGGGAGCGAGTCAAGAAATTTATGGCCAGCCGCCAGACGCTCAACCTCTTCGGTTCGGGTCAGGGGAGGGGTTGGTAGCCGGTAAGGGCGATGAGCTGGGTAAAGAATTTGTTGACGTTGCTCCTGTTCTTGCCCCAGTCGAACCATTGCAGCACGAAGATCCCCTTGCTGGCCGCGTGGATGGTACCGTCCTGGTATATGGTGATGGTGAGGTCTTCACCATAGGAAAGCAGGCTGAAAGGGACCCGGACGAGCACTTGATAAGGATTGCCGGCGGCAATCCGCCAGCCTAAAGAAGCGACAGCTTGCGCGACGGCGGGTGATAGATAATCCGGGTGGACGTTGAAACGGCGTGCTTCCTCATAAGCGGCGGGGAACCCGAAAGCCATCGTTTATTGGAGCCAGTCGACGTTGAGGTTGCTCTGGGAAGCCCCCAACCGGCCTTTCAGGCGCAGGATGGCCTTGGTGTGCATCTGGCAGACGCGGGACTCGGTAACGCCCAATACCTCGCCGATCTCCTTCAGGGTCAGGCCCTCGTAATAGTAGAGGGAGACGACTATTTTCTCGCGCTCCGGCAGGCGGTTGATGGCGTCGGCCAGGAGGGTTTTACGCTCCTCCACGTCGTAGGACTTGGAGGGGTCCTTGGCCTTGGCGTCCTCCAGTGTGTCGACCAGGGAGAGCTTGTCGCCCTTCTCTCCGCCCACGTTCCACATCTCATCCAGGGCCACCAGGGAGATGAAACTCATCTGGTTGAGCAACTGGAAGAAGTCGTCGAGGGAGATGCCCATTTCCCTGGCCACTTCCTCGTCGGTGGGCATGCGCTTAAGTGAACCCTCCAGCAGCATGTAGACCTTCTCCAGCTCACGGGCCTTGAAGCGGACGGAGCGGGGAACCCAGTCTATGGCGCGCAACTCGTCGATGATGGAACCCCGGATGCGGGAGATGGCGTAAGTCTCGAACTTGATGCCGCGGCCGGTATCGTACTTCTCGATGGCGTCGATGAGGCCGAAGATGCCGTAACTAACAAGATCGGAATATTCGATGTTGGCCGGCAGGCCGGAAGAGACGCGGCCGGCCACGTACTTGACCAGCGGAGCATAGTGGAGGATCAGTTTCTCCCGGGCTTCCTGTATCTTTTCTTCTTTGTACTGCCGCCATATTTCAACGAGCTCGTCGCTTTGTTCCACCCTGTCTCCTCGCCGGTAGAAATTCGCTGTGGTAAGTGCCATAGACTATACCGAACCCACCTTTCGTCTCTCCAATGACCCCCGCAATATCAGGCCCTGGGATGAGTTTTGAAGTAGACGCTCTTGAGCTGTGCCTTGCTAAGATGAGTATATATCTGGGTTGTGGACAAATCAACATGACCCAGCAACTCCTGCACCGAGCGCAGATCCGCCCCTCCTTCCAGCAGATGTGTTGCAAAAGTATGGCGCAGGGTATGGGGCGTGACGTGTTTGCCCTGCCCGATCCCGGCAAAGAACTTCTCCACCGCGCGGCGCGCCCCGCGGTCGCTCATGCGCTGGCCGCGGACGTTTATGAAGATGGCCTTGCGGGCGTCCTCCCATCGGTCGGTGGACTCTTCCCCTACCACGGACAACTTGCGGCGGCTGCCGGTATCAAGCAGCAGGGGCCGTTCCTTTTCGACGTAGGTCCGGAGGAGTTCCAGGGCGACGTCGTTCACCGGTACGATGCGCTCCTTGCTCCCCTTGCCGAAGACCCGGACCTCCCGGCGCTCGAAATCGACGTCACCCACGTCCAGGCCCACCAGCTCGCCCACCCTGATACCGCTGCCGTAGAGCATCTCCACCATGGCCAGGTCACGCAGGGAAGTGCGGTAGATGCTGATGCCTTCCCTCTCCTTGTTCTCCCTTTCGGAGCGGTCGATATCCTGCACCGATACCACCCGCGGCAGCTTGCGTTGCTGCTTGGGTGAGGCAAGGATGGCGGCCGGGTTGGAATCGATCTTCCCACGCTGGTAGAGGAAAGAGAAGAAGTTGCGGAGGGTCGATGTCTTCCGGGCGATGGAGGCGCGGGAAAAACTCCGGGTGTGAAGATATGCCAGGTAGGAGCGGAGGAAGCGGTAGTCCACCTCGCGCAGGTCTTTCTTGCCGGCGCGGGCCGCGAACTCCAGGAACTGCTCCAGGTCCTGACGGTATCCCCGCTGAGTGTGGGGCGAGAGGTTGCGCTCGCCGTCTATAAAGCAGAGGTAGTCCTCCAGGGCTTCCCTCAACGCTCGTCCTCCTTATACTTTTGTCCATTACTGTTAATTCTTTATATTATTTTAAATTATATTCCATTAAAGTCAATATCTGTTAATGCTTGTTCATTAATGATGAACTTTGACATACCGGCCTCCCGCTTCTTCGCGGATTAATCCTTTCATCAAAAGACCCGCCAGGGCCAGATAAAACTCCCCCACCTCTCCGGTGAAGCCGGTGAGCAGGGCTTCGTGGAGCAGAGGCTCCCCTTCGAAGAGGCCGAGCAGTTCACCCTCCCGCGGTTCGACACCGCCGCGGGAAGAGTGGCGGCCACGGTCCCGGGCCGCGTCTTCTTCCAGGCCCGGGAGACAAGGTGCGAGAGGCTCGTTCCAGTTGAGCTCCTCCAGGATGTCCTCGGCGCAGGTGACCAGCCTGGCCCCCTGCTGGATGAGGCGGTGGGGCCCGCGGGTGAGAGGGTTGGCGAGGCTGCCGGGGACCGCGAATACCTCCCTCCCTTCTTCCATGGCGTAATCGACGGTGATGAGGGCGCCGGAACGGTCTCCCGCCTCCACCACCACCACGCCCGCGCTCAATCCGGAGATGATGCGATTGCGTTCGGGGAAGTGCCAGGCTACGGGAGGCGTGCCCGGCGGGTATTCGGTTATCAGGCTGCCGCAACCTGCGATGGACCGGTAAAGCTCCCGGTGGTCGGATGGGTATACATGATCGACCCCGTGGGCCAGCACCGCGAAGGTGGGACCGCCCGCCTTGAGAGAGCCGCGATGGGAGGCGGCGTCGATGCCGTAGGCCGCGCCCGAGACGATCCCCACCCCGCGCTCCGCCAGCCCCGCCGCCAGCTCCTCCGCCAGGTGGCGCCCGTGGGAACTGGCCCGCCGGGCGCCGACCACGGCAATGGCCCGCTCCCCCGGAACAGCCTCACCCCGCAGAAAGAGGACTTCCGGCGGATCGAAGATACGGGCCAGCGCTGCCGGGTAGCCACTGTCCCCCCGGGTCAGTACGCTCACGCCTTCCGAGGCCAGGAGCTCCATCTCCTCCGCCGGGCGCATGGAGTCCCGCGCGGCCACCCAGGCCGCCAGCCGCGCCGCCGGGTTCTCGCCCCCCGCCAGGGCAGGGGGGAGCTGGCCCAGGTTTTCCCAGGCCTCGCAGGCCGAAACGAAGTGTCCCTTCAGCCGTCGTAAAGCACGCCCGTCCATCTCCGGCAGTAGGGACAGGGCCAGGCTGGCCAGTCTCTCTTCCAAGGCAGTCTCCTCTCTCTAAAAGGCTCACGGGGACCTCACAAAGGGTTGTTGCTGATCCGCTCGAGGTTGCGGTACTGTACCGCCTCGGCCAGGTCGGCCAGGCCCAGGCGCTCCCGCCCGGCCAGGTCGGCTACGGTGCGGGCGATGCGGAGGCAGCGGTCGTAACCCCGGGCGGTGAGGCCGAGCCTGATCACTGCCTGTAAAAGAAACTCTTCTTCCGCGGTTCCCAGGACGCAATCGCGCCGCAGCTCGGCCGGGGACATGTGAGCATTGCAGGCACCCCGTCTTCCCATTCTCTCCTCCTGGACCGCACGGGCCCTGGCTACCCTCTCCCGAACCGCTTCGGAGCTCTCACCCGCGGTGGCATTTTTCAGTTCATCCGGTTTGAGGCGCGGCACCTCCAGCTGGATGTCGATGCGGTCCAGCAGCGGCCCGGAAAGCTTGGAGAAGTAGCGTCGTATGGCACCGGGCGAGCAGGAACAACCGCGGACAGGGTCACCCCAATAACCACAGGGGCAGGGATTCATGGAGCCTACCAGGATGAAGCAGGCCGGAAAGACGGCGGTACCGTGCGAGCGGTTGATGGTGACGCTCCCTTCTTCCAGGGGTTGGCGCAGCACCTCCAGGGCGTCCCGCCGGAACTCCGGCATTTCGTCAAGGAAAAGCACCCCGCGGTGGGAGAGGGTTATCTCACCGGGGCGGGGGGACGGCGAACCTCCTCCCACCAGGCCAACGTGGGAGATGCTGTGGTGGGGAGCGCGATAAGGGCGCTCCCGCACCAGGGGGTTGCCCGGCTCCAGCAGGCCAGCGACGCTGTGTATCCGGGTGACCTCGAGAGCTTCTTCGTCCGCGAGAGAAGTAAGAATGGTGGGGAGGCGCCGCGCCAGCATGGTCTTGCCCGAGACCGGGGGTCCGATCATGATGAGGTTGTGCCCGCCGGCTGCGCTCACTTCCAGGGCCCGCTTAGCCCGCGCCTGCCCTTTGACGTCGGACAGGCAGGGGGACTCGGGCGACTTTCGTGGTTGTAGCGTTGGGCCTGGAAGCTCCGGCTCCTTCTCCCCCCTGGCATAAGCCACCGCTTCTCGCAGGGTCCGCACCCCCACCACCTTTATGCCGCCGACCAGGGCGGCCTCGGCCGCGTTCTCAGCCGGCACCACGATGGCCTTCTTTCCCGAAGCCCGGGCGCAGAGGGCCATCACCAGCGCTCCGCGCACCTCCCGCACTCCCCCATCCAGCGCCAGTTCCCCCACCACCGTGAGGTCTCTGAGCCGGGCATGGGGGATGACCTTGCCGGCCGCCAGCACCCCCATGGCGATGGGCAGGTCGTATTGCGACCCTTCCTTGCGGCGGTGGGCCGGAGCCAGGTTGATGGTGATGACCCGGGGCGGGAACTCATACTCGGAGTTGCGGACGGCCGCCTTGACCCGCCGGGAAGCCTCCTTCACGCCTGCGTCGGCCAGGCCCACGATGAAGATGTTGGAGAGGCCCCCGGTTATGTTAACCTCCACTTCGACCGGCAGGGCATCGATGCCCAGGACGGCACAGCTCTCGACCTTCGCGAACATCGCCACCTCCCTGTTATCATTCGCTTATGTTTTCTATGTTGATTATATTATATTACTAGTATGACATATTGCGAAGGGCAGGGCAGGGACGGTCGGGGGGATGCGGGGCCCCGGGACGGGACCTATGCCGAGGGTGTGGAGGTTATTGCGAGGCGCGCCAGGCGCGGTAGCCGAACAGGAAACCGACAAGGAAGGCTTCGGCCAGCAACCCCAGGACTATCCAGTAATAGTCCAGTACGTAACCGGCCGCGCCGCTTATCTTTCTTTCCACCACGATCAGGACGGGCGGCAGGAAGACCGCCAGGATGATCAGGTTGGAGAGGAGGGCTACGAACCCGCCCATCCGGCCGTTGAGGCGGGCCCGGGCGATGTCCGGGTAGACAAAAGCGGTGATCACGGCCAGTACGAGGATACCTAAACTCACTTCCGCCGCCACGGTATTGTTGTAGGCCAGCCAGATGATCAGCAGGGAAACGATGGAGAACAACCCGAGGGCCATCACCAGCAGGAAGAGTTTGTAGAGCAAGGCCCCCAGGACCAGCCCGAAAAAGGAGGGCTTCCTGAGAGGGCGTTCCGTCCTGGCGACGTCAGGAATAGTCTCGCGATGTTCTTCGGGAACGGGTAAGGGAGCAGGGACGACGGCCGAGGCTTGGGAGGAATTCCTGCCGTTGTTACCGTTCAGCACCTCGTCGCAGTTGAAACAGAACATGTCGCTGTCGAGGTTCCTCACTCCGCATTTTGGGCATCTTTGCATCAGCCGGCCTCCGTGAATGCGTCCTCGATATGCTTTATCTCGTGTTCACGCCCGTTGGAGACCACGGAGATGACGTCGAAACGGCACCCTTTGAGCTCCTCGCCCCGCTCTTCCAGGTCCTGCAGGTAACGCCGGGCGGTGAGCACGAGTTTTCGTTGCTTGGTCCAGTTGACCGTCTCCTCGGGCTGGACGAAAGGATCGCCGCTGCGAGACCTGACCTCACAGAAGGCCATGACGTCGCCCTTTTCGGCGATGATGTCGATCTCCCCACCCCGCCAGGCGTAGTTCCGGTCAACGATGCTCCAGCCGTGGTCCGAGAGCCAGCCGCAGGCCAGCTCCTCTGCTTCGTCTCCTTGCTTCCGCCGCGTGCTGACCATGTTCAGATCTCCAGGCTCATCTGGGACACCGGCCGGTATGACTTGCGATGCAGGAGGCATGGCCCGGCGGCGCGAAGGGCTTTCTTGTGCTGGTCGGTACAGTAACCCTTGTGGTCGCTGAACCCGTAACCGGGATAGAGGGAATTGAGGTGGCGCATGATGCGGTCCCGGGTCACCTTGGCCAGGATGGAGGCGGCGCTGATGGAGGGAAGGAGGGCGTCGCCGTGGGTGAAACCGCGCTGCGGCAGGTCCAGGCCGGGTATCTGGAACCAGTCCACCACCACCAGGTCGGGAACGACGGTGAGCCCTTCGACCGCTTCGCGCAGCGCGCGAAGGTTGGCTGCCTGCAGCCCCCAGCTGTCCACTTCTTCCGGAGAGATGATCGACCACGACCAATCCAGAGCGTGCTCCACTATAAGGCCCCAGGCCTTTTCCCGCTGGGTGGAATTGAGCACCTTGGAGTCGCGCAGGCCGGGGATGTGCACTCTCGGAGGCAGGATGACGGCGGCCGCTACCAGCGGCCCGGCCATGGCCCCGCGTCCGGCCTCGTCAACGCCGGCTAATAGATCGTAGCCCTCGGCGCGCAGGCCATTCTCGACGTCATTCTCCATAAGATCTGTCCCCTATTTGATGGATCCCCAGCGGCTCGGCGGCCACCAGACGAATATGGCCCTCCCGATGATGGCCTGATACGGGACAAACCCCCAACGCCGCGAGTCGTTGGAGTTGGGGCGGTTGTCCCCCATCACCATGACCATACCTTCAGGCACCGTCCATTTTCCTTCAGGGCCGCCTTTGACTACCGTGTAACCGCTCTCGTCGAGCAGTTCTCCGTTGATGTAGACATCGCCTCCCTCCCTTACCTCCACCGTCTCGCCCGGCAGCCCGACGATTCTTTTGATGAAAGGCAGGCTGTCCTGATGGGTGATGTTGAGCACCTCGGCGATGAGGTCGAGGGAACGCGTGAAGCCGTTGCCGCCCTGCGTCCAGTTGGCGGTGTCGTTGGGGTTGAAGCGAAAGACGATGACCTCCCCCCTCCCGGGCTCCCGAAAATGGTAGGAGGCGCGGTCAACCATGATACGATCCCCGATCATCAGGGTCGGCTCCATGGACTCGGAAGGGATCTCGTAGGCCTTGACCACGAATGACTGGGTGTAGACGGCGATAACCAGCGCGATGATGAAGAGTACCGCTATCTCGATGGTGATGTTGAGGGCGCGGTTGCGCCAGATGGGCGTATGCTCCACGCTCCGCGGGGGCTTAGCTTCCGCTTCGCCGCCGTCCTCCGCCATCATGCCCTGATTGTCTCCGTACATGGCCGGCCGCCTCTAGCGGAAACGCTTTTCCTTTACCTTGGCAGCCTTGCCCACTTTGCCGCGGAGGTAGTACAGCTTGGCGCGGCGGACGTCACCGTGGGTAATCAGCTCGATTTTGGAGATCATGGGAGAGTGGACCGGGAAGGTCCTCTCGACTCCCACTCCGAAAGAAGTTTTGCGCACCGTGAAGGTCTCGCGCAGGCCGCCGCCCTGACGGCGGATGACCAGCCCCTGGAAGATCTGTATCCTCTCGCGGTTGGCTTCCCTTACACGCAGGTGGACCTTGAGGGTATCGCCCGGCCGGAACTCCGGAATGTCATCCCGAAGGTACTCCGCCTCGATCATGTCTCGCATCTGCATTTCATCACCTTCCTATTTTCACAAAATACTATCATCCACTAAACCGGGCTCGTTTTCAAGCATTTCCCTCGTTAATAAGGTCGGGCCGCATCTGGCGGGTGGCGCGGCGGGACTCTTCCTCACGCCACCTGGCGATCTCTCCGTGGTGCCCCGAGAGCAGCACTTCCGGGACCTTCCAGCCCCGGTAGTCCGCCGGCCGGGTGTACTGCGGGTACTCCAGGTCTCCCGCGGTGAAAGATTCGCGCCCCAGCGACTCGGGATTGCTCATGACCCCCGGGAGCAACCGGGTCACCCCTTCCACCAGGACCAGCGCGGCTGCCTCCCCCCCGGCCAGGACGTAATCGCCGATGGAGACGGAGTCGGTACAGAGATACTCGCGTACCCTCTCGTCCACTCCTTCGTAACGGCCGCAGATGATGGCCAGCCGCTCCTCCTTCGCCAGCTCTTCCAGCAGGGTCTGGTCGAGTCGCCGGCCGCGCGGAGTGGTGAGGATCACCCTCACTTCGCTCTTGAGGCGGTCCAGTTCTTCCGGCCCATAACCCAGCACGCCCTGAACGGCCTCGAAGATGGGCTCGGGTTTCATGACCATGCCCGGACCTCCCCCGAAGGGGGCGTCATCGGTCTGCAGGTGGCGGCCTTCCGCGTAGGCACGGATGTCGTGCACCCCTACCTCGGCCAGTCCGTTCTCCCGCGCCTTGCCCAGCAGGCTCTCCCGTAGAGGGGCTTCCAGCATGCCCGGGAAGATGGTGAAGATATCGATTCGCATCTTTTCACTCCAAAAGCCCCGGCAGGGGCTCGATGACCATCACGCCCTCCTCCAGCCGCACTTCGCGGATGACGTCCCGGATGAGGGGGATTAGCGATTCCCGCCCGCCTTCACCCTTGACGATGAGGACGTCGTTGGAGCCGGTGACCAGGATGTCCTCGACCAGGCCGAGATCCTCCCCAGCGATGGTCTCTACCCGCAGGCCCAGCAACTGGTGTTCCCAGAAGGTGTCCGGCGGGGGCGGCCCCACTTCTTCCTCGGTGATCCACAACTCGCGGCCTTTCAGGGCGAGGGCCTCGTCGCGGTCGTCGACACCGGAGAACTTCACGTGCAGACAGCCCGGAACCGGCTTGATCTCTTCGATTTTAAGCCGCCGGTTGGCCCCTTCCAGGATAAGGGTGTTGCCTGGCGTGAAGCGGAGCGGGTTTTCGCTGGTCACCGCCACTTTCACCCACCCCTTCAGCCCGTGGGGCTGTATGACCTTACCGGCGATGATGAAATGCATGAGTGTGGGCACCCCCAGGGGGGCGCAGCCCGCTTAGTCCATTATCTCGACGATGGCGTTGAGGCCTTCCCTCACCGCGGCGGCCTTGATCAGGGTGCGCATGGCCTGGGCGGTACGCCCGTTTTTGCCGATGACCCTGCCGATGTCCTCCTGGCCCACCCGCAACTGCAGGATCATGGACCTCTCGCCCTCGACTACTTCAACCTCGACCTGGCTGGGGTCGTCCACCAGGGCCTTGGCCATGTATTCCAGCAAGTCTTTCATCTTGTCTTCCACTATTGCTCCCCTTCCTCATTCGGGCTCTTGGCTTCACTCGAGCTTTTCGGGCTGCTCCCGGTGCCGGCGCCGCCGGCGCCTTCCTCGAAGCGCTGCCAGACACCCTTGATCTTCAGCAACTGCTTGACCGGCTCGCTGGGCTGGGCCCCTTTCTTCAACCAATCCAGGGCCTTGTCTTCGTCTATCTCGATCAGGGAAGGGTTAGGCCGCGGGTCGTACTGCCCCAGGTTCTCGATGAAACGGCCGTCCCGGGGGCTGCGGGAGTCGGCCACTACGACGCGGTAGCATGGCTTCTTGGTCGTTCCCATCCTGCGTAATCTTATCCTTACTGCCAAAGGTTCCGTCCTCCTTTCAATCGGACTATCGTGTTCGCTTTCGCGACAGTTGCGCCTATATGCGCCTAAACATTATACATCCTCTTCTCACATCTGGAAGGGGAACATCTTGCCCATCTGTTTTCCCGACATCTTGCCCATCTGTTTGACCATCTTCTGCATCTGCTGAAACTGCTGCAGGAGACGGTTGACTTCGGTGGTGGAGGTGCCGCTGCCAGCGGCGATCCGCCGCTTGCGGCTGGCCCCGAGGATCTGGGGGTTGCGCCGCTCTTCCGGGGTCATGGAGAGTATCATGGCCTCGATGCGCTTGATCTGGTCGTCGTCCACCTTGAGATTCTTCAACTTGGAAGAAGAGATCCCGGGGATCATCCCGAGGATCTGGTCGAGAGGCCCCATCTTCTTCAATTGGGCCATCTGGTCGAGGAAGTCCTCCAGGTTGAACTGCTGCTTGCGTAGCTTTTCCTCCAGCTCCCGGGCCTTCTCTTCGTCGTATCCCTCCTGGGCCTTGTCGATGAGGGTGAGCAGATCGCCCATGCCCAGGATGCGGGAGGCCATGCGGTCGGGGTAGAAGGGCTCGAGGTCCTCGAGCTTCTCGCCCACGCCGGCGAACTTGATGGGCTTGCCGGTGACCGACTTGATGGAGAGGGCGGCGCCGCCGCGGGAGTCGCCGTCCAGCTTGGTGAGGATGATGCCGTCGAAGTCCACCTTCTGGAGGAAGGTCTCGGCCACGTTGACGGCGTCCTGGCCGGTCATGGCGTCGACCACCAGCATGATCTCGTGGGGCTTGACCCGGTCCTTGACCCGGACCAGCTCGTCCATCATGTCCTCGTCGATGTGGAGGCGCCCGGCCGTGTCGATGATCACCGTGTCGTAGCCCTCACGGGTAGCGCGCTTTACCGCGTCCTGCGCGATCTGCTCCGGCTTGGCCTCACGGTCGGAGTGGACCTCCACCTCGATGCGCTCACCCAGCTTCTCCAGCTGGTCGATGGCGGCCGGGCGGTAGATGTCCGCGGCCACCAGAAGGGGGTGGCGCCCGCCCGCTTTGAGGTTGCGGGCCAGCTTGGCCGCGGCGGTGGTCTTACCGGAGCCCTGCAGGCCCACCAGCATGATTATGCTGGGCGGGTGCCCGGCGAAGTTGATGGTCGCGTTGGTGGAGCCGAGCAGGGTGGTCAATTCCTCGTCGACGATCTTGATGACCTGCTGGGCCGGGGTGAGGGAACGAAGGACGTCCTGGCCCACCGCCCTCTCTTTCACGTGGTTGGTGAACTCCTTGACCACTTTGAAGTTGACGTCGGCCTCCAGCAGGGCCAGGCGTATCTCTCGCGCCACTTCCTCCACGTGCTTGTCGGAGAGCTTGGCGTGGCCGCGCAGCTTTTTGAAGATGTCCTGCATGCGGTCGCTCAGGCTGTCAAACATGTCCTCACCACGTCTTTTTTCATGATTGAATCGAAACCGTCAAAATATATAGATTATAGGAAGGGGCTGGCCTAGTCAAACAAGGCGTGGGCGAAAGCCGACGGGTCGAAGGCGTAGAGGTCGGTCATCTTCTCCCCCACCCCGACGAGCTTGATGGGAATGCCCAGGGCGCGCTGTATGGCGATGACGATGCCTCCTTTGGCGGTACCGTCCAGCTTGGTAAGGGCCACCCCGGTCAGGTCGATAGTCTCCTGGAAGAGCTTGGCCTGCACCAGGCCGTTCTGGCCGGTGGTGGCGTCCAGCACCAGCAGGGTCTCGGTGACCGCGGCTTCCTTGCCCGCCACCCGCTTTATCTTTTTCAACTCTTCCATCAGGTTGACCTTGGTGTGCAGGCGGCCGGCGGTGTCCACGATGACCACGTCCATGTTGCGCGCCTTGGCCGACTGCACGGCGTCGAAAGCCACGGCGGCGGCGTCGGCGCCGGGGCGATGCTTGACGGTGTGCACCCCGACGCGGTCACCCCAGATCTCCAGCTGTTCGATGCCCGCGGCGCGAAAGGTGTCGCCCGCGGCCAGCATGACCCGCCCGCCCTGGGAGCGCAGCATGTAAGCAAGCTTGGCGATGGTAGTGGTCTTGCCGACGCCGTTGACGCCCACCACCAGCCAGACGCTGAGGCCGTCGGGGGCGTACTGCAACGGCCGGCTCTCCATAGTCAGGGCGGCCTCTATCTCTTCCCGGAAGGCCTGCATAGCCAGATCGGGATCCTTGATATTGTCGCGGGCGATGCGCTCGCGCAACTCCGTAGTGAGGTCCATGGTCATCTCCACCCCGACATCGGCGCCGATGAGGATGTTCTCCATCTCCTCCCAGAAGTCTTCGTCGAAGCGACGCCTGGCCATGGCTCGCGAGAGGGGGTTGATCCAGGAGCGGCGGCTCCGGGTGAGGCCTTCGCGCATGCGAGCTTCCGGCTCGGGCTCAATGCCCGCCTCGGAAAAAGACGCGGTGGCTTCCTCGACTTCGAGGGCCCCCTCCGGCTCCTCCTCCGGCACCGCGGCCATGGCCTGGCGAGCCAGGTCATCCTCGTCTATCTCAACCGGAGCCACTTCGCCTTCCGCCATCTCTTCGAAGATGGATTCCGGGCCGGCCGCTTCGTCCATAAGTTCGGGTCCAAGCGCCGAAGGCTGCTCTCCGGTCTCCTCCTCATAATCCTCGCGGAGTAGCTCCTCCACTTCCTCCTCGATGATCTCCTCGATGACCGGATCGTCCTCGTGCTCGGCCGCCAGGGCCTGGCGCGCCAGTTCGTCTTCGTCTATCTCGACCGGAGCCACTTCGCCTTCCGCCATCTCTTCGAAGATGGACTCTGGGCCGGCCGCTTCGCCGGCTTCCGCCTTCTCTTCCTTCAAGCGCTGCTTATCCTGCTTCTGGCGGGCTTTCTCCTCGGCCCGGGCCTGCTTTTCGGCCTCCTTGCGCTTTCTTGCCTCTTCCCTGCTCTCTTTGGCCATGTATTTCTCCGTTTCGTTGACGGCTTCACACCGTTTTATTGCCCGCTGGCTGTATTCGTATTCCTGTAGGATACCAGCAGTTGGGTAAATCCGGTATCCAGGATGGGTGAGGAAGGCACCTGGAAATCACCCGGTGTGAACCCCCCCTCGGTGGTGGTGGCGAACTCGAAGGATGCCTCGAGGGTATGACCTTCCTTCCCTGCCACGATGAAGAAGGCGCGCTGTATGCTCCCGGGTCCGCCCGGCCGCAGGCCCAGGGGATACCAGGCGGCCCGCTTTTCTTCCGGGCTGCCGTTCACCGGAAAGGTGGTGACGTCGGGGACCCGCATCACCAGGTGATCCAGGGGCACGCCGTGCTTCATGAAGTAATACTGGAGGGGCACCAGGAGATAGTCGACGTCGGAGTAGACGACGTCGCCCTCCTGCAGCTTGTCCTTTAAGAAAAGGGTTATTGTCTCTGCGTCCCGAGTGGTGTTGTTGGTGTATTTCCCGAACTCGTCCTTCTGGTAGGCGGTGCGGCCGGCGATGGTCAGGGAAGAGAGAATCAGGGTCAGGACCACCAGCAGGGCGCAAGCCACCGGTGCGCTCACCCATGGGGCGCTCCGGCCATGTCTGAACAGGCGCTCCGCCGCGTACCTGGCTGCGTAGACCAGGCCGGCAGAGGCGCAGATGAAGTAGAGGGGCAGGAGTGGCAGCCAGTTGCGGGCGAATGGTAGCACCTGCTGCACGTTCAGCATAATGAAGCACCAGGCGATGACGATGAGGGGCAGGTTGACGGGGAACTTCGAAACACGCCGGTGGAAGACGAGCGCCACCCCGAAGCCGAGCAGGAAGAGGACGGCGACGGGCGCCGGTATCATAACGTTCCAGCCGGACCACATGTCATAGATATTGCCGGGCAGACCGTCGACGAACTCCGCCCGGGTCAGTGAGGCGACGTAGGTGTTGTTGGTCACCGAGGAGAGGCCGTCGTTGACGATCACCGGGAGGTAGAGCAGGGCCACGGCCACGGCGATCACCGCGGCGGCCGCGGCAAGCTTGAGCACGAGGGCCGTTCTGTCGCCTGGCTCGGCTTCTCTCAGTCCGGACCAGGCCAGCCAGATGAAGACGGGCGGAAAGAAGTAGAGCGTGGTGGGAAGGGCGTAGAAGCAGAGGATGGCGGAAATGGCGAAGCCCGCCCACCCCAGGGCTTTGCGGCCGCGCAGGACGGTCACGGCCGAGAGGATCATGGTCAGAAAGAAGAAGGCCTGGGTGGTGAAGCCCCTGGCCTGGGTGGTCAGGTCGATGAGCTGGGAGCAAGGCACGACCATCGCCAGGGCCAGCAGGGCGGCATGCTTGTTGTAGAGCTTCCGGGCGACCAGGTAGACGGCGGGGAGCAGCAGGATCCCGAAAACGAGCGAGGGCAGGCGGATGGCCCAGGGCTGGTTGCCCAGCAGGCCCGAGGTGATGTGGGAGAAGAAAGTGTTGAGCAGGTGGTTGTTGGGCCAGGGGTAATGAGAAAGCCCCACCGAGAGGGGGTGTGAGACGAAGGCAATGTAAGTGAGTGACTCCTCATAGTGCATGGGTTGAAAGACGTAGCCGATGCGCATGGCCACACCGATGACGAACAGGGTTGCAGCCGTGACGCGGTGAGCGGGGTTTTCTTTCATGAAAATATTATACTGCGCGGGAGCTTGCCCCTCCTGCCCGGGTAGCGCGTGATACAATTTTAATCGCTTTTCGCTCGAGGGAAAATGGAGGTCCGGATGATGAACTGGAAGTGGCTGGGAAACTGGAGGACGGCAGCCGAGTCCATGGGGATAGTGGCCGTGATGATCGGCTTGAAGCTGGCCGTCCACTACCTGGGGTGGGAGTTCATCAGCGTCAATTCCCTGTTCACCAGCGTCATCGGCGGGGCCATCTTCCTGTTCAGCCTGATCCTGGCCGGCACCCTGGCCGACTTCAAGGAGGGAGAGAAGTTCCCGGCTGAACTGGTAGCTGCGTGCGAAGGAATCTTCAGGGATGGGCAGTTCGTCAAGGCTACCCACCGGGAGTTCGACCTGGAGAGGCTGCGGTCGACCATCCTGGGAGTAATCGACGGCTTCGCCTCCGACGCCGGCGACCTGGACTCGCGCCTGGCCCTCAAGGCTCTGGAAGAGCTGCAGGACTCCTTCCTGGAGATGGAGGCGCTGGGGATGCCGCCCAACTACATCATCCGGTTGAGGACGGAGGAGGGCAACATCCGCAAAGGCCTGCTGCGTATGTACTACATCCAGCAGACGTCGTTCCTGCCCCTGGCCTACACCCTGGTAAAGTCGCTGGTGGGACTGCTGCTGGGGATACTGCTCTTCACCGAGATGGAGCCACTTTCCAACTCGTTGATCATCAGCGCCTTCCTGGTTTTCCTCTTCGTCTACGTATTGCGCATCCTGCATCTGCTGGACCAGCCCTTCCGAGCCCGGGAGCGCACCAGGAACGACGTCAGCCTCTTCCTGCTGGACGAGTTCCGCGTAAGGCTGGAAACAGCAGGCGCAGAGGCGTCTCAGGAGCATCTCCGAGGATAGGGCGGGCCTGCCGCTGATGCAGGAGCGGCATCGGCACCTCAGTGAGCAACCTGTTTATTTACACTATGTATAATAATGCAAGAAACAAGACCTGACCCTGACTGACGGATTGTGCGCCCGGCGTACAGTCCCCCGGGTAAGGCGAGCACCAAGGGCGGCGGGGCGCGGCGCTCGCAAGGCGCGTGACCGAAGGCATACCTGGAAGGTACGTCGAGGGAGCGCAACGCGGCGAGCAGTGATGCAGCGCTCGGGCAATCTCCTGCTTCAGAGGATTGTGCGCCTTCAGGCGGGGACGGCGTCCTCCGTTTTGTCGTCCTCGAAGCGCTGAGAGATGACCCGCGAGACGCCGTCCGCCTGCATGCTCACTCCGTAGAGGATATCCGCGATCTCCATGGTGCGCTTCTGGTGAGTGATGATGATCAGCTGGGAATCCTCCTTGAACTCCATGAGCATGCGGAGGAAGCGGTGGAGGTTCATGTCGTCCAGGGCCGCCTCCACCTCGTCCAGGAAGTAGAAGGGGCTGGGGCGGGTCTTGAAGATGGCGAACAGGAAGGCCAGCGAGGTAAGGGAGGTCTCCCCACCGGACAGCAGGGACATCTTCTTCAGGCGCTTGCCCGGAGGCTGGGCTTCGACTTCCACGCCGGTGTTGAGCAGGTCGTCGGGGTCGGTGAGCACCAGTTCGGCCCGGCCGCCCGGAAACAGGCGCGCGAAGAGCTCCTGGAAGTGGAGGTTCACCTCGTCGAAGGTCTCCCTGAAGATGGTCATGATCTCGGAGTCGATGGCCCTGATCACCTTATTGAGAGCGCCCTTGCTCTGGCGCAGGTCGTCCACCTGTTCGGTGAGAAACTGGTAACGCTCCTGGGCCGCCTGGTGCTCCTCCACCGCCAGGAGGTTGACCTGACCCATGCTCTCCCTGCGCCGCTGCAGGGCTTCGGCCTTTTCCTGCATCTGGTCGACGGGCTGATCGGAGACGTACTGTTCCAGTGCGGATTCGATGGAAATCTTGTGCTCATCCAGCAGTTTCTGGGCCAGCATGTCCACCCGTGATTTCATCTGTACCGCCACCAGGTCGCGGTTGTGTACCAGCTCGCGCAGTTCCTCCACCCGTGCCTCACAGGCCTCCATCTCCAACCGGCCGGACTCGATGCCTTCCTCGAGGGCGGCCAGTTCAGCTTCATGGGAAGCGCGCCTGGCCGTCCAGGCCTCGCTGATCTGCTCACCCCGTGCCCGCAACCGCTCGATGATGGCGATAAGGCGTTCGTGGCCGGCGCGGTCCTCGGCCATCTCCTGCTCTACCACGGAGGAGTCGGCGGGCATCTCCTCGAGGGAGAGGCGCACTTCTTCAGCTCGCTCGGCCAGGTGGCGGATGCGCTCCTGGAGCGAGGCGCGCAACTGATAGAGTTCCTTCAGGGCCTTCTCCCTCTCGTCCAGGAGTTGTTTCCCCTCGCGCAGTTCGCCGTCGAGGGCCTCGAGGACGGGGGCCAGGCCTTCCAGGCTCTCCTGCAGGGCGGCATCTTCGGCGCGTAAGGCGGCCAGCCGCTCGGCGACCTCGCTTCGGGCTTCGTCGTTCTCGGCCAGGCGGCCGGAGAGGCGGGAAATGCGCTCCCGGGCTTCCTCCCCGCGCAGGGTCGCTTCCTTCTGGTCGAGCTCGGCGCGGTGGATGGACCGGTTCGCTTCCTCCATCTCCTGGGCTATGGCATTGAGGTCGGCTTCGAGCTTCTCCAGAGCCGCCAGGGCGCTCTCGTGCTCGGCCTGGTTTTTCACGTGCGTTTTCTCGAAAGACTCCAGCTCCACCTGGAGCTTGTCCATCTCGCGGCGTTTCGTCAGCAGGTGGAAGGGGCTCGCCGCCTTTTTGCCGCCCTTGATGATGCGGCGTGGCGAGACCATCTCGCCTTCCGCGGTGAGGAAGGTGAGGTGATCGTGGCGCTCGGAGAGGCTCACCGCCTGCTCCAGGGTGGAGCAGAGGAAAACGTCCCCCAGGAAGTGCTCGACCAGGCCGGCCAGGGATGGATCGAACCCCACCGCTTCCATGGCATGGAGAGCGCCGGGGATGTTTTCAGGTTGCTTCGCGTCACTCGCAACGACACCGGCTCCGCTCGCGATGGCACCGGAGCGGAACTCGTCCAGGGGAAGGAAGAGGGCAAAGCCGGCTTCGTCGGTCTTGAGGTGTGAAACGGCGGCCATGGCGTCTTTCGAGCTCTCCACCAGCACCGCGAAAAGCCAGGGGCCGAGCAGCGACTCCAAGGCTTTTTCCCACTCGGGGTCAATTGTCAGGTGCTGCAGCAGCATGCCCCTGATGCCGTCCAGCCGTCCAGCCTCCTTCATAAGGAGCGAACCGGCCTGGGAAAAATCGATGTCCTTGTCAAACAGTTCCTCCAGAGCCTTGAGGCGGGCCACTACGCGAGCTTCGTCTCCCTCACTGACCCGCTGGCGCCGGACCACGTCCTCGAGCTTGACTTTGAAGCGCTCCAGTTCCTCGCGCAGGGCCACCCGGCTGGCCTCGATCCGTACGATCTCGCGGCGGCCGTCACGGATCCGCTGTTCCAGCTGGCCCAGGCGGCCTCCCGCTTCTTCCAGGGAACGCTCCGCCTCCACGCGCCTCTCGGCATCGGACTCACGCTGTTTTACCAGCCTGGCGTCCTCCTCGACGAGGTTCTCCATCTGGCTGGCCAGGTACTTGAGCTGCTGGCGCCCCTGCCTGGCTTCCTCGGTTTTGCCGTTGCGGCGCTTGTTCAAGGCGGCATAGTCGCCGGCCTGTTTGAAGCGCGCGGCCTCTTCCAGTTTGACCTTCTCATCCAGGTTGGCCAGGCCTT
Source organism: uncultured bacterium (assembly GCA_963765625.1). Taxonomy (GTDB): domain Bacteria; phylum Actinomycetota; class Geothermincolia; order Geothermincolales; family Geothermincolaceae; genus CAVXXD01. The sequence goes on from CAVXXD010000005.1 coordinate 305,609, forward strand.
CCACCGCTTCCAGGTGCTGCCGTCCCAGCTCCTCCAGGCGGCGCTGCCTCTCTTCGCGGCGTCTCTCCAGGTCGCCCAGGCCGGTCACGGGCATGCCGTCACGCATGAGGTAGAAGCGGAGACGCTCCGCGGCCAGCTGCTCCTCAGAGCGCAGGCGCTCCAGACTCGAGGAGAGGGCGAAGAGCTTCTCCCGACTGGTGACCAGGGCTTCGCGCAGGCCGTGGGCCTTTCTATCGTTCTCCAGCTGCTGTTGTTTGCCTTCTTTTAAGAAAGCCTGCTTATCCTCGAACTCGACGCGCAGGCGCTCCTCTTCCTCGAGGCGGTTTTCCCACTGCTGATGGAGGGTTTTGAGCTCCGACACCACCAGGCTCACCTGCAAGTGCTTCAGCTCGCCTTCCAGCTCCTTGTATTCGCGGGCCACCGCCGCCTGCCTCTCCAGGGGGCGGATCTGCTTTTTGACCTCGTTGATGATGTCTCCCAGGCGCACCATGTTCTGCTCCACGGCGTCCAGCTTGCGCATGGCCTTATCCTTGCGCCGGCGGTGCTTGAGGAGGCCGGCTGCTTCCTCGATGAAGGCACGGCGGTCCTCGGGACGGCTGGAGATGACCCGCTCCAGCCGGTTCTGGCCGATCACCGCGGTCAGCTCGCGCCCCACCCCGAAATCGGAGAGGAGCTCCTGGATGTCCAGCAACCGGGTGGGTGCCCGGTTGAGCAGGTACTGGCTCTCCCCGTTGCGGAAGAGCTGCCGGGTCACGACTATCTCCTCGTAATCCATGGGGATGGTCCCGGTGGAGTTGTCGAAAGACAGGGAGACCTCGGCCATGCCCAGCGAACCCCGCTTGTCGCTGCCGGAGAAGATGACGTCCTCCATTTTGCTTGAGCGCAGGTTGCGGGGGCTCTGCTCGCCCATGACCCAGAGGAAGGCCTCGGAGATGTTGCTTTTACCGCTGCCATTGGGGCCTACGATGACACTGATGCCCGGCTCGAACTCCAGGGACGTGCGGTCGGCGAAAGACTTGAAACCCTTCATCTCCAGTGACTTAAGATACATGTTTTATAACACCATCCTCGCGGCCACCTTTCACCCTGTACGATAGTTCATTTCACCGCGCGCAGAACGAAATCCTGCCAGCCTCGGCGACTGCATAGAGGCTAGCATGCGCCGGTGACAAATCATTTGCAAGCTCATACAATTCTAATATAGAAAAGGGCTGTTGAAACGGAGGAAGGTATGACCGAAGCGGTAGTGGGGATCGACGCGGGCGCGACCAAGATATCCGGCCTGGTCCTGGTGGGAGAAGAATCCGTCGACACCTTCCGGCTGAATACCTGTGATTCGTGCTCGGAAGACGTGGTCGATTCCATAGCCGTATGTTTTGAAGCACTGCGGAAGAGTGCCGCGGGGCGGGGATTGGACGTCACAGCGCTGGGCCTGGGGATGGCCGGGTACATCGACTACGCCCGGGGCGTCGTCACCGAGTCCCCCAACCTGCCCCTGCGGGACCTGCCCCTGCGGGACCTGCTGACGGAGAGGCTGGGGCTGCCCGTCGTCCTGGACAACGACGCCAACGTAGCGGCCCTGGCCGAGAACCGGCTGGGCGCGGGGAGGGGTTGCCTCCAGCAGGTCCATCTCACCCTGGGTACGGGCATCGGGGGTGGGCTCATCATCGACGGGCGGGTCTATCGCGGGGCCAGGGGCACGGCGGCGGAACTGGGCCACATGATAATCCAGGAGGGTGGACCTTTGACCAACTGCGGCCACCGTGGCTGCCTGGAGGCGCTGGCCTCGGGTACGGCGGTGGAGCGGGAGGCCCATGAAAGATTCGCAGCCGGTTGGTACCCCGAAGGTTTTAGCGGTTCAAGCCTGGAGAGCCTCACGGCCCGCCACGTCGCCCATGCGGCGGAGAAGTGGCGATCCCACCGCCCTGAAGATATGGGAGGAGATGGGCCGGCACCTGGGAATGGGCATCGCCAGTCTCGTCAACGTCTTCAACCCGGAGGTGGTGTCGCTCTCCGGCGGCCTGCTCAGCGCCTGGGACTTCTTCCAAGCGGCGATGTTCCGCGCAGTGAAAGAGAACTCGATCCCCTTGAGCCTCTCAACGGTTAAAATCGCCTGTACGGCCCTGGGCGGCGAGGCCGGCACCCTGGGTGCCGCGCTGCTGGCCCTGGAGTAACCCGGAGCGTAACCTGGAGTAACAGATAGGGTCAAGCGGTCCTGGCCGCGTCTACGGCAGCGGCTAGTTCCTCAGCCTTCCGCGAACCGATGAGCAAGCGGCGGCCATCGGTGAAAACCAGCTGTAAGCCGCGATCGCCGCTGACATTGTAGGCCTTATTGTTTTTCAGCCCCCGCATGCCCCACCCCCCGTACTCGCGTATGGGCCGGTATCGCCGCGCTTCGCTCGAGCCTATCTCCTCCCAGGCATACCGGCGGAAACCGCGGTGATAGGGGATGAACCGCACGTAGAGTCCATCGGCCCGCACCTCGGTTATCAGCCGGGAGAAAAAGAAAAGCGCCGGCAGGCTCACTCCCGTCAGCAGCCAGACCAGGGCCATGATAAAAGCGTCCGAGGTGTCCGCGTCAGCAGGCGGTCCGAAGAAGATCCACGCTATGGCGGCCAGCCAGATGCCCGCAGCCAGGATCGCGACCAGCGCCACCAGCCAGGGCTGGGTGAACCTCTGGACCTCCCGGAATAGAACCATGCCGCTGTCTTCTTTCATAAGGAACGACTCCTCTTCTTTTACGGATAAGTATACAACCGGGCCGGCGGCGGGTAGCATATTCATATGCGGAAAAAGAAAGGACCGAGGGAGGAAAGATGAAGTTCATACTGCGGAACATGTGGAGGCGGAAGGCCCGGACCTTCCTTACCGTCTTCGGCATAGTGGTAGGGATATTCGCCCTCACCGTGCTGGGAGGGCTCTCGGCCCGGCTGACCCAGCAGGTCAATGGGGCCAAGGTCTGGTTCAACAAGCAGATCAACGTGGTCCCGTCGGGAGAGGGCCTCTTCGGCGGGGAGGGGAAATACCTGGAGCTCTCCAAGGTCGACGAGATCGAGGCGGTGCCGGGCGTGGAAGTCGCCGTAGCCGGGATAGGTTTTCCCCTGGAAAGCGGAGGAGGCGGAGGAGGCTTCGGGGCTCCCGAGTTGCTGATAGGCTACGACCTGAGCAAGTCAGCCGAATCCGAAGAACTGCTGGACCTGCTGGAGCTGTCCGAAGGCCGAAACCTGCAACAGGGAGATTCCGGCAAAGTCGTCCTGGGATCTACCCTGGCCAATAAATATGATGCGGAGATCGGCGGCACGGTCGAGCTGAAGGGAAAGCCCTTCGAAGTGGTGGGCATCTTCGAACCAACCCTGAGCGCCCCCGACCAGTTCGCCTTCGTCCCCTACGAGGATGCCATGGCCATCTTCCGGGCCGAGAACCCTTACTTCCAGGTGGGCGACATAGCCGGTTCCATCAACGTCCTTCCCGAGCCTGGCGTGGATATGGAGGACCTGGCCATGCGCATCGAGGACGAAGTGGAAGGGGTCAAGGCCATCTCCCCGGAAGAAGCGGAGCAGCAGATAAACCAGATCAGCCTGATATTCAACGCCATCCTCTTCGGCATCGCCTTCATCGCCCTGCTGGTGGGCGGGCTGTCCATCATCAATACCATGATCATGTCGGTCTCGGAGCGCACCCAGGAGATCGGCCTGAAGAAGGCCATCGGAGCGGAGACCCGCTCCATTCTCGGCGAGTACCTGCTGGAGTCGTCGATGATCGGCTTGTTCGGGGGGCTAATCGGTATGTTACTGGGGCTGCTGGCCATCTTCCTGCTCAACCGCGCCACCGAATCCAGCAACGTCACGGTATTCGCCGTGACCAGCCTGGTGGTGGTGGGACCGGTAGTATTCGCGGTGGTCCTGGGGACCCTGGCCGGTGTGTTCCCGGCTTATCGGGCATCCAGGCTTAAGCCGGTAGACGCCCTGAAGGAGGATTGAAAGCCATGATAGAGGCACAGGGTATCACCAGAAAATATTTCATCGGCGGCGAGGAGATCAAGGCCGTCAACGACCTGTCCCTCAATATTGACAATGGGGAGTTCCTCTCCATCGTAGGGCCCTCCGGCTCGGGGAAGACCACCCTGCTGCACCTGCTGGGCCTGCTGGACACCCCCGACGCCGGTCATATCGTCATCGACGGTATGGACGCCTCCTCCCTTTCTCCCCACGAGCTGACCCGCCTGCGGCGGGAGCGTATCGGCTTCGTCTTCCAGGAGTACAACCTGCTGCCGGTGCTCAACGCCGCCGAGAACGTGGAGCTCCCCCTGCGCTATCAGGGCGTGCCAGCGAAGGAGCGCCGCCGCCGGGCGGTGGAAGCCCTGGAGCGGGTGGGACTGGAAAAGCGGATGAAGAACCGGCCGACCCAGTTATCCGGTGGTGAACAGCAGCGGGTGGCCATCGCCCGGGCCCTGGTCACCGACCCGGTGCTGGTGCTGGCGGACGAGCCCACCGGCGAGCTGGACACCGCCAACTCCTGCCGCATCATCGAACTGATGCGCGATATCAACCGGGAGTCCGGCCAGACCGTGGCCATCGTCACCCACAACCCCATGGTGGCCGACTACACCCGTCGTATCATCACCCTGCGGGACGGCCGAATCGCCTCGGACGTGGCCGGGCCGGAAACCGCGCTGCAATGCGACGGCGGGCCGGTGGTGTAGGGGTCAGGTCTGACCCCTTAAAGACTGGTGCGGGAGAGGATCTCGTCCTTGACCGCGTCGGGCAGGTCGTCGAAGTAGGCGCAGTAGCCGGCCACCCGCACGACCAGGCCGGGGTACTTGCCGGGGTGGCGGCGTGCATCTTCCAGCATCTCCGGGTCGACCACGTTGAACTGCAACTCCATGCCGCCCTGGGCGTCGAAAGCCTCGATCAGCCCCACCAGTTTGTCCAGCCCTTCCTCCCCCGCCAGGTTGCGGGGGTCGAAGCGGAGGTTGAGGGCGTAGCCATTGGGCATGCGGTCGTGGTCCAGCCCGGCCACCGAGCAGAGGACGGCGGTGGGTCCCTGGGAGTCGCAGCCGTTGGCCGGCCCCAGGCTGGAGGCGAGGGTCTCCCCCGCCCGCCGGCCGCTGGGCAGGGCTCCCACCCGGCGCCCGAAGGCCACATGGCAGGTGACCGAGTAGAAGCCGGGCACGTAGGGCCCGCCCCGGGTATTACGGTAACGCGATAACGCCCGGTCGAAGACGCTCACCACCAGGTCGGCGTAGCCGTCTGGCAGTGAGTTGTCGTTGCCGAACTTGGGAGCGCGCCGCAGTTCCGCCCGGATGCGGTCACAGTCGGACCCACCCTGGAAATCGGCCCGCAGGGCTTCGACTACTTCTGACATCTTGTAACTATTCTTGCGGAAGACCACCTCGTCCAGGGCGGCCAGCGAGTCGGCCACGTCGGCCACCCCTACCCCCTGGATCCCGCTGGAGTTGTAGAGGGCGCCACCCTCCGTCAGGTCCCGGCCGCTCTCGATGCACCCTTCCACCAGCATGGAGGAGTAGGGCGTGGGGTGGAAGTCGCGGTTGCCCTTCTCGATGTAGCCGAAGTCGCCGATCATGCGGTCGACCATCAGGCCCACCTGCGCCTCGAAGGCCTCGAGCACCTGGTCCATGCCGGTAAAAGAAGCCGGATCAGGCGTGGCCACCCCCATCCGCCGCCGGTGCCCGAAGCGCCTGCCCCGGTTCAAGGCCAGTTCCAGGCAGAGGGGCAGGTTGAAGAGGCCGGCGTCGGTGGAGAAGAAGCTCTTCCCCGGCAGGGAGAGTTCAACGCAGCCCACCACCCCGTAGTCGCGCGCCTCCTGGACCGGGTAGCCCTTCGCCGCCAGGGCCGAGACCACCGCCTCGTCGAAGAAGAGAGCAGGCATGCCGTTGCCCCGCCGCGCCACCTCCGCCACCCGGCGCAGGTAGTCGGGGGGCGAACCGGCGTGCACGCGGGCCTGGAAGTTGGGGTCGCGCAGGCCGTAGTCCTCCATCACCTCCAGGAAGAGATGGGTGAGGTCGTTGGTGGCGTCGTTCCCCTCCCGGTCCATGCCCCCCACGATGAGGGCCTGCACCACCAGGTAACCGCCATGGTACTGGCTGATGCGCTCGGAGAGCAGGAAGACGTGCTCCACCGCCTTGGCCGCGAAGCTGGCCAGCAGCTCCCGGGCTTCGGTGCGGGTGAGCCTCCCTTCTTCGATATCCTTGCGGTAATAAGGGTACAGGTACTGGTCCATCCGCCCGAAAGAAATCGCGGAGTTGAGGCTCTCCAGCAATACCGCCAGGTGGGTGAGCCAGAGCGACTGCAGGGCCTCGCGGAAGGTCTGTGCCGGGCCGGCCGGGACCTTGCGCAGGACGCGGGCCATCTCCGCCAGCTCCTCGCGCCGCCCCGGGTCCGCCTCGGTCCAGGCCTTTCTTTCGGCTTCGTCCGCCAGCCGGGAGGCATAGGCCGCCAGCCCTTCCAGGGCGATGCGCATGGCCTCGTACATGGGCTCCTCCCGCCCCTGGAGCTCGCGCAGGAAGCCCTCTGTGCCGAGGCGGAGCATCTTCGGGTAGTCGGGGATGAAGTGGCCGATGCCCCCGGCTTCGTTGATGAGGTAGCAGGTGGGGCGAAGCTGCTCGAGGACGTAACGGGCCAGCCTGCCGCTGCCGGCCAGGGCGCGCCAGGGCAGGTTGCGCGTGGCCCAGTAGGGCATCACCTCGCGGAGCAGGCGGACTCGCTCGCCCAGGGTGATGCGGAGGGGAGTGGTGCGGCGCCTGCCTATCCACAGCAGGTCCTCGCTCATCCATACCGACGCCAGTTCCGGCTGCATCAGGGCGGAGATGCGGTGGGAGCCGGGATTGCCGGCGATGAGCTCGTCCGGCCAGACCGTCGCCGATTTATGCTCGAGGATGTGGCGCAGGGCTCGCGCCTTTCTTACCGGGAGGGGTAGGCCCGGATCGTCGTGGCGCTTGAAATAGTCCGTTACCAGCAGGGCCCGTTCACTGTCCAGCCAGACCGGTTCGGCCAGGAGCGCCTGGCGCAGGCGTCCGAACCTCCCGGTTACCGTTTCCGCCTCGGCCATGTCCCCGTCACCGCCCATCTCTTCAGTCCTCCGGCTCGCCCACGTCCCAGTCCTGGCTGTCCTCGCCCGCGTTCTCCGTTACTTCGTCCAGGTAGGCACGGGCCTCCTCGAGTTCTTCGGGGGGCACCAGCACCCGCCCCCCGCCGAACGCCCCCATGGCGGCGCGGGGTATGTCGGATAGTTCGTAGGGGTGAAAGCCGGCGGATTTCAGCAAGCCGATGACCAGGTCCGCCTCCACGTTGTCCCCGGAGAATACCAGCGGCTGTTCTTCCTTTTGTCGAAAGAAATCGAGCAGGCCCATCTTCTCACCCTTCGTCCTCGTCAGCGTCTCGGTCCCACGGCTCGCCTACTTCCAGTCCTGGCTGCCCCCTCTCGCGTTGTCACGTATATCCGCCAGGTAGGCCCGGGCTCCCTCCAGCTCCTCGGACGGGACGAAGACCCGCCCCGAACCGATAGCGCCCAGGTAGGCGCGGGGAATGTTGGAGAGTTCGTAGGGGTGGAATCCGGCCGATTTCAACAGGCCGATGACCAGGTCCGCCTCCATGTTGTCCCCGGTGAATACCACTGGCAATTCTTCTTGTTGTCGAAAGAAATCGAGCAGGCCCATCTTCATCAGGCTCCCGTCCAGAGTATCTTCTTTAATAAACTATCCTCGTATCACGCGGGGATGTCCAGCGGCGAAGAAGGATATAATATACACTATCTAGACGTGACTTACAGGGAAGCGAATATCAAGGAGGGCTGACGCTATGCAGGGTCTCCAGACCGGTATGATGATCGGGCAGAGGATCGGCGAAGAAGCCGTCAAGCGGGGCGGCAAAGTGGTCAAGGTGGCCGGTTTCCCCGTGCTCAACGTGGGCGAAGGATTCCGCTGGGGACTGGTGGCGGTGGGCGATAAAGCCGTCGGCCTGGTCGCCTCGGGCACCATCGCCGTAGGGCTTATAGCCGTGGGCACCGTCTCGGTGGGAATCCTGGCGTCGGGAGCCGTCGCCCTGGGGCTCAAGTGGGCGGCCGGTTCGATCAGCGTCGGCGACCACGCGGCGGGAGCCTTGTCCATCGGCCGGGTCTCCCGGGGAGCCGTGGCCATCGGCCAGGACGCGGAGGGCGCCATCACCTGGAAGCTCGGGGAGAAGGAGTAGGCCATGATTCAAAAGGTGCTGCTCTGCACGGACGGTTCGGACGCGGCCTACTCGGCCGTCAATTTCGCGGCCAGGCTCTTCGGGGGGTCGGACTGCCGGGTGACACTGTTCATGGTAGTGGAGCAGGAGGCCCTATATCCCCCCATCGCCACCGACGGCATGCTCTATCCCGAGGTGGTCATGCCCCCCATGGAGGACCTGGGTGACGTGCTCGAGCAGAGGGCCCAGAGCATCCTGGAGGGGAGCGAGCGGCCACTGAAGGAGGCGGGCATCCAGGTGGACAAGAAGGTGCTGGTAGGCAACCCCGCCTCCGACATCATCGCCGAGGCCGAGAGCGACGGTTACGACATGATCATCATGGGCCGCCACGGCCACGGCTTCTTCAAGAACTTCCTTATCGGCTCGGTGAGTGATCGCGTGGTGCGCCACGCCTCCTGCCCGGTACTGGTGGTGCACTAAGCCCCAGCCGTCGACGCCGCTGCCGGCCCGATTGTTCCCCGGCCAGGTTGACCCTCCTCATTCCAACAGGCGTAGCAAACGCTTAATCTCAAGGCATGAGTAAAAAAGAAATCTTAGTGGTAGTGATAGTCGCCCTGCTGATTGCCCTGGGCCTGGGAGTCTGGTACAACCGGAGTCACGACACTTCTGCCTCTGCCACCGTGGAGGACTCGGAAGGCGCGGAGATCAAGGTGACTCCCCAGGATAAGATGCCCGTACGCACGGCCGAGGGCACCCCTTCCATCGACCTCGAGACCTATCGCCTCCAGGTAGGCGGACTGGTCGACCGGGAGCTTTCCCTTTCTTTCGAAGACATAGGGCAACTGCCCGCGGAGGAAAGGCTGATGGACATGGACTGCGTCGAAGGCTGGTCGGTCACCGGACTGTGGAAAGGAACCCGCCTCTCCGATGTCCTGGACTCAGCCGGCCTGGCCGAGGGGGCGGAGACGGTGGTCTTCTCCTCCCCTGGCGGCTACACCACCTCCCTGACCCTGGCCGAGATCGAGGAGACCGACCCACTACTCTGCTACGGCGTTAACGGGGAACCTCTCACCGTCGACCACGGGTTTCCCCTGCGCCTGGTGGTACCCGGCCGCTACGGTTACAAGTGGATCAAGTGGGTCGTGGACATCGAGGTCATTTCCGGAGAATACGAAGGCTACTGGGAGGATTACGGATACCCCAACGATGCCGTAGTGAGATAGCCGGCGTTTTCTGTACTCTTTGAGCTCGCCCTCCTTTCTTTTCAGCATGCCTGGACCTCGCTTCCAGGACCTTTTCCCGCCATATGACCAATCTCATCAAGCCTCCCCGGCCGCCTGCCGATACACCAATCGAACGAGGAGGTTGATGGGTGGATGTTGTCGATCGCAGCGAGAAAGAACAGGCGTGACGTAGTCAGGACGGTGGTTTACCTGGCCGCCCTGGCCCTGGTCATCTTCCTGCTGCTACTCTCGATCGATTACCTGCAACGTGCGGAAGCCGGTAGCTACGGCAGTATCCCAGAGGTCGGGCCAGCCGCGGAAAGCGCCGTGGCGGAGGCGGGAGAAGCCGCCACTTCCGGGGAAATGGCCATCGAACAGACCTTCACGGAGGCACCCGGACCCGAGCCCGCTGCGGCAGCGGCTGTGGTTCCCACGGCAGCGGCAGTCGAGACGGCCGTACCGGAGCTGGGCGAAGGCGGACACATCTACATACCCGCCATCGGCGTGGACTTGCCCCTGAACGTCATGGCTTCCACGGGAGACCAGCCTCCCCTTGACCGCGGCCCATCCTGGATGCGCCAGACCGGCAGGATAGGGCAGCCTGGCAACTGCTGCATCGCCGGCCACCGCTCCACTTACACCCAGCCCTTCCACGACCTGGGCGAGCTGGCGGCCGGGGACATCGTGGTGCTTACCGACGCCGGGGGCGCCAGCTACACCTACCAGGTCGACCGGATCTTCGCGGTCGACCCCTCCCAGGTGGAAGTGATGAGCGCCACCCCCGACGCCACCTTCACCCTGATCACCTGCCACCCCATCGGCTCGTCGCGGCAGCGCCTCATCGTCCAGGGCCACCTGATCTAGATAGGGTTAGGTCTATCGTTTATTGTTTTCATCCAGATTCTGGCAAATGGTAATTACTGGCAGAAAATAATAAACGATAGACCTGACCCCGTTAGAGCAGGAGGGAAGTGATGGCCTTCTCCAGGTCCTCGAGGTTGCGGCAGACCCTGGCCTCCTTGAGGAATGGGATATATTCGCCCATCACGCTGTCCCCGGTGTCCCAGAAGGGGCGAGGCTCAGGGTTGAGCCAGATGATGCCGCGGGCGCGCTGCGCCAGGCTCTCCAGTGCCTCGGCCCCCGGGTCGTTCTGGTTGTTGCGGGCGTCGCCGATGATCAGGATGTAGGTGCGGTACCCGATGTCATTGATATTCTCGTCGCGGAACTGCCGAAAGACGCTGCCGAAGTCGGAGCGGGCGTAATAGGTGATCGAAGCCTCGTTCAGAGCCAGGCGCACCCCCTCCTCGATGCTCTCCTCCCGGAAGAACTCGGTGACTTCGCCCACCTCGTCCACGAAGACAAAGCTACGCACCTTAGCCAGGCAGTCCTGGATGGTGTAGACGAATCGGAGCATGAACTGGGAGACGCGAGAGACCGAGCTGGAGATGTCGCAGAGCACCACCAGCTCCACTTTTTCCCGATGCCTGCGCCGGTTGACCAGCTCGAAAGGTATGCCCCCGTGCTGCATGCTCCGCCGCATGGTGGTCTTTACATCCAGCCGGCCCTGCCGGTCACGCTTCTCCCGCAGAGAGAGCTTGTTGCGCAGCCGCCTGGCCAACTGGGTTACGGCTTCGCGCATCAGCTGCAGCTCCTGCTCGTCCAGTTCCGCCAGGGGCCGGCTCATCAAGCGCTTGACCCGTTCGTACTGATAGTCGCTGGCCGACCGGCGCGCCTGCTCCCTCTCCACGTAGCGCCGCACCTGGGAGCGGAGGGCCGCCTTTCTCTCTTCGAAGAACTCCTCCAGCTTCGCGAGTGCCTCCTCGCTCCAGCCCTGCTCCCGCAGTTCTTCCATCAGCTCTCGCAGCTCTTCTTCCATCTTCTCCCAGTCGAAGCCCTCAAAGATGCGCCGGGTGTACATGCCGACCTGCTGGCGAGTGACCAACTGGGACATGCCGATCTTCCCGGCACCCTGGCGGACCATGGTCTCCAGTTCGCCCTGGCCCGAGAGGAAGTTCATCAACATGGAGTCGGGGTCGTTATCGTGATTTTCGAGGGCGTCGCGCAGCTCTTCGTCCAAGCCGGCATCCTCCTCGCTGGGCAGCCCGTAGAAGTAGTAGGGGAAGAGCCGGTCGAAGACGGCGATGTCCTTCTGCCGCTTTACCAGGGTGGCCTGAAGTGTCGCCCGGAATATCTCCGGCCGGTCGAAGTCCACCTCAGCCAGGGCCCGCAGGGCATCGATGCTCTCGGCTGGAGAGACGGAAACGCCTCCACCGCGCAAACCCCCGATGAAATCGATGACCCGTTCCCGCATGACCGCTCCTTAAGCCACCGCCGGCTCAGCGTCAGTCTGCCAGCTGACGGATACTCTCCCTGGCTTTGGCGATGTCCTTTTCGTACTTGAGTATGACGTTGAGGGTGTCCCTGACCATGTCCCGGTCGAGCTTTTCGGCGTTCAGCACCAGCAGGGCGCGCGCCCAGTCCAGGGTCTCGGCGATGCCCGGCACCTTCTTCAGGTCCAGCCTGCGGATGCGATAGACCGTCTCCACCACCTGGCGGGCCAGCTCGGCGTCGATCTCCGGCACTTTGGCTTCCACGATGGCCAGTTCCTGCTCTCGCGGCGGAAAATCGATGTAGAGGTGGAGGCAGCGCCGCTTGAGGGCGTCGCTGATCTCCCTGGTGTTGTTACTGGTCAGGATGACCATGGGTACGTGTCTGGCCACCAAGGTGCCGATCTCGGGGATGGTCACCTGGAAATCGGAGAGGATCTCCAGCAGGAAGGCCTCAAACTCGGGGTCGGACTTGTCCACCTCGTCGATGAGCAGGACGGACGGTTTCTCCGAGAGGATGGCCCGGAGCAGGGGCCGGGGCACTACGAACTTCCGTGAGAAGAAGACCTCGTCCTGCAGGGCCACCCGCTCCACCGCTTCGGACAGTGAGCCGACCCCAGCCAGTTCCTGGGCCAGGACGTCCTTGAGTATCTGGGTGTAGAGGAGCTGTTTGGAGTACTCCCATTCGTAGAGGGATTTCGATTCGTCCAGTCCTTCGTAGCACTGCAGCCGGATGAACTCCCGGTCCAGGGCGGCGGCTATCACCTTGCCCAGGTCGGTCTTGCCCACGCCGGCCGGCCCCTCCACCAGGATGGGCTTGCCCAGCTGCTGGGCCAGGTAGACCACCGTGGCCATCTCCGGACTGCATATATATTTCTGTCCCGCCAGGCCCTCGCGCACGTCTTCCATGTTCTTGAACATCACGCTCATTCCTCCATCTGTTCCTTGATCAGCCGGTCGTAAACCCTCAACCCGATATCGATCCCCCGGTCGATGAAGTCCGGTCCGTAGACCTTGCCGGTGGAAGTGCGAAAGGTTGCCTTGATCTTCTCGATGCCGCCCAGGGATGGTATGAAGAAGTTAAGCAGGACGGAAAGGGGGACGTCATAGGAAGAAGAGGCGAGCATGGACCAGACCGTCTGGGTGAAATTGTCCGGCCCCCAGCGGAACTTGTCGGCATCGTAGAGGGTGTCGGAGATCAGCCGGGCCGCCGGCTCGCTTATCTCCTCCATCTCCCGGAAGGCTTCGTGGTTGCGGATGGCCGTAACCACCATCCGGATGTCGCCATCCTCGAGACCGCAATCGGCCAGGATGATGCCCGCCTCCTCCGCTCCCCTCTGGGCGTGGTCGGGTTCGGTCCGTTTGACGTCGTGCAGGGTGCCGGCCAGGTGGGCCAGGTGCACCAGCCCGTCCAGCCCATCCCCCGCCCGTCCCGCCGCCTCGATGAGCACCAGGGCGCCGGCGTCCACCGCCACCTTGCGGACGTGGGCCAGGCCGTGCCCCATGCGGTCATAGCGCTCCGCCACGATGTCCAGGCATTCGCATACCAGGCCGTCCTCTTCGAACATGCGCCGCGACTCCTCGACTTCCCCGGCCTTCTCTTCGTAGAAGAGCGGCTGGGGCAGAGAGGTGGCGATCTCCTCGGATATCTGTATGCACCTGCGAAGTTCTTCTTCCTGCATGGGCCTCTCCCGCGCTCCCTCCATCGGCTTCCGTCTCACCTAATTGTATCGGACGCTCAGGCCCGGTTGCTATATGGCCGGATGCCATATGCGTACTGCGGGGGTCGTGAAGGGGATACCTACTGATCGTAGAGATGCTCCCAGGTCATCTCCAGGGAGATCTTCCAGAGCCCGTCCTCGTTGACCAGGTAATAGACGGTGGTGGATTCGGAGTCGGTGCGGCCCCCGGGGTAGAAGGGCACTTTGGCCAGGCCGCCTTCGATGGCAACTTCCCCAGTGGTAAAATCCTGGTCGTCTTCGGCGGTCCGCCCCACCAGGGCGGCCTCGAACTCCTCGAGCGGGTAGTTGCCCTGGTCCCGGGAGGAGATGTACCGGTAGGCCGTGTAAGCGTCCTTCGCCCGCAGGGCGGAGTAGTAATCGCGTAGAACCTGTTCGGGCGGGGCCTGCTCCGGCTGCTCCGGCTGCTCCGCCTGGCTGCCGCACCCTGCCAGCATGACCACGGACAACAGGGCGACTAAAAGAGAGATCGCTGCCGTATAACCGGCTTCTTTGACGGACACGTCACGCCTCCTTGTTCTACCCCGTGCTCCATACATCCGATCGAAGGTGATTATACAACACCGCAGAGAAAAACAGCCTGCCCGGAGGCAGGCTGTCACGTCAGGATCAATAGGGTCAACCGTCAATCCAGGGGCAGGCCGAGGCGCCCGGGAGCCATGATATTGCGCGGGTCGATGTCAGACTTCAACTCGGCCAGTATCTCCGCGTAACTGCCCAGGCGCGGCGTCTGCAGGGTGCCGAAGTTGAAGCTGCCCGACCCACCGTAGGGCCGGTCGAAAAGCCCGCCGTCGTCCAGCACCATGTTGATGGCGTCGTAGCCGAAGGCCAGCCCGCGCTTGACGCTCTCGGAGTCGTTCATGCTGATGAAGAAGTCCAGTTCCAGCATGACGCTCCGCCCGAACTCCAGGGGCTGGGTGTATACCGTCACCTCGGTGGGCGGGAAAGGCTTGTTCCAGTTGCGGTAGTCGGTGTCGCCGAACTGCTTCTCACACAGCCGCTGGTAATTCTTGTGCAGCTCCGGCACTCGCTCCAGGGCAGTGTTGAACCAGACCACCTGGAAGGAGCCGAAGAGGCGGGTCACCCGCATGGTCACCTGCAGCACCTTGACCTCGTAGCAGATGTCGATGAGCTGGGTGAGCATGTCCAGCAGGAACTCCGGCATGAACTCGTACCCCTTGCGCTCGGCGATGCGGTCGAGCTGGGCCTCCTTCAGCCGGGCTTCTTCCTCCGTCTCCCCTCCCAGGATGACCAGGACGTTGTTGCGCGGGATCATCTCCACCAGCGACTCGGCCACGTCGTCGGTCTCCGCCGCGAACCAGGCGAAGTAGGCGTCCTGCAGGTGGGAACATTCGTTGACGAAGTCCTCCCGGGTCACGTCGTAGAAGAAATCCACCACCGGCGTGAGGTCCTCACTCTCGAAGGTGGCCACCTTGAGCACCTCCACCGCCGGCCACTCGTAGACCTGGGTGGTCATCTCCACCATCACCCCGAAGATGCCCATGGAGGAGTGGAAGATGCCCGAGAGGTCCGGGCCGGGGCCCTCCACGCAGACCTTCTCCGCCCCGGGCAGGGCGGCCGGACCGGTACGCAGCAGCTCGCCGTCGGGCATCACGAAGGTCATGGAGACGATGTGGTCGGTGCCCACGCCATACTTGTTGGCGGGCATGCCGATGCCCTTGTCCATGTGGTTGGTGGCCACCCCCGCGGTGTGCGGCCCGGAAGGGTTGACGGCGTAGAGGCCCTGCTGCTTGAGCAGGTTCTGCAACACCCCGAAGCGGACCGAGGGCTGGATGGTCACGCACATGTTCTCTTCGTCCACGTCGAGGATGGCGTCCATGCGGCGCAGGTCTAAAAGGATGCCGCCGCGCTGCGCGATGCAGCCGCCGGCGCAGTTGATGGCGGCGGAGGAAGGCTGGACGCCCATGCCATAGCGGCCGGCGATGCGCACCACTTCCTGCACCTGGGCGGTGTCCGCCGGCATCACCACCAGGTGGGGCTTCTTGGCCGCCTCGAAGCTGTTATCCTTGGAGTAGCCGATGAGGATGGCCGGGTCGTCGCTGACCCAGTCCTCGCCGACCACGGCGCGCACTTCCTCGAGCACCGCCACCACGGTCTTGCCTACGGATTTATCGATCACGCGTTGCGCCATCTCACTCACCCCCCTTTCCCCGCGTGCCGGCTACCAGGTCCGCTTCGACCCTCTCTCCCAGCGAGCGGGCCAGCAGGTCCACCACGCTCATCACCTCGAACCCGTCGGCCACGTTGCGCAGGTTCTGCTCGCAGAAGGGACAGGCGGTGACCACGGCTTCCGCCCCGGTCTCCTTCGCCTCGTAAAGCCGTTCCCCCGCCGACCAGGCGGCGAACTCGGGGAAGGCGGTGCGCACCCCCGCTCCCGCCCCGCAGCACCAGGCGTTGTCGCGGGAACGTTGCATCTCCACCAGTTCCAGGCCGGGAATGGCCGCGAGCACTTCGCGAGGGGCGTCGTAGACCTCGCAGTAACGGCCGAGGTGGCAAGGGTCATGGTAGGTCACCTTCATGGCCACCTCCCCCTGCGGGTCCAGCCGGCCTTCCTTCACCAGCGAAGCCAGCATCTCGGTAATGTGCTTCACCTCGAAGGGAAGGTCCTCCAGTTCGGGGTATTCCTCTTTCAGCACCGAGAAGCAACCGGAGCAACCGGTGACTACGGTCTTGACCCCGAGCTTCTTTAAAGAATCCAGGTTGGCGCGGGCCATGCGGTTGAACCCCTCCCGGTCACCCATGCGCAGGAGGGTGGAGCCGCAGCAGAGCTCGGCCTCCCCCAGGATGCCGAAGTCCACGCCAGCCCGGGTCAGCAGGTCCGCGGCCTTCTTGAGGGTGGGAGACAGCGCCGGGTCGTAGGCGTAGGTGCAGCCGGCGTAGAGCAACACCTCCACCGGCTGGGCCGCGGCATCTTTGAGGCCCAGCTTCTTCGCCCAGGAAGCCCGCTTGGCCCGCGGCGCCTGCCAGGGATTGCCGTAGTTCTCCAGCGACTTGACGATGGGCTCATGGGCGGGCAGGGGTGCCTTGCCGTCCAGCACCGCCTTCTCCTTTAAGGCCGTGATGGTCTTCAAGGGGTCCTTGCCGGAATAGGGGGCGCACACCGACGTACAGCCCCCGCAGGAGGTACAGGTGTACAGGGCGTGCAGCAGCTTGTCGGTGTATTCCAGTTCGCCGGTCATCAGCCCGCGGGCGATCTCCTGCTTGCCGGAGGCGTAGTAGGCCTCGAAACGCCAGCGTTTGCCGGAGGGACAGATGTCCACGAAACGGGGGTCGTCGTACTGCCCCTGGTAGACGTGGATGTATTTACAGAGGCTGCACTTGCTGCAGCGGTAAGCCATCTTCTGTACCTGCATCAGGGGATTATAAGGGTCGCGTGTCATCTTGGACATCACGCCTCACCCCCTTCGGGTATCATCTGCCCGGGGTTCAAGACGCCGGACGGGTCAAGGCGGCGCTTGACCAGCCGCAGCATCTCCTCGTACTTGCCGGTCCGCCGGTAGACGGCATGGGCCAGAGCACCGTGCGGGCCGGACGGGAAGGCCCCGGCGTCCAGCAGCTTTTCCCATTCCTCCAAGGCCGGGCGGACGGGCAGTTCGTACTGGGTGTAAACCGAAGCGCCCCGTTTGACCGGCACCACCATCCGCGGCACGTCATTATTTAACATAGTGTCGAATTCCTCCACGCGCGAGAAGAGGGTGTAGAAGCCCACGGCGCCGTCCGGCGCGTTCCATGGCCGCTTGAGGGCTTCGGCGAAGGCTGGCGCCGCGTCGGGCAACTCCGGCGCTCCTCCCAGTTCCTGGTCCAGGCGCCGCCGGTAATAATCCACCAGGTCCCGCGTCCCCTCCAGTGCGGCTACTACCAGCCAGGGGGCGGCGGCCGTCTCCCCGCTCACCGCTTCCGCCTTGGCCCGGTTGAGCACCAGGCACTCTACGGCCATCTCCCGGCGGGAGATGAACTGCGCCGCCCTGAGGGCCGCCGATTCCTCCTCGAAGCCGAGGACGGTCACCCGCCTTTCTTCGAAGTGAGGATAGAGGTAGACGTAGCCCAGGTAGGCCAGCCCGAACATGTTGCGCGAGCCGAGCATGAGCCGGGAGATGTTGGGGCCGCCGTCCTCACGCCAGTTGACCCCGTGCTCCTCGGCATGGGGCAGAGCGTGCGAGCCGCTCTTGTAGATGCGGCCATCCGCCAGCACCATGTGCAGGTTGGAGAGTTGCTTGTTGGTGTAGCGCGATGCCGAAAGTAGTATCTCCCTCTCCTGGTAGGCCGGGAGAACATAGGGGTGCCGGGCGGCGGCCGGCAGGGCCATGCGCAGGCCCAGAGCTTCCACCTCGGGCAGCAGCCGGTCCCAGGTGACTCCCGGTTCGATCCGTGCCGTCAGCTTCTTTACGTCCAGTGAGAGGATGCGGTCCATGGGGGCCTGGTCCACGATCACCCCGGGGCGTTGCGGCTCCAGCCCGAATGGCATGGGCGTGTAGACTGCCAGCCCACTCCGGGCCGCCTGGGTCAGCAGGCCCTGGAGCTCTTCCAGGCTGGCAGGCTTGGCCACGGCCAGGATGTTTCCGGCGTCTGCGTGGTCCACCAGGTAAGGCATGGCGTCGGACGGCTTCTCCGACCACCTCTCCGGGGCGAAGATGACACGCTTCATCCCCGCCAGGGGCAACGAGTACTCCCTCTCCTTCACGATCTCCATTCTTACACCTCCTGCTCAACGGACCTGGGCATACCGGAAGCCGGGGAAGAGTGTAAACGTCGCTGCGAAGAGGGCCCAACAGAATCAGCATGTGGCTACTGATGATTGTTGTCTTGGGATGACCGCTAGTCAACCACCGGGGCAACCGATGAGCATAACGCGAGGTAGAATCGTTGAAACAAGTCGACAATCGACCCCATGTAAAAAGGGGCGGACCGAAGCCCGCCCCTTGTAGATGCTGAGATTTCCGGTTTAGAGATCTTCCGGGGCCTTGTAGGCATCCTTCTCGCCCATGGGCCAGATGGGAGCGATGACCTTGCCGTACATCTCGTTCCACAGCTCGGCCTGGGCCAGGTAGATGGCCGAAGCGCCACAGATGATGCCGATGACACCGGCGATCTTGAGGACGGTACCCGACTTGCCGGGATAGGAGAACCAGGCGAAGTGGACGGCCAGCAGGCCGTAGAGGGTGGTCAGGGAGAGAAACACGAATTGCAGCACCCGGTTGACCCTCAGGGTGCCTACGAACATCAGCAGGGTGAACAGTCCCCACAGCGCCAGGTACCAGGCAAAGCCCTTGTTGGCCGGTTCGAGTACCAGAAGCGTCTTTTCACCAATCTGCCATCCCATCAGGGCAGGCTTCATGATGATGATGAACACCAGGGTCAGCCAGAAGGACCCGTAGGCGATGAAGGCGGTGGTCCCGAAGGTGTTGCCCTTCTTGTATTCCATGATCCCCGCGATGATCTGGGCGATGCCGCCCAGGAAGATGCCCATGGCCAGGATGGGCGCGTCCTGCTTGAACAGACCCGCGTTGTGCAGGTTGAGCAGGATGGTGGTCATGCCGAAGCAGGTCAGGCCCAGTACTGCCGGATTAGCCAGCTTTACGTCATCTGCCATTGCTTCTTCTACTCTCCTTTCCTTTCTCTCTGCGTTTCTACTACAACCGATCCAACAAAACTTACGCAAACGGCAAGATGATAGCATGGCGCCACACTGCTAGCAACATGAATTTTTCCGGTCACGGAAAAGCTTAAAGGGCGGCCTTCAGGCCGCCCTCGCGCCGTATCAGGTATCCGAGGAGCTAGCGGCTCAGCTGCTCTTCCAGAGGCCGTGCAGGTTGCAGTATTCGCGTGCGTAGGCCCCGTCCGGCGTGGCGCCGAAAAGGGCTTCCGGGGCGCCGTTGACCTCCAGGAAGATGCGGTAGCTCAGGTTGCCCTGGATGAGCTGCGCCCACTCGATGTGGTGATCCTCGGCCATGGGGTGCGGCACACTCCCGATCTTGACCGTGATGCCTTCGGCGGTCTTCTCGATCACCGGCACGTGCTTCTCGACGGCGGCATCCACCGAGTCCTCCACCTGAAGGGCCATGGGCTGTCCGCAACAGACCAGTTCTCCCTTGCCGGCGGTTAGCACCTCCACTATGTTGCCGCAGACCTCGCACTTGTAGACCTGAAGTCTCTCCGTCATCTGTTGTAACCTCCTTTATCAGCAAGCCTTACGTTCCAAGAGATTCTTATACCCTCGAAGCCCGGCAGCTAAACGGCTCCGGCTCGTCCCCCCTCCTCTTCATGCCCCAACCCAAAAGCGGGCCGGCAAGGCCCGCCCTCATGCACGATCGGCCTTCGCGGCCAAGACGGCCGCTATTCCTTGTTGAACATCTCGAAGAGCATGTGAGGTGTGATAGCATCCTCCCGCGTTTCGCTGGCATAGTCGTCGATGTAGGGTACGGCCAGCTTATTCCAGGTCTCATGGTCCCAGGGGCTGTCGTTGTTGATGATGGCCACCGTGTATCCCTCGCCGTCGTTGGTCATGGCCTGGATCTCCTGCGTCTTGACATTTTTCTCCAGTATCTCGGTGATGGCGTCCCGTAGCAGGGTAAGCGCCGCACTGTTCCCTACGATACTGGCCTTGTCATGAAAGAAGAACTGAGAAAAAATGTGCAGCAAGGGATAGTCCACCCTTGTTCACCTCCTCGTCACGCTCCAAGCTCAACGCTTCACTTAGTTCGATGACTATTGTAACACGTTGAAGAGAATAACGTGCTTGTAAACGAGCTGAAAAATGTCGGCTCCAGGGAAGCACAAACCAGGGCGGAAAGGAATGGGAATTTGCCTTGCGCCGTGAAACCCTGCTCCTGGAGCCTGACGATATTAATACTGATAAGAGTCCCGCGACTCAGTACGCCTCGGCCTGGCCTCGCTCACATTGATGCCGCGCCCGCCTACGTCCTTGCCGTTCAAAGCTTGAATGGCCGAACGGGCCGCCTCTTCGTCGCTCATCTCCACGAAACCGAATCCCTTGGAACGGTTGGTGCTGCGATCGATGATCACCTCAGCCGAATCCACCGAACCGAATTCGCTGAAGAGCGTACGAAGCTCTTCCGAATCCGTGGAATAACTCAGATTTCCCGCGTAAATCCTCACCCTATTTCACCCCCTCCTGTCCTCATACAAAAACCGAGGATACGGTCTCCTCGGTCCTCACAGCTAACTTACCTTGAAAAACCGGACGTGCATATCATAGCAAAAACCATGCCCCGGTTCAACACAGATTTGATAACCCATAAAGCCGCTTTCCGACAGGCCGTTCCTTGCTATTGTTAAAAACCATTCAGCCATTATAATTGTTTGTGGGCCGCTAGCTCAGTTGGTAGAGCACCGGACTTTTAATCCGTAGGTCGAGGGTTCGAGTCCCTCGCGGCTCACCAGAATAAAAGGGTTGTGACCGGCAGGTCCAACCCTTCTTGATTAATCAGGGGGATCAGCCATAGGGGCGAGCGCCACTCGTTGCCTCTTGCCCAGGAGCAACGCGCCGAGGACCTTGGATCTTCGCAGGACGAGAAAAGAGAGGGCGAGCGAGAGCAACACCCCCGCAACAAAAGCAGAGATGATTCTTACCCAGCCGGTTCCGAAAGAAGCCCTCATGAATATTTGATGGGCTACGTAGATATCCATGGTCACCAGGCCGAACCAGCAGAGCATCTTGTATGCGGCACCGTGCCTCAGGAGCCTGATAAAACCATACGAAGCGAAGATCCCAAGCAGCGCGATCACATATCCCATCAGGAACTCATCGGGGCTTGAAACGATCTCCCCCACGCTGAGGAAGTCGCGGACAAGCCGGAGGTCTCTGCCGGCGAGTACGACAAGAACAAGGAAGAGTGCCGAAGCGCCCGCGAGCGCCGAATTGACGATGCATGGTCTTATCCGCCTGAGCGACTCCCTGTGTTTGGCGGCAAGATATCCGATGGCGAAAAACGAGAAGAAGGACCGCAGCAGCTTGAACCCCAGAATGTTCAGGGGTGAGACGTTGAAGACAATGACCAGCAAGGCGAGAGCTATCCCTCCAAGATATTTTCGCTTCGACTCGAGGAACGTCACCGGGATGAGGCACATGTAGCAGAGAAAGAGAAACCACAGGTACCACAACGCATACTCCGGGTGCAGTAGATCTGATTTGAGCGTGCCGATGTAGACGGTCTCATGGAATACGTAATAATCAAGCAGTTGATTGACAGGTATCCAGGCCAGGAAGGGGACGATCAGCCTCAGGAACTTGTCCACTGGCCCGATGCTCTTTCCGTAAATGACAAATCCGCTCACCAAGGCGAAAAGCGGCATATGGAAGGCGTAGATAAAGAGATACGCGGGAGAGTTGCTGTATTCCGGGTATCCATAATAGCTGACGACATGACCCAGGACGACCAACAGGATAGCCATCCCCCTCAGGGCATCGATATCCAGGTTCCGCCCCGGCACGTCGCTGACCCGGGGGATCGGCAGCGACTTGGAGATGAGAGTTTTCAAGCTGCATCGTCTTTCTCTTATCGAGTTTTCTTAATTATATCCGGTTAAGACAAGACCACGTCCTTTAAATGGAGTTATAATTTCAGGGACTGAGAAAAATCATGTTCCAATGCAACCACAAGTGGGGATAATAAATACAGGCTGCATTGATAACCAGGTTGTTCAACCGGGAAGACAAGGAGTGGTGGGGCACTCCGCAAAGGAGGTTGGGGCAGATGGCTGGAAGCACTAAGGTCGGCAAAAACCGTAGCTCCCGCGTGTTGTGGGAGATCACCGCGCTGGTGGTGGTGGTGTACCTGATCGGGGGTCTTGCGGCTTTCCTCATTGCGCGGAACTCCTACAACGACCTGTCGCGGGAGAGCGTGGACAAACTCATCGATGAGAAAGCCCAGACCATCAGCTCCAGCTACGACTACCTGGCCACCGCGGAGATGGAGATCATGCTGGAGAAGTACGGGGTCGAGAACATCGACCGCGCCCAGGCTCTACGCCAAGCTGCTGGCGGGAAACAAGAACGATATCGACCCACTGCAGGAGTACCTCGACACGACCACCCAGGGCATGGTCGAGAAGGGGCTGCTGGGGCTGCAGAAGATCTTCATCGTCGTACCGCCCAGCTCCCTGACGCCGAATCCCATCACCATCGCTTCCAACGATCCCGACCTTGTTTTCTACGACTTCCCTGAAAGCATCGACCAGGCCATTGAGGATGGTGAATCATGGATACTGCTGGAAGAGGGCATTCCAGCGCTGGGCCTGGAGGACGAGCAGCTGGTGACCCTGACCCAGGTCACCTCCCCGGTGGCTCCCGACGTCAAAGTCTCTTTCATCGGGATCACCCCCATGCACTCAGACATCGCCGAGATCAAAGCATTCTACGATGACGAGAAGAAGGACACCATGATGCGAGTGGGGCGTGATCACCCTGATATCTATCGTGATCATCATGGTCCTGACCTTCTTCGTCCTGCGCCTGCTCATCCGCAAGCGCATCACCGAGCCCATCGACATCCTCTCGGCCGAGGCCGGAGAAGTAATGGAGGGCAACCTGGACATCGACGTAGTGGTGCACGAGGGAGGCGAGTTCGAAGGGCTGGAGACCGCCTTTAAAAAGATGGTGGAGAGCATCCGCACCTACATCGCCAGGAGCCTCGGAGGAGAATAGACACAAAGGAGGTCTGAACCAATGGGTGGGAACGGTAAACCAGGCAAGAACCGAAGCTCCCGCGTGCTGTGGGAGATCACCACGCTGGTGGTGGTGGTGTACCTCATCGGGGGGCTGGCAGCTTTTCTTATAGCGCAGAACTCCTACAACAACCTGTCCGAGGAAAGCGTCAATAAACTGATCGAGGAGAAGGCCAACACCATCTCCTCCAGCTACAACTACCTGGTCAAGGCGCAGACGGACATCCTCTTCAAGGAATACGACACTGCCAGCGTCGACCTGCCCACGTTCTACGCAAGGCTGGTGGCGGGCGACAAGAACGACCTCGACCCCCTGCAGGTCTACATCGACACCAAGATGGAAGCGATGGTGGAAGAAGGCCTGCTGGACCTGCAATACCTCTTCATGATCATTCCCCCCAACCCGCTCTCCAAGAACCCCATCACCCTCGCGTCCAGCGACCCGGAACTGGTCTTCATGGACATGCCCCCGGAAATATCCGATGCCATCGAGGAAGAGAAGAGCTGGGTCATCCTGGAGGACGGCATCCCGGCGCTCGGCCTGGAAGGCGAGCAACTGGTGACCTTCACCAAGATCACGTCGCCCTTCGAATCCAACGTCATTATCAGCTTCGTGGGCATCACCGACATGAGCTGGGACATCGCCGAGATCAGGCAGTTCTACGACGACGAGAAGAAGGACGCCATGGTCGAGTGGGGCGTGATCGACCCTGCATCTCCATCGTGATCATCATGATCATTACCTTCTTCGTCCTCCGCTGGCTCATCCGCAAGCGCATCACCGAGCCCATCGACATCCTCTCGGCCGAGGCCGGGGAAGTGATGGAGGGCAACCTGGACATCGACGTAGTGGTGCACGAGGGAGGCGAGTTCGAAGGGCTGGAGACCGCCTTCAAGAAGATGGTGGAGAGCATCCGCACCTACATCGCCAGGAGCCTGGGTGACGGTTAAGCGCTTTACAGGTCACGAGAAAAAGGCCGGGGCTTCCGCCCCGGCCTTCTTCGTTGATCGATTATAGAGCTGTTACCGGATGGTAGCGGAGTAAGGGAAGGATGATAATGGCGGACAGGGAACCTGAGGCCTTACAGCAACGCCGCGGCTTACGCCCTCAAGCTTGCTTTCGCGGCAGCGGAGACGGCGGGTGGAGCGCTGTTGATCAACCGCTGCGCGCCCCGGGTGGCCGGCGTGGAACGCAGGGCGCGTTACGTCGCGGGCGGGCACCGCTTGCAGTCCGTCGACATCTTCAAGCCGCCGGGCGAACCGCCCTACCCGGTGCTGGTCTGGTTCCACGGCGGGGCCCACCACGTAGGCCACAAGCGCTTCTACGACCGGGTCTGCAAGACCTTCGCCCACGCCGGCTATCTCGTCTTCAACGTCGACTACCGCATGGCCCCGCGTTTCAAGTTCAGGGAGCAGTGGCAAGACGTCGCGGCCGCGGTGAAGTGGGCTTACGACAACGCCCACTGGTACGGCGGGGACAATTCCCGCTTCTTCCTGGGTGGGGACTCCGCCGGCGCCTCCCTCTCCTCCGCCTACGCGGTGATGACCCAGGACGAGGAGTTGAGGAGGGAGATCGGCGCGTGCGATTGCCTGCCGACGGAGGCGCTGACGGGACTGCTGCTCGTCTACGGCGTCTATGATACCGAGACCGTGCAGGAGACGAAGTTCCCCACGACCCGCTTCGTCATGACCGGCTACATCAGCCGGGACCCGGAAGAAGTGATCCGGTGCTCGGAGTACGCCTCCCCCCTGCGACATGTCCGGCCCGGCTTCCCACCTTGCTTCATCCCCTCGAGCGAGGTCGACCCGCTCCATTCCGAGACGCTGGCCCTCCTCCCGGTGCTCGAGGCAAACGGCGTCGAATACCGCTACCTCAACCTGACCCGGGACAAGTATCCCTTCGCCCAGCACGGCTACATCAACTTCTGGTTCATGCCCGAGGCACGGCTGACCATGCGCGAAGCGCTGGAATTCCTCGAGGAAAGAAGCTGATCCGGGAGCGGGTACTCCGCTTCAGGCCCCCTCTTCCTCTCCCGGCTTGACATACCAGAGACCGGCGGCGTGGCCGCGGTTCCAGGCCTCCAGCATGATCATCAGGCGCCGGTCGCGACGGCGCAGGACCTCTTCCTCGTCCATCCCGGCATACTCGTAGAACCCCTTGCCGGCCTTGACCCCCAGCTCGCCTCGCTCCACCCGCTCCCGCAGGGGGGCCGGAGGTTCAAAACCCATGGTTCGGGCGGATGCCGCCACCACGTCGAGTCCCCCCAGGTCCATGGTGGCGAAGGGCCCACCGGTGGCCAGGCGCAGGCCGATGGAGGATTCCACGGCATGGTCGATGTCCTCCGGGTCCAGCAACCCTTCCTGGAGGATCATGTAGGCCATGCCGTTGAGGGCCAGCTGGAAGCGGTTGACTATGAAACCGGGAATGTAGCGCTTGACCAGAAGGGGGCGCTTGCCCACTTCGTAGAGGAGGGTCATCATGGAGGCGGCCGCGGCCTCATCGGTCCTGTCCCCCAACACCACTTCCACCAGGGGCACCAGCTGGGGCGGGTTGAAGAAGTGAGCGATGAGGACGCGGGGGGCGATCTCCTCGCCCACTTCGGCCATGACGTTGAAGGTGGAAGTGTTGGAGGCGAGTATGGCGTGGGCCGGAGCAAGGTCGCCTAACTGCCGGAAGACTTCCTTCTTCAGCTCCAGGTCCTCCGGCACCGCCTCGATGACGTAGTCGGCGCCTTCCAGGGCCTTGGCCAGGTCGCTGGTGGACTCGATGCGCACCAGGGCTTCCTCCACTTCATGCGAGGCTATCCATCCCATCTCCACCTGGATGTCCAGGTTGGAGCGGGCGCGCCGCAAGGCCCTCTCCAGCGACTCCCCGGAAACGTCGTGCAGCCCTACCCAATTGCCTTTCTGGGCGAACAGCTGGGCCAGCCCTCCCCCCATCACTCCCGCGCCCACGATGGTGACTTTCCTTATGCCCGCCTTCATCGGCCATGCCCCCTTTTAAGAATCCTCCGCCGCCCCACCCAGGAGGTCGAGGGCCGCCCGGTAACCTTCCTGCGTGGCCTCAACGAGAGAGCGCGGCTCCACCACGTCGCCCGCGGCACGGCAGAGTAAGGTTGGTCTCCCGCGCCACTTCGACCAGCCAGTTCTCGGGGTCGGACCCCACCGCCCAGACCACCGTGTCCACCTGCATCTCCTGGTCCCGGCCGTCCGTCATCAGCACCGCCGCTTCCCGGTTGACCTCGAGCACCCGGGTGTTCAGCAACAGCCTGCCCTTCCGCAACAATCTTTTATAAAGATAGTACCCCTGCGAGCTCAGCTGGTTCACCGGCGAGAAATGCCTCTCCTCCACCACGGTGACCTCGCACCCCCGGGAGATGAGGTAGTCCGCGGTCTCCATACCGACCGCCCCCGCGCCGACCACGATGACCCGCTGGCCGGTCTCCTTTTCACCCAGGAGTACCTGGCGGGCTTCCACCAGCTTCTTGACGGATTCCTTTCCGGGGATGTCCGGCATCCGGGGGCGCGACCCCGCAGCGATGACCACGCCGTCCCACTTCACGTCGGTGAGCATCTCCGGGCCGACCTCACACCCCAGGCCGACCTCGACGCCCAGGGCCGAGAGGCGCTTCTCCATCCAGGCCACCCAGGCGGCCAGGGGTTCCTTCCCGTCCGGCCGGGAAGCCGCCCGCAGCTGCCCGCCGGGCCCGGCATTCCGGTCGCGCACCTCCACCTCGGCACCCGCTTCGCCCAGGGTCAGGGCGGCCTGCATCCCCGCCGGCCCCGCCCCCACCACCAGGTAGCGGCCCGCACGCTCGACCCGGCGACCAACCGTCCCCTCTTCCTGCCCGCACTCGGGGTTGACGACGCAGGTGACGGGCTGGGCCTGAAAAGTCAGGCGTTCGATACAGCCCTGGTTGCAGGAGAGGCAGGCACGTATATCCTCCGGGATGTCCCGACGCCGCCTTGTCCAGGAAGAACGGGTCGGCCAGGTGCTGCCGTCCGAAGGCCACCAGGTCCGTCCGGCCTGCCGCTATTGCTTCCGCCGCCAGGCGCGGGTCGTGCATCTTGCCGGCTATGATGACCGGCACCCCCACCGCCTGCTTGATGCTCTCCGCCCTTTCCAGGTTGATACCCGGCGGGTGGTGCCAGCCGGGACAGGTGGGGTTTCCCGGAGAATCGTACACGCCGCAGGAGACGTGGAAGGCGTCCACCCCTTCTTTCTCCAGGATGGAGAGGAAGGGCAGGATGTAATCGAGTTCGTAGCCTCCCTGTACCAGCTCGGACGAGGAGAGGCGGAAGAGCACCGGGAAGTCCTTTCCGGCCTGCCGCTTGATCTCGGCGACGATCTCCCTGGCGAAGTGGAGCCGCCCCAGTGGGGGGAGGCCGTATTCGTCCTTGCGCTTGTTGCTGTAGGGCGAGAGGAACTGGTTGACCAGGTAGCCGTGGGCACCGTGTATCTCCACCGCGTCGAAACCCGCGTCGCGGGCCCGCACGGCAGCGGCGGCGAAGCAGCCGATCAGCTCCTCGATCTCCTGCTTGCTCAACTCGCGGGGGGTCACGCCGATGGCCCGAGCCGGTATGGCGGAAGGGGCCACCGGCTCCGCCCCGATCACCTGTGGAAAGGTCTGGCGCCCGGCGTGATGGAGCTGGAGTGCCACCGCCGCCCCTTCGTGCCTGACGGCTCGCGCCAGCTTCTGCAGGCCACGCAGAAACTTGTCGTCGTAAGCGCACAGTTCCGTGGAAAACCCCTTGCCCAGGGGGTGGACGGCACAGACCTCGGTCACGATCAGTCCCACTCCTCCTTGCGCCCGGCGGCACAGGTAGGCCAGGAGCCGATCGCTGACTTCACCATCCCTGGTCCCGTAACCGGTGCCCATGGCCGGCATCACCGCCCGGTTCTTCAGCGCCAGGCCGCCTATGCGCACCGGCCGGAAGAGATCGTTCATGTCCCCTCCTTGATGACGCGATAGTGAAGCCATACCGAACCACCCTCCATCCGCTCCATGCCCAGCAACTCCAGTGGGAGCGTTCCACCGGGCGCCTCCAGGTCCGAGGCCATGAAGAGATAGCGGGGCGATGTGCCCCCCACCATGGTCGGGTCAACGACCAGGCTGACTTCGTCCACCAGCCCGGCACGGAGCAGGACCCCGCTGAGGATCCCTCCGCAGTCCGCACGTATCACCTTGACCCCGAAGCGCTCCGCCAGTTCCTCCAGGGCGGCACGCATGTCCACCTTATCGTCGCCGGCGATGATATGGTCCACCCCGGCTCGCTCGAGGTATTCCAGATGCTCTCGCGGAGTGGTGCCGGAACAGAGAGCCACCCCGGCCCGCCAATAAGGCTCGCGCAGCAGCCTGCCCCAGAAACGGACGCGTCCCCGGCTGTCCGGCACCACCAGCAGCGGCAAGCCTTCGGCCGGCTCGAACACGTCCGGCCCGTATGGTTCGTCACCGCTCTCAGCCTGTTCCACTGGCATAGGCCGACAGTATGGTCTCACTTCCCACCAGGGTGGCGTCCTCCCCGAAACCCGCGGCGATGCCATAGAAGGCTCCGAGGTCCGGCTCTATCCAGTCCAGGCGGCCGTCCACGCTGACGGCGTTGTGCATGATAACCCTGGGCAGCATGCTCCCCACCTCTTTTCTACATAATGTCGATAATTGCTGGTGCCTCTCCTGTGCATTTCCCGTGTATACTCATTTTATGGATTATGAGGCTATCGTGGAAGTGTGTCCGGAAGATGCCGAAGAACTTCTCGCGTTACAGAAGCTGGCCTACAGCCGGGAGGCGGAGCGATACCTCGACCACACCATTCCCCCCATGGTCCAGACCCTGGAGCAGAAGAAGGAAGACCTCTCCTCTCACCTGTACCTGAAAGTGGAGAAAAACGGCAGGATCATCGGCGCGGTCCGGGGGTGCATGGTGGGAAGCACCTGCCTGGTGGGCCGGCTCATCGTCCACCCCGACTTCCAGGGAAAGGGCCTGGGTCAACGCCTGCTGGCCGAGATCGAGCGGCGCTTTCCGGAGGCAGAACGTTACGAGCTGTTTACAGGGCAAGCCAGCGATATCAACCTGCACATCTACGAAAAGAACGGCTACCGGCCTTTCCGGGAAGAAATCATCCACGAGCGGCTGACCCTGATCTACCTGGAGAAGATACCTGGAAGCTAGTCGACGTCCACCAGGTCCCCACACTGATTACAGCGCCTGGCGCCCCGGAAGAGAGCGTGTCCGCACCGCGGGCAGCGGTACCTCTGTTCTTCCTGCTCGACCCACTTCTCCGTGCCCAGTTCCCGCCATTGGGGGATGACCCTGTGCATCACCTTTCTGCCAACCGGCATGATGAAATCGTCGACATGCCCACAAGGCCAGTCCGTGCACTGATGGCACCCTTCGTAACCCCGCTCACGCGTGCATGTCTTGATAGGGCAGACGCGACAGTAGAAGAAGACCTTTTCCTCCTCGGCGTTGCACCCCTCGCAGCGGATGTCCTCCGCCGGCACGTTGTAGAGGGCCGCCAGGCGCTCCTTTAACTTGGGATTGTCGTCGCGGTGGGCGATGAGGATGCTGCAGACCCCGCAGTAGAGGCCGCATGGCGGCACCAGTTCCTTCTTCACTTCCATCTTCTCCACCTCCCATACACGGTCGCCCCTTTCTCACACCATTCTTCCATGATACTCCCTGTCGGCAGGTTGCCGGTTTGCGGCCCGTGCGTATGTCCGCTATTCTTTTCAATGAGCAGAGATGGCTAAGAAAAGCTCGACGAACGGAGGCAAATGACCAGAGGCGCAGTTTTCGCGTTTCTTATCTTCCTGGCTTACCTGATGGTGGGGTCATATCTCGTAAAGGGATCCTCCGAGAAAAAGGAGGGGCTGGCGAGTGTCCAGGTTTCCTTCGGCTGCATCTATCTGCTGGTGTCCCTGGTCTATCTCTTCACCGGGTTGCAGCAGGTTTTCCACGAGGCGGGAAACTTCGTCGCGGACCGGGCCTTCGCCCTCTTCTCGTTCTACGCGGCATTCTGCGTCACCATCCCGGCCAGCTATTTCTGTATTTATATCATCCGGGGGGACCTCCATTATGCCCGCCGCCTGTTGGCTTTCTTTGTCGCCGTCGCCTGCGTCGGCATCGGCATGACCAGCACGGCGACCATGTACCCCCTGCATTACAGCTGGGGGTCGACCTGGGACTTCAACTCCATCCCGCTGCATGCCTACATCATAGTGGCAGGCTGCATTCCCGCCTTGATCGCTATTGCCCTGTTCGTGCAGATCATCTTCCAGCGCCTGGAGTCGAGCCGGGTCCGCTTTCGTATCGCTCTTCATAACCCTCTCGTTTATTTTTATAGTTGCTGGCTGGGCGATCATGCCAACCGGGTATGAACCGCTGGTCCTGGCATCCCGTCTGATGCTGTTGCTGGGCGCACTGAGCGCCCTGATCGCTTATTATCCTCCTTCCTTCCTGGCGCAACGCCTGGAACGGGACGGCTGAACCACCCTGGGGGGCAGGCAGGTCAACTACCCGGGTCCGACGTATAATAATCATGGATGGCAGGTTCTTTTCTGGCGGAGGAAAAATGAGCAGTGGCGCGGCTTTCTCTTTCTTCATATTCCTGCTCTACCTCGGGCTTGGGATTTACCTCTCCCGCAGGTCGGCAAGTAAGGAAGGGATGCTTGCCCCTGTCCATGTCTCCTTCGGCGCCATCTACCTCATGATCGCTTTTGCCTACCTCTTCACCGGCCTGCAGCAGGTCTTCCACCAGGCCGGCCACCCCCTTCCCGATGAGGCCTGCGCCTACCTGGCCCAATGCGTTGCCTTCGCCGTCATGATCCCGGCCGCTTATTTCTCCACTTTCCTGCTTTTCGGCAATATCCGCTTGAGCTGGTACCTCCTGATCGTCTTCCTCGTCGTCTCCTGTATCGCATGCGGGCTCGCCGGCACTTCACCGCGGCACGTGGTTGAGTACAGCTGGGGTTCCGCCTGGGACTTCGATTCGGTCCTCCTCAAGGTCTACTATGCCGTGGCCGGCAGCATACCTTCTCTGGCGGCGCTGGTGGGTTTCATCATACTCATCGTCCGTCACCTCGACACCAGGGAGAGCCGGTACCGCGCCATTTTCATCGCCGCGTCTCTCGCCTGCATCCTCTTCGCCTGGATGGTCATGCCGTCCGATCGTGAGTACCTGGTCGCGGTCTCGCGGATACTGGCCATGCTGGGATCGTTCTTGGGTTATCTCGCCTATTCCCATATCTTCCTGCCAGCCCGGGACGAGGGTCCCGCCTGAACCCTCCCCTTCTCACGCCGCACCTCAGGGGTACTTCTCGAGGAAGCCGAGTATCAGCCGGTTGACGGCTCGGGGCTTCTGCATGTGTACGACATGGGTCCCTCCCCACACCACGGCCATCTCCGCGCCGGGGATGGCTGCAGCCGTCTCCCTGAACACCTCGAGGGGGTCGTCCCGGAGAGAGAGGAACTCGTCGCGGTCGCAGGCGACTACCAGGGTGGGGGCGGTGATATGGCCCAGTTCCTCCAGCGTGAAGTCGGGCAGTCCCCTCCACATCCTGGACATCCGGGCGGCGAAATCCTTACCCCGTCCCGGCTCCGGCGTGAGCAGGCGCCTGACCGCCAGTGAGGCGATCCGGTCGGGAGAGGCAGGGTTGAGAAACTTCTCGATGCCGCGCCGGGCTTGTTCCGAGTAATTGGAGATATTGAAGGGCGCGCCCAGGAGCACCAGGCCGCGCACCAGGTCCGGGCGCCGCATGGCCAGGGCCAGAGCGGTGGTGCCGCCGTCACTGTGGCCGACCACGTGTACGGGCCCCAGGCCGAGCACCTCGATCAGGGCCGCAAAGTCATCCGCCATCCGCCGGTAGGTCAGCTCGCCCGTTCCCAGAGTGGTGCGCCCGTGGCCGCGTGTATCCGGCGCGATCACCAGGCGGCTCCGGGATAGCGCCGGGAACTGCGCCGCCCAGGTCTGGGCAAACATGAAACCGCCATGGAGCAGCAACACCGGGCTTCCCGTACCAAAACGCTTGAAGAAGATGTCGATATCCCCGGCCTTTTCCCGGCCCGAGCTGAAAGGAGGGCGCGTCCACGAGAGCCAGAGCGGGTAACCGGCCATCGCCCCGGTGAAGGCCAACCCCATCTTCAGCGACTCGATAACGGTCATCCGCGCCTCCTTGCCTTTCCTCAATTATGACATGCCGGGGAAAGGGCATACCGGTTATTGATTCTGACCGGTCAGTTTGTAGATAATATCCATAACATGATCCGATGGACGGAGGGGAGGAAGGCATGGGTGAGAACTACGACGCGGTGGTAGCCGGGGCGGGCCCGACCGGGCTGGCCATCGCCAGCGCCCTGGTCAAACAAGGCCTGCGGGTAGCCTGCGTGGACCCGTCTCCGGAGCGCCGCTGGACCAACAACACCTCCACCTGGGCGGACGAAATAGAACCGCTGGGTTTGGACGTATACTGCGACCAGATATGGCGCAGGGCTGAGGTCATCTTCAACGAACGTTCCTCGCAGGTGTTCGAGCGCGGCTACACCCACTTCGACAACGACGCTTTGAAGAAAGCCCTCATGCCCCCGGCCCTGGAAATGGTGGAGGGGCGGGTCGCCGGAGCCGAACACGACCGCCAGGGCAGCACCGTTGAGCTCATGGGAGGCAAGAAGCTGCGGGCTTCCC
Source organism: uncultured bacterium (assembly GCA_963765625.1). Lineage (GTDB taxonomy): Bacteria > Actinomycetota > Geothermincolia > Geothermincolales > Geothermincolaceae > CAVXXD01. Next base: position 338,471 of record CAVXXD010000005.1, read on the forward strand.
TGGTGTTCGACGCTTCCGGCCACGATCACGTCCTGCTCCCCTCCTCCCGCGAAGCCGATTCCTTCCAGAACGTCTACGGCATCCTGGCCCGGGTGGACCGGCACCCTTTCGAGCTCGACCGCATGCTGCTGATGGACTTCCGCCACGCCTTTCTGGGTAACCGCACCTCGCCCCCCACCTTCCTCTACGCCATGCCCTGGGACAGCGACTATGCCTTCTTTGAAGAGACCTCCCTGGCCGACTCGCCCGGCGTCCCCTTCGAAGTGCTGCAGGGGCGGCTCTACCTTCGCCTGGCCAGCCTGGGAATCAAGGTGCGGAGCGTGGAGTCGGTGGAGGTAGGCGCCCTTCCCATGAACGGGCCACTGCCGGATTTCTCGTCCCGGGTCATCGGCTTCGGAGCGGCCGGCGGCTTCGTGCAAGCCTCCACCGGCTGGTGTGTCGGTCACTCGCTGCGCCTGGCCGGTCCGGTGTCCGAACTGGTCTCCGCCGGATTGAGCAAAGGCCTGGCGCCGGAGGAGATTGCCCGTCGCGTCTACAAGCTGGTGTGGACGCCGGCCCTGCTGCGCATGCGCCGCTTCCACATGCAAGGCGGGGAATTTTTCGGACGCATCGGCATCCGCACCCTGTCGGTCTTCATGCAGCTCTTCTTCAACGCCCCGGGCGAGATGTGGAAGGTCTACCTCTCCAACGACTGCACCATCCTGGGCATCGATCACGCCCTGGCGCGCGGCATCCGCGGGATGGCCAGGAGTTGAGGCACCGCGCCCGCCAATTACAGGATAAGGTTTGAAAGGTAAAGCGCCAGGGTGCTCACGGCGCCGGTGAGCAAAGCCCCCCAAGCCAGATCGACCAGGGTTACCAGCACCGGCCAGTCCTTCAGGGTGGCCTGGTTAGTGAGGTCGTAAGTGCCATAGGCTACCAGCCCCAGCAGTGCACCGTAGAAGAAGTTCTCAAGGTAGCCGGTGCCCTGGTTGAACGCCGGCACCACCACCAGGGCAGCCAGCCCCAGGATGTAGACCAGGTAGAAGGCCCCGGCAGGCAGGAAGCTGGGTTTGTCTGCCAGCAGGTGGCCGATGCGCGCAGGGTAGAAACGCTTGCCCATCACTGCCAGCCATACCGCATCGATGGGCAGCATCACCAGCAGGCAGGCGAGATACGCGACGAAAAAAGTCTTCATGCCCCTATCATGCCCCTCGGACGCCTCATTGAAACCACCCTTTTCGACTATTCCGGAACAATAGCGAAGGGAGCCTCCTCTAAAGCCTTTTAGTATCGCCCGAAAAATGTACCGAGGAGGTGAAAACCATGCCGGCAAATGCTTTCATGCAACCGCTGACGGACGCCTGGCAGGGCTTCGTCGAATACCTCCCCTTCATCGTCGAGGGACTGGTGGTGATGCTCGCCTTCTTCTTGATAGCGAAGGTGGTGCGCTTCCTGGCGGAGAGAATTATTTACAGAATGAAGAAGTCTGAGCACGCGGCGCGCCTGCTTTCGCGCCTGGTCTTCTACGTCATCATCTGCGGCGGCGCCGTGGCCGCCCTGGCGGTCATGGGGGTAAACCCCGCCCGCCTGGCCACTTCGCTGGGGCTGCTGGGCATGGGCCTGGGCATCGCCCTGCGCGAGGTCATCGAGAACTTCATGGCCGGGGTAATACTGCTGGTGCAGAGGCCCTTCACCGTGGGCGACCAGATCACCTTCGGCGACTACGAGGGCATCGTGGAGGATGTGCGGGTGCGCGACACGGTTATCCGCCTCTACGACGGGCGGCTGGTCTACGCCCCCAACGCCCAGATATTCCGGGGCCCGGTGGTCAACAACACTTCCTCCCGCCGGCGCCGGGTCGACTTCGAGGTGCTCATCAAGCACGAGGAAGACGTGCCGACGGCGCTGGACGCCGCGGCGGAGACCCTCATGGAGGTCGACGGCATCCTGACTGAGCCCGCTCCCCTGGTGGTGGCGCGCGGCCTGGAGGAGAGCGGCGTGGTCCTGCGGGCCTACCTGTGGGTGGACCCGGTCAAGACCAGCATCCTCGAGACGAAATCCTCGGCCATCGCCGGCGTCAAGGTGGCCCTGGCCGACATGTTCTAAGGGGTCAGGTCTATCGTTCATTATTTTCTGCCAGATATTGGTAATACCAGATAATGGTTGAAAATAATAAACGATGGACCTGACCCCCTGTATAATCGACGTGACGACTTTAAGGGGGTTTCGACATTGGACAGCGCCACCGTAAAGAAGATACTCACCGGCGAAGGGGCGTCCCTCTGCGGCATCGCGCCGGTCGACCGCTTCGTGGACGCCCCCAGCGGTTTTCACCCCCTGGACATCTACGAGTATTGCCGGAGTGTGGTGGTGTTCGCGAAACACCTTCCGGCCGGCACCCTCTCCGCCCGCAGCCGTGTTCCCTACTCCCTCGCCAATGATGTGGTGATCGAGGAGGTGGACGCCATGGGTTTCCGGGCCTGCCTGGCGCTGGAAGAGCTCGGGGCCACTTGCGTCCCCGTACCCACGGACAGCCCCGTCGAGCACTGGGAGGAGGAACGCCGGCACGGCCAGGGAATCCTTTCCCTGCGCCACGCCGGCATGCTGGCCGGGCTGGGGGTGCTGGGGCGCAACACGCTCCTCATCAACCAGCGCTACGGCAACATGATCCAGATCGGTGCGATACTGGTCGACGTCGAACTGGAAGGCGACCCCCTGGCCTCCTACGAGACCTGCGCTCCCGACTGCGGCCTCTGCCTGGAGTCATGCCCGGCCGGAGCGCTGGACGGCACCACCGTGGACCAGTCCCTCTGCCGCCCCGTTTCCATCGTCACCAACGCGCGCGGGCAACTGGTCAAGGGGTGCTACGTCTGCCGTCGTGTCTGCCCCTGTGCGCTGGGCCTCGCTTAGGAAACGGTTATGGATTGGATATTCTGGGTGCTGCTGGCCGCAACGGCCCTGCACGTGGTGGAGGAGTACTTCGGCGGCCGCTTCCGCCGGTTCAGCCTGAGCCTCTCCACCATGGAATTCGTCGTGATCAACGCGGCTTTCCTGGGACTGGCGGCCTCGGCCGCGTCTCATCTGGCCGGAGCACCCTGTGTACTGCCTCTCGCTCCCGGCGCTGCTGGTGGTAAACGCGTGCGTGCACCTGGTGCCGATGGTGGCTACGCGGCGCTATTCGCCCGGCTCGGTCACGGTGCTGCTGCTTTGCGCGCCGCTTTCCGTCTATGCCTTCCACGTCGCCGACGACGCCGGCCTGGGGAGCGCGGTTAACGTACTCTCGGCTTTTGCCCTGGCGGCTTTCTGGTTGCTGCTGGCCCTGGCTTTTTCGTTTTTCTGCTGGGCCCTTCGCGAATGGACGGGCAGGTAGCCGCTTCCCTTACAGGGTCACGGTGACGGACAGGTCTCCGTCGTCGCGGTATTCCCAGGTACACCCGGTCGATTCCCGGCGGTAGGCCAGCTCCGTCAAGGCCTTGAGCGTGCCCACCATGAGCAGGTGCAGGCACGAGTTGTTCATCAGGATGGTCACTCTGTTCCGGTCGCCTTCCATACTTACCAGGTTACCCATGCCGCTCAGGCCCAGCAGGCGCTGAAAGTCCCCGGCATCACGGTTCCATCTTTCCCAGCCCCAGGCTTCCTTGATCTGAAGGTACTGGGCCTCGACGACGGTTTCCTGGAGGTCGACACCAAGTTCGGCTACCATGTCCTCAATAGCCGTGTCCAGTGAGGTGGGTCCGAAAATGGCCATGCGCCGGCCGGTTTCGGGGTTGACGATGATGCCTTTCTCCAGGTCCCACCGGTAAATGGAAATCTCCAGCGGCACGCCGCATTCCGGGCAGGAGTCGAATTCCAAGCGGCCCGGCTTGAAATCGAAACGCCTGGTTCGCATTTTATCTTTCGATTCCGGATGCCGGCCGCCCTCGTAAGCCTCTATCTCGTAGAGGTCGGTCCCCACCTTACGGTATTCGACCTGCAGATCGCGGTCTTCGAAGGCCTCACAGCCGGCCAGGATCTCGGCCGCCATGAAGATAATCGAGTACGGGTGGCTTACGGCGGTCGAGCGCCATGCATAATCATCGCAGGCCTCCAGGCTGACGTTGGGCAGGGGGTTGCCGTATCCGTAGATCTTGACCATGTCCTGCATGGCCTCGTAATGGCCGGTGACGACGGCACACATCTTCTCCCGCTCCTCGGGAGTCAGGGCCAAGCCGGTCCCCTCCAGGTCCAGCCCCTCGAGCAGGGGTTGGCCTTTTTCCAGGGAATATATCTTTTCCAGAAAACTCCTGGTCTCCCGGCGCCGGCTCTCGATGGCGTAATGCTCCACTTCTATACCACTGAGTTTCTCTACGCCGCGAAAGAGGGGGTCGATTATCTCCGGCTCGTAGAAGACCCAGCGGTTCCTGCTCGAGCTCCTGGAGTAAATAACGCCGTTGTCCCCCCATCTAAGCTCTCCACTGACCAGCAGGGGTACCCCGCACTTACCGCAAACCTCTATCCTGCCCATCATTATTCCTCCCGTCGCAACCAGCACGGCTCTTCTTATTATTTTAACCAAACCGGGCCTGACGGCAATGATGCAGGTGCTTCCCGGGCCGCGGTCCGCTCAGTCCCTGGGGTCGTTAAGGAAGTGGCCATCGTCCCGCTTCTCGTGGATCTGGTGGTCCTTGCCTTCCATCCAGCCTATGCGGGTTTCCGTACCCGGGGAGTCCACCCTGGGGATGTGCGGCTTGATATCCAGCACCGGTGTGCCGTCCAGCAGGTCCACGTCCCGGATGTGCAGGATGTTGCCATCCACGCGGTCCAGCCGCACCACGCTGGTGCCGAGATGGTTGGGGCGGACGGGGGCGCGGGTGGCGAATACTCCGCGCGTCACTTCGTCCAGGAAGGGCTTCACCTCCAGCCTGGTCACGTCGCAGAGGTGAAAGTAGTAGACCAGGATAATGTGGGAGAAGCCGTCCAGGTCGGCCAGGCCCGGGGCGAACTCGGGCAGTACCTCCACCAATGCCTCGACGTCCTTCCCTCCCACCGGCTGGATGGGGGTGCCCAGGTTCTCCTTGAAGGGAGAGCGGATAACACCTATGGGGCTCAGAACTATATCGTCCATGCCATTATCATATCATTCCGAAATTCCATATCATGTAGTTTGGAGATAGAGAATTTCCATAAAAGGAATAATTCATACCTTGGATAAAGATAAGCAAAGTAGCTCGCGCTTATCAATAAGTAAGCAATTCCAAAACACAATAAGGCTATGATTGTTCCCATCTAATCAGTTTCCTTTATAGCATCATTAATGGCTCTTCACCTACGTTCCGAACCAGTAACGACCTGGACCGAAACCCGGCCCCCGCGCCAGCGGGGGCCCTTCTTCTTCATAATGGGAACAAACCGTCAGGGCGCGTACCCGATGGAACAGGTGCCCCAGGTCCGGCCCGCGTCGTACATGGCACGCTCGCAGACCACCCCGCCCCCACTGGAGGTGACCACGGTGGAGACATCGTAATCGCTGACGTAGTCGTTCAAGTAGACGGTGACGCGGGAGCCGGCCTTGACGACGTAACCTTTCATGCCTTCGACCGGCCCGGACGAAGTAACGAAGGAAACGTCCACCTTGACGTCGACAGGGTTGGGATTCTGTATCAGCAGGTAGGTATCGATACCGCCGGCCGTGCAGCCCTCGGCCAGGTACCAGGTGGAAGAAGGCACGGTGGCGCCGATGGAGCAGGTGCCCCAGGTGCGGTCCCGGTTATACATGGAACGCTCGCATACCACCCATCTTCCCATAGTAGTCGTCACCACGGCGGAGACATCGTAATCGGTGACATAGTCGTTGAGCCGGAAGGAGCGGCGCCCTTTCTCCGGAACGATCACGTCCTGAAGGGCTTCAGGTTTCAATTCACCGGATGAGGTCTGAAGCGTGATGTTGATTTCGGATGAAAGATTTCCCGGGTTCTGCACCAGCAACCAGGTCTCGAAGCCCTCGCCGGTGCAACCCTCGGGCAGGTACCAGGTTGCGGCGGGAGCAGTGGCGCCTACGGATGCATGCGCCCACTGCCGTCCGTTGCCGTACATGGCCCGCTCGCAGACCACGTCTCCGCCCGAGGAAGTCACGACTGTAGATAGATTCCAGTCCACCCTTGATTCCGATAGGTTATAGGACCTTCGAGAATGAGCCGGAACAACCAGGCCGGACTGGCCCGGTATGGGCTCTACAGGATAGGACTCGAGCCTCATCGTGCCAGGCAGCATGAACGTAATGTCCACGGTCACGTCAGTATCGCCCGGGTTCTGCACGAGAAGCCAGGTCTCGAAACCCTCGCCGGTGCAACCCTCAGCCAGGTACCACGTGGACGACGGGGTGCGGGTGCCGACGGTCTCGGTGGCCCAGGTCCGGCCGTCGCCGTACATGGCGCGCTCCACTACTATCTCCCCTCCGGTAGCCGAGACCACGGCTGAGATGTCGTAGGAAGTGAAGAAGGACCCGGCGTTGAAGGAGACGCGTGTATTGCCGGCCAGCTCGTATCCCTGCAGCGCGGCCGGTGCGAAGAGCCCGTCGGCGGTCGGGAAGGAGATGTCCAGGGTCACGGGGTCCTGGTTGGAGTTGGCCACCAGTATCCAGGTCTCGAAGCCCTCGCCGGTGCAGCCCTCGGCCAGGTACCAGGTGTCGGTGTCGGCGGCGAAGGTGGCCACTACCTCGTGGTCTTCCCTTACGTTCGAGATGACGTAAGGACTGGAGACGGCGACCGCCGCCCCGTTATCGGTAATGCTGGCGATGTGGCAGTGGGCGGCGGGCGTGATGGCGATGGAAGCGTTGCTGCCCCACTCAACCGATTGAGTCGTCGGGGTGACGGTGCCATTCCCATCGGCCGATGCATTTACCGTGAAGTTATCGATGGCGAAACCGGCGGTGAGATCCCAGGCAGCCTCGGCGGTGAAAGACCAGGCCGCCTCGGTGGAGACCTCGGTCCCCGCCTCGGTCCAGCCGGCGAAGTGCCACCCTTCCGCCGGAGTGGCCACCAGCAGCACGGTGTCCCCGTAATAGTACGCGCCGGCACCTTTAGCCGTGCCGTTTCCCGAGACCGTTACAGAGACGGGGCACGGGTCCGGCTCGAAGGAAGCGACCACGTCGTGGGCTTCTTTTACATTGGAGATGACGTAGGGATCGGCCGGGGTCACCGACACCCCGTTGTCGGTGAGGAAGGCGAGGTGATAGCCGGTGTCGGGGACTATGTCGACGGAGGCCGCGTTGCCGTAGGCCACGCTCTGGGTAGAGGGATCGGCGGCGCCGTGTCCGCTGAAAGAAGCCGAAGCGGTCACCTGGTAGAAGTCGGCGGCGAAGGTCACCTCCACGTTGTGCGCGCCCGTGACGTTGTTTATGACGTAAGTGCCGCCGGTCACCGGCTGGGCCACCCCATTGTCGCTGATGGTCTCGGTATGGTAACCCGCGTCGGGAGTCAAGGTGATGGTGGCGGTGGAGCCGTAGTCAACGCTCTGGTTGGCTGGGCTGACGTTTCCGTGCCCACCGGAGACGTAGGCGTTGACGCCGAAAGTGTCGATGGCGTAGACCACCTGGACCTGGTGCCAGGAGGTGACGCCGGAGATGACGTAGGGGTCGGATGCCGCCTGAGGCACTCCGTTGTCGACGATGTAGGCGGGGTGATAACCCGTATCGGGGGCCAGGTCGATGGAGGCGCCGGTACCGTAAGCCACGCTCTGGTTGGCGGGGCTGACGCTGCCGTGACCGCCGGGAACCGAGGCATCCACGGCGACGTCGAAGCTCACCACGATGTCATGGGTTGCCGCCACATCTGAGACAACGTAAGGGTTTGCAACGGCTTGCGTGGTCCCGTTGTCCGTAATCCCCGCTATCGAGCAGTGCTCGCCGGCGGTGATCTCGATGGTGGCGTCGTCTCCCTGCTCGACCCACTGGCTGGCCGGGGAGACGCTCCCGCCTCCCCCGGCGACCGAGGCATTGACCACGTACCCGATATCGGCCGAATAGCGGATGCCGTCCGCCCCCTGCCATATCACGCATGGATTGCCGGCCGCGCTCACTTCAACCTCGGGACGGACGTTCTCGGTATCGGCGGTCAAGGCATGGGGAGGGCCCCAGCCGTTTCCGCCATCGGCGGAGTAGAACACCTGAGGTACCGAGGAGACCGAGCCTTCCCAAGCCAGGTGGCGGAAGCCGGATGGATCTATTGAAAAAGAAGGATGGCCGTTGTCCGAGCCCGTGGATACCTGCTCCGGCTCGGACCAGCCGGCCGGGGAAGCGGTACGGCAGTAGATCTGCCTGCCTGACCCCGTGTTGCCGGACCAGGCGACCTGCGCGTAACCGGAGGCGTCCACCGCGATCCGCGGGTTCGAATTATCCGTACCGCTTGACAGCTGAAGCTCAGCCGACCAGGCGGAGCCTTCTTTTCGAGTGAAATAGGCTTGCATCGAGGAATCGGCGGCGATGGCCTGCCATACCACGTTGGGGCGGCCATATACGTCGACGGCGATGTCCGGGTTGTACTTGTTGGATCCCCAGGAAAGAGCGGCCGGCGAGCTCCAGCCGGGGCCGGAGTCGGTGGAATAGTAGACCTGGTCCATCATGCCGTCGTTACCCTGCCAGACCACGTGGGACCGGCCGTCCGAGCTGATGGCTATGCGGGGCAAGAGGCCGATGGTGCCGCCGGATACGGTCTCGGGCGCGGACCAGCCGGTGCCGGTATCGGAAGAGTAGACCGCCTCCGTTCCGCTCCGCCACACCGCGTGAGGATGCCCTGAAGCATCCACGGCTATGGAGGGTTCGTGGTTGTCGGCGCCGCTGGAGATAAGCCGCGGGTTCGACCAGCCGGACCCGCTGTCCGACGAGTAGAATATCCTCGAGATATCGGCATCCTGCTCGTTGTCATGATAGAAGGCCTCCCAGACCGCGTGCCGGTTTCCCCCCGCATCGACGGCTAACGCCGGCTTCTTCTCCTCGAAGCAGTCCGACAAAGCCTGCTTGGCGGACCAGCTGCCGCCCGCCTTGGATGCATAGAAAACGTGGTAGTCCCCTCTCGCTGTATCGTTCTCGTACCAGACCAGATGGGGACTGCCGCTCGAGTCCATGGCGATCTCGGGATTGCTGTCGAATATCCAGCCGTAAGCGAAGTCGGAGCAAGTGGAAACGAGCTCCCGCGTCCATCCCGATCCGAGATTATCCGCGTAATAAATATTAAGGGTGTCGAAATCGGCCAGGCCCCCACCAAGCCCCTCCATCCAAGTCACATGAGGGTGCCCAGCCGCATCCAGGGCTATCCGGGCATTTTCGCCCGTGCTGGCGGCGGCATCGAGCTTGACCGGCGCCGACCAGCCCGAACCGAGATCAGCGGCATAAAAGACTCCCTCGCTAGCGCACCAGACGGCATGAGGATGACCGTTATTGTCCACGGCTATCCTGGGCTGACTGACGCTGAAAGAAGTGCCCAGGGTTGTTGGAGCAGCCCAACCTGAGCCGGAATCGGTGGAATACAGGATGTTTTTCCCTTCTTCGTCCACCCAGACGGCATGAGGGTGATCTTCCTCATCTATCGCCAGATCGGGGGGGTCCCACAGGTAATTGCTGGTACAGGAGCCTTCCAGTTCGGAGTGGGTAAATTCGCCGGCATGCGAGTAATCAACCAGGTGAACCAGGCACTTAGCCGCCGGTTCATATGCCTTGTGCGAGTTGATGATGATATGGGGATGGTCCCCCGAATCGATGGCTATCTGGGGACAGAGGTTGTTCTCGTTGGCCCTGATGATGCGCTCTCCTATCCAGCCGTTTCCGAGATCGGCATTGTAAATAGCCACCGAATATGCCGAAAACCAGCTATCGCCCCATTGATAGTGCCATACGACGTATGGATGCCCCTGCGAATCGACCGCCAGGTCAGGCCGCGGCGGATTGTAAGCGCCCTCATTATGGTCATCGGAAATCTGGACCGGGGCGGACCAGCCGGTGCCGAGGTCGGCGGTATAAAAAATGTTTGCGTACCCGCCTGCTTGCTGTTGCCAGACCGCATGGGGGTGGCCGTTGACATCGATAACCAGTTGAGGATCGAGATCGTGCCTGGACTCCGTCGCCGTCGACAACCGCCGGGGATAGGACCAGCCAGCGCCGTTGTTGGTCATGTAATAGGCCTGCAGTATGCCCTGGCTGTCCTCCCCCTGCCACACCGCATGGATATTGCCGCTGGCGTCTATCTCTATCTGTGGATAACGGTTGTTGCCCGAATCTGGGGTGATCTCCCGCGGGGATGTCCACGCCTCGGAAGAGGGCGATACGGCGGGAAAGGCTATTACGAGTAGCGCCGCTGTCAGCATCACAGCCAGAAAAACTGCCGGCCGGTAAGGTCTTGTCCAGTTTTTCCTGCGATTAAATGCCGTGAAGATCATTTTGCCGCCTCCTGTCCGGTCCGCGCGTGAATCATCTTTTTCTTGCAATCATTATATCTTTAAGCAAAGCAACATAGCTTCTCGACATCATTATCGGCTCACCCTCGATTCCCATATTAAGGTTATCGGAAGTTGAGTAAGTATCCTTCAGGATTCATTCCTTTTCATAGGGCTTGCCTTCGGCCAGGATGGCGTGGAGCCGGGGCATCCACTCGCTGATCCCGATGGACTGCGGGCATTTTTCCTCGCATTCGCCGCAGCCGGTGCAGAGGTCGGCTCGCTCCTCCGCGGGAATGAACCTCTCGTAACGCATGCGTGACGAGCGCATGCCGTCGTACATTACCCCGTAGTTGAGCAACTCGAAGAGGGCTGGGATGTTCACCCCGCTGGGGCAGGGCAGGCAGTAGCCGCAGCCGGTGCAGGGAACGGCGGACCTCTCCTTCAGCCGGGTGCGCACCTCCTCGACCAACGTCAGCTCCTCCGCCGTCAGCGGCTTAGCCCCCGACGCCGCAGCGATGATGAGGTTCTCCTCCACCTGGCTCATTTCGCTCATGCCGCTCAATACCACGCTAACCTCCGGCTGGTCCCACAGCCACTGCAGGGCCAGCCCGGCGGGAGTGCGCCCGGTGCCCGCGGCTTCGAACAGCTCCATCACCGGCCGGGGCGGGCGGGCCAGGCACCCTCCCAGCAACGGCTCCATCACCACCACGGCGATGCCCTTCGAGGCCGCGTATCGCAACCCCTCCGTCCCTGCCTGGTTCTCGGTGTCCATGTAGTTGTACTGGATCTGGGCCAGGGCCCAGCCGTCGTAGCCATCGATTATTTCCTTAAAAGAAGCCAGGCGGTCGTGGAAGGAGAAGCCGATGGCACCGATACGGCCGTCCCGCACCGCCGCTTCCGCTCTCTCCAGCAGGCCTTGCTCGAGCAGAGTCTTCCATCGCTTCTCGCTCAGTCCATGAAAAAGGTAGAAGTCAATGTGGCCGTCCCGCAGCTTCTTCAGCTGCTGGCCGAGGCAGTCGTCGAAGTCCTTCGCCTGCTTGATCATCCACACCGGCGACTTGGTCGCCACCTTGACCCGGTCGCGGTAACCCCCGGCCAGCGCCTTGCCCAGCACCACCTCGCTGCGTCCACCGTGGTAGGGGTAGGCGGTGTCGATATAGTCGACGCCTTCGTCGACGGCATGGCGGATCATGGCGACGGCCTCGTCCTCGTCGATGTTCTCGCTGATGGGCATCCCATCAGTGGTCGGCAAGCGCATGCAGCCGAACCCGAGAGCTGAGACCCGGCCGCCCGATGCGCCGAAGGCGCGGTATTCCATCTCGCTTCCTCCCTTCTTCACCCCTATTATATTAATAGTCAGCCGCGAAGGAGGAAAAGATGCTCGAAGCCGACCACTTCGAAGAAGTGACCCGCATCCGCATGAGTATCGAGGCCGGCGGCAAGCCGGTCTACTGGGTGGCGGCCTACCTGGTGGACGGCCTCCTCATCGACACCGGGGCTCCCCACACCGCGGAGGAACTGGCTGGTTTTCTGGAGGGGGAAAAGCTGAGTATGGTGGTCAACACCCACTTCCACGAGGACCACGTCGGCGCCGACCGCCTTATCCGGGAGCGCTTCGGCGTGGATGTCTTCGCCCACCCCGATTCCGTGCCCCTGATCAACCGCGTGCCCGAGCTCCGGCCTTACCAGGAATACGTCTGGGGCTATCCGGTGTCCTGCGAGGTGCAACCCCTGGGACGGGTGGTCGAGACTCCGCGCTTCCGCTTCGAGGTGCTCGAGACCGGGGGGCATTCTCCCGGGCACGTCTGCCTGGTGGAGATGGAACGCGGCTGGTGCTTCTCGGGCGACATCTTCATCTCCGAGCGCCCCAGGGTGCTCCGGGCCGACGAGGACGCCGCCGGGCTGATCGCCTCCCTGCGTCTGCTGGCCGGGCTGGACACCGCGAGGCTGGTGCTGTTCACTTCGATGGGAAAGATCTTCGAGCAAGGGCGCGAGGCGCTCGAAGCCTGCATCTCCTACCTGGAGGAGACGGGGGAACGAGTCGGGCAGCTCGCCGCCTCCGGCCGGAGCACGGGCGAGATACGGGAGGAACTTTTCGGCGGCGGCAGCTCGCTGGCCGCACTCACCGGCGGGCACTTCTCCACCGACAACCTCATCGCTTCTTTATTGAAGATGCGGGATTAACGCACTACCGCTATTCCAGCACGCTTGCGGCTTCGCGCGCCTCCCAGGCCCGCTTTATACGCTCGTAAGGGACCCGGCTGAAGGGGCAGACCTTGACACAGATGGAGCAACCCAGCCAGAGGGAAAACCACGGCGCGCACTTCATATTGTCGATGGAGGTCGATACCCCCGGCACGTTGGGCACGGCCTGCCGGCGGATGGCCTGGCCCGGACATCGTTTCAGGCAGAGGTCGCACATGTCGCAGAAGTCGAGGATCCAGCTATGCTCGTCCGAATCGCTCCAGGGCATGTCCGTAAGCGGCGTAAGAATCACCCCGAGGCGCTGGCGCACTCCGAACTCCGGGGTTATCAGCAGCCCCTGCCGCCCGAAATACCCCAGACCTGCCTTGGCGGCCAGGGCCGGGTAGAGGAGCAAGCCGCCCAGGGGGTGGGAAGCCTGGCAGGGTATGCCTTCAGAGCGGATGAAGGCGGCCAGGCGATTCATGGCCTCCCCAAGGTCACCGTAGACGTGCAAGGCCTCCATCCCGGCGGCGGCTCCGGGCGCCTGTTCGATGGCCGAGCGCTTCATCTCCTGGGCGCAGACGATGGCGTTGGGGTAAAGGACATGTTTACCGCGGAAGATCAGGTGCTCCGGCACCTGGGTGAAGCCGGCCAGGTCGATGCCGCACTCCCGCGCCTGCTTTTTTAACTCTCTGTAAATTCCTTCTCCGGCCGTGGTGGCATGCAAGCCCCGGTTGGCCTCCAGGGAGCGGTAGCTTCCCAACACACCCCGGCGCACCTTGAGGAAGGCGGAAGCGGTCTCCAGGCCGTCGTTTTTCATCCCGCGAGGATTGAAGCTGGGCCTGGCCGAGGCGTCACCTTTGACCCCGCGCAGGATGAAGGAGGTGCTGATGTGGAAGGGCTCGTCCGCCCGGTGCGGCGCGCCGGGATCCGCCTGCACGGCTCCGGGGTGAGCTTCCGCCAGGTAGGACCCCTCGTGCTTTTCCAATCCGGCAAGAAGCCGCGTCGCCGCATGCCCCCCGTACACCGAGAGCTTGTCCAGCAAGTCCATGGCCCACCCTCCTTCATTCGCGACCCGTCCGATAACAATATGGTATCAGGCCGGCGGCAGCCGACGCACCACACCCCTCAGCCCCCGGTTTCTGTTAGTATTTAGGCGACGAGCAAGGCGTTCGAGCAATCACCGGTACTGTTGCTGTTCAGGGAGGGAGGAGCATCATGAAGGTCGAGAAAGTAGTGGACGCCTGGGGCGGGCCGGGCGACAAGGACAGCGTCATCGTCCCCATCAAGCCCGAAGAGAACGCCCTCTACGCCCCCCAAGCCAAATTCTACGGCGAGTGGTGGTACTTCGACGCCCGCCTGGACGACGGCCACGTGGTGGTGGGCTTCCTGCAGGCGGCCGAACTGATGACCCGCAAGCCCGGCATCGAGCTCCACGTCTACCGCCCCGACGGCGAGAAACTATCCGAGGTGCGCAAGTTCGACAAATCAGAGTTCAATGCCTCAAAAGAAAAATGCGACGTCCGGGTGGGTGACAACTACTGCCGGGCCGAGTGGGCGGAGGGGTCGGACCTGCCGGTGCACGTCATGCACATCAAGGAAGGAGACCTGGAGGCCGACCTCAGGTTCGAGAGCGAGCTGCCGGGGTGGAAGCCGGGGCAGGGCCGCACCGACTACGGCGACCTGGGTTATTTCTTCTGGGTGGTGCCGGTCCCCCGCGCCCGAGTTAGCGGCACGGTGCGCATCGGCAACCAGGTCCTCGAAGCCAGGGGCACCGGCTACCACGACCACAACGTCATAACCGCCGACGCCCGGCGCATCATCTCCCACTGGTACTGGGGCCGCCTTTACACCGACGACTTCACCCTGCTCTATGCCTACGTCAAGACCAAGAAGCGCTTCGGGGGAGTCGCCTCCAAGCCGCTGATGCTGGCCACCCGGGACCGCATCATCCTCTCCAGCGGGGAGATGGCCGTGACCGACTCCGGCTTCGTGTTCAACGACGTCGCCCACCGCGAGTACCCGCGGGCCCTGGAGTTGAAGATACCGGGGAACGTAACGCTCCGCTTCGACGTGAAGGAAGTCATCGACGCCCACGACCTGCTGGACGACATGCCCGGCTGGTTGATGAACCCGCTGACCCGCGCCCTGGTGCACAAGTTCGTGGGACGGCCGGGATGGTTCCGCTTCTCCTCAGGCTTCAAGCTGAAGGTCGAACACGAAGGCAGGACCTTCGAGGATGAAGGCGTCACCCTGCACGAGATGGTGGCCTTGGAATAACCGCTTCCCCCAGGCTCAGTCGATGACGCTGTAGCTCTTGATGTGGCGGAGGGCCTCCTCCAGCATGGCGTTGCCGTCCGGCACGGTCAACTCAATAGCCTTGCGCTTGCAGGTGCCGGCGCAGATACCGCAGCCCTTGCAGACGTCACCGATGACCGCCTTGCCGTCCCTTATCTCTATGGCCGAGGCGAAGCAGGCGTCCACACAGAGGCCGCAGCCGTTGCACTCGTCGTTGACCTCGATGCGCAGGCCGTCCAGTTTGTGCATGCGGTCCTTGACCGCCGGCGACCAGCGGGGCATGTTGCGCATGGCGATGCAGCAGCAGGTGCAGCAGAAGCAGAGGGTGAGGAAGTGCCTGGTGTCCTTGACTCCCAGCATCATGGGGTCGGGGTCGACCTTGCCGATCTGGGGGATGAGCCCCTGGCCGATGGCCCAGTCCATGTGGGCGATGGCCTCCTCCGGGGTTACCGCCCGCCCCACGCTGGGGTCAATATTCTTAGCCCCCTCCCCCATAAAGATGCATCCTATCTCCATGGGATAATCCTCGCAGTTACAGCCCACCCGGCAGAGGCAGATGGGCAGGATCACCCGGTGGGCGGCCTGCCGGATGATCTCCTCCGCCACCTGGCGGGGCAGCACCGTCGACTCCCCCTGCCCGATGTCTTCGTTGATAGGCAGGAAGGTGACGTCGTAGTGGTCCTCGTTCAGGTAAAGCCCGAACCCGAAGCGCTTGCCGATAACCGGCCAGTTGGTAAGCCTGGACATGTAGTCCGTCACCGGCTGCCAGATAGGTATGAGCCAGAGTAGCCTTCTCCATTGACGTCCCATTAAATTACCTCCCCCACTTCAAACAAGCCTACACCAGATTGCAGGGACTATTCTAACTGATTCACCGTCATTTTTAAAAAGAAGGCTGTGTCAGCCGGTGCGCTCGCGCAGGGCGGCCACCACGTCCATGCGGCTGGCCTTGCGGAAGTCCGGCAACTGCATCAGCAGTACCAGGGCCAGCACCCCCGCGGCGGCAGCCACGTAGGTCGCTGGCTGCAGGTAGACCGGCATGCTCCAGTATTCGTTCTGCCACATCCCCATCATGTAGATGGACAGCAGGTATCCCAGGAGCAACCCCGGTACGATGGATGCTGCCCCCACCACCAGGTTCTCCACGGTCATAATGCCTCCCAGGCGGCGCACGCTGCACCCCATGGCCAGCATGGTGGATATCTCGCGCCGCCGCTCCAGGAAGGCGATGCTCACGGCGTTGTAGATGACCGCCATGGCCATGGCCAGGGCGAACAATATCATGACGCCGCAGAAGAGGTACATCATACCCATGTATTCCTCGCGGATGTTCTCCTCCGAGTAGGACGGCTGGACGACACTGGAGACTGCCGCTCCGTCATAAGCGAGCAGCCGGCTCCGTAATTCTTTCCTGTCCAGCGCCGACCTGACCATCGCCCCGGTGGCCACCGCCTCCGTGCCGGGATCGTAACCGAGCAGACCCGCCAGGTATTCCTGGCCGGCATAGACGTTCATCCCTCCCAGCTGTTCGACGAAACCCCGCACCGGCACCTGGATGGTCAAGCCCAGCAGGCTCTCCACTTCGATCAGGTCGCCTTCCTTCACACCCAGAGAGTCGCGGAAGGCGATGCTCGCCAGGGCTCCGTCCGGGGGCAGGTCCTGCAGCCGCATGTCCGAATCGTACAGGCGCAACAGTTCCTCGCCGGCCGGCAGGACGTCGAGCACTCCCTGCCCGATCACTTCGTCATCCCGGATGAAGCGGGCCGGGACCTGGGTCCGGGCTTCCGCCAGCTCCACACCGTCGATGGAGGTCAACCCTTCCACCTGCCGCAAGGTCACCGGCTCGGTGAAAGCGACTTCCGCGTCGTAGTTGATGTATTCGCTGAAGTGGAAATCGATGACGCGGTTCATGGAGTCCAGGCCACAGACGGCAACCAGGATCAGGGATATCGCGAAGATGAAGGTGATGACGTTGAAGATGGTGCGCCGCCGGTTTCTTCCCAGGTTGCGCAGGGGCAGGGTGGCGGTGAGGGACATGTGCGCCAGGAAGGGCAGCGCCCGGTCCAGGACGCCCCGTCTCTGGTCCTTCTGATCCGCGGGCAACAGGTGGTGATGGTGCGCCCCGGCTTCATCGCCTTCGCCTTTGAGCACCTCGGCCGGCGTCTGCTTAAGCAGTTTCACCAGGGGGATCCAACCGGCCGCGACACAGATCAGCAGGGTGACCGCGCAACCCAGGGCCGCCGCGCCCCAGTCCATGCCCGCGGTGACCAGGGGGATGCCCATGCTGTCCGCGTACATTTTGGTTATCTCCTGGGCGAGGAAATATCCCGCCACGATCCCGAGAAAGGAGCCCGCCGCCCATATCATCAACGAGTATGAAAGATAGTGCAGAGCGATCTTGTCCCGGCTTCATACCGCAGGACATCATCGTCCCGATGGTCTTACGCTGGCTGAACACCAGCCGGGTGATGACCATGTAGAGGCTGAAAGCCGCCACTATCAGGAAGAGCAGAGGGAAGAATTCCGAGAGGTCCCTGAACATCTGTACGTCGATGTCCAGCAGCTCCCGCGCCGGGTGTTCGGACCCCAGCCCCGCGTAGGCCACGCTGCCCGGTGGCAGCGCCTCCTGGGCGGCGGCGAGCACGGCCTCCTGGTCAGCCCCTTCACTGGTGTCGATACAATATTCGTTGACCTGCCCCGGCATGCCCATGGCCTCCTGCAGCCAGGCCTGGGGAACGAAGATGACGCCGTAGTTGTCCGCCGTGGCCAGGTATTCCGAACCTTCCGAGTAGAGCACGAAATACTCCGGGCTGGCTCCCACGCCCCTGACTTCGATCTCTCGCTCTCCCGCCGAAGTCTGGACGGCGACGACGGTCACCCGGTTCGAAGCCGTAGTATTCGTCCAGGTGGCTCTCTATGACGCCGGCAGCGCCGTCACCCGGCCGGAAGTAGTCCCCCTTCTTCATGTAGAGGTCGTTGACCGGCGGGCGCCCCGCGGTGGGCAGGCCGATGAGGTGCACCTTGATCTCGGTACCGTCCGGCATGCGGCCCCCGGTGTCCACCACCAGGCGGCCCACCACCGCTTCCACGCCATCCAGGGCGGCCAGGCCGGCCACGCTGGAATCCGGAGCGAGAGTGGTGCGGATGAAGATGTCATTGTACTTGAGCTCCTCGCTGGTGCGCCGGTAAGACTGGTCCAGTCCCTTGTAGGAGAACCATATCGAGGTGTAGACGGTCATGCCCAGGAAGACCAGCAGGGCCACGGCGAAGTATCGCCCCTTTTCCCTGCGGATGTCCCGGGCAGCTTGCGATGGAGGATGGCCATTATGCCGTCACCACCTGATATCCGCGGCTTCCTTGGGCGAGGGCACCTTGACCATGTCGGCGATCTCCCCCGAGTGCATGTGCACCACCAGGTCGGCCATGTCCGCCACGGCGGCGTTGTGGGTGACCAGCAGCACCGTCTTGTTGTGCTCGCGGTTGATGCGGCGCAGCAGTTCCAGGACCATCACCGCGCTGGCGTAGTCGAGTTCACCGGTGGGTTCGTCGCAGAGGAGCAACGGGGGGTTCTTGCTGACGGCCCGGGCTATGGCCACCCGCTGCTGCTCCCCGCCGGAGAGCTGGCCCGGGAGATGCCCGGCCCGCTCGGCCAGGCCCACGGAGGCCAGGGCTTCGCGGCTGGCCTGACGGGAGCTGCCACCGTTGCGGTTGCCGGCCAGCTCCACCGCGAAGGCCACGTTCTCCTCGGCCGTAAGGGTGGGGATTAGGTTGAAGAACTGGAAGACGAATCCTATGTCGTCCCTGCGGTACCCGTTGAGCTGGGCCCGCGGGAAGGAAGTTATTTCTTTCTCCCCGACCCTGATAGTGCCCGAGGTGGCATTGTCCAGGCCTCCGGCCAGGTTGAGCAGGGTGGTCTTGCCGGAGCCGCTCGGACCCAGTATGACCACGAAGGCCCCTTCCGGGACGGAGAGGTCTACTTCTTTCAAGGCAGTCACGGTGACCTCTCCCATGGGGTAAAGTTTGGATACCTTGTCGAATACGATGAAACCGCCGTTGTTCATAGCCCTTCCTCCCTGTTCTGTTGACGCTTCTCGCCGGAGCCGGTTCCGGCGTTGCCTCAAGAAGCAACTTCATTATGCTTAACGGCCATTCCCGGGTCAAGAAAGCAACCGCTGGAGCTGTGTTATGATGTGCGATAAAGGGCTGACCAAAGGGAGGAACGCATGAAAGAACTCAACGGAAAAACGGTACTGATAACCGGTGCCGCCAGCGGCATCGGGCGGCAACTGGCGCACGCTTTTGCTGCCGAAGGTTCGCGCGTGGTGGCGGTGGACATCAACGAGGAAGGATGCCGGGCTACGGCGGCGGAACTGACCGGGGCATGCTCCTACGCCCTGGACGTCACCGACGCGGCCGCGGCGGTAGAACTGGCGAAGACGGTCGAGCGTGAAGTGGGACCCCTGGATATCCTGGTAAACTGCGCCGGCATTGTCTTCTTGAGCGAGATAGCGGACACATCCCTCGAGGAATGGCACCGCATCATCGACATAAACCTCATGGGGCCCATCCACCTCATCAGCGCTTTTCTCCCCGGCATGTACGAGAGGCGGAGCGGCCACGTGGTCAACATATCGTCGGGGGCCGGCCTCTTCCCCCTGCCCACTCTGGGCGCCTACACCACTACCAAGTTCGCGCTTGTAGGCCTGGGCGAGACTCTCTACATGGAAGCCCGAGGCCACGGGGTGGGCGTGACCACCATCTGCCCCTGGGGGGTATTCACCCCCATCGTCCAGAACGTCCAGGTATTCGGCTACAGACAATCCAAGAGTGATCTCATCTTCCGGCTCGTCAAACCGTTCCTCAAGACCCCTGAGCACATCGCGGACCGGGTGGTCAGGGCGGTCAAGAAAGAACGGCCTGTCTACATGCACACCGCTGTCGGGAGCTTCATGGACATCTGGCACCGCGTCTCCCGCCGTGCCTACCTGAGATTGGGAAGCCTGATCTACCGGCATGCGCAGCGCGTGCTGAGATAGAGAAAAGCTCTTTCTCAGTAGCCGGGAACGCCCAGGGCGCGCAGGTTTTCCAGGGCAGTGCGGTCGTTGGGATAGAGCTCCAGGGCTTCCTGAAAATCGGCTGCCGCCGCCGCGGTATCCCCCATGGCCAGGTAGAGGAAGGCGCGTTCGTCGTAATACCTGAAGTATATGGGCGTGCCCAGGCTCATCGCTGTTCCGATGTCGAGCAGGGAAGCCTGGTAATCCCCCATCTCCCTCAGGGCCATGCCGCGCCTCATATAGGCCCGGGGCGTATCCGGAAGCTTCTCGATGCCCTGGTCCAGGCAGGACAATCCTTCATCCGTCCGGCCCAGCATCACCAGCGCGTAGCCCATCGCGGGATAAATGTCCGCCAGGCCTTCTTGTATCGCCAGCGCCCTCTCGCAATCCAGCAGCGCTTGCTGGTAATCGCCCAGGTCACAGAAGACGATGGCCCTCCTCTCGAGGGCGTCGGTCGACTCCGGGTCCTGTTCCATAACCCGGTCGAAGTCGCGCAGGGCTGCTTCATATTCCTTGAGCGCGGTGTATACGGTGCCCCGTGTTGTGAGACAGGGACCGTGGTCCGGTTTGAGTAAGAGGGCCTGGTTTATGTCGGCCAACGACTCGTCAATCCTATTGAGCATGTAATTGGCTGCGCTCCGGTGGGCAAAGTACTCCCACTTGCTCTGATCGAACGAGATGGCCCTGGAGAAGTCCGTTAAGGCGCTTCGATAAAACTCCAATGCCATATTGCATGCACCGCGGCCGGCAAAAAGATCTGCGTTTTCGCTGTCCAGGCTGATTGCCTGGTCGAATTTGACCAGGGCCCTGTCGTATTCACCCTTCTTGTAAAGTGAAGCCCCCTGATCTGCCAGGGCAGCAGCTTCTTTCTCACCGGACTTGTCTTTCAGGTGGGGGTATGTAATCAAAATTAAAAAGGAGGCGGCAGCCAGTAAGCCGGCAACCAGCACCGTGATGAGTATAGTCACCTTGGCCTTTGACGCTTTAGCCGGCGGCGGAGGCAAAAGAGGGGCCTGGTAATACTGGTACTGGGGATACTGGTACTGGGGATACTGGTACTGGGGATACTGGTACTGGGGATACTGGTACTGGGGATACTGGTACTGAGCCGGAGGGTTCCCGCAGGACGGGCAGGCCGGCGCGCCCTCCGGCATCTCCTTCCCGCACTTTATGCAGTACATTTGTCGGCTTTCTCTACCCGGCGGGGTGGTTCGACTTCATCAGCTTTACCAGGGCCTCGGCTGAGGCCACGGCCTGCTCGGTGCCGATGCCGCGGGCTCCCGCGTCCACTCCCACCAGGTAGAGGGCGCTTACCGGGGTCTCCTGGGAAGGCTTCTTCTTCCCCACCTGCCCCGGCGACTGCGAGAGAGCGATGGCACTGGTGTTATCCAGCCCCGAGGCGGCCTGTATCATGCTTTTCGTCACCACCTCGGTCGAGGTCACGTGCTTCTCCATCTCCGGGTAAATATCGTACAGCTTCTTTTTAACCATCTCGGCGATGGCTTGCTCGATCTCGGGAGACGCGCCCTGGGGGCACGCCGTGGCGGCGATGATCAGCTGGCGCCCCGCGGGTACGATGTCGCCATCCCAGAGGTCGATCACCGGCATGAACAGCCAGGAGTCCGAGGGCAGGCTGCCGTCCTCGAGATGGTCGAACATCTTCGCCGAAGAGAGGTTCGGGATATAAACCATAAAGGGGTCCTTGAGCACTTTGCTGTCGAGAAAGAAGCGGACGATCACCGCCGTCTCGGAGTAGTCCAGGCCGGCTGCGAACCTGGCGTAATCGGCCCCCACGGCCTCCTCCCCGGCCAGCCTTACGGTTACGGGTATGCCGGCGTTGGATATCACCACGTCGGCGGCGATGTCACCGGACGGTGTGCGGACGCCGGTGGCCCGGCCGTTCTCGACCAGTATCTTCTGCACCGGCGTGTTCAACCGCACGGTGCCGCCGAACTTCTCCAGGCCGCGGCGGAAGGCCGCCGCGATGGAGCCGGTGGAACCCTTGATGTAACCGAAGTCGGCCGCGTTGAACATCTCGCGGAAGCACCAGACGAACTCCCCCGCCGAGGCGCGATGGTAAGGGATGCCGAAGTACATGCTGGAGAGGATGTTCATGAAACGGTGGAGCTGTTCGTCCCGGGTGTAACCGCTCAGGAAGTCCTTCAAAGTGACGTCGTCCTTCGACTCGCAGAAAGCGTCGTCCGCGCGCAACATGTCCCGGAAGAGGCGGAACCCGCCCCAGAAGTTGACCGGTTTGATGCCCAGGTTCATGGCCATCCGCGCGCGCGTGATGAGAGGGCTGATGTCCAGCCGCTGGGTATAACGGTGATACTTGCCCCCTAGCCCGTCCACCACCAGCGAAGCCGGGTCATGGGAGATAAAGGTCAGCTCCTCACCCAACTCCCTGGCCACCCTGGTATGCGGGCCTTTGCCCCCCATGGGGAAGGCGTGCGTGAAGTTGTCTATGACGTACCCGTCCCGCTCGGTCGAGCTGCACCTGCCCCCGATGAAAGAGTTGCGCTCAAGCACCTCTACCTCGTAGCCGGCTTTGGCGAGAAGGGCGCCGCAAGCCAGCCCGCCCACGCCTGCACCGATGACCACTACCTTGGACATGTCCTACCTCCCTGCTAGATGGGGCGCCGCACACCGGGCGCCATTCCCTTGAGGACATTCTAAGTGAGGAAGCGGGCACAAGCCAACCGCATGGGGTCAGGTCTATCGTTTACTATTTCCATCCAGAATTTACCATTACCAGAATATGGTAAGAAATAATAAACGATAGACCTGACCCCATTAACGGGCGATGAGCGGGGGGATGCGGGCGGAGGTGCGGTGGAGGCGGGCCAGGAGCAGGAGCCAGGCGGATTCCCAGGGGGGCAGAGGGGCCATCCTGATGGGGTTGACCTTGCTCAGGGCAGCCAGGGATGCGATGATGTCGCGGAGGTTGTTACAGCCATCGACCCGGCGCACGTTGCGCTTGCCCAGCCGGCCGGCCAGTAAGGTGTAGGCTTCCTGTGAAGCGCAATCGCCCACGGTCAAGGCCTTGCCGCTTATCGACGCCAGGGTCCCGGGAGACCAGCCCTTTCCCATGAGAATGCTGAAGTCTCCTCCCCCCGCGAAGTCGACGTAGAGCATCTGCAGCACCGCCAGGGTATTCAGCCAGCAACCCTCGGGACAGCATCTCTCTTCTCCCTTTAGCAGCTTCACATAAGGTGGGAAAACGTCGAGCATCTCCCAGGTGTAGTTACGGAGGTAGGGCTGGAGGTCGCCAATTACTTCAATCTTCTCCAGGTCGATCTCACCCCAGCCGTCCTCCGCTGCCAGGGTCAGGTGCTCTATCTCGCGAGGGTCGACGCCCATGACGTGCGATCCCACCGCGTCCGCGGCGACGGTGTCGTCGCTCCCGATAAAGACACCCAGCTTCTCCACGCACCGGTCCTGCAAGCCTTCCGGGGCATGATGGCCGTGGTTGAAGGCGTAAAGGCCCTCGATCAGGGTGAAGTCGGGCCTTACCACGCTCATGATGTCCGCCAGCTTGCGGTGTAGCTTCCAGTTGTGGTCGCGTATGCGGTCGGCCTGCGTCACCAGGCCGAACTGGTTCTTTACCCCCAGGGTCACCTGGGCCATGAGGTGCATCTTCAGCTTGGGCATGTTCAGGTAAAAGACGTCGCCGCGGCCGTCAATGAGCCTGTCCCTGACCCAGGCGGAGACGCGCACGATGTCTCCCAGGCGGGGCAGGACCACCGGCAACTGGGGGCCTTCGTCCAGGTAGACGGGGATGGCCCCTTCCTGTTTAGCTGCCTTCTCCAGGCCGGAGACCCGGAAGACCAGGCGGGTGAAGTTTCCCTGGGTGCAGTTCTCGATGACGTATACCCGCCGGGCGCCGCCTTTTTTCAGGACGCGGATGACGGCGCGGAGGGCGTCGGGGTGGGTAAAGGTGTTGGGTTTGAAGTCGACGGCGTTGACCTTGATGTGAACCTCTTCGCGGCCCGCGAGCAATGTCGCGACTCCGCCGAACGGTGCGAAGACCTCCTCCACCGCCCGGTCAAGGCCGGCATCCGCCGCAGCCACCGCCACCTTGCTCATAACGCCTCCGTAGGAAATTTGGGGTCAGACCCCTTCTCCACTTTCCCTGACGTTGATCATATATCAAAGCCTAAAAAGGGAGAAAGTGGAGAAGGGGTCTGACCCCAAATTTCCCAACCCCGTTACATGCCGGTGGGGCCTTCGGTGAGGTACTTGTCGGGGTCGGCGTCGAAGTCCTTTTTGCACCCGGGGCTGCAGAAGTAGTAGGTGTTGCCCTGGTACTCCGAAGTCGCGGCGGCCCCTTTCTTCTTGACGGTCATGCCGCACACCGGATCTATGGCTTTTCCGAGCATCTCATCCTCCTCCTTTTTCTTCTCCACTGTGGTTGTACCCGCCGGGTAGTCATCCTTAAACCTGCGGAGGCGGAGGGAGTTGGTTACCACCGACACCGAGCTGAAGGCCATGGCAGCCGCGGCATAGATGGGGTTGAGCAACCCCTCCTTGCCGAAGAAAGGATAGAGAATGCCGGCGGCGATGGGGATGCCGATGACATTGTATATAAAGGCCCAGAAGAGGTTCTGCTTGATGGTACGCAAGGTGCGCCGCGAGAGTTTAAGGGCGGTCGGCCACCCGGCGCAGGTCCTCGCCCATCAGGGTCACGTCGGAAGCCTCGATGGCCACGTCGGTACCACTGCCCACGGCAATGCCCACATCCGCCTGGGCCAGGGCCGGCGCGTCGTTGATACCGTCCCCCACCATGGAGACGACGCGGCCCTCTTCCTGCAGGCGCTTCACTTCGGCTGCCTTATCGCCCGGGAGGACCTCGGCCAGTACCCGGTCGATGCCCGCCTGGTCCGCGATGGCCTGGGCGGTGCGGCGGTTATCACCGGTTATCATGGCCACTTCCACCCCGAGCCCCTTGATCTCCCGGATCGCCTCGATCGCCTGGGGTTTGATCACGTCGGCCAGGGCCATCAGGCCCAGCAACTTGCCGTCCCTCGCCAGGAAGATGGGGGTCTTGCCCTCGCCCGCCAGAAGTTCGGCCTTCTCCCCCAGAACGCTGAGGTCATACTCCTTCTCCTGCATGAGGCGCCGGTTGCCGAGGAAGACCTCGCTTGAGCCCAGTCCGGCACGGATGCCCCGGCCGGGCAGGGCGTCAAACTCGTCCACCTTGATGAAACCTACGCCCCTCTCCTCCGCAAGCTGCACCACCGCCGTACCCAGCGGGTGCTCGCTGGCCTTCTCCACCGAAGCCGCGAGGGAGAGGAGCTCGTCCTCTTCGATGCCGTCCGTGAATATGTCGGTGACCACCGGCCGGCCGGCCGTGAGGGTCCCGGTTTTGTCGAAGACCATGGTCTGGATTTTCCCGATGCGCTCCAGGCTCTCCCCGCCCTTGATGAGAATGCCCAGTTCGGCTCCCTTGCCCGTACCCACCATGATGGCGGTGGGTGTGGCCAGGCCCAGGGCACAGGGGCAGGCGATGACCATCACCGCCACGAAGTTGAGCAGGGCCAGGTTGAAGACCGGTTCCACCCCGGCCAGCATCCATATCACGAAGGTCAACACGGCGATGCTGATGACGGTGGGTACGAAGACGGCGGCCACCCGGTCGGCCAGGCGTTGGATGGGGGCCTTGGAGCCCTGGGCTTCCTCCACCATGCGGATGATCTGGGCCAGCACGGTATCCCGCCCCACACGCTCGGCGCGGAAGCGGAAGCTGCCGGTGCCGTTGATGGTGGCCCCCACCACCTCGTCGCCGGGGTTCTTCTCCACCGGGATGGGTTCGCCGGTGAGCATCGACTCGTCCACCGCGCTGTGCCCCTTCCAGCAACACCGCCGTCCACCGGGATCTTCTCGCCCGGGCGCACCACGATGACCTCCTGCACCATCACTTCTTCTATGGGGATGTCCTTCTCTTCGCCATCGCGTACCACCCGCGCCGTCCTGGCCTGCAAGCCCACCAGGCGGCGGATGGCGTCGTTGGTCTTCCCTTTGGCCCGCGCCTCAAGGTAGCGGCCCAGCAGTATCAGGGCGATGATGGTGATGGAGGAGTCATAGTAGACGATCATCTCCACCCCCGCCTCCTCCACGAAACCGGGGAAGAAGGTGATGATGAGGCTATAGATAAAGGCGGCGCTGGTGCCCACGGCGATGAGGGTGTTCATGTCCGCGGTGCCGTGTTTGAGCGCCCCCCAGGCGCCCCGGTAGAACTGGGCCCCAGCCCAGAACTGCACCGGTATGGCAAGTATTAACAATATGTAATTAATAGTGTGGTGCCATTCCATGGGAAAAGACATCATGGACATGGAGAGGGGGATGGCGATGGCCGCCATCACCAGGCTGAAGATCAGCTTGCGGAGGATGTCCCGCCGCTCCTTCTCGTGGAACAACTCCTCGGCGGCTTTGCGTTCATCGTCTGCTTCCCCCGGGGTGAGGATGTGGTAACCCGCGTCCTTCACCGCCCGGACCATGTCGCCCACCGAGACCAGGGTGGGGTCAAAGGCCACCGTGGCCTTCTCGGTGGCGAAGTTGACATTTGCCTCCGCTACACCCGGCAGCGAGCGCAGGGCTTTTTCCACCCTGGCCACGCAGGTGGCACAGGTCATGCCGGATACCGAGAGGATGACCTTCTCCTGCTCGGCCGTGTAGCCCAGTTCCTCGATGGTCTTGATCAGCTTCGACTGGTCCACCTGGTCTGGGTCAAAGGTCACCGTGGCCTTCTCGGAAGCGAAGTTGACCGACGCCTGGCCCACTCCGGAAATCCTGGACAGGCCCTTCTCGATGGTGGTGGCGCAGGTGGCGCAAGACATGCCGCCTACCTTGATGATGACTTTCTTCCCGCCCTCCGGCGGGGTCTCCGTCCTCATGGTCTCCTCTTCCATCCGTTCCACGCTCCCATCATTCATTTTCTAAGAAGAAGTTTATACCCCTTAGGGTATCAGCGTTATGACCCCGGACATGAATAAGGGGGCGAGCCGTCAGCCCACCCCCGTTACGTCGGCCTTTCTCAGTCGATCAGCTTGAACATCTTCTTGGGGGCGCCGCAGATGGGGCACTTGTCCGGCGCTTCGCCCTCCACGGTGTTGCCGCAGACCTGGCAGACGTAGATGTCCGTCGCCACGTTGTTTCCCAGGTTGTCCAGGGCCTTCTGGTAAAGTCCGGCGTGGATCTCCTCCACGGCATTGGCGTTGGCAAAGGACATCTCTGCCGCGCTGTTCCCCTCGGCCTTGGCCTCCTCGATCATCTTGGGGTACATGCTCTTGAACTCGTGGGTCTCGCCGCCGATGGCTTCCTTGAGATTTTCGGCGGTGGAGTTGATGCCCCCCAGCACCCGCAGGTGGGCATGGGCGTGGACGGTCTCCGCGTCGGCGGCGGCCCGGAACAGCTTAGCCGTCTGGGGGTGGCCCTCTTCGTCCGCCTTTTTGGCGAAGGCCAGGTACTTCCGGTTGGCCTGGGACTCCCCAGCGAAAGCTTCTTTCAGGTTATCGGTGGTGCTCACATCTTCCTCCTTCTCTCAGGTCGCACTTTCTCGAGCTTGTACTTCTTGATTACAAGATTCTACCCGAAAGCCCCTCTTTTTAATCAAGGTTCCATATCATTGCTTCTTCCGGGTTTACGCTTTGCGGCGCCTTCGCCTTATACCTATACGGCCGAGCGAAAGCAGGCCCAGGGTACTGCCGAGCAACAACATGGTGCCGGAGGCGCCGGTGCCGCAGGAGAAGGGCGCGTTTACGGTAAACCCGGCCGCGAGCCTGGCTTCCTTGCCGTAATTCCTCACCACCAGGTCCCAGGCTCCGAGGTTCAGGCCAGAAAGGTCGACGTCGCAGGTTATGGTATTGTCGGAAACCACTACCACCTTGCTCGCCTCTTTAACCATGCCGGACAGCTCGAGCGTGACCGTGGGTGTGACCCCGTAATCGAATCCCGTCCCGGTAAGGGTAAGGTGCGCAACCGTATACTGTGAGCCGTAGCCCGGAATGACCGCAGTGACGGTGAGCCGGACAGGAATGACGTTCACGGATGGGGCGACCGGATTGGTTCCCATCGAGGTCACCACGTAGACCTTCGAGCTTACGGCCCCTTCGGGGACGATGGCGTGGATCTCCGAGTTAGACCAGCTCGTATATCCGGCAGCCTCCAGTGACCCGAACATGACATATGCATCTCCCTGGACCTCTCCGAAATCACAGCCGTTTATCACCAGCTCATCACCGGCATAGACGGATTCCGGGGTTACCGAATCGATCCGGGGAAGCCCGTACCCCCCGTTGGAGGTGGCGATGAACCAGTCCGCCAGAGCCCAGGCATTCATGTCGTCGACAGCGAACACGCGTAGAGCATTTCCACTGCCATCAGGGACACACTGCTCTCGCCAGGAAACTCCCCCGTCAATTGTCTTGAGTACACAGGTGCTGTTCACGGCGCACCAGGCCGTGGTGCCGTCAACGGCAGATATGGACGTTATCGGGTTGCCATGGCCGGGATCACACGACACCCAGGTGCTGCCTCCGTCGCTTGTTTTCGTTATAACAGACTGCTCCTGCGTGCCTCCCGCCACCCATATGTTGTTGGCATCATCACTTGACACGCTGTAATAATCTGTGCCGGTCAGTCCGGTTTCCACCGGCTGCCAGGTGCCACCGCCGTCCATGGTCTTCAAGACCGTCCCGGACGCTCCGACCAGCCAGGCATTGCTGCCGTCCAGAACGGACACGTCCATCAGATTGGCGGTGGTCCCGGAATCCTGCAGGCCCCAGGTCTCACCCCCGTCGGCCGATCTGATCACGACGCCGTTGTCGCCGACAGCCCAAAGGACGTCTCCAGTCGACTTCACGCTCTGCAAGGTGGTTGAAACCCCCGAGGCGCGGGAGACCCAGCTCGCTCCGCCGTCGTCCGAACAGAAGATGGCGCCCTCGTCTCCCACTACCACCGCTTGTCCCGAACCGAGCACGGTGATTGAGCGTAAGGTGGCAGGGATGCCCGTCTTCCACACCCTGTAACTTCCGTCAAGGTTCGCTCTGGCGACGAAACCCTCCTCGCCGCAAGCCCAGGCTTCCGTCGATAATGACGATGAAAGACCAAGGATCTTCCCGGTGACGGCAGTCTCCACCGGGCCCCAGCCCCAGCCTCCGGCGGTGGTCCTGTTCAGGGCGCTGCTGAACAATCCGCCCGTCCACGCCACCCAGGGATCCGGGGAGGAGATACAGAATTGGAGCCGCAGGTAACCGGTGGGCTGTTGCACCCAGTCGATGCCGTTGTTCGTCTTCAAGACGACCCCCTGCTCTACTCTCAGAGAACCAGCGTCTCCTCCGGCCGCCCAGGCGGTGTTGCCGTCGCTCGAGCATATGTCGTAAATGGCATAGCCTTCGTATTGAGTGGCCCAGCTC
This sequence comes from uncultured bacterium, assembly GCA_963765625.1. Taxonomy (GTDB): domain Bacteria; phylum Actinomycetota; class Geothermincolia; order Geothermincolales; family Geothermincolaceae; genus CAVXXD01. The sequence goes on from CAVXXD010000005.1 coordinate 367,809, forward strand.
AAGCCGCCATCGGTGGTCTTGTATATCTTGCCGCCCTGGGCATGCGTATCTCCATAAGCCACTGCGAACCAGGCCGTCTCGGAATCGACTCCGGCAACTGCGATATCCTGTCCGACGAGGGGGGTGGTCAGAAGGCTCCAGGTAGTTCCCCCGTCAACCGTCCTCAACGCGGTGCGTGGGGTCGGCCCGGTAGCGATGTAGCCCCCTCCCACCCAGGCCACCTCTGAGTTGACTGCCGAAACACATTCCAGGTTCTCTTTGGTGCCAGAGACCTGGGGTTCCCAGTTAGTGCCCCCGTCCGTCGTCTTCAAGATGGTGCCGCAGTCACCTACCGCCCAGGCGACCATGGAGTCGACGGCCGAAAGCTCATTGATGCTGTTAGTGGTACCCGAAGGCTGGTCCTGCCAGCTTATGCCTCCGTCGACGGTCTTGAGTATCCGGCTTGAGGTAGTAACCCAGGCTACGTCACGGTCGATGGCGCAGACCGAAGAAAGACTTGAGTTGGATCCGGAAAAGCTTATATCGTCCAGCCGGTATTCCATAAAAGACAAACCACCGCCCAGGATCCTGAAGATGCTCTTGCCCTTGATGGCCCAGGCTGTATCCCCGTCGACAGCCGATACGTCGTAGAACGAGAGATCGGTGGTGCTGAAGGGAGACGGCTTGGGCAGATCGTACCAGCCCAGCTCCTCGCCGGTGGCTGCCTGCAAACCCGTGCCGCCCGGAGCCAGGCCGAGCACGAGCATCGCGCACACCGCGGCCACCCACAAGACTGACAGGAACCTGGTAAAGAACGTATTGTGAGCGCGTTTCATCAAATATACCTCCTGAATACCCCAGGCATATTGCATGCCCGGCCCCTTTGTATGTATCGAACAATATACATCTACCCAATCAAATGCAAATTTAAATAGCCTGCTGCTGGACGTCACCGTCAGGTGTCTTGCGCCTCATGTCCCGCAGCACCAGCAGGAAAGCGAAGCCGCCCACCAGCAGGCCGAGGTAGAAGTCGAAGAAGCGCCAGATCAGGGTGAGCAGGCCGGCCAGGTCTGAGGTGAGGAAGCTGGAGAAGATGGAGTAGAAGCCGAACTCCCCAACCCCGCTCCCGCCGGGGACCGGGACGAAGGGCATCAGCAGGTAGACCACCAGCGAGGCCACCGCCGCCTGCCAGAAGTAGCCGTGGTATCCCAGCGACACCAGGACGATGGGCATCACCAGCATGGAGGAGGCCCAGAACATCAGGGAGCAGAAGGCGGCCAGCAGGACCTGTCTTCCACCCCAGCCTGACGATCTGGCGCAGGAAGGCCGCGAAGCGCGAGGTCTCCTCGGCCAGCCGCGATGACCGCCCGGTTGACCCGCGGGCGCTCCGAGACGGCCGGGGGAAGGCGCGCGTGAACCAGTCCATGATGGTGCGGTCGGGGTTCTTCATGTAATAGAACATCAGCACCAGGAAGAGCATGAAGACGGAGAGGGCGATGTACAGTATGCCCTGCAAGGTCAGGGAGAGGTGGATCTTGCTGACTGCGATGAACACGGCCACGGGGGTAAAGAGGAAGAGGATGCCGGTGGAGATGAAGGCCCCGAAGGTTATCACCGCCAGCCCCTCGCCCGCGTCCATGCCGTAGAAGTGGAGCAGGTACGATTCCATGGCGATGCCCCCGATCTTCAAGGGGATGATGGTGTTGGTGAAGTGGCCGGAGTAGACCACCTTGACCAGGTCGGCGAAGGGTATGCGCACCTCGCCGGGGGCGGCCAGGATGCGGATGCGAAGGGCCAGCCAGAGAAAGCGGGAGAGGGAGATGGCCAGGGCCAGTAGCAGCCAGGGCCAGCTCAGGTCGGCCAGTGTGTTCCATATCTCCTCGTCCATGGTCAGATAGGAGATCAGCACCAGCGCCGCCACGCTTACCCCGACGGCCACGATGAGCATCAGTCTCAACTTGCGATGGCGTCGGGCCTGGCCTTCTTCGAAAGTGTGTCCATCCGTTTTCCTCATAATAAAGGAGGGGCGTTTGCCGCCCCTCCAGTGGTTAGTATAACTCTCTAGTTAATGTTTAGAGAAGCTCGATGATCATGGCCATTCCCTGGCCGCCGCCGATGCACATGGTGGCCAGGCCGTACTTGCCGCCGACGTCCTTGAGGCCGGACATCAGGGTGACCACGATGCGGCAACCGGTGGCTCCCACCGGATGGCCCAGGGCCACGCCGGAGCCGTAGATGTTGATCTTCTCGGGCGGGAAGTCGATCTGCGAGATGCAGTAGTAGGCCTGGGCGGCGAAGGCCTCGTTCAGTTCGATGAGGTCGATGTCCTTCAGGCTCATGCCCGACTTCTTGATGACCTTGTCGATGGCGTAGATGGGGCCGACGCCCATGATCTCGGGCTCGCAGCCGATGGCGGCGTACTCGATCACGCGGGCCATGGGCTTCTTGCCCAGCTCGGCGGCCTTGTCCGCGGACATCATGACCACGCAGGCGGCGGCGTCGTTGAGCCCCGAGGCGTTGCCGGCGGTGACCGTCCCGTCCTTCTTGAAACCGGTCTTCAGTGAAGCCAGTTTCTCCATGCTGCTGTCGCGCACGGGGAACTCGTCGGTGTCGAACACCTTGACTCCCTTGCGGGTTTTGACCTCGACCGGGATGATCTCGTCGGCGAACTTGCCGGCATCGATGGCGGCAATGGCTTTTTTCTGGCCCGCCAGGGCGTAATTGTCCTGCTGCTCGCGGGTGACCCCGAAGCGCTCGGCGATGTTCTCGGCCGTCTGGCCCATGATCAGCTTGGTGTAGGGGTCGTGCAGGACGTCCCAGAGGGAGTCGATGAGCACGGAGTCCTGCAGGCGCTTGCCCCAGCGCGTGTCGTTGTTGTAATAAGGCGCGGAGCTCATGCACTCCACCCCGCCGGCCACGATGACGTCGGCGTCTCCCAGGCGCAGGCTCTGGGCGCCGGCCACCAGGGCCTGCATGCCGGAACCGCAGCCGCGGATGACGCCGTGGGCGGGAACGGTGTTGGGGATGCCGGCCAGGAGCGCGCCGTACCTGGCGACCAGGTTGTTCTCGTCGGTGCGCGGGATGACGTGGCCGAAGATGACCTCATCAACGATGTCACCCTCGATGCCGGCCCTTTTCATGGCCTCTACGATGACCAGGCGGGCCAGTTCGCCGGGCATGACGTCCTTCAAACTCCCTCCGAAACTGCCGATGGGTGTGCGGCAGCCGCTTACAATAACTACGTCCTTCATCGGGTACCTCCTCTTGTCGCGATGTATGCTGACTTTTTCTGTCTTCCAGGGTGCTGCTGTATGCACAGCCATATTATTTTACTATAAGATGAATCCCACACCAGCATTTTTTAAGAAATGGAGTGATGCACATGGAATGCGTGAACCGTGACAAGAACCTCAAGAGGTGCAACTGCACCTACGAGCCCTGCTCCCGCAAGGGCTGCTGTTGCGAATGCCTTCACTACCACCGGGTGCTGGGGGAGCTGCCCGCCTGCTACTTCACGCCCGAGGCCGAGCGCTCTTACGACCGCAGCATCGCCAACCTGCGTTAGGAAAGTTGGGGTCAGACCCCTTCTCCACTTCAAGCCCAGCCACGTTCTGAGATGGGAGAAAGTGGAGAAGGGGTCTGACCCCAACTTTCCTAACGCGTAAATATCGTCACCAGCTCAAGCGGCCGCACGTCAGCCCGGGCGGCCAGGTCGCCCTCCCGCAAGGCCAGCCCCAGCCACCCTGATGAGTCGGTGTAGAGCAGGAGTTCGCCCCGGCCCACATCCCCGTAGGTCGATGCCACCATCGATTCCCAGATGGTTTCGCCTATCTCCACCACGACCTTGTCTCCCGCCGCGGCCCGGCCTTCCAGCTTGGCGGCCTCCACGCCCAGGCGCAGATTGCCGAAACGGTCCACGTCGATGACCTGGCAGCAGAGCGCGCCAGGGACTTCCCACGCCTCCTTCCAGGGTGATGGGGCCAGACAGGAGACATCTACCCGAGGGCCCGCCTGCCCGGCTGGCCACCCCCCGGCCAGGCGGGCCGCCGCCGGCGCGAAGACGTCCCGGCCGTGGAAGGTGGGGTGGACCGGCTCAAGAAAAAGTTCCTCCGCCTCCACCGACCAGGCGGCGCTGATCCCGCCCAGCCGGCCGGCCGCCGGTAAGAGCAAACCGTTGTCCGGCCCCAGCAGCAGGTCTCCTCTGCCACATTCCAGTAAAAGGACCCGGCGCTCCGTGCCCACGCCAGGGTCCACCACCGCCATGAACACACCTGGCTCGAACCAGGGTGCGGCGGCGGCAAGAGTCACAGCGGCCTTGCGGATGTCGAAGGGTGGTATGTCGTGGGTTATGTCGAAGGTCACAATCCCGGGTGCCGCGGCACGAATGACCGCCTTGACCACCGCCACGAACTCGTCGGCGGTGCCGAAGTCCGTCAGGAGGTAGACGGGGAGCACGGCAGGACTTCCACTATCACGGTACGCGTGCGGGGACCGTCGAACTCGCACAAGAACACGCCCTGCCAGGTACCCAGGACCATGCGCCCTTCCCGCACCGGGATGGTCTTAGACGACCCGGTTATGAGTGCCTTGATGTGGGAATCGGCATTGCCTTCGCTGTGGCGGTAGCCGGCGTTGCGGGGCACCAGCCTCTCCAGGCCCGCCAGTATGTCCTTCACCACGTCGGTGTCGGCGTTCTCGTTGATGGTTATCCCTGCCGTGGTGTGGGGGACATAGACCAAGCATGCACCATCGCTGATGCCGCTCTGTTCCACCGCTTTCTTGACCCGGCCGGTGATGTCGACCATCTCGGCCCGCCCGCTCGAGACAACCTCAAAAGCAAGCAATAGCTCCTCCTTCCGCCCGGAACCGCCCGGCTCAACCGGCCGGTTCCACCCCGATGACCTGATAACCCTCTTCGCTGGTCACCCAGGTGACTCTGCTCTTGACCTTCTCGACCGCCTCGTAATAGCCGGCGATCCTCCCGGCCATCAGGGCGTCGTTGAAGGGGTTCTCCACCTTTACCTTGAGCTGCTTCCCGGCTTCCTCCACCTCGACGGGATTGCCCATGCCCCGCATTCTCACCTCGTCGAAGAGGCGCATGATGCCCCCTTCTTCCTCCAGGTTTCGCTTGGACATGCGCTCCCGCATCAGTTCAGCCTGGCGCTGCGCCACCATGTTGGAGACCTTTTCGCCCAGTTCCCTCTCCATCTCGGCGAAGATGGCGTTGATGCCCTGCACCGAGAGGAAGGCTTCCCTGTAAGCGGTGCGGCGGTTGGTGATGATGCCGTTGACCGTGTCCCAATTGAAGTGTTCCGACACCGACAGGGGCACCTTGCAGGCCGGGCAGAGCGGCAGGTCGACCACCCCCGGTATGAAGTCCGACCGGGTGATGGGTATGTCGTAGGGCTGCTCGTCGGTCTGCTTGAACTCGATGAGCGTGGTGCCGTTCTCCTTCTTCCAGGTAACGGCCATATTCACGCCCTGCATAACCTGGAAAGCGCCTATGCAGTCGCCGATGATCAAGGGAAGGGAGTGGGCGTTGCGGATCCGTACCAGGGCTCGGCGCTTCCCCTCGAACTCGATGAGGGTTGTGCTGCCGTAGCCCATGCACCTCGCGTAGGCGGAGACACGGGAAAAGACCGCGTTGACGAAGACCTGGAGCTGGAACGGTTTGGGGATGCCCCGAGTGATACTGGCCAGCCTCGGGGGGAAGGTGGACTCCAGCAGTTCCTGCCCGATGGGCCTCTCCGCCGCGATGAGGATGTTGTCGATGGGTATGCCCAGCAACTCGCTCAAGTAAGAAAGCAGGTTGAGCAGCTCATCTATTTCGATGAAGAATAGGCGCAGGTCCGTGATTCTTCCGGAGACGATGGTGCCGCCACCCGTCCAGACGACGTTCCGGGCGAAGATCAGTGGGGTTTCACATTGCTTGCATCTCTTGACGGCTTTGATAAGATCAGCTCCTTTTCGGTTCCGCGTCAAGGCCGTCAAGCCGGGCCAGCTCACTACGCCGGCGTGCCTGGCGTTGTTCGGGCGTGGTCTCCAGCAAGCCCTTGACCTGGTCGGAGAGGACCTTGGGGTTGAAAGGCTTGACGACATAGTCGTCGGCCCCCATCTCCCATCCCCGCATGAGGTCCTGCCGCTGTGCCCTGGCGGTCAGCAGGACGACGGGCAGCCCGGCCAGCTCGCGGTTCTCCCTGACCCGTCTCAGCACCTCCCAGCCGTCCGTGCCGGGCATCATCAGGTCCAGGACCATCAAATCGGGCCCTTTCTTTTCCAGAGATTTCAACGCCGAATCGCCGTCCCAGGCTTCCTCCACCAGGAAGCCGCTCAGTTCGAGGTTTATCTTGACCAGCCGGGTCAGCATGGGGTCGTCGTCGACCACCAGTATTTTTTTCATCCTCCACCCTTCCTCAAGGTAATTCTCATTCTATCGCATCATGACTTCTTCATCCAAACCGCTACGGGCGCGCGAGGTTAATGTATAATCTTTATGTTTGTTCAGTATTGTTACTAGGGATAAGGGAGGTAGATATGAGCATCGAGTTCCAACCCATCCATGACGACTTGAGGAAATCGTACCGGGAATTCGTCGAGAACGAACTCCTGCCCCATGCCGACGAATGGGAGGAAGCCGAGGATTTCCCGTACGAGTATTTCAAGAAGATGGGCGACCTGGGATACCTGGGCATGCAGTTCCCGGAGGAATACGGCGGAGACGACGACATCCTGGCCGAAGTCGTGGTCCAGGAGGAGCTGCCGCGCTGCGGCTCCGGCGGCGTAGCGGCCTCGGTCGGCGCGCACGTCAGCATCGCCATGCCGCAGATCAGCAAGTTCGGCACCCCGGAGCAGAAAGAGAAGTATCTCGTCCCGGCCATCAAGGGCGAATCCATCGGCGCCCTGGGCATCACCGAGCCGGGGGCCGGCTCGGACGTCGCCGCCATCTCCACCTACGCGGTGCGCGACGGTTCCGACTGGGTGATCAACGGCTCCAAGACCTTCATCACCAACGGCTGCAAGTGCGACTGGATAGTAGTGGCCGCCAAGACCGACCGCGACAAGGGATTCGGCGGCATCTCCCAGTTCATCGTGGAACGTGGCACCCCGGGCTTCGAGACCTCCAAGAGGCTGAAGAAGCTGGGCTGGAAGGCATCCGACACCGGCGAACTCGCCTTTATGGACTGCCGCGTACCCGCCGACGCCCTGCTGGGCACGGAGAACAAGGGGTTCTTCCAGATCATGGCCAACTTCACCTGGGAGCGGCTGACCCTGGCCCTGGGTTCCATCTCCGGGGCCCAGATGGTTATGGAAGAGACTATCGCGTACGCCAGGGAGCGCCAGGCCTTCGGCCACCCCATCAGCCAGTTCCAGGTGATAGCGCATTACTTCGCGGACATGGCTACCAAAATAGAGGCGGCGCGCCAGCTCACCTATTACGCCCTCGAACTCCACATGCAGGGAAAGAACCCCATCAAGGAGGTCTCCATGGCCAAGCTGTTCGGCTGTGACGTCGCCTGTGAAGTGGTCGACCAGTGCCTGCAGATCTACGGCGGCTACGGCTTCATGGACGAGTACCCCGTCTCCCGCACTTTCCGGGACATGCGCCTGGGGCCCATCGGCGGCGGCACCCGCGAAGTGATGCGCGAGATCATCGGCAAGACCATGGGGCTGTAGCCCAGCGAGCTCCCGCAACGGACACAAGCCCTGGCGGTTCTGCCGTCAGGGCTTTTATTTTACCGGGGCGCCAAGCGCCTTCCGCCTCTCCCCCAGGCCCGGTTGGGGGTTCCATCCCTTCACCTGGAACCAGGCTTCGGGGTCGACGAAGTAGGACTTGCGCAGTTTGACCGGTCCTGTCCAGACGCTGACGTCGAAGGCGGACGTGCCTGCTTCCGCCATCCTCTCCTCCACCTTGTCGAACACCGAGGCCATGGCCTCCGCCCCACCGGGGACGGACGCCGCTTCACGGTCGGCTGCCAGAACCCGCTTGCGCCAGTCCACCGTCCGCAGCAGCCCGACCAGCGGCAGTGACGCCAGCAGGTTGACGAGGAGGGTGGTCACCATCATCAACGAGGGCATGCCCAGGACCAGGAAGGCCCGGCTCCATCCGGGAGAGTCCGCCTCCAGCAGCAGCCCCAGCCAGAAGGCGGCAAGCAGCACGATGTTGCCGAAGAAGAAAGCCCGTCCGGCGGCCCCCTTCTTCCCGACCAGCCTGGAAAAGAGGGTGGGGGCGAGGGAGAGCCGGGCATAGGTCGACCAGATGGCTGCATCTCCCCAACGCAACCTGGCCATTTCACAGGCCAGCAGGGCCTGCGTCTCGCCACGGTCCAGACCCTCCAGGACACCGTCGGTCAACACCAGGAAGCCATTCCCTTCCCGCCCCAGGGCCAGGGCATTGACGTTCCGGCTGGAGGTGCGCATGAAGGCCGGCGGACCCTGCATGCCGGCGCCGCGATTTGCCTTGAACGCTTCGGTCACCTTGGGGTGCAGCGACAGGTCCAGGGGGAAGGCTTTGATCTGCTGGAGGATCACGTCGGTGCCGCGCAGGAGGCAGTAGGCGGTGAAAGCGATATAGGCCACTTCCAGCAGGCCGAAGGCGACCGGCCACGGGAGGCCGGGGCTGACCAGGCAAGCCAGGCCCGTCGAAACCGCCAGCGATACCAACAGGTCGGTCAAGAGCAGCAGGGCGTTGAACGAGGCCGTCCTGGTTTTCATGCTCACTTCCTTTCACGGCGCGGCTACGCGGTTTCCGGGACGTGTCCGCAGTGCTCGGACGCTTGCCGGGCACCTCAATAAATCGTACCATGGTAAATACAAGCAAGGGGGTATGAGCATGAAACACGGCAGCTGTCCGAACTGCGGAGCACCGGCTGGATCCGGCTTCTTCTGCGACGAATGCGGCGGCCCGCTCTTCGAGGACGCGAGTTCCTCGAACCGGGCGGATAACACCACCGGCGATCCCGTACCCGGCGGTGCTTCCCGCCGGGTTCGCCGGGCATCCCCAGGAGGCTACCCGGTCGGGCCCCGCTTCCTTCCCGGGGGGCATGCCCCCAGGCCCGGCAGGGACCCGGTTACCCGCCTCCCGCAGGTCCTGGCTACCCGCCGCGGAGGGGGTTACCCGCCCCGGCCCTCTTATTACATGCCGCAGCGCCAGGTGCCGCAGGGCTTGAAGGTGAGCCGCAATGCTTTCCTGGCCGTCGCCATACCCTTCGCCGTCCTGATGATCGCCGCCCTGCTGGTGCTCTACGTGTGGAAGCCCTTCGAAGCGCCCAAGATGATCGTGCCGCTGCCGGAAGGCTGGACCGACTCCGCCGGGTTCACGAGGGACTCGGTCGAGGACAGCGTCGAGGACGTAGCCGAGGGCACGGGGCTGGATGCCATGTACGAGAACACGGAAGAGACTTACGACTTCATCATCGCCATGCACATGAACATGAAAGGCGCCGATGGTGTCCCACCGGGGGGTGCCGACCAGGCCGAGATGGAGAAGTTACCTGGAGGAAAACGGCGACGAACTGGAGTCGGGTTTCCTGGCCGGGTTCGCGATGGGCATGGGGGATTCCGACATCGAGTCTATCGAGGCGGAAGAAATGGGCAACGGCGACGGCGTCGTCCACATCACGGCGGCCAACTCCACCCCCATGTCCGCGGACTACATGGCCATGCACATTCTTCTTCTCACCAAGAAGAACACCACCTATATGGTCATGGTATTCTGTTCGACCGACGCCGAGGCCGAAGAGACCCTGGAATTCCTCAAGCAGAACATAAGCTTCGAGTGACGTCCAACCTTCTTCGCCCGGCATTATTAAAACGAAAGGAGCAGGCATGGAATACGAGACCCTCATATACGAAGTCGAGGGAGAGGTCGGCGTTCTCACTTACAACCGGCCGCGCGTGGTCAACGCCATCAACAAGCAGATGATGGACGAGCTGACCGATTTCTGGCAGGCACGCCAGCGGGACTTCGACACGCGCGTGCTCATCGTGCGCGGCGGTGGCGAGAAGGGCTTCTGCTCGGGCCTGGACATGAAGGCCGCCGCGACGGAGTTCCACGAAGGCATCCCCACGGCGGAGAGCGTCTACAACGGCCAGAACCAGTTCTCCGGCGTTATCCGGCTCATGCGCACCTGCCCCCAGCCCATCATCGCCGCGGTGCACGGGCCGGCCATGGGAGCGGGGCTGTCCTTCGCGCTTGCGTCAGACGTCCGCCTGGCCAGCCCCGACGCCATGTTCTGCGCCCAGTACATCAACATCGGGACGGGAGGGGCGGACATGGGCTCGAGTTTCTTTCTTCCCAAGATAGTCGGTTGGGGGCGCGCCGCCGAGATGTGCCTGACCGGCGTCCGGGTCGATGGGCCGAGGAAGCCTGGCGTATCGGCCTGGTCAACCACCTCCACCCCCTGGAGGAACTGCTACCGGCGGCCAGGGCCATGGCCGGGTGATGGTGGGAAAGACCAGGCTGGGCCTGCGCCTGACCAAGGACGCCTTCAACGCGGCCTTGAACGGCTCCAGCCTGGAGGACGCCAACCGCATGGAAGACCGGAACCAGGCTTTCTTTATCTCCAGTGGTTTGATGCAGTCCTGAGGGTCAGGGCAGGAGAAAGCTGAAGATGGAGCCGCCCTCCGGGTTGGGCTCGTACCAGATGAGCCCCCCGTGGGCCTCGACGATCTTGCGGGCGATGTACAGGCCCAGCCCGATGCCGGGCACGGAGTGGTAGATGGCGTCCCCCACCTGGTACAAGCGGTCGAAGATGCGCTTCCGCTCCTCCACCGGCACCCCGGGCCCCCGGTCGGTCACGGAGACTATGACCGTCTCGTTCTCCTCCCGAGCCTCCACGGTTATGGCGCTTCCCGCCGGCGCATACTTGACGGCGTTCTCCAGTAGTATGACCAGTAGCTGGGTGAGCTTCTCGGGGTCGGCGCCGCAGACCAGCGGAGGGTCCGGCAGTTCCAGTTCGAAGTAGTGGGGGCTGCCCTTGATGAGCATCTCCTCGACCACTTCTTCGATCAGCCTCACCAGTTCGACATCTTTCCTCTGGACCAGGAAGCTCCCCCGCTCGATCCGCGAGGTGTCGAGCAGGGCCGACACCAGTTTTTCCAGCCGTATCGTTCCCCTGTCGATGGCGTTGAGGGCCTTGCGGCGGGTCTCCTCGTCCAGGTCTTCCCCGAAGCTGTTGAGCACCTCCGAATAACCCTTCATCAGGGTGATGGGATGGCGCAGCTCATGTGAGGTGATGTTGATGAAGTCCCTCAGGGCTTCCTCGTAAGCCCAGCGCTCCTCCTCGATGGAGATGGAGCGGGCAAGCATGCCCATTATCTCGGTCTCCTCCCGGGTGAAGACCTCTTCCTCCCGGTCCAGGAGGCAGAGGAACCCGGTAAGCCGGTCTTTCAGCATCACCGCGCAGGCCATCAGGCGCTTGATGCCGAACCTGGCCAGGTCGGGCATGAGCGCCTCGTATTCGCTGCCCTCGATCCCCTCGACGATGTAGGGCCGGCCGGCGCCCCGGGCGCCCACTTCCTTCATCAGGCGCTCCCGCACCAGGCCGGAGATGTAGAGCCCGTCCTCCGACCAGGCGGCGAAAGCGTTGGCGAGCTTGTCGTCGGAAGGGCGGTAGTAGACCAGCAGCACCCCGTCCAGGATCTCCCGCCCCGAAGCCACCAGGACCTCGATGTTGTCCCTGAAGTCGGCGCCCAGGCTGAGGAAGCAGCCGTTGAGCCTGGCCAGCCTCTCCTCGGTGCGCTTGCGTTCGGTGATGTCGCGCGTCCCGATGATGGCCCCGGTTATCTCTTTTCCCTCATCGTCGAAGATGGGGTTGGCTATCGACTCCATCCAGAGGTAACGCCCGTCGGCGTGGCGGTAGCGGTAATCGACCTTGAGCGATACCCTCTCCTCGATCCCTTTGAGGTACCTGTCGACGATATATTCGAGGTCGTCCGGGTGGACGAACTCGAAGACGGTCCGCCCCAGCATCTCCCGGGGCTCGTAGCCGAGGTGCTCGCGGTGGGACAGCCCTATGAATTCGTATTTCCCTTCCCTGCTCACCTGGCTGACCATGTCCATCATGTTGTCGGTGACGAAACGCAGCTTCTTCTCGCTGGCGCGCAGGGCTTCCTCGTATTCGCGGCGCTCGGTGATGTCGGTGGAGTTGATGACCACCCCGGCCACGGCCGGGTCGGCAAGGAGGTTCTTCCCTTTTACCTCGACCCAGTGCCAGCTGCCATCCTTGTGCATCACCCGGTAGGTCGCGGTGACGGTGTGACCTTCCTGCGTCAAGCCGTCCGGAAGATCTTCGCCACCATTTTCGCGGTCGTCCGGGTGGACCAGTTCGAAGGCGTCGGTGCCATTCACCTCGTCCAGGCTGAAACCGTAGGTGCGCTCGAAGGAAGGGCTGGCGTAGCGGATGCTCCCGTTGCCGGTCCAGGACGACGATGACGTCGTGGGCGTTCTCAATGAGGGAGCGGAAATAGGCCTCGCTTTTCCGCAGAGCCTCGCGTGCCTCCACCTGTTGCGGATATTCGGAGATGACGCCGAGCATGCCGACGACTCCGCCGCCGCTCCCGGTTACGGCGGAAGCCTTGAAGCAGGGCCGGCATGACGTCACCCCGGATGTTCTTCAGCTCGACCTCTCCCACCCATTTCCGGCCGGCCAGGACCGCTTCAATGATCTCGTCCTGGATCTCTGGATGGACGTAGAGGGTGGACGTGCCGCCGCTGGCGTTGAACTCCTCCACGGAACAGCCCATGTACCTCTCGGCTGTTTTGTTCTGGTAGACCAGGCGGCCGGAGAGATCCGCCACCGAGATGCTGTCGGGCGCGAGGTCGAGGACCCCCGCGAGGTTATCGATATAGTGTCTTCAGTTCGTCGGCCTGGACCGTCCGTTCCAATGGACCGGGGGTTCCGCTTGCGCCTCTAGACCGCCATCACCTGGGTGGACCTGCGTGGGGTGATGCTGAACTTGATGGTGGCCTCGTCCAGGTATCCCCAGTCGACGTTGGAGCGCCGTCCCTCGCCCAGTTCGTACATGCCGGAGAGGTGCCCGGCCAGGATGTGTTCGTTGTAAGGGTTCTCCACGACAATGGACATGGCGCCGTCGTCGTTGGAGAAGCTCACCGGGTTGCCCTGGCCGCGCAGGGCCACCGTCTCCAGCACGGCCGCGTAGAGCCGGTCCTTGTTGACGTACTGCTCCTGGTCCTTTTCCTCGAGGAACTCGGCCTTGAGCCACTTGAGAGAGAAGCTCTTCATGGCGTCCACTACCGTGGGGTAGACCAGTTCCCCGAACTCCCGGCTGAGCTCGCGGAAGACCGCCTGGGGGACGTAGGCATCGATGAAGACCATCCGCACGCCACGGCGCATCTCCATGATGATACCCTGTATCCTCCTGCCAGTCCAGCCCGGAGAGGCCGAGGGGCACGCCACAGTCCGGGCATCGCTCGAAGTTGCGGTTACCCGGCTTGGACTTGGCGCGCTCGACAAACTGGTTCTCGTTGATGAGTGAGCGGGCGGGATCGGGGCGCACCAGGATGAGCTCCTCGCCCCGTTTGTTGACCCAGGTGTACTTGAAGGGCCTCTTCTCCAGGCCCTCGAAGGCGCCGACGATGTTGGCGGCCAGCAAGTCCCGGTTGAAGGCGTTGCGCAGGATGGCTTCACCGTACTTCTTGGGCTTGTAGACCACCGTCTCGGCATAACCCATGCCGGTCCAGATGGACAGGTTGCAGAAGATGTTGATGGCGATGTTCTTGTTGGGGCCGATGCGTCCGGCCGCGAAGATGCCCTTGATGTTGGAGTTGATCACCGCTTTGGAAGCCGCTTTCTGCGCCTCGAAGACGATGTGGCCGACGGAGACGCCGAGGTCGTCCTCGATGCGTTTGAAGATCTCGCTCAGGAAGTCCGCCTCTACCAGGACCGCGCGGAAGTTCTTGTCCAGGCGCTCGGTCATGGTGCCGTTGTCGTTGAAGTGTAAGAACGTGGAAAGTTGTTTGCAGAACCCGCAGACCTTACACTTCCAAACCTTCATCGGTATCCCCCTCCATGTCCTTGTAACCAGTAGTCGGTCGCATACGGACGAATCCACTTTTGATAAAAATTATAGCATGTTTTTTATTCTTATAGGCAAGAATAAGAAGGATAAGCGCGTCCCTGGACGAATCATTAAAGTTGGCTCATTCGAAGAGAGAGGTCTGGGGCTTGCGCGGTGGTTGCTGGGGCTGGGGTGGCCGCACGCGGCGGGTTCCCCTCTCGTAATCGTCCAGGGCCTGGTTGGCGAGGCTGTCCGCCTCCTTGTTTTTCTCCCGGGGCACGTGGTCGATGCGCCATTTCGGGAAATTTCCCAGCATGGAGGTCACCTGGGAGTGGAGGCTCTTGAGGTGGGGCTCCTTGACCCGGTAGTTTCCCTTGACCTGCTGGACCATGAGATCGCTGTCGGAGAAGAGACGCAGGCTCTCGAGGTCGAAGGCGGAGACCAGGCGGAGGGCGTGCATCAGGGCGGTGTACTCCGCGAAGTTGTTAGTGGTCTCCCCGATGTACTGGTTGAAACTGGCCACCACGTCTCCCTTCGGGGTGGTGACGTAAACCCCGATGGACGCCGGCCCCGGGTTTCCCCGCGCCGCGCCGTCGGTATGCACGTGGAGTTCGTCGAAGGCCAGCCGGCCCTGCAGTTCCGGATCTAACACCGAATTTCCCCCTTCCGGATTCAAGACCTCACCACTCCGCTCGCCGGGTTCCGTCACTTCACCAGGATACGCCGGCAGTTGGAACAGCGGAAGAGGACTTCGCTCTTCAGGAAGCGGTCGTACTCCTGGGCGGGAAGGGACATATGGCATCCGAGACAGGCCCCGTCGACCACCTTGGCCACAGCTACGCGGTGGCGGCCGGCGACGAGGTCGTCGTAGACCTTGAGGCTGGCGGCGGAGATGCGCGGGCGCAGGGCGTCACGCCTGGCCTCGGCGTCGCGGCGCAGGGCCGCGATCCTCGTAATCTCGGCTTCGAGGCCGGCGCGGCATTCCTCCAACCTCTCCGAGTCCGCCCTTACTCCTTCCTCCCGTTCCCGATGGAGTTTTCAAGCCCCTCCACTTTTTCCATCAGTTCCAGCAAAGCCGTCTCCTCCTGGTCCCGCTTGCGCCCGATGGACTGCACCTCGGCCTGGATGGACCGGAGTTCCTTGGGGTTGGAGACCTTACCGCTATAGAGCTTGTCTTCCTCCCCGGTTATCTTGGCCGAGAGGTCCTCGATTTTAACTTCCTGCTGGCGCTGACTCTTCCTGGTTTCCTCCAGCAATCCCCGGAGCTTGTCGAACCCCTCCCGCAGAGACGCCAGTCCGGCTTCCAGCTCCTCTACCTCCTGGCGCAGGGGAAGCGATTCCTCTTCCTGTTCCAGCTCGAACAGTTCGGCGTCGACCTGCTGCAGTTCGTAAAGATCGTCCCACTCGCTCATTTCAGCCCTCCGCCCGCCAGGGAGTCATCTCCGAGCTGGAGACGATGACTTCCACTCCCTGTCCGGCCAGCCTCTCCGCGAGGAAGGAGGCCAGGCGGGGCAGAACCACCTTCTCGGTGGCGGCATGCCCGGCATCTATGACGTGCAGGCCCAGGTCGAGAGCCCGCAGGGCGGCGTGGTACCTGATGTCCCCGGTGACCAGGACGTCGGCCTGCTCGGCCGCCGCGTCAATCACTTCCCCACCGCTGCCCCCGCAGACCGCCACCCTTTCCAGGTGGCGCCCGGCATCGCCCACGAAACGCAGGCCCCTCGCCTCCAGGCGTTCACGGCAGATGTCCCCCAGTTCCTTGAGGGTCATGGGGCGGGGCAGTCTGCCCACGCGGCCCAGTCCGGCTTCCAGGTCCTCCAGGGGATAGACGTCTATGGCGGGCTCCTCGTAAGGATGTACTTCTTTTAACCTCTGCATAACCTGGCTGAGACGGTCCTTCTCCAGCACCACCTCCAGGCGGGCTTCCTCCACCCGGTTGAGCCTCCCCGCCTCGCCCACGCTCGGGCTGGCGCCGGGCCCCGGCTCGAAGGTGCCCTCCCCCGCCACCTGGAAGGTGCAGCACTGGTAGTTGCCGATGCGTCCCGCCCCGCCCTCGCAGAGGGCATGGCGCACTTCTTCCACCTGGTCCCGGGGAACGAAGGTCACCAGCTTGACGCGGTGGGGCAGGCTCATGTGGGTGAGAGGCCTGACTTCCTGCAGTTCCAGCGCGTCCGCCAGGGCCACGCTCACCCCTCCCTCGACCACGTCGAGATTGGTGTGGGCTACGTAAAGGGTGACGCCCTCCGCCAGCAGTTCGCGGACCAGTCGGGCGACGGGTTCCTTGAGGTTGAGGCTGCGCAGCGGCTCGAAGATGAGGGGGTGGTGGCTGACGATGAGCCCTGCCCCGGCCGCGGCGGCTTCTTTGACCACTTCGGCGGTGACGGTGAGGGTGACCAGCACCTTGCCGGTTTCTCCACTTTCGTCACCCACCTGCAGCCCCACGTTATCCCACGAGGCCGCATATTCCTCCGGCGCGAGTTCGCGCACGTTGTCGACGATGTCCTTGATCTTCAAAATCGCACTCCTCTGTCCGCGGAGCCTGGTCCCTTTCCTGATATTCTACCACGCTCACTCGAAACGGCAGGCGCCGTGCAGGCAGGAGCCGCCCTCGATCTCCAGGGTGGCGTGGGCCATGCCGAACTGCTCTCGCAGCATCTCCTTGATATCCCGGAGGATGTCCTGGCACTCCCCGACGCTGTCGGAGTCCATGGCCACGTGCGCGCTCAAGGCGTAGATGTTGGAGCCGATCTCCCAGACGTGGAGGTCGTGGACGTCGTTGACCCCCGTAAACCCCAGCATGGCGTCGAGGATGTCCTGGATGTCAAGGCCGCGGGGGACCGCCTCCATGAGGATGTTCACCGACTCGCCGATGATACGGAAGGCGCCGGCCAGGATGACCAGCCCGATGACCATGGTCATGATGGGGTCCACTATCCACCAGCCCGTCAGGAGGATGACGATGCCGGAAGCGACCACGCCCAGGGAGACCAGGGCATCCGCCATCAGGTGCAGGAAGGCGCTGCGGATATTGAGGTCCTGGCGGCCGCGCAGCAGGAGGAGAGCCACGCCCCCGTTGACCAGGAAGCCCAGGGCGGCCACGATCACCACTATCCCTCCCTTGACCTCGGGAGGTTCGCTCAAGCGCATTATCGCTTCGTAGAAGAGATAGAAACAGATCAGTACGATGATCATGGAGTTGAAGAAAGCCACCAGTATGCCGGTGCGGTGGTAGCCGAAGGTCCGCTTCTTGTCGCTGCGACCTGGCCATGATCAGGACCGCGACAAGAGAGAGGGCCAGGGCCAGGGAATCGGTGAAGTTGTGCCCGGCGTCACCCAGCAGGGCCAGGCTCCCCGCTACCAGGGCGAAGGCCACCTCTACGGCCATGAACATCGTATTGGCGGCTATGGCGAAGATGAGCCTGCCGCGCGCCTGGAATTCGTGCCCGTGGTGGTGCCCGTGTGCTTTCTTGTCCATCCATCTAGATTATTCCATTTGAGAGAATGAAACCACGGGTCTTTGAACGGCCGGAGGGATGTTGTATAATTACCGAGTTCGTCAGCAGAGTCTGATCCGTAGAAGGAGTGATGAATGAGCAGCGTAGTCAAGAAACGCCGTAAGAAGATGAGGAAGAAGAAGCACAAGAAGCTTCTCAAGCGTACACGCTGGCAACGGCGGAACAAGTAGTACCGCGGGTGGCGGACGCGTTGTCCGCATACCCGAGCTTAACCTGATAAGAAGGACGGGCCCTCACGGGTCCGTCTTCTTCTCTATC
Source organism: uncultured bacterium (assembly GCA_963765625.1). Lineage (GTDB taxonomy): Bacteria > Actinomycetota > Geothermincolia > Geothermincolales > Geothermincolaceae > CAVXXD01. The sequence goes on from CAVXXD010000005.1 coordinate 385,580, forward strand.
TTTCTTCTTATGCTATTCGATTGAAGGCACAGACCCGCTTCAATATAATGTCATAACAGTACCGGCCCTGAAGAACGGCGGAAACATGAGACGGATCGCGAAGTGCCTGGTGATGGCGGCAGCAGCCGCGGCCCTGCTGCTGGCGATGCTGCCGTCGGTACCGGTTGCCGCGGGCTCGAAAGTCGTCAGCTACCGGGTGGCGTACGAACAGAGCGGCAGGTCTTTCTCGGTATCCGTGACCTTTGACGCCGCGGGCGACTCAACCTCCCTCAACATGACCAGGAACTGGGGAAGTGGCCCGGACCTGGCGCTCCCGTACGGCTATTTCCTGATCAAGGAGGCGTCCTCTTCTCAAGGCTCCGTTTCGTTGGCCGAGACGGATGAGGGCTGGGATGTCAAAGGCCAGGGGGAGATCAATGTCATCTACCAGGTCGACCTGAACACCCTGAACGAAGCCTACGCAGCCCAGTCGGGCATCAACGACCCCGCCATCTCCCCTTTCCTCCCTCACACGGGGAGCGACTTCGTTTTCGTCCCGGAATACTGCCTCTTCCTGCAGCCGGCCCTGGACGATGCCGAGTACGACATCTCCTTCACCTGGCCCCAGGGCTGGGAGGCCGCTCCTTCTTACGGTGACGGACCCGTGGCGGCAGGTGCGGTTGGACCTGGCGGTATCTTCGCGGGCCAGTCATCCGTCATCGACGTCGACGGTGATCTCCAGCTCACGGTGGTGCAGCCCGGGAACGCCGATCCCGCCAACCTGGCCGCTCAGCAGGAGTTCGGCGACAAGATGGCCGCGCAGTTGAACACGGCGATCAATGCCTGGGGCCAGCCGGAACCCTTTAATGACAGATTCTACGTCTACCTGGGCGGGGTGGCACCGGGCGGGATAGACAACGACAGCGTTCTCTCCATCCCCTACCCTCCCCTCCAGGGCTGTGTATTCATACCGGTCGGGACGGGTGAGAACATCCTCTCCACCGACTTCCTCCTGCGCGCGGGCGACGAATCCCTGCGGGCGCTGTTGGGGACGATGAGCCTGGAGCCTTCCGCCCTCTGGTTCCGGGAAGGCTGCGTCCACTACTCCAACCTGCGCTTTGCACAGCGCAACCAGTGGATAAACGAGGACGGCGTCTATGACCGGCTGGGCACCGCCTACGCCTCCTACGTTGACGCCCTCGAGCGTAGCGGGTACAGCCTGGCGGGAGCGGGAGAGCAGGCCCTGCAGGAGCCGGCGGCCGGCCTGCTCTACTCGGGCGGTACCATCGCCGTCACATCCATCGATGTCAAGCTGGCCGAAGCAGGAAAGTCGCTGGATGATCTCATCGCCGGCCTTCTTGAAAGCCCTCCGTCGGACGACATCACCAACCAGTACCTCCAGGACCAGCTTAAAGCCTACTCGGGCGTGAGCTTTGATGCCTTCTTCAAAGACTACATAACCGGCACTGAGACCATACCCGCCTCTTCCTTCTCGGAGCTGAAGCTGGGCCAGAATACCGTGGAGGTGGAAGTGGAAAATCCCGTCGCGCCCGCGCCGGGGTTCGGCAGCGGGTGGCTCATGATCGTAGTGGCCATCGGGATCGTCTTCGCCCTCCCCTTCGTCCTCGAGCCCTGGTCCCTCAAACCCCGCGGCGGGGCGGTACCGGTGGAGGAAGACGAAGCAGAGGACAGGATGAAGGCGCGCCGGGGAAGCTGGTGGAGCTGGGACGAAGATGACGAAGAGGATGAGGATGGCGAGGACGAAGAGGGCGAGGAGAAAGAGGGCGACGAGCCGGAGGCCAGCCCCAAGCCCGAAGGGTACGAGTGACCCCCTGCCCGTATGCCCACTCCCTTTATCGAACCCACCATTGGGCCTAAAATCAAATGAGGACCCGTCTAACGGATGAAGGGACTGGTTTTCGGGATGAAGAACGCGAAGAGATGCGGGGCGACCATTGTCGTCGCCGTCCTGTTGCTTGTGACCATCGCCTGCGTGCAGGGGACGGCGGCAGAGCCGAACCCGGACGATTGGAAGGAAGAAGTCCGCGCCAGGGTGGCGCATCTCGCCCCCGAGGCTGAAGACAAGGTGGACGCCGCGAGCCGGCGAACGGCTTCGTACGATGGTGCCGACGTAGTGGCCGGCCAGTACCTGGTCAAGCCGGCGGATGGTTTCCAGGCGGCGGACCTCGGCAGCGGCCTGGCGCCGCTGGAAGGCCGGGTTCTTAAAGCGCTGGAAGCGGCCGGGCTGCTGCTGGTCGAACTGCCGGAAGTCTTCGACACCGATCAAGCCCTGGAGTTGCTGCGGTCCCTTTCCTGGGTGGAGACGGCCGAGCCCAACCTGTTCCGCCATTTCCGTCTGATCCCCAACGACCCATACCGTAGCAGCCAGTGGCACCTGAGCCACATCAACGCTTTCAGCGCCTGGGACATAACCACGGGTTCCGGCACGGTGGTGCTGGCCGACATCGACAGTGGCCTGCGCCGGAGCCACGAGGACTTCGCCGGCGGAGTCACGTCGGGCCGGGTGCTCACCGGATACAACTCCATCGACGGCTCTACCAACGTGGCCGACGACGTCGGCCACGGCACCATGACGGCGGGCTGTTCCTCCGCGGAGACCGACAACAACCTGGGCATAGCGGGTACCGGCTGGCAGACCAGCCTTCTTCCCATCAAGGCCGGAAACACCTTGGGCATCTCCCTGGACGCCGAGGCCGAAGCCCTCTATTACGCGGCCGACCATGGCGCCGACGTCATCAACATGAGCTTCGGCAGCCAGGAATACAGCGCCCTGGAGCAGGCGGCGGTCGACTACGCGGTGGAGCAGGGCTGCATCCTGGTGGCGGCGAGAGGCAATGAGGGCCACAGTGATCTGGACTTCCCGGCCTGCCTGCAGAACGTCATCGGTGTGGGATCCACTGGGGCCACCGACCAGCCCTCCAGCTTTACCGACTACGGCATGGGCACCGACGTCATGGCGCCCGGTGAGGGCATCTTCACCACCGGCACGGACTCCGACACCAAATACGTTTCCTTCACCGGTACCTCTTTCTCCACTCCCATCGTCTCGGGCGAGGCGGCCCTCGTCCTCGGCGACGATCCGGGGCTGACCGCCGCCGAGGTGGAGTACCTCATCGAGGAGGGCGCCGCCGGCATGAGCGACAAGGCTTACGGCTACGGCCTCATCGACATGGCCGGTTCCCTCACCGTCCTCAACGGCTACACCGACACCCTCGAGCCGAACAACACCGTCAACCAGGCGGTACCCATCGAGTCCGGCATATACCAGTCCTACATGGGCTGCAACAGCGACTCGGACTTCTTCTCCTTCACCCCCGGCCAGACCGGAATGATGTACGGCCTCCTGGACGGCGTCCCGGCCGACTGCGACTTCGACCTCTTCCTGCACCAGGTGGACAAGGCGGGCGACTGGAACGAGATCATCGCCTACAGCACCGGCGGCCTGGGACAGCCGGAGGGGTTCGTGGCCCCGGTACAGGCGGGAGTGGAATACGCCCTCGAGGTGCAGTGCGCTTTCCGTTTCTCCGACGAACCCTACACCCTCTTCCTGATCGAGCCGGAGATCGCCAAGGAGTGGTATTTCGCGGAAGGCTATACCGGCGCCGGCTTCGATCAATGGCTCTGCCTGCAGAACCCCGGCGACACCACCATCACGATTCATTCCGAGTACATGTTCACCTCGGGGACCGTGGAGGAGAGGGACTACCAGGTCCAGCCCCACTCCCGCCGGACCGTTGACGTCAACGCCGAGGTCGGAGAGGGCCGGGAGCTGTCGACCCGGTTGACTTCCACCATGCCCTTCATCGCCGAGAGGCCCATGTATTTCAACTACAACGGAGCCTGGCCGGGCGGCCACGACCTCATGGGCGTGACTACGCCCTCCAGCGTTTGGTTCTTCGCCGAAGGGACCACGCGGCCCGGTTTCGACGAATGGCTCTGCCTGCAGAACCCCAACGGCTGGGGCACGGAAGCGGAGGTGTCCTTCAACGGCCCGGGGTTGTCCACCTCGAAAACTTTCGGGCTGCCGGCCAACACCCGCACCACCATCCCGGTGGACGCATACATCGGGGAAGGCTACGACGTCTCCATGGCCGTCCTGACCGGTGACGGGAACAGCGACGGCACGGACGACCTCATCGTGGCGGAACGGCCCATGTATTTCCTTTACGGCGGAGCCTGGGCCGGAGGGCACATCTCCAGCGGCTCCACCTTCTCCGCCTATGACTGGTACTTCGCGGAAGGCTACACCGGCGCCGGTTTCGAGGAGTGGCTCTGCCTGCAGAACCCCGGCGATTCGGCCGCCGTGGTCTCTGTCACCTACATGTTCGACAACGGCGGCAGCACTACCATGGACTATGACGTGCCGGCGAATTCCCGCTACACCATCAGGGTCAACGACGAGGTGGGGCCAGACCGGAACGTCTCCATGCATGCTTTCTCGGACTCGCCGTTCATCGCCGAGCGTCCCATGTACTTCTCCTACCGCGGCCAGTGGGAAGGAGGGCATGTGGTGACGGGCGCCCTCAACCCTTCGGTCAGCTGGTACTTCGCGGAAGGCTACACCGGGCCGGGCTTCGAGGAGTGGCTCTGCCTGCAGAACCCGGCTTCGGACAGCGCGACTATCGAGATACGGTACATGCTGAGTGACGGCACGGTTGTCCCGCAAGCCTTCACCGTGAGCCCTTCTTCCCGCTCCACCATCTACGTCAACGACGTCGTTGGGGCGAACAGGGAACTCTCCATCGAGATCATCTCCGACGTGCCGGTGGTGGCGGAACGACCTATTTACTTCCTCTACCAGGGGTGGTGCCCCGGCGGCGACAATGTCATGGGCTATACGCCCTGATCTTCTTTCGCTCCGGCTTTCTTGGGGAGCCAGCAGTAGACGGTGATCGCCCCGAGGATGGAACACCAGGCGATTATGTGGGAGAGTTGCAGGCCGTAGAACTCCAGGTTGTTTGAGAAGCCCACCAGTTCGTCCCCGGGCAGCACGAAGACGTGGAGGAGGCCCAGAACCAGGAAGGCGACGGCGATGAAGCCGGTGCAGACGCCGAAAAGGCGGAGCAGCTGCCGTCCGCGGGGGAAGAAGCCTTTCTTTTTCAGGGTCAGGCTATATCCGATGATGAAGATAGTGGCCCCGTAGGCGATGACCGGGATGTTGGCCGATAGCCAGACGGCCAGGGTGGAGGCCCACGCCGAAGCGCCCCCCTGGTTGTCGATCACCGTCTTGAGGATGACGGTGTTACTGATAACCAGGATGACGAAGAAATAGGCGACGAGGATAAGCCCGATGACGGCTACGAACCACGAGGCGCCATATCTCCCCTCCTGCAGGGACACCAGTTCCTCCCCTCCAGCCGCTTTGTCGTTTTTCATGATCTTCACGGCCGGCTTCTTGTCCTTATCGGGCACTACATCCTCCTTCCAGCGGGTCTGTTTTATGATCACATAACATTATAAAGCCATGGCGGCATTCGCGGCGCGTCAGGGAGCCAGGAACGAAGAAGCCCAGGGGGGGCATCGGGGGCTTGACCGGATTCCAACCCGGACCGCCAGGACCCGTCGTCGATCCCTTCGCCGGAAAAACCGCGAAACTCGTAGTAGCTGTAGCCGGCGCCCCTGGTGTAATAGCGGCCGCCCTGGTAGGGCACGATGACGTGATAGATAACGGGGTAGCCGGCCGCCTCGTAGAGCGTCTCCCCGGTCTCCGGATCGACGTGTACGCCGTCCACAACCGGCAGGGCGGAGATGGAATCCCCGGCCGCTTGTCCGGGTGGCGCAATCAGACTCTCCAGGGTCTCGCCGAAGCCGGATAGGACCTCGGTTTCTTCGTCCGTGAAGGGCTCGCCCTTCAGTTCCTTCTCGGCCGCCCCCTTCAACTTGACCAGCAGGGCATACAGGGCCGACAGCTTCTCCCCATCCCGCTGGTCCAGCATGCCCCGGTCACTCAACCCCCGGCGCATCATGTCGACGGTCATCGCCAGGCGGGCCAGGGCCTCGGGACAGGGCTCAACGTATCCCGGGAGGGAGTAAGCAGCCCCCGCGGCCGGGCCGCCGCTTTCGAGTTCTTCCGTTTCCACTGGTATGGCGTCCTGCCGGTGCTGGTCAGCCCAGGCGCCGAGAAAAGCGTAGAGCGAGCGGTCCACCCAGGCAGGATTGCGCATGAAGGCGGGGTAACCCTCTCCCGGCACCGTCAACACCTGCCGGGAGGCGTAAAGCCTGCTCCAGTAGAAGCTGGCGGCTGCGACCTGCGGTCCCGGGTTAGCCAGTTCCCGCTCCAACGACCCCACCCCCGATTCGTAGCCTTCTACCGCGGCGTCATCGTAGAGGGAGAGGTTCATGGCCAACGCCGCGTCCGAACCCATGACGGCGGGCACATCCAGGCCGCGCGGCATGGCGCGCCCGTTCAGGGTGGGCTCCGAGAGTTGCTCAAGAATGCATTCGTCCGGTGAGGTGCGCCTCCCCAGCAGGCTCAGCCCGGCGGCACCGCTGCCCGTACCGTCGCCTGCAGCCGCCTGCGAGATGGCCGGTTCCGGCAGGGCCAGGGCCTTGTCGATGAAGATGTCCAAGTCGACATCGGACTCCAGCCGGGAGAGGGTGAACTCCTTCCCGTAGACCTCCTCCATCAGGTTGGTGTAATCGTAGACGTTCAGGTCATCCGTGCCCCGGTCAAGATATCTCAGGACCTGGAACAGGCGCTCCCAGACCGCCAGGGCATCCTCCTGCCCCACCCGTGCCGCATGGAGCCCGGCCACCATCGTGATGGCCTGCCTTGTTTCCTCGCGCCCTTTCTCCCTCATGTCCGCACCGCTCCCCGGCCGTAGGCGCATCGCCATGCGCTCGTACCAGGTCACCGCGCGGTAATAGCGCGCCGCTTCCTCGCTGGCGGCATAACGTCCCCGGGGCAAGTACCGGCTATAATCCTCCGTGTAACCGAATATGGGCGACTCGTCCTTTCCCGCCGCCGCCTCGATGAGCCGAGCTTCCCGCCCCACCACCTCCTCGATTTCGGGCGGCAATTCCGCCGCGGGGTCGAGCAGGCGGGCCGCCAAGCCGAAGAACTCCTGCACGGCCAGGGCTGCCGGACTGGTCTTGTCACCTGCCTCCCGCCGGAAGGCCCCGGCCACCTCGAGCATGGCCGCGGTCAGTTCGCGCAGATCCCGGTTGAGCCGGCCGTTCTCCAGGCCGGCCATGGTTCGCTCGTAGAGGACCTGGGTAGCCCGGGAGAGGGAGTCCAGGGTGACGAAAGCGGGGGCGTCCGTCTCCTGGTATTCCTGGTTTATCTCTCCGGCGCCGCCCGGAGTGAGCACGAAGCCGTTGCTGGAAAGAAGGGCCCGGGCCTGCGGGCTCAGCGAAGAAACGTCGAGCCCGGCCACCCCGGTCAGGCCGGTGCCACCGGCCTTCTCCGCCAGGGAAGGCTGCACGTCGGCGCTGACGGGGTAAAGTGCCGCAAACGAGGCGGGCTCGGAGAGGTCGCGCAGGCGGACGGTGCCTACGTCGCCGCCGCTCCCCCCACAGCCTCCCGCGGGGAAAAGCGCGAACGCCAGGCCGATGGCCAACAAGGCTGTTATCTGCCTGTACATCTTCTTGCTCATGACTCGCCTATAATAACATAGAGTCAGTCGTATCGACGGGTGGAAGAAAGGGGGTACCATGACCCGAATAGCTATAAGGGGAGCAGTGACCGCCTGCATTGCCATGTTGCTGCTGGTTGCGGGCCTTTCGGCCATGGGAGGCTGCGGCGGGAAGGAGGAGGCCTACAGTCCCTCTACCGCCCAGGAATTCAGCCCCCTGGTCGACCTGGGCAGCACCGTCGCCCTCTCTTCGGACCAGACCCGTCTCATCTCGGAGTACGGTTACCCCAGCCATTTCTTCATCACCATGGACCCGCTTACCAGTGACCGCGTCGAGACCTGGACCTACTTCTCATTGCAGGAGTCCTACACCTTCCACCAGGGCCGCCGGATCCGTAAAGAAACGGTCCAGGACCAGTCCGGCAAGTACCCGCCCACTACCCTCAAGCCCGAAGATTTCGGCCCGGACCTCAGCCTGACCGAGGCCGAGAGCATGCTGGGCAAACCCTACCAGGACTCCGAATTCACCGACTCCGAAGGTAAGAGCGTAATCATCCTCTTCTACCAGGAAGCGGTGCTCGACTACACCGATGGCAAGCTCACGGGTGTCGAGACCATGGTCTCCCGTTTCGAGGATTTTCCCGAGGTCACCTTTCCCTGAAAGGTCACTCCAGGTAGGTGGTGAGGCGGTGATGGGAGAGCTTGTTCGGCGGACTGCCCGGCTTCACCGGATAGCCGATGGGCACGATGGCCATCGGCCTGATATGCCGGGGCAGGTTCAGCGCCTCCGCCGCCGTATCTTCCTTGAAGGCCCCGACCCAGCATGAGCCCAGGCCCAGAGCGGTGGCGGTCAACAGGAGGTTCTGGGTGGCCGCGGCCGTATCCTGGACAGCATAGAGTTCGGAGCCCCGCGCACCGTAGGAGGATGCATGGGCCTTCAGGTCGGCGCAGACCACGATGTCGAGGGGGGCTTCAGAGATGAACTCCTGGCCCAGGGCGGCGCGCGCCAGTGCTTCTTTTAGCCCCTGCTCCCTCACCACGAAGAAGCGCCAGGGCTGGACGTTGCCGGCCGTAGGCGCCAGGCAGGCGCAACGCAGCAATTCCTCTACAAGCTCGGAGTCGACCTCACGACCGGGGTCGAACGCCCTGGTGCTGTGCCTCGTCTCCATGGCCTCAAACATATCCACAGCCAGTCCTCCCATCACTTTCCCATGCCTGAAGCAGCAGGAATGCCCGGCGCCTCGCTTGCCTCGCGAACGGCGCTGCGGACCGCCCTGGCCATGGTGCGAGCCCCGATGACCCCGACCAGGTCGGCCGACACCTCGACACAACCCGCGGCGGCCGAGAAAACGGTGTCTCCGTCCATCTTGGTGTGGCTCGGACGCATGGAGCGGGCCAGGCCGTTGTGCCCGCACCGCGCCACCCAGTTGACCCCGGCTTTGTCCAGGTTGGCGTTGGTGACGATAAGCCCGATGGTGGTGTTGGTCCCCTCGGGGCAGGCGACGTCTCCGCCCACGCAATTCTCCAGGAAGAGCTCGGTGTCGAGGAAGCCCCCTTCCGGGTCCCTGACCCCCGCGATGATGCTGCCCGCTTCGTCCACGACGTCGCCGAAGGTATTGACCGCCACGAAAGCGGCGACCACCAGCCCCTGCCCGCCGGTGAAGGAGGCGAATCCCCAGCCTCCCCGCATGCACCAGTCATAGCCCAGGGCCTTGCCCACGGTAGCCCCCATCCCCGCGCCCACGCTGCCCTGGCGGGAGAGGTCGGCCGTTGCTGCCCGGCAGGCTTCGTAGCCCATGGCGGCGTCCGGCCTGGACAGGGCGCTGCCGACTCCGAGGTCGAAGATGGCGGCCGTTGGCACGATGGGTACCCTGGCCACCCCGGCGTCGTAGCCCCAGCCCTTTTCCTCCAGATACCTGACGGCCCCGTCCGCGGCCGCCAGCCCGAAGGCGCTGCCTCCCGCCACCACGATGGCATTTACTTTCTCTACCATGCACAGGGGGTCCAGGAGGTCGGTCTCGCGCGAAGCCGGAGCACCGCCCCGCACCTCGACTCCCCCCACCGCCCCGTCCGGGAAGATGATCACGCTGACTCCTGTCAGCCCTTCCTCGTCATGAGCGTGTCCGACGAGCACGCCTTCCATCTCGAACGACATCTCACACCGGCCTTTCACTTCCGACCAAGACCTGCCGCAGGAATGCCCCGATCTCCGCGTCGACCTCCTGGTGCCTCTCCAGCAGGACGCAGTGGCCGGCGCCCTCGTGCACTTCCAGCCGGGCGTCGGGAATGAGCGACACCGTCTTCTGGTTGACTTCCAGGCTGGTGAGGACGTCCCGCGAGCCCATTATGCTCAGCACCGGCACGTCGACGCAGGGCAGGACATCCTGGTTGCGGACATCGATGCAGGCTTTGGCGCCCAGGAGAAACGAGGTTATGGGGGTGCCTAAGACCATCTCCCTCAACAGCACCACCGCGTCGCCAGGGGGCTTTCTTCCGAATCCTATGGAGCGCACGACCATGTAGATGGGCAAGGTGTTCTTGATCATTTTCTCGAAGGGATCGATGAGGAAGCCCAGGCGCGCGCCGGTCCTCAGGATGAGGTCCAAGGGAAAGGGGTAAAACCTCTCTATCAGACCCCCCAGGATTATCCCCTGGTCCAGCGGGAGGCCGCTGGAGTTGATGAGGACCATCCCTTTGAGCCGCCCGTGGTACTCTTCCGCATAACGCCGGAAGAAAGCCAGGGAGGTGAACCCGCCCATGCTGTGCCCGAGCAGCACGAACCGCCCGGGGTTGAAGAAGTCCACCGCGGCCTTGAGGTCCTCGGCCAGCCACTCCACCTCGTAGCGCCCGTTAGCCGGGGGCTCGGAGCGGCCGAAACCGCGGAACTCCAGGGTGACTACTTTATAGTCATCCCGGAGGAAGTCCTGCTGATGGCGGAAGACGGCGCGGTTGCAGCACCAGCCGTGAGAGAGGAAGACGGTATTGTCCCCTTCGCCCTGGACCAGCGCGCGCAGCCGGGTGCCGTCGGCGGAGACCATCTCCACTTCCCGCCCGGGCGACGACGCGCAGTCCTCACCCCGCCAGCCGCTGTGTCGTTTCCGGTCGGCGCGCCGGACCGCCGCTGCCGCTAAGGCCGCGGCGCCAAGTCCCGCTGCCGTGCCGGCAAGCCCCACCTGGCCCCATCCGCTCCTCATGATCCTACCCCCGATCATGTGCTCTTCTTACTTATCTCAATTGTCGAGCCCGCGGCCTCGATTGTCCATATCGCGTGCCGCCGCGACATCAGTGGGCGAAGACGTGCCGGAGAAACTCGTCCAGGTCGGAATTTACCTCGTCGTGCTTCTCCAGCAGAACGCAATGGCCCGTGCCGTCATAGACCTCGAGGCGCGCGTCGGGTATGAGCCTCAGCGTCTCCTCGGTCACCCCCAGGCTCATGAGAAGGTCCTGGCCTCCCACCTGCATCAGGACAGGAACGTCGATTTCGGGGAGGACGTGCGTGTTGTCTTGTTCAATGCAGGTCTTGGCAGCCATGACCAGCGAGGCCCAACGGGTGCTCATGATCTGTTCCAGAACGTGTTCCACATCTTCACCGGCAGGCTTCCGGCCGAAGGTCGCCAGGCGCGCGAAGGTGTAGGTCGGCAGCGAGTGCTTGAACAACTTCATCATGGGTTCGGCGATGAAGCCGATCCGCGCGGTTATCCGCAGAAGGGGATCGAGGGGGAAGGGGAAGAACGCCCTGAAAGCCCAGCCGAATATGACCCCCCTTTCCAGGGGAAAACCGCTCGAGCTGACGATCACCAGACCCTTAAGGCGCCCGGGATACTCCTTTGAAAAACGCCCGAAGAAACGGAAGGTGGTGAACCCTCCCAGGCTGTGGCCGACCACCACGAACCGCTCGGGGCCGATCAGGTCGACGGCGGCCTTGAGGTCTTCGGCCAGGTGGTCTATGTCGTACTTCCGGTTGGAGGGTGAGCCGGACTTGCCGTGCCCCCGCAGGTCCAGGGAGACCACCTTGTAACCTTCCTGCAGGTAACGCTGCTGGTAGCGGTAGAAAGTGCTGTTGCAGACCCAGCCATGCAGCAGGAAGACGGTCCTGTCACCCTCGCCGTGCACCACCAGGTGGAGGGGGGTCCCGTCGGCCGAGACCGTTTCTAAGTCCACTCCCCCCGCGGGCGACGCGTATGGCTCGCCGTCCCAGTCGCTGACCCTGCGCCGGTCGGCGCGGCGCAGCAACTCGGCAAAGGTGATCACGCCCACACCGATACCAGCCATGCCGGCCATGCTCTTCTTTGCCAGAGACCTAATGACCACCGGAGCCTCCCTTCTAATCTTCATCTGCTCCGTCTGCTTCCAGGGCAACCTTCGCCCACTCCAGTGCTTCTTCCTTGTTGGCGACCTTGCCCTCCAGCTGAGCCTCCCGGACCTGCCGCAGGAGAGATCCGATCCTCTCGCCCGGCCGCATGTCGAGGTGGACCAGTAGATCGCCGCCGTTGATGAGCGGCTTGACCTCCTCGTCGGTCTCACGCTGTTCGAGCAGCTCGGTGCAGAGCCCGACGAAAGCCTGCAGGCCTTCCGGCGTGGAGGCCTCGCCCAGGGTGGCGAAACGGTCGGCGGTGGATAGGAGGACCACGTCCACCGTCTCCTCTCCCAGGTCGCGGGCCAGGCGGACAACGCCCTTGTGGGTGGGGCCGCCGGCCAGGCTGGAGGCGATGCGCATGTGGCTTCCCGTCACGCTCGAAAGGAAACCGGAGGCGCGGCGCGACAGGCGCAGGTACCCGGCCGCACGTTCGACTTCCTCGACGCTGCGTTCCGCATGACCGTGGAAGTGGATCCTGCCCGTCTCGTCCCGTTGTGTGGTGGCGGCCTTGCCCGTATCGTGGAAGAGGGCCGCCAGGCGGAGCACCGCCGCACGGGAATAGCTGTACATGAGAGGCCTGCGCAGGTGCTCCCTTATCATCAGGGCATGGCGGGGATACTTCTCGTCCGGGCGCTCGATCAAGCGGTCCAGTTCGTTCAGGGTCAGCAGGGTGTGCTTCCAGACGTCGAGGTGATGGTAGTAGTTCTGCGGAACGCCGGCCAGGGGAGCCAGCGCCGGAAAGAGATAATAGAGGATGGCGTTGTCCTGCAGGTACTCGAAGATGGCCGAGGTGCCCGGGCCGGAGAGGATCTCCAGCAGTTCGGCGGCCACCCTTTCGCCCGGTACACGGGAGAGCAGGTTGGCGTACTTCTTCATATGATTGAGGGTGCGCTCCTCCACTTCCATGTCCAGCAGGTGCCGGAAGCGCATGGCCCGCAGCACCCGCACCGGGTCGGAGAGGAACGACTCCTTGTGGCATTCTCTCAACACGAGACGGGAGAGGTCCCTCCAGCCGTAGTGCTTGTCGATAAGGTCGCGAGGCAGGATGGCTTCCCGCTGCAGGGCGAAGCTCCAGATGTCCATGGCCATGGCGTTGATGGTGAAGTCCCGCAGCGATAGGTCGTCCTCGAGGCTTGAGCCCTTGATAGGCGAGAAGTCGAGGGTGTACACGCGGTCCTCGAAATGGATGATTACCCGGTGGATGTCCTGTTCTTCCTTGATGGTGAAGAACTTTCCGCCGTAGCGCATGGCGGTTTCGCCGGCCAGCCACCGGGGATCGCGTGACGAGACGAAGTCGGCATCCCTGGCGGGGTTTCCGAGCATGAAGTCCCGCAGGTACCCGCCTACCAGGAAGAGTTCCTGCTTGCCCACCAGGCTGGAGAGGTAGTCGATGACCTCTATCATGAACGGGTCGCTGTGCGCGATGTCTTCATAACTCAAATGCCGGGGGAGGGTCATGCGTTCTCCTTTTGCGAGAAATCCGGAATCCCGCAAAGATTATAGCAGAGTCACCTGTATAATTAAGGGTGAGGAGCCGACCGGGTGGCCGCGGGCACCGCCGCGAGGCGGTGCTTGAGGAAAGTCCGGACTTCAAAGGGCAGGGAGCTGGGTAACGCCCAGGCGGGGTGACCCGACGGCTAGTGCCACAGAGAGGTAGACCGCCTCCCCTGGCCCTCCGGGGCGAGGGGCGGCAAGGGTGAAAAGGTGGGGTAAGAGCCCACCAGCAGTCCCGGTGACGGGCTGGCTAGGTAAACCCCTCCCGAAGCAAGGCCAAATAGGAGCCGATGCCGCGGCCCGCGGCGCTCGAGGCTCGGGTAGGCCGCACGAGGCGCGCAGTAATGCGTGCCCCAGATGGATGGCCACCGCCCGGTTTTACCGGGTACAGAATCCGGCTTACAGGTCGGCTCCTCACCTATTTATTTAAGGCCAGGTTAGTAAAATTGGGACCCCAATTTTACTGATTTTACCTTGTAGTGACATTGATAGTGAGGTCGCCGTCTTCGGCTAGGCTCCAGGAATAGTCGGTCTCCCTCACCCCGTAGGCCAGTTCGAAGAAGCCCTGCATGGAGCCGACCATCAGCAGCGGCATGCAGGCGTTCTGGATGGTTACGGAGAGATGATCTGAGTCCAGCTCCATGGAAGAGACGTGGCCCATGCCCCGCCTTGCCAGGATGGACCGGTACTCTTCCTCGTTCTTCTTCCAGTCGACTTCACTCATGGTCTCGAGGATGAACCTCCGCTGGGCTTCCACCACCGCCTCCGGTATGGCTTCGCCCAGTTCCGCCTCCAGGTCTCCGAAGACGGCGTCGATGCCCGCGGGCGAGATGATCATCATGCGCCTTCCGGTTTTGGGATGCCGGATGGTGCCCTCTACCAGGTCCCATTTGTAATTAGCCACGATCAGGGGGATCCCGCAGCGCGAGCACCTTTTGAAGTCCATCTTTCCGGGCTTGAAGGGATAGTGTTTGCCCTCCAACCTCTCGCTCAATTCGATGGGGTGTTTCCCCACGTGTACTGTCACCTTGAACGAGCCATCGATCTTTCCGTAGGTGACATAGCTGTCGCGCCCGTCCACGGTCTCCCAGGCGCCAAGCACCTCCCCGGCGAAGAAGATCAGGGAGTGGGGGTTGCTGATGATCATGGTCTGGTAGTCTTCGTCGTCGCCATTGCGCCGGCCCTCCCCTAGCTCGATGGCTCCGTAGCCGTAGCAGGCCCCAATGTTGCGCAGCCTCGCGGCCACCACTCCGAACCCGATATGGCGCACGATCCTCCGCACCGTGGGAGAGAGCATCTTTTCGGTATACCCCTTGACGTCCTTGCGCTTGCTCTCGACGACTATGTGTTCGATGGGAAGGCCGACTATCTCCTCAATGCCTTCGAACAGGCTGCTCAGATTGTCGGATTCGTAGAAGACCATGCGGCTGGCGGAGTCCATCTTCTGGCGGATGACCCCGTTGTCCAGCCACTCCTGTTCCTTGCTGACCAGCTTCGGAACTCCACACTTCCCGCAGACCTTAATCTTCCCCATATACTCCTCCACGGCGCTTGCGCGCCAGTACGGTAACCTACCCTGCCTGAGATGTGAGTGTGAAGTGAGTGCATATCTATCGCTTCCCCTGGTAGCTCGATTTTAGCATAGGGTACTCTCATCCGCTATAATTCCGGGAGGAGGTGAGAGTTTGCAAGGCACCGGACCGGTCTGGATCGACCCGCACGTCCACATCCTTCCTCCCCGCCGCATGCGCGGGCTGGTGCGCTGGGTCAAGTCGTTCAACCCGGACTTCCCCCTCGCAGATGACATCACGGCTGAAGAGGTGCTGGCCGGCATCCGCGCGGGTGGCGTCACCCTCTTCTTCAACCTGGTCTTCCCTCTCTGGCCGGAGGAGACGCACGACCTCAACCGCTATAACTTCGACTTCTGCGCCGGCGTGCCCGAGGCCCTCCCCTTCGGCTCGCTGCACATCGAAAACCCCGATAAAGAAGAAGAGACCCTGCGCTGCCTGGAGGAATACGGCTTCGTGGGGATGAAGCTCCACCCCTTCGCCCAGCGCTTCCCGGCTTTCGACCCCTCCATGGACCCGCTCTTTTCGGTGCTCGACCGCCAGGGACGGCCCCTGCTGGTGCACACCGGGTTCGACCTCTTCTACGGAGCCAGCCTGGAAAAAGAAAACCTCCTGCGCGTGCTGGAAGAATATCCGGGAATGCCGGTGGTGATGGTGCATTCCTTTTTCCCTTCCTTCGGGTTCGCCCGCGAACTGCTGGACCGCTTCCCCCAGGTATGGCTGGACATGACCAACTCCATGTCCTGCATGCGCATGTTCACGGAGCATGTGCGGACCGGCGTGCCGCTACCCGACATGGCCAACTCGCTGGAAGCGGAGGAGCTGGAGAAGAACCTCGGGGAGTGGAACCTGCTTTTCTCCGATTACTCCCACCGTATCGTCTACGGCACCGACTACCCCGTCGGCTTCGGGGACTATGCTCAGCTCCGGGCCGACCTGGATTATTTCGGTTTCCCGGAAGAAGTGGTGACGCGGCTTCTGCGTGACAATATCCTCGGCCTGCTGAAGTCGTGCGGCATCAGGGTCGAGGGGGTATGAGACCAGGGGCATAGGGGCTAGCCCCGGCTCGGCTCCAGGAAGCGCAGGCTCCAGCCAAGGGGGCGGGCCGGCGGCGGCGCTCCGGCCAGGCAGGCCTCGAAACAGGCCAGCGCCTCGTCGGCGAAGGCGTCGAGCATGCGGTCCCCTGCCTCCGGGGTGGCGGCGCGGGGCTCGCCGATGTAGATGGGCATCTTCTTCTCGGTGGTCCAGCTGAGCATGTTCCCCAGGTGCACCAGGTCGCGCCCCAGCTCCTCCGCCCCGGCGCGCCGGGCCAGCCCGGCGGCGGCGCCCAGCAGCCGTCCCGGCCACCTTCCCTTGCGGATAGCCGTCCTCGCAAGGCTCTCCCACGTGGGACGCACGCGGTCCGGCATGGCCGCCAGCGCCAGCGAGGTCTCGTTGAGGCCGGCGTGGTCGTCGTCGGTGTCGCCGCAAGCGCCGGGGGCGGCCTGGATGCGCTCGAGCAAGGCCGGGTCGTCCTCGATCATGCGGCGGTAGAAGGTGAGGAAGGGGGCGATGAGCATGAAGCCTTTCTTGCGCCAGAGGCGCTCGGCGGCCTTGGCGATGGCTATCTGGTGGCGCGGCCCGCCGTGGTTGTCGAAGACCAGCAGGTAGCGGAAGCCCCGCGAGGCCAGGAAATTCCCCAGGCCCAGCAGGGTGAGGTTGACGGCGCGGGAGTCGAAGGCCACCGAGCCGGGGACGGTATCGCTCCCCAGGAAATAAGAGGGCAGGAAGAGATAGTCGAAGTGCGGGTGGGCTTCTTTTATCTTAGAGACGGCGCGGTCGCGCACTTCCTCGGCGATGAAGACGTCGGTGCCCAGGGGGAGGTGGGGGCCGTGTATCTCGATGGGGCTCAGGGCCATGGCGCAGACGGTCGCGTCCCGGTCCAGCGCGTCTACTTCCAGGGTGGTCATCTCAGCCAGGTAGGATATGTTGCCAGCCATAACCCGATTATAGCAGAGGGTGAGGCGCCGTATTGGCTTATAATTCTTGTGGGGAAGAAGAAAGAGGAGGCTTAAGATGTCCGATGCCGTGACGGTCCGGGAGATCCTCGACGCGAAGAGCCTGGCCCTGGTGGGCGCGTCGGCCAAGCCCTTCAAGTTCGGCTCGCTCTTCCTCGCCAGCCTGGTGGTGATGGGTTACAAGGGGCGCATCTATCCCATCCACTCTGGTGACGCGGAGATCATGGGGCTGCCCGCTTACCCGGGCCTGTCGGCCCTGCCCGAGGCCCCGGAGCTGGTCTACTTCACCGTCCCGGCCTACCAGTGCATGGACGTCCTGCGAGAGTGCGTGGGCCTGGGCATCAAAGCGGTGGTTATAATGGCCGCCGGCTTCCGCGAGATCGGGCCGGAGGGAGAGGAACTCGAGCGCGAGGCGCTGCGCCTGGCGCGCGAGGGGGGCTTCCGCATCCTCGGGCCCAACTGCTTCGGCATCTACAACCCGGTGACGGCCTTGACCCTGCTGCCCGGCCGCGACTTCTCCCACACGCCGGGACCGCTGGCCTTCATCTCCCAGAGCGGCGGTTACGCGGCCCAGTTCGGGCGCATGGCCATGGGGCTGGGCATGGACTTCAGCGCCATCGTCAGCTACGGCAACGGCGCGGACTTAAGCGAGGCCGAGCTGCTGCGCCATTTCCTGGACGACGAAGGCACCCGGATCATCTGCGGCTACATCGAGGGGACGCGAGACGGCCGGGCGCTGTTCGAACTGCTGCGGGAGGCGCGGGGAAAGAAGCCGATGGTGCTGTGGAAGGTGGGGCGGGGCGAAGTGGCCCGGCGCGCCGTCGCCAGCCACACCGGCTCACTGGCCGGCTCGGCCGCTATCTGGGACGACCTCTTCCGCCAGTGCGGCGTTATCCCGGCGGAAGGGCTGGAGGATATCGCGGCCATCGCCCAGTGCTTCTACCGCCTGGAGGGAAGGCCGGCGCAGCGGGTGCTGGTGCTGGGCGGAGGAGGCGCCATATGCGCCCAGGCGGCCGACCTGGCCGAGCGTTACGGCCTGGAACTGCCGCCGCTTTCCGGTGAGACCGAGGCCCTGTTACGGCAAGTGTTGCCGGCGGTGGGGTCAGTGATCGCCAACCCGCTGGACATAGGCACGCCCCTCACCCCTCCCGAGGTGTTCAGGCTGGTGACCGAGGCGGTGGCATCTGAGGTGGGCACCGACATACTCCTCTTTGACCTCGCCCTCAACTTCGGCGTGCAGCTGTTCGGAGAAGAAGGCGCCCGCGCCAGCCTGATGATGCTGGCCGACGCCGCCCGGGCCGCCGGCAAACCCTGCGCCTTCAACCTCTACAACCGCGCCCCCGACGACCCGGTAATGGCGAGCTTCTGTGCGCGGGTAAAGAAGGAGCTGGCGCTGGCCGGCGCCCTCGTCTTCGACGACCTCACCACCGCCTGCCGCGCCCTCGCCGCCTACTCCCGCTAAAATTGGGGTCAGACCCCTTCTCCACTTTCTCGGAAATCCGCAGGAATAAAAAGCTTGACGGGGAGAAAGTGGAGAAGGGGTCTGACCCCAATTTTACTACGCCAGGATGTCGAGGAAGTGGTGGATGCGCGTCTCTACGCCGGCCCGGTCGTAGACGCGCGAGTCGGTGTGGTCGGCCTCGATTATCAGCGCCGGCAGCCCCGTCTCCCTGGTGAACATGCGCGCCAGGTCGTACTGGCCCAGCGAGTAGGGCTTGCAGCTCCGGTTGGAGTGCATGATCATGCCGTCCACCTTGAAGCGGGCCGCCAGCGCCACCACCTGCTCGAGCATCTGCTCCAGGTCGATGTTGAGATAGACGGAGGCGTAGGCCTCGGCCAGGCTCTCCAGGGGCCGCTCGATGTCCACCCGGTCGAAGGTCCAGGCGTTGGTGTAGGTGTCCGCCACCAGGCAGGTCTTCTCCTCCATGAAGAGCTTGCCCAGGTTGCGCATCTCGTACCAGATGGGGATGTTGTCCCACAGCAGCCGCCGCCTCTCCCCCGGGATCATGGCGATGCCCTCCTCAACCCGACGGCGCATCTCCGCAAGCAGTCCTTCATAAAAAGAAATCACCTCGTCGGTGCCGCGCAGGGTCACCACCGGCGCCATCAAAATGAAAGCGTCGAAACAGGTCATGGGGGAAGGCTTGTTCTCGGCGCAGGAGAGGATCTCCTTCCATAAACCGATCGCGGCCAGCGACTTCGCCGCCACCCCCAGGAACCTCTCTTCATCAAAAGAAGTCCCGGTCATCCGCTCGAGGAAGGCGAAGTACTCCTTCATCTGGGCGATCTCGTAGCCAATGGCGTGTTCGCTGATGGGGCCGCGCACCATGGGGGTGTCGTAGATGAACAGCGGCACGCCGAAGTAGCGGGCCAGCTCCTCGTACCACTTCACCACGGTATTGCAGATGTTGTTGCAGCAGACCAGAAAGTCGGGCCGCGGCAGCCCGCCGATGGGGCCGCCCTGGGTGTAGGCGGAGCCGAAGTCGCAGCGGGCATAGGAGCAGATGTCGCGGGAGAAGCCGCGCTCCTCGGCCACCTCGGCCAGCTCCACCGCCATGTGCGAGGCGCCGCACATCACGCCGTGGTTCTCAGGGTAGACGGGGATGACGTCGAAGCAGTAGAGCGGCTCCACCGGGCCCCCACTGGTGATCCAGGCCACCTTGCGCCCCGTCTCCGCCGCCGTCTTGGCCTCGATATAGTAGCGGGTCATCAGCTCCCGCATGGTCTCGGCCGACTTGATCTTGCGCCGTTCTTTCTCCGCCTTCTCAGCGTCTCCCATCTCCGCACCCCCTCCTTATATCCCGCGGATGGTCTCGAGAAAAGCCTGCAGGCGCGTTCGCAGCTGCCCCCGCGAAAACGACTGCAGGTCGCTCTCGAGCAGCAGCGAGGGCATGCCGGCGTCCTTCAGCTTCTGTTTTAAGAAAGGGTGGTCGAAGAGGTGCGGTTCGCAGAAGTTCTGGATAAAGAAGACCAGCCCCGCCGCCCCACAGCGGCGAGTCCGCTCGATCAGGTAGTCCGCCCGGTCTTCGGTGAGCGAGTGCTTGGCCGGGCAGTTTACGCGCCCGGAGAGCCGCTCGGCCATCGCCTCCAGGATCCCCACCGCATCCCCGCCGCCCTCGTCTAGCTCTACCCGCCCCTCGTAGTAGCGGTGCCCGCAGCAGAGGTCGTCGTCGACGAAGTCGGCGTCAAGCTCGCGCGCCAAGGTGAAGAGGTCCGGGGTGGAGCAGACACTCCCGCTGACAAACAACGGCGTCCCAGCGCCCTCCCGCGCCCGCGCTTCCCCGCCGTCCGCGCCCAGCGACTCGAGCAACTCCTCCAGCAGGCGGTTGTGTTCCTCCTTGCTCATCCACATCCCCGCCACCGCGCAGGCCATGCCCCCCACGCCGTCCAGCAGGCCGGGGCGCTCTCGACGCAGGCGGTAGACTTCTTCCATGAGATGGCGATTGTGGTTATAAACAGCCACGCTCTCCTGTAGTGCCTCCATCGTAACGGGCCGGCCGGCATACTCTTCCACTGCCCGCTTGAACCCCTCCAGCTCCTTAACCAGGAAGGGCAGGGAAGCGGCCTCACCCATGCGCACCGGCAGGGAGAGGTCGGCGTGGAACCCGAAAGAGGTGTTGAGGCGCCAGATGTCCGACAGGCGCATGATGGTGTCGCAGGTCTGCACGAAGACCGCGCCCTCCAGCCAGTCCAGCTCTCCCTCCAGGGCCAGGTCCAGATCGGTGCGGGCCACCGAGCAGCAGTACGCCTGCAGGTGAGCGTCGGCCGCGGAGATGCTGCGCGCGGCGCCCATCAGGCGCACCGGCGTGAAGCCGGCGGCGTGCATGATCTCCTCCGGGGCATAGCTGCAGAAGAAGGCCATGGGCTTCTTTCCCTCCTGGCGCAGGGCACGCCCCTGCTCCAGAGGTTTCTCCCAGATGGATTTAAAGCGCGCGATTATCTCCCCGGCTTCCATGCCCCACTCCTTTCGACTACTCCCCAACTCCGAACCGCCGCATCGCCGCATCGCCGTATCTATATTCTACAACCTCGTGCCCGGTTTAACTTTGGGGTAAAAGAATAGGGGGCCGGAGCCCCCCTGCCCTTTTCCGAGCGCGGACTTCAACCGCAGCTCTTGTTGCACTTGCAGGTCCCGCCGGTCTTCCGGCTGATCTTCTTGATCGTCATCTCAACACCTCCTAGCGCTGAACCTATGCCTGCTTCCCGTACCTTTCAATATTATTCCCAAAATCCCGTAGAGTACACCGTGCCGCGACGGGTCATGGCAGGTGGCCATGCCTCGCGCACATCACCGGGTCCGGCCCGCCTTCCCCCTTGAGAAGAAAGGCGCGGTAGCGGCAGCCGCCGCCGCACTCCTGGAGCAAGTCGCAGCCGACGCAGACCCCCTCCAGAAGCGCCCTGGGCAGGTCCTCCCAGGCCCGGCGCAGCCCGC
This sequence comes from uncultured bacterium, assembly GCA_963765625.1. Lineage (GTDB taxonomy): Bacteria > Actinomycetota > Geothermincolia > Geothermincolales > Geothermincolaceae > CAVXXD01. The sequence continues at coordinate 407,002 of CAVXXD010000005.1, forward strand.
CGGCGACGCCGCCCCCGGTGACGCCGGCGTAATAGTCGCACTTGACCAGGAACCCCGACGGCAGGACGCTTGCCAGATGCGTCCCGCAGGCATAACCCGCGGCACCTTCGTGCACCCCCTGCCCCCACTCCAGGTCCATCAGGGGCACGGCGGCCGCAAGGTCCGGCATCATCTCCGGATCATCCCGCATCCGCCCCTCCGGCACCGGGAACTCCAGGGTCCAGGAGAAGACGCCTTTTTCTTTTAAAAGAAGCCCCAGCCTCGCCACCTGGTCGAGATTGCGCGCGTGCAGCATCGTGGCCACCGAGACTTCCAGCCCTACGGCCAGCGCCTCCTCCAGGGCGCGCATGGAATGCCCGTAGTTGCCGGGCCCGCGCAGGAAGTCGTGCCCCTCTTCCAGGCCGTCGATGGAGAACTGGACCTCGTCGAAGTTGAGAGAGGCGTAACCGCCGGCAGGGATCACGGTCCCGTTGGTCATCAGCACCCGCCGGTAGGGGCGGCCGGCCAGCAGCCGGTTTATCTCCGCGAAGCGGGGATAGAGAAGGGGCTCGCCGCCGGTGATCATCAGCCGCAGTCCCCCCATCTCCGCGAACTCCTCCAGGACCACTTCCAGCGCCCCGAGGTCGAGGTCCGAGGCGCCGGGCCCGCCGGCATCCCCGAACCCGCCTCCCTGGTAACAGTGGCGGCAGCGCAGGTTGCAGCGGCCGGTAACCTCCACCGCCAGGTAACGCAGGGACGGCGTGGAGTTCTTCCCCACCCGCACGTCGCGCCTGGCCGGGCCCTCCAGATGCTCGAGCACTCCCTCCTCCAGGCAGAAGGAGAGGAACTCTTCTTCCTCGGGACCTCCGGGCGTCAGCTCCGCTACCGTCAGGGTGCCGTCACACCTCCGCAGGAACCCGAGGGCATCGTCCGACAACTCGTAGAGATCGTCGGTGCGCGCGTTGTAGGCGCAGGGCGTCTCAAGCCTCTTCAGGAAGACCCCTTCCCCCAGCGCGAGGTATCCCCTGCCGTCCCCACCCGCCCGGCCATCCTCACTCCAGGGCATCCAGCGCCTTCCTCAGGTCGAAGGCGTCCCGCTCCAACAGGGCCCGGAGTAGAAGGAAGGAACCGCACTCCTCGTTCTCTTCCTCCCCGTGATGGTAGAAAGCGCAGTCACCGCAGAGCAGCTCCCGGTAGTCTTCCTCCGTCTCCAGCTTCGAACCGCCCTCCAGTATCTCCCGCGCCTTCTCGCGGAAACGCGGCAATGTCTCCTCCATGTCGTCCTCCCTTCGTGCCTGCCATGCCCGGCCGGTGCGGGCTATAATCAAACTATGCAAGATTTATGGTCCAAAGAGGTGTCTTTGAAACCTCTGCGCGAGAAACACCGGGCCGTCTTCTATATCCTTGTGCTAACAGCCTGTGCCCTTCTGGCGTTTATAATCCTCGTCGACCTGCTCCTCCTCCTCTCACCCGTCAACCCCTGGTTTCACGCCGAGATCATCATCTCCGGCTCCATGGAGCCCACCATCAGGACGGGCAGCATGATCATCGTAGTCCCTCAGGACTCCTACTCCGTGGGAGACATCATTACCTTTATCGACCCCATTGTCGGCAAGAACACCCACCGCATCATCGCCGTGGCCGAAAGGGACGGCGTAACCTATTTCATCACCATGGGGGATGCGGCGGAAGGTCCGGATGCCATCCCGGTCTCCCTGAACAGAGTCAAAGGGAAGGTCCGGGCGATCGTCCCCTGGCTCGGCTACGTCGCCTACGCCGGCTTCGCCGCCATCCTGGTGCCACTGGGCCTGCTACTCCTTTACGTGATCAGGAAACTGCGCTCCCGCCATGACGTGTGATAGAATATTTTTACATTCTATAGGCATTGGGGAACTCAAAGCGGGACACTATGGGCGATTCTCGCGTGACCACCAGCACAACCGAATCATGGTTCGAAGACGGCACCCTGGCACTCGAATCCACCAACAAGGAAGTGGGCACCAGCGACGTCGGGGAGGCTGAAGAGTGGCTGAAAGCATAGCCCCGTGGCCAGGGCCGGACAATCAGGCGGGACGGCTGCACAAGATATCCGAGGCCCTGGACAGCATCGCTTCCGGCGACTGCGACATCGACCTGCCTGTCACCGCGGAAATGGATGAGGTCGATACCATCGCCAGGGGAGTGTCCATGCTTGCCGAGGAGATCGGCGAGCGCGTGCGGGAGCTAGAGAACTACCGCGAGCTGGTGGAAAACCAGGCGGTGGGAATAGCGCTATTGGACGAGAAGGAGATCTTCCGGTTTGCCAACCAGGCCGCCCACCGGGCTTTCGGCGTCCCTGACGGCAAAGTACTCGGACGCAGCTTGAGAGAGTTCGTCGGTGAAGACGGTTACCGGATCGTATTGGAGCAGACCCGGCAGCGCAGGCAGGGGATCAAGAGCACCTACGAACTGGAGGTGATCCGGCCGGACGGGACCATGCGGGTCATCCGCATTACCTCAAACCCCAGGTTCGATCCACAGGGCCGCTTCAAAGGCGCTCTCGGCATATTCAGCGACATCACCGAGCTTAAGCAGGCGGAAGAGACGGAAAAACGCCATCTGCGCGACATGGCCTTCCTCTCGGAGACCGCCATCGCCTTCGTGGCTCTTTCCCCCGAAGAGGACATCTACGCCTTGATCGGCGAGAAGCTGCAAGCCCTGGTGGACGATGCTTTCGTCTTCGTCCTCACTTATGACGAGGCCCGCGAGACGGTATTCCCTCGGGTAATACTGGGTGAGGAAAAGAGGCTGGACTATGCCACGAGCGTGCTGGGGTGGGACTTCCGGGAGACGGAGTTCGCCGTGAACCCCAGGTTAAAAGGACGGCTCGTCTCCAGCGGCCTGGTGAGGATGCCCGGGGGCCTGCACGAGCTGCTCAACCCCACAATGCCTAATGAGATGTGGTCGAGGCTCTGGGAGTCATTCCGGCTCGGGGAACTGTACATTATGGCCGTCAAGCACCTGGAAGACCTCTTCGGGGCGGTGGTCATCATCACCCTCGGGGACAAGCGCGTGGACAACCCCGACCTGGTGGAGGCGTTTGTCTACCAGGCCGCCGTGGCCGTGCAGCGCCGGGAGGTGGAGGAAGAGCTGCGCGCCAGCGAGTTGAGGCTGCGGCGCATCAGCGAGGCCATGCAGGATATCGTGGGCCAGGTGGACATGGAAGGCGTCTACCGCTACGTCAGCCCTTCCTGCAAAGCCGTCACCGGGTTCAAACCGGACCATTACCTCGGCCACTACATCTTCGAGTTCGTTCATCCGGACGACCTGGTCGCGGCGACAGCGGAGTTCATGGCGGCGCGAGCAGAGGCGCGCCCAGGTAAGGTCGAGTACCGCACCCGGCATGCCGACGGGCGCTGGATCTGGCTGGAGTCCCTCGGCAACCCCATCTTCGATGAGAGGGGCGAGCCCATAGGGGCGATCTTCTCGAACCGGGACATCACCGACCGCAGGGGGTGGGAAAGGGCGATCGAACGCATGAACCGGGAACTAAAAGTCTACGACCACACCGTCTCCCACGACCTCAAGTCGCCCCTTAGCTCAGTGAAGATAGCCGCGTCGACATTGAAGGCCCTGGCCGAGTCTCCCGGAGACAACCGGCAGCAGATGGAAGAAGTGGTCGGGATAATCGATAAGACCATCGACAGGATAAACGCCCTGCTGGACGGCTTGCTGGAAATGGCGGAGATGAGCGACAGGAACGTTGAGCTGGAAGAGGTCGATCTGGGCGAGATGGTGCGGGACATCCTCTCGGAGCTGGCCGGCACGTCCTATGGGGCGTCTTACCGCACCAACAACCTGGGAAGGATCAAGGCCAACCCCGTCCACATGTACCAGCTCTTCTCCAACCTCATCCGCAACGCCATGAGGTTCGCCGATACCGCTTCACCTGAGATCTCCATCCTCAAGACCGGCGAAAACAGCTATCTGGTGAGGGACAATGGGGCCGGCATACCCGGCTACCTCGAAGATACGTTGTTCATGCCCTTCGTTAAGGGCGATGAGGGCGGCCGCGGGCTGGGGCTTTCCATCGTCAAGCGCATCGTGGAGGTCTACGGCGGGGAGGTCAAGTCATACAACGACGACGGCGCCTGTTTCGAGTTCACCCTCTTCGACTACGAGCCGATGGTGGAGGCCTGAAAACGCTGAGCCGCTCCAGCGGTTACGGTGTTATAATATCCTTTGTTCACGGGCGTTTAGCTCAGCGGGAGAGCACTTGCCTTACAAGCAAGGGGTCATGGGTTCAAATCCCTTAACGCCCACCAGAATTATAGCAGGTCAGATAGTATATTATCCGGCCTGCTTTTCTTTTTCTCTGGATTTTTTGAGAATCTGCTAACGAGTTTGCTAACGAGTTCTGAATTTTCTTCCGAGAAGCTCTCGCGGCCCTGCCCCTTGATTTAACCCTTGAATTCGAACCTGGAGCCGTTTCTTGTTTCGCCCCGAACAATGTGGGTACAACCGAGTTCGTGCTCATCAACGAGCCGTTTACAGAAAGGGCACTCGGCGATCAGAGTCTCTCCCCAGTAGATACCTTTAACGATTCTTCTGGCCATCTTGTCTCCCTTCAATCAGGCAAATTCTGTCACGAAGACGCCATCTCTTGCTTGCGCCTTTCCTCCCAACGTCCCTTGCGGTCTAAACTCGCGAAGGTGGCCCAGGCGGCGTTGTACTTCTCCAGGTATTCATGCGGGACCTCTGAGGTGATCAGGGCCAGGGTCTTGGAGCGGTAGCCGAGGATGATGGAGCGGCCGTCCTTCATGTTGAAGATGAATTCGTCCCGGTTGGTGCGGATGTCCTCGATGCCCCAGATCTCCATCTGGTCGTCTTCGCCCTTCTTCTCGTCGGCGATGAGATCCTCTTCGGTTAAGGGACGGATGTAGGCGATGGCTTTGGAGCTGTGGGTGAGAAGGAAGGACTCCCCCCGGCTGATGCGGTAGCGGACGTCCATGAAGTCGCGCATGAGGTCGGACATCTGGATCACGGCGACCCCGATATCCTCCATCGCGTCGCTGTATTCCTTCTCGTACTCCTCTTTGGCCATACTCGCCTCCTTTTCCATCCGGTCCTTCTCCTTGTATGTTAAAACTTACCTTTCGTCCTGTCAAGCTGTTTTCCTGTTATTCATATACAAGGTGAGTGCCATTGCACTTCTGGTAAGATTGTCTTATTAACTTACTAAAGGAAGTGGTAATAATGGCTCACCAGATTGAACTGACCAAGATGTCCAGCAGGGGCTGAATCGCACCCGGTTTCTCGGACACAAATTTGAAGTTATTATACCTTTTCAAGCATATAAGCTAATCATTCAACTTTGAGGTTCTCAATTACATATTCTCTTGTGGTAACCATGTCTTCTTCTGAAGCAACTACATAAACGCAGTAGACCTTTCCCCCAGTTCTAAAAAGAATCAGTTCTTTTTCTTCCTCTGGCATCGCAATCGTGAGGGCAGACTGACCGCATTCCAAGCGAACAGCATTGACCTCGGCTGGCGTTGAGAATCGAGTGTCGGCATATTCCAGCAAAGAAGCCTCATTGGACTGGATAAATGCCTCCATCTCTTCAGTGTCTTTCGTATCGGGCAAGTCTCGAAAAGCATCTGTTTCTTGCGGGACATAATGAGTCATTCCGAATCCCCTCTTCCAGCCTGAAGTGAAGTACTCAAAATCCACTTCTTGTTCATATCCCTCTTCTTTAAGAACCTGTTCCCAGTCATTATTAGATTGCCTGTCACTACTGTACCAACCAGATGGTTTTTCTAGGCTTGCTCCCTTCTTGTCCATTGCATCAACTAAGAGAAAATACAAGAGCGTAGTTATGGCAATTGCTGCAAGGACAACAAACGCGGTGATTATCGCTGGATTGGTTTTCTTCCGTGGCCTATCCACTTCCAAGCCTTCCATACATGCTCCCTAGTTCATGGTCCCCAATGACTGCTATGACATTGAATGATTGTATCTCACGCCGCTGCCTCCGCGTAGTAGGCCTCCCGCGCCGCATGCGGGCTTCTGTACCCGTTCTTCTCGATGAGCCACTGGCGGTTGTAGAGTTCGACGAACTCGCCTACTGCCTGCCTCAGCTCCTCGATGGTATTAAACGCCCGCCCGTAGACGACCTGTTCCTTCAAGGTGCGGAAGAAGCGCTCGGCCACCCCGTTGGTCTGGGGCTGCTCCAGGAATGCGAAGCTGGGGGCCATGCCCCAGGCCTTGATCTGTTTCTGGAAATGGTCCGAGAGGTACTGGCTGCCGTGGTCCAGGCGCAGGGTAGACCCCCCGGGCCGCACCGGCTTCCACGCTCCCGAACTGGCGCAAGGACACCCTGGGCTATAGGCTCAAGGGCGGCGAAGCGGTTCCCTCTCTTGGTGACGTGCCAACCCATCACCTCTGCGTTCCAGTGCTCGATGGCCACAAATATCCAGCTCCAACCTTCCTGAGCGTGAAGACGCGAGCCCCGTCGGTGCCCCACATGATGTCGGGATCATCTGTTGTGATCACTCCGTCGTGGGCGCGGGCGGGGCAGGAAGGCGCGGCGGTGGGGGGAGAGCAGGTTGTGCTCACGCATGATGCGCAGCACCCGCTTGCGGCCCACCATGACGCCGAACCGAAATGCAGGCGTGCCCACACCTTGCGGTGGCCTTCACCGACAAACGGTGATTTCTCAAGGTCATCCTTTATCAGCGCAAGCAGCTCTTCGTCGGAGATCGCCGTCTTGGGGCCGCGCTTGCCCCTGGGAGGGATCATCGGCGCTTCCGGAGGCGGGGCGTTTGGCCGAGTAGAAGGAGGAACGCGCCACGCCCCAGGCCGCACATACCCGCTCCACCCCGTAGGGCTTGCCGGTGGACGGTGATTGGTGCAGCTCATCTGTGCGACCTCCCTTTTCGAAAAGATTCCTTAGCCTCACAGCGCTTGCGCAGAAGCTCGTTCTCCATGGAGAGCTCTCCGATCTTGCGCATGGCCTGGTCCAGTTCGATCTGCAGGGGATCACCTTCGCGCTCTCGTAAGGCCCGACTCCATGCCGGAAAGCGCTTTGTCTCGCCATCTCTCCAGGCGGTAGATCTCTACCCCCAGCTCACGAGAGAGCGCATCCAGGGGCTCTCCTCTCAGCATGCGTATCACCACGGCTTGCTTGCGCTTGTTGCTCCAGCGACCCTTGGGGGCCAGGGGGCTTACGATCATCTCCCGCCTAGCCGGGCTTGTCCCTCCTTCCAGGGGAACGACAACTCTCTTTCCTCTCTTCCATTTACCGACCTCCTTGGACTCAACATTACCGTTAATTCGTGTCCAAGGAAATCGGGTCCTCCTCATGTCCAGCAGGGGCCAGGTGGTCATCCCCAAGAGCATCCGTGCCGAGTTGGGCATTGAGGAGGGCGACCGCATGACGGTAGAGGTACGAGAAGGAGAGATCATCCTGCGCAAGATAACCCTGGAAGATATCGTAAGGAAGGCTGAGGATGATTGGCGGAGCAAGAAGTCCGTGCGCCTCTATCCCAAGAACCTCGGGAAGTAGCCCATGTGGGAAGTTCATGGTTCACAACAAGTGGTGATCAACGACAATTAGAACTCCCAGCAGCTCGAACATATCGATCTGATTGTGGTCTGGCAAATCGGAAAGAAGTGACAGCGTTCATACGACCTCCTGAACGTGGTCGACGAAGGCATCTAACGCGTAGAGAACTTCACGGGGCAACACCATGTCCTCACACGGAAGGGGGCCAGATGAAGGCCACGCCATAAACATCATCGCCCTCGAGGACGTGGTGAAGATACTTCACGGCGAACCGCTGTAGAAGCCTAGCCTACAGTGATTTGGTTTGAATAACGTGCTCCATCCCAAAACGGGAGAACAACGCGTCCGCTTGCATTTGAAGCAGCTCCAGCAAGAATTGCCAAAGAAGCTGGCCCCTGTAGAAGGAGATGCTTTTCGAGGCCAAGGTTGTTTACCCTCCTTAGCTCATTTGCACATGCTCGAGAAAGACCACGAATTTCTGGGTGATTAAGGATGCCCCTCATGTGAAGGGAAACTATTTCTCTTGCCCCAATCTCCTCGGCGTATTGTTCATGCATGACACCGAAGCCAGCCCCCGAAGATACCGCTAGTACGATCGGACCGTCTCCTCGAAGCAATTGCCTGGTAGGTGCTGGTGCATCTGTCACTTCGTCATCGCTATTTATGTCGCTGTAAGTAACACCTGTTCTTTGCCTTACTGTAAGCCGTATTCGTGTTGTGATTCTCCACTCATAACCCACCATAAAACCAATCGGTAATGGCAGATCCTGGTCTAGAAGGACATGGGGATAATGGCATACTGCCTGAAGGGCATCGCGAACGGCTCTAAGCGCCGCTGTCAATTTACATTGTCCCTCTTGCCCTAACAACCTCTTCTCCTGGTCAAACAAACCTCTCCAATCAAAAACCAGTTCGGGATTGCCGTCTGGCTCGCTGAAAGTTCTTGCTTGTATAGTTATATATTCATTGTCAGGATGAAACTTCGCAATGGAATCTCGCACATATCGAACGGCAGCACGTTGACAAAACTCCTCTAGGGTTTCAGTGGGATTCTTGACAATGCCGTTACAGTCTATAAAAGCGTTTCCGAGTTCTCCAACAGCCTCTCTTATCCTTTCATTTTCTTCTCCGTCACCGGGATTCAAGTCTATAAAAAGAGGTACTATTGGATAAGAATTGCTCTCCCTTTTACGCCTGAAGGCAGCGGGTATTTCGATTTCATTGACTACTCTAGATGCCAGGACTCTATGGGTTCCCCACCAGATGAAGCCGCCTGTCTGATCAAGTATCGCACGTATGATTCCTTCTTCCGCCCGCTCTCCAACACGAAGGTCCTCGGTGTCCTTCCAGCCTCCAGCGCCATATGTTTTCAGAACATCGCGAAGCTTTGTAACTTCTTCCGAATCCTCACGTTTATGGCTAAGGAATGGCTTAATCATGTCTTCCAGCAACACCACTTTGCTTTTATCCCAGATCCACAGCTGCATGATTCATTTCTCTCCGGCTTGCGCCAGGGCGGCAACGCAAGTGAAGGGTCTGGCGGCGCAGGTTCGCAATTTCCATGTGGCGCTTCCTCAACAGGCCAAATTTTTGTTTCCCGCCAAATCCATTCGCAGGCAAGATGTTTTCTAGCCAAATCAAACAAGCACAACAAACCGTCCCTCTGTTTCCACTTCCGCTCATCCGGATCATTCTTAAAGTAGAGGCATAAGCCTGTTTCACTAATACGGTGCACTGATGCTTCATGTCGCCGGGCCTGTGAGCCAGAACAAACGGGTCATGTTATCGGGTGAAAGAATAAATACCGCAGCAAGTCGATAACACCCGTAACGGCCTTCCGCACGAGCTGTGTACGCTAAAAGGTCTCCCGGCTCTATGTCAAAGCAGCTACAGATCTCCCTCAGGTCAGGGTTCTGCTCGATATCGTCAGCGTTCAGCTCCGTTTTATTGACTTATCCTCTCGCAAGCTTGCTCCCTCTAGAGGCGATTACCTGGGAAGATGCTCCCACCAACGAGCCGCCTTGCCAAGTTTTCTTGTTTCTCTTATATTTTCCGCCATGATCGAGCCTCTATAGTTGGACGGCCTCTCCCTACATATATGCCTGCACCCACAACGCCTGCTGTTCTATCCGCCAGTGATGCTGCAATCTTTTCAGGCGACGTCGAGGGGGCGGGGAACGCGGGGCCAAAAACTTCAACCCATGCGTCAAGGGCTTCGCCGACATCGTTCTTCTCGTAAGCATTATGGGCAGCATTCCTTGCGCGTTTCACCGCTTCACGCGCTTCGACCCGCTCCTTCCAATCAAGCAGTTCATCGACAAAATGATTCGGCAACCTGGATCGGGAGTATACATGCCAGGTGCAAGAGCATCGTATGCGGCATCAAAGAAAGCTACTATCACATCTGCATACTCCAACTTTTCATGCAAGTTCCAAAATAGAATTGATTCTGCATGATAGCTTCGTAAAGGCTTGTGGTTAACACTCCAGGCCTTAGTCAGCCAATACTTCACCAACCTTACAGAGGGAACGTAGATGCCCCCGCATTGCCCATTCTTCTCAACCGCTGCTTCCAACTGACCACGTGGGTGTTCTAGCGTCCAGTCATCTCTCCCCTCATCGGGCCTATAACAAGCAAGCAACAACCCGTCCTGGCCACTAGGTGGATTAAGGGCTGCAACAAGGTCGATGGTGAACTCGTAATCATTTAATGAGAGCCGGACTGAGCGAACGCGTTTATCTGTTCTTCGAACTAATTCCGAACTCCTGGCTGCCTCCCTGATTGCCTCCAGCGCAGTTTCTGCCGATGCAAAATACTTTCCTTCTGGGTCGTCAAGGACCACGATGATATCTATGTCCTTAATCCTTACTGATTGAACTCGTCGCCCATAGGAGCCAGATAGAAACGTCTCTACATGTTCTGGTAATTCCTGGGATATTGTGTCTCGTATTTGAGGATGGATTTCTTTCGCTTCATCATTCTGCTTCTGAGGGACTCGAACAATATCTCTCTCGAAATGCTCAAATGCTTTCTGCACGGTATCTATTCGCTCATTCGACATATTCAATGCCTCCTTAATTTATTCTCACTGAACATCTACCATTTATTTCCATATTAACTCCGTGTAACGACATTTCTCTTGTTCCAGAGTCAGGAGTCAACAGCTTAAACGGTTGTTATGCTCTATGGCAGTTAAAGCAGGTTAATGGGGCAGGAAATTATCCTAAAGTGGACTCGATATATCGTTCTAACATATCCATGAAACGAAAATCGTATTCATAACCAACATGATCAACGTTCCATAGCCCGCTCTTTCGGATGGCCTCTCTGGGGCTGTGGTTCCCCAGCCATTCATTACTGCGGAGGCTTAATATTGCTTCCGACCCACTGAGCAACCCTATGGCGTTCCTTTCAATATGGGCACGGTCGCTCTGTGGACCAGGCTCATCATCAACATCAATCCAGATGACCGACATCTTGCCGATATATTCAGAAACGAACTTCTCAAGTGGCTCTTCTGTTCTCCTTGTTTCTTTCGGGGCGCTCGACCCCTTGCCCCAGGTTGGAAGTCCGAGCTCATGGTTCAGAGCCATCATCGCCATCCCGGCGTGCAGGCGGAAAATGGAGCTCCTATGGTTACCTGTTCCATCGCTATTCCCCCTATGCGCCCTCAAGCGTCCCCAGAGGGTTGACCTTGAACCCGTGCTTACAGCATGCGTTCCTACCCTGACGATTCTTGGCACGGTTGGGTCATTGCTGCACCCCTCTCCGGGTTCGGATATAAAATAGACGCCGCGCCTGGGCCAGCCCAATCGTCCATTACATTCACCGAGAATTCTTCCTCCTCCTAAGCCATTCCTCAGCTCTTGTATAAGAGCATAGAAACGGGTTAGGTGTTCTTCCCTTATTTCAGTCATCAGCAAGCTCTTTGTTCAGCCATCCACCCCATTTGAACTGGGTGACGCCTTTGAGGGGAGTCAGGACCTCGCATCCGTATTCTTCCAGAAGTGGCTTCAACTCACCCCAGTATTTCTGACCGCCGAGTATGGTGACCCTGTCTTTCGGCGCTATTACCTCGGTCAATTGCCGGAAGACACCACTCGCCCATTCTTTCCTCTCGGCCTTCGACATTTCATTCAAGGTAAGCTCATACGGGTCGATCGCTTGGCCCGGCTCCAGCAACCCATACTTAGCCGATAGGATATACCACCTTTCAGCTCTCTTGGCGGCCAGGGCCTTAAGCTTCCTAAAATTTGGCGATACATACAACTCCGACGCGAGCGACCTCTTCGCCTGTTTCGTCTTAACGCATGTTATCAAGTAAATGCTTGCCACCTCAGCCTCCCAGATAATCCATGCCTAGTCACAATTGAAAAAGATATTTCATGCATTAAATAACGTTAACGAGCTCTTTAAATTTCAGATTAATTTTCTACAAGTGTAGGGAGCCTCCGGAGAGGCCCCCTCTTGCAACTGTCTGGTCAGACAAATCCATTATACCGATGATGACCGCTACAATTCTATTTGTTTCAAGGTTATGAGTGCTTCCTTCAATTAACCCCCCTCTTTGGGGACCGGCATCACTGCCGGGCCATGGAGTCTTCCACCCCCCCTCATCCCGGCTCAGCAACAACCCCTGAAGGCCCAACATCCAAGTCCCTTAAGGTCCAGCATGGCCCTGCAGCAGCGCCCACCGGCCGCGGGTCTGCCTCCCCCCTCAACCCCCCGGCATCCCCCGCGGCCGGCCGCCGCCAAGCCCATATTTCAAGCCCTGATCATCAGGCTGTAAAGGATAAGCCTGGAAGAATAACATGTTTATGCAGAACAGTTTGAGCACCAGCACCTAAATCGTCATGCTTAGTCTCATAACGTCGGAAAGCCATACTATGCCTGCTCAAACCTGGTTGCAGCTCCCAAACAATATACAGAGCCCCCCTTCAAAATCCTCCAGAAATCTGAGAGCCCAAAGCGCCCCCTTTGCGAAAATCTTCCACCGGGCACACCTGCCGAGCCCGCACCAGGCCCAACCGCAAAGAGGGCGCGCCACTATCAAATCCTCGATCCAGCGCCTGTAATTTCTCTATTTCCACCGGCGGGAAAGACCTTGCAGCCAAGACTTTTCCCGCCTTGCTATATCCTTTTCCCTGGTCCTGCATACATCGCCTCATACCTTTTCCGGGCTCTGCCTCAAGCCCTGGATTCTGTACCGATAAGCTCTGATGCAGGGTCCCCATCTGCCCCCCCCATGGGAAAAGCTCGACGATTGAGCCGGATTGGATTCGAGCATCACGTTGCTTATGGTCAAATAAAAAAGCACCGATTATAGTCATCGAGAAGTGCACCGCTCACGCCGCTGTTCATCAGGCCCCTGCCTGCATTCTGATGAACGTAATATACAATATCGGCGGTTTTCCGATATTGGCATTAATTAGGTTCCGTTTTGGCGGTAGTGATAATACGCCTCAAGGGAGCGGCGCTCCGGCCAAGCCAAAAGCGGTTCAATAAACATACCCGATATCTCGTGAGGCAAATAAAAGTGTCGGCAAGTTTATTGTTGCTGAGATCCTTCCCATCCAATCTCTAACTTATATATGCAGAAAGGGCTCTTGTCGTCTTTCGTGTAAGGTCTACTATGCATATAGTAGTAAGGGTCAGGCGGAGAATCCTGTTGATAGGGATTCAAAACTGTAAGCTTCTCTATTGCCTCACCATTCTTGGTGAACAAGAATTGTTCTGTTCCGGTGCCAAGGCAGATAAAGGGCGGTTCATCTGTGCCCTCAACCACTTGGACATTCTTATAATATACGGTGAACATCTCGGAGATGTTATTTGAATCATCAATTTTGTATAGTGTTGCGCCCAGCTCGGGTTGCCTTATTTCGCTTGCATAGTACACGTTCCCTTCCTCATCAATGTTGGAGATATTAGTGCCCCATTCCACGGGAAGAACACGTCTATCCAGGATTCTTGTTAAAGAAGAGTCGACTTCGTACAAGATCGCTGGAGAGCGTAAGCTGCTACTGTCCCTCCCAAAGATAAACACATTGCCACGGGGATCGATTTCAAGACGATTCAGCCTAAAATCCAATTCATCATTTTCGGGGACCGTAAATGAAAGTAACTCGTCGGTCTCAAAACAATAGCTATAAAAAGTGGAGTTCCCGTAAGAATACATATACATGCGATCGATACCACCAATGATGGCCCATGGAACAGGGACGTCCTCATTACCTGGGAATCTCTTTCTTGCTACCTCACCGATGAATGCTCCATCCTTATCATATTTCAGATATCTATAATTCATCGTGTCATCTATGTATATGGCTCCTTCTACGTCTATACAAAATTGTTGTGGCCCGACGTAAATACTATTGCTCTCCACGCTTTTCTCGAAAGCATCATTTATGTACCCTACTTCATACTTACCGTTCCCCCAACCAAGTTCCAGCTTCTTAACAATTTGCGCGGGATATGGCTCTGCTGATGTGACTTCAATTTGTTCAAGTGGTTCAGGATTTTGCGTGCCAGTCCTTTCCCCGACATGTAGGGCCAATATAATAACAATAAAACAGGCGAGGGCTAGTAGGACAATTGCTATTAAATACTTGATAGTGCTTCTTCTTTTCATAGCATCCCCTTCACTACCTTGTGCATTCTGCGGGATAACCTACAATTGAAACCTGATAAGCTTTCTCTAGATTAAAGAACTCACAGATATTCTGTCCGCCAACAGATATTTCATTATAAGTTCTAACCTTTTTCATACTATCACTCGCTCCCATAACTTGGGTTATTACGCCATCCTCAACCTTAGTCACTATTGCAGAATGATTGGGGTTATAGTCCGGCCCATCGTGGTAAACAACAATGACGTCGCCTACTTGAGCATGAAAGCTCTTATAGTCAAGCGCATTGATCTTAAAAATACCGCGCGAGCCCTGGTCAATATATTTCTGCACAAGGAACCGGCAATGATAGAAATATCTCTCCCAGTTCCATGATCTTAGCGTCAGCATTGGATCTGATGCATCCCATCTTACTAAGTGAATACGCCAGAGACACCGCCAACCCCTATCTAGCTCAGGAAAGCAACCTGCCAGAACATAGTTCCTCATGATACTCCGAATATCTACGCCTGACTTATCATAGCAATATGCGGGTACACCAGTACAAGGTATTCCATTCTCGTCAATAAAGACATCGTAAAGCTGCGTTATGTCCTCAGTGCCAAAATCTGGATTGAACTTTATTCCGTCTAGTTCATTAGCGCTATAGACCACTTGATTCAAGTCTAATTTCTGCCCTTCATCAAAAACCAAATCAATATAGCCTGTATACAATAGGAATTCTCTGTATTGATAATCTTGGTAAGTAGAATATGCTGGGTTTAAAGCTTCAATGTACTCTAGGCTTATGCACTTTTTGTCTTCCCCGGCAGAAAATAATAATGTATCTGGATATTCTCCAACTAAACATACATAAAACGTATGTTTGTCTATCTGGGTTTTCTTCTCATCTAAAGAAACCTGCGGATCATCATCAGATACCTCTTCTTGCTTAAAGTCCGGATTAAATGCGTGGACTCCCCCTTCGGAATCAAACCAAGAAGTAATATCGGTTCCTTTGCAATTGATAATTACGACAGACAGCACTTTTTCAGATGGCCAAGACTTGTTCTCGAAATCAAAACGATTTCCATCAGCTATCAGCGGTAATAAGTTTAGTACCAGTCTCGGATCCCATTCCGAGTGATTATAATAAACATTGTTGTCCTTTGATATTCCAGAGTAATTAAGTACGTATTCATAGTGTCCCGCAGTTTTATAGCTAGACAATGAAGTATCAAGGACTTCTGTCATTTCAAGGTTCTTGACAGTGTTTGTATTTCTATACTTGACTTCAACGTCCCTTGTCACAACAATGCAATCTCCAAGAATAAATGTTCCATCCACTACACCATCTACTTCGATTTTAGGCGAATCGGCTTCAACAATATGGGCATGATACTCCGCATCCATGAGGACCTTATAGCCTTCTTCTGCTGGTTCAAGGCGTCCTTCTATACTGTAAGCACTGATTTCTTTTACATAGGTCCATTCAATATACCGTTCTAGGTATGTAATTATTAAGTACTCAATCGCAATATCTGCATCTACGGTACATCCTCCTGACAACTCTCCTGTAATAAGGTAAGCTCCCTCACCCGTTACTGGATCAAGAACCATCCATCCTTCTCCAACCCAGCCTAGATAGTCCAGTTGTTGTGTTGGGGTATTAATGACGTAACCAGCCAGAATTGATTGCTTCATCTGCTCCTTCACATTCTGCGGAAGGGAAAGAGCAGAAAGGTCAGCGAGGCTGTTCTTGTCGATGTCTACAACTGGGATCGATATTTGATTTGCAAAGGCGATTAACTTGGCAGTAGAAACGGACTCTGAACCGAAATGCTTCTCAAGTACATATTGTTCACGGAAAGATTCTTCCAAGCCTGCTGCGAGAACAAATCCCCTTCTAAACGCCGATGTTTTACCGGCAGGAGTACTTGTTGAAAGGTCTGCATCTATGTAGCACCCCTGAGAATCAATAGCTGTTGTTACTCCGGCGACTTGTAACGGTTTCAAGGAAATGCCTACGGCTGCTTCCTGTGCGCCAGATGTAAGAGAGAGCCCGAATATCGAGGAGATCTCTTTGTCGTCCTCTTTACACATTGATATGTAAGTCATCGCACACGGCGAAAACAAGTCAAGCAAAGAACCAGAGCTTATTTTCCCTTCAACAGTCCCACCTGAAGAACCAGCAGGAGGAGTAAGTGCAACCGAAAAAGGCGCACCCCAAACAAGCGAATTATTAATATTATAGAATCTCGCAGGGCAAGTAAGCGTCAGCCCCCAGGAGGCAGATGAACCCATGGAACTGGAAGAGGTTTCAACTACGTTATCGCCCGCTCTTATCTCAGCTTTAAGATCCAGGAGATACGCAGGAACCTGGTCAGCGTTATCATAGGATAGCAACAAGGTTTCATCCCCATCGGATGCTGGGAAGAAGTTGACTTCGATAGTGTTGTTGAGCAGATCGATAAAATACGCTTCAAGTCTAGTTCCTGCAAGATCGAGGCTTACGCGCCAACGACAAGAATCAGGGAGCTCGCGTTCCTCGGACTCAGCTGAAACTAGAGCGTAGGGAAGGACGGGGGGCAGTACTCCCAATTCCGACGATACTATATGGCACGATCTCTCGAGATCGTTCGGAGAAAGATCTGGATTGAAGTTGTTAATATAATCAATCGTCTTCTTTTTCAGGAACTCGACAAAGGTCTCCTGCCGCACGGAAGACAGGTACTCCTCCGATAAAGACTCGTAGCTTGCTCCCAGAGCGGAGATAATATCCACATCTGGCGTATAGAGCTCATACGTCTTATAAGACGCATCCAGGGGTATCCAGTCACGGGGACCCTGGCCTGCATCATTACCCCGGTAGTTGCCGTAGTTGACATAGGCTTCGGTCCAGGTCTGGGTGAGCTCCAGTTTGGACAGCGCTCCGCCCTCGATGATGCCGGTCGTCGGGATGCCGGCCGAGGCCAGCAGGCTCTGGGCGTCGGAGATGTTGTCGGTGGCGAGCCACGAGCAGGCCTGTGCGGCGGTGAGTTCGATTACTCCGGTGACGTAGCGGGCGGGGATGCCGGAGGCACGCAGCAGAGCGAGAAGCAGGTTGGCGGTGTCGGTGGAGTTGCCGGCGAGTTCGGCCAGGGTGCTGGCCGCTCCCTTGCGGGAGCCGAAGTAGCACTCGAAGTCGATGTTGTTGTGGACCCACTCGTAGATGGCCACGGGGTCGTTTCCCAGTTGAGAAGCCAGGGTGGTTATCTCCTCGGTCTTGGGAGCATCCATGGTCTCGGCCAGGTCATCATCTCCCGGCTCGACGGGAAGGGTGGAAGGAGTGAGGCCAGGGGCACCGGCCAGGTAGGCCGGGGCGATGGAGGCCCCATATACCGGGGGGATGGGAGTGTCGTCTTCGGCCAGGTGGGAAAGGTCTGAAGAAAGGATGGCCGGCTCGGGAGAGGCGAAGGCTTGGTCAATAGTCTGAGAGAGCAGGCCGTAGGAGGCGGGGTTGTCGGGTGAGACCGAGTCGGCGGCGGCCTTGACGGAATCCAGGGCCGCGAGCACCTTGGCGCTCTCGGTATCGTAGCGCTCCTGTTTGGAGTCTAGCCCCAGTTCTTGTAGCTTGTCCCCCGCCTGGGTGACGGTGCCCGCGAGCTTGTTCGTGCTGTCCGCGACGGAGGCCTTGAGGGCTTCGGTATCGGTGGCGGCGCGGGCGGGGTCGGCGCCAACTCGGCCGCGGTGGCCGAGGAGGTGGTGAGGCCCGATATGGCTTCTTCCTGGGCCGAGGGGGCGGTGGCCTGTTGCTGCTGGGCCATCTGGGCCTGGATATCCTCGGGAGTGGCTGAAGCCTGGGAGGCCTGCCCAGCGGATTGAGGCTGCTGCGTGGCCCCGGAGCCGCAGGAGGAGAAGGGCACCAGGCTGATCATGACGAGCAGGGCCAGGGCCGCGGACAGTGGTCGCGTATAAGGAGTCTTCTTTATCATTTTTGCCTCCCTGCAATCGCTCGTAGAAAGAATTCACCCAACATGTGTTTAAACAAAGCTGACAATATCATACCTGGATTTTCATGAGCTTTACAACCAAGTATTCTAGTTCACAACGGCCACCTGCTGATCTTCGAAGGACCCAGCTACCGCGCAACCAGGATGATGCTACCGAATTGATGAAAACAGGGAATTTTATTTGATGACGACAGGGAATTCTGCTTGACGAAAAACACCCCATCTCGGAGAGCTTGTCCCCTGCCTGGGTGACGATGCCCGTGAGCTTCTGTGTGCTATCGGCGATGGGGGCCTTCAGGGTCCCCGTTTCGTTAGCAGCGCGGGCGGGGTCGGCAGCCCGCTCTCTACACCTTACTTGAATCCTTGGATATAAAGAGCAATGTAATAAACACGATGAGCAATAAAGCTAAAATGAAAATAAGAGCAGTATATAAGAACCTAGGGAATTCAAAGTGCGAAGGTTCTTGCCAGGTGGTTCCACTGTCATGAGTGAATACTAACTTCATTGGAGACTTTACTTTCAAACCATGTGTCCACATCTGATATTCCATATCTCCGCAATATCCGATATAGAAAGTACTGTCGTCGACGAAACATTGCGGGTCAGACAAACAGGGAACATAGTCTGAGCGCACGCTGGACAAAAGAAGGTAATGTAACCGCAGCGAGTCGCCATTGCTAACCAGCTGCCAGTTGTTCCCTCGGTCTTTGCTCAAGAACAGGTTTCCCGAGTCCTCAAAGCGGAAGAAAAGGAGATCCTTATCCATAGTAATGACAAATCCTGGTACGACTGGAGACGTTTCGGTGTTTCCGACTAGTCTCATCCTTCCATAAGAGTTAAAAAAGCTTCCGTAATTCATAATCAGGGTACTTACATCAAGCGACTTGAGCTCATCCTCGCTGGGAATCGCCTCTAACTTTTCCCAGGAAGCTCCTCCATCAAGGGTGCGGAACTGGCCCACCCAGAAAACCGTCAGGCTCAAGGGCAACAAGGTATCGGCTTGCGCCTCTTCCGGCAAACGATGCCTAGTCCACGTCGTTCCGGTATCACTGGTCGTGTAGATATATCTCTCCCGTTTGTTGCTGCGCTCATAGGTAGCTACCAGGGCCTCTTCCTCTGACAACGCCGAGGTTTTGATCACTGCTTCATACCCAGGGTCTCCAGCTGAAGTGTACCCGGGGTTGACCAATGCACCATTGCGATTGATAGCAACGTCTCCTGCCCAACAGACATCACTATTGACTGCATACAAATAGCTATTCCCTGCCGCGTCTCCTTCAGATACGAAATATCTTGGTATGCAGTCTCTTGGCTTGAAGCTTGTCTCTTTCCAAGTCATTCCCCCATCCGAAGTCACGCGCACATAATCTTGTTGATGTCAACGTAAAAGTGCACCGATTCTGGTCATTTAAAAGTGCACCGCTCACGCCTATTCTCCCTTCGTCCATTGCCGCTTAAGCAAACCAACTACATTTTTATTCCGCCGCACCATGTACATTTTTATCTGGCCACAAACAACTACGCGTGTCCTCTTGGAGCGTTCTTTGATTTCCTCGTCTTCTCCTTGATCCGGAAGCTCTCGCCCGAGATGTTCAACACATGGCAGTGATGGAGGAAGCGGTCCAGCAGCGCCGCTGCCAGGGTGGGGTCCGAGAGGTAATCTCCCCACTCGGCCACGCCCTTGTTTGAGGTGACCAGGACCGAGCCCCTTTCGTAGCGCGCGTTCACCACGCTGAAGAACATGTGGGCCTCATGGGCTCCCATCGGCAGGTAGCCCACCTCGTCGATGATGAGCAGTGAACACCCCGTGTAGACCCGGAGTCCCTTGGCCGAGACCTGGGCCCGGGAGAGCCTGCGGATCATGTCCTCCAGCGTGGTGAAGTAGACCTTGTGACCGGCCCTCACCGCTTCCACCCCCAGGGCGATGGCCAGATGGGTCTTGCCCACCCCGGGAGGCCCCATCAGGAGCACGTTCTCCTTTTGCGAAAGGAAACGCAGGCCGGCCAGTTCCTTGACCATGCGGGGGTCGATGTCGGCGTTGAAGGAGAAGTCGAAGCCGGAAAGCGTCTTGACCACCGGAAAGTGGGCCAGGCGCATGAGCATGGCGTGGCGTTTCTCGGCCTTGCTCTCCATCTCGGTGGAAAGCATGCGTGAAAGGAAGTCGGAATAGCTCCATTTCTCGCGGGTGGCCTGGCTCACCAGTTCCTCCAGCGTGGAGGCCGTGCGGTCCAGGCCCAGGGCGCTCAAGGCGCTCAGCGATCTCCAAGGGTCACCTCCTCGTAGACCGATAGCGGCCTCCTCTCCACCGTGAAGGGCGAGAGCCCCAGTTCCTCGAGGCGCTCTAGGTGCGTAAAGGCGAGATCGGCCCCGGGAAGGCCCTGGTAGTGGTCGGGGTCCATGATGGTGGCGCCCGTACCCTTGGGCCGGCGCTTGTGGGCCGCGATGAGCGCGCCGGCCCGGAGAAGATGAGCACTTCTGCCGGCGTGGCCTTGACCTTCACCCTTTTGGCGGCACAGGCCGACGGCACCGAGTACTTGCTGCCCTCGAAGCAGACCAGCAGGTCTCGGGAGGCGGTCCGCTCGTGGGTGACGGTGTAGGAGCAGGGATGCTCGGGCAGAGGGTTTAGGTAGTTGCGCTCGAGCTCCAGGCGGAGCAGGGGCGCATGCCTGGTGGTGGAGTGGACGCTCGAGTTGTAGCGGATGGTCTCGGCCGCCAGCTCCGTCTCCAGGTGCTCGGCGTCCAGAAAGGTGCGGGAGGCCAGGAAAGCCTTGACGATGCCGACCAGCCGCTCCACCTTGCCCTTGGTCTCGGGCCCGGTAGGGCCAGCAGGCGTTGGTGACGATGCCGTGGTAGGCGCAGAAGCGCATCCAGTCGTCGGCCAGCACCGCGGGCTCGTCCGCCGTCTTGGGGGTGGTCACCACCGGCTTCATGTTGTCGACGAGCAGCTCTGAAGGGACCCCACCGATCTCGGAGAAGGCGGAGGAGAGGCAGGCGATCAAGGTGTCGCGGGTCTCGTCGGGGCAGACATAGGCCACACGGTAACGGGAGAATCCCATCTGCAGGCAGAAGATGGTCACTCGCCTCACCTCGCCGGAGAGGAATTCCACGCTCACCTTTCCGAAGTCCACCTGGGCTTGGTAGCCAGGCAGGGTCTCGAAACGGACCGTGGCCTGATGTGCGAACTCCTCCTTCTTGGCAGATACGTACCGCTTGACGGTGGGATAGCTGCCGTCGTAGCCCAGGGGTCCCAGCTGGGCGAAGATGACGGTCGCGTTCATCTTGGGCCGTCTTCTCCAACCAGGCGTCGATGATGTCGGTGAAGTCGTCGAGGATGGAGGGCTCTTTCCCTGGGTGCTGGTATCGGGATCTCCTTCTGGCTGCAGAGCTTCATTGCGGTCCGCTTGTTTATTCCCAGGGCACGGGCGATCTCGTCGTAGCTCATGCCCTGGGAACGCATGGCCTTGGCGTTCACCCAGGTTTCCTTTCCGTACATCCAATCCCTCCTCGAGCTCCGGCGCAAATCGACTCTCGGAAGGATTGTACTAGTTGCTTTGGTTGGTGCACTTTTAAATGACCAGAATCGGTGCAGTTTTATCTGACCATAAACATAATCTTCGCTAGAAAGCATCGTCCATGCGACCTGAGGGTCTGCTGAACTTACAGCGCCAGATAACCTATAAAAGTGTTCCTCTTCTTTGGGATAAAGCAATCGATATAGAGGAAGATTTGGGATAAGGGTTATTATTAGTAGTAACAGTATGAATCCGATTAAGAGAAACAAGTACTTCTTATATAGATATCTCTGCATTTTCTGCCTCCTATATTACATGAGAAGCTTGGGATTAAGGTTCATGATAGCTCCAATTAGTCTTCCACAAATCACCAGTATTCCAGGACCATTCTAAAGGTTTTCGTTCGACGCTCCCTAGGTTGATAGAGAACGCCTCTTCGACACTTACCCATTTTGGTTCATTTTCCTTTAGCACACAAAAACTCGATATTTCATTATCTGAATATCCGCCAAAGAAAATATGGCTATCATCAAGATAAAGGAAATCTAGATCTATTCCTTTCGGATTCCCAATTGCGGATGCTTTATAGTTATTGTCTCCTTGATTTGCAGAAATCCATCTTCGCGTAAGAATCGAATCACTTTCAAGGCTGAAGAATCTAGTAACAACGTCTCTGAAGGTCATAATGCCCACCTCAGTGTAATAGCCTAAAATATTCCTAACCCCTGTAGACATCCATTCAATACCAGGCTGTTTTTGATCAAAATATAGACCTCCGAGCATAGTGGCGTCACATGACACCAGGAAAATTGCTTCCACATCAGCCAAACACCCAACGAATAACTCGTTAGGGGCACGATTTCGGTACCATTCAATCAGATTTCTACCGTGCCAGGGAATTCCGTTTGTTGTCTTTTCTATGTCCTGGAAGTTGGAGTCATTAAGCATTGGTGGGAAGATTCCATCATCATCTTTTGATCTTCCTACAGCGACGCATCCCTGTTCATAGTTTCCATGTCCTTGAATATATATCCAGTCTACGGGATTCTTGACCAATATTTTGTCTACTTGAGGGCTTGAGTTATCTACTTGGCAATTAGCAATCGAAAGTGTGGCTTGCAAGACTTCAGCACCTCCTCCAGCCCTTAACAGGTTCACTGCATTGAATTTCTCGGCGAAATCAACTTCTTTTCCGTATGTTAGCGCCTCTAGGTCCTTCATATTTACTGGTTGACCAAGGTTATCCTTTAACCATGCTAAACCCTTGTTGCTGTTTACATTTACATAATTAGCAGATGTCCAACCCTCATCTTCTAGTTCATCCGTGAATTTAACATGCGATTCGCGACACCCCCCAATGTTTAGTCCAGGAAATGTGCCAAAGTAATCAAGGCCAGAAAAGGCGTTAATAACCGTAAATTCATTCACGTCATCTTCGTTTTCAGTCTGAGGAAAATAGACTCCGTCACTATCATCCTTGCTGCAGGGATCAATTACTTGTGAAGTAAAGAAAATGGTTCTACGATTTCCTTCATCGAATTCTGCATTTGGGACTTTAGCTAATAGAATTTCCACATCTTCCATGCTTCCACAGAGATCGTATTTACATTGACGATGTGACGATAGGTTAACGGGCAAAGTGACGTAGCTGGTTTGGCTAGCATCGGCTGAAACAATTTCCCCGGTTTGGTCGCCATTTTCTTCAATATTAAGGCGAACTCCAATCACTATATCCTTTAGTGTTGAAACTTGCCCATTAGAATCATTTAGTCTTTCTTGTCCAGAGTTCACTATTCCAGCAACTTGTCCCCACTCAACACGACTGTTCCAACTTCCTTCAATGGACGATTGGGTTTCCTCAGAAGAACCACTTAGGTCGAACCAAGTTACATTACGATTGTCGAGTACTCTGATTTCTGCTTCGATGATACTTGTTACTCCTTGAACTACATATATCTCATATGTCAAGGAGCATTGCTCTGGATAACGCTCCTTCAGGAACATTCCTTTGTCATCCCATGAGATGAAATACTGGCAAGCAGTGGAGAGCCAGGCTATGTATCTCCCCTCTTCCTCGCCCATTCGTACATTCACAGAAGCGGAGCCATCGCTATCAAGCACGGAGCTGAGCGTTTTCTCTTCGCTGTCTAGAAAACGTGCATTCTTAGCATAGGATTCTTCATTCCATTCCCAAGATGTTTCCACAGTCAGTTCGTCGTTTCCTGATGAGATCAGGCCATCAATCGGAGTCCCCTCAACGCTTACTGCTTGAGCTTGCAGGTTCTGGACGCTATCCGGCGACGCCCACATATAGTCGTTTTCTGCCCTAAGAAGTCCGAAGAGATTTACGGATATCGTGTCGAATCCCGCGGGCCCCGCTTTAGCCGTTAATAAATAAGTGCCTGGGAGATAGCACTCCTTCTTCGTCTCGATCTTCCAGGTGGTTTGATAGTCGAGATCTGGTTTATCGAAATTGATGTGTATCAAATGGTAGTTTACTGTCATCATGATGTCCTCGCCCTTGAGGAAATTGCTACCGTTATCGGGAGATATAATATTTACTGCGCTGACAATAGATTCATACCAATCAGCCATTAGATTCGCTTCTTCGTCCTGCCTGGATTCAACGACCTTGCCACCTGAATAACCGCCGCTGATGAGATAAGCGCCTTCACCGGTCACTGGATCGGTGACTATCCAGCCCTCACCGATGAAATCTATGTATCCGACTTCCTGAGTGGGAGTGGTCACAGCATACCCTGCTTGAACCGCATCTTCCATCTGAGCCTTGATATAGGCCGGAAGTTCCAGGGCAGGAGCCAGTGTAGCCCAGTTGGCTGATGTAAGGGTCACTACCGGCACCTCACAGGAATTGGCGAGGGAGATGGCTCTGGCCGTGGAGATGGCGTCGGCTTCGAAGCACTCCTCCAGCACCAGGTGCTCGTGCGCTGAGCCGGAGAGGCCGGAAGTTAGGGTAAAGCCTTTCCTTGTAGCCTTGGTCAAACCGGCGGGAGTGGCGGTGGATAGGTCGGCGTCGATGTAGGCGCCGCCGGAGGTTGTAGATACGGCGACCCCAGACACGCATTTGGGAGTGATCGAGAGGCCTACCGAAGCCTCCTGGGTCCCCCTAGTCAGGCTTAGCCCGAAGATCGCCGCCAGCTCCTCGTCATCTGAGGCACAGTCCGAGATATAGGTACTGACAGCTTGATTGAAGAGGCAGTGGGGGAAACTGGAACTCACTTCCATGGTGAGGTTCTCTTCTGCAGCAAGTGGCTGGCGTTCCATGGCCACCGAGAAGGGGGCGCCCCAAGTCAGGGTGTTGGTGATGTTGTAGGAGCGGGTGGGGGAAGCGATGGCCAGGCCCCAGGAAGATGAAGAACCGAGGGAAGCGGCTGATGTCTGGACGGTCTGGTCCCCTACCGAGATCTCAGCCACCATGTCCAGCAGGTAGGCGGGGATATCGGAGATGTTCTCGTAAGCAGATAGGAGGGCCTGATCATCATCGGTAGCGGCAGAGAAGGACGTTTCTATAGCTCCCAAGGAGAGGGAGACGAGGTCTGAAGAGAGGGAGGTGCCGGCCACTGAGATGGTAGCCTTCCAGCGGGAGGAGGCAGCGAGCTCCCGTTCCTCGGATTCGGCGGATGCCGGGGTATAGGGAAGGACGGAGGGGAGCACTCCCAGATTCTCCTGTGCAACCGACCTGGTTCGCATGACGTCGGCCAGGGTGAGCTGCGGCATATTGGAAGATAGCCAGGTCTTGATCTTGGTCTCGATGAAGGAGAGGAAGTCTAGAATGGCGCGTTTTTCGTTGTTTCAGATTCTTTGAAAATGATTATGCTTGGATGCCTTTAACCCCAGTATTTAAGCCATATTTTAGTGTTCTTTCATTGAAGTTCGTTCTTAACCGAAAAATGCCGTTGAGCTTGAGCGAGCGGAGAATAAGCGGATAGCTATACAAGCTTTTTACGGTAGGAGTGGGAGAATTCTAACCCTTCTATTCTTCCCTCGATGCATGCGATCTATGTCGTATGTTGATTAAGATGTCTTGAGCCAGAATATTTCATAGTTCTGATCACAATGTGGTAAAAAAACTTCCGATAAACTTTCGGCAATTGGAGACAAAAGCACAGTTTGAAAGAGCACGGGTTTGGCAATCACTTCCGATAACCGTAATTATCGGAAGTGCCCAAGAGGCGGATTTGCGTAGGGGCCCGCGGAGTGTGGGCCAGCCGGCGGGCCGGGACTTGCGTAGAGGCCCGCAGTAGGAAGAGGAAGCCGCCGGGGAGATTAAGAGAAGAAGGAACGGTAGTTATATAGAGAGTGACGCGGGGGGCGCTCCTCCGCTAACGGATAAGGAGGCAGGTATGGAAGCGCTATCAAGCGTCCACATGATGAGGCAGGCTCGCCTCTCGGAGGCCCTGGCCGAGTTCCGCGAGTCCCAGGTCAAAAGCCCCACCGCCTCCGCCTACCTCTCCGACCTTTCCATCTTCGCAAGCTATCTCGCCGAAGCCGGCAAGGCCGACCCCTACGTGGCCGAGATAGAGGCCAGAGACGTGGCCTCCTTCTACGACCGCGAGGCTCAAGCGGTATCGCAGGCCACCTTGCGCCGAAGGCTCTGCGCCCTGCGCAAGTTCTTCACCTGGGTGTTTTTCGTCAAGCAGAATTCCCTATTATCATCAAATAAAATTCCCTGTTTTCAGCAAGAGAAATTCCCTGCTTTCATCAATCCAGTAGCATCATCCTTTCTGGGCCATCAAGGCATGGGTCATGCGGTAGCTGGGTCCTTCGAAGATCAGCAGGTGGCCGTAGTGGACTAAGCGGTCGATCATGGCCGCGGCCATCTGCTCGTCGGTGAAGATGCCTCCCCATTTGGAGAACTCGATGTTGGTGGTCAGTATCAGGCTGCGGCTCTCGTATGAGTTGGCGATGATGCGGAAGAGCAACTGAGACCCCTCCTTGTCCACGGGAACATAACCCCATTCGTCCAGACAGATGAGATCAGTGGCTTTAAGTTCCTTGACCAATCGCTCCAAGGTGCCGGCTTTTCTGGCCTCCACCATCCGCAGCACCAGTTCGGTGACGGTGAAAAACCTCACCCTCATCCCCATCTCGCAGGCCCGGGTCCCCAAGGCGGTGGCCAGATGCGTCTTGCCGGTGCCTACCTGGCCGTAGAAGACCAGGTTTTTGCGTTCGCCTATGAACTCGCAGCTCTCCAGGTCGGTACGGGTGAATCCGGGCGGGAAGCGGACATTGCCGTACTCGAAGGTCTCAAGCGACTTGGGGGCGGGGAAGGCTGCCCGCGATATCAGCCGGGCCTTGCGGCTGGCCTCCCGTCTGACCAGCTCTTCGGAGAGTGCCCGGTGCAGGAACTCCTCCTGGCGCGGAGTGGCGTGGCTCTCGCAGAGCTCGACGGTGCGATCACCGGAGATCATCAGCTGCCGGCAGCAGGCCCAGATCTCGGCCCGGGTGCGCTCGCGGTCCCTGGGGGCGGTCATGTGAGCACCTCCTCCCGCGGTAGGAAGGCACGGTCGTAGGCGGCCAGGTCCGGGCCGGGATCCGGGTCTGAATCCAGGCCGAAGCTAGCGATACGGGAAGCCAGCACCTTGGTATCTGAAGTGTTTAAGTGCCCTCGTCCGGCCGACTCGGACATGGCGGCCAGGGCCACCTCGAAGCCGAAGTCGGCGGAAAGCCCCGACATCAGCTTGAGGGCCTCTCTCAAGCCCGCGCGATCCCGGCCGTCCAGGGCTTCTCTTATCGTTTGCGGTACGATCTCCCGGAGTCCGCTGTTGCGCCAGGCTCCCGGGTTGCGCAGCAGCTGCTCCAGCGAGGTGCTGTGGTCAAGCGTGTCGGTTCTGCGGGCAGCGAAGCTTCGGCGGTGTGTAACCACCGGCCGGTTTGCGCAGTCCTGTATCTCTACGGTATGGGCTCTTATCGCCAAGATCACCTCTTGTTTGGCAAGCTCCGGCCGGCTGGAGTAGCGGTGCCGGCCGTCCAGGACCACCTTGCCATAGCCGTCGGTTATCTGCCGCTCGTAGCGGCAGACGTCGAAGTCCTTGACCGGCAGAGGCAGAAGGGCTGCTCGATCTTGTTCGAAGAGTTCACCAATAGGCACTCCCTTTTTGTAATGGAGCTCGGCCGCTTTGGTCAGGTGGCGGTCCAGTAACTCGCGGTTGAAGTCCAAGACATCCTCATAGGAGGGCACGGGCACGAAAAGGTTGCGGCGGTTGTAGGCCACCTTGCGCTCCACGTTACCCTTCTCGTGGCCGGCATCCGGGTTGCAGAAGCGCACCTCGAAACGGTAGTGGCAGCGGAAGCGGCGGAAGAGGTCGGACAGAATCACCTTTTCTCCGATACGGCGCCCCGCGCCCGAGGTGTTGTCGAACACCATAACGGTTGGCACTCCGCCGATGTAGGCAAAGGCATCCTTTAATCCCTGGCAGACGCACTCGGCAGTTTCTCCCCCGAAGACCTGGGAAAAACCGTTGTTGCTGAAGGGAAAGGAGAGCGTCAGGTAGCTCTGGCGCTCAATGCTGCCCTGATAGCGGAAGTCGGCCTGGCCGAAGTCGGCCTGGGATTCACCCGGGTGCCATGTTAGCTCCAGGAAGCCTTCTTCTCCGGCGGCCCGGCGCTTTGCTTTCACGTAGCGCTGCACCATCGAGTAGGAGCAGTCATAACCCGAGATTTCTTCGGAGAGGCGATCGTGAATGCGCTTTGCGGTGTGGCCCTGTTTGTACCAAGTCTTCTTGTCGTCTTCCAGCCATTGGTCAATGGTGGCCTTGTAGGGGTCCAGCCTTGAAGGGAAATGCTTCTTTACCGGTGGCTTGGTGTTGAAGTCGTCCATCTCCAGGTACTTCCTTATTGTTTTTGGGTCATGGCCGGTGGCCCGGGATATCTCGGCTAGCCTGTATCCCTTTTGGGCCTTCTCTCTGATAACATCGATCTGGGACATGTTGAGCAAGCTTCCTTCCTCCTTTACCTGAGTTTTTATACCAAGGCAAAGGTTAGCGGCGGAGGGACAGCCTTCCTTCAACTGTCCCATCTTTTTCCCGGGAATTCCGCTTGCTCATTTCAGGGAATTTTGTTTGCTCTTTTCAGGGAATTCTAGTTTACGAAAAACACCTGGGCGGAGTCCGAAGGATACGCAACCTCTAACCCGGCGAGAACCATTAAGCTCCCTCGCGTCACCGAAGGGGAGCGGCGCTGCCTCACCAGAAAAGAGGCCGAGCGCCTGGTGGCCATGGGAAAGTGGCAGGACCGCTGGGGGGCCCGGGACCGGGCCATCCTGGCCGTCCTCTACTACACCGGCATAAGGGTCTCGGAACTCTGCGCTCTCGACACCGGCTCGGTCGGCGACCGCCTCCTCTACGGCAAACCGGGCCTGCGAGTCGCCCGGGGCAAGGGAGGAAGGGAGCGCAAGATCCCTCTCGCCGATCCGGCGGCCAAGGAGATCCGCAACTGGGAGAGCAAGCGGCACCTGGCCGAGCCGGTCTCACCGGCGCTGTTTTTAAATAAGTTCGGGGAGCGCATGACGGTGCGCTCGGTATTCGACGTGGTGAGGAAATATGCGGAGCGAGCCGGGCTGGGTGCTGACGTCACGCCGCACACCCTGCGCCACACCTTCGCCACCGAGCTGGCCAGAAAGAAGGTGGGCCCCAAGGTCATAAGGGATCTCATGGGACACTCGTCAGCGTCGATGACGCTATCCTACATCCACTACACCGACGAGGAATACACCGGGAGCGTGGGGGTGCTGGAGTAGGAGAAGTTGATGGCAACTTATTCAGCTTAAGGATGTTTCTCGAGGCTTTGAATTATTTCTTCTGCCCTTTCATGAGTAGTCTTTCCTGGCATTGTCGACATAAAATCCGGGAAGCTGAGAGCTTGCATGTAGCAATATTCCGCTTTGTCGGCATCCTTTTTATCGATGTAATAAGCGCCTAGTCTCATATAAGCATTGGTAACAAATACGGTGTCCGGAAAATTACTCATCGCAGTCTGTAGCTCATCCTCACATATATCAAGCTCAATCTTTTTGTTGTAGATTTGGTCGATTATATAATCTGAACGAGCAAGCTGTGATATTCGAGAATTTGGATATTCTTCATAGATATGCTCTAGTCTTAAGAGTCCGTTTTCTTTTATTGCCCTTTGACTATCCTCCTTTTGTTTTTCCAATTCCCTTCTTGTGTCAACATCCAGGGATCCGGCAAGTGCCTGATATTCCTCATCCGATAAAACTGCTTTGTCAAAAAAACCTCTCGAATAAGCTAAAGCTATCAGGTATTCCGCAGCCGCAAGCTCCTCCTCGTTCCCGTTCTTGTATCTCTCTTGGTCGAACGTTTCTATTACCAACTGGGGATCCTTAAACAACAGAAAGGGCAGGTGAGCTCCTTGAAAGAACAATGCATTATTTATTTCAAGAAGCTCTCTGGGATCCTCGGAGTGGGCTAATCGGTCAAACAATATGAGCAGGGCGTCTTCCAGGCCATTCTCACTATAATAGTCTATGATTTGCAGGACGGAAGGATTGTATCCAACATATTGTTCCTTGAAATCATCTTCAAAATGCTGTGGCTGTCGCAAGCTCGAGCTATACTCAATATAGCTATTGGTGTCGAAGTCCATCATGGCGCCCTGTGGCTGGTTACCTTTTTCGTTGCAGCCTATCAATCCAAACAGTATAAATAGACTGCAGATAAACATTGCCAAGGCCATTGATGATAGTCCCTTAGAAGGGGTTAAATAGCTTCTCATTATATCGCTCCTGAATTATGGCGAAACCAATATTGGATCAGGCACAATGTACTTGCCACTCTCGACATCTCTTTTCAGTCTCCAATATTTCCATCCTTCTGAAGTATTTTCCATGGCACATGCGTGGAGAGCGAAAGGTTCTTCCGGCGTTCCACAATCAGAAATAATATCTCTTCCTTCCTTATAATTTGCAAAAAGCCACGCTACAATATATCCATTATCTATTTTACTGAATCCCTCTAATAGACCACTACTTATAAGGTCCCAGTAGTCATACGGATTGATAGCATTATCATCACTCGTTACGAATCCTAGAAAAGGTAACGGAATAATGAGGACGGGTCCCATCATACCAAGTATAAATTCTTCATACCAATTCAATATATGGTCTTGATATTCTGGACAAAAAGAGGCATCAGAATTTCGATACCCAAGGATAATACTTGCATCGCTCTTGATAGATTCTTTGCCTTCTTCACACTGTGGCCCTGAAGGAAGTATTTCATCATCATCCCCCTGAGCAATTCTAAGAGAATTACTTGAAGCCAAGAAAAGCAACTCGAGTTTATAGGGGTTTAAAGAGCTTGCAATACTCTGAATCTTGACTTGCTTTTCAGCACCATTTCCAATATATATGCTCCCTTCCTCGTGCTCTCCGTTAATATAGAGAATGTCAGTTGGGCTTGCAGCAAACAACATGCTATCGATTTTGTTTCTATTAATTGATAATTCAGCTGCTTGTACACCTCCTCCACCTTTGAAGAAAGCTGGAAGTTGGTCACTATACTCAGAGCATGCAGGTGTGCATGTCAATATGTCTGGAGTGCATGTTGCAAGACCTCTATAAGATGTATCCATAAGAGGTCCACCATAAATATCGCTCATAATGTCAAGAAATGTTCCAGAATTACTAGGATCTGTAAAATCAGCAGCTGATGCCTCAATTGCATATTCCTGGTTGCTTTCGCTTTCACTTGGGCAAGGAAGCAACCCACTGAAAAAAGGATCACTATAATCAAGACATCTTCTATAGCGCGCAATATTTCCATCTATATTGTATCCATCGAATTCAATATCAACTGAGACCCACTCGGGATTGTCGTTTTCAACCGGATAGGCTTGCTTTACTCTGAATAATACTGTTTTTGTTTCCGGCATTTCTTGCATGGGCTCATCTAAAAGGACTTCATAATATATATCTTTCGGCTCAGAGGGGCTACATACATCGATAAGCCAATTGGCTTCAATGTTTAAATCATGGTCGGTGAAGATTAATCGCTCACCAACCTTTAACTCAAATATTAAAGGATTTGCTTCACTCACAAACTCGACTTCCCGATTGGACAATGCAAGATCCTTTTTTCCGTAGTCAATGAAATATTGGCACCATGGTTGAAGATAGAAATCTACAAGATGGATGAAAATGCCCTCTCCGGCCAGCACTAACGAACTAGCACTTCCAGAGTCATCAAACCAACAAGGCGCCTGCTCACCAAAATCAACCATTCTTGTGCCTCTTTTGTAAGATTCGGGTTGAACCTTCCATAATGCAGATACTTGCATCTCCTTCTTTTCTTCATTATCCCAATACTTGCCGCTTATTGGGTTTCCATCTACATCTACAGCCTGAGCTGCAACTTGATATGTTTCCCCACGAAGGCATTTATCAGGTTCTAATTCTTTCTTTATTAATCCTATGATGTTTATACAAACACTGTCATAACGTATTTCTGCATCAATACTACTTATGGCTCGCACTTCTAATATATATTTCCCTGGAATATATTGGCTTTTAATAGTATCGACATGCCATATAGTTGTATACTCCGATCTTGTTTCGTCGGTTAGAGAGACAAGAGAGTATTTGATCTCCATGTCGACAATCTCCCCTTTGAAGACCACATCGTCTTCTTTTGGGTTTTCAATGCTCAAGCTCTCGATTGCATAATTCCTGCTTCTTGAATAGAAGAATATTTCCCAATCAGGATGGCTTTCAACAGTCTTCCCTCCCGACAATCCACCGCTGATGAGGAAGCTGCCCTCACCAGTAGGCAGGATCTATGACCATCCAGCCTTCTCCAGTGAAGTCCATACAGGTTAAGGGTTGGGCGGGGGTGGTTACGATGTAGCCCGAGCTGATTTGATCCTTCATTTGGGCTTTGACGTAGGCCGGAAGGGTAATGGTTTCAAGGAGCGATGCATTGGAGCTAGAAACCGCAACGATAGGAATATTGTTCTGGTTGGCCAGAGGCCAAGAGCTTGGCCGTGGAGACGGCCTCTAGCCGAGAAGCTGTCCTGGAGGCAGAGGTGCTCATGAGCGGAACTAGAGAGCCCCGAGGTCAAGGTAAAGTCCTTTCTGGCAGCTTTGGTCAAATCCAGCGGGTGTAGCCGTGGAGAGGTCGGCATCGATGTAGATGCCATCGGGAGAGACGGAGACTGCGACACCAGTAGCCAATTGAGGTGTAAGCGACATTCCCACTGAAGCCTCCTGGGCCCCCTTGGTGAGGTTGAGCCGTAGATTGACGCCAGTTCATCGTCGTCTCCGGTAATTGAGGAGATGTAGGACTGGGATGCCTGGGTAAATAGGCACATGGGAAAGTTGGGTCCCATCTCCAGTTTGATCTCGCCGTTGACCGGACCGGGTGCGGGAGTCAGGGAAACCGAGAAAGGAGCGCCCCAGGTCAAGGTGTTGGAGATGTCGTAGGAGCGGGTGGGTGAAGTGATGGCCAGGCTCCAGGAAGAGGAGGAGCCAAGGGATGCGACTGGGGTCTGGACGGTCTGTTCCCCGGCCGTGATCTCAGCCACCATGTCCAGCAGGTAGGCGGGAATGTCGGAGATGTTCTCGTAGGCGGAAAGGAGGGCCTCGTCTTCATCGGTGGCGGCAGAGAATGATACTTCCAGGGCTCCCGAGGAGAGGGAGACCAGGTCTGAAGTGAGGGAGGTGCCGGCCACTGTGATGGTGGCCTTCCAGCGGGAGGAGGCAGCAAGTTCCCGTTCCTCGGACTCGGCTGATACGAGGGTGTAAGGAAGGACGGAGGGAAGCACTCCCAGGTTCTCCTGCATTATCGACTTGGTGCGCATGACGTCAGCCAGGGTGAGCTGACGGCATGTTGGCCGATAGCCAGGTCTTGATCTTGGTCTCGATGAAGGAGAGGAAGGATTCTTCCTCTTACGCTGGAGAGATACTCGGCGGAGAGGGTGTCGTAGGAAGCCCCCATGGCGGAGAGGATGTCCACCTGGGGCTGAGACTACCTCATACGTCTTTTAAGGACGCATCAAGGGGTATCCAGTCGCGGGGGCCTTCCCCCGCATCGTTACCCCGGTAGTTGTCGTAGTTGACGTAGGCTTCGGTCCAGGTCTGGGTGAGCTCCAGTTTGGACAGCGCCCCGCCCTCGATGATGCCGGTCGTCGGGATGCCGGCTGAGGCCAGGAGGCTCTGGGCGTCGGAGATGGTGTCGGTGGCCAGCCAGGAGCAGGCCTGCGCGGCGGTGAGTTCGATTACTCCCGTGACGTAGCGGGCGGGGATGCCGGAGGCGCGCAGCAGGGCGAGAGCAGGCTGGCGGTGTCGGTGGAGTTGCCGGCGAGTTCGGCCAGGGTGCCGGCCGCTCCCTTGCGGGAGCCGAAGTAGCACTCGAAGTCGATGTTGTTGTGGACCCACTCGTAGATGGCCACGGGGTCGTTTCCCAGTTGGGAAGCCAGGGTGGTTATCTCCTCGGTCTGGGGAGCATCTATGGTTTCGGCCAGGTCACCGTCTCCCGGTTCTGCCGGAAGGGTGGAGGGAGTGAGGCCGGGGGCACCGGCCAGGTAGGCCGGGGCGATGGAGGCCCCGTACACCGGGGGGATGGGAGTGTCGTCTTCGGCCAGGTGTGAAAGGTCTGAAGATAGGATGGCCGGCTCGGGAGAGGCGAAAGCTTCGTCAATGGTCTGAGAGAGCAGGCCGTAGGAGGCGGGGTTGTCGGCCGAGACCGAGTCGGCGGCGTTCTTGACGGCATCCAGAGCCGCGAGCACCTTGGCGCTCTCGGTGCCGTAGCGCTCTTGTTTGGAGTCCAGCCCCAGCTCGGCGAGCTTGTCCCCTGCCTGGGTGACGGTGCCTGCGAGCTTGGCGGTGCTATCCGCGACGGAGGCCTTGAGGGCTTCGGTATCGGAGGCGGCGCGGGCGGGGTCGGCGGCCAGCTCGGCCGCGATGGCCGAGGAGGTGGTGAGGCCCGATATGGCTTCTTCCTGGGCCGAGGGAGGGGCGGCCTGTTGCTCCTGGGCCATCTGGGCCTGGATATCTTCGGGCGTGGTGGCAGCCTGGAAGGCCTGCCCGGCGGATTGGGGCTGCTGTGAGGTCCCGGAACCGCAGGAGGAGAAGGGTACCAGGCTGATCATGATGAGCAGGGCCAGGGCTGCGGACAGTGGTCTGGTGTAGGGTTTGGGCTTCATGTGTGCTACTGTTCTGTATGTCTTCTTCATCAGCTCCCACCCCCCGAGAGCGTGTACCAGCGTATCTGGAGTTGGATTATCAGCCGGTCTAACAGCAGGCGGGCGGCCATGGTGTCGGCGGAGTCGATCTTCTGCAGGTATTCCACCGCCTTGACCAGATCGGAGATATAGCCGTCGATTGTGTCGGCGTCCTCTGCGGTCAGATCTATTCCCTCCACTTTCTCGTAGGCCTTGGACTTGTTGTTGTTGTCACTGTTGGCAACCACCAAAACGTCGATGGCGGCCAGGGTCTCGGTCTTGAGGGAGGTGGTGTCTCCGAATACGTTGACGGTGACCGAAGCCTCCTTCAAGAAGACGTAGCTTCCCTGGTCCAGATAGGAGAGACCGGCTGAGAAGGTGTAGGCTGCCGGCTGGGAAGGCACCAGCAGCATATCCAGCTGCTTCTGCTCCGCTTCGGCCAGGGAGAGGGTGAGTACCACACTGCCCTGCTCGAGGGTACCGCCCTCGGCCCAGAGGAGGGTGACGCCGGCGGGAAGGGGTATGGTTACCTTGACCTGGGCCTCCGCCTCCAGGTTGGCCAGGTCCAGGCGCAGGGGCAGGGGCAGCCCGGCGTCGAGAGCGGGGGCAGGAGCGGCTAGGGACGCAAGGGAGTTGGCCAGGATGGCCTGGGCCATGCCGAGATCGGCCGTGGCCACGTCCGCGAAGTCGAAGGCAACCAGGGAAGCGCTTCCCAGGCCGTACTGCTTCAGGGTCAGCGCCGGCCAGGTCTCGGTCTTGTTGCCCTTGGTCACGGTGACCGTACCCAGCACCTGGGCGTCGTCTATCTCGACCTTCTTCATCTTGCCGGTGAAGGCGATAGTGGTGGCCGGACTCAAGGGAGAGGTGGCCAGGGTGACGGTGTAGGTGTCGGGTGAGAGGTTGCCCTTCTTCTTTATCCCGAACAGGTCGACCACGCCGCCTCTGGCCGGATGTTCCCGGAAGTTGTTGACGTTGTTGGGGTCGGATACCAGCAGGCCCGCTCCGGCGTTGACCCTTTCTCTGACCTCATCGGCCAGGTGGTCCTCCAGGGGATGGTCGGGCGAGAGGAGCAGGAAGGTGTTGTAGGTGCCTGCGCGCATCTCTGCCGCGAAGTCCTCCATGCCCGCCTTGTGGGAATGGCCGCAGCCGTGGGAGTGGTCGGCCCGGACGATGGTGTAGTGATATCCGGAGGCGGTAAGTACCTCGGTCACCATGGCCTCGTTGGAGTCGGTATCGGTCCAGACCAATACGGAGGGAACCGCCTCTTCCTCCTCCAGGCTCAGGGTCATATCCACGTCAACGTTGGGCTTGACCTCGAAGGAGTTGGAGGAAGCGATGATGCCGGCGGCAGCCAGAGTGATGGTGTCCGAGGCCAGCTTCTGGTAGATGGTCACCTCCACGTTCAGGTGACCTGAGACGAAGGCCGCGCTGGCCGGAGAGACGGTGCCGGTGGCGTCGCTTACGGCGCAGGTTTCGTTAAAGGAGACGGCCGGGTTGCCCCAGGCGTCGAAGGCCTCCGCCGTTATGGTGAAGGGCGTCCTGGTCTTCTGGGGCGAGGATATCTCGGCCATGGTGAAGCTCGCCGCCGGCCCGGCGGTTACCTCGAAGGCGTTGGTGGAGATGGCGAGGCCGCCCGCGCTGATGGTGATGGTGTCGGAGGCAGTGGCCTTGGTCACGCTGAGCTGGGCCGAGAGTGTTCCGGAGGCGAAGGAAGCCGCCTGGGGCGTTACCGTGCCGGTGGTATCGGTGATGGTGCTGTCCTCGTTGAAACCGGTGGCCGGGTTGCCCCAGGCGTCATATGCGGATACCGCGATCGCGAAGGGGGTACCGGCCTGCTGAGATGAGGCGACCTCGGCGGCGCTCAAGGAAGCCGCCGGCCCGGCCACCACCTCGAAGGCGTTGGTTGAGACGGACAGGCCAGCCTGCCGCTAAGGCTATAGTGTTGGAAGCGACGGCCTTCGTCAGGGCAACCTCAGCCGATAGGGACCCGCCGGCAAATGATGCTGAGCCCGGTGTTACCGTACCGGTGCCGTCGGTTATCGTGCATTCTTCGTTGAAGGAGACGGCCGGGTTGTCCCAGGCATCGAAGGCTTCCACGGTAATTCCGAAGGATGCTCCAGCTTGCCGCGGCGTTCCTACCGGTGAAGCGACGAGACTGGTTGCCGGACCGGCTTTAACCTCGAATGTGTTCGTGGTCACAGTGAGGCCTCCAGCGCTGAGGGTGGCGTCATCGGAGGCTATGGCTTTGGTCACTGCGAGGTTTACCGACATCACACCGGAGGTGAAGCCGGCAGAGGCGGGCGATATCGTCCCGGTGCCGTCGGTTATGGTGCAGGTCTTCGTTGAAGGAGACGGCCGGGTTGCCCCAGGTGTCGAAAGCCTCCGAGGTTATAGTGAAGGGCACTCCGGCTTCCTGGTGTAAAGCGACCTCGGACATGGTTAGGCTTGCCGCTGGACCGGCCACCACCTCGAAGGCGCCAGTTGAGACAGACAGACCGCCCGCGGCGACGATTATGGTATCGGAGGAGGTGGCCTTGGTCACGCTGACCTGGGACTGGAGTACTCCACCTGCGAAAACAGCGGTGGCTGGTGACACCGTCCCGGTGGCATCGGTGATGGTGCAGGCTTCGTTGAAGCCGGTGGCCGGGTTGCCCCATGCGTCGAATGCTTCCACGGCCAGGGTGAAGGAGGCGCCAGCGGTCTGTTCAGAAGATACCTCACCCACCGTTAGGCTGGCCGCTGGACCAGGGCTTACCGCGAAGCTGTTGGAGCCAGCGTCAAGACCAGCCGCTTCAACGGTGATAGTGTCAGATCCAGTGGCCTTGGTTAAAGTGAAGGTGCCGGTGAAGACACCATCCACCATCTCGCCCTGCACGGGCGCCAGCGTACCGGTGCCATCGGTAATGGTCAGAGAGCCAGTATATGGGACGGTGGAGCCGGAGGCGGATACGGCCCTAGCCTCCACCAGGAAGGGCTCGCCGGCCACCTGGTCGGCTATCGAAGATATCTCGAAGTGGTCGATAGCAGACGGCATTACTTTGAGGACGTCAAACGCCAGAGTGTCCACACCTTGTGTAAACTGTGCCACCATAACGGCCAGCCAGTCTTTCCCACCCTCTATCGAGGTCAAGTCGGCCGAGGAGAAGGCCTCGGTCCCCTGGACGACCGCGCCCCGGGCCAGGTCGAGACTCAAGGCTCCGGGAAACGGCGGTCTCCCCCGTGGCCGGGTCGACCAGCAGTAGCCAGACGGGTAGGGCTGCAAGGTCGCCGTTCCCCTGGTTGGTCAGAGAGTAATCGAGGCTGAAAGGCTCATTTTGTTCGAGGGTGGCTGGCGTGACCGAGACCGTGCCGGTAATCCCTACTCCCATCGACGGAGGTGGACTTGATCTCGAAGCTGGCCTCGGCCGAAGCTATCTCTTCTTCTCCATCGAGAACCGTGGCCCGGAAGGTATAAGTGCCGGCCGGGCTGTCCGCCACGCCGAAGGCGAAGGGGATATCGGCCAGGTCACCCGGCCAGAGGTCGGGACAGCCCTGCTCGGAAGAGTAGACAATGCCTCCCTCCGGCGAGAGGACCTCGGCGCGCAGGACAAGTCCGGTGTAGGTGAAGTTCACGGCTTCTGATATCAGGCGGGCCCGCAGGCCGGCGGTGTCTCCGACGGAGTAGGAGATGCGGTCACAGGTGGCGTCCACCGATAGGCTCCCTTGGGGCTCGATAGCGAAGGGCGCCGTGTCCGAGGCTTTCTCCATCGAGTCCTCGGTAACCGATACCCTCACTTGGTAGTCACCGGCGTAAGTGGTCCCGGTGTTCCAGGAGGAAGAGACAGCCCTCTCCTCGCCCACAGCCAAGGTTCCCAGATCCTCGGAACCGATCTGGGCTACCTGGTTGCCGTTGGTGTCCTCGATAAAGATAGAGGCGGCGAGGTAGCGGTCACGTGCGGAATCGTTGCGTATCAGGGCGGTCACCGCCACATCTTCGACGGGCAGGTAGGAAGCCTTGTCGGCGGCCGCCTCCGCGCTTATACCGGAGGGCAGGACCTCCAGAATAGATGCAAGCGTGTTATTGGCCTCGTCAGTTTCGACGACAATCGCTTCCGGGTCCACCGTGGCGGTGAAGGTGACCGGGCCCGTGGAGATGGCGGTATAGACGAAGGAGAAGCTCTGTTCGGCGCCGGCGGCCACGATCCCGTCTCCGAACTGGCAGTTCCCTCCTACCTGCTGGCCATCAGCATAGAGGCGCACTCCGGTGGCCAGGCAGGGCGCGCCGTCGTTTCTCACCCCGACATATACCATTACCGGCTGGCCCGTTTCGGGTGAACTAGGATCGAACACTATCGATGAAACTGATAGGTCGGGCTCGGGCGTCGCGGGCACCTCGTAGGTGAGAGCGATATCGCCCACCGACGAAGCGGCTCCAGCTGGCATATCCACCTTGAAACTGACGTAACGGGCCATCGGGCGGGCCGTGAACTCGATTCCCGTGGACATGGGCGCCGTCTCCTGCCATATCTGCCCGTCTTCCGAGAAGCGGAGGGTGACGGTAGGATTGCCGGCCGCGCTGAAGCCCAGGCGGGCAAGGTTGTAGGCCACTCCCAGGTCATAGACGGGAGACTGCCAGAATGCCGCCGCTATTTCATCTACGGTGCAGGGTAAGTTAAGGATCTCGGTGGAATCGAGGGAAACGCTGCGCTCCGTGTACCCGTTGCAGATATAGGCCTTGCCTTGGAAGCAGACGGCGGCGGAACCGTAGCGTGGCACATTCAAGTCCGGAAGGGCGTGCACGCTCAAGTCTTCCGGCGAGAAGAGGTAAGCGGACGAATAGATTTTGGCGTAAGAATCGCCGTTCTCGTCTTCCAGGATTTTGAAGCCTCCAGCGATGA
This sequence comes from uncultured bacterium, assembly GCA_963765625.1. GTDB lineage: Bacteria > Actinomycetota > Geothermincolia > Geothermincolales > Geothermincolaceae > CAVXXD01. Next base: position 446,712 of record CAVXXD010000005.1, read on the forward strand.
GGATGTCCCCGCTTTCGGTTTGACAAAAAGTCGCATACCGTGGTAGAGGCACTGTCGCAAGCACACTCCACTCCTGGCCCGGCACATACTGCAAAACAGGCATGGCGTATGCGCTTGTGCTCAGCGGATCGCTGAAGAGCAGAATCCGGTCCCCGGCGCCAAAGGACCGGTTACTCGAATAATTGACGCCCATCCCGAGGGGGATGGCCCCTTCCTGCACCCAGGAATCGCAGGAAGGGTCGTAGACATGGATATCGCGGTCATAATTGCCGCTTGGGATCATTCCACCCAGCAAGTAAAGCTTGCCGGAAACCTCCACCAGGGAGCCCCCGACGCGCTTTTCGGGCATGGGGGCTAGTTCGGTGAACGTTCCCTGAACAGGATCGAAGGTGTAGAGATAGTTGCCGGTCCGCCAGCTGTCCTGGCCTCCCCCGCAGATGTAGATGAGGTCTTGTGACACAGCAATGCTGGAAGAGTTCAGGTTCATCGGCGCGGTGGCCACGACCTCGCTGGTATAGTCCAGCATATCCATCAATCTGACCTTGTTGTCCGAGCCGAAGGCATAGACTTCTCCCTTGAAGTTGACCATGCGGTAAGCGTAGTAGGTGAACAGATCCGGCGGTGTATCGAGGCGCCAGGCTGTATCCCCTTCCAGCGGGCGCCAGTTGGATATCCAGCCCGGGACCGAGTAGAGGTCCTGACCGGTGTCACCGGCACGGAAGTCATCCTCGTCGGTGATCAGCAGGTGATTGTCACCCGTCTGGCTGGAAAGCTCCAGGTGCACCGGAGTCTCCGCGGAAGCCCCGCAGATATTCTTCGTATGCAGTATTGCTTCGGCCATGCCGGCCTGGTTGGGGATCTCGCAGGCCCAGCGGCCGCTCTCGCCCCGGGTCAGGGTAAGGGTTGCGCCATTGAGCTCGAGCACGGCTTCGGATGCGCCTTCGGGAAGAACCACTTCGAAGGTTGCCGGCTCACTCGGATGGTTGGGCTCGGCTGCGGGCAGTATCACCTGGGGCTGAGGCGCGGGCGGGATGTCGACCTCAACCGTGGCGGAGGCGCTTGCCGCCTTGCCACGGTTGGTCCACGCGGTGACCCCCAGCGTGTAAGTCCCATCTTCAACGAAAGACCCGCTGGTATCGGCGCCGTCCCAGGTGAAATCTACCAGGCCTGCGCTGCAGGGCTGACTCGAGGCCAGGTTGATGATCTCCGTTCCGCTGGAGTCGCTTATCGAGAGAGTCAAGAAGGCGTCCTCGGACAGCTCGAAGGAAGCCACGCATGTGCCCAGGTCTCCCTCGGCCCCGGGCGCGAATACCGCTGGAGCGACCTCGAAGCCATCAATTGTGAGAGGCCTGCTTACGACCTCCGCTTCCGCCTGCTTTTCTTCCCAGGCTCCACTGGCAATCGTCGCCCTTATACGGATCGTATAAATACCGTCGGTAACCCTCCATTCTTCAGCCGGGCCGGGTGCGTTCTGCTCCGACGACAGAGAAGACCCGTCCCAGGAAAGGGTATGCTCCCCAGCGGCCATTTCCTCCGTCGGGAAAACATATACGGGGTCGGCGCACCCTTCTCCGTAGACCGCCGCCTCCACATTCGCGTCTCGCTCGAGGCTGTAAGTGAGAGAAGCCGCGGCATCGCCACCAGGATCTCGTGGATTGAAGGTCTCAGGTTGGACGGAAAGGACCTCGAGGTTTATGGGGACGACGACTTCCATGTCCCCAGCCAAGCTCAGTCCATGTCCTACCACATCCCGTCCTTCCAGCTTCCAGGCATACTCGCCTTCGGGGACGAAATCACCGGAATCGTTCCTGCTGTCCCATGTAAAGTGGCTGTTCAGTTTCGGCTTCTCCATACCGCAGACAATATAACTCCTGCCCGCTCTTCGCATAAAAGAGGCCGGGGGCACCAGGGTAATAGTAGGGATTGCTCGTACTCGGACTCCAAGGAACTGCCCGCAGGCCACCTGAGCTTATATCGAACACGAAGGCCGTCTGAGGACAATACTCTCCGTACCCTTTGATCAGCGCCCTGCCGTCCGGCCCGGCCGCCAACAGGTACCAGTAGTCCAGGCCTTCCGGTGCGGGGATGGAGTTCCAGGAGTTGGTTCCCACGTGGTAGGACCAAAAGCCATTCTTAGTGTTGGAGCTATAGTAATAGTAATAGATGGTCCCGTCTGGGCCGCAGCTAGCTTTGTCGCACATGTCTACCTCGTCGGGTAGAGTCCCGATGATGCTCCAGGCATCGGAGGTGGATTCGTAGTGGAATATGGACCTGGTATTGTCCTGACAACCGAAGACGACTAGCCCGCCGGCGTCATCGCAGACCATGCTTTCGGGGTTAGTCCCTGGGAAAGGGGCGATGTCGCTCCAGGTCCCAGACTCAAGATCATAGCATTCCGCGATGCCGCTGGTGTCGTGGATGACATATATGTTTCCCATCGGGTCTACGGCTGCGGCGCAATAATGAGTCCACGATGCCGTGCCATAATGGTTGGGGAGGGTTATCTCGGTTGCCGCCGCCGATGCGCCGCCGATGAGGTAGCACTTGGACCCCAGCTGATAGAGATGCCCGCCTGGCCCAGAAATGAGAATGGGATACTCGTCGTAAGGCAGATCTATCTTCGTCCAGTTATTGCCGAAAAGGCAGGAGTTGGACAGGGTCCTTATGGCCTGGCCCTGGGCGTCGGTGATTGTTATATCGCCGCGCATCTCCTCGCTGGTCTCCAGGACCATGTTCCACTGATCATCCACTCCGTCGCCATCGAGGCTGATCACTTCGGGCCCGGCTGTAAATGACATTACCTCTGGTGGCGTGGTATCGACGGTGAAGGATAGAGTCTGGCTCCAAAAGCCGGCCAGCTTCTCGTCGGTGGCCCTTACCCGCCAGTACCACTCCCCGTCCGCAAGCGGCTCGGCGTCCGGAAGCCGGAAGGAAGCACTCTGCCCACTTGGATCGGCGATGCGCTCGTAGGTCCGGAGTGAGTCTGAAGAGAAGTCGAGGCTGGAGTCGATCTCCAAGGTATAGGTGAGCTTATCGCTGTCGCTGCTTGAATAGCCCGTCTCCTCCCATTTGAACTCCGGGACGGGAGTGGTGAGCGTATTCGTGTTCGGGCTTAGGGGCTTTAGCTGCCACGGTGCCCGGTTGTAGCTTATGGAGACGTCCTGGACGTGCGCGGTCCGGTAGGGATCAGCCGTGGCCAGGTGTAATCTATACTGGAAGTAGCTTCCGGGCGGGCTGTCGATGCCGCCACCCGGTACGGCCATCTCCTCCGACCATTCCGTCCAGGTGGCTCCGTCCAAGGAGGTGCGGGTGGAGACGTAGATCGAAGCGCCCTCGTACAGTTCGGCCGTCACGGCGATCTGGCCGAACTCCGAATATCCCGTGTTGAACGCGCGGGAGACGAAGACCGTCTCGGCCGGGTAGGATGGATCGTAGACCTCCGCATCGGCCATCGTTCTTACCGTGGAGTAGCCGCTGTGGGCGCCGCCGAAGAGATAAGCCACCCCACCGGAGGTGAATGCGCAGGCGCGTCCTTTCTCGGAGTCCTTGAGCATGGGCAAGGCCTCCCAGGCGTTGGAGTCGAAGTCATAGCGGTAAACCCCGTCCCCGTAATCGTTGTCCGTAGTCCCCGTGCTTCCGAAGAGATAGATGCGGCCGCAGGGGCCGATAAGTGCCGTGCCGTGAAGCGAGGACCTGGGGAGCGAGGTCAATTGCCGCCAGGCATCGGCTTCGGGGGCGGCGAGATCGAAGGACCAATGATCCAGAAGCTCGCCATCCACGTTGTGCCCTCCCATGACGTAAAAGAGGCCATCGTGGACCGCCATGGCGAAGCAGCAGCGGGCGGCCGGCAGGTGCGCAACTACTTTGTAAGGCTCTACCGCATCCTCCGGGTCGTAGCGGAGCACCTCGTCTGTCTGGGTTTTGGTTTGTCCGTCCCACCCACCGAAGATGTAGATGTGGCCGTCCGGCGCGCAGGCCGCCTGGGCCCTGGTCAGGGGATGGGGCAAAGGCGCGAGCCAGGACCATGTGTTGGTGACGGGATTGTAGACCTCGGCGGTGGTCAGAGCGACCTCATTGAGGTCCACTGCCGTATAGCTTCCGCCGAATAAACAGACGCAGCCGTCGGGCCTCATGGCAGCGGCGGGAGCGTAGCGGGCCTGCTGCATTGGGGCCTTGGTCAGATCGTAGTTATTGGTCTGGGGGTCGTAGACAATGACCTGCCTATAGGCATAGTTGGTGATCGGGATTTGGTTTTCGTAGTTCTGGCCGCCGAAGATGAAGATCTTGCCGTCGATTTCGAAAGCCGGAGCTTCACGAAGCACATTGGGGAGGTTGGGCGGATCGGCGTGCTGCTTGAGCCTCTCCATCAAGATCCCCGGCAGGGTGAAGGTGTCGATGTTCTCGCGGGAAGCGCCCCCCTCGAAGTCGGCCTGGGAGGTGTCGGTCAAGACGCTGCCGTAAAGCGTTGCGGGTATGACCAGCTGTACATCCGAACGGCTGGCGTGATTGCCGAAAGAGTCTTCGGCCCAGATGGCCACGCCGTAAGTCCCGGGCAGCGATGGGCAGGCGAACTCGACGCTGTAGACGCCGTCCTGCCCGGTCATCTCCAGCTCCTGCCCAGCGAAGGTGGCTCTGACCAGATTCGCTCCAGCCACCTCAGCCGAAACTACAACCACCTTATCCGTATCTCCGGCTACAGTGGCCCTGGGCAGGGACATGGCTGGAGAAGATATGTCCAGGATGACCGGAATGGTTGCGGCTGAAACGTTGCCGGCCATGTCGCGTATGGTCAGCTCCAGCCCGAAGGAACCGTCGATGCCGAGCGGGGCGCCATCAACTCTGCCGTCCCAGGTTAGGACGGAGGGACCGACCGCTACCGCGGTAGCCGCCATGACCTCTCCCAGCCGCTCCCCGCCCTCGTCCAGCAGGGCAAGGCTGGCGGTGCCCGCTTCGCTGGTGCCATAGAACACTTCGACACTGTCAAAGCACCCGTCGGCGTTGGGGCTTAAGGCTTCTTGCGAGAGCGCGAAGTCCGGTATCTGAGGAACGGTCAGGTCTACCGCGATAACGGGGCTCTGCGTCGTAGCGGAGTTGCCAAGGACGTCCGCCGCATCTATGGCTACGCGAAAGGCACCTTCGCGGACTTGGCCGTCATCGCCAGTCCCGTCCCAGGTATAGGAGTAGGAGCCGGCGACGAGGTTGGCGCTTTCTTCCAGGACGCGTACGACGTTGCCCTCGGCATCCAGTACAGCTATATCCACCGTGGCGGCCTCGGACAGGTCGAACCCGATGACCATCTCGTCCTGGACGTTGTCGCCGTTGGGGCTGATATATTCAGGGGTCGCCTGCAGCCCGGCGATAGCCGGAGCGGTCCCGTCCAGAGTAAGCATCCTGGTTTCCAGGGCATCGGTATACTTGAATCCATCGTAAGCCCTTACTCTCCAGTACCAGACACCGTCGGCGGGGCGTTTAGGAAAGCTCAGGACCACGGGGTCTTGCGGTTGTTCGGTACTGGAAATATAGCAATGAATGCTTCCGGCGAAGTCCGGAGTGCGGGAGCATTCCAGGTTATAGAAGATATATTCCATGCCCGTCGAGGCACGCCAGCTGAACACCGGGTTCCCGGCACCCAGGATCGCGTTATCCTCAGGTTCTATGGGCACGGGGATGGAGACCGCGTCGGCGATGGTCACATACTTGGCGGCCTGGTTGTCGTCTTCGGAAAGCTCGGGGATGGCATTGGCCTCGTCTAATACTGCGCGTATTGAATGGCCTCCCGCGGAAAGGCTCGTGTTAATGGAAACAGCCTCACTTGAGCCGGCGTCGACATAGGGGATGGTCGCCTCTCCCAACTTCTCCGGCTGCTGCCAGTCGTAACCATCATAGATGGCTACAGTTACATTCTGCGCGTCGCTGGTGCTGGTGTTTTTAACCGTCGCGCCCAGGGTGATCAGCTGGGAGCAGTCAGCAGTTGGCGGATCGATGGTGATATCTCCAGCTGACACGGCCAGGTTGCATCCCGCGGTTACGAAGAAGTTTGCGATAGCCTTGTAGCTAAGTTCCGAGAAGAAACTGTTCGAGCTAACCTCGGCAGTGATGACATGGTGGCCTTGCTGGCCGAGAGTGGAGATTTCGCAGACCGCCTCCGATTCTCCTCCTGGAGCAACGTCGGCAAACTCAGCAAAAGCGTATCCGCCCCAATCGGTCCTGCAAGGGACGTAGCACGACCCAGGGACCATTCCCCGGTTTTCCACCCTGACGTGCGCCTTCAGCGTGGATCCTTCGGGCAATTCGTCGGCTTCCAGGCTGATGGCCGGCTCGCCGAAGCGCAGGTTGGACTTGACGGCGCCCACGAAGAGGGCGGTGGTAGCCACGTCCCCGGCGATGGAGCCGTCCGTGAGCCTGTGGCTAATAAGGAATAATGCAGCCGCCGGAAGGTCGACGGACGTGGACGGGAGCCCGGAAACCGCGTTGAGCACCAAGGCTGTCTCATAAGCGGTGGAACCCTGCTCACCGAAGCCCCCGTCAGGGTTCTGAATCGAAGCGAGATAGTAGTCGGTGGCTTTAATGGCTCCGGCGCTCTTCTCGTTCGGCTGAGCATAACCTATGCACATGTTCAAGGCTTTAAAAGAATAAGCGGTGGCCAGGAGATCGGCAGGACCGCCCGGGTAGAGCGCATATGCACCACCGATTTGCGCATCACAGAGATATGATATCAAGTCCTGGATACTCTCAAAGCTCTGGGTAGTCAGGTAGTCGAACAAAGCTCCATAGGAGCAGAGAGACGAGTCCAATGGAGTGCTCGATAATCCGGGCGCGAGGGCATAGCCACCGTCCTGGTTGCGGGAAGCAGCCAGAAACTCCAATTCCTCCTGAAGTGCTTGAAGATCCGGCACCTCCTGGTCGGCCGGCTGAAGTACGAGTTCGCATAATGCTTTCTTGATGGCTATTTCGCTGTTCCGTAAGGGAAGCTGGCTGATATAGTTTGCGGCAAGCATCAAGCTCTCTGTGGGGAAGATGCTGTAAGGGTTCGAGCCAAAGAGAGCCGGCTCGAGGACGAGGAAGGTATCCCGTTCGGGCAATGTCCCCCACGAACCATCGAGATTCTGGGCTCCGGCTAAGTAGTTCAGAGCTTCAGTGTAGACGGTGGCCATATCCGGCGGATCATCAGCTCTGCATGGTTTGGTTCCCCCCGTGAATAGGGCAATGGAAAGAGTGATGATAAGGACTACCAGAATACCGAGGGTCTTCTTCATTTCGCCTCCCTGCGTTTGTTTGCCAAAGAACACGCTCGATGCATTAACTCGTAAGAGAAATGGGGCTCGCTTAACAGCGCTTTCGCGATCTCTCTTTGTCAGCGCCGTTAAACGAGCCCCACCCGGACTCTCACCAATCGCAGCACATCGTCCGAAGCTCTTCTTCGAATCTATTCAAAGAATCTTTCCGAACAATGCGACCATTTGAATTTACCACGACTCTTAAATCGATTCAAGCTTATGTGCTGATTGATCCGAATCCAATGCGGCCCAATCGCATAGCCGTTTTCCCATTGGGGGGGGGCAGATGAGGACCTGGCATCAGAGCTTATCGGTACAGAATCCAGGGCTTGAGGCAGAGCCCGGAAAAGGTATGAGGCGATGTATGCAGGACCGGGAAAAGGATATGCAAGGCGGGAAAAGTCTTGGCGGAAGGTCTTTCCCCGCCGGTGGAAATAGAGAATTATAGGCACTGGATCAAAGATTTGATAGTGGCGCGCCCTCTTTGCGGTTTCGCTTGGTGCGAAACTGGCAGGTGTGCCCGGTGGAGGATTTTCGCAAAGAGGGCGCTTTGGGCTCTCAGATTTCTGGAGGATTTTGAAGGCGGGCTCTGTATATTGTTTGGGAGCTGCAACCAGGTTTGAGCAGGCATAGTATGGCTTTCCGACGTTATGAGACTAAGCATGGACGATTTAGGTGCTGGTGCTCAAACTGTTCTGCATAAACATGTTATTCTTCCAGGCTTATCCTTTACAGCCTGATGATCAGGGCTTGAAATATGGGCTTGGCGGCGGCCGGCCGCGGGGGATGCCGGGGGGTTGAGGGGGGAGGCAGACCCGCGGCCGGTGGGCGCTGCTGCAGGGCCATGCTGGACCTTAAGGGACTTGGATGTTGGGCCTGGAGGGGGTTGTTGCTGAGCCGGGATGAGGGGGGTGGAAGACTCCATGGCACGGCAGTGATGCCGGTCCCCAAAGAGGGGGGTTAATTGAAGAATGCCATTCTGTAATCATCATCCCAGCCGGCCCTGATCCAGCTCTCGCCGAGTGCGTTCTGTTTCTGGTTCCTGCCCTCGGTCCACGACAGGAGAAAATGGTTGTCGGCCAGGGCATCCCAATAACCATTTTCGCTTGCGTAATCCTCGAGCTGCTTCTTGATATTGAAGGCCCAACCCTTCCGCAGGGTCAGAAACATAATCCTGGGGTACGTGTCGAAGCGGTCCCATAGATCGCCGCTGGTCATGTACATCAGGTACTTGCGAAACTTGTCCAGGATACGGCCCGTGGCCATCGTCTCCCTGTCCACCTCGAGACAGAACGGGATCTCCTGGTCCCCGTCGTTAAACACGCCGATTCCATCCGGGATTATGCACTCGTTCGCATACCTCACATACAGGTGGCTTTCACGAGAGTTCAGCCATCTCACCAGCCCAGGGTAGCTGTAGCTCCAGCGCGAATGCATTATCAGCATCACGAAATAGTCATTCAGTTCCTTGGCGTGCCAGATGCTATTTAAACTGACTCGGCTTACTTCGTTCTTCCTCCTGAGGATGAGGTCTTTTGACTCGACATCGTCATGGTACTCGCGTATTACCTCTATGGCCTTGGAGGTGATGAAGAAGAAATACGGGCATGCCTCCGAGGGGAGAGGACGGTATTTCTCTAAAAGGCCTTCCCTCGCCAGTCTGTTCAGCAGGGCGCAGGCGGACTGCTTGGTGATGTCCCTGTATCTGGCGACCTGTTCGATGGTCACGAAATCGTGTCTCTCTATCCACTGCAGGAACTCGTGGTTGTTCTCTCTGATGTTGGTGCTACCCACGATAATACGTACCTCCGTTGAACTCGATCTCAGCGTAAACACTATTGTCCATCGATCATCCCCGCGAGCCACCTGTCCAGCTCGACCCGGTCTACCCTTACCGTCCGGCGTCCCCACTTGATCTTGCCCGGCAGCCGGTTCTGGCAGGAGAGCCGGTAGACGTAGCAGAGTTCGAGGCCGCAATACTCACTCGTCTCGCGCAGTGACAGATATCTTTTCTCCATACGCTCACCTCCTTTCGTTTCATTTACGGACCCTTGCGCCTATTAACCACTTCTGATAACATGCTATTATGTTATCTAACGTTATGCTATATTATTACGAGTTACTTTATGTGTTACCGGGGAGATGAGGCGAGTGGCAATATTCCAATACCTGGAAGTCGTGCAGACGAACTTCATATGGAAAAAAGCCGAGGACCATTTCTGGACGGATGACGCAACTGTTATTCATTCGGCTATTGAGCACGCGAACGCTAAGGCGACACCGTCGCCGCCATTCCTTGTGCCGATTGATGACGACCCGGCGAGAAAGGAATCCCAGAGACTATTGTCACTGAACACCAAGTTGTTCCTGGAGTTCTCGGAATTGAGCCCGGAGAAAGAAGGCGTACTGGCATTTGCGAACAAGTACGGGATGCTGACCAACGGTGAGCTCTGGGTGAGGCTAGCGAACAAGCGGGAGATCTTCGTTGAGAGCCTCTCCTTTTGGAGAAACGAAATCGAGGAACTGTCTTCCGCCGTGCACATCTGGGAAGCGCTTCAGAACAACGATGTCTCTTCTTTCGAGGATAAGTTCAAGATCGATGATTCCAAAGGTGTTATTTTCTTTAAAGATGAAGCGACAAAAAGGCTGGCCATCCACAGGTCCAAAGAGAACAGCCAGTATCAGAGATTCCTGTCAGCGGACGTAAAGACCAGGCTGGGAATACTGCTGCAGCAACATGTCAACAAGAAGCTGAACACTTACAGCTTTGCCTTCCCTGCCGAGATGTCGGCAAACCCCCAGGTTCTTCTCGACGATGAAGGGGTGTTTCGTACTTATCTTCAACCCCAGACGTTGCTCAGCGCCATCTGGGTATGAGTTTCCTCCAGGCGCTTACCGGGGAGAGCCGTTATAAGAAATGCGATTATGAGCCCTGCGGTAGATGGGAAGATGTTAGCAAGCTCAGTAAAAATTGGAAGCATCACCAGGAGTGCGGGAAACAAGAAGAGGCAAGCGACACATAGAGAGAAAGTAAGAAGAAGGCGGCTTGAAATAGACTCGCCATATTTTTCTGGCGGTATTGATAAGGAGAGGGATTGCGATGGCTACCATCCGTAAACGTGGCGACAGTATATGTCGTCGTATCTACTTCAATGGAAAACACCACTGGCAGCTTGCCGGCGACCGGGAGAAGGACGCCAAGCGTATCAAGGCCGACATTGCGAAAGGCATCTATGAGGGCACATATCGTCAGACGGAGAACATCACCTTCAAAACCCACGCCAATGAATGGCTGGATCTGAAAAAGGTCGAGGTCCGGCCAGGGACTTACTGTTCATATAGAACATGTGCAACCGTGCCATTAAGTCCTTCGGCAACAAGAAGCTCAAGGCGATAACGCCGAAAGATATTGACTGCTTCGTTGTGTCCCTTGCTCAAGAAGACATCTCCCCCACCACAGCCAGAAAGGGCAATCAGTATCACCAAGTCTATATTCAAAGGCAATTCAATACGGATATATCCACAATCCCGCGGCCTACACTAAAGGCCCCAAGGCGATAAAGGTCGAGATAGATTTCCTTGAGCCGGAAGAGATCAAGCGATTGATCAAAGCGGCCGAAGAACTCGATGAGTTATGGGGGAGCATTAAGACCAAAGCGGGCAAGGATTATGAACGCGAGTTCACAACCTGCCGGAAGACGCTACTGATGTTCGCGTGCCTGACCGGCTGCCGGCAGAGCGAGATCCTGGGCCTGGCATGGGACAACGTGGATCTGGAGTCGGGGCGGATATTCATTCGCCAGACTTACCATGATGGCCAGTTCTTCCCGCCCAAGTCTCAGGCCGGAAGGCAGAAGCCGGGCTCAATGCCGCTTCATATAATATAAGCTGGATCATTTACTGCTGGGCCATGGCGATGTGGAAACGCTTCTCGGCGGTGAGGAAATGTTCCTGGTCCAGCGCTTCCTTGTCCACGTGGATCTCCACCCGGGATCCTTGCCGCTGAAGGCGGGCTCGCGGGCATGGTTGCGATACCGGTGTCGCCATGTCCTTTTCCACGTCGCAGGTCTCATTGTTGTTCGGAGAACCCGAACGGCGGTCCGTCGACCCGGCCTTCGCCCGTCCTCTCCCCGTCCAGGTAGAGCGCCACGCCGCCCCCCTTGGCCAGCCCGCCGCCGTCGTAGGTGAACTCCATGCGCATGGTGCTTGCCCGCGGGTATGCCCCGGTCACCTCGACGATCAATGTTGCAGACCTAAGAAGTTGTAACAGTACTTCGGGCTTGCCGTTGTGGGCGTAGAGGCACCAGCCGCCGAACTTGCCGCCATGGGCGATTATCACTCCCGCCGCGCCTTCTTCCGGCACTTCGATCTCAGCCGTCACTGCGTGCGTCTTGTTCAGGATGCTCACGACTCGGTTGTCGGAAGTTATCATGCCGCCGAAGAGCAGCTGGCGGTTGCCGCGCACCAGGGTAGGGCGTCCGGGCGAGCGTCGATTGGCGCGCTGGGCAACGCGGTCGTCCAGCGGGATCACGTTGTGCTTGGCGGCCTCGATCAGCCACATGTGCATTGGTGGTTTTTGTTCAGGCATCTCCCCGGAGAGGTCGTCGCCCTGGTCCAGTCGGTACTGGTGTCGTACATCTCCCAGACGTCGTCGTCGACGGTCTGGATCGCGCCCGTGGTCCACGGAGTGCGATGCTTGGTCACCGCCGTCCAGCCCTTGTGGTAGATGCGCGGTTCCCGACCATCTCGAAGTACTGCGGTGGTGTGCCGCTCCGCCGCGCCGGCCGTCATTGAAGGAGTAGGCCATGCTCACGCCCTTCGTACGGCTTCTGCTGCACACTGTCTGACCACCACCGGCTCGGGCAAGCCCGCAGCTTCCAGCACCGTGGGATCACGTCGATGACGTGGAGAAGTGCGAGCGAACCTCGCCCTCGGCTGCCCCCGGGGCCGGTGGACGATCGTGCCGTTGCGCGTGCCGCCGAAGTGAGATGCAACCTGCTTGGTCCACTGATAGGGGGTGTTCATGGCGTGCGCCCGCCCACCGCGTAGTGGTTGAAAGTCTCCTGCGTGCCGAGCTTGTCCAGGTTTTCCCGCAGGAACTCGGGCGTTTCCAGGCTTCTGAACCCTTGCAGGACCAGCCCCTCGTTGAAAGTGCCCGTGGAAGGAGCCCTCGCCGAAGCGCGTATCGCCGATGATGTAATAGATCAGAGTATCGTCGAGAACCTCCAGGTCCTCCAGCGTGTCAATGAGGCGACCGACGTGGTGGTCGGTGTGTTCCGAAACCCGGCGTATACCTCCATCTGGCGGGCCAGGACCGGCCTCATCTCCTCCGTGGTCTCGTCCCGGGCGGGGATCTCGGGATGGCGCACGGTCAGGCGGCCTCGGCTGGTATCACTCCCAGCTCTTTCTGGCGGGCGAAGTCTCGCTCGCGCAGCTTGTCCCAGCCCTGGTCGAACCGCCCCTTGTACTTGTCCGACCATTCCTTCGGCACGTGGTGGGGTGCGTCGGTGGCGCCAGGGCGAAGTAGACGAAGAAGGGCTTGTCCGGCATGAGCGACTTCTGCTGGTGTACCCACTTGATGGCTTTGTCGGTGATGTCCTCGGTGAAATGGTAGCCTTCCTCGGGCGTCTATCCGGCTCGGACCGGATTTAGTGCCCTCGATCAGGGATGGGTAGTACTGGTTGGACTCCGCGCAGACGAAGCCGTAGAAGTGCTCGAAACCGCTGCCGGTGGGCCAGCGGTCGAAGGGGCCCATGGGGCTGGTCTCCCACACCGGCACCTCGTGGCACTTGCCGAACTGGGCCGTGGAGTAACCGTTCAGCTTAAGCGTCTCGGCCAGAGGGGCACAGGTGTTGGGACGGAGGGAGCAGTTGCCGGGCGCGGATGTGGCCATCTCGGTTATGCCGCCCATGCCGACCGTGTGATGGTTGCGCCCGGTGAGCAGCGCCTGGCGGGTGGGGGAGCAGAGAGCGGTGGTGTGAAAGCGGTTGTACTTGAGGCCGCTCGCCGCCAGCCGCTCGGCGGTTGGCGTGTGGACCGGCCCGCCGAAAGCGGACGAAGCCCCGAAGCCGGTGTCGTCGATGAGCACGATGAGCACGTTGGGCGCCCCCTCGGGCGGGCGCAGCGGCGTGATGGGCGGGTAACTGGTGTCCGGGTCCTTGGCGTCGTAGGTGGTCAATCCGACGTGTGGGATGTCGGGGATGGGTAGAATCTCGCGCTGTTCGGATCTTGTCGTGGCTGCTCGTATCAACCTCTCTAGATCATGATGCCCCGTTATGCGTTAGCTGCCAGCTTATCATCCCTTTTCACACCTGCACGAACGGATACATGCGGTGGTACCCTGGTCGAATCGGCCTAGAAGCCCGTGACGCGGGCCTGAAGGCGGTTAAAGTTATTGAGGGAGATTGCAATGCATGATTCCTGAACCGATGAGCCGGAAGGGAGGTCGTGATGTCCGGGGGCGGAGAGTAAGAAGCCGGGCCTGCTGAAGAGATATGTGCCGATAACCGCCTCGATGCGC
>CAVXXD010000006.1:0-475136 GCA_963765625.1 uncultured bacterium
TGATTTTCCGGGTAATTCAATACTACTGAGGCATTAGGAACAGAAGGTCGGAGCGCAGGCGCTCCATGAGGAAGGAGACGATGGCGGTCACGCTGGTCCCGGGGCCGAAGACGCCGGCCACTCCAGCCGCCTCCAGTTCGGCGGCGTCCCCGGGCGGGATGATGCCGCCGCCGAAGACCATGATGTCGGCGGCTCCCCTCTCGCGCAACAGCTCGAGCACGCGAGGGAAGACGGTCATATGGGCCCCCGAAAGAATGGAGAGGCCCACCGCTTCCACGTCTTCCTGCAAGGCTGCCTCCACTATCTGCTCGGGGGTCTGGTGCAGCCCGCCGTAGATCACCTCGAAGCCCGCGTCCGCCAGGCCGCGGGCCACCACTTTGGCGCCGCGGTCGTGGCCGTCCAGCCCGGGCTTGGCGATGAGGACGCGTGGCCTTCTTTCCATTTTTTTTACTCCTTAATAGACGGGACTTTCCCGGTAAACGCCGAAGACCTCTTTCAGGGCCGCGACGATCTCTCCCTCGGTGACCAGGGCGCGGGCGCAGCCGATGATCAGCGGCATGAGGTTGGCATCGCCCTCCGCCCCCTTCTTAAGCTCCTCCAGCGCCCGGGAAGCTGCCTCGGCGCCGCGCTCGGCCCGCACCGCGGCCACCCGCTGCTTCTGTCTTCTTTCAACTTCCGGGTCGACCTTGAGGATGTCGATGCCCAGGCCCTCTCCCGCGCGTTCGTAGCGGTTGACCCCCACCACGACGCGCTCGCCCTTCTCCACCTCCATCTGGTAGCGGTAGGCGGCGTCGGCGATCTCCCGCTGGAAGAACCCGGACTCGATGGCAGCCAGCACCCCGCCGAGCCCCTCGATGCGGCGGAAGTATTCCTCGGCTTCCTCCTCCATGCGGCTGGTCAGGGCCTCGATGCAATAGGAGCCGGCCAGGGGGTCGATGGTGCCGGTCACCCCGGTCTCGCCGGCGATGATCTGCTGGGTGCGCAGGGCTATCTCCACCGCCTGTTCGGAGGGGAGGGCCAGCGATTCGTCCATGGAGTTGGTGTGGAGGCTCTGGGTGCCACCCAGCACGGCGGCCAGCGCCTCGAAGGCGGTGCGGACGATGTTGTTCTCCGGCTGCTGAGCGGTGAGGGAGCATCCCGCCGTCTGGGTGTGGAAACGGAGCGCCCAGGAGTGGGGGTCGGACGCCCCGTACCTGTCCCGCATACGGCGAGCCCAGATGCGGCGGGCGGCCCGGTACTTGGCGATCTCCTCTAAAAAGTCCATGTGAGCGTTGAAGAAGAAGGAGAGGCGCGGGGCGAAATCGTCCACCGCGAGGCCGGAGGCGATGCCCGCCTCGACGTAAGCGAAGCCGTCGGCCAGGGTGAAGGCCAGTTCCTGCGCGGCGGTGGAGCCCGCCTCGCGGATGTGGTAGCCGCTGATGCTGATGGAATTCCAGCGCGGCACCTCGGCCGAGCAGAAGGCCAGGATGTCGGTGATGATGCGCATGGAGGGGCGGGGCGGGAATATCCAGGATTTCTGGGCGATGTATTCTTTTAAGATGTCGTTCTGGATGGTACCGCCCAGCTCCTTCCAGGCCGCCCCCTGCTTCTCCCCCACGCAGAGGTAGAAGGCGAGAAGGACGGCGGCCGGCCCGTTGATGGTCATGGAGGTGGTAATGTCGCGCAAGGGGATGCCGTCGAAGAGGGTCTCCATGTCCGCGAGGGAATCGATGGCCACGCCGCAGCGGCCCACCTCCCCTTCGGCCAGGTGGTGGTCGGAGTCGTAGCCCATGATGGTGGGCATGTCGAAGGCGACGGAGAGGCCGGTCTGCCCGCGGTCGAGCAGGAAGCGGAAACGGCGGTTGGTCTCCACCGCGGTGCCGAAGCCGGCGAACTCGCGCATGGTCCAGGTACGGCCGAGGTACATGTCGTGCTGGACCCCGCGGGTGAAGGGGTATTCTCCGGGGTCCCCCAGGTCGTGGCGGTAGTCCAGCCCCGCTATGTCTTCCGGCGTGTAGAGGGGCTTTTTCTCTTCCATCTCAATACTCTATCCCCTGGCGCATGGCCGTACCCGACTGGTAGGGGTGCTTGACCTCGCGGACTTCGCTGACCAGGTCGGCCAGCTCCACCAGTTCCGCGGGGGCGTAGCGGCCGGTGCAGATTATCTCCAGTTCCCGGGAATGGCTGCGCAGGAAGCCCAGGACTTCCTCGAGGGGGAGCAGGCCGTAATCGAGGGCGATGTTCAGCTCGTCCAGGATGACCATCTGGTAGTCTCCGCTCTCGACGGCCTCCCGGGCTTGTTCCCACCCTTCCCTGGCCATGCGCAGGTCGACCTCCTCGGGATCGCCCTTCTTCACGAACTCGTCCCGGCCGGACATGCGGATGACCATGCCTGGCAGGTAGTTGTCGCATACGTTCAGCTCACCATAGGTGCGGCCCTTCATGAACTGGACCATGTAGACCTTCATGCCGTGGCCCATGGCCCGCATGGCCTGGCCCAGCGCCGCCGTGGTCTTGCCCTTGCCGTCTCCCGTATAGACCTGGATCATGTCTCCCCGGTTCAGAGCATCTTGGCGCCGCAGCTGGTGCAGAAGAGGGCTTCCGGGTCGCCGACGGCCTGGCCGCAGCTGGGACAGACCGGGGTTCCCGGCGCGGATTCTTCGGGTGTGGATTCTTCGGGTGCGGGTGGAGTGGGAGCGGATTCTTCGGGTGTGGGTGCTTCAGGTGTGGGCGGCGCGGGTGGCGCGGGTGGCGCGGGCACCGCGAGCTCGGGAGTTGCTTCTGCTGTTGTTTCAGGAGCTGTTTCCGCGGGTGCTGCTTCCGCGGGTGCTGGCTCAGGTGCTGCTTCCGCGGGTACTGCTTCCGCGGGTGCCGTCACCGGCTGGCCGCAGGAGGTACAGAAAACGGCGTCGCTCTCCAGGGGTCCTCCGCAGGATAGACACGTTTTTCCACTGGCCGGGGCAGCCGGAGCGGTTGCGTACTGGGGCGGCATGGGGATACCGGCCGCGGCAGTCGCCGGGCGGCCGCAGGTGGAACAGAAGGGGGCGTTTTTGGCCAGCGCGGCGCCGCAATAAGCGCATCGGGGATTCTTGGCCGCCTGTTTCATCTGTTCGATGGTGACCAGGTCCTGCTCCCATTTGGCGACCTGGCCCGCGATCTCGTCCAGGGTCGAGCAGGCATCCTGCATCACGGGATTGGGCAGGTTCCCGTCCTTGTATTCCTGGTAGGCGAGCTGACCCAGATAATTGATGTACTGCTCCCTGCTGCTGTTCAGCTGTTTCAGGTATTTCTTGATCTGGGCAGGATTGGCCTGCATGCCTTCCATGTCTGATACCCCCTTCTTCCGGATTGTTCTTCTATATAGATTCTATATCCGCGCGATTCCCCTGTCATCCCGCTTCATGGCCAGGAAACGCGCCAGCTTGACCGCTTCCGCGTACTCGACGGTGGGAGCGGCGCGCGAGGTGTCTATGACGACGTGGTTCCCGGGAAAGTATACGGCACCATGCGATCTTCCTTTTCCCAGGTGTACCAGGGTGCGGTAAATCAGGTTGCCGGCCCTGCCGTCCGGGGCGATAACCAGCGTGTCACGGGCCACCGCTTCCTCGATGAGGATGTAGCGCAATTCCGCTCCGGTGCGGGCAGCCAGGGCTTCGGCCTGCCGCAGAGAGCGGTCGACGCCGGAAGAACGGCCGCGGTCATCGCTGCGCCCGCCGGCCAGGATCCCCACCTGGTCCGGCCATCCCAACTCTTCCAGGAGGGAGCGGCCGTAACGGACCAGGCGAGACTTTTGTTCCAGCGTATCCCCCTCGTCTATGCCGATAGGCGCGAACAGGAAAGGCCGGCCCTGAGCGGTTGAAAGAAGTGCTATGCGGCAGGCTTTGCGCCCCGCCCACAGCCCCGACACGGCTTCCAGGAATTCCCTGGCCCCCAGTTCGCCCCGCACCACGGCCCCGACCTCGCCTTCCCGCAAGGCCTTGAACAGGCCGCCGGCGCTGGTGAAAGCGCGTACGGCGGCATCATCGAACCGCCCGGCAACGGCGGAGGATCGCCTGGCTATGCCGATGCCGACACGGATATCCGATGCATCGATTTCAGGGAAGGAGTACATCTTCTAAACCTGGTTTCTGCCTGGTGTGATATTTCCCGCCTACATGGGGGTATCGATCTCCCCGAAGATGTCGCTGTCGATTTTCCAGCTGCCGTCCTCCCAGACCAGGTTTATCGTCTGCTGCCTCTGCACTCGAGGGGCGGACTCCAAAAGATCGGGTATGGCGGTCATCAACATCTCGGTAAGGGCTTCCATTTCTTCATCGGACATGCTGGTGAGGGCTCCGGTCTGTTCGTTAACCATCCCGGTGATCTGGTTGTTCACCACTTCCGTGTCCGGCATGTCCAACACGACCTGGACGGTGGCGCTGTCACCTTCCTGTTCGCTGCCGGTGATCTCCATGGTGATCGTCTTCATGACCTCTCCATAGAGTTCGAGCTGGTCTTCCCCCGCTTCGGCCAGCTGGTCGACGGTGGAAGTGCCCTGGCTCTTGGAGAGATAGGTTCTGGCCGTGGAGAAATCGCTATTCTGCACGGCAGCCCAGAAATCCTTGACGACCTCCTCCGGGTCGCCTTTCGGGCTGTCGCCGCACCCTATGGCCCCGGTTGTCAGTACCACGGCCAGTAGCGCCGCGAAAAACAACGCGATCTTCTTCATCCTCTTCTCTCCTTTCAGGCGCCTATTTTTCTTCTACCTTTAAATGCTTTGACGTTCTACGTAACCATTCCTGCCCATGCCGGTCCCGGTCAAAGCGGGTACTTGGGCATGGGTACTTCGATGTTTATCCCCTCGGCTTCCAGGGCGGAACGCAGGGCTTCGTAGTGGAGGTAGCCGCCCAGGTGGAGAATGGTGTCACCGGCGTCACGGTCCATCTCCATGGAGGCGACGCAGGGAAAGCTGTGCCAGTACTTGGCCACGTATTCCACCGCGCGCTCGTCGGCCGGGGCCCCTTGAGGTTGAAGGCGACGAAGTAGGTGTTGCCGCAGGGGGCGCTGGTCAGCACCCGCGCCTCCCGGATCAGGCCGTCGGCTATCTCCAGCTTGATCTCGGGGCGCCCGATGCGGAAGTGGTCCATTACCGCGTCCAGGGCGGGATGGCGGCCCCGGCGCATGGAGCAGAAGGGTTTGGGGAAGTCGCATCCCATTTCCAGCTTCCGGCATGCCGTCTTGACCTGGTTGCGCACCCATCCGCTGGTCCAGCCGGGAGCTTCGGAGGGAACCAGCAGGGCGCGCGAGCCAGCCCGGGCCGCCGCTTCCGGCAGGGCCAGCAGCAGTTCCTCGTGGAGGTTGATGGCCACGGTGACCTCGTGAGGCTGCAGTTCGCCGCCGAGCATGGCCGGGGCGTCGTCCAGGTAGATCGGGAGAGGGCGAGGGCATCTGCAATAATGTCCACCAGTTCGCCGGAGAAATCGATGCCGAAGGTGTCGCGGCAGTGGTCGCAGAGGACGCCGCAGCCGTCGCAGTACTCCCGGTCGTTGGCGAGGTGGCGGATGAAGCGCTGGGCGAAGGTGTCGTCGAAGGCCAGGCTGAAATAGTCCCGCCGGGCACCGGGGGCGCCTCCGCAGTACACGACGACGACGCGCATGGCTTCCTGTTCTGAGATCATGACATCATTCTAAAGGAAGAGCGTGACGAAGGATATGAGCCTGCTTAGCCCATCAGGACTCTCCCTGGAAAACGATGAAGTACTGCTCCAGGTCCTTGAAGGGGTCCGAAGTGATCTTCCAGGCGCCGTTCTCCCACACCAGCGACACGTCCTGCACGGCCGTGGCCGTGGGAAGCGTGTTGAGCAGTTTCATGAACTCGAGGGTGAACTGCTGGATGATCTCTTCCGGCGAGAGACCGGAGTAGTCCTCGGCTTCGGCCATGTCGATGGAGAGCGTCATCATCTGGTCGAAGACGAGATCGATCTGCGCCAGATCGGGGGCGGTCATCTCCGTTTTGACCGTGGCCTTGTCGCCGTCGACCTCGCTGCTCAGGGGCTTCAGGTCGAGGCTGGCCATGAATTGCTGCACGTCCGCTTCGTACTCGCCCCCCTTCCCGGAGAAGAACGTCGTGAAGAGGTTCTTCATGGCCCTGGTCCTCATGGTGTCGGAGCAATAGGAAAGCGCGCCGGTGACGTCTCCCGAGGAGAGGGCGGCCCAGAAAGCGGTGACCGTCTCCTCCGGGCTCGGCCGGTCCGGCTGTCCCGGTGCTTGTACCGGTATCCGTGTTCGCCGCCGTCTTCGTCTCCGCCGGCTCGATGCCCGATTTTCCCGTATCCGTCGAGGTCGAGGTCGAGGTGCTTTCTCCGCCGCAGCCCGGCAGCCACGTAAGCAGCGCCGCGCAGAGCAGCGCCAGCGACAACGCCATTAATGCCCTTTTCATAAGTGCCTCCCTTTTCCGCAGCCTGCATGCTTCTTCTGCTCGACAATCATTTTGACGCCGCCAGCCCTTCCTCCTTCTCCGAGCCGGGGCCGGGCATGCCGTGCGACGGAAGAAACGAAAAAAGGGGTCTGACCCCAATCTCCTCCATGCCGACCCCAATCTCCTCCATGCCGTGCGACGGAAGAAACGAAAAAAGGGGTCTGACCCCAATCTCCTAGAAGAAGCAGTGGGGGTGGGGGCAGCCGCCGGCGTACTCCGCTTCGGCCATGGTGTACTCGGGCTTGTCCAGCAGGCGCATGTTGGAGTCGCTGCCCAGGTAGAGGACCTGTTCCCGCTTGCTGCCGTAGCGGTAGACGGTGATGCCCTTGCAGCCGCTTTTGTAGGCCAGGCGGTAAGCGGCGTCGATGTCCTCTATGGAGGCGTCCGCCGGGAAATTGATGGTTTTGGAGACGGCGTTGTCGGTATGCTTCTGGAAGGCGGCCTGCATGCGCACGTGCCACTCCGGCGCGATGTCCAGGGCGGTGGAGAAGACGCGGCGCGCCTCCTCCGGCACTTGCGCCAGGTGCTTGACGGTGCCGGCGCGGGCGATGTCGGTCATCAGGTCATTGGAGTAGAAGCCGCCTTCTTCCGCCGCACGCCGGAAGACCGGGTTGACCTCCACCAGGCGGGTCCCCTCGATGACGTTGCGAACGTAAGTGATGGCGAAGAAGGGCTCGATGCCCGAGGAGCAGCCGGCGATGATGCTGATGGTGCCGGTGGGGGCGATGGTAGTAACGGTGGCGTTGCGCATGGGGCGGCCCCGCTGGTCCCAGACGCTCCCGGCATAGTTGGGGAAGTTGCCCCGCTCCAGCGCCAGCTCCTCGCTGGCCCGGTGGGATTCCTCGGCCAGGAAAGCGGCGATGCGCGTGGCCATCTCCAGCCCCTCTTCCGAATCGTAGGGCAGGGACATGGAGGCCAGGGCGTCGGCCAGGCCCATCACTCCCAGCCCGATTTTACGGTTGCCGCGGGTGATGCCGGCGGTCTGGGTCAAGGGGCCAGACATTGATGTCTATGACGTCGTCCAGAAAACGCACCGCCACGTCGATCACCTTGCGGAAGCGCTCCCAGTTGAAGGAGCCATCGTCCACCATGGACACGAGGTTGAGCGAGCCCAGGTTGCAGGACTCGAAGGGCAGCAGGGGCTGCTCACCGCAGGGGTTGGTCGCCTCGATGGCGCCGAGATGGGGGGTGGGGTTGGCGCGGTTGATGGCGTCGATGAAGATGAGGCCGGGATCGCCGGTGCGCCAGGCCTGGGTGACGATGAGGCGGAAGACATCCCGGGCGTGCAGGCTGCCGGCGACCACCCCGGAGCGGGGGTTGCGCAGAAAATAGACCTGGTCTTCCTCGACCGCCTGCATGAACTCGTCGGTGACCGCCACCGAGAGGTTGAAGTTGGTGAGGAAGTCCTCGCGGTCCTTGGCGGTGATGAACTCGACTATGTCGGGATGGTCGCAGCGGAGGACGCCCATGTTGGCCCCGCGGCGGCGCCCACCCTGTTTGATCACGTCGGTGGTGATGTCGAAGATGCGCATGAAGGAGAGGGGGCCCGAGGCGATGCCCATGGTGGACATGACCACGTCTCCCTTGGGGCGCAGGGTCGTAAAAGAAAAGCCTGTGCCGCCCCCGGACTTGTGCACCAGGGCCATATGCTTGACCGCGTCGAAGATGCCGGGGATAGAATCCTCCACCGGGATGACGAAGCAGGCCGAGAGCTGGCCTACCCCGGTGCCCGCGTTCATGAGGGTGGGGGAGTTGGGCAGGAACTCGAGGTTCATCATCACCTGGTAGAACTGGTCCTCCCAGACGGCCGGGTCGATGTCGTGGTCGTAGTTGAGTTCAGCCTCCGCCACCGCCCGCGCCACCCGGCGGAACATCTGCAGGGGCGTCTCCACCACCTGGCCCTTCTCGTCCTTCTGGAGATAGCGCTTCTTCAGAACGTGCGCGGCATTGACGGTGAGCTTGAGCTCGTCGTGTACCCCGATGAGTTCCTTCATCTGGCGGATCTCGGTACGCTCCTGCCGGTAGAGGATGTAGGCCTTGGCGGTGTGGGTAAAGCCGCTGCCGATGAGGGTTTCCTCCACCAGGTCCTGGACGTCCTCGACCGAGGGGGTGGCCCCGGGGAACCGCCGTTCCAGCTCCAGCACGACCTTGGTGGAGAGGCCCTCCGCCTCGACGGGTTCACCCTCGCCGGAGGCCAGGAAGGCTTTCTCGATGGCCGAGGCTATCTTCCCGGCTTCGAAGGGTGCGACCGACCCGTCCCTCTTGATGATGCTGTCCATCTCTCTCAACCCTTCTTTCCCGGCGCATGCGATTCTACTTCTTCTATATAATGGTAGTGGATAAAGGGGACAATCCGGCAGATGGCCGGGGAAGGAGAGGTATATGAGACCTCTGGAGCCGCCCGGGGATATCCGGGAGATGGCCGGGACGGGAGAGATCCGCGTCAAGGCCACCGAACCCATGGAAGTTGCCTACATGGTTTTGAAGGGCTCGTACCAGGAGATGGGCGAGTCGTTTATGCGCCTGCTGAAGTGGATCGCCGAGAACGGTTACGAGGTGATGGGGCCGGGGATCAACATCTACCACAACGACCCCATGATGGTGCGTTCGGAGGACGACCTCGTCACCGAGGTGCAGTTCCCGATAAAGAAGAAGGACTGACGGGAGGACTGACGGGAGGTCTGACATGGGCACATTCCCGGAACGGGTGGTGTTCGAGGTCGAAGCGGAAGATGGGGCCGTCCTGCGCGGCAACCGCTACCCGCAGCCGGGGGGCCGCGCGGTGGTCTGCGGGCACGGGCTGGCCTCCACCAATTACGAGTTCGACCTGCCCCTGGCCGGTTTCAACCTGGCCGAGAAGCTCTACGCCATGGGCTACGAGGTGTGGACGGTCAACTGGCGTGGCTCCGGCCACTATCCCGCCAACAGCGGGGCGCGGGACTGGCACCACTCCGGCGACTGGCCGGGCGCGGTGGACCTGCCGGCGATAATGGCGGCGGTAGAGGCGGAGGCGGGCGGGGCCGGCAAGGCCGGCAAGCGCCCCTTCTACTTCGGGCACAGCTTCGGGGGCATGACCCTCTACGCCTACCTGCAGGGCACTTTCATAGACAGGCGCGACTCATTCCGGGTCAAACGCGACCCCGACCTGGCCCGGGAGCGTAACGCCCGCCTGGCCGGAGTGGTGACGGCGGGCAGCCCCGTCTCCATGCACGGCTACGAGGTGGACTTGATAGAGAAGGTGCGGCGCTCACGGCCGGCGCAGGCGTACTTCAAGGCCATGGAGAGCTTGCTGCTGCGTCTGGACCGCACCAGCCCGCGCATCCCCCTGAGCGAGTTGGCCCTGGGGTTCGGCCTGGATCACCCCCGTGCCGCGCAGGCCATCATGACCTCCCCCCTGGCCTCCTTCTACCTGCAACCGCGCAACATGGGCCGGGAGGCCAGCGGGTTGTTCGGCACCTGGGCCGGCGGCTCCGTTTCGGCCCGGCACATGGCCCACATCATGCAGTTCTCGCGGCTAGGCGACTTCGCCCCTTTCGTGGCGGACGGCGAGCGGCCTCGTTTTACCTACACCGATGGCATACCCTCCATCACTACACCCCTGGTGATGATAGGTGGCGGGGCGGATTTCGTCCGCATCGACCGCTTGCGTGCCAGCGTCTTCGACCGGGTCTCCTCGGAGCATAAGCGCTTCATCGAAATACCCGGGGCGGGCCACGTGGACCAGCTCTACCTCATGGACCTCGCGGACGTCTTCGGCTGGCTGGAGGAGCGCGCCGGGGAGAGCTAAAGGCTCATGGCCACTTTTGAGTGCCGAGTGACATGCATTGCCCTTTTCATTCACCCTGCTCTTTGTCGGATTCAATACCAATGTTTGTAAATGTGGGGTCAATTAGTACTCCAATACCATCAATGCCATAACTGCCGAAGTATTTCTTGCGGATAAGTATGCCTATAGCAATGGCGCATTCAGCAACAATAATCGAAATAATATTAAGCAACCACGAAGACTCAACCTGGCCGATGCCAACAACAAAGTAGATAACCAAAGGGATTTGGAAAACCATAAAAATCAGGAGTGCAAAATGCCTTAAGGCGAAGTAAAAACACTTCTGGATGAAACCCGTAATTTCGGTTTCGGCTAAATCCCGATGCGATTCTAGTTGATCATTTTCTTTATCAAACATAATTAATATGCCCTTCTCCTTACCAACATTATACCGTCAAACAAGGCAACAGCCCCTGCCGCCGTCATCGTCGTCTCATCGTTGATAATTGTGCGGGAAGGTTTCTATACATAGACTCCTCAGACATGCTCGATTTCTTTCTAAGGATTGTGTATCATTATTGATACATGTATATCATTTATGTTACATAGAGGGGGAGGGGGATGGCGATGCGCATTAAGAACCCGCTCGATGACATCTTCGGTAATCGCAACAACGTGAGGATACTCAGGCACATGACCCTTTATCCCTCACCGGTAATAACCGGGAGAGGCCTGGCGAAGGAGCTGGGCATGAGCCATGCGACCTGCATCCGGTCCCTGAACGCCCTGGTCGATACCGGCATCATCACGCGCAGGACCATCGGCAAGAGTAACGTTTACGAATCTCCTTGTCGATTCAGCGGTTTATTCCTGCTTCGAAGCTGAGAAGGACCTGCTGGATGAGCTGTCAGACACGCTATGATATCAAGGGCAAGATACAGGCGGTCTATTTGTTCGGCAGTGTGGCCAGGGCGAAGATACTGCAGCAAGCGATATCGATGTCCTGCTGGTCCTGTCGGAACGGGCAAGCGTGATGTGGAGAACGTACTGGAGGCAAACCGTAAAGCCGCCACCTATCGTTTCGCGCTGGATCAATGTCATCGTATACGAATATGATGAATTTCAGCGAAAGGCCGGGGGCATGCCCTGATCCGTGAAATCCATTCGGAGGAAAGCGCCTGGGGCACAGAGGCCGATTGGCAGAGCGAGCACTCGAGCGGCGACAGCAAGGCAAAGCAACTGATCCGAAAGCGCTTCTGAAAGCGATGAGGCTGAGCAATGTCGTGCCGTCGATGCGCGGTATAACGCGGTCCACGCGGTGAAGTTCAGGCGCATGACCGCCAGGGGGCAGCTATTTTTTGGGGCAGCGCAATCCAGTCGGCGGATTGGGATACCTGCTCTGGAGGAAAGCGGTCTGAGGCTTGGGCAAAAGTCAGAGGCACCGGGGGCGAATTTTAACACGGCTGCACGGCAGGAACTGACTCGCGGAATATTAGCAGCTCGAGTCGACAAGCGAGGCGAGCCATCCCCGGTCAGCCGGGTGTATCATTTAATCATGGGCTTGGACATCGACCTGGAGCTGTTACGGGAATTCGAGAGCGGCATCGACCCGCGCCACCCCGAGCGGGGGGCCGTCCCCGCGCGAGTTCTGGGCTACGGGGAAATCAGCACCGTCTTCGAGATCGGTGAAGAAGGCCGGCGCGACCTCGCCTACAAGCGCATGCCCATCTTTCTCAACCAGGCGGAGCTGGCGAAGTACCTCGAGAGATACGACGAGTACAACTATCTGCTGGTGGAAGAAGTAGGGCTGCGCATGCCCGAATTCGGGCACGCTTCTTTTGAGATGAACAACGGGCGACCCATCGTCTTCCTGGCCCAGCGCAAGCTCGACCCCGCCTCCATCGGCAACAGCGTCATCCACCTGTTGCCGCCCGAGGAGGTTCCCCGCCTGGTGCGGCAGGTGCTGCGGGAGCTGGCCAGGGTGTGGAGGTACAACCGGGCGCAGGGCCGCGTCGAGATAGGCATCGACGGCCAGATCTCCAACTGGTCGGTGGCGGGCTTCGACGCCGCGCACCCGCGGCTGCCCGGCGAGGGCGAGATCGAGCTACTCTACTTCGACACCAGCACGCCGCTGTACCGGGTGGACGGCGTGGACATGCTCGACCCCGAGCTCTTCCTGCGCAGCGCCCCCTCCTTCCTGGTGTGGCTGCTGCGCTGGCTCTTCCTGGAGGACGTGGTCACCCGCTACTTCGACTTCCACCTGGTGGCCGTGGACCTGGTGGCCAACTTCTACAAGGAGCAGCTTCCCGAACTGATCCCGGGGCTTATCGAGGAAGCCAACGACTTCTTTTTAAAAGAAGGGGCCGGCCTGGAGGTTGCGCCCCTGACGGAGAAGGAAGTGCGGTCGTACTACCGTGAGGACGCCCTGATCTGGCGGCTCTACCTGGGCATGCGCAAGGTCGACCGTTTTCTGCATACGCGCGTCCTGAGCCGGGATTATCCTTACATTCTGCCGGGGAAGATAAAGAGATAAACGGGTGTGAAGCGATAAAGGAGGCCGGGGCATGAGCTATCATCGGGCAGGAGCCGCGCGAGGAGATCAACCGGCTGTTCGAGCGTCACGTCAACAGCGGCAAGGTGGAGTTCTTCCGCAACGCCGGCATCGACTTCATCTTCGGCCGGCGCGAGGGGGTCTGGGTCTACGACATCGACGGCAAGCGGCGCCTGATCAACTGCAACTCCAACGGCGGCGTCTTCAACCTGGGGCACCGCAACCCCGAGGTGGTGGCGGCCGTGGTGGAGGCGCTGGAGGAACTGGACATCGGCACCCACCACACCGTCAGCGAGCACCGCGCCCTGCTGGCGGAGCGGCTGGCGCGCATCTCGCCGGGCGACGTCAACCGGGTCATCTTCGGGGTGAGCGGGGGCGAGGCGGTGGACGCGGCCATCAAGCTGGCCCGCGGCTGCACCGGGCGGCCGGGCATCGTCTCGGCCGTGGGAGGCTACCACGGCCACACCGGCTTCGCCCTGCCGGCTGGTGCGGAGAGCTTCTCGGCCCCCTTCGAGCCGCTGGTGCCGGGCTACGCCCACGTCCCCTTCGGCGATCTTTCGGCACTGGAGGCTGTTGTGGGTGCGGACACCGCGGCGGTGCTGTTCGAGACCATCCCCGCCACCCTGGGTATCGCCATCCCGCCGGAGGACTTCTTCGCGGGGGTGCGCCGCCTCTGCGACGAGCGCGGCGCGCTGTTCATCGCCGACGAGGTGCAGACCGGGCTGGGGAGGTGCGGCGCCTTCTGGGGCGTCGACACCTACGGGGTGGTGCCGGACATCATGGTCACCGCCAAGGGGCTGTCGGGCGGCATCTATCCCATCACCGCCACCCTCTACCGCGACGGGCTCAATCGCCTTCCTGCATGCCAACCCCTTCATCCACATCTCCACCTTCGGCGGGCCGGAGCCGGGCTGCCGCGCCGCCCTGAAGGTGCTGGACCTGCTGGAGGCGCCGGGATTTCTGGAGCATGTGCGGGAGATGGCCGGGGTGTTCGCGGCAGGCTTTCTCCGAGCTTGAGAAGAAGCACCCCGAGGTGCTGGTGGAGACGCGGCAGCGCGGGCTGATGATGGGTCTGAAAATGGCCAACGAGATGTGCGGCCCGCTGATGACGGTGGCCGGGTTCGACCACGGCATCCTCACCGTCTACGCCAACAACGACACTTCGGTCAGCCAGATCCTGCCGCCCCTGATCATCTCGGAAGAAGAGGCGCGGCAGGTGCTCGACTCCCTCGACGCCATGCTGGCGTGGGTGGAGGGCAAGCTGGCCTGAAATGGAATTGGGGTCAGACCCCTTCTTGATTTCGCGACCGTTTTACCTGGTCGCCGCATTTGAAATCAAGAAGGGGTCTGACCCCAATTTTCTTACGGGTGTGACAGTATCTCGGTGGCGGCCTTCTCGCCGGAACGCAGGGCACCCTCGACGCAGGAGACGAGGAACATGTACTCGCCGGCCAGGAAGAACCCGGGGACCTCGCGAGTAGTGGTCCTTCTGCATGAAGTGGATGGCCTGGGCCTGTCCCGGAGGATCGAGGCAGATGGCTTCTTTCCAGCGGGCGGTGACGGTGTGGTAGGGCTCGTCGGGCATGCGGCCGGGAACGATCGACTGCAGTTCCCTGATCATCAATTGCTTGAGTTCCTCTTCCGGCATGGCCTCGTACCTCGCGGAATTCTTGCCGTAGGTCAGGCAATGCACCAGCCCACCGCCCGTGGGGGCGAAGTACTTCGACTTGCCGGCGGCGTCCGAGAAGCCGCCGTTGATGGTCCCTTCCGAACGCGGGATGGTCACGCCGTACCAGTCCTTGGGCAGCAGGCGGTTGCGCAGGGCGAAGATGAAGTGGACGCAGGAACTGTAGGTGACCTTCTCCAGCGGCAGGCGCAGGGCGTCCGGCAGCCCCGGCGTGAGCTTCAGAGCAGCGGAAGCGGTGGTGGCGCAGATCACGGCGTCGGCTTCCTCGACGCCGGAATCGAGCTCGACGCCCTTGGCCCGGCCGTTTTCGAGGATGATGCGCCGCACCGGCGTGTTCAACTTAACGGCCTCGGCATTGGCATCGTACATGGCGGTCATCAGCGAGCCGATGCCCCTTTCCAGCGCAACCAGCCCCGGCCCGAACAGGCCGAAGAGCAGGGCCAGGATGTGGGCGGCGCCGATATTCTCCGGCTCACCCAGGGTCAGCGAGGCGGCCAGGGGCTGGAAGAAATACTCCAGGGCGCCCTTGCCGCCGTACTTCAGGGCGTATTCGGCGATGCTCATGTCGCAGAGGTCCAGCGCAGGCTCGGGGTCCATGGTGGAGAAATCGAAATCTTTCTTGCGCATGAGCATGTGCGGGAAGATCCTCAAGTATCTGGGGTATGGCCCAGTAGGGAGCACCCTTGAACTTGAGGAAATCGTTGCGCATCTTCCAGATGACCTTGGGGTCCGTGGTGGCCGCCATGGGGTTGAGCTTACCCTTGCGGTAGATGGCGGCGGTGAAGGTGAAGGGGAGTATCTCGTCCCCCATGCCCAGCTCGCGCATGTACTTGAAGGTGGTATCGCAAAGAGTGGCGGAGAACTGCGCCCCCAGGTCGAAGGTGTAGCCCTTCTCCTGGAATCCCTGGGCCCGCCCCCCGGCGCTGCCGGTCTCCTCGTAGACGACGACTTCGACGCCCTGTTTCCTAAGTTCGTGCGCGGCAGCCAGTCCGGCGGCTCCGGCCCCTACTACTATGACTTTCATAAGGTCTCCTTCCCTGCTCCCCTCCGAAGACCATTATACGACATCTTGTCGGGAGTGATAGGGGTAGAACTTCGTAACATGATTGTAATGTGGATCAGGAAACGCTGGCCCGTCTTGAACGTCTAAGTGAGTGATAACGGTAATGTCATCGTAGTCGACCGGTTCAGGCAACGAAAGAGGTGATGATAATGGCAAGCGTGAGATTCGCCAGCCAAGCCATGGAAGAACTAGGTCCTATGGGCGCGAAGCGTGTCGGGCGGGCACTGATGATCGACGATATCAGCGATTCCGAGTACCAGGTCATGGGGGTGCGGGAGATAGCGGGTCCGATGGCCAGGATCGACTGCGTCCTGGACGGGATCATGGACGTTGTGATTCGCGTCGACCTTCTTCGGGAGGAGGTCTTTGTTGAGGATTTCCACCGCCACATCGGTGGAGCAGCGGTATAGAATCTAATGTAGGTACATCGAAGTAAGGGGTGAAGATAATGGATGAAGAAAAAAGGGAGGGGTTCGTCGAGGGCCAGCCGGAGATAGTTCCTCCGCCCGTGGAAGCGCCAACCGTCGAGTCGGAGGCGATCGAAGCACCTGTAAAAGCGGCGGTGACACCTCCGGCTTATGCGAGTCCCCCGCCGCCCCCTCCCCCGCCACCCCCGCAACCACCCGCCTCACTGACCCAGGGCGCGCCCGCCGGCAAGCAGTCCGGCGGAGGCAAGATGTTCCTGGTGGCCCTGCTCACCGCCATCGTCACCAGCCTGGTGATCCTGGTCGGCCTGCCCCTGGTGTTCGGCAACAATCCCATCGATTTCCTGCGGGGAGAAGCCGAGGAAAAGATCAGCCAGGTGGCCGAGGAAAACCAGGTCTCCGAGGAAACGGTGGAGCGCGTGGTGGCGGGCGGCCAGGAAGCGGTGGTCGCGGCGTCGAAAAAGGCGCTCCCTTCGGTGGTCAACATCGAGGTGGCCGTGACCGGCGGCACCGGGGTGGGCTCCGGCTTCATCATCCGGGAGGACGGGTATATCCTCACCAATAACCACGTGGTGGAAAACGCCCGTGACATCAAGGTCTCGCTTCTGGACGGCAAGGTGATCGACGCCCGGGTTATCGGCACCGACCCCGACAACGATCTGGCGGTGATCAAGATAGACCAGGCGGACCTGCCCGTGGCCGAACTCGGTAAGTCCTCCGACCTGGTGGTGGGCGAGCTTGCAGTGGCCATCGGCAGCCCCCAGGGTTTCGAGCAGAGCGTCACCAGCGGCATCATCAGCGGGCTGCACCGTAACCTCTCGGGCAGCTACACCACCCAGGCCCTGCTTGACGTCATCCAGACCGACGCCGCCATCAACCCCGGTAACTCCGGCGGCCCGCTCTGCAACGCCGACGGCCAGGTGGTCGGGATCAACACCGCCATCATCTCCGAGAGCGGCGGCTACGAGGGCATCGGGTTTGCCATCCCCATCGACACGGCCAGACCGGTGGCGGAGCAGCTGATCGAGACCGGGTCCATCACCCACCCCTGGCTGGGCATCTCCGGCGCCACCCTCACTCCCGAAGTGGCCGAACAGTACAACCTGCAGATGGAGAGCGGGGCCCTGGTCCGCAACGTCTATCCGGACAGCCCGGCCGCCGAAGCTGGATTGACCCAGGGAGACATCATCGTGGGTATAGACGGGCAGGAGATAGCCAGCATGGACGAACTGGTCCTGGAGATCAGAAGCCACCAGGTCGGCGAAAAGGTCACCATATCTTATTATCGCGGCAACGACCTCAAGAAAGCCTCAGTCACTCTCACCGCGAAACCGAGCAACCTGTAGAGAACCAGGCCTTAAAAGAAGAAGAGCCCGGCGTCGCCGGGCTCTTCTTCTTTCCGGTGCCGATCATCCCGCGGGAAATGTTGTAAAATGGCTTGCACTATAAAAAAGGAGAGAGGTTGAGCGGATGATCGCAAAGACTTTACGCGAGATATTGGGGAAGGCCTTCGAAACCGCGGTGGCCGCCGGGGAACTGGCCGGGCAGGAGCTGCCCGAGTTCGCGCTGGAAAGGCCCCGCATCAAGGAGCACGGCCACTGGGCCGCCAATCTCGCTCTTCTTCTCGCCAAGAGCCAGAAGAAGAACCCGCGCGACATCGCCGGCATCCTCATCTCCCACCTCTCCGATGCCGACGGACGGCTGGACGGTGTGGCTCCGGCTGGGCCGGGCTTCATCAACTTCACCCTCTCCCGGGACTGGATATGCGAAGAACTGGTGCGGCTGGCCGAGGCGGGAGAAGGCTACGGCCGCTGGCAGCTGGTCCCTGGTACCCGCCTGCAGGTGGAGTTCATCTCCGCCAATCCCGTCGGCCCCATGCACGTCGGGCACGGGAGATGGGCCGCCCTGGGCGACGCCCTCGCGACCCTGCTCGAGGCGGTAGGATACCAGGTGGAAAGGGAGTTCTACGTCAACGACTTCGGCAACCAGATGGACATCTTCGCCGCCTCGGTAGAATCCCGCTACCTGGACCTGCTCTGTATCGAGACGGAGTTTCCCGAGGACGGCTACCGCGGGGAGTACATCCGCACCATCGCGGAGGAGATATTCTCGAGTGAGGGCGAGCACTGGAAAGACGAGCCCTCGGAGCGCCGGCGAGAGGTCTTCAAGGAACTGGCTTACAAACAGGTGCTCGACCATCTGAAGCTTACCCTGCACCGCTTCGGGGTGGACTTCGATGTCTGGTTCAGCGAGCGCAGCCTGCACTCGAGCGGCGAACTCGAAGCAGTGCTGGAGCGGCTGAAGGCGGAGGGGCTGGCCTACGAGAAAGAAGGCGCCCTGTGGATGGACACTTCCCGCTTCGGAGATGACAAGGACCGGGTTCTGGTGCGCTCCAACGGCACGCCCACCTACTACGCCTCCGACATCGCCTACCACCTCAATAAAGTCAACCGCGGGATTGAGCACATCATCGACATCTGGGGGGCTGACCACCACGGTTACGTCCAGCGCATGCAGTCGGCCATGACCGCCCTGGGCTACCCGGGGGTGCTGGAGGTGATCATCGGGCAGCTGGTCAACCTGAAGCGGGGCGGCGAACCGGTGCGCATGTCCAAGCGAACCGGGGAGATGATCACTTTCGAGGAACTGCTGGACGAGGTGGGCCGGGACGCGGCGCGCTACTTCTTCCTCTCCCGCAGCCCCGACTCGTCCGTGGACTTCGACATCGAGCTGGCCAAGCAGCAGAGTCAGGACAATCCCGTCTTCTACGTACAGTACGCCCACGCCCGCATCTGCTCCATCCTGCGCTACGGCAAGGAGCAGGGCTTCAACGTGGAGGAGGAAGTGCCGCCGGCTGAAGTCCTCGCCTGCCTGGAGGCGGAGGAAGAGATGGACCTGGCCCTGAAGCTCTTCGAATACGAGGAACTGGTGCGCGACAGCGCCCTGGGGCGCGCTCCCCACCGGCTCACTCATTACCTCGAGGAGACGTCCGCCCTCTTCCACTTCTTCTACAACCACCACCGCGTGATCAGCGAGGACAAGGAGCTGTCGCGGGCCCGCCTCTTCCTCTGCAAGTGCACCCGCCAGGTGATCCGCAACTGCCTGGATCTGCTGGGAGTATCGGCCCCGGAAAGCATGTAGGAAATTTGGGGTCAGACCCCTTCTCCACTTTCTCCCAATCAGCGGCTTAAGGCTGTCGGCGCTGGGAAAGTGGAGAAGGGGTCTGACCCCAAATTTCCTTACAGGGTGCGGTCGAGCCAGGCCAGTGCGGCCGAGGTGGCCTGCCGGTTGAGGCGCATCTTATGCTCGCCTCTTTCGATGATGACCAGGTCCCTTGGACTCGAAGCGGCCTCGTAGAGCCGTTGGGCGCTTTCCACCGGCACCGTCTCATCCATGGTGCCGTGTACGATGAGCAGGGGGGTAGGCGCGACGCGGGAGACGAAGTCGACGGCGCGGTGGGCCATCAGCTCGTCGAAGAAGTCGTCCTCACCAGCCGGGTACCCCTCCTTCTTGATCAGCCCCACCATGCGGCAGTGCCGGATGAACTCTCCCACCGACTCACGGGGGAAGATGACGTCGAGCCCGTCGGGCGCAGCCAGGCTGACCACGGCGGCGGGACGGTGGTCCTCGGCGGAACATAAGATGGCCGCCGCGCCGCCCCCGCTGTACCCCCACAGGACCACCCTCTCCGGGTCCACCGCCGAAAAGGCGCCTTCCCGCCGGAAGGCCAGGTCCAGCACGGCCCGCAGGTCGTCCACCCACCCCCCCATGGAGAAATTACCTTCCGAGAAACCGGCTCCGCGGAAGTTGAAGAAGAGCGACGCCAGGCCGTGCTGGGCCAGTTCCCTGGCCAGCCCCTCGTAGCCCGGGTCCCCCTCCACTGGCGCGCCGCCGGCGGGTATGCCGTGGCAGAGCACCACCAGGGGCATGCCGAAATAGTCGATGGGCAGCATCAGCCATCCCTGTAGACGGGACGCATCGGTCCGCAGCTGGAATTCTACATATCTCATCTCACGTACTCATATCCTACCGAGTCATGTGCCCAGGTGCGGCCGTTGCCGTACATGGCCCGCTCACATACCACGTTGCCCGATGCGGCAACCTGGGTGGAGACATTGAAGTCGGTGACGTAGTCGGCCAGCTTGAACGTTTTGCGGGAACGGGCCGGGACGACCACGCCCGCCGGGCCGCTCACCGGGCCTTTCGAGGTCATGAAGGCCACGTCCACGGTGACGTCGGTATCGCCGGGGTTGGCCACCAGCACCCAGGTCTCCATGCCCCCGTCGGTGGCGCCCTCGGCCAGGTACCAGGTGGAGCCGGGGGCAACGACGCCCACCGAGCAGGTAGCCCAGGCACGTTGGTTACCGTAAATGGATCGCTCGGCGATTACGCCCCCTCCTCGCGAGGTGACCAGGGTGGAGACTTCGTAAGTGCTGACATAGTCTCCCAGGTTGAAGCCGCGGCGGGAGTGGGCGGGGACGGGGACGCCGGCCAGGCCGGCGGGGGCCTGGGGGCCTTCCGCGGTCATCAGGACCAGGTCCACGGCCACTTCGGTATCGTTGGGGTTGGCCACCAGCACCCAGGTCTCCATGCCCCCGTCGGTGGCGCCCTCAGCCAGATACCAGGTATCGGCGGGAGAGGAGGCCCCGATGGAGTCGTGGCCCCATGTATAGTCCATCCCGTACATGGCCCGCTCGCACACCACCTTACCCCCGCCGGAAGTGACGGTGGCCGAGACGTCATAGCCGGTGACGTAGTCGTTCACATAAAGGGTTGCCCGGGACTGCGCCTCAATGACGTAGCCCTCGAGTTCCCGGGCCGGGCCGGCCGGGGTGTCAAGGGAGATGTCCACCCTGACCTCATAGGGGTTGGGATTCTGCATCAGGAGATAGGTGCTCACTCCCCCCTCGGTACAGCCCTCGGCCAGGTACCAGGTCTCCGAAGGGGCCCGGG
Source organism: uncultured bacterium (assembly GCA_963765625.1). Taxonomy (GTDB): domain Bacteria; phylum Actinomycetota; class Geothermincolia; order Geothermincolales; family Geothermincolaceae; genus CAVXXD01. Next base: position 20,881 of record CAVXXD010000006.1, read on the forward strand.
AACCGATGGAGTCGGTGCCCCAGGCATGGGAGTTGCCGTAGACGGCTCGCTCGCAGACGACATCGGTGCCATAAGATGTGACCATGGTGGCCACGTCGTAGGTGGTCACGTATCCTCCGAGATTAAAAGAAGCGCGGGTGCCGGCTGCGATCTCCACTCCCTGCAGCCCATCCGGCGTTAAAGGTCCTTCGCCGGTCATCAGGGTGAGGTCCACCGTAACGGGTGCATCCGCTGGGTTGGCCACCAGCACCCAGGTCTCCATGCCCCCGTCGGTGGCCCCCTCGGCCAGGTACCAGGTGTATTCATCCACCTCGAAAGAGGCCTCGATGGTGTGGGCCGCGGTGACGTCGTCGAAGGTGTAGGAGGTGACGGCTCCCTGGGAGACGCCGTCCACTACCACGTCGGCCACACGGTATCCCGTATCGGGAACGACGGCAAAGGCCTGGCTGGCTCCGTAACCGAGGGTGACGGTGCCGGAGGGCGTGATGGAGCCGTGGTCCCCGGCCGTGGCCGTTATGTCGAAGGTGTCGATGGCGAAGGAAGCTTCGATGGTGTGGGCCGCGGTGACGTCGTCGAAGGTGTAGGAGGTGACGGCTCCCTGGGAGACGCCGTCCGCCACCACGTCGGTCACGTGGTATCCCGTGTCCGGAGTGACGGCGAAGGTCTGGCTGGTCCCGTAGCCGACGGCGACGGTGCCGGAGGGCGTGATGGAGCCTCCCGTTCCGGCGAAAGCGGTTATGTCGACGGAAGTCACGTCACGAGCCGAATAGTAGGTTCCGTTATAGATCCCGTCCTGCCCCAGGAAGCCGGCCCAGGCTACATGCGGCGTATCGCCCGGGCCCAACAGGATCTCGGGTGCCTGGTTGTTGGAGAGTGGCGCGGGAGAGATGCTGATCGGGGAAGCCCATCCCGCCCCGGTGTTTTCGGAATAATAGATCCGTTTTACGGAGCCGTCCTGATCCGACCATACTGCATGGGGATTGCCGGTCGAATCGAGGGCCAACGTGGGATACAGGTAGTCTCCGGCAACACCGGCGTTGAGGGTCACGGGGACCGACCAGGACGGCCCTGCCGTACGCTGCGAATAATAGACCGTTCCACTGGCTCCGCTCCATACGGCATGAGGGTTGCCGGATGAATCAAGGGCCATCCGCGGATTCATGGAACTCACGGAACCGTTCGAAACGGCAACGGGTACCGACCACGTACCCGTGCTTCTTTCGGAATAGACGATGCTCAGCACCGAACCCAGGTAACCGTCCCATATGACATGCGGGTCTCCCCCCGAATCCAGGGCCAGGCGCGCGTCGTATACGTTGAGCGAGTTATCCGAGAGGTTCCGCGGGCCCGACCAGCTACCCCCCTCGTTCGAAGCGTGGAAAACCTGGTAAGCCGAGCCGGAAACGGCTATCCATACCACATGAGAGCTTCCGTCCGCTTCCGCAGCTATCTGGGGATAGTAGTTGTTCTGGATGCCGCCGGTGGAGACCATCGCCGGAATCAGCGGCCACCCCCCTCCGGTGTTCTCGGTGAAATAGACGCGGGTCGTGGAGCCGTCGCTCGCGCTCCAGACGATATGAGGGTTACCGGACGCATCCAGCGACATGGCCGAGTAGAAAGCTCCGACATTTCCCTGGCAGACGTTTAACGGCGGCGACCAGGTCCCCCCGTTTCTTTCGGAGAAATAAACCCCGCCGCCCGATTCCCAGATGACATGGGGGTTGCCGGAGGAATCCAACCCTATCTCCGGTTCGTTGTTGTCGGCCGCCAGACCGGCGGAGAGATTCACCAGCGGGGACCAGGCACCACCGGACCTCTCGGCGTAGTAGACCATATTGTCCGTATCCTCCCATGTCTGAAAGACGATGTGAGGGTTGCCGGACGAGTCCAGAGCCATACTGGGAACCGCGCCATTGAGGTCAAGCGACACCCTTGATGGAGGAGGCCACCCCGCGGCGGAAGACGAATGCGGCGCGAACACCAGCAAAAGGGATACCGCCAGGAGACCGATGGGGAGGAGCCGTAAGAAGGGCCGATTCGGAGCATTCTTGTTTCCCATGCGCACACCTTTCAAGAGAATATGGAATCCGGCTTCTATAAGGATTCTACTTCCAGCCGTGCCTGCCCACCAGTGGCACGAAGACGCAGCCGCCCTTTTCCTCGGTGCGGTACTCGCCCCCCTCCCGGGTGACCAGGGTCAGGGTCTGCATGCCGGACGAGCCCACCGGGATAACCAGCCTTCCCCCATCCGCCAGCTGTTCCGTAAGCGGCCGGGGGATGCCGGGCGCTCCCGCCGTGACGATGATGGCATCGAAGGGCGCTTCATCAGGCAGACCCAGTGACCCGTCCCCCACCCGGACCTCTACGTTGCCTATGCCGAGAGAACGCAACCTCTCCCGCGCTTCCTCGGCCAGGTTGCCGTGCTTCTCGATGCTGATGACTTCCCGCGCCATCTTTCCCAGGATGGCTGCCTGGTAACCGGACCCCGTGCCGACCTCCAGGACCTTCTCGCCGCCTCGCAGTGCGAGCAATTCGGTCATCAGCGCGACCATATACGGCTGGCTGATGGTCTGGCCGGTGCCGATAGGCAGGGGGTTATCGTGGTAGGCCTCACGGGCCATATCGGGGGGGATAAACAGATGGCGGGGCAATTCACGCATTACCTGGAGCAACCGCTGGTCCCTGATACCGCGAGACTCCAGCTGTTCCCGGACCATTCTCTCCCGCATCAATGCGAGTCGAGTCTCCGTTTCGCCCATATGCCCGCCTCCAAACCTTCACCGTACGGCAGACAACACCACGAACGGCGGCTCAGGTCAGCCTTACTCGGGCTTCTCGTACTTGGTGATGCGGATGGTGGTACCCTCATCCTTGTCGGACCTGAGTTCGAACTCGTCCACCAGGCTCTTGATGAGCGGGATGCCGAACCCCTTGCCCACCTCCAGGCCGTTCTCGAAATCTCCGACACACGTACCGGGATCGAAACCCTGCCCACGGTCCTGGACCTCGATGGTGATGGAATCGTCGCCCGGGATGTACTTGACGTTGACCCGGTTGGACTCCTCCCGGCCCGGACCGCAGTGGATGATGGCGTTGGTGCACATCTCGGAAATGACTATTTTGAGGTCGTCGACTCCCTCTTCACTGAAGTTGAGCCCACGGGCAAGCGAGCCTGTTATCAGGCGCGCCAGACTGACGTACCTGGGCGAAGACGGAATGTCCAGGCTGATAGCCCCGTTGACCCTGTTTTCCAAACCTTATTCACCCACCCGTGCGCTGCCCAGTTCCTCGACCCCGGAATAGATCGGGAATATCTTGTCCATGCCGGTGATGCGGAATATCCGCAGGATTTTCTCCTGGTCGCAGATGATCCCGAGCTGGCCATCATGGGTCTTGACCCGCTTCAAACCACCCACCAGAACACCCAGGCCGGTACTGTCCAGGAAAGCCACCTTGTTCAGGTTGACCACCAGGTTGTACTCGCCCCCATCCACCTGGGAGATTATCTCCTCCCGCAGCATGGATGCCGAGTATACGTCGACCTCCCCTTCCAGCCCGATGACCATGAAATCGCCGGCCTTCTCGGTGCCGATATTCAGATATGCGTCCCGGTTCTCCTTTTCTTCCATGCAAACACCTCAGTGATTATTAATGTATTGGCCTAGTCTTCTTTTTCCTTGGGCTTCTCCGTCTTCGGACGATGGACCAGCGTCCCGCACTTGGTACACTTGGTCTCTTTCTCCGCCGGCTCGAGGCTCACCCGGTTTCCGCACTTCGGGCAGAGCACCCGGAGTACCTCTACCCCTACTCTCTCGTGTCCATGTGCTCCTAGTGGCATCCCCTCACCTCCTGTTTTGAAAAAACCTCTTCTTTTGTCCAGTATTTACTTCGTCCTTTTACCGCTTGAACTATACTAGCATCAATACAAATACTCTTCTCTTCTTTTCGAGTGCATTATAAGATTTTCCCCTCCGCCCCCCATTTGAAACCTTCGCTTTCAAGGTTTCCGGGGGCGCTGGATGGTATGCTAGAATGAACCTGCTGCGACCGGATTTTCAAGGGGGAGGAGCGTTCGCATGCGGCCCATAAAAATATTGCACACGGGAGACGTCCACCTGGGGGCCCGGTTCTCCTTCCTGGGGTCGAAGGGGAGGGAGCACCGGCAGCAGCTCCTTTCCACGTTCTCCCGCGTGGTCGACCTGGCCATCACCAGCCAGGTCGACTTCTTCCTGGTCGCCGGCGACCTGTTCGACTCCAACTTCCCTTCCGGCTCCACCCTGGAGACCCTGGTCGGGGAGCTCAAACGCCTGGGGGACGAGGGGATCGAGATCCTCCTGGCGCCCGGGACACATGACCGCCTGGGAAGAGACTCCATCTACAACGAGGAAGTCTGGGGCTCCCTCAAACACCTCCACATCTTCCGGGAACCGGGCTGGAGCCAGTTGAGGTTCAAGTCGCACGACGTCATCTTTCACGGCTGGGGATACAGCGGCCGTTTCGAGGGGGATGCCCTGAAGCAGCTGTCGTCCGCGCTTGAATACAAGGACACCTGGCAGGTGGGCCTGCTGCATGGGTCGCTCCTGCGGCCGGGCAACGTGGACGAAGACGATGTCTCCTTCTCTTCTTTTTCCATCAAGACCAGCAGCCTGGACTACCTGGCCCTCGGGCACTGGCACTCCTTCCAGGACTTGAGCGCCGGCAGCCACAAGCCCTGCGCCTACTGCGGCAGCCCTGAATCGCTCTACCTGGGGGAAGAGAGCGGCAAGGTGGTCCTGGCCACTCTGGCCGGGGACCAGGTCGAGCTCAAGCCCATCCAGGTGGGCAAGCGATCCTTCCTGCGCAGGGAGATCGACATGAACACCGTGTCCGACCGCAACCGCCTCAAGGAAAAGGTCAAGCAATGGGCCGACCGTGACACCTTCCTGGAAGTGGTGCTCAAAGGGGTCTCCCTCTGCGAGGACCTGGTGGACGCGCAAGGGCTTGAAGAGGAGCTCGCTCCCAACTTCTTCGGCATACGCGTACGTGACGAGAGTTTTCTCGCTTCCCTCACCCGCACCCGGGACATGCCCGGTGGCATCATCTCCGGCGAGTTCTTAAAGATCGCCGAGGAAAAGGCGGAGGGGGTTTCCGGCGAGGACAAGCGGACGGCGGAGGAGGCCTTGCGGCTGGGGCTGGCCTACCTGGAAGGGAGGGCGGAGGTTTGATCATACGCTCCCTTCACCTCGAAAACTTTAAGAAGTTCACGTCCCTGGACCTCAAGCTGTCCGAGGGCCTGAACGTGGTCAAGGGGCCGAACGAGTCAGGCAAGTCCACCCTGATGTTGTCGATCCTGGCGGTTTTATACTGGCGGCCCAACTCCTCCCGCAGGGAAGTGCGCATGTGCTCGAGCTGGGGTGGCGAGGACGGCTTCCGGTTGGGGATGACGGCCGACTCCGACCGGGGCGAATGGAAGCTCGCCAAGGACTTCACCGGCCGCACCGTCATTCTGGAGCACCAGGGCCGGCGCATCGTCGACTTAGACGAGGTGGACCTGTGGATAGCGGAGGAGACCGGGCTGCCCGGCGAGACCGTCTTCAAGGCCACGGCCGGCATCAGGCAGGACGACGTGGAGAACATCGTGGCGGGCAAGGACGACCTGGAGCGCAACCTGCAGGCGTCGGTGACCGGGGGAGGCGAGGGCATCAGCGCCAGGGACGTGATCTCGGCCATGCAGAAGGCCCGCGCCGACCTGGCTCGCGGAGTGGACCGGCCGGCCAAGAGCCCGGGCGCCCTGGCCGCCGGAAGGGCCCGCCTCCAGACCATGCAGGAAGAAGCCTCACGGATGCGGGAGCAGGTCGAATCGCTGCACCGGGCCCGCAGGCGCGACAAGGAGATCGAGACCGACCTGGCCGCGAAGGAAGAGGGGCTCCGGGCGGCCTTTCGGCTGCAGGAGACCTTCCGGGAACAGACGGAACTGGAGATGGAGGTCTCCGACCAGCGCGAGAGGCTGGAAGAACTGGACCAGACGTTGGGCCTCTGGCAACGCCGCGAGGAACTGGTCAAAGAGCGGTCCGAAAAATATTCGAAGCTGGAGGAAGCCCTGGGAGAAAAGCGCGAATGGCTGGACCGGGCGGAGGTGCGCAGGCAGGGCCTGAATGAGAGCGTCGAGCGGCTGGAGGTGGAGTGCTCGAGGATGGAGGAGTTCCCGGACCAGGAGACACCGCGCTGGCCGGGGCTGCTGGCAGGCGCCATCGTCCTGATGGTGGCCGGGCTGATCGGTGGCTTCTTTATCCCCTGGCTTTTCATCCTGGTGCCCTTCGGGATAGTGCTGGCCGTAATAGCCCTGCAGCAGACACGGACGAAGCACCCCACCGCCAAATCCATGGCCATCATCTCCCTCAACGAACAGCTGCAGAACCTGCGCCTCGACCGTTCCGACCTGGAACAGAGCATCAAGGCTGTCGTCAGCGAAGCAGGCGCTGCTTCCATGGACAACTTCGAGGAGATCAAGCTGGCCTACTTCAAACTGATGGAGGACCTGAGGGAAGTCGAGAACAAGCTGGAAGTTCTCTCCCGCGGCCAGGCCCGGCAGGACCTGGAAAAGGAGATGGACGAGCTGGCCGTCAGCCGGCGCCTCAGCGAGCGGCAGCTGGAAGAGCTGCGCAAGAACCTCATAGACCCCCTTGAAAACCAGAAAGCCAAGGTCCGCTCGGAAACACTGGCCAAAGAAGTCGAGGAGCTGAAACGGGAGAAGATGCGCCTCGAGTACCAGCTCGAGCAGAGCGGGGAGAAAGAAGAAAACCTTCTCTCTCTCGAAGAAGAGATAAGCGCCCTGGCCGAGGAACTGCAAGTGCTGGAGCGCCGCGTACGCGCTTACGACCTGGCGAGCGAATGGATGGAGCAGGCCCTCTCCAAGGTGGTGCAGAAGGTCAAGGACGACGTGCAGGCGCGAGTCGGGGGGATGGTCTCTTCCATCACCAACGGGCGCTACCAGCAGGTCCGCCTGATAGAAGACTCCTTCAAGCTCGAGGCTTACTCCAGCGACAAGGGCGGGGTGGTCGCGGTGGCCGAGCTGAGCCGCGGGACCATCGACCAGGTCTACCTCAGCGCGCGGCTGGCCCTGATGGAGAGCATCTGCGGCGAACATCACCCGCCCCTGATCCTTGACGACCCCCTGGTCACCTTCGACCCGGGACGTCTCGACCGGGCCATGCAACTCCTCAAGGAATTCGCCCGCGACTACCAGGTGCTCCTCTTCACTTGCAGCAACCAGTACGACGTTTACGCGGACAACGTCATCGACCTCACCACCTTCTGATCATGGGCTTGCGAGACGTCTACGAGGACTACCGCGGCAAGATCCGCTTTTCCGACCTCGATCTGGCCTCCCGCACCATGGCCATGCTCTGGCTGGAGAAGTTCGAGAGCAGGGTCTTCCATATCTGCTTCCCCCAGGTGCACGCGCAAAGCCTGAAGAAAGATATCTCGCAGGTGATCAACGAGGCCTTCATGGAAGGCTACATCCTGGCGCGCTCGGCCTTCGCGGCCGGCACGGCGCCGGTGGTTTACAGCCATCCCGAGATAGAGGGGTCGGTGGAAGAGAAGGTTATCCGCCTGACCTGCATGTACGAGGAAGCCGACATCGGGACCTCCTCGATCCTGGAAGAGCTCCCGGGGGTGGAAGCCATGGCCAGAATGATCGTCACCGGCATGTCCTCCGGCCCCCTCTTCCAGTGGGTGGAGGAACGGGAACTGCTCAAGCTCAACCTGGATTACGCCCTGAAGGCCGGCTACCTCCTGGCCGTCTTCGAGCGGCGGGTGCTGCGCGGGAAGAGCTGAGGGAACCTGATTCAACCCGACCGGAATTGGATATAATCAGCTTGTGCTGTTATTCCCTGAAGGGACGGAGGTGGCCCGCATGAATATCTCGCGTATCGTCAATGCCAGGACCCTTACCCTGTCCATGATCCTGCTTCTGGCGGCCGGTTTGCTGGTGTTGATGCCGGGGGCCGGGGACCAGGCAGTGGGCTGGGCCGAGTCGAGTGGCGGCATGGGGAACGCCGACAACGTACATATCTACAGTATGACTGCTTACGAGTCCCGGCTTTACGTCGGTACCAGCAACAACATCAGTGGCTGCGAGGTGTGGAGCACCGACGGCACCGTGTGGATCAATGAGACCTCGACCGTCGGCGGCGGATTCGGGAACCCCGCCAACGTCACGGCCATGTCCATGACCGTATACATGTCCCGGCTCTTCGTGGGGACCATGAATTTCAACGGTTGCGAGGTGTGGAGCACCGACGGAATCAGCTGGACCCAGGAGGTCGGCGGGGGGCCGGCGGGTTCGATCACCGCGCCCGGTTTCGGCAACAGCAACAATCTCGGCGCCGAATCGCTGGGCGTCTACGCGGATAGCGTACTGCTGGCCGGGACCTTCAACAACAGCGGGTGCGAGGTCTGCGGTTACAACGGGGCGCTCTGGTTCCCGATGGTGGGGTCAGCGGCCGGGTCCCTCCTCGGGCCCGGCTTTGGGGACATCAACAATGGCAGGGTAGTCACCATGACTTCGTACCGGGGGATGCTCTGCGCGGGCGTCTCCAACAACGCCACCGGATGTGAGGTCTGGAACTACAACGGTATAGCCTGGCTGCAGCAGGTGGGGAACCTTCCCGGTTCCACTACGCCTTCCGGCTTCGGCGACACCAACAACACCGAGATCCTCTCCATGGCCGTGTTCCAGGACCGGTTATGCGCAGGGACCAACAACGGCGCCAACGGCTGTCAGGTCTGGAGCACCCCGGACATGATCAACTGGACCCAGGATGTCGGCGGAGGGGCGGCGGGCACTCCCCAGGGGCCGGGCTTCGGGGATACCGGCAACACCATGGCCCGCAGCATGCTGGTCTACGATTCCAGGCTGTACGTGGGCACCTCCAACAACCTCGGCTGCCAGATGTGGAGCTTTTCCAACGGGACGAACTGGGAGGAAAGCGTGGGGCCCTCTCTCACCGGCAGTTATGCGACGGGTTTCGGCGACACCAACAACATCGAGGTCGCCTGCCTGGGCATGCTCAACTCCCGCATCCTGGCGGGGACCTGTAATTATGCGACCGGCGGCGTGGTAGTGTTCGACCGTTTCTCCACCACCTGGTACCTGGCCGAGGGGGCCACCGCCGGGGGGTACGAGACCTGGGTGCTTATTCAGAATCCCGGGACGGACCCGGTCGCCGTCGACATCAGGTACCTGACCGGCAGCGGCGAGGTGGTTGGGCCGATCGATGTCGTCCCCGCGGAATCGCGCCGATCGTACCTGGTCAACTCCACCGTCCAGACCTTCGACGTCTCCACCGTCGTTTACGCCAGCGGAAACGTGGTCTGCGAGAGGGCGGTGTACTGGACGCCGGAAGGGTCCTCCACCAAGGAAGTTGGACACGACTCCGTCGGGGTGACCAATCCCGCCTTTACCTGGTACCTGGCCGAGGGGGCCACCGCCGGGGGGTACGAGACCTGGGTGCTGGTACAGAATCCCAACAACGCGCCGGTGACCGTGAACATCGGCTACTACACCGATTCCGGTTACGTAATAGGGCCTTTGGCGGAGATCCCCGCCCGCTCCCGGCAGTCCTTCCTGGTCAACGACACGGTCCAGACCTACAACGTCTCCACCGCGGTCTGGGGCACGGACAGGATCATCTGCGAGAGGGCGGTGTACTGGACGCCGGAGGGTGGGGCCCACAAGGTGCTGGGTACCGACTGCATCGGGACCACCGCTACCTCCCGGATCTGGTACATGGCCGAAGGGGCCACCACTGGGGGATACGAGACCTGGGTGCTGGTGCAGAACCCCGGCACGGACCCGGTGGACGTCGACATCCGTTACCAGACCGGGACCGGGGAGGTGCATGGCCCGGCAGACACCATTCCGGGCGAGTCGCGCCGGTCTTACAAGGTCAACGAAACCGTGGAGACCTACGACGTCTCCATGGCGGTGTACGCCTCCGCAGCGGTGATCTGCGAGCGCTCCATGTACTGGACGCCGGAGGGCGGAAGCCGCAAGGTGCTCGGGCACGACTCCGTCGGGGTGACCGCCCCCTGGAACGAGTGGTACCTGGCCGAGGGCTCCACCGCCGGAGGTTACGAGACCTGGGTGCTGGTGCAGAACCCGGGGACAGCCCCGGTGGACATCGGGATCGACTACCAGACCGCCACGGGGTCCGTACCGGGGCCTACAGCGGCCATCCCGGCGGAAGCGCGCATGTCCTTCCTGGTCAACGATACGGTGGAGACGTTCGATGTTTCGACCCACGTATACGTGATCGGCACCGGTTACGTCATCTGCGAAAGAGCGGTTTACTGGACGCCCGACGGAGCGTCCAGGAAGGTACTGGGCACCAACTCCATCGGCTGGCCCGACCTGTGACTACGGCTCGCGGATGGAGGCGCGGGGCTGCTCTATGAGGTAGCGCCAGTACCTCATGGGCATGTTGCCCGCCTGCAGGCGGGGGTTGTAGCGGCCGGGCACGGCGATGGTCTTGAAGTAGTCGCGCCACATCTCCTGGTAGAGGGCCTCCTCCTCCGCCAGGCCCGGATCTGCGGGCGCCGCTTCCACCACGGCCATCTCCCCTTCGCGGTAGAGGAGGGCCTTGCGGCGCTTCAGATCGTGGATGAAGAGTTGCTCTGAGTTCATGCGCCGCACGAAGTGAGGGGCCACCAGACAGAGCACGTCGAACTCCGGCTCCATGGGCGCGTAGAACACCCCGGAGGCAAGGCGGCGGAACCTCAGGTAACAGTGCTGGTAGTGGCATTCCCGCCCCACCGCCCGGCTGGCCCGGTGGACGCGGTGGACCCTTTCGTCGGCGTGGCGGGCATCCACGCCCCCGCCCACCTCCCAGCCCAGCCGGAGATAATGCCACAGGTCCAGCTCGATGCCCTCCCGCTCCGTCAGGAAGGCGTAGCTCAGGTGACGGAAGGAGCGCACCGATATGCGCATGCGGATGTCGGTCGATACACGGTCCGCCGCAACCGGGTCGGTGGCGACTTCTTCTTCCTCCCCCAGCAGGCTCGCCTGGTAGTCACGGCCGGTGGAGATGATCCCCTCCGGCTCCGCGCCGGCGTCGCGCAGCCGTCCCGCCACGCAGAGGAGGCCTTCGAAACTGCCGTCGTAGAGGTAGAGCACGCCCGTACCCCTCTACAATTCGCCGCTGGCGCTGGAGACGGCGTCCTCCACTCCGGTAAGGACGCCGTCCCCGGTGAAGAGGGGCAGCTGTTTCACCACCGCCTTCTTCTCCTCGGGGTCCGAGAAAGAAGTGCGGATGTTGCGCCTGATCTCCTCCGGCGTCGACTCGGACCCGACGAAATAGCGGCCGCGGCAGGTGATGAAGTACCGCGCGCGTTTAAAGACCACGCCGATCTTTCTGAGGTCGTCGAACCAGAGGGAATGGGAACGCCGGGCGGTGATGATCCGCCGGGCCGACTTTACCCCGATGCCCGGCACCCGCAGAAGGGTCTCGTACCCGGCCGTGTTCACCTCCACCGGGAAGAATTCGAGATGCCCGAGGGCCCACCCCGACTTGGGGTCGAGCTCTTCGTCCAGGTAGGGCCGCTCTTCGTCCAGCAGCTCGTCCGAGGTGAAGGAATAGAAGCGCATCAGCCAGTCCGCCTGGTAGAGCCGATGCTCCCGCAGCAGGGGTGGCCCGTCCAGAGGAGGCAGGCGGGGGTCGTCGCTCACCGGCGAGAAAGCGGAGTAATAGACCCGCTTCAGGGCGTAGCGCCGGTAGAGGCTCTCGGACAGGCGGACGATACGAAGGTCGCTTTCGGGGCTGGCCCCCACTATCAGCTGCGTGCTCTGGCCCCCCGGCACGAAGGAGGGCGCCCGGCGCGACTTACGGCGCTCCTCGACGTTCTCGGCGATGCCCCGGGTCATCGCGCCCATGGGATCCAGGATGGAGCGGCGGTCCTTCTGGGGCGCCAGCCGGCGGAGGCTGTCCTCGGTGGGGAGTTCGATGTTGACGCTCATGCGGTCGGCGTAGAGGCCGGCTTCGTCGATCAGGGCCTGGTCGGCCCCGGGTATGGCCTTGACGTGGATGTAGCCGTTGAAGCGCTTCTCCAGGCGGAGCAGCTTCAGGGTACGGGTCAGCAGCTCCATGGTATGGTCGGGGCTGACCCTCACGGCCGAGGAGAGGAAGAGGCCTTCGATATAATTGCGCAGGTAGAAGTTGATGGTCAGGTCGGCCACCTCTTCGGGAGTGAAAGAAGCGCGCGGGCGGTCGGCCGAGGAGCGGTTGGCGCAGTAGGCGCAATCGTAGATGCAGGCGTTGGTGAAGAGGATCTTCAGCAGGGAGACGCAGCGCCCATCGTCGGACCATGAGTGGCAGACGCCCATCTGGTCGCAGTTTCCCAGCGCCCCCTTGCGGGCACTCCGCCGGGAGCCTGAGGAGGCGCAGGAGACGTCATAGCGGGCCGCCGCACCCAGTATTTTCAGCTTCTCTTCAATATCCATATTTTGCCATCTTACATGGTGTTAACGACAAAATACTCAGGGCAGGCGGTAGTTCGTGGGTACTCGGCTAAGGCTCTATCACGAGGAGGCCTTCGGCCCGGTGCGGGCCATCGCGTATTAAGGTCGGTTCGGTCAACATTAACGACGCCCTGCTAACCTACGGCATCCCCGGCCTGTCCTCGACGGGGCCTAGGAATCCGGGCTGGGCTACTACCACGGCAAGGCCGGGTTACAGAACCTCTGCGACATCAAGTCCTATACGAGGTTCAAGTACAACTCCAAGAAAGAGCCTCCAACTGCACCAGGGGCATGATCGGGCGTGCAGGGCCCGAAGAGGAAGTAAACTCCCGGAGGCCTCCAGGCCGCGCCGGTAAAGTAGCGGAGGTCCGTCATCCGATGGCCCTTATCGTCCAGCGTTAAGTCCGGTTCGTCCAGGGTGTAAACTATTCAGCAGGAACGGCTGGCGTGATTTAACAAGGAGGTAACCGGTCATGGCCTTGAAACACCCCAAGGGCCCTTCCGAACCTGAGCGGGAACTCGCGGTGGATCCCGTCTTCGCACCGGAGGGTAAGGTTCCCAGACATGAGTTGCCATTGAAGGAAACCGATGCCGACGTCGCCTACCAGATCATCCGCGACGAGCTGATGCTGGACGGTAACGCGCGGCTGAACCTGGCCACCTTCGTCAGCACCTGGATGGAGCCGCAGGCGAAACTGCTGATGTCCGAGTGCTTCGACAAGAATATGATCGACAAGGACGAGTACCCGCAGACCGCGGCGCTGGAGATGCGCTGCGTCAACATGATCAGCCGCCTCTGGCACGCTCCCGACCCGGAGCAGGCCACCGGCTGCTCCACCACCGGCTCCAGCGAAGCGGCCATGCTGGGAGGCCTCGCCCTGAAACGCCTCTGGCAGCACCGGTGCAAAGCCGAGGGCCGGCCCGCCGGCCGGCCTAATATCGTCATGGGAATCAATGTCCAGGTCTGCTGGGACAAATTCGCCAACTATTGGGACGTCGAGAGCCGCATGGTCCCCATGCAGGGCGGCCGCTTCCACCTCAACGCGGAGGAAGCGGTGAAGCTCTGTGACGAGAACACCATCGGGGTGGTGGCCGTACTCGGTTCCACCTTCGACGGCTCCTATGAACCGGTCGCGGAGATCGCGGCAGCCCTCGACGAACTGCAGGAGCGCACCGGCCTGGACATTCCCGTCCACGTCGACGGCGCCTCGGGCGCGATGATCGCCCCTTTCCTGGACCAGGATCTTGAATGGGATTTCCGCCTGGCCCGTGTGGCTTCCATCAATACATCCGGACACAAGTACGGCCTGGTCTATCCGGGGGTGGGATGGATAATCTGGCGCGACGCCAAAGCACTGCCGGAAGACCTCATCTTCTGGGTCAACTACCTGGGAGACGACATGCCCACCTTCGCCCTCAATTTCTCGAGGCCCGGGGCTCAGATCGTAGCCCAGTACTACAACTTCCTCCGCCTTGGTTTCGATGGTTATCGAAAAGTTCAGGGCTACTCACGCGCGGTGGCTACCAGCCTTGCCGCGGAGATCGAGAAGCTTGGCCCCTTCGAACTCCTCACCCGAGGCGACGAGTTGCCGGTCTTCGCCTTCAAGCTGCGGGACGACGTGACCAACTTCACCGTCTTCGACGTCTCCAAAGCCCTGCGCGAACGTGGCTGGCAGGTGCCAGCCTATACCTTCCCCGAAAACCGCACTGACCTGGCGGCCCTGCGAGTGGTGGTAAAACGCGGATTTTCTTTCGACGTCGCCGGACTCTTCCTCGACGACCTGAAGCGGGAACTTCCGCGGCTGGAAAGACAGTGCACGCCGGTCCACAACGGCACCGCGGCGACGGGTTTCCACCACTGATCCTTGCGGGCCTTTCCCGCTTATCGCCTTTGGTCATTTACAAAAGTGTTTTGCGATGCTAAGCTTCGCTCGCCAGCACGCTGGGAGGAAGACTGGCAGGGAGAGGAGGAGTTTGTGAAATGGGTACCAACAAGAGAGTAGTGGAGGCCCTGGCCCAGTCCGTCAGGTTTAAGGACCTGATGTTCAAGATGACCAGCCTGCCGGGGATCAGTAAGATGACCGAGTTGGCGCTGGGCAAGACCAGCACCAACGTGACCGTGCTGCCGGTACATGAAACGGTGGATGCGGACGGCGGCACCACCATGCCCCTGAAAGTGATAGAGCACTTCATCGACCAGGCCAGCTACCACGTCATCCTGGACTCCTGCCTCTGCCGCATGACCTTGGGCTGCAAGGACTACCCCATTGACCAAGGCTGCATCTTTCTGGGGGAAGGCGCGCGCAGCATCAGCCCTTCCGTGGGAAGGCACGTCACCAGGGATGAGGCCCTGGAGCACCTCCACGGCAGGGTGGAACTGGGGCTCCTGCCGCTCATCGGCAAGGTCGACTTCGACGCGCTGATCCTGGGGGTGAGGGACCGCAACCGCCTGATGACCATCTGCATGTGCTGCCCCTGCTGCTGCCTGACCACCGGGCTGCATTATGCGTCGGCCGGCGTGCGCGACGGGGTGGTCAAGCGGCTCGAGGGACTGGAGGTCAAGGTCACCGGCGACTGCACGGGTTGCGGCAACTGTGTTGAAGCGTGCATCTTCAAACAGATCAACCTGGTCAACGGCAAGGCCGTGGTCGACGAAGCCTGCAAGGGTTGCGGGCGCTGCGCCGTCGCCTGCAAGAACGGGGCCATCAGCGTGACCATGAACGACGCTGACTACCTGCAGGCGTGCGTCGACCGCATCAGCGCCACCGTCGACGTAACCTGAGGGTCCGTCAACACTGTCCGTCAGTACTGGTTGTAGAGAGCCTCGACGATGCCGGCGTGCTTCTGCATCATCTCCTGCAGCCCGTCCATATCGTCGATGGGCACGTGGTTGACGTTGATGTCAAACACCAGCTCCCGCCCGCTCGCCGTCACCATGTAGCCCCCCAGAGCCCGGGCCTGCACCACCATACGCTGGTTGAGGGCGTCGCCGCCGGCGTGGGTTCCCGTCTTAGCCTGGACGTTGCCCGCGGCCGGGCTGGACGTGAGCACCCTGGCCAGAGAGCCGTCCACCCCCAGCACCGGCAAACAATCCCGGTAGGCAGCGAAATCGTCGCGTGTGCTCATGTAGCGCAGCAGCTGCACCACGGATTCGGGGCTGATGAAGTTAGCACCAAAGGCACCTTGACCGTCGTTGAGGATGATGCCGCCGGTGTCCACGCCCGCACGGTCCAGGAAGGCTTTCTCCAGCGCTAGCCCTTCCTCCATAGTTGAGCCGCCCCGGTCCACCGCCATCAGGTACAGCAGGGTATCCGCCCCCAGGTTGTGACTGACCTTGACGATCAGCTTGGCGTACTCCTTCAGGGGGGGCGAGGTGAGCAGGGCTACCCGGTCGGACTCCGCGTAGCTCCCCGGCGAGGGAAGGGCGGCGGTGTTGTTGGCCCCCGTTTCCGGCGCGGTCACCGTAACCCCGGCGCGGCGCAGGGCCTCGATGAAGAGGGTCCGCGCGAAGGACGCGGGGTCGGTCACCTGGAAAGTGCGAACCGTCTCGCCCGCGTCCGCCGGGATCCGGCCTTCCACCGTGATCACCCCGGGCGAGCTTTCCTCTATCTCCAACTCCAGCTGTTCCCCCGGCGAAGTCGTGACGACCTTGTTTTCCACCTTGTAGGCGGCCGTCCGGGGCCGCCAGTCAACGGTTGCCGGGCTGCCGGTGGATGCCGGCGTGATCACCAGGTCGATGAGGTTCTCGTTGACCATGATGGGGGTGAGGATGTATTCCTCGGCCGGGTTGAAGGAGCGATCCGGGCCATACAACCTGTCGTCGATGATGACGTCGCCCTCGATCTCCCTGATGCCGCCGGCAGCCACCTGCCGGGCCATCTCCTCCAGGCCGGCCAGGGGATCCCCTTCGGTGAGGACGGCGTAACCGAGAGCGTTGGCGTCGGCGTGGTCCGCATCGGTGTATTCGATGGTCCCGTCAAGGGCACCCCGTCCTCCCAGCACCAGGTCTCCCCCGGCCACCAGGACCAGGTCGCCCTCGAGCGCTCCCCCCAGCCCCATCCCGCCCCGCCGGTAGACCGGAGTCTCAAAGGTGTGGCCTTCCCCAAGAACGTCGAAGGCGGCGGCTGAGGTAAAAAGCTTGGTAGTGGAGGCGGGGTCGAGCATGGCCTCGGGATTGAGGGACTCGAGCTCTTCCCCACTGCCCAGGTCCACCACCCGGATACCCCACGAGGAGTTAGCGAACTCGGGTGACTCCACCACTTCCCGCACGCCGCCGGAGAGCATGGTCCCACCGTCGCCGGAACTGCCGCCGCTTCCGCAACCGGTAACCACTAGCAGCAGTAAGATGGCCGGCAAGGTTGAGAGGAAGCGGGCACCGGGCGATGAGTGTTTCATTATCAGACCTCCTTCGCGAGCTGTAACGCCGTCAAGATCACCTTAAAGGTATTGTACTCCGCGGGCGCGGATGTGTTTTGTCCTGGAAAAGTGCGATAATGATTATGATATCAACGCAAGTTATTTTCCCACAAAAACCATGTTCAACCGGCGTGCTCCGGAGCCATGCCGACGTGGAGGAGGTTGCTTATGATCTGCAGGAAATGCGGCGCCGAGAACCCCGTCAACGCACCTTTCTGCTCTCTCTGCTTAAATCCACTGATAGGGCCTTCCGTGAGGACGGAGATCTGGGAATCCGCCGCCGCGGTGATAGAACCGGTGGCTCCCGTGGAGGAGCCGAGGCCGGCCACCACCCCGAGGAAGGCGACATCCTCCTTCGCCACCAGGCTTTACGGAATAGTCGGCGCCGAGGGGATGACCGTAGAGCAGTTGAAGCACGAGCTTCAGAATGGTGGGAGGATCGTCAGGTTCCGCTACACCATCGGCATGATCCTCTATTCCATCAAGAAGGACTCTCCGCCGTACCTCATCAGGGCCGGGAAAAACGCGATAGCTCCCGGCATCAAGTATTCCCTGCTCTCGTTCTTCCTGGGCTGGTGGGGTATTCCCATGGGGCCCCTGTACACCCCCGCCGTCATATATTCCAACTTCATGGGAGACACGGACATAACCTATGAGTTCACTGCCCGCATGAAATCTGAGGATGCGCGGGCCGCCGTCAGGAGTTTCAATCCTTACGAGGCGCTGGACCCCTTCGGCATACAGGACCTCCACACCATGCAGAAATAACCGCTGTCCCGGCACAGCCGGCATCGCTGAGCAGAGAGGGCCGTGTTCCCACGGCCCTTTTTCTTTTGGCAATTGTAATCGCTTATTTCTATTTATTGTTGTTTTATATCTTGACAACTATATTATTATTGCCTAAACTCGACTCAACTAGACTACTTTTAACTATTTTAAAGATAGTAAGACTGAGGAGGTACAAGAAATGAACTACACCGCGGAGATATTCGACCAGGTGTTGATGCTGTTCAACCATACCGGCTGGAACGATCACCAGCTGCACTGTGCCCTGCGATTCAAGTCGAGGCTGAACGCCAAGGTCCTCGAGGAGGCAGTCATCTCCTCCATCGAGGCTATCCCCATCCTGGGCACGCGCTACGCCGGCAAGGGGCCGAGGCCGCGATGGGAAAGCATCGATCGCGCCAGGTTCGGGGACGCCTTCACCACAACCCGTTCGGAAGCCGAATTCGATGGATTCACCACTTACCGCATCGACGAGTCCACCGGTCCCCAGGTCAAAGTCTGCCTGCTCGACTCGGACCGCCCGGCCGTCGCCCTGACCATGAGCCACATGGTCAGCGACGCGGCCGGGTTCAAGAAATACCTGTACTTCCTGGCCCGTACATATTCGGGGATCATGGCCGATCCGGGATACCGGCCCGCCCCGGTGACCGGTGACCGGAGCATGGAAGGGGTGCTGGAAAACTTCAGCCTGGGAGCCAGGGTCAAGTCCATGCTCCTGCAGAGAAAAGAGAGTAATCACTGCGGGAGAAGAAAGTTTCCCTACGGCCCGGGTGGGGATAGTGGGGATCAAAAGCCCTTCGTCCTGGCTCGCAAGCTGGGGCGGAGCGACTTCGAGGCTGTCAGGGAATATTGCGAGTCGCGAGGGGCCACCGTCAACGACGTCCTGCTGGCCGCGTACTACCGCTGCATGTTCCGCAGGCTAGGGCTTCCTTCCGGCAAAGAAATCCGGATACCGTTGATGGTGGACATGCGCCGCTACCTGAGCCAGTCCGCGAAGTCCGACGTCCCGGCCAACATCACCTCGATGCTGGTGACACAGCTCAAGCACAGGCCGGAAGAGGACTTCTCCGATACCCTCGCCAGGGTCAAGGCCATGATGGACAGGAGTAAGGCCGGCAATATCGGCCTGAGCGGTTTCCTCAAGCTCGACCTGCTGTACCGCTGCTTTCCAGACAAATTGGCCAGCTTCTGGCTGAAGCCGTTCCTGGACAACCCCCTCATCAGCATGACCAACATCGGGGTGCTGGACCACGCCCGGATATCCTTCGCCGGCCTGCGCCCCTGCGACGCCTTCATGACCGGCTCCATACAGCACAAGCCCTATTTCCAGGTCGCGGTGAGCACTTACGACGGTGAGGCCACCCTCAGCTCGAACCTCTACGGCAACGCGGACGACCGGGAGCGGGTTTCTTCCTTCCTGGAAGAGCTGGAAAGTGAGCTGGTCACGGAATGCTCTGCCGTGGAGCCCGAACTTGCCTGTGTGGCCGCCTGAGAGCACAGCCATGCCCGGGAACAGTTTCCGAAGGTTCCCCAACCGAGTAAGATGAAGCACATGAAAGAAGGCCGTGTCGCCACGGCCTTCTTCGTTTGATGACGGGGGCCTTCCGGTCCGCTTCCGCCGCCTGGCCTCCCGGCTGACGAGGCCCTTCCCCGGCCGTCCCGGCTTTCACGGATCGGGATGAGGCGCCCACGGTGGAACTCGAACCCACGACCTGCCCTGAGTCGGAGGGCCGCTCTGTCCGGCTGAGCTACGGAGGCCCCGTCATCAGATGTTGATCATAACATATTAAGTTATATATGTTAATTAATATCTAATATTTACTTGATAATGCAGCAGTGCTATACTTAAATGCGAGTCGGAGGGCTGCTCAGGAAACTGAGCTCCGGAAGGGCCGGGAAACCGGCCCTTTTGCTTTCATGCAGATATCCTCAACCAAGCTCGTCGAGCACATAGTCACTTACATATGCCGCAGCGGGTCCGCCTGCCATCAATATCGCAACCCCCGCCGCTTCGATGATCTCTTCGCGGCTGATCCCCATCTCTGTGGCAATGGGTATATGCCTCCGTATGCAGGGCTCACAGCGGAGCGCGACCGAGATGCCGATGATTATCAGTTGCTTGGTCCGAGCCGGCAGAGATCCGTCCTCGGTGACGGCTCCATGCAGTTCCCGGAATGCCTCGACTACGCCCGGCAACTCCTCAGCGAGGGCGTTCAGTGGGTCTTCCATGACAACTCCTTTCTCACCAGGCCGCCCCAATCACTCCAGGATTGATCGGCAAGCGCTTCTTAACGGTATGGCATTAGATAATACTAAGTTTAACTCCAACCCGGAGAGGAGCTTTCGATTATCAGCTTTACCTCGCATAAGGTATTCTGGAAGAGTTGCGCTTATGTCTTTACCCTTACCGATAAACGCATCATTGTTCTGCAGGTTGGATGGACTTCCCACAAAGATGTAAAAAGCGTCAAAGAGATACCGCTGGACGCGGCGTTCTCCTATGGGATGAAGCGAGGCTCGACTGGTTCGGTTACGCCCGGGGAGAAGCTCGCCAAGAACGCACGTATGAATACCCTTTTTCTCGTCATGCCGGACGGGAGCAAAGAATCCTATACGTTCCAGGATAGCGATAAAGATATCCCGGCCATGGTGTGCGAAATTCTGGAGAAGATGGGAAAACCTGGTGAGTGACGGGAGCACAGTATTGATGTCCCCGGCATCAGGATAGTCTGGACTGGAATGAACCATGTGAAAGAGGGCCGTGTCGCCACGGTCTTCTTCGTTTGATGACGGGGGCCTTCCGGTCCGCTTCCGCCGTCCGGCCTCCGGACTGACGAGGTCCTTCCCCGGCCATTCCGGCTTTCTCGGATCGGGATGAGGCGCCCCCGGTGGGACTCGAACCCACGACCTGCCCTGAGCGGTGCTATACTGAAATTTGAGTCGAAAGGCCGCTCGGAATACTGAGCAGCGAAAGGGTCGGGGAAACGCCCCTTTTGCTCTACCCGGAAACAAGCTGTGTGCAGGAACCACGGTCGTCCCGGCTTCGCGGCTGATCGGTTGGTGTCGCATACGTCAAGCGTGGCCCCGACGAGGAGCAGAATATTCTCATAGGAAGAGCGCTCGAAGGAGGTCGAATTCACCAGCGTGGAAACAGGGATTTCGATAACCTGTGGAACAGGAACAAGAAAGTGCTGGTCATCACAACCCTTTGGGGAATAGGGCCTGAGATGCAGGGAATAAAGGAAAGGCCATTATCGTGAGGACCAGAACCCTTAACAGATCATCATGGATAGCTGTCTTCGCCCTTGTTCTGTGCTTGTCGACAACCATTGGCTGTGGTAGTGGAGATGACACACCCCCCGGGCCTGTTTCCGAACCGGAGATCATGACGACCGCAGACGGTGTTCAATTCGTACGTACTCCCGATGCTTGTTTCGAAAACCTCCCCGACTTCCCCTACGAAGCGAAGTACATGGAGATAGACGGCCTTCGCCAGGGTTATGTAGACGAAGGCCCCGCCGATGCCGACCCTATCCTTCTGCTGCACGGTGAGCCGAGCTGGTCTTTCCTGTACCGCAAGATGATCCCGATACTCGTGGAGGGCGGCCACCGGGTTATTGCCATGGATCACATAGGCATGGGAAGATCCGACAAGCCGATAGATATCGAGTATTACAGCTATGCGGGGCACATCGAGAGGCTTGAGAGGTTCATAAGATATCTGGATCTGGAACACATCACCTTATACTGTCAGGATTGGGGCAGCCTGATAGGGCTTCACGTCGCGGGGGAGAACCCTGAATGGTTTGACCGCATCGTTGTCAGCGATGGCACCCTGCCAGTAGTTCCCTATGGCATGAAGCCTTATCCACCGGTCGAAAACCCGGAAGAGATCAATACCGGCTTGGTTATGCCCTTTTCCGCCATTCCACCGCAGCAACCTCCATTCTACGATGAAGAGGGCAACCGCTTGATCCCCGGCGACCCGGAGACATCTTTTGCGGATTGGATGGTTTACTCCATGACCGCCGATTCGTTTCACCCGGCGGAAGTGGTCGAGGCCTTGACTTATTTCGATGTACCATCCGAAGTAGAAGCCGCTTATGACGCGCCGTTCCCAAGCCGGATGTACATGGCAGGGCCGCGTGTCTTTCCGTCGCTTGTCAATGATCTTTCAGGAGTCAACGGCAAAGCATGGAGAGGTTTGACCAACTACGAAAAGCCCTTCTTGACCATCTGGGCGAGTAACGATCCAGGCAACCTCGGATCGAAGGAAGCCCAGGACAAACTGATAAACAGCATTCCAGGTGCCGAAGGGCAACCACATGTACGACTCCCCGAGGCGAGTCACTTCATCCAGGAAGACCAGGGCGCGGAGGTTGCCAGGCGGATTAACGAGTTTATCGAGGCCAATCCACGCCAGTAGGATCTCCGGAGCAAGATCTCTTCTGATAAAGCTCTTCGAGACTGCGATGAGCATAAAGGCTTCTTCCTTTTGAGATAATTATGCGGATGCTTGCTCCCATGATTGTTCTGCTGGGGTGACAGGCGGGGCTTGAATTTAACCTGCCATGCCGGCCTGGGTCACGCGGCTAGCCCAGGTCCTCCAGCAGCAGACCCAACAACAGTTTGGCGGCTTCCTTGTCCAGCGGCTCGTTGCCGTTGCCGCACTTGGGCGACTGGATGCAGGAAGGGCAGCCGTCGGCGCAGGGGCAGTCGCGCAGCAGCGCCGCCGTCTCCCGCAGGTGGGCCGAGACCGTATCGAAGCCCTTGCGCGCGATCCCCGCTCCCCCCTCGTAAGCGTCGTAGATGAAGATGGAGGCCTCGCCGGTGTCGGCGTGGTAGGCGGTGGAGACGCCACCGATGTCCCAGCGGTCGCACATGGCGAACAGCGGGAGCATGGCGATGGCGGCGTGCTCCACGGCGTGCAGGCCCCCCGCCAGGCGCATGCCGTCCAGCCCCAGCGAGGCCAGGCGCCCGGCCGGCAGTACGTACCAGAGCGCGCGGGTGTTGAGAGTGACCGGCGGCAGGTCCAGCTCGATGGTCTCCAGCAGGTGCCGGCCGCGCAGGCCGCGCCGCTGGTAGGCGTAGACCGTGGTGACTACCTCCACGTCGCCGAAGCGCAGGCCGCAGGGTTCCCCGCCGCCCGGCCCGGCTGGTCCACCGCCGGCGCCGGGTCCAGCGCGTCGAGCTGCCCGATGACGCGGATGTCGGTGATGTCCCGCGGCTGGGTGTGGATGTCATCCTCGGCTACCTCCACCAGGGCCACCCGCTTCTCCAGGTCCAGCATCTTGACCTCGTAGGGGTCGCCCAGGTGGAGGTAGATGGCGCCGGGGTGGACGTCGAAGAAGGCGCTGCCCTCGTCCACCGTCCCCAGCAGGGCGCCGGTGGCCCCCTCGACGATGCGGTAGGCCCGGTTGGAGGCGGAGCGCAGGTTGATCTCGGCCGCCGGGTTGTCCCCGGAGAAGAAGAGGCGGCCGCGGGCTCGCCGCAGCTGTCCGGACGCCAGCATCTCCTCCGTCACGGCTTCGAGCTCCGGCCCGAAGTATGCGGCATCATCCGGGGTGAGGGGCAATTCGTGGGCGGCGCAGAGCAGGTGGGCGGCGAGGATGCCGGGGTTGGCCAGGTCGATGATGGCTTCTTCCATGGGCTTGCCGAAAACGGCCGCGGGGTTACGCATGAGGTACTGGTCGAGGGGGTCGTCCTTGGCCACCAGAACCGCCAGGGACTGCTCCTTGCGCCGGCCGGCCCGGCCCGCCTGCTGCCAGGTGCTGGAGAGGGTCCCGGGATAGCCGTTGATGACGCAGGCCTCCAGCTCGCCGATGTCGATGCCCAGTTCCAGCGCGTTGGTGCAGCTCACCGCCAGCAGCCTGCCCGCGAAAAGCTCGCGCTCGATGCGGCGCCTCTCCTCCGGCAGGTAGCCCCCACGGTAGGAGGCGACCCGCTCCGCCAGGTCGCGGTGGCCCGCGCTGATCAGCCCCCGGCGCAGGTTGGCGTAGATGTGCTCCGCCGCCTTGCGCGAGCGAGAAAAGGCGATGGTCCGCACCCCTCCCGAGACCAGCCGCAGCAGCAACCTGCCAGCCTCGGCGTTCGAGCTCCGCCTCACTCCCCCTTCAACCTCCTCCGGGACCACTTCTTCTCCATCCTCGTCTCCGAGGGGCGGGTTCCAGAGAAGAAAGACCTTCTCGCCGCGGGGGGAAGCGTCCTCGGTGACCGCCTCAACCGCCAGGCCGGTGAGGGCCGCGGCGTGTTCGGCCGGGTTGCCGATAGTAGCGGTGGTCAGGATGAACACCGGGTCGGAGCCGTACCAGGCGCAGAGCCGGCGCAGGCGCCTGAGCACCAGGGCGGCGTGGGAGCCGAATACTCCCCGCGTGACGTGAGCCTCGTCCACCACCACGTAACGCAGGCGGCCGAGAAAATCGGCCCACAGCCGGTGGTTGGGGAGGATGCCCAGGTGGAGCATGTCCGGGTTGGAGAGGACTACGTGGGAGTTGCGCCTGATCCAGCCGCGGGTGTCGGGCGGGGTGTCGCCGTCGTAGGTGTTGGCCACCAGGCCGTCCAGGCCGAACTGGTAGAGGGAGCGTAGCTGGTCCTGGGCCAGCGCCTTGGTGGGGAAGAGATAGAGGGCGCGGGCGGCGGGCTGCTTGAGCACCGCGTCCATCACCGGCAGGTGGTAGCAGAGACTCTTGCCGCTGGCCGTGCCTGAGGCCACGATGACGTGGCGGCCCTGCGCCACAGCCTCCAGGGCTGTGGCCTGGTGGGGGTAGAGGGCGCTTATCCCCCCGGCCGCCAGCGCCTCCACCAGCCGGGGATGCATATCCTCCGGCAGCGGCGTGAAGACAGGCTCGCGCGGCGGAACCACCTCGAGGTGCTCGATCTGCCCGAGATATCCCTTTTCTTTCTTTACCGCTTCGATGAACAGGTTGACGTCCATCGGTTCATCATATCCACCGGCGGCGACTATTCCCGGGTGGTGTGAATCCCGCGAACGGGGGAATAACTGAATGAAAGGCATGGTGACAAGGAGGTCTCAATGGAAAAGACGGTCGTAGGGTTCGACGAACGCGAGCTGCAGCAGCTGAACATCATCCTGATGGATGAGGACGCGGAAAGCGCCCTGGCCTTTCTGCGCGACGTGGTGATGGGCAAGATCAAGAGCATCCCCAGGAGCACGGACTGCCATCCGAGGTACGACGACTGAATAGAAAACGGCGGTACCGGAGTACCGCCGCCGTGTTGATCCTGAGAGAATCTGTTTAGTCGAAGAAGCCTTCGGGCATGCCCAGGTCGGGCGGGGGTGTGGGCTCCGACGGCAGGGGTCCACCGGGCAGGGGCGGCCTCGATGGTTCGAAGGGCCCAGAGTCGAAGTCCGGGGGCGCCGGGCGGCCCTTGGCCAGGTCACCGAAATCGGGCATGGCCGGAGTGGGCGGCGGTGTGGGTATGCCGGGCTCCAGGAACGGCGCCGGTCCGGGCAGGGGCGGGGCTGCCTGCGGGGCTGCCGGCGCACCGAGGTCCGCCTGCCTGGGCATGCTGGGCATCCTTACCTCTGGCTCAGGTTCCTGGAAACCGGGGGTCGGGGGCATCTCTATCTCCGGGGGAAAGGCCTGCGGCTCCAGGTCCAGCCCCGGCATCTGCGGAGCGGGTCCCGGCTGGGGCATTCCCATGTCGTGCATTCGGGCGCGGGGCCGCGGGCGGTATGGTCTCGCCCTTTTTGGCCATCTTCTTCAGTTCTTTCTCTTCCGCCCTGCGGAGTTTTTCCTCTTCCTTGAGGCGGATGGCTTCTTCCTTCTTCTGCTGGGCCAGCTCTTTCTTGCCGGGCGCAGCCGCCTCCAAGGGCGGGACGTTGAATTCACCCGGCATGCCCATCCCGGGCATGGGGGCGGGCATCCCCGGCATACCGGCCATGGGCGCCGGCTGCATGGGTTCGCCCTTTTTGGCCATCTTCTTCAGTTCTTTCTCTTCCGCCCTGCGAAGCTTTTCCTCTTCCTTGAGGCGGCTGGATTCCTCCTTTTTCAGGAGTCCGATCTCCTTGCGGGTGAGCCCGGCTGAGCCCACGGCCATGCCCGCTTCGGCCATCGGTGCCGGGCATCCCGGGCATCCCGGTGGACATATCATGCATACCGGCCGCGGGAAGGGTTTCGCCCTTTTTGGCCATCTTTTTCAGTTCTTTATCTTCCGCCTTGCGGAGCTTTTCCTCTTCCTTGAGACGGGTGGATTCCTCCTTTTTCAGGAGGGCCATTTCTTTCTTGCTCAGACCGGGTTCGCCCATCGACGGCACCCCGCCGGCTGCGGCCATGCCCATTCCTGCTGCGGCCATGCCCATTCCGGGCATGCCGGCTTCCTGCGGCGGGGCCGCGGGGCCGGGGGCGAAGAGCGGGGCTGCGGCGGGACCGGCTTCCATGCCGGGAACATAAGAGGGTGGAGCGGCTGGCTGGCCCATGGTCTTCGAACGGCGCGGCCGGAACGGGGCCGGCGGCCTGACGGTGAGGGAGGGCCGGGCGTCACACCGGAAGGTACCTCCCCGGCTTCCCTCTCCCAGAGGGACGTGCCGGTGTCGGCGCTGAAGACGGCCTGGGCCTGGACGGGAGCGGGAATCACGGCCTCCGCCTTTCTTGCCCCTCTTGCCCTTCTTCTGCTTAGCCGGGGCGACCCCTGCCCTGGATTCGGCCTTTCTCCTCTCTTCGGCCAACCTGGCGGCATCCGGGCTCAACTGGGCCGCGAGCTCGTCAACCCTGGCCCGGTAATGTGGGACACACATCTGGGCCTGGTTGGTCTCCGAAGCACACAGTGGACAGAGGGGGGAGCCACAGATCACGCACGTGGTGATCGCTTCGGTTCCCGGGTGTATATTACATTCCACTGACAACACCTCCCGTTAAACGGAATTCTCGCTTCATTCCGGTTAATTCTAGGTAATGGCTGCTTAACCCTTCTTCATGGATAACACAAAGTATAATGCCAACAGGTTGAAAAGTCGACGACCTCGCAGTATTTTCACGCCCCCGGGCCCGTCCTGCCGTTACCTCTCAAAGCCCTGGAAGATGCTATAATTCTGGGGTGTTGACGGGAGAGGAGAGAGATGGGTCTACTCAAATCCGAGCAGAGAAAGGTCCTGGTGAGGTTCCTGGTCGTCGGGCTGGGGATCCCGGTGATCCTTCTAGTGATGGAGTTGATCATCTTCTTCTCGGTTGAAGAACAGGACATGCGCTGGGACGGCGGGACCCGCTGGCTCATCGTCGCGGGCCTGGCCGGCCTGGGCCTGGTCTGCTGGGCCTTCTTCAGCCGGCTGCTCTACCGGCGCCTTTGGGAGATCTACGGTTACAGCCACGACGCCCAGGACCCCTGGTCGTTCTGCGAGGGAATCTACGGTTTCATCGGGGTGGGTATCGCCTTGAACTCGGTGATAGGCTTCTTCTACTACGTCATCAACCGGGATCTGGCGGGTAGCCTGGTCCTTTACGGGCTGGCGTTGCTCCTTGTCGGGTGGAGTTGTGGCATTTCAAGCCCCGGATGAAGGAGATCGAGAAGAAGATGGAGGATTGGGATGGGCCTGATACGCAACTTTGAGCAGAGCCTGGAGAAGGCTTTCGAGGGGACCTTCTCGCGCATCTTCAAAGTGGGCGTGCACCCTATCGAGATCGCCAAGCGGGTCTCCCGGGAGGCCGAGGCCGGTAAGCGGGTCACCTCGGGCGAGGTATTGATGCCCAACGTCTACGAGATCTACTTGAGCTCCGTCGATTTCGACCGCATCACCGCCTACCGCGCCACCCTGGTGGCGGAGTTGGAGACGCTGGCCTTCGAGATCGCCTCAAAGAACGGCTACGCCTTGCTTACCCGCCCTTCCTTTCTTTTCCGCAGCGACATGGACTTGCGGGAGGGGCAGTTCGAGCTGGACGCCAGGATATCCTCGGACGTACCCGCGGGGGAAGGCGGCCCCGCGCCGGAACAGCCCGAACCGGCGCGCCGGACCGCGACCCTGAGCGTGACCGGCGGGAGCGGCAAGGGTTCCACCTACGTCCTGGGGCCGCTGACCAGCCTGGGGCGCGCGGAAGACAACGACGTGGTCGTCGACGACCAGCTGGTCTCGCGCCACCACGCCGTCATCAAGCAGGAGGCAGGCCGCTTCGTCGTCGCCGACCTGGGCAGTACCAACGGGACTTTCGTGGACGGGAGGCGGACGCAGGAGCGTATCCTCACCGACGGTGACGGGATCGAGATGGGCGGAGACTTCTTTTCTTTTCAACCTGTCTTGAGTAGGCCTGTTCAGCCCGAGCCCCGGCAGGGTTTAAAATCATCGGAATAAGATAATATAATGTCGATCTGTTGTTTCCTGTTGAACGCGCACCTTGTCGGGAACAGGGAAGAAAGTTTCCAGGCAAAAGGTCCGGTGCTGCCGTGCGAGAATTTCGCAGCGGCCCGGACGCTAGCATGAAAAGAGGAGGTCAGTATGAAGTACACGCTCAGTATCATCAAGGCCGACGTAGGAGGTTGGGTAGGTCATTCCGACGTGCACCCGGCTCTACTCGCCAAGACCGATGAGTGCCTGGCGGAAGCCAAGAGCAAGGGCATGCTCATCGACTACTGCCGCGCCAAGTGCGGCGACGACATCGCCATGATCATGACCCATAAGTTCGGCACCGACAACACCGACGTCCACAAGTTCGCCTGGGAGACCTTCGAGAAGGTCACCGAGGTGGCCAAGGAGTACGGGCAGTACGGAGCCGGCCAGGACCTGCTGGTCGACGCCTTCTCCGGCAACCTGCGGGGCATGGGCCCCGGCTACGCCGAGATCGAGATGGAAGAGCGCGGCGCCGAGCCCATCATCATCTACCTGGCCGATAAAACCGAACCGGGCGCGTGGAATTATGCCCTGTACAAGATGTTCGCCGATCCCTTCAACACCATCGGACTGGTCATCGACCCCTCCATGCACGACGGCTTCCGTTTCGAGGTGCACGACCTGCACGACGAGACCAAGATCATCTTCAACACCCCCGAGGATCTCTACGACCTGCTGGTCTTCATCGGCGCCCCCGGGCGTTTCGTCATCAAGCACGTCTTCCGCAAGGACTCGGATGAGCCGGTCGCGGTTACTTCCACCCAGAAGCTCTTCCTCATGGCCGGCCGCTACGTCGGCAAGGACGACCCGGTGATGCTGGTCCGCTGCCAGAGCGGCCTGCCCGCGGTGGGCGAGGCGCTGGAGCCTTTCTCCTTCCCCTACACCGTATCCGGCTGGATGCGCGGCAGCCATCACGGCCCCTTCATGCCGGTGGGAACCGCCGACGACACCCCCACCCGCTTCGACGGCCCGCCCCGCGTAGTGGCCCTGGGCTTCCAGATGAAGGACGGAAAACTGGTCGGCCCGCGCGACATGTTCGCCGACAAGAGCTACGACAACGCCCGCCAGCTGGCCCTGGACGAGGCGGATTACCTGCGCCGCCACGGCCCCTTCGAGCCGCACCGCCTGCCCCTGGACGAGATGGAATACACCACAATGCCCAAGGTCATGGAGAAGCTGAAGAGCCGCTTCATCAAACTCGAGGGCGACGAGCGCGACAACTAGAAACAGCTGACGACAGAGAGGCGCGGCTCAAGCCGCGCCTCTTTTCTTATGGGGTCATTCCGAGGCGATGATGATGCCGTTGTCGTCGATGCGCAGGACCGCCTCCCAGGGGATCATCTCCACGTCGTGGCGGCTGTCGTGCCGGCTGCGCAACCGCTCCAGCATCCCCTGCATGGAGGACCCGGACGAAAACCAGCCGGTCGCGACCTTCAGGCCGGCCAGCTTGAGCGTCTTCCCCTCGCGCTCGAGGAGCACGTCGTCCACCCGCTGGATACGGTTTCCCGCCTCGTCGAAGATCTGCTTGTTGAGGACGTCCCGCCGGATGAGTATCTTGCCGCACGCCGTCTCGATGAGGAAGTCCGGGTGGGCCCCTTCAAGGTGAACGTCGTTCTCGCCCAGGCCGGCCACCTGGGACCAGGGAAGGAGCAGGACGATGTCCTCCACCGGCCGCACCAGCTCCACCTCGCCCACCCGGTCGATCCATTCGAGATGCACCCCCAGGTAGGAGATGAAGGAGGACTCCAGGTCGTCCTCCAGGGCCAGGTCCTGCAGGTGCCCGATGTTCACCTTTTCGTCGTCGAAGACCTTCATCCTGATGAGGTCATGCAGGCTGACCAATTCACCCTCTTGCAAAGCTCAAACCCCCCTTTCGGCTCAGCCGCCGATACCGGATATCGTGGCTACAACCAACAAAGCGTCGAGAACGTAAAGAGCGATAACGCCGATCCAGGCAAAGACGTTGTAGGTCTCCCCGTTGACGTAATTTCCCATGATGTCGCGGTCCTGGACGATGAGGAGCATGCAGGTGACGATGACCGGCAGGAGCAGGCCGTTGATGGCCTGGGAAATGAGCATGATGGTGATCAGCGGTAGTTTGGGAATGAGCACCAGCACGGCGCCACCTACGATGAAGAAGGTGTAGACCAGGTAGAAGTTGCGGGCCTCGGAAAAGGAGCGGTCTATGCCCAGTTCCCAGCCGAAGGCCTCGCACAGTGTATAAGCGGTGGAGAGTGGCAGGATGGAGGCGGCGAACATGGAAGCGAAGAGCAGGCCGAAAGCGAAGAGGTAAGAGGCATTCTGCCCGGCAATGGGCGCCAGGGCCCGCGCCGCCTGGTCTGCCGAGCTGATGTCGGTAGCGCCCACAGCGGGGTTGTTGTAGAAGGCAGCGGCGCAGCAGATGATGATAGCCACGGCCGCTATGAACAGAAGGATGCTCCCCACCCCGGTGTCCAGCCGCTCGAAGTTGAGGTCCTTGACGTCCAGGCCCTTGTCCACCACCGAAGCCTGCTGATAGAACTGCATCCAGGGAGCGATGGTGGTGCCGATGATGGTTATGACCATGACGATGTAGGAAGCGCTCATCTCCCCGCTGGGTATGATGGCCCCTTTGGCTACCGCCCCCCAGTCCGGCTTGGCCATGAAGGCGCTGATGATGTAGCAGATATAAACCACCCCGACCAGCAGGAAGATCTTCTCCACCACCCGGTAGGTCCCCTTGAGCAGCATGAACCAGACCAGGAAGGCGGCCAGGGGAACGGCGGCGTAACGGGTCACGCCGAACAGTTCGGCCGAGGCGGCGATGCCGGCGAAGTTGGAGACGGCGTTAGAGAAGTTGGCCACGATCATGGCCACCATGATCAGGGCGGTGAGGCGGAGGGAGAACCTCTCGCGGATGAGCGAGGCCAGGCCCTTGCCGGTGACGATGCCCATGCGGGCGTTCATCTCCTGCACCATGTAGAGCAGCAGCACGGTGGGGATCATCACCGAGATGATGTCGTAGCCGTACCTGGCCCCGGCCACCGAATAAGTGGCGATACCCCCGGCGTCGTTGTCCACCATGGAGACGATGATGCCCGGGCCCAGGACACTGAGGAAGAGTATTAAGTTTTTCCGGTTGAATCTCTTTCTCCTGCTCATGGCGGCCTTCTCCCGGATATGAGTATTTCTTACAATATCTCAATAATTATAGCAGGAGAATTAGGGTCCAGCCGGAAAATCAGAGGCCGAGGCAGGTCTGGACCGCTTCCGCCCAGCCTTCGTTGAGAAGGCCTGAGGTGATGAAGACGTTGTCGTAGGCCTCGATGAGCCGGGCGATCCGCGGGCTGGCGTAGAGCCCGTTGTGGACCAGGAAGAAAACCCCGACTTCTTCCGCGAAGCGCAGATCGGCCTCGGAGTCCCCCACCGCCACCGTCTCCCGGCGATCGATGCCCCGCCGGAGCATGTCCGCCCGCACGGCGCCCTCTTTGCTCACGCCCACCGGCATGACGTGATAGGCTCGTATCTCGGGGACGTCCAGGCCGGGGTAGGGGCGGGGGATGATGCCGTTGTCCACCAGCTTCAGGCCCGGGAAGTAGCCGGGCGAAGTCGGCGTTGACCTCCTCGGGGTCCACCAGCCCGCGCAGCAGCGGCGTACAGTCGCGATGCAGCGCCCAGGGGGTATGGAGTTCGACCCGCCGCGGATATCTCTCGAAGAGATAGTCGAGGACCCCCAGCGACTCGATGTGCCTGATGAGGCTTCCTTCCACCCCCTTGAAGGCGCCGTAGTCCACGACGACCTCTTCGCCGAGGTTGTAGACCGTCTCCACCCCCAACTCGGCGATGTAATTCTTCATAGCCAGGATGCGCGCCGTTTCCAACAGCCCCATGCGGTTCCGCCCGGAGACCAGGAAGACGTCCAGGCCAGCTTCCAGGGCCCGCACCAGGGTGTGCGCCGGGTCCAGGGTGTACTGGCGCCGGGCGTTGACGATGAAGCAGCCGCCGGGTCCCATCATGGTACCGTCCACGTCGGTGTAGGCCACCTTGACGTGGTCCAGCCGGGCCCGTATCCGATCGAGGTTACCCGCCACCGAGCGCTCGCGCGCCAGTTCGGCGAGGGAGGGGTTGTCGGGCAGGGGGTCGAGGCTGAGCATGCCGGTACCTCAGCCTTCCAGCTTGAACTTCTTGCGATACTCGGGCACCTCCCGCATGGGCGGGCGCTCGAACACCTCGATACGCCGCTTGTCCAGCAGGTACTCGCCTTCCTTGTAGTCCACCTGGGTGAAGTAAATCTGGTAGGGCTCCTTCAGCTTGAGCTTCTGGTCCTCCTCAAGGCGCAGCAGCACCGCCTGCATCACCCCGAAGGACATCCGCCCCAGGGCGGGGATGGTCTGGTTATAGTGGATCCGCTCCACCAGGTCGGTCTGGGCCAGCGCTTCCATTCCCCCGCGCTTGAGCACGTCGATGATCATGCCGATCTCCACCCCGTATCCGGTGAAGAAGGGGATGGACTCCAGCATGGAGCGGCGCCCGGCGTACTCGCCGGAGAGGGGCTGGATGAGGGCGGAGAGCTCCGGGTAGAAGAGGGAGAGCAGGGGGCGGGCCACCAGCTCGGTGACGCGGCCGCCGCCGGTCTTCTGCCGGCGTTTCAACCCTTCGCTGATGGGGCGCTGGTAGAACCCCTTGACCAGCTGGATCCCGGGGTAGTGGAGCAGCGGCCCCACCAGTCCGTAGACGAAGCGCATGTTGATGTTGCGGATGTCGGAGTCGAGCCAGACAATGATGTCGCCGCTGGTAACGTAGAGGCTTTTCCAGAGAGCGTCGCCTTTGCCCGCCGCCTTCTTGGCGCCGCGCAGCACCTTATCCTGGTTGTAGACCTTGACCCCGGCAGCCTCGGCGGCCTCCACCGTCCCGTCGGTGCTCCCCCCGTCCATCACGATGAACTCGTCGATGAGGGGCTTGTCGTCTAAGAGCTTCTTCTTGAGCAGCTCGATGATGGGGCCGATGGTGTTCGCCTCGTTCAAAGAAGGAAGGCAGAGGCTGATGGTGCTCCCCTGTTCCTGCTTGAGCTCGATCAGCCGGCCGATGTCCTTGAACTGCTGATGCTTGAAGGTGTGCTGGCCGTACCAGTCGAACTTCTCGATGCGCCGGGGCATGCTAACCCACCGTCCCGCGCATCAGGCCGCGCCTCTTCCCGCCAGGAAACCTTTGAGGTTGGCTTCCACTGCCTTGGCCGGCA
This sequence comes from uncultured bacterium, assembly GCA_963765625.1. Classification (GTDB taxonomy): domain Bacteria; phylum Actinomycetota; class Geothermincolia; order Geothermincolales; family Geothermincolaceae; genus CAVXXD01. Next base: position 54,139 of record CAVXXD010000006.1, read on the forward strand.
CCAGGGACCGCATGACCTCCTCCCAGACGTCGACGGGGAAATCGAGGCAGGCCGAGAGGGCGCCCACCATCACCGCACTGGCCACCCTGGGATTGCCGGCCTCGCGGGCCAGGGCCGCGGCGTCCAGCACGACGGCGTCCGGCGCGAAGCCTCGGACCGTCTCCTCGAAATCCTCCGGGTAGCTCGCGTCGCCCCGCAGCACCGGCAGGGGGTCCAAGCGGTAGCGATTGAGGATGATCCGCCCGCCGGGCTTAAGAAAGGAGAGGTTACGCAGGGCTTCCAGACCCTCGAAGGCCAGCAGGATATCGGCGTGGCCCCGGGGGATGAGTGGCGAGTAGACCTTCTCCGACCAGCGCACCATGGAGGAGACGCTGCCGCCGCGCTGGGCCATGCCGTGCACTTCGGAGGTCTTGACGTCGTATCCCATTTTCACCGCCGCTTCCGCGGTGACGCGGGCCGCCAGGATGATGCCCTGCCCGCCGGTTCCTACCATTATCACGTCAGCCATTGTCCTTCACCTCCCCGATAGCGCCGGCCTTACAGGTCTGGGCGCACAGGGTGCATCCGATGCACTGGGCGTGGTCGACGAAGAGCTCGTCTCCCCGCTTGACGATGGCGGGGCAGCCCAGCTTCATGCACAGCCCGCACTCGTTGCAGGTCTCGTTGTCGATGGTGTGCAGCACGAAGTCCCTCTCCCGGTCCCGGTTGACACAGGGGCGCCGGCAGACGATCACCGAGGAATGCTCGGCCCCGACTTCTTCTTTCAACACTTTGCGGAGCTCCTTGAGGTCCCAGGGGTCCACCACCCTTACCGAAGCCACCCCCACGGTGCGGGCCAGCTCGGCCAGGTCCAGAGCGAAGGTCTCCTCGCCCCGTATGGTCAGGCCGGTGCCGGGGTGGGGCTGGAAGCCGGTCATGGCGGTGGTGCGGTTGTCGAGTATTATCACCGTGGAGAACCCGCGGTTGTAGACGATGTCGACCAGGCCGGTGATGCCGGAGTGGATGAAGGTGGAGTCGCCCAGCACCGCCACTACCTTTTTGTCCTTGCCCGCGTTGACGGTACTGGAGGCGAAGGCCTTCTCCAGGCCCTGGGCCATGCCTATGCTGGCCCCCATGCACACCTGGCAGTCGATGCCCTCGATGGGGCTGAAGACGCTCAGGGTGTAGCAGCCGATGTCCGAGGAGACGATGGCTTTCATGCGGGACAGGAGGTGGAAGACGCCGCGGTGGGCGCACCCCGGGCACATCACCGGCGGGCGGCCCGGCAGGTCGGACGGTGAGACCGGCGGCTCCGGCGTGGACGGCGGAGTCCAGCCGCCCCCCTTGACGCCGGTGTCCATCTCGATGAACTCGGCCAGGGCATGGCCGACCACGTCGGGGTCGAGCTCTCCGTCGCGGGGGATGCGCGCCTTGCCCACGGCGTCGATGCCCATGGCCTTGATGCGTTCCTCCAGGTAGGGCTCCAGCTCCTCCACCACGTAGAGGCGATGGAAGTGGGAGGCGAACTCGTGGATGAGCTTCTCCGGCAGGGGGTGGGTAAAACCGAGCTTTAGGATGGAGGCCTCGGGAAAGGCTTCCCTGGCGTATTCGTAACAGACGCCGCTCACCACCATGCCCACCCGGGTTGGAGCGCATCTCCACGCGGTTGAAGGGAGAGGCCTCGGACTCCTCCCGCAGGGCGTTGAGCCTCTCGATGAGGACGGGGTGGCGCAGGCGCGCGTGCCCGGGCACCATCACCCGCTTGACGTAGTCCTTGTCGTAGGGAAGGTCGACCTCGGCCCGCTCGCCTCCCTTGTACTCCACCAGGCCGCGGGAGTGGCAGACACGGGTCTCGGTGCGCAACAGCACCGGGGTGTCGAACTTCTCGGAGAGGTCGAAGGCGGCCCGGGACAGTTCGTAGGCTTCCTGGCTGTCGCCCGGTTCCAGCATGGGCACCTTGGCCATCACCGCGAAGTAGCGGTTGTCCTGCTCGTTCTGGGATGAATGCATGCCGGGGTCGTCGGCGCAGACCAGGACCAGCCCGGCGTTGACGCCGATGTAGGAGAAGGTCATCCAGGGGTCGGCCGCCACGTTGAGGCCCACGTGCTTCATGGAGACCATGGTGCGGGCCCCTCCCAGGGCCGCGCCGATGCCGACCTCCAGGGCCACCTTCTCGTTGGGCGCCCATTCGGTATAGACATCCGGAAAGCGGTTTATCTCCTCGAGAATCTCGGTGGACGGGGTGCCGGGGTAGGCTGCCGCCACCCTTATTCCGGCCGCGTAGGCGCCCAGGGCGATGGCTTCATTGCCTGAAAGAAGTTCGCGTTTCATGTGATTCACCTTTCCTGCTGGCTGCCGGTGAGCGTGATAAATTATAGCACAATGAAGGCACCCCAACTGATAGAAGATTCATTAAATGAGAACTCCTTGACAAAGAATCGAATCCTTACTATTATTAATCTTGTATAACTTTTTCATATTGTAAATCGGAGGGGGATTATGGCGGTACGCATCATCAGCACGACGGAATTGAGATCACAAGCGGCGGCCCTGGTATTAGGGCTCCGCCGGGGGGACAAGTTCCTCATCCAGCACTACAACGAGATCGTCGGCTACGTCACCCCCGAAGTCCCCGAGGACCTGAAAAAGAAGCTGGGTGGCGGCAAGAGCGAGCGCCTGGAGCGCTTCAAGGTCATCGACTGACCGGTCCCGCCCCGAGGGCGTATCCACTTACAGGCAGCGTTTCGGACCAGGCTTCGGCCTGGTCCTTTTGTCGTCCATGCCGGTTAAGGTCGACGCAGTATCTTCTTGTCGAGGAAAGGGGAAGCGATGCTCGGAGGTATGCGGAAACGTGTGGCCGTTGTACTGGTAATGCTCTGCCTGACGGTGGTGATGGCCACGGGATGCCTGGAGTCGTTGGGGACGGATGAAGGGACGAAAGGGACGGAGACGGCTGCGCCCGAGAACGGTATCGTCGAGCAGGGAAAAGGGTACCGTTTCGACTGCAACGGCTGGATCTACCTCCACCTGGAGGGCGAGCCCTACGAGCGGGGATACCAGCACGGCTACCTGGTGGCGGAGGAGCTGGCGGAGATCAAGGACATGCTCAAGACCACCACCTACTTCAACACCGGCAAGGAGTGGGAGTATTTCGTAGCGGCGGCGGAGCAGGTATTCATGCCCCGGGCGGAAGCGGAGTTCGTGGAGGAGATCAAGGGCATCGCCGACGGCGCCAGGGCGGCCGGCACCGAGATCACCTGGCAGGAGGTGCTGGCCTGGAACGGCTACGAGGAGCTCACCGGTTACTGGTGGCCGGGCGAGCAGTCGGGCAAGTACCCCCAGATCCAGGAGCCGGACAACGAACACTGCTCCGCCTTCATCGCCACCGGATCCTGGACGGCGGACGGCAAAGTGGTGATGGCCCACAACTCCTGGACCTGGTTCGACCAGGGCCAGTACTTTAACGTCGTCGCCGACCTGGTGCCGGCGCAAGGGCACCGCATCCTCATGCAGAGCGTTCCCGGCTTCATCGACTCCGGCTCCGACTACTTCGTGACTGACGCCGGGCTGATGGGCACCGAGACCACCATCGGCGGTTACAGCGACTACGACCCCGACGAGGAGGCGGAGTTCTTCCGGGCCCGCCAGGCCATGCAGTACGCCGACGGCCTGGACGGTTACGTGGAGCTGATGCAGAAAGACAACAATGGAGGCTATGCCAACTCCTGGCTGCTGGCCGACACCGGCACCAACGAGATCATGCGCTTCGAGCAGGGGCTGGAGTACCAGGCTATCGACCGCACCACCGACGGTTACTACATCGGCTTTAATACCGCAACCGACCCGCGCATCCGCAACCTGGAAGGTGACGGCGCCTACTCGGACATCCGCACGGCCATGGGAGCGCGGCAGGTCCGCCTGGCTGAGCTGATGGACGACAACAAGGGAGACCTGGACATAGAGACGGGAGAGGAGATCCTGGCCGACCACTACGACGTCTACCTGGACCGCTACGACAACCCCGGCTGCCGCACGGTGGACGGCCACTATTACCTGGACGACATGGCCTACTGGCCGGCCAGACGGCCCTACCAGCCGTCAGGCTCCGTGGACGGCAAGGTAACGGACTCCGATATGGCCGCCGGCATGAGCTTCTATGGCCGTTTCGGCAACTCCTGCGGAATGGACTTCGACGCTTCGGAGTACTTCGAGGAACACCCACAGTGGAACTACCTCGAGGGCATCATCAAGGACCGCCCCAGCCAGCCCTGGACCAGTTTCGCGGCAGGGATGCGCTAAGGAAAGTCAGGCCGGGTCACAAGGGGAATTCTTCGAATCGCTCCCGGCCCGCTTTACAGATGGGGCAGACGCCGGGTGGTTTGTCGCGGGCGCAGAGGTAGCCGCACACTTTACACCGCCATACCGGGTAAGTGGTGGTACGCGCCGGCGCTTCTGCCGGAGCGGCGGCGGGGGTTGCAGCTGATGATTCTTCCTTCTCCGGCGGCCGGCGCTCGGGGATGGGCTTCGCTTCGTCTTTGCCTTCCAGGACCTCCTGGGATACGTAGAGGCTTCAGTAACAGCACCCGAATTCTTCCAGGTCGTCGTCGCGGTAATCACAGGGGCAGATGACGTCCAGGTCCGCCTCCTTGTTGCCCAGGCTGAGCCGGCATGGGCAGAGCAGGTAGCCGAAGCGCTCCCGGTTGGTGACCAGCCCCTCCATCAGCATCATGGTGTTTTCCATGTCGGGGTTGAGGTGGTAGCCCATCTCCTCCGCGTCACGGTTCATCTTCTCGAACAGCTCAGTGACTGCCTGGCTGTATTCAGCCATTCACGCACCTCCTGGCGCTAGAGGAGAGTCTCTTTGAACTTGTCCTCGCTGAACCCCACGATCACCTGGTCGCCGTCGACCACCAGGGTGGGGAAGGATTTGCGCGGATTGACCTTGACCACTTCTTCCATGCACTCCTTCTGGGCGTCGCCGTCCAGCAGGTCGACATAGACGAATTCGTACTCGACGGCGTTCTCGTCTAAGAAGTTGCGGGCCTTCTTACACCACCCGCAGGTGCTCAAGCCGTAGAAGGTGACGCTGTGGTCCTTCTTCTCGCCCTCTACTTTAGTGAAATCGACCGCCATGGTTCACTCCTTTTCTCTCGCCGAATCGTTGTAATGGTTATACCCACTCCCAGGCATCTCAATCAGGCCAGACCTCTCAGCTTGCCGCGAACAAACTCTCGTGTGGCCAGGGCAATCTCGACGCAACGCTCGGCTTCATCGCGGGCTGGCATGTAGAAATCGTCGGGGTATCTTATCTCCACGCCGAAGAAGGTCAGATGGTCCGTCTTCCGCTCGTAAAGTTCTTCGAAATCGGGATCGACCTCTTTGCACGACTCAATGAGCTCGGCAAGGTCGTGGGTTCTTCGGAATGGGCTGCTATTGAGCGTAAGAAAAGCCTTCAGGTATTTCTCGGCACACTGCTGCATGTGAAAACAGACCGTGTCGGTGGCGGGTTCCGGTGTTTGAAGTTCATCCTCGCCGGTCTTGAGGTCGTTCTCGGCTTTCGTCACCCAGTTCCGGACCAGCTCCTCGATCTCCGGACTCAAGAGACCAGCACTCCTTCCCGCGCGACATCGTATGCCAGATGGCCGGGGAAGCCCTTGATCTCTTCGAACCTGGCAGCGGATCTAAGAACGACGTCATTGGGAATGCGGAGCCGGGCCAGTTCGCGCTTGATCCCGGTGATGATCTCATGGCGCTGGGAAAAATCGAGGTCGCGGTCGACGAGCACGTAAAGGTCGTAGTCGCTGTCAGGCCCCGCCTCTCCCCGCGCACGGCTGCCGAAGAGAAAGATCTTTTCAACCCCGATGTTCCGGGCATCCAGAGCGGCATTGACAACCCGCAAGGCTTCCTGCAGCGGTTCGGCCAAGATGTCACCCCCGTTCATTTCCACAATGTAGATTATACCTCATGCGAATGGCATCCCCTGCGCCGTAATTCAATCAACCGGGGCCTGCGCCTGCGCATCCGGGCCACTTGCCCTGGCGGCGCGTATGCGGCGGTAGCGTTGGTCCATCTCCCTGACCAGTTTCCAGCGCGCGCGGGCGGCCTTCCAGACCGGCAGGAAGAACAGGGGCGCCAGTGCGATTGCAAAAATGAATATGAAGACTGAGAGCCACGAGAAGAACTCAGAGAGTGGTTGATCGAGTCTCCTGATCAGTCCGTCCAGACACAGCTTTCCCATCAGGGGTAAATAGACCAGGGCAGCAGCAGCCGTAAACACCGGCACGATCCAGTAAGGCGGGTAGAGCTGCTTCCTGAAGTAGCGACAGAATCTCTCTTCGTCGTCGAAATAGGAATAGTATTCATCGGTCCGGAAACCGAACTTGTGCCAGGTGAAGTAGTTCCTCATGTGTGCCGCGAAGTCGTCGTCGTCGGGCTTGTCCAGGAAACCCCGGAGGATGAGGTTGCGCTCGACCATCGCCCGCGAGATCATCAGCCCGCCTTTCCAGAGCATGAAGCAGAAGAAAGCGGCGATGGCGAAGATCGTAAATTCCGTTATGCTTCCGGCGAAGTCGGCGGTCATGACCGCACCCCCGTGACGCTCTCGAACCTCTCGGCCAGCTCGAGGTTCAAGCGGTATTGCCACATCATCCTGCCATCGAAATAGGCCATCAGGATCTCCGCGAATATGCCAATAGCAATGATAGTCCCCGTTGTCCACGGGAGCTTGCTGAAGGCGCCGAGATAAGCCAGTGCGGCTAGCAAAAAGATGAAAGCAAGGGTGCAAAAGGCGGAGAGTGCCAGAAATGCCTGCACCTGTAAACGGCTCCCCTTGACTGTCTTGCCGAACCTCTCCATCAGGAACGCGTCGTCGAAGGGTTCTTCCCGGAAGGGATAGACATCCTGAACGTAGCTCTTGAACGAGGGTTGTTCCAGCACGTGGCTTCGGAATGCTTCGAGGAAAACCTGGGAGTCCTCTTCACGGAGGAGGGTGCTTTTTTCTTCCATTTCCTTCCGGAAGCGGCGATACAGGATGTATGCCGTCAGCAGATTGATAAGGAAAGCGAAGACATGTGGAGCGATGTTCCCTGCCGATTCGGCCGCGTAGAACATGATGTCCTCCCCCGTTTGCCGTCGAATTGCTTCCCTTGACACGATTCTAACACTGGGGGCTTGATCTTTCCGCATGCCCGGCGCGGCGAGGTTATTGTATGATTAGTATGCCTTTTACCGCCGTACGGAAGAAGGAGGGGAACATGCCGGAAGCCCACATCCTGGCCATCGACGAGGGGACCACCAGCACCCGCTGCATGTGCTTCAACCAGCGCCAGCAGGTGCTCTCCAGCGCCCAGTTCGAGTTCAAGCAGTACTTCCCCCAGCCCGGCTGGGTGGAGCACGACGCCGACGAGATCTGGGAGGCTACGGTGCGCGCCGCAAAGGAGGCCATGATGAAGGCGGGCCTCAAGCCCTCCGACATCACCGCGGTGGGCATCACCAACCAGCGGGAGACCGCCGTGCTGTGGGACCGCGAGACCGGCAAGGTGGCCCGGCCGGCCATCGTCTGGCAGTGCCGCCGTTCCGCCGACATCTGCGCCCGTCTAAAAGAAGCCGGGCGCGAGGAGATGGTCCACGAGAAGACCGGGCTGCTGCTCGACCCCTACTTCTCCGGCACCAAGCTCACCTGGGTGATGGAAAACGAGCCGGGCACGGCGCGCCGGGCCAACGCCGGCGAGCTGGCCTTCGGCACCATCGACAGCTTCCTGCTCAACCGGCTTACCGGCGGGCAGGTGCACGCCACCGACTACTCCAACGCCAGCCGCACCCTTCTTTTCAATATCAATACGCTCGACTGGGACCCCGAGCTGGCGGGGATGCTGGGCGTACCCTCCTCCCTGCTGCCCGAGGTCCGCGAGTCGAGCGGCGTCTTCGGTGTCACCGACCCGGCCGCCTTCGCGGGCATCGAAGCCCCGGTGGCGGGCATCGCCGGCGATCAGCAGGCCGCCCTCTTCGGCCAGGCCTGCTTCCAGCCCGGCATGACCAAGAACACCTACGGCACCGGCAGCTTCGTGCTGATGAACATCGGCGAGGAAGTCAAACTGTCGCACCGCGGGCTGCTTACCACGGTGGCCTGGGGGCTTGACGGCAAGGTCAACTATGCCCTGGAGGGCGCCATCTTCATCACCGGCGCGGCCATCCAGTGGCTGCGCGACGGCCTGGGCCTGATCAAGGAAGCTTCGGAGATGAACGGCCTGGCCGCCTCGGTGCCGGACACCGGCGGCGTCTACTTCGTCCCCGCCTTCGTGGGGCTGGGCGCCCCCTACTGGGACCCGGCGGCGCGCGCCCTGGCCATCGGCATGACCCGCGGCACCAGCCTCCGCCACCTGGCGCGGGCGGTGGTGGAATCCATGGCCTACCAGACGGCGGACGTGGTGGAGCTGATGCAGGAAGAATCCGGCGTCACCTTGAAGGAATTGCGGGTGGACGGCGGAGCCTCGGTGATGCCCTTCCTCCAGCAGTTCCAGGCGGACCTGCTGGGGGTTAAGGTGCGCCGGCCGGTGGTGCCGGAGACCACCGCGCTCGGCGCGGCCCTGCTGGCGGGGCTGGCCACCGGGGTGTGGAAAGGGACGAGCGAGATCGAGGAGCGCTGGGAACTGGACCGCGAGGCGGTTCCCATCACCGATACCCGGAAGATGAAAAGCCTTTATCATGGATGGAAGAAGGCGGTGGAGCGGAGCCTGGGATGGGCCGCGGAGCTAGAGAGGGGCGATGAGAATGGCTGAGACGGCTGAGCCGAAAGTGTGGGACGACGCGCGACCCTTCTTCTTCGAAGGGAACGATACCGGAGTGCTGGTGATCCACGGCTTCACCGGCAGCACCCAGAGCATGCTCCCCTACGGAGAGAGCCTGGCGGCCCGGGGCTACACCGTGACGGGGCCACGTCTGCCCGGACACGGCACCACGGAGGAGGACATGTCCTCGCGCCAATACACCGAGTGGACGGGTGAGGCGGACAGGGCCTTCAAGGAACTGAGTGCGCGATGCGGGCGGGTGTTCGTCACCGGGCTGTCCATGGGAGGCACCCTGACCCTGTGGCTGGCGGCCAGATATCCCGATAAGATAGAGGGCATCATCCCGGTCAACGCCCTGGCCCTCACCAAGCCCATGCTCAAGCTGGCGCCCATGCTCAGGCACCTGGTCAAGACGGTGAACGGAGTGGGCAGCGACATCAAAAAGCCGGAGTGCAAGGAATCTTGCTACGAAAAGGTGCCGGTGCCGGCCGTCTGCGAGTTGACGAAGCTGCTGACGGAGATGCGGGAGAGCCTGCCGCGGGTAACCGCGCCCGCGCTGGTCATCGCCTCCCGCGTCGACCACGTGGTGGCGGAGCCGGCCAACGCCAAGTACATCATGGCCAACCTGGGCTCCGCGGAGAAGGAGCTGCTGTGGCTGGAGAACTCCTACCACGTGGCCACCCTGGACAACGACGCCCCGCTGATCTTCGAGCGGGCGGCCGACTTCATCGAGAAACTCTCCGTGCCGGTGGGATAGACGGGGCAGCGGGACATTAAGCATGCCGGACCGGGAATTCAACTGCTACCTGGTGGTGTTCGACAACACCCACCAGGCTCTGCGGGGCGAGGAAGTGCTGAAAAAGCACGCCGTGCCGCACGAGACGGTCAGCACTCCCCCGCACATCCAGGCCGGCTGCGGCATCTCCCTGCGCATCCATCCGGAATCGCTCGAGGCCGTGGAGATAGCGCTGGACACCGCGGGCGTGACATACTCCCGCACTGAGCCTTACCATTGCAGGTGGCTGGATTAGAACAACGGCGGTACTACGGAGGTGGAGCAGTGAGCATAGCCGGTCTGGACATCGGGTCGCGTACCATAGCCCTGGTCGAGCTGGACGGGAGGGACGTGGTGTTCCACGAGATACGCGACACCACCTTCGATCCCCTGCAGCAATGCCTAGACCTGCTGGACGGGCGTAAGCCGGAACGCCTCATCGCCACCGGTTACGGCCGCCACCTGGCCCGGGCCAACTTCGCCCACGAGGTGGTCACGGAGATCAAGGCCTTCGCCCTCGGCTGCAACTACTTCTTCCCGGAGTGCCGAACCATCCTGGACATCGGCGGCCAGGACACCAAGGCCATCTCCATCTCCTCCGACGGCGCGGTGGCCGACTTCCAGATGAACGACCGCTGCGCCGCGGGTACCGGCAAGTTCCTGGAAGTGATGGCCATGGCCCTGGGGCTGCGGCTGCAGGAGTTCGGGGAGCTGGCTATGTTGGCCAGTTCTTCCCACAAGATATCCAGCATGTGCACGGTGTTCGCGGAGTCCGAGGTGACCGGGCTGATCGCCCGCAACCTGCCGCGGGAAGAGATCGCGCGGGGGTTGCACGAGGCGGTCTGCGACCGCTCCCTGGCGTTATTGAAACGGGTGGGCATAGACCGGGAGCTGGTCTTCGCGGGAGGAGTGGCCAAGAACCCCTGCCTGCGCGCCTTGCTGGAGGAACGCCTCGGCTACAAACTGCTCATCCCCGAGGAGCCGCAGATGGTGGGGGCGCTGGGCGCGGCCCTCTCCGCCGTCTGATGGTTCGATGAGCTATACATGCATTGCCCTTTTAATTCACACTGATCTTTATCGGATTCAATATCAATACTTGGAAATGTGGGATCAATTAGTTATAGCGATGGAGCTTTCAGCAACCACGAAGACTCAACCTGGCTGATGCCAACAACAAAGTAGATAGCCAACGGGATTTGGAAAAACATAAAAATCAGGAGCGCAAAATATCTTTATCTTTCTCAAGCATAATTCATATGCCCTTCTCCTTACCAAAACTATACCGTCAAGCAAGGCAGCATCGCTCTGCCCTCTCCACTTTAATGGGAAATCCCTCAATAAGCGCCGCCGCGCGGCAGGATGGCGTAGACGAAAAGGGTTTTGGTGTCTGCTCGAGGCGTTATCAGGACCCTCCAGTCGCCCACCCTGAAACGCCAGTCGCCCTTGAGCTCTCCCGTGAGGGGCCGTATGTTCTGATGAAGAAAGGGGTTCTCGAGGTGCTCCAGTTCCCGGAGCGATTCCAGCACCCTGGCCCGGGTCTTCTTGTCCAGCTTCCGGTACTGCTTCTCCGCGGTGGGCTTGACCTCAACCGCCCAGTTCATCCAGGCCCTTTCCCTTGACCTCCCCGGCTACTTCTTCTTTGCCCCGCCGGATCGTTTCCGCCCACTCCGGCCTGGACAGCAGGTCCAGCGTCTCCCGGTGCCTCTCGATGTACTCGTCCACCAGCTCGGTGACGATATCCTTGATGTTCCGCCTCTCCAGGCTGGCGATCACTTTGAGTTCGTCCCTCTTCTCCTCCGGTATGCGCACGTTAACCGTGGTCATCTCATGTTCTCCTCTCACGCCCTAATCTTTTCTGCATATTTGTATAATAATATATTAGCATAAAAGTAGCTCATATCGTGAGCCTTCCATGGGGATCGTGCGGCTTCGGTCAGTCGGCGTTTTCCGGTGGGTCGTAGTTCAGGGCGTAGAAGAAGACCTTGCTGAGGTTGTCCGAAATATCGTGTATGTCTCCTTCGATTATTCTGTCCTGGAAAGTGTAGTTGGTGGCCCCGATGGTAACCACTATAAGCTGGGCCACGATGTCGGCATCCAGGTTTTTACACCTGCCCTGCTTCTGCATCTCGCGGATGTTGTCCGCCACCAGCGTGGAGAAGTACTTGAGCGAACCGCTGAAGAGATTGCGCACGGCCTCGTTCTCCCACATGGCATGGCGGATGACCGGGTGCAACTCGGAATAGCGGTTGAACATGTCCATGATGCTTGTGACGACGATGTTGATGCCCTGGAAATCGTCGTAGGATAGTCGGCCGATGAGCGTCGAGACGGATTCGCCCATCTTGTAGAGGTCGGCGAAGAACCCTTCCAGCAGGGCTACAAGCACGTCGTCCTTGCTCTTGAAGTAGTCGTAGAAGGTGCCGTGCCCTACGCCGGCGCGCTCGATGATGTCCACCACTTTGGTGCCGTGATACCCTTTTTCGGTCAAGGTGGCCCTGGCCGCGCCGAGCAGCTGATTGCGGGTCTGGGTTGATTTGTCCCCTTTGGCCATGCGACTTATCCGTTCTCCGTGAAGCGTTCTTTTCGACACGACGTCATCGTATCATATTCGAGTAAAATATGACTATGCGCTTCGAGCGGCCGGGCCGGGAACATCTTATGGTCTTTCTCGCCGCCATCCTCTGGGGATCGGTGGGCGTCTTCGTGCGCTGGACCGGACTGGCGGGCCAGGAGATGGTCATCGTCTTCTGGCGCATGGCCATCAGCGTCGTCTTCTACCTGCTGGTGATGCTGGCAACCCGCAGCTTCAAGTCCCTGCGGCCCGGCCCGCGCCCCTGGCTGCTGGCGGCCAGCGGCATCATCCTGACCGTCCACTGGATCTGCTTCTTCAAGGCCATCAACCACCTGGCCCTCTCCGACGCGGTGTTCATAGCCTACCTCTCGCCGGTACTGGTGGCCCTGGCCGCCCCTTTCATCTTAAAAGAACCGCTGGAGCGCAACACCGTCATCGCCCTGGCCCTGGCGGTCTGCGGGGTGGGCCTGCTCTCCCTGACCCAGAAGGAGGGTGCGGGGTCCTTCAACGCCGTGGGGGTCATGTTCGCCGCGTTTACGGCCGTCTCATACGCCGCGCTGATCCTCGCTCTGAAAAAGCTGCGAGAGGGCACCCCTACCCTGACCATCACTTTCTACCAGGCCCTGACCGGTGTGGTGCTGGTGGCCCCCCTCATGCCCTTCCAGCACTACACCATCACCGCCAAGGGCTGGGGCTCACTGGTCGTCCTGGGCGTGGTGCACAGCGGCATCACCGGCCTGCTCTACGTCTATGCCGCCAAGAAGGTGAAGGCTCAGCACCTGGGGATCATCTCCTACATCGAGCCGGTCAGCACCATCTTTTACGGCTGGCTCCTGCTGAGCGAAAAGCCCGGCTGGCAGGACCTGGCCGGCGGGGCCCTCATCATACTGGCGGGGATGGTAATCTTCCTGAAGGGGTCCGGGCCTGGCGGGGCGAAGGATGTCCTGAAAGAAGATGACCCGCAGGAAAGGGTGGTGTAATGTCCCGCGAAAAGCCGCGCCGCGGGCCGGTCGTCCGGCCCCGGCTGGATCCACGCCTGAAGAAGATCCTTCCGGCAGCTTACCTGGGCTTGCTGTCCGTCCTGCTCCTGGCTTCCTGGCGGGCCAGCCGGGCCAACCGCGGCCTGGCCGCGGGAGATATGGAAGCGTGGCGGGAGTTGGGGGACGAGGAGCTGCTGCGTTGAGGGTCGCGGTGTTCGGGGCGGCCGGCCAGTTGGGCCGGCGGGTGCTGGCGCGGCTCGCGGCGGGCGGCAGGTGCTCCTTCATCCTCGCCGCCGACCGCGACGCCCGCGGCCTGGCCGGCCTGCAGGCGCGGTTCGGCTCCGGCAACGTCGCCATACGTTATCTCGAGGCCGCGGACGAGCGGAGCGTGAGGGAGCGCATGAACGGAGTAGACGCGGTGATATCCTGCCTCGGCAGCAACGGCGGCGGCGAGGGCCCGGCCGTCGCCGAAGCCCTGCGGGAGGGCAGGGTCTTCCTCAGCTCCTCCGACCATCCCGCTCAGGCCGGGCCCCTGCTGGCAGAAGCCGGCCAGAGCGACAACGGCCCCGGCCTGGCGGTGGTGGGGCTGGGCTGGAGCCCGGGGCTATCCAACCTGCTGGCTCTGCGGGCGGCGGAAGGATTCGACCGGCTGGACTCTCTGGACATCTTCTGGAGCATCGCGGCGGCGGAGTTGCGGAGCCCGGGAGGGCAGGAACGGATGCTCCGCGGCTTCCGGGGCAAGTGCCATTCCTTTGAAGGGGGAAGGCTGAAGGAAGTGCGCGGCGGGAGCTGGGAGGAATGGGCTTGCTTCCCTCCGGGGATAGGCTGGACCGGCACCGCGTATTCCTGCCAGACGGAGCCGCTAACCCTGCCGGGGCGCTTTCCGGAGATCCTGCAGGTAAGGGCAAAAGGGGGATTGAACATCCCATCTCCCCCCTACCTGGTCCACACCATCGCCTGGGCTTCGCACCTCCTCCCCGAGCACCTGCAGGAACTCCTCAATCATGGCATGGGCCTGGCCCTCAACGCCATGCACCGGACGGCCGGCGAGAACCGCATCTCCGGCCTGCGCGTGGAAGCCCGCGGCATGAAGGGCGGGCGGGTGGCAAGCACCATACTCGGCGCGTCCGGCGGTTATCTCGACACTACCGCCGGCCTGCTGGCGTCGGCTCTGCCCATGCTGCTCGAGGGCGTGCCGCGGCAGGGCGTCCTCCCGCCGGAGAGCGCCTTCACCCTCGCGGACCTGCTTCCCGCCCTGCGCCGTGAAGGCGTACGTTTCTGGTCCCCATCCCCAGGTACACCGTAGCGATCTTGATCGACCTGAGACTTTCTTTTTTACTGCGACCCTTCTCTCTCTTTTTGCTATAATGGCTTATGACACATTGAAAGGATCGCATTTCGAAATGAAGATACTGGTCACCGGAGGAGCCGGCTTTATCGGTTCCCATCTCTGCGAAAGCCTCCTGGGAGACGGTCACGACGTCTTCTGCATGGACAACCTGCTCACCGGTGACAAGCGGAACATCGCAAGCTTCGAGGGCAACCCCCGCTTCGAGTTCATCCTGTCCGACGTGGCCATACCCTTCAATCTGGAAGTCGACGCTATCGCCCACATGGCCAGCCCGGCCAGCCCGGTTGACTATTCGCTCATGCCGGTGGAGACCATGCTGGCCAACTCCGTGGGCACCTACAACGCCCTCGAGCTGACCAGGAAGACGGGCTGCCGCTTCCTGCTCGCATCCACCTCGGAGATTTACGGCGACCCCCTGGTGAGCCCCCAGCCCGAGACCTACCTGGGCAACGTCAACTCGGTGGGCCCGCGTGCCTGCTACGACGAGTCCAAGCGCTTCGCGGAAGCGCTCACTTCCACTTACAACCGCATGTACACGACGGACGGGGTGATCATGCGCATCTTCAACACCTTCGGGCCTCGCATGCGCCGCGAAGACGGCCGGGTAGTCCCGAACTTCCTCTGCCAGGCGATGGAGGGCAAGCCCCTGACCATCTACGGGGACGGTTCCCAGACCCGCAGCTTCTGCTACGTCGACGACCTGGTGGCGGGACTCAAGAAGGCCCTCCTCACCCCCGGCCTCGGCGGCGAGATAATCAACATCGGCAACGACGCCGAGATGACCATCCTGGAGTTCGCCAAGGTGGTCAAGGAAGTCATGGGCGTCGACTCCGACTTCATCTACCAGCCCCTGCCCCAGGACGATCCACTGCAGCGCCGCCCCGACCTGTCCAAGGCCAGGCGCCTGCTGGGCTGGGAGCCGCGCGTCCCCCTGGAGGAAGGCCTGCGCCGCCTGGCCGAATGGTTCAAGGAGACTCCGACTAGGGGGGCCGCCACCATGGTCACGCGACCCTCCGACCTCACCCCGGAAGAAGAGAGCCCGCTTCGACGAGATCGTGCGCCAGCGTACCGAGAGAAGCCCCTACTACCGCCTGCTGGGCATGGAGCTGACCGAGCTGGGACGCGGGTCCAGCCGCTTCCGCCTGGCATGCTGCGAGCAGCTGCACAACGTCGGTGGAGTGGTGCACGGCGGGGCTCTGGCATCGGTGGCCGACGCGGCCATGGGAGTTTCCCTGGCCACCCTGGCCGACCCCGACAAGGAGAGGCCGGTTACGGTGGAGTTGAAGATAAACTTCATGGCTCCGGTGGTGGAGGGGAGCTGGAGGTGGAACGGCCGCATCATCTCAGAAGGGGCGCTCGGTGGCGGTGGGAGAGGCGGAAGTGTATGACACGCGGGGGACGCTGGTGGCTAAGGCCATGGGCACCTTCGTCATCCGTGAAAACAGATGATCGTCAAAAGAAGATCCGTTCTTTTCAGTGAAAGGGGGCGCAGGCATGTCGAAGTACGCGGGAAGGACCACGAGGATACTGGCGTTCCAGGGGGACATCTGGCCTTACGTGGACGCCTGGGCGCAGCAGAACAGCTTCAAGCTGGTGGGCACCGACGAGGTCAGCCGCACCTACCAGCGTGGCACCGGAGCCCTGGTCGCACCCCAGATGTGCCGCATCGGGTGGAACGGGACCAACTACGTCCTGGAGGCCTGGGTGCACAATTTCCTGATCAACCGTATCATCACTTTGGGGCTGATGCCCAAGGAGATCATCGTGGAGGGTGGGGGTTTCGTCGCTTCCATCCCCCGCAAAAAAGGCAAGGAACTGGTCAACCTGCTGCTCGCGGGAATGGGCGAGCCCCTCGTCCCCTGACCCGCCCGCCAGCTTAGCGGGCGAAAGTTTACGCTGCATCGCTGGGTGCCGCGCCGGGCATGGCGCGGCGCTTTCTTTTCTCCCCGCCATGGCATGAACACAGGTTTAGCCGCGCGGCAAGGGTGGTAGGAACGTGTTCTATGGGCTCCTGATACAGCCGCAAAGAGACGCGCCTGCAAAAGCCGATCCGAACGGGTGCGTGCATGATGAGAACGACGGCAAGAGTGGCGAGACGTCTGGCCGGTGCAATGGTGGTGAGCGTGTTCTACTTCGCCATGATGGTGAACACGCTGGTGATAGCCCAGGGGATATCCGGGCCCATCCACGTCGTCGAGGGAGAATTCCATGGCCCCCAACCTCATGCCTTCGGACGGTGTGATCCTGTCGGCTGCCGAACCGGGAAGCCTGCAACCGGGGCAGGTGGTGGTCTTCTCCCAGCCCCTCGAGCCGTCCGTCCAGGTGGTCCATCGCATCGTCGGAATCGAACACCGGGGCGGCCGGACCTACCTGGTCACCAAGGGTGACGGCAACGCCGAGGCCGACCCCTTCCGCGTGCCGGAGGAGAACGTCAGTGGCCGGGTGGCGCTGCGCATCCCGGCGATAGGCGGCTTTCTCGGGTTCATCCAGTCCGTGCCGGGCTACCTGGTCACGGTGATACTGCCCTTCCTCATCGGGGCCCTGTACGTCTTCGGCAGAGTGTTGTGGGACAGGCTGCTGGCGGCGGGTGAGCTCTCCTTTCTTGTTGGGTTCGACCTTTACCCCGGTTGACCCGGCCGGCCCGCTCGACCCTCTTGGCCCGGCTTAAAGCCTGACATCTTGTAAAATGTCTTCCTTTTCGATAGCATTTTGGGGCAGTACGAACGGCACCGGATGCACCGGAAAGGAGAGGGCGTGAAAAAGAAGGAGACCTGCGCCGACTGTGGGTTGCCCCTCAGATTGAAGGACAATCTGGTATGGACGGTAGGCGGCAACATCTTCTTCAGCTCAAAACCCCGGTACGAGGTCATGTTGTTCGACCACCGGGAGCTGGGGTTCCTCATCGACCAGGCCGTCTCGCGGGGCGGTAACGAGCTCCTGGCCAGCCTGAAGGATGCACGGCGCCGCTACGTCCGCGACCGCACCCTGCAGCAGATGGGCGGAGCCGGCTCGTGGCTGCTGCGGAGCCGCTTCTACCGCAAACGCGCCGTGAAGTGGTGGCTGGGTGAGGCTGCCCTCTACGGCCTGGGCAGGCTCACCATCACCGATATCGACGCCCCGGACAGGCTCGAGGTGGAGGTTTCGCACCCCTACCACCCGGATCTTTTCGCGGCTGACATCGTCGGGTTCTGGGAGGGTTTCTTCAAGGTCACGGTAGACTACCGCCTCGAACGGAAGGAACAGCACTCCTGGAACTTGAGCATCGAAAAGAAGGAGAAGCGGAAGTACGCCGAGAACGAGCGGAAAACCATCCCGGAAAACCCCGCCGGCAAGAAGAACAAGAACCTCGAGAAGATGCGGCAAGTGCGGCCTGCCGGCCGCCCTCGGCCACCTCAGGTGGGACGCGGAGAATGGTACCGTCTACGACCCCGCCACCTTCCGTTACCTGGCCGTGCTGGAAGTAGCCGGCCTCAAGCAGCTCGTCCGGGAGATGCGTACCCGCCTGGCCTCCGACTATCCCGTCGCGGCCCGCGCCGCCTTCGTCGACTCCTTACGGTCGGACGGCCAGCCCCAGGCATCCGGACCCCAGCAGCCCTGCCGCGAGATGTTCGACGCGTGGCCGGTGCTGGGGTGGGGGCAGGTCGGCGAGATCGTATCCCGTCCCTTCCTCGACCAGATAACCCTGGCCAGCCCGGCCATCCCTTCTTTTCAGGAGCAGAAGATCGCCGCCTGCTGGCAGCTGGCTGAGAACGAGGCCGTCAGCACCGACGGGGCCGCGCTGGAAGAAGGCGGCTACCGGGTGAGCGTCGGCCCTCATCTCGCCGAGTACTCCATCAACGTCGCCACCCTGCGCAGCCGCTACCCGGACATCACCCGCTACCCCCAGTCCCTGATACCGTTCTAGGAAATCTGGGGTCAGACCCCTTCTCCACTTTCTCCCTGCCGGGCAGCTTTTCTCTGCTGTTTTCCGAGAAAGTGGAGAAGGGGTCTGACCCCAGATTTCTTTGACGCTTATAATCAAATTATGAAGTTCATCTGGCCTTACGGAGAAAGCGAGCAGCCCTTCGAGATACCGGACCACCTCTGGATGGGGGCGGTGGAAGGGGAGCGCCTGGCACCCCTGCCCGACCTCAAGGAAGCCCTGGCGCAAGCCGTCTCCCGCCCCGTCGCCTCACCCCCCCTGGGCGAGGTGATCCGCCCCGGGCAAAAGGTGGTGGTGGTCACCCCCGACTCCCACCGCCTCTGGGTGAAGGCGCACGTCTGGATGCCCATGCTGGTGGCCGAGCTTAACCGGGCAGGGGTGCGCGACTCCGACATCGAGCTGCTGGTGGCCACCGGCACCCACCAGCAACTGGGCTACCGCGGCCTGCGGGAGATCTTCGGCGAGTGCCTCCCGGAGCGCCTGCGCATCAGCGTGCACGACGCCCGCGACCCCGGCCAACTGGTCCGCCTCGGCCACAGCGCGGCAGGCACGCCCATACTGGTCAACCGCAAGGCACTCCAGGCCGACCGGCTCATCTTCACCGGGGGCATCGTCTCCCACGCCTTCGCCGGCTTCAGCGGCGGCAGGAAAGCGGTAGTGCCGGGCATCTCGGGCATGGATACCATCCTGGCCAACCACCGCCTGGCCCTGAGCCCGGAGCGCGGCGGGGGCGTCCACCCCGGGGCGGTGCCGGGCCGGCTCGACGGCAACCCGGTCAGCGAGGACATGGAGGACATCGCCTCCCGCCTCGACCCCTCCTTCATCGTCAACTTCGTGGTCAGCGAGACGGGTGATTTCCTCGGAGTCTTCGCCGGCCACTGGAAAGAAGCCCACCGCCGCGGTTGCGAGTTCGTATCCACATCCTTCCGGGTGCCGGTGCGCCAACGCGCCGACATCGTCCTGGCCTCGCGCGGCGGCCATCCCATGGACCTCACCTTCTACCAGGCCTTCCAGTCCAACGCCAACGCCAGGGCCGCCCTCACGGAAAACGGCGTCATGATCATGGTGGGGTTGTGCTCAAACGGCCTGGGGTCATACGAGTTCGGGCGCTGGTTCGACCTGGGCTCGGTGGAAGCCATCGAGGACGTCTTGCGCGACGACTTCACCGTGCCGGGCTTCGTGGTCTACCGCGCCGCCGTCCTGGCCCGCCAGGTGCGGCGCCTCATCCTGGTCTCCGGCCTCGACCCGGAACTGGTGCGGCGCATCGGCGTGTCGCCCCACGCCACCATCACCTCGGCCCTGGAAGAAGCATGGTCGCTCATCCCCGGGGGCGGGGTGCTTTGCATGCCCCACGCCTCGCAGACCATTCCGGATTTCGGCGACTGCGCCTGACACCGCGGAAGCTCGTTTACGGAGCATGACCGATAAACGCTCGAAGAAGTACCTACTCGGCGGAGAGCACCAGCTTCACGGCCTCAGCGGCGTCCGCGGCGTAGATGATGCGATCGTCGAAGACGCCACCCCTCTCGATGCGCCAGCTGTCCACCGCCACCACCCGCTTGCCCATCTTCAAGGCCATGCCGATCTCGGTCAGGGTGCCGTATTCCCCGCCCACCGCCACCACCGCGTCGGCGGTGCGAACGATGATGGCGTTGCGCGCCTGCCCCATGTCGGTGGCGATGGCGACGTCTACGAAGGGGTTGGCGTCACCACGGAAGGGGCCGGGCAGGATACCGATGGACGTGCCGCCCGCTTCCCTAGCGCCGCGGCAGACCGCCTGCATGATGCCACCCAGCCCACCGCAGATCACGTAAGACCCGGCTTCCGCTATGCCCCGCCCGACGTCGTAGGCCGTGCGTTCCTCTTCCTCGGTCGCCTGCTGCCCGCCGATCACCGCTATGTACATCAAAACCTCCGTTGTCTTATGACCTTTAATCCTGCTTCTCTTCCAGCGTGGCGGTAGCCGCGGCCTGGGCGGCATCGTATATGCGCTTCAAGGGGACCCCCGTCCGCCTGGCCAACTCCCGGCAGTCCGCGTATTCCGGAGCCAGGTTTACCACTTCGCCGGCGAGCATTCCCAGCTTCACTCTTACCTTGCCCCAGACCGTCTCCACCTCGAGGAAATCACGCTCCGCCGCTTCTTTTTCCACGACCATTATCCGCAAGCCCAGGGTGTTGGTCTCCCGGTAGAGCACCTCTTTGACTTTTTCCAGCGCGGATGAGGGCGCCAGCACCTGCAGGGTGACGGCTGGCCGTGTCTTCTTCATGAGAATGGGCGTAAGCCAGACGTCGCTGGCTCCCGCCAAGAAAAGGAGTTCCATCACGTGGTCGTAGAACTCCGGGTTCATGTCGTCGATGTTGGTGAGGACCATGTAGGCCCGTTCCCGGATCACCCCCTGCTCCCCTTCCAGCTCACCCAGGAAGCCCCGGAGCAGGTTGGGGATGTCCAGTTCGCGTGTTCCCGCCCCGTAGCCCACACGGTCCACCCGCATCAGGGGCATGGGGCCGAAGTCGTCGACGCAGACCTTGATGATGGCCGCGCCGGTGGGAGTGACGATCTCGGTGGCGATATCCCCGAAGTAGGTGGGTACGTCGGTGAGAATGGAAGCCACCGCCGGCGGGGGCACCGGGTAGACGCCGTGGTCGGTGCGGACCCAGCCCTTGCCGGTGGGGATGGCCGAGCTATGCACGCGCTCCACCCCCAGCCAGCACAGTCCGGCCGCGCAGCCCACGATATCCACGATAGAATCCACCGCGCCGATCTCATGGAAATGGACCTGGTCCACGTTGCGGGAATGGATCCTGGCTTCGGCCTCGGCCAGCACCTGGAAGATGGCCAGGCTCCGCTCCTTCACCTTGCCGTCCAGCCGGCTCTCTTCGATCAAGGCGCGGATGTTGGACCAGGTACGCACCACCCCCCTCTCCCAGCCGCGCACTTCCACCTTGATGCCGCGAATGCCGCGGCGGTCCACGGCCTGCGAGGTTATCTCCACCCCTTCCAGGCCCAGCATTTCCACGGCTTCTTTCAAGAGGTTGAGGGGCATGCCCAGGTCCAGGAGCATGCCCAGGGTCATGTCCCCCGAGATGCCGGCGAAGACGTCAAGATAGAGGACCTTCACGGTGTTTCTTCCTCTTCATCAAACGCCTCTTCTTCCAGCCCGGAAGGTTCGTCCATGCTGCCGCTGCGGTAACCACGCAGGTCCAGCAAGGCCTGCGTGAATCCTTTCTGGTCCAGCAAGGCCAGTAGTTCCGACCGGAGGGGGTCCGCGGCCAGCCGTGACGTGCCGAACGCGTCCGCTTCGATGCGCAGGCACCCCGGCTCCGGCCGGCGGGCTCTCGCCTGCCCCATGACTTTCTCCTCCAGCCACTCCTCCACTTCGTCGACACGGCGCAGCTCCTCAGAGTCCAGGATGGTGCCGTAAGGAAAACGCGTGGCCAGGCAGGAGCGCGAGGGCTGGATGAACTCCGAAAGCCCCATCTCGCGCAGGGCCGCGAGGATATCCTCCTTGCCCATGTCCGCGGCGAGCAGGGGGCTGCGGATGCCCAGTTCCTGAATCGCCCGCATGCCGGGCCGGTGCAGGCCGAGGTCGTCTGAGTTCGAGCCTTCCACCACCGCGTCGTACCCTTCCGCCGCGGCCAGTTCGAGAAGGGACGTAAACCGCTTGCGCTTGCAGTGGTAACACCTGTCCGGCAGGTTGCCGCGTACTTCCGGGATGAACCATTCGCCCGTCTCCACGACGCGGTGTTCCAGCCCCAGGCGCTTGGCCGCCGCTTCGGCCCCGGCCAGTTCGCGAGGGGGCAGGAGGGGCGAAACGGCCGTCGCCAGCAACACCTTTGCCCCCGCCCGCCCGGCCGCCGCCGCCAGCAGGGAAGAGTCGGTGCCGCCGGAGAAGGCGACCACCATGCTGCCGCAGTCGATAAGTGTTGTTATCAGCCCGTCGAGTTTGTCCATAGCACCATTATAATGAAAAGCGGCCGAAATGGCGGCGTGTACCTCAAGAGAAGGGTCTCGGGGTGGAACCTCTGAAAATTGCCGAGGGAGTATATCAGGTGGGCGGACCGGACATGACCGGCCCGGACGACTGCTGTATCTACCTGGTGGACCTGGGCTCCCCCACCCTCATCGACGCCGGTGCCAGCAGCGACATCAAACAACTCGAACACAACCTGAAGAAGGCCGGCTGTCCCCCCGAGCGCCTCGAGAAGCTGGTCCTCACCCACGCCCACATCGACCATATCGGCGGCGCTCCCGCCCTGGTGAAAAAATACCACATGTCCCTCTACATGCACGCCCTGGACGCGCCGGTGCTGGAAAAGGGCGACGAACTGCGCTCCGGCGCCAAGCTCTACCGCACCAGGCTCGATCCCTTCCCGGTCAAGCACCACCTCGAAGGCGACAAAGGAGGCCTGCCGGGCGGCTACTCCACCATTCACTGGGTCCACACCCCCGGCCACACCCCGGGCTCCATGTCACTGTGGGTGGAGGCGGGGCTCAGCCGGGTCCTCTTCGCCCAGGACGTGCACGGCCCCTTCATGGAAACATTCGGGTCCGACATCGACGCCTGGGCTGTCTCTATGCGCGGGCTCCTCGAGCTGAACGCCGACATCCTCTGTGAAGGCCACTTCGGCATCTACCGCCCCGCCTCTGAGGCGCGGCGCTACATCGAAAGCTACCTGGACCATTACGGCATGGCCTGAACCGGCGGAAGGGCCGAAACCGCGCAGGTACGCGGAAAGTTTACTCCTCGTAGTATTTTTCATCAGCTTGACAGCCAGCGGCTGGGAGGGATAAAGTATCTTTTAGATATATCGGTTCGATATATTACGAAGATATATTGAAACGATATACGTAGCGAGCTTCAACTAGAGGATTATATTACGGGAAGGGAATGACGTAAAGTGATCGAGCTGGCCATCCTGGGCGCCTTGAGAGAAAGGCCCATGCACGGTTACGAGCTTAAAAAGCGCCTCTCCGGCACTCTGGGCCATTTCTGGTCCATCAGCTTCGGCTCGCTTTACCCCGCACTCAAGCGTCTCGAGGCGAGCACGGCCATCGAAAAGGCCTACACCGTCAAGGAAAAGACGCGCAACCGCTACGTCTACCGCATCACCGACTCGGGCGAGGCCCTATTCAACAAGCTGCTGAGCGAACCCGGCCCGGCTAGTGACATCACCGACCCGGACCGTTTCAACCTGCGCATGGCCTTCTTCCGCTACATGGAGCCGGAGAGCCGGCTCTGGCTGTTGGAGAGGCGCCGCGCTTACCTCCAGGAAAAGCTGGAGGAGATGAACCGCTCGAGCTGGTCGGGCAAGGAGAAAGAGGCCGACAAGTACCGCCTGGGCCTGACCCGCCACCGCATCGAACTCACCGAATCCGACATCACCTGGCTCACCGACATGATCGACAACGAGAGGGAGCAGGTAGTCATTAAGACCAAGAAAAAGAAGAGTGTCAGCCACAAGCGAGGGAAGAGAAAGGAGGATGATGCCATCAGCCTGGTGATCGAGGAAGAGGGGCGAGCCGTCCCTTCCAAGGCATGATCACTGGAAAATAGCATCGAAAACGCGCAAGCGAAGAAGGATATAAAAAGTTTGAACGGGCCGCAAAACGGTCTTGCGAAGAAGAAAGGATTTAGGGAGGTCCAAATGGGTAAAGTAAAGGTTGCCATAGTTGGTTTAGGGAATTGTTCCTCGTCACTGGTGCAGGGGGTACAGTACTACAGCAACGCCCAGGAGGGCGACCAGATCCCCGGACTGATGCACGTCAGCGTGGGCAATTACCACATCAACGACATCGACTTCGTCTGCGGTTTCGACGTCGACGTCAATAAGGTGGGCAAGGACGTCTCCGAGGCCGTCTTCCAGGGGCGCAACAACACCGTGAAAATCAGCGATGTCCCCTTCCTGGACGCGCCGGTCTACCGCGGCCCCACCCTGGACGGGCTGGGTAAGTACTACCGCGAGGTAGTGGAGGAAGCGCCGGGCGAGCCGATCAACGTGGCCGAAACACTGGTGCGCCACGAGGCCGACGTACTCATCAACTATCTCCCGGTGGGCAGCGAGCGGGCCACCCGTTTCTACGTCGAAGAAGCCCTCAAGGCCGGATGCGGCGTGGTCAACTGCATCCCCGTCTTCATCGCCCGCGAGGAGCTGTGGCAGGGCAAGTTCCGCCGTTACGGCCTGCCCATCATCGGTGACGACATCAAGTCCCAGGTGGGCGCGACCATCCTCCACCGCGTGCTGGCCAAGCTCTTCAACGACCGCGGCGTGGTGCTGGACCGCACCTCCCAGCTGAACGTCGGCGGCAACATGGACTTCATGAACATGCTGGAGCGCGAGCGCCTGGAGTCCAAGAAGATCTCCAAGACCGACTCGGTCATCTCCCAGCTCAACCACCACATCGACCGGGACGACATCCACATCGGGCCCAGCGACTACGTACCCTGGCTAAACGACCGCAAGTGGGCCTACATCCGCCTGGAAGGCCGCGAGTTCGGCGACATCCCTATGAGCGTCGAGTTCAAGCTGGAAGTGTGGGACTCCCCCAACTCCGCCGGCATCGTCATCGACGCGGCGCGCTGCTGCAAACTGGCCATGGATCGCGGCATCTCCGGCGCCCTGCTGGGACCGGCGGCCTACTTCATGAAGTCGCCCCCGGTACAGTACTCCGACGACCAGGCCCGCGACATGGTCGAGGACTTCATCGACGGCCGGCCGGCCGGCACCCTGTCCACCGCCGCTTTCGGAAACGGCAAGGACCTGGAGAGCACCGAGAAGCTGAACGAACCGCAGATGGACTGAGCCTGAAGCGCGAAAGCGAAACCAAGGGCCCCGGACGGGGCCCTTTTTCTTGCTGTTTCATGCAGTTTTTCATATCGCGAAAGAAGGGGTATCTTTAAGGGATGGACGTGGAAGTCCTGGGGGTGCGGGCGGGCGACGGCAGGGCTTACGTGCTCCGCCGGGACCTTGCGGACGGACGATGGGAACTGGAGGGATGAGTATGGGCCTGGAGGATGATGTAAGGGAGATCGGTTGCTGCGGCGCCAACTGCGGCACCTGCCGCGCCCATGCCGATGAGCAATGCCGCGGCTGCAAGCTGGGCTACGAGAATGGCGAAAGGGACATCGCCAGGGCCCGCTGCCGCATAAAGATATGCTGCTTCGGGGAGAACGGGCTCACCACCTGTGCCGACTGTCCCGACTATGACGACTGCGGCACCATTCAGGACCTCTTCGCGAAGAAAGGCTACAAGTACGGCAAGTATCAGGAGTCAATCGAGTTCATCAGGGAGCGGGGATACGCGGAGTTCCTCGAAGCGGCCCGTGCCTGGAAAGCCGCCTACGGCAAACTTCCCTGACCGCTTTCCCGGGGAGTTATGCGGAGGGTCTTGATCTCCCAGGGTGACAGTTCCAGCTCCAGCCGGCCGTCCACCGGCACGGCTTCAAGCGGGCTCCCGGCGGCATCTCCAACGTCGCCGTCCTCGGTCAGGAGTATCTCACGGGCCGTCCCCACCAGCAGGGGTGAGACCAGCTCCACCTTTCCTCCCTTACCCAGCGAATCGTAGACCCGCACCACCAGTCCGTCGCCGTCGTCGGCGGGCTTGAGGGCGGAGAGCACCAGGCTTCTACCCTTCATGTAGAAGTGGTTCCTCTCCCCCGGCTCGGCATCCCAGGGAAGAATCAGCAACGGCGTCTGGTATTCCCAGCCGCGGCGCGGCAGGTTCTCATGGCGCCAGTCACCGCCGGTGGCGACGAGGGAGTAGCGGAAGGTGTGGGTCCCTCTCTCCCAGGCGTCGGAGCGCTGCCAGATGGAAAGGGCCTCTTTTAGCTGGTCGATGAAGGTCCAGGCGCCATGGTGATACTTCTTCAATCCAGGCGAGGCCCACCACTTCATGACCATCCAGTGCACCGGGTAGATGTTGGTCTCGAAATGGTTGATACCTTTCTTCTTGGCTTCCCTGGCCGCTTTGAAGCACATCCTGACCAATGCGCGCCTGATGAAAACCCAGCGCAGCCAGGCACGGCTGAACTTGGATACCGAGCGCAGCAGGGTGAACGAGAGTATCCGGTTGGCCCACTGATAGGACGGGTTGCCGGCGTTGAGCAGGGCCAGGCCGGTCCCCTCCCAGTCCACCGCCGCCCAGTTTTCCACCGGCCAGCGCCCCTCCGGCCTCTCCGTTGCCGCGTAAGGGGTCTCGCAGGTGAAGCTGGCTTTCCCTTCCACGGCCAGGGGGAAGAGCACCCGCACCCTGCGGTCCTTGCCGTGGAAATCGATCTCCGTCTCGCAGTCGAGGCGCGGGAACTGGCTCCAGAGGGTGTAGCGGGTGGTGAAGTCGAGGTCCTTGTGGCGCCCGGTGATCTCGTAGGTGGCGCGCACCGGTCCTTTCTCCACCCATCCCCCACTCTTGATCTTGAGATGGCGGGAGAAGTCGCGATCGGTCACGGCGTTGCTCCAGAGGTTGCCCACGTCTTCCTGCACGTGGAGCGTGCCTCCCTCGACATCCATGGTATCGAGCAGGGCGCGACCAGTCTGCCGGTCCTCCAGGTGGATGATGCCATGCTCCCCGAAGACCACGTCGAAGAACTGGTTCGAGGCCGACCTCCCCTCCACCCTAAGTTCGGTGACATGGTCGCTTCCGCCCTGGCGCAGGTGATAGGTGCGCCATCCCAGGGAAGGGGCGGTGAGCACGGCGCAGCCGGCCGCGCCGTCACGCTGCAGGGGATATACCCGGCCCTGGTCGTCAATGAGATGCCACTCGCCCTCGCCGGGCAGGGGGAAGGCCACCGGCTCCCGCCTCTCCCAGGCCAGGCTGTTGGCCAGGGCCCAGCCCTTGCCGAAACCCCATTCGTCACGCGCCCCCAGGGCGGTCAGGGCATCCCAGCGCGCGCGCCCGGCGATGCTCGTGGCTTCGTCGTAGCGAAGCATCGCTTCGTGGGTCACCAGGTCCGTACCGGTGCCGTTGGCGGTGTCGTGGGAATCGCACTTGAGCAGCAGTTCCCAGGCACGCTCGAAGTCGCCCGCCGGGAAAGCGCGCTTGCCGAGAAGCGCGGCCAGGCAGGCCCAGCGCTCCGCCTCCAGCAACATGTAAGATGCCTGCCGGCTGCGCTGCTTGATCTCGATGCGCGACTCGTACCCCCCGGTGAAAAGGGAGTTCAATTCCTCCCGGGTAACCGGGAGATCGGAGTTTCTTTCTTCGATGTATTTAAAGAAGTCCCTGGGCAGGGCGAAGGACAGGGGCGGCTTGCACATGCGATTCCAGGCCTGGACAAAATCGAACCAGTCCCGGCGGGGGCGCAGGAAGTCCGCGCCAAAGGGGACCATCAGAGCGGCGGCGGCGCTGCGCTCACCTTCCCAGGCGAGGCGGTTGAACATCTCCCGGAAGTAAATGTCCAGGTGCTCCGCGGGGTTGTCGCCGATCTGATTGAAGCCGATGTAGGTGCAGCCGAACCAGTGGGCCAGCACCCGGCTGCCGTCCACCCCTTCCCAGTGGAAATCCAGGGGGTGCCAGGCGTCCCAGGGAATGACCCCTCGCATGAAGGCATAATAGCGGAAGCCGCTACGGGCCAGGAGCTGGGGCATCTGGGAGGGGTGGCCGAAGGTATCGGCCGACCAGCCGGTCAAGGGGACGCAGCCCAGCTCGCGGCGGGCCCAGGCTTTGCCCTTAAGAAACTGGCGCACCAGGTTCTCCGCCGCCGGCATGTTCTGGTCGGGGGCGGCCATGGTCCCTCCCACGAACTCCACCCGCCCCTCCTCTATCCAGCGCCGGAAGTCGGCTTGCGCCTCGGGTTCTTTCTTGAAGAAAGGGATGAGTGACCATGCCTGGTCGAGGGTGAAGGTAAACTCGGGATTCTCCTTGAGTAAGAGGTGCGCCATCCGCAGAACCAGGTACATATCCCCGGCGTATTCGGCTTCGGGCTTGAACCATTCCAGGTCGAAATGGTAATGGGGGCAGGCCATGATGCGTTCGATATGCCCGTCCGCCCGCGGCTCCCTTTTCTCCTCCGGCACTCGTCCTCTCCTCGACGGAAGTCCATTGCTGCGATGACCAGAATGAGTATAGCACGCGCGCCGCCAGGCAAGGCGTAGCAAACGTCATCCTTACATGACATAATGTTGGCGTGCGCCAAAGGCAGCGGCAGTAGCATAATCCGGCATCGCCGCTCAGCCCTTCTTGCGGTAACGCTTGATGGCCCGGCAGGCGCAGCGGCAGGGACGAGTATTGAGACAAAGGGAGGTTTATAAAAATGGACGGCGCGAAGCGAGTCATAGTCATAGGCACCGGGATCGGGGGCGCGGGGGTCGCTTCAATACTGGCCAACCGCGGCCACAAGGTCACTCTACTGGAGAAGAACGCCTTCATCGGCGGCAAGTGCAGCACCTTTGAAAAAGACGGTTTCGTGTGCGACACCGGCGTGCACATGTATTCCATGGGCGGCCACGGCCCGCACGGCGACGTCTCCAGGATGACGGGCTCGCAGTCGGAATGGATCATGAGAAATCCCGGAACCGATTTCGTCAGTTATTACTGCGACCGCATGCGCTGGTACCAGGCGAAATTCGGCCTGGCCAACCCCCTTACGGGAATGTCGATGGCCAAGTACGCCGCCCAGACCTACCTGCACGAGAAGAAGTCCAAGGAGATCGGGGAGACCAGGAAGCTGCTGGAGCGGGAAGCCTATCGCTGCGCCCGGGAACACGGCTTCCTGGAAACGGCCCTCCAGCTCTGGAAGGCCATGCGTATTGACGAGTCGGTGCTGGACGCCCTCAACGACGTGACCGCCCAGGAGTTCTTCCATCGCATCAGCGACGCCGACGCCTTCCTGCAGAGCGTCAACGTCTACAGCATGGTGCTGATGGTGGTCCCGCCACACGAGGCTTCCGCCGGCGAGCTCCTCTACTGCATGGGCAAGATGATGGAGCGCGGCGGGCTGGGCTTCCCCCGGGGCGGCGCCAGGGAGATCCCCGGCGCCTGGATCCGCACCATGGAGCGGAACGGCGGGGCGTTGAAGCTCAACCGCGAGGTCTCACGCATCGTGGTCAAGCGCGGCAAGGCCACCGGGGTGGAGTGCGCCAACGGCGAGACCTACAACGCCGACATCGTCATCTCCAACGCCGGCATCAAGCGGACCATGGAGCTGGCCGGAGAAAAGAGCTTCCCCGAGGAGTACGTGGACTACGTCAAGAAGCTGAAGATGTCCTACTCCTACATCACCAAGAAGTACGGGCTGAGCTACCGCGCCGTCGAGAGCAAGGTCCCCTGTATGCTGTACACTCCCTTCGTCAACGCCGACCACGCCTTCGACTACATCGACGAGGGCGGCGTCCCGGCCGACCCGCTGCTCTTCATACCCATCCCCACCGATTGGGACGAGCACGCTGCCCCGCAGGGCAAGCAGCTGGTGATCATGGGCGTACCCGGGCCCATCGAGGTCAATAAAAAGACTATCGCCCAGAGCGAAGCCATATTGAAGGTGGGTGAGCAGAAGCTCTTCGCGATGTACCCCCGCATGGAGAAGGCCATCGAGTGGGAGCTGACCCAGCACATCGCCACCACCGCTTCCATCACCGGCAAGCCCACCGGGGAGTGCATCGGGCTGGCCCAGATCGTGGGGCAGACCGGCCGGCACAAGCCCTCGCCTCGCACCCCGGTGCAGAACCTCTGGCTGGTGGGCGCGGACGCCGGCGGGCGCGGTGTCGGCACCGAGAACGCCGCCATGAGTGCCATGTGCGTAGCAGCCCTGCTCGGCTGAGAGGTTCATAGAACGTAAGAGCCATTTATTTCATACTCCCGAAATATCGTGGGAGATCATTAGGGCGTAACGAACAGGGGAGGGTTCAATGGACGGTGCCAAGAAGATCGTTGTTATCGGTACCGGGGTCGGGGGCGCCGGGGTCGCGGCCCTGCTGGCCGGCCGGGGACACAAGGTCACCCTGCTTGAAAAAAACGCCTTTATCGGCGGCAAATGCAGCACCTTCGAAAAGGACGGCTACCTGGTCGACACCGGCGTCCACATGTTCTCCATGGGCGGATCGGACCCCACGGCGACATCGCCCGCCTGGCCGGCGCCCAGGCAGGACTGGATCTACAGCAACCCCGGATGGACTTCTTTATCAACGGCGACGTCCTCTGGATGAACTACCAGGTCGGGGTTACTGGGCCCCCGGTCTGGCTTCTCGACCGCCAGGTCCATGATCATTGCCTCCCTGCGGGAGAAGAAATCCGCCAGACGCGGCCTGGCCACCAGGAAAGCTCCTGGAGAAGGAAGCCTACCGCCAGCCAAGGAGTACGGCCTGCTGGAGACCCTGTTTACGCTGGTGAAAGCCGGCCGCGGCGACCCGGGCTGTCGACGCCCTGAACGACGTCACCGCGCAGGATTTCTTTCACCGCATCACCGACTCCAAATCTTCCTCGGGCACGTCGCCTCCTCTCCATTGTGCTGATGGTGGTACCCTTCAGCACGGCTTCCATGGGCGAGTTCCTCTACTGCGTCAGCCGGATGCTGGGCAAGTCCAGCCTGGGTTACCCCCGGGGCAGCTCCAAGGAGATGCCGGCTTCTCCCTGGCCCGCGCCCTGGAGCGCAACGGCGGCTCCCTCAAGCTCAACCGCGAAGTCTCACGTATCCTGGTCCGGCGTGGCAAGGTCACCGGCGTGGAGTGCGCCAACGGTGAGACCCACAACGCCGACATCGTCATCTCCAACGCCGGCATCAAGCGGACGGTGGAGCTGGCCGGCGCCAGGAGCTTCCCTGAGGAATACGTCGAATACGTCAAGGGCCTGAAGTATTCCTATTCCTACATCACCAAGAAGTACGGACTGAGCCACCGCGCCCTGGACGTTAAGGTTCCCTGCGTCTTTAACTCGCCCGTACGTCAACACCGACCACGCCTTCGACTACATCGACGAGGGCGGCGTCCCCGCCGACCCGCTGCTCTTCGTGCCCATCCCCACGGAATGGGACGAGCACGTCGCTCCCCAGGGTAAGCAGCTGGTGATCATGGGTGTGCCCGGCCCCATCGAGGTCAACAAAAAGACCATCGCCCAGAGCGAGGCCATCCTGAAGGTAGGAGAGAAGCGCCTCTTCGAATTATTCCCCAGCATGGAGAAAGCCATCGAGTGGGAGATGACCCAGCACATCGCCACCACCGCCTCCATCACCGGCAAGCCCACCGGGGAATGCATCGGCCTGGCCCAGATCGTGGGGCAGACCGGCGAGAACAAGCCCTCGCCCAGTACCCCGCTTAAGGACCTCTGGCTGGTCGGCGCGGACGCCGGCGGGCGCGGCGTCGGGACCGAGAACGCCGCCATGAGCGCCATGTGCGTGGCATCCTGATCGGCTGAAACAGCCTTTACTTCCTTTAAGCAAACCCCTACAAGGAGTTGTTCACTCGGCTCCCCGAAATATCGAGGGAGATCATCAGGGCTATCATTAACAGGGGAGGTCTGTCTGATGGAAGGTGCCAGGAAAGTCGTCGTCATAGGCTCCGGAGTCGGGGGCGCGGGGGTCGCGGCCTGCTGGCCAGCCGGGGACACAAGGTCACCCTGCTGGAGAAGAACGCCTTTATCGGCGGTAAATGCAGCACCTTGGAGAAAGACGGCTTTCTCGTCGACACCGGGGTACATATGTTTCCATGGGCGGGGTCGGTCCCCACGGTGATATCGCCCGTATGGCCGGCGGCAGGCAGGAGTGGATCTACAGAAACCCCGGGGTGGAGATCTTCGCCAACGGCGACGTCAGCTGGCTGAACTATCAGGGGTTCCGGGGAATGCTGGGGCCGCGGGGGTCATTCTCGACCGTCACTTCCATGGTCAGGTGCGCCGGCGGGACAAGAAGGCACTCCAGACCGGCCTGGGCATGCGAAAGCTGCTGGAGAGGGAGGCCTACCGCACCACCAGGGAGTACGGCCTGCTGGAGACGGTGTGCCTGCTGGTGCGCGCCTTCGGCCGGACGAGGCCGTGCTGGAAGAGCTGAATGACGTCACCGTGCAGGATTTCTTCCACCGTATCACCGATTCCGAAGCTCTTCCTGCAGCAGCTCGCCCTTTATTGCATCGTGCTGACGGTGGTCCCGTATCACCAGGCGTCGTCGGGGAGCTTCTCTACTGCGTAGCCGGATGTTGAGCAAGGCAGCTGGGCCTGCCGCGGGGAGGCTCCAGGGAAGTGCCGGGTTCATTCGTCCAGTCCCTGGAGACGCAACGGCGGCTCGCTCAAGCTCAACCGCGAGGTATCGCGCATCGTGGTCAAGCGCGGCAAGGTCACCGGGGTGGAGTGCACCAACGGCGAGACCTTCAACGCCGACATCGTCATCTCCAACGCCGGCATCAAGCGGACGGTGGAGCTGGCCGGTGCCAAGAGCTTCCCCGAGGAATACGTCGAGTACGTCAAGGGCTTGAAGTATTCTTATTCCTACATCACCAAGAAGTACGGGCTGAGCCACCGGGCGCTGGACGTCAAGGTGCCCTGCATATTCAACACGCCGCTACGTCAATGCCGACCACGATGTTCGACTACCTCGACGAGGGCGGCGTCCCCGAGGACCCGCTGCTCTTCGTGCCCATCCCCACCGAGTGGGACGAGCACACCGCTCCCCAGGGCAAGCAGCTGGTGATCATGGGGGTGCCCGGGCCCATCGAGGTCAACAAAAAGACCATCGCCCAGAGCGAGGCCATCCTCAAGGTGGGAGAGAAGCGCCTCTTCGAGCTGTTCCCGACGTATGGAGAAGGCCATCGAGTGGGAGCTCACCCAGCATATCGCCACCACCGCTTCCATCACCGGCAAGCCCACCGGCGAATGCATCGGCCTGGCCCAGATAGTGGGGCAGACCGGCGTGCACAAGCCCTCGCCCCGCACCCCGGTACAGGACCTCTGGCTGGTCGGCGCGGATGCCGGCGGGCGCGGCGTCGGGACCGAGAACGCCGCCATGAGCGCCCTGTGCGTCGCGGCCCTGCTCGCCTGAATGGGGTCAGGTCTCGTTTATTGTTTTCTCCCATATACTGGAAGTGAGAGATTATAACCTGATGGTAAATTCTGGGAGGAAATAATAAACGATAGACCTTACCCCATGAAAGTCGTCCTGGGCATGAGCGGAGGGGTGGACTCATCCGTCGCCGCCCAACTGCTGCTGGAAGCCGGCTATGAAGTGACCGGTGTGACCTTCCGTTTCTGGACGGAATGCGAAGCACGCACTGCCGCCGCCCGCCGCACCTGCTGTTCCCTGGCCGACCTGCGCGACGCTGAGCGGTTGGCCGGCCGCCTGGGCGTCGAACACATGGTGGTGGACCTGCGAAAGGAATTCCACGACCTGATAGTGGAGCCCTTCATCGACGCTTACATGGCAGGCTCGACCCCCAATCCTTGCGTCGAGTGCAACCGCCTGCTCAAGTTCCCCGGCCTGATCAAAATGGCCGACCGGCTTGGAGCGGACCACGTCGCAACCGGGCATTATGCCCGCGTGGCGGAGGAAAGCGGCCGGTACAGGCTGCTGCGCGGCATCGACCCCGCCAAGGACCAGTCCTACGTCCTCTACCGCCTCGACCAGCCCATCCTGGCCCGGGTGCTCTTCCCGGTGGGGGCCATGCGTAAAAGCAAAGTGGTAGAGACGGCCCGCCGCCTGGAAATGGAGCCGGCGGAAAAGGAGGAGAGCCAGGACATCTGCTTCCTGCCCGACGGCGACTACCGCGGTTTCCTGCGCGAGCGGCGGCCGGACGCCTTCCTGCCCGGATTCATCCTCGACCGGCAGGGCAACATCCTCGGGCAGCACCAGGGCATCGCCGACTACACCATCGGACAGCGCCGCGGCCTGGGCATAGCGGCATCGCACCCTTACTACGTCGTCGAGCTGGACCCCTTACGCAACGCCGTGGTGGTGGGGACGCGGGAAGAAGCGGAGATGGCCGTCGTACGGGCGAACCGGGCCTCCTGGACCGCGGGCACCCCTCCCTCGGACAAGTTCGAGGCGACGGTCAAGGTGCGCTACCAGATGGAAGCGGTCCCCGGCCGGGTAATCGTCAGCGAAGAAGATTCTTTCCAGGTCGAACTGGGTGAACCCGTCCCGGCCGCTGCCCCCGGCCAGTCCGCCGTTCTCTACCTGGGAGAAGAAGTCGTGGGCGGCGGCATCATCCTGCCGGGAGGCTGGTAACGATGAGGCTGGGTTACCACGTCGGTATCGCCGGGGGCGTGGACAAGGCGGTGGGGCGCGCCGTGGAGAGGGGATGCGAGACGGTCCAGATATTCATCTCCAATCCCCGGGGCTGGCGACATACCCGCCCCGCTCCCGAGGCCTGTGAGCGCTTCCGGGCCGGATGCGAAAGGGAGGGCATCCACCCCGTCTTCGTCCACACTATCTACCTCATCAACCTGGCCGCCTCGGATGATGAAGTGTTCGAGAAGTCGGCGGGATCCCTCATAGACAACGTCGAGGCGGCCGCCCTCATCGGGGCGGAGGGAGTGGTCACCCACCTGGGCAGCCACAAGGGAGAGGGTGAGGATGCCGGATTCCGCCACGTCTCCTCGGCCCTGGAGCGGGCCCTCACCGCCACCCCCGGCGGCCCGGACATCCTCCTGGAGACCACCGCGGGGGCGGGTTACGCCGTGGGTACCCGATTCGAGCACCTGGGCCGCATCCTCGCGGCCTTTCAAGGGAGAACCCCGCCTGGGCGTCTGCCTGGACACCTGCCACCTTTTCGCCGCCGGTTACGACGTCCGGACCCGCGAAGCCCTGGACCGGACACTGGAAGAACTGGACGGGGCGGTCGGGCTGGACCGGATCCGCCTGGTCCACGCCAACGATTCCCGCGGCGGGCTGGGGTCCCAGAAGGACCGGCACGAGCATATCGGCCAGGGAGAGATCGGCCTGGACGGGTTCCGCGTCCTCACCCACGACGCCTGTCTGCGGGAGCTGCCCTGGATACTGGAAACCCCCCTGATCTCACCGGGGAGGGACCGGGAGAACATCGATCTTTTGCGCTTACTGGCCGCGGAATAGGAATTTCGGCTCTCCCTGCTGCTTTTCCCGGTGAAAGTGGTAGAATATTTCTCTCGAGGTGAGCCTCGGATAGCTTTACGACATTGACGTTACCTTAGGCATGCTGGTAACAATGAAGAGAAGGTGACCTACATGGAGTTCTACAACACGAACACTGGAGTTTTCCACCAACGGCAACGCCGACATCGTGGAGATCACCGACGAGGTCAGAAAGCTGCTCAAACAGAGCGGCTTGTCCAGCGGCATCGTCAATATCTTCGTGCCCGGTGCCACCGGCGGAGTCACCACCCTGGAGCACGAACCAGGGGTCTGCCAGGACTTCCGGGAACTCTTCGACGCCCTGGCCCCTCCCGGCAAGGACTACCATCACAACCAGCGCCTGGTGGACTCCAACGGTCATTCGCACGTTCGCGCCGCGCTGCTGGGCCCCTCGCTATCCCTTCCCTTCCGCGACGGAAAGCTGCTGACGGGGACGTGGCAGCAGATCGTCTTCCTGGACTTCGACGAGATTCCCAGGGATCGCTGCTTAATGGTCACCTTTCTGGGGGAATAAGAAGACATGAACTACTTCGACTACACCGGCCCCGACATGTGCTGCGAAGGTGTCCCCATCAAGGACATCGCCGCTGAGGTAGGCACCCCTTTTTATCTTTACAGCCACCGCACCCTCATCGAACACTACCGCAAGGTCGAGGAGGCCTTCGCGGACGTTCCCCATCTCGTCTGCTATTCGGTGAAGGCAAACTCCAACCGGGCGGTGCTGCAGGCCCTGCGCGAAGAAGGCGCGGGGGCGGATATCGTCTCCGGGGGTGAACTGTTCCGGGCCAGGGAGGCGGGCATACCGGCGGACCAGATGGTCTACGCGGGAATCGGCAAGACCGACCAGGAGATACGCTTCGCCCTCGATTCCGGCATCCTCATGTTCAACGTCGAATCGGGCCAGGAACTCAAAGCCATCTCCCGGGTGGCCGGAGAAGCGGGGGTCACCGCCAGTATAGCCCTGCGGGTCAACCCCGACGTGGACCCTCACACCCACCCCTACATCGCCACCGGCCTGAAGTCGGCCAAATTCGGCTTGAGCCCCGATGAGGCCCTGCGGGAATACGAGCAGGCTGCAGCCATGCCTAACATCGAAGTGGCCGGCGTACACCAGCACATCGGTTCACAGATAACCGAGGTAGGCCCTTTCAAGGAGAGCCTCGAGAAGACGGGCGAGCTGATGAGCCAGCTGAAGGAACGCGGCATGAACATCCGCTTCATGAACATCGGTGGCGGCTTCGGCATCCCTTACAAGGGAGAAGAAGTACCCACCCCCGCGGACTACGCCCGTGTCCTCACTCCCCTGCTCCACTCCACCGGCTGCAAGGTGATCCTGGAGACGGGGCGCATGATCGTCGGCAATGCCGGAGTCCTGGTCTCCAAGGTCCTTTACCGCAAGGCCAGCGAGAGTAAGCAGTTCGTCATCATCGACGCCGCCATGAACGACCTCATCCGGCCCAGCCTCTACAACTCCTGGCACGAGATCATGCCGGTGTCCTGGCAGGAGAGGGAGAGGGAGACGGTCGACGTGGTCGGTCCGGTCTGCGAGTCGGGCGACTTCATGGCCAAGGAACGCATGGTCCCCCGTCTGGAGCCAGGCGAGCTGCTGGCAGTGATGAGCGCCGGTGCCTACGGCTTCACCATGTCTTCCAATTACAACTCGCGCCTGCGTGTGGCCGAAGTGATGGTGAGGGACGGGGCCTGGTCGGTGGTCAAGGAACGAGAGAGCTTCGAAGACCTGGTACGCGGTGAGCGGGACCTCCCGGCCGCGGCCACCGAGTCCCCCGAAGCTTTCCGGGCATCGTCGTAAAAAACGGCAAAAGGAGGGGGTGAGGAGCCATGATCCTGGACGGCCCTCACTTTTACGTAAACTACAAGAGCATCAACACCTCGCCCAGGAAGGGCAAGGCCTATTTCGCGCTGGAGTTCGAACCGGGAGAGAACGATGGTGGCTGGCTCTGCGTGGCGGGTATCGCCGCGGGCGGCCGCACTCCCGAGCGCGTGCAGGCCAGCGCTTACGCCCTGGACGTGGTCAAGGGCTACTTCCTCGCCCGCGGACGGGAGCTGAAGATGGGTGACCCGGTCAAGGTGCTCGAGCGCATGCTCGATTACATCAACGCCAAACTCCACCAGCAGGCCCGGTCCAAGGGGCGGGAGTTCCTCACCGACCTCAACCTGCTCGCCTGTACCGAGGACCGCCTCTGCATCGCCGGCACCGGCGGGATGTCCATCTTCATCGCCCGGCAGGGCAAGGCCAAGAAGATACTGGGCGACGAGTCGCCCACGGACCTGCTGGGGCGTGGCAAGGGGGTGCGTTTCTCCCGCCTCGACTCACCCGTTTGGGCGGGCGACCAGGTGATCATGCTCTCCCCCGCTCTGTCCGAGGTGTTCGGCAACCGTGAGATCTCGCTGGTGGTCCAGAAGGCGGAAGACCCGGCCAAGGCGGCGCTGCTCATCAACGCCCTGGCCACCCGCAAGCAGCTGGAAGGTGACCTCGTCGCCATCTTCTGGGAAGTACCCGCCACCGACAACGTCGAGATGGCCGGTGAATCCTTCGGCTCCAGGCTGGTGGAAGAGCCCCTGCATCCGGCGCCCGAATCCCTGGAACACGAGCACCATCCGGCGGAGGACATCGAGGCGGTGCCCGAGCCGGTAGTGGAAGTGGGAACGCTGGGATCCGAATGGTACGAGGACGTCGATGGTGGACAGCCGCAGGGATTAACCGGAATAGTCCCGGCCGAGCCGGAGCTGTTCGTGGAGCCGGCAGCGGAAACCAGCCCGCCGCTACATACGATCGAGGAATCCGTTGCCGGAAGACGAAGCCACCGCCGTCAAGCGGAACTGGTTGAAGCGCTTCGGCAAGAACAGGGAACTGGGCTAGGGTCCCAGGAAACTCTCGATCTCCAATCCTGCCGCCGCCGCGGCGATCTCCTTAACCGGAAGCCCAGCGGGCAGGGCTGCCTAGGAAGAGGGGCGAGTAGTTACGCCGGGTCAAGCGCGAGTCGAGCACCAGCATGACCCCCTGATCGCTGGCGCGCCTGATAAGCCGGCCCAGCCCCTGGCGGAACTGCATCACCGCGCGGGGCAGATAGTAGTCATGCCAGCCGTCGCCCTTCCCGGTGGCCTTGATGTGTTCCATCCGCCCTTCCGTCAGGGGGTCGCCGAAGAAGGAGAAGGGGAGCTTGGTGATTATCACCAGGGAGAGGGACTCACCCGGGACGTCCACCCCTTCCCAGAAAGAAGACGTGGCGAAGAGGGCCGACCCCACTTCCTCCCGGAAACGGCCCAGCAGCTGGACGTTGCTGGAATCGCGCTCCTGCTTGAGGCAGGTGATATCCCCTTGCCTTCGAGGACGGGGAAAAGCTCGTCCGCCACTCTCTCCAACACCCGGTAAGAGGTGAACAGCACCAGCCCGCGCCCGCGCGATGCCGTCAACGCGTCGCCGATCACTCCGCTCAGGCCCTGGATATACCTGGCGTCGCCGTCCGCGCCGGAACGCGGTTCCGGCAGGTTGGTGACAACCAGGCACCGCGCCTGGCCGGAATAGTCGAAGGGAGAGCCCAGGGCCTTGAACCTCACCTCGCGTTCCTTCCGAGCGACCTGGGCCAGGCCGGAGCCGGCGGAGAAGAAAGCGAACCCGTCCCCACTGCTTCCCGCCCGAGCGTGGCGGAAGTGAAGACGGCCGTTTCCAGGGGCGACCAGCAGCTTGTCCTGGACCATCGGACCGATATCCACCGGGGCCATGGATATGCGCCCGTTGGAGATGAAGCTGCCCCGGTAGCGCCAGCGTGGGACCACCTCCCACCAGCGCAGCCAGGCCGGCGGCTCATCCTCCGGCTCTTCCCGGAAGAACTGGCGGACCGCGTCGGCATGGACGGCACAACGGTCGGCAGAGCGCACCGAACGTGCCTCCACGGCCTTGCGCTCTTCTTCGGGGAACGCCCTCCTTCCCCGCCAGGCCGTTGGCGAGCTTTGGCCAGATCGGCCAGCTTGCCGGACACCGAATCCAGGCATCCGGCCAGTGTGTCCCCGCTGGCTTCGAGCTCCTCCCAGGCGGGGGTGTTGACTGACCTGCCAGGTTACCCGGACCTTGACGTCCTGCCCGCGCCGCTTCCGGCCGTTGCCCCTTCCCGGCAAGGCGCGGCAGGCTGGCCAGGAAGAAATCGGTCAGCCTCTCCCGCAGTTCACCCAGGTCTGTCGCGTATGCTCCCGCAGCAGGGTGAAGGCGGGCTGGTCCAGGCCGGCCGACCCTTCCGGGGTCCCCGCGAAGAAAGACTCCGCCCGCTGCAGCAGGCCCCGGCCCGCTTCCAGGCGGTCGATGAAGGCCAGCCCCGCCCCCAGGGAAAGCTCGGACGAGAAGGTCTCGGTGGCCACCCGCTCGAGGTGATGGGCTTCGTCCACCACCAGGCGGGAATAGCCGGGCAGGACGGGGTGGGCCGCCCCTTCCTTCATTCTGCTGGGTCTCCGCCGCGTCGACCAGGAGGAGGGCATGGTTGACCACCACCACGTGGGAAGCGGCCGCACGGTCGCGGGCCGCCTCCACCCGGCACCTCTCGCGCAGCGGGCATGCCGGGCCCAGGCACTCCTCCGGCTGGGAGCAGACGGCGGCCAGAGCCTCGCGCAGCCGTTCCCGCACCTCCAGTGAGAGCTCCTCCAGGTCGCCCTCGACGGTACTGTCCAGGTAAAGAAGCAGGGCCGCCCAGGCCTGCAGGGGATTGACCCCGCTCAAGCCCAACCGGCCTCCCCCGGACGAGGTGGCCAGCTGGTGGCTGCACCAGTCCTCCCAGCGTTTCAGGCAGAGGTAATTGCTCCTCCCTTTCAGCCGGCTGTAACGCAGCGACGGCAGTTCGCCCTTGACGCGCGGCAGGTCGCGCTCGAAGAGCTGGTCCTGGAGGTTCTTGGTGTGGGTGGAGACCACCACCCGCGTCTGGTTGGCCAGGGAGAAGAGGGCGGAGGGCAGGAGGTAGGCCATGGATTTGCCCACCCCGGTTCCCGCCTCTACCACCAGGAAGGCGTCCTGGTTGAAGGCGTCAAGCACTTCCACCGCCATGGCCTGCTGTTCGGGCCGCGCCTCGAAGTGATCGTCGCGCCGGTGAAAGAGCCCTTCCGGCGAGAAGAAGCGGTCAAGTTCCTCCGGATCGACCTGCTCTCCGGCTCCGGGTTTCAGGCGGTCATCCCAGGGACGGCGGCGAGGAGCGCGCTCCGAGAAGTAGAGGGGCCGGACGCGGCCCGGGCGGGGAGAGAAGAACCAGGCCCAGGGGTCGTCCGCCGCGCGCAGCAGTGCCGCCACCTGGGAACGCAGGGACGGGTCCATGCCCATCACCTTTTCGTGCCAGTGATTGAGGAGGCGCAGGTAGGTACAGGTCCCCGCCTCCTGCGCCAAGTGCTCGAAGGAATACTCCACCGAGCCGGGGAAGAGGAGCAGGGCCAGTTCGCAGGTCTCGAGCCACTGGGATACGGGAAACACCTCGCGCGGCGCAACCCGGTCGAGCAAGGAGCGGTCGTGGACAAGGACCGTCTCCGGCTTGCCGCGCATGAAACCGGCCAGGGCCAGGCGGGCCTGCTCGTAAAGCTCGTCCGACTGGTCCGCCCCGCCCTCTGCGCCTTCGGTGCCCGGGAAGGTGAAGCTGAGGCAGCCGATCTCCCGGAAACCCTCCACTTCCAGCACCGTCAGGGCCGGCGGGCGCCCTTCTTCTTTATTGTTCTCTTCCGCATGGACCAGGAAGAAATGCTTGGTCCAATCCTTCACTTTCGTCGACATAATCACATCCTTTTCGCCCTACCATGATAGGCCCGGCGGGCG
Organism: uncultured bacterium; assembly: GCA_963765625.1. Taxonomy (GTDB): domain Bacteria; phylum Actinomycetota; class Geothermincolia; order Geothermincolales; family Geothermincolaceae; genus CAVXXD01. Next base: position 95,328 of record CAVXXD010000006.1, read on the forward strand.
ACAATCGCCTTCCGGCCGATAATGATAAAATATTCGTATCATCAAGCAACGCAGCCGAGGCGAAGGAGGAAGACGAAATGGCCTACGGAAATATATGGAAATGCGTGGTAAGGGTCGTTCTGGTCTTTCTGCTTATCACCTGCAGCTTCGTGCTCATGCCGGCAGCGCGGGCAGCGGACAGCTCGGATAGAGGCATCGTGGCCTGGGGTTGGAACGACTTCGGCCAGTGCAACGTCCCCAGCCCCAACTCCGGCTTTACCGCCATAACGGCAGGCTCCATCTGTAACCTGGGGCTTAAGACGGACGGCACCGTGGCGGCCTGGGGCAGCAATGGCTACGGCCAGTGCAGCGTCCCCAGCCCCAACTCCGGCTTCGCCGGCGTGGCCCTGGGATGGTATCACAGCGTTGGCCTCAAGTCGGACGGCAGCATCGTGCAGTGGGGTGACGATACCAGGGGTCAACTCGACAACTTCCCCGATCCCAACTCCGGCTTCACCGCGATAGCCGCGGGATACTACCACAGCCTGGGCCTCAAGTCGGACGGCAGCATCGTGGCCTGGGGCAGCAACGGCAGTGGACAGTGCAACGTCCCCGCGCCCAACTCAAACTTTGTGGCCGTGGCCGCGGGAGGTTACCACAGCCTGGGCCTCAAGTCGGACGGCAGCGTGGTGGCCTGGGGCAGCAACGGCTATGGGGCGTGCAACGTCCCCGCTCCGAACAATGGCTTCATCGATATAGCCGGAGGGGGCTTTCACAGCGTTGGACTCAAGTCGGACGGCAGCATCGTGCAGTGGGGTGACAGCACCAGGAACCAACTCGACAACTTCCCCAATCCCAACACCGGCTTCGTCGACGTGACTGCGGAAAACCATTTCAGCGCCGGCCTCAAGTCGGACGGCAGCATCGTGGCCTGGGGGAACAATGAATACGGCCAGTGCGACGTCCCCGCCCCCAACTCCGGTTTTACCGCCGTGGCCGCGGGTGCATTTCACTGTGTGGGCTTGAAAAATAATTATGCCGTCACCGCATCCGTCTTCTACACCGGCCATGGCAGCGTCAGCCCGGCCAGCCAGAAGATTCTATACGGCAGCAACGCCTCCGTTGACCTTGTCCCGAATGCCGGTTATCACGCGGCCGGGATCTACGACAACGGGTTGTTCAAGAGCGTGACCGACCCCTACGTGATAACCGGGGTGACCGAGGACCACGAAGTGCTGGCGGTATTCGAGAAGAACGTCTATACCGTCACCACCGCCGTCAGCGGAAGCGGTACGGCGGAAGGTGGGGGAGACTACGGCTACGGTTCCACCGTCACGGTGACGGCCACCCCGGATGAGGGATGGCACTTCGTGAGGTGGACCGAAGGCGGGTCGCAGGTCTCCACCGATCCCACCTATTCCTTCACCGTCATCGCCAACCGCGCCCTGACGGCCGTCTTCGCCGCCGACCCGCTCATCACTTCTTCGGCTGGGACAGGCGGGTCCATCACTCCCGCGGGAGCAGTGAGCGTGGGCTACGGCGCGGACCAATCCTTTACCGTTACGCCAAGTGCGGGCTACCACGTAGCCGACGTGGTGGTGGACAGCGACTCGCAGGGGGCCATCACCAGCTACACCTTCACCTACGTGACCGCCAGCCATACCATCAGCGCTTCTTTCGCCCTCGACTCCTACGCCATCACCGCCTCGATCTTCCACACCGGGCACGGAGCCGTGAATGTGCTCACGCCTGCGGTGGGATACGGGGGCACCGCCACCGTGGACCTGGTCCCCGACACCGGCTACCACGTGGCCGGGATCTACGACAACGGGTTGTTCAAGAACGTAGCCGACCCATACGTCATAACCGACGTCACCGCCGACCACGAGGTGCTGGTGGTCTTCGAGAAGAACACCTATGCCGTCACCACCGCCACTAGTGGCAACGGCACGGCGGAGGGTGGCGGGGACTACGGCTACGGCTCCACCGTCACGGTGACCGCCACCCCGGATGACGGCCGGCACTTCGTGAACTGGACCGAGGGAGGGGCGGAGATCTCCACCGACCCCACCTACTCATTCACCGTCACCGCCAGTTGTGACCTCACCGCCAATTTCGCCATCGATACCTGCACCGTCACCGCCTCGGTTGCCGACAGCGGGGGAACTGTCTCTCCCGCCACCCAGACCGTGGACTGGGGCACCGGCGCCACCGTCACCCTCACCCCCGAGGCCCGCTGGCACGTAGCCTCGATCACCGACAACGGAACGCCCGTGCCGGTGGCCAACCCTTACGTGATCGAGGACGTGACTGAGGCCCACGAGGTGGTGGCCACCTTCGCCCCAGACACCCGCACCTGGTACCTGGCCGAGGGCTCTACGGGTAATGGTTTCGAGACCTGGGTACTGGTGGAGAACGTAAACCCGGACCCGGTCACTTTAAACGTCACCTTCGCCACCGCCGAGGGGCTGGTGGCCCCGGCCGAGCTTCAAGGGTACGAGTTGGCTGCCAACACCCGGGCTTCTTTCAATGCCGGATCCTACGTCCAGGCCTGGGACCTGGCCACCATAGTCTCTTCCGAAGGGGGAGACATCGTAGCCGAGCGGGCCATGTACGGCAACGAGCGCACCTGGGCCAACTGCTCGGTGGGCACCGAGATTCCTGCTTCCACCTGGTATCTGGCCGAAGGCTGTACCGGGGAAGGGTTCGAGACCTGGGTGCTGGTCTTCAATCCCGGCGATGATCCGGTAAGCGTGGACTTGACTCTCATGACCTCCGCCGGTGAGCTGAAGCCGGAAGGCCTGGCTGATGTGGCCATCCCCGCCCACTCCCGCCGCTCCTTTAACCTGGGAGAGTTCGTCACCGACTACGACGTTTCCACCTTGGTCGCCTCCACCAGCCCGGTGGTGGCCGAGCGGTCCATGTACGGCGCGGAGCGTACCTGGGCCACCTGCTCCATCGGAACCCCCGCTCCCGCCACCACCTGGTACCTGGCCGAAGGGTCCACCGGGGAAGGGTTCGAGACCTGGGTACTGGTGCAAAACCCCAACGATACGGCGGTCACCGTGGACCTGGCGCTTGTGACCTCATCCGGTGAGCTGAAGCCGGAGGCCCTCACCGGTGTCTCCATCCCCGCGGCCTCCCGCCGCACCTTCCGCTTGAACGACTACCTCATCGACTACGACGTCTCCACCGTGGTCACTTCCTCCGCCGGAGTGGTATGCGAGCGGGCCGCCTACGACACCGGGCGTACCTGGGCCACCTGCTCCATCGGGGCCTCCACCCCCGCCACCCTCTGGTATCTGGCGGAGGGATCTACTGGAGAGGGTTTCGAGACCTGGGTGCTGGTGCAAAACCCCGGGGACACCCCGGTCAGCGTGGACCTTTCCTTTGCCACCTCGGCAGGGATCAAGGCCGGCCCACAGGACGTGGTCATACCCGCCCGCTCCCGCCGCACCTTCAACCTGGGAGACTACCTCACTTCTTACGACGTCTCCACCATGGTCACTTCCACCGGCCCGGTGGTATGTGAGCGGGCCATGTACGGTCAGGGACGCACCTGGGCCCACGACTCGGTGGGCTGGGCGCCCTGATGTGGAGGGTGTGGAGGTTGGTGACAGGCACCATGTGGAGGGTCAGATGTTGAGGCCGAGCTCCTCCGCCATCCGCCGGGCCTCCCGGCGCTCCTCGGGGGTGAGGCGGCGGTCGATGTCGGGGTGGAGGGAGGCGCGGTATTCCGGCCGGTACTGGAACATCAGGTTGAAGTAGACGTCCGGCATATTCCTCGCTACCCAGCGCATGATGGGGAAAGTGCAGCACTCCAGGTGCCCCGGCAGCACCAGCTGCCGCAGCATCACCTCACCCCGCTCCCAGGCCAGGAGGAAGTTGCGCGACACCACCGCGAAGTACCCCTCCACCTGCGAGAGGCGGGAGGCGCACTCGTCGCTGCCGTAGCGGAAGTCGCCCAGCCAGACATCCATCACCCCTTCCAGCAGGTCCATGGCCTCCAGTGAGGTGTACATGTTGGAGTTCCATACCATCGGCAGCCCCCGGGCCTTTTCCCCCAGCCCACGTACCACGGCCAGCACGGTGTGAAGATGGGGGTCAGGGTTCCCCCCCACGAAGTTTGCATTGCGCGAGCCCTGCCCCACGCCTTCTTCCAGCACCAGCGCCAGTTCGCGCGGGTCGGTGGGGAACCCCGATTCGGGGTGCATGGCGATATCCCAGTTCTGGCAGTAGGCGCAGGCCAGGTTGCACCCGGAAAAGAAGATGGTGTGGGAGGGGACCAGCTCCGGCTCCTCCCCCATGTGCAGGAACTCAGAAGAACAGCGGGAGCGTGACCCCACCTTGCACCAACCGGCCTCTCCGCTCGTGCGGTCTGTCCCGCATCGCCGTTCGCAGAAGACGCAATCCTTGAGCAATCTCCCCGCCAGTTCGAGCTTGAGGTCTAGAAGCGACGGGTCCGCGGGTGCGGGTGCCTCCCCGCTGCGCCAGGCCTCGCGCCAGGCTTCCATGCCCTCGGCATGCGCCGCCCATAATTCGTCGTCGCCCGCGTCCGCCGGCAAGGCCAGGGGCGAGGGGATGCCCCGGCAGACCCGGTGTCGGGCCGGCTTCCCCCCCTCAAGGATGGCGAAGTAGTCGTCGAGCAAGTCGCTAACACCTTTCTTCCGCGGCTTCCCGCCTTTCGGGCGGTCCGCCCATCCTTGTGCCGGGCCGCCTCTTCCCTTATCTTATCCTATAGGAAAAGCCGGGATAACGGCGGACGTCAAAGGGGGTCGAGTCATCGCATTGACCGTGTTCATACTCTTGCTCGGGGCGATCATTATAATCACGGTGCAGATGGCCGGGGCGATCCTCTACATGACCGCCATCATGCCGCCCAAGGGCCTGCTCAAAGTGCTGGCCCGTTACCTCAGGCACGGGAAAGAAGAGGAATCCGTGGACTACTTCCCGGCCTTCGAGACCATGACGCGCCTGCTGAGGATACGTCGCCGCTTCGCCTATCTCACCCTGGCGGTCGTCATCGCCGGCGCCGCCGCGGGTACCGCCTGCGGCTTCTGGTCGCCGGACGCCCTCATTTACGTCATCCCGTCCTTCCTGGTGGCGTCATTTGTCCTGCTGGTCTGCACGGGCATCCTGACGGTGTGGATACGCCAATGCCGCGCCGTGCACGACTCCGACTGGATGGAACGGGAGACGGAGCGATAGTATACTCTTTAGAGATAGTCCGACTCAGGTCAAGGAGGTTGAAATGAATAAGAATCGTCGCCGTTCGTCCCTGCCGGTGGTGGGGCTGTCCGCCTTGCTGGCCCTGGTCCTGGCGTTCTCCGCGGGAGGATGCGGCCAGGAGGAAACCCAGGCGGTCCCGGGAAGCGATTTCACCGCCGACCGGCTGCCAGGCCCTGGCAGCGTCTACGAATACTACACCGCCGCGCCGGTGACGGAGGGGTCGGCGGGAATACCCGTCAGTTTCGCCCTGGAATCTTCATGGGACTTCTCAAGCGGCCCCACCGACGCTATCCAGAAAGCCTCCATCCTCGCCCCACAGGGCCTGCCGGGGGCCGACCTCTTCCCAAGTGCCGACCTCTGCATGCAGAGCGATCTGTCCGGAAACATGGCTTATGCCTATTACCTCCAGGACGAATTCACCCGCAGGCTGCTGGGGACTTACATCGTCAACGCGGAAGGGGTGGGGGCCTGGGAGAAGTTCGAGCCCCCCAAGACGATACTTCGCTTCCCCATGAGCACCGATCAGGAAGCCCTGGAGGAAGAGTTCACCTACTCGAACAGCGACGGTTCTTCGGCAAACGTGACCCGCATGTTCAACGTGCGGTGGATCGACACCATCACCGTTCCGGCCGGGACGTTCGAGGACACGGTGATGATGCAGAATTACGAGATCTACAAGAGCGAGTCCTTTGGGACTTACAGTACCCTCTACTACACCTGGTACGCTCCCGATGTCGGCCAGGTGGCCTTCATGCGCGGCCCCAACAACGAGGCTCAGCCGGCTTTCGAAAGCGCCATGGAGTTCCGCCGCCTGAAGTCGTACCAGCTGCCCTGAAGCGAGGTTGTAAATGAGCCATCTTCCTGAAGACCTGAGCGAAGCGGTTTCTTTTCACGGCCATCTCTGCCCCGGCCTGGTCATCGGCTACCGTGCCACCCACGCAGCGCTTAACCGGCTGAAAGTGGAGCGGTCACGGGACGAGGAACTGGTCTGCGTGGTGGAGAACAGCTCCTGCAGCGTCGACGCGGTGCAGTGCCTGGCCGGCTGCACCTTCGGCAAGGGCAACCTGGTCTTTCGCGATTACGGCAAGCAGGTGTTCACCTTCGCCCGGCGGAGCGATGCCGGCCGGGCCGTGCGCGTCAGCCTGCGGTTGGCGGGGCCGGGCCCCAGGGTAGAGCCGCCGGCTGACCCGGCCAGGGCGCGACAGGAAAAGATCGATCTTTTCCTGTCCCTGCCCGAGGCAGAGATGTTCGAGGTGGAAGAGGTCTCACTGGAACTGCCGACCGAAGCGCGCATCCTGCCGTCGATACCCTGCGAGAACTGCGGCGAGCCGGTCATGTCCAGCCGTATCGTGGAGAAGGACGGCCGCAGACTGTGCATCCCCTGCAGCGAAGACCGCGAATAATCAATACCAACGGGAGGTAGCCATGGAATTCCTGAGAAAGAAGATGGAGCGCGAGATCCAGGAGGGCGACGAGATCACCGTCCATACCGGGAACTTCATCTACACGGGCGTCTTTCATGGATGGATCGGGGACAAGATCCTCTACCTGGAGCCGTCCAAGATATCCATCATCACCGGTCAGAGCCAGGCCTCGAGCGGTGTGGTGACCCTCAACCTGGAGTACAGCAACTGCCTGATCAACGTGGACAACATCGCCAGCATCCTCTTCTAAAGAACGCCTGGGGCTTGAGCGCTCAGCTCTCCCTTTACCGCTTCACTGATTGTCGAACTCGGGCGGGCGCTTCTGTACGAAAGAAAGCGGTCCCTCCAGGAAATCATGGGTGCCGAGCAGGGTGTTGAAGAGCTGGCTTTCCATGCGCAACCCCTCAGTCAGAGGGGTCCCCAGCCCACGCATAGTGGCCTCCTTGTCAGTGCGGACGGCCCCCTGAGGGAAAGTGCAGATGGTGTGGGCCATCTCCATGACGTGATCCATCAGTCCCTCCGCCGGGACCACCTCGTTGACCAGGCCGATGCGCCAGGCCTCCCGGCAGTCGATGAGCTTACCGGTGATGATCAGCTCCAGGGCCCGTCCCAGGCCCACGATGCGCGGCAGCCGCTGCGTTCCGCCGTCGCCCAGCCCCACATTCCAGCGCCTCTCCAGGCAGCCGAAGGTGGCGTGCTCCGCCGCGATGCGGATGTCTGCCGCCACCGCCAGTTCTATCCCTCCCGCCAGGCAGGCCCCGTTGACGGCGGCCAGGATGGGCTTGAAGATGTCGATGCCGCGGGTGAAACCCCCGAAGCCGGGGCCGTCGTAGGCGCGCCGGCGCAGTTGGGTGGGGGATCCGGTCACCTTGGGAAAATAACCTCCCAGGTCCGCGCCGGAGCAGAAAGCCTCGCTTCCCGCCCCGGTAAGCACCGCCACGAAGAGGCCGTCGTCGTCCTTGAACTCGTTCCAGGCATCCACCAGGAGGTCCTCGGTCTCTGAGTCGATGCAGTTGCGTTTGTCGGGCCGGTTGATGGTAATGACGTAGACGTGGCCGTCCCGCTCGGTCAGGACTTTGGACATGATCGCCCCTTTCTTCTTATCGGCTCACCGGTTCACCTTCGCCGAAGAGGAAATACCTGAGGGGCATGACCTCCTCCGGCTGGATGTCGACGGTGACGTCCCTGTAGGTAAAGGGTATCGCCGCATGCCAGGAGAAGCGGAAACCCATTTCGACCATCATGTACAAGGCCAGGGCATTCCCGGCGGTGTCGTTGTAGACGGCTGCGTGCTCTATGCCGTTCTGCTGAACGGTCTCCGCTATTTCCAGGGCGTTGATGCCTTCTTCCATCACCAGGACCGGCCTCTCCCCTACGTAAGTGAGGAAGATGGCGTTGGGGAAGGTGCCCGCTCCGAAGTAGGCCAGCAGCGGCTCGTCCGGTTCCAGCATGCCTCCTATGGTCTCCGCCTCACCGCGCAGGTCCTGCGAATAAGAATAGATGGCACCCTGCCGCGATCGCATGTAGCCGTCGTAGGACATGGCCACAGAGGTGACGATGCCCGCCAGGAGGAGCATGGCCGCGGCAAAGGCGGCCATGGCCCGGCCCTTTTCGCGCATCAGGCGGAGGAAGGCGTCCATGCCCTGGCCGGCCAGCAGGGCGATGAAGGGCAATACGGTGGTGATGATCCAAGGCGGCTTGCCCTTGAGCACGAGGAAGAAGAGGTAGGGCGTTAGCGAGCAGGCCAGGGGGAGGAAGTCGAGCTTCCGCCCGCGGCGGATGAAGCGGGCGGTCCCACTGGCCGCGCCGGCCACGGCGGCGAGGATGAGGAAGGGGCCGAGATCCCGCCCCAGGCCCTTGAAGTAATAGAAGACCCCGAAATCGAACATGGCTACCTCGGGATGGGTGCCCAGGAGGAATTCGAGGAACCGGCCGCGGGTAAGGCTGATGAAGAGATACCACCAGAACGAGAGGGCCGCGCCGATGAGGACGGCGTAGATGAAGGGCCGGATCCTCTCCCTGTCCTTTGTGACCAGCAGGTAGGCGAAGAAGGCGAGCACTATGAAGGCGGCCGTCTCCTTGGAGAGCATGGCCAGCCCCAGGGCCATCCCCGCCCACGCGGCCTTCCGCTTCACCAGTAAATAGACGAAGAGTACGACGAAGAGCACCTCCATTGGGTCCACCTTGATCCAGGTGTCCATGACCATCGCCGCGGGCATCACCGCGTAGGCGAAGCAGGCCAGAAGGCCGGTCCGCCGGCTGCGGACCTCCCGGCCGAGAAGATAGAGGGGGATAAGGGTGAGGGCGGAGAGGAGTATGGAGTAGGACTCATAAAAAGACATGTGCCGCTGGCCGGTTATGGTGGAAAGGAAGTTGGCGACCAACAGGTAGAGGGGAGGGTGGTACCTGAGCACCTGGTTGAAGTTGAGCCCGGGGTAGAGGCCGTTCAGGGACTGGAGGCAGATGTAGTTATTGCCCTCGTCCAGTATCAGCTGATGGTTCAGAAACCTCACCCTCAGCACGATGTGGAGGATCATGACCGCAAGCAGGGCCAGCAGGTAGCGGTGGCGCTTCAGCAGTTCCATCAGCCGGTCCCGCTCTTCTTCCGGGTCCGGCTGACGGCAGCGGCATGTGCCCTCTCCTCCATGGCATCATCCAGCGGCGCCAGTTCCACCTCGCCGTAACGACGAGTCAGGGCCAGTCGGATGAGTTCATCCGCCAGCCAGGGGTTCTTGGGGAGCAGCGACCCGTGCAGGTAGGTCCCGAAGGCGTTGCCCGCACGGCACCCCTCAAAGCCGTCCTCCCCGTTGTTGCCGTAGCCCTCCTCTACCCTGGCCAGCGGCTCCGCTCCCGTACCCAGGTAGGTGCGGCCGGAGTGGTTCTCGAAACCGGCCAGGGTCCTCACCCTTCCCGCCGGGTCCTTCCACTCCGCCACCACGTTACCGATGAAGCGCTTGTCTCCCCCCACCGTCCAGGCGTCGAAGACCTCGATGCCCGGTAGTTCCTCGCCGGTGTAAGTCAGGAAGTATTTCCCGAAGAGCTGGTACCCGCCGCAGATGGCCAGGAAGCACGCGCCCCCGTCCACCGCGGTGTGGACCTGTTCTCGCTTCATCTCGCGCAGGTCCTCGCAGACCATGATCTGCTCGCGGTCCTGCCCGCCGCCCATGAAGTAGAGGTCGTGGCGGGAAGGGTCGATGGGGTCACCGATGCTCACTTCCTCCACTTCCACCCCCAGGCCCCGCCAGAGGCAGCGCCGGGAGAGGGCGATGATGTTGCCGCGGTCCCCGTAGATGTTCATCAGCTCGGGGTAGAGATGGCAGATGCGCAGCGTCGGTGTTACCATGCTCACTCCTCCCAGTAACCCTTGACGTAGCCGCGGCCGGTCATCACCTTGCGCAGGGCCAGGGTGGCGGTGTAGGTGGTCAGGGCGTAGAGCGTCCCACCTACCGGCACCCGCGCCAGGGAGGAGTCAAGGGCGCGGCCGACGTCGCCCTCGACGGCGATCCGGCCCACCGGCATCCCCGCGTACTTGATACGCAGGGCCATATCTTCCGCCCGCACCCCCGTCACCGTGACCGAGGCCGCCTGGGGTACCAGTTCCTCGAAATCTACGTCCCATATCCAGGAGACGTCGCGACCGTCCGCTGCCAGGTCGTTCAGGGCCAGGAGGAGGTCCTTGCCTCCCCGGCCGTCGCCGGCCACGGTGCGGATCACTTCGTTGAAGCCGGTGGGGTTCTTGGAGAGGATAAGAAAGACACGACGTCCTTCCGCTTCTATCCATTCCGCCCGCCCGAACACGGTGGAGAATTCCTCTATCCCTTTGACGGCGCCGGCCCGTTCCAGGCCCAGGAGGCGGGCCGCCCCCGCCGCTGCCAGCACGTTGTAGACGTTGTAGAGGCCAGGGATGCGTACTTCCAGGCGCAGGGGGCTGTCCCACCCTTCCAGGTCCATGGCCGTCCCCTCTATTCCGCGCATCTCCAGGCGGCGGGCGGAGAAATCGATGTCCGGGCGGGTCCGGCCGCAAGCCTCGCAGCGATAGTCGCCCATATGCCCGAAGTAGACGCTGGCGAAGCGGAGGGGTTCGCCGCAGGCGCGGCAGTGCTTGGAATCGGCGGCGTGCTGCAGCATTTCACGGCCGGCCGAAGCGTCCTCGATGCCGAAATAGCAAACGTCCAGCGCCGTCCCCTCGCCCAGTGCGGACACCAGGGGGTCGTCCGCGTTGAGGAGAAGGGTGCCTCCTTTCATCTCCCGCAGGCTCCGGTTCATCTTGCCGGCCAGGCTCTCCAGTTCGCCGTAACGGTCGAGCTGGTCCCGGAAGAGGTTGGTCACCACCACCAGTGACGGGCGCAACCGGCGCAAGGCTTCCGGCAGGGTAGCTTCATCCACCTCAAATAGGCCGATGTCGCCCCGGAGCCGGCCGGCCGGGCCGGAAGCGGCGGCCAGAGCGGTGGTTATGCCGGTGATGAGGTTGGCTCCCGAACGGTTGTGAACCGGCGTCAGGCCCGAGGCGCGCATTATCCCGGCCAGCAGGTTGGAGGTGGTGGTCTTGCCGTTGGTGCCGGTCACCACCACACAGCCGCGGGGAAGGCCGGCCGCAAGCCGGTCGGGGAGGTCGGGGCAGAGGCGAAGCGCCACCCGTCCGGGGAAATTGGTGCCGGCCCCCCTGCCCAGCCCGCGGGAGAGAAAGCCCACCAGCTTGGAGGCGTTCACCGCAAGCATCATCCTGGCCGTCAATCGTATTCCCCCTTCGGGTTTTTATACCATGTTAAACCCAATCCCGCGGCATGTAAAAGGAGCCCCGTTATGCTATAATCTCATCGTAATATTGTTATAGTGTAAATATTGAGGTGGAGAGGATGATCGATCGAGTAGTGGTCAAGAAGCTGGTGCGCCATCCCGACGAACGCGGCTTTTTCATGGAGATCCTGCGGGACGACGACGGACTCCTCCGCCGTTTCGGCCAGACTTCGTATACCGTTTCCCACCCCGGCGTGATCAAGGCCTTCCACTGGCACAAACTCCAGGACGACTTGTGGTTCATCGCCACCGGCACAGGCTTGATCGGCCTCTATGACATGAGAGAGAATTCTCCCACCCACGGCGAGACCATGTCCCTTGTCGCCGGTGAAGACAACCCTCTGCTGCTGGTGATACCAGCCGGAGTAGCGCATGGCTACAAGGTCCTGGGCGACAAGCAGCTGAGCCTCTTCTACCACACCACCGAATCCTACGACCCCTCGGACCCGGACGAAGGGCGCATACCCCATGACGATCCCTCCATCGGCTTCGACTGGAACGCTCACTCCTAGCAGCTGCCCGCGGGCAGGAAATAAGAAGGCCTCCGGTTTACGGAGGCCTTTCTCAACAAACCAACGAACTTGCCGGCTCGGGCAAGTCTCTCAGCTCAAGCAGCAAGCTCGGGCTGTTCGACCGGCTATTATTTCTTGGCCGGCTTCTTCGCCGCGGGCTTTTTGGCCGGCTTCTTCGCCGCTACCTTCTTGGCGGCGGGCTTCTTGGCCGCTACCTTCTTGGCGGCGGGCTTCTTAGCCGCTACCTTTTTGGCGGCGGGCTTCTTTGCCGCTACTTTCTTGGCGGCTGGCTTCTTCGCCGCTACCTTTTTGGCGGCGGGCTTCTTCGCCGCTACTTTTTTGGCGGCGGGCTTCTTTGCCGCTACTTTCTTGGCGGCTGGCTTCTTCGCCGCTACTTTTTTGGCGGCGGGCTTCTTTGCCGCTACTTTCTTGGCGGCGGGCTTCTTCGCCGCTACCTTCTTCGCCGCCGGCTTCTTGGCCGCCGGCTTCTTGGCTGCGGGCTTCTTCGCTGTTGCCATACTGCCTCTCCTTTCTATACTGTGGGTTTCAACTTATTCTTTCTTTTATTTATCCCTTTTCCCTTTTTTCCCGGCACTAAATTTTTATCGCTGTTTTCATCGCTTCAGAACGCCGCGGAACCGTTGTCGCGGTATTTGTTCGCTCAGATACAGCCATCCCCCACAACTCACTGTTCAAGCCATCTCTACATAATGTAGATAAACGCGCGCGCCTATTGGGTAATCGCTCCGAACTTTCTTTCGCGATCGTGGAATTCACGCAGGGCTTCTTCAAGATCGGCTGCGCGAAAATCCGGCCACAAGAGATCGGTGAAGTAGAGCTCCGCGTAGGCGCAGTGCCACAACATGAAATCGGATAGGCGCCTCTCTCCCCCCGTCCGGATGAGAAGGTCGATGTCGGGCAACTCGGGGTCGTAGAAGTTGCGCCGGATGGAATCCTCGTCCACCTCTGTCGCCGCCGCTTCTCCCCGCGCGACCTCTTCGGCCACTCGCAGGGCGGCGTCGAATATCTCCCTGCGGCCTCCGTAGTTGAAGGCGACATATAGAAGCATCCTGTCGTTGTGCCGGGTGGACTCCGCCGCCTCGTCGAAGCGCCGCAGCACTTCCGGAGAGAGGCCTTCATCCGGGCCCATAAGGAGCAGGCGCACGCCGAGGGAGCCCAGTTCCTCCAACCTGCTCCGGAGAGCATCACTGCTTAAGTCCAGGAAAGAAGATGCGTCGCCCGGAAATCCTCGCGGCAGATCGTCGGGGGGGGTGAACACGGTCAGGTTCTTCACTCCGAGAGCGGCGCAGGCGCGCACCGCCTCCATGGTTGCTTCGGCTCCGGCTTGATGCCCCTCGATGCGCGCAAGCCCGCGCTGCTCGGCCCAGCGCCCGTTGCCATCCATGATGATGCCGATATGACGGGGTACGACTTCGCTCAAAACGTCCGTCCGTTCTATCCGCTTGTGCCGCTACGGAATAACTATAAGAAATATCTCATGGCCTGTCTACACTTACCGGATCTCCTTCCGCTCAAAAAGCGGTTGACCTATAATGAAGTTGTCGAAGGCCCTGAGTCTCATATCTTCGGTCATACAGCTGAGCAAGGATATTAACGTGATGGAAGAAGACGACCTGAAGGAACACTCGCTGACCCCGGCCCTGGGATATAACCGGAGTAATCACTCTCGCAGTTTCTTCACCAAGAAACTCGAGCGCCGTCTCCAGGAGGACCAGATTGAACTGCCACAGTCCCTTTACGGCCTGCTGGACGTGCCCTTCGACGACTTCAACCAGGAAGAGCGCGAATTGTACGACAACAGGTTCCGCCCGCTCATCCATGTCTTCGTGGAAGCGTTGCGGGTTGTCTATATCTCCATGGGCAGCAAGCGCGAAGGTTGGGAGGAGGTGTGCGAGAAGCTTCGTCCCACCCCCATGAAAATGCTGGCGGAACTGGTGCTGCTGGAAGAGGACCGCCTTCAGCTCCTGGCAAGAGAGGCCATCGGCGGGGAAGAGGATAAAGCCGTCAGGAAAGACCACCACTGGTGGGACAAGAAGATGTTCTAGCTCCTGCGTGAAAGGGGATCGATCATGGACAGGGAACAGGCACTGCGGGACGAGATCTGCGAAGTGGGCCGGCGGGTCTGGGCCCGGGGCATGGCTTCCGCCAACTCGGGCAACATATCCGTCCGCCTCAACCAGGAGGAGGTGCTCATCACGCCCACCCTGGTGAGCAAGGGGTTTATGTGCGCGGAGCAGATACTGGCCGTGAACCTCGACGGCCAGGTGCTTCGCGGCGAAGGATGGCCGACTTCCGAGACGCCCATGCATCTCGCCATCTACCGTGAGAGTGGGGAGATCGGAGCGGTGGTGCATGCCCATCCCCCCCGCGCTACCGCTTTCGCCATCGCCGGCATCCCCCTCGACCTCCATCTGGTCCCTGAAGCGGTGATCTTCCTCGGTGAAGTACCGCTGGTGCCGTTCCAGATGCCCGGCTCCACCGAACTGGCCGGGTCTATCCTACCCTACCTCTCCGACTACGACGCGGTGCTGCTGGAGAACCACGGTGCCATAGCCTGGGGCAGCGACCTCACCCAGGCCTACCATCGCATGGAAACGGTGGAGTTCTCGGCCGAGGTAACCTTCACCGCCAGGCTCCTGGGAGGGGCGCGCGAACTCCCCGGCGAGGCGGCCGAAAACCTCCTCGCGGCACGCCGGATGATGAAAGGCAAGTAGAGTTTGCTAAAATAGTCCAAATGAATGAACTGGAGGAACGTAGAGACGAGGAATTGATCGCGGCCTTCCTGGAGGGTGAGCACGCAGCCTTCGAGGAACTGGTGCGGCGTTACCAGACCCAGGTTTTCAATCTGGCCTACCGCATCCTGGGCGACCGGACTGACGCACTGGATGTCAGCCAGGAGGTGTTCATCCTCCTCTTCCGCAAGCTCGGCACCTTCCGGAGTGAATCCCGCTTCTCCACCTGGCTCTATCGCGTGGCCACCAACGCCTGCCGGGACTACACCCGCAAGAAGCGCTACAATCTCTCCCTCTCCAGCCGAACGGACGAGGACATGCCCGACTGGGAGGAGATGCTGCCGGGCGACGAGGAGAGCCCCGACGACCTGTTGATCAGTGCGGAGCTGCAGGACCGCGTGAGAAAAGCCATCCGCAAGCTGCCGATCAAGTTCCGCGAAGTGATTTTTCTACACGATATCGAGGGATATAATTACAAGGAGATAGCCGAGATGCTGGACATATCCCTGGGAACCGTCAAATCCCGCCTCAACCGGGCACGCCACAGATTGGCGCAGGAATTGCGTGGACTAGCGGAACCTATGGAAAACCCAGATACATCTAAACCGGTGGAAGAGGGAATTTCCGACACCATGAAGGGCACTTCATCGGAAGAAGCCGCGAGGAGGAATCACCGGCCTTGAATTGCAGGAAGTGCGAAGCCCACCTGTCCGCTTTTATAGACAAGGAACTGGACCCCCGGACCGCGGGGGAGGTCTCTCGCCACCTTGACTCATGCCCCGGTTGCCGCGAGCGCGAAGCCGGGCTGAACCGTCTCCGGACCGTCCTTTCGGGCCTCCCCGCATACCGCATGACCCCGGCGGAGCAGGACAACCTGATGGAGGGAGTGCGGCAGGAGATGAGGCAAGTCCGGGAGAAGAAAGCCCAGGCCCATGCCCGGTTATACCCACGCGTCGCCGCCGGTGCCGCTATTCTGGTTACCGCCGTAGTGGTCACGCTGGCCCTGATGTCCACCCCCGTCTCCCGCGAGACCGCCACCACGGAGGAAACTCCGGCAATAGCGATGACCGAGGAGGAGAGAAACGCGACGTGGGGGGAAGAGGACTTCAGCGAACAGATTAATTCCAACCTAAACGGTTCCACCACGGCAGGCATCACCAACGGCACGCAACTGAGCACCCTCTCCATGGTCCCCACCCCCCGGCTGGTCACCTCCACCACCGATTACGACAAGTCCCAGGTAGCCGACTACTCCAAGGACCTGGGGACCCGCCTCGATTTCTATTCCGACATCTGGTACCAGCCCGCTGCGTCCGGCACGGCCGTGGCGTCCGGCACGGACCAGCCGGAAGTGCGTGAATACTGCCTGGACAGCCTCCTTGACCAGGCCCAGGCGTCGGGTGAGGACCCTGCATCACTGCAGGCCGCCCTCTCCGTTATCTCCTCGCAGAAACCATCCGCCGGTAAAGCCATCCCCTGTTTCGTGGAGAAGGCTTACTACCGGGGACAGCCGGTATGGATAATCTCCTTCAGCACGCCGGAGGATGCCCAGCTCTTCACCAACCCGGAAATCGCATCCCTGGTCAACCTGGCCCGTCAGCTCTATGTTTCAGGCGACTTGAGCGCAAGTGCCCTGATGGAGGGGCTCACCGCGAACATGGCCCCCGGCAGCACCTACAATGTCAGCACCCTCAACCAGGAAGCGCGGGAGACCACGGCCATCGGGCTGGAGGAACTCATCAACGAGCTCGCTAAAGACAACAACCTCGTCAGTTATCTGCGCCAGCTGGCGGCACTGGATGCCGACAAACTGGTCAGCCTGGTGGCGCAGGGATCAGGCCTTCCCGTGGAGTTCAGCTCCATCAGCTCCAGCCTGCTTGACATGCTCACCTGGCGGGTATGGGTGGTCGGCACCGAGGATGGACAGGTCCTCTCCCGCCCCTCACGCTGAGCTAGAAACAGAACAGCTGGCAGGGGTCCACTTCGTTCCGCAGTGTCATTATCTCTTCTTCGGTAGGCTTCTCCGTCTCGTGGACGTCGTCATCGATGAGCAGTTCGAAGCTGGTGAACTCCTGGATGACCTCGGGGGTCACCCCGGGATGATAGGTGAGCAGCTTCATGCGGCATGACTCCTCGTCGAAACCCATCACCCCCAGGTGCGAGAGAACCCGCCAGGGGCCGCCTCCCACCAGCCCCTCGCGCTCGCGGGCACCGGGGCCGTCCAGGAAACCGGGCGTGGTCACGTAGTCGACCCTCTCCGGGAAGCGCTGGGGCAGGTGGAGCCCCATGAAGATGATGCGGTCGCAGAAGGAAGCGATGTCGTTGGCCCCGCCCGAACCGGTCAGGCGGACGGAGGGCTTGTCGTAAGGGCCGATGCAGGTGGCGTTGATGTTGCCGTACATGTCGATCTGGGCCCCTCCCAGGAAGCCCACGTCGGCGTAGCCGGCCCGCGCCATACCAAAGACCGAGGACATGGTGAGGACTATCGAAGCCTTGTAGTAGGTCCAGGGGTCAGCCACCGACCAGGGTAACTGGCGCGGCTCGGGGTCCACGGCCCCGCACTCGTAGATGGCCATCATCTCGGGAGCGTGCAGCTTCTTGGCCAGCATCGCCCCCACCAGGGGAAGGCCGGTGCCCACGAAGACGCTCTCCCCGTCGGAGAGAAGGCGGGCGGCGCAGCAGGCGAGGAGCTCTCTCGGCGTGTACTGTATCTCGCTCATCTTCATCCCCCCTTAATAGGTCTTCTTGGCCACTTCTTCGTAGGACCAGTCCCTTCCGCCGCCTACTCCCCAGAATCCCAGGTTGTAATAGACGGAGTCGCAGGCCAGCTGCTCCAGCTGTTTCAGATAATCGATGACGTTCATGCCTTCTTCCTCAGCGGCGATGCAGATCATCTCGTTGACGTTCTTTGTGCCGTAGATGTATTTCTCCGCCCAGGCCCGGGTGCTCTCAGCCGTCTTCAAGCCCACGCGGATCGCCCTCTCCTGCCAGCGGCGGTCGAAGTAGTACATGCCCGGCATGTCACCCGGCCAGGCCCCGTAGGGCACCTCGCAGACGGCGTCCACGCAGTAGTGGGGGATGACCACGTGATAGGGGTTGGAGCGGATGTCCTCGGTGTCCACGATGCGCTCGCAGGTGACGATGACCTTGCGCGCCGCGCTGACGATGGCGGTGTCGTTGACCGAAGCGCCCCAGATGCGCCCGTTGCCGAACCTGTCGGCGTGGTGGACGTGGAAGATGGCCACGTCGGGGTAGATGGCCGGCACCAGGCAGACCGGCTCCCCGGTCCAGGGATCCTTCTCCACCTTGATGTAGGGGTTGGTCTTGATGATGTCCGATCCCAGCATGCTCTTGCAGGCGACGTAGTTGAGGCCCTGCTCGGCCGCGCGCAGCGCCCAGGCCAGGCCGCCGTGGCTCCATTCGGAGAAGACCTTGAGGGTGCCGCCCTCTACTCCGCGCCGGAAGGTGGAAAAGAGGCCGCGCATCTCCACTCCCACGTAGGCGACGTGGGCGCCTTCAAGGCCGCCGAACTCGTGCCAGATGGTGTTGAGCCCACCCGGGGTGAAGATGCCCACCAGATCCTTCTTCTTCTGCCTGCCTATCTCCCAGTAAGCCCCCAGGGGGCCGCGGGCGTAGGCGAAGCCGGTCTCGATGATGGAGTCACCGTCCTCTACGTATTTCGCGATGGCCTCCGTCAGGGGCATCAGCTTGTCGACCTCGGCCCGGTTCTTTTTAAGCTTCCATTCCCTGGCCGCTTTATGGTCAAAAAGGCGGTCGTTGGCGTGGGACATATTCAACACCTCCTCGATTACGGGCTTTGTTCATCAGGAGTGGGCCTGAATGCTTAATTATTATCAGAGTGGGTTTCCCTTGTCCACATGACGGCGCTCATGCCGCAGCCGGGTGATGCGGGCTATATTTTAGCGGTGTCGGTTATAATGGATGGCGTGGCGACCGGGAGGGGAGCCGGGAAAGGAATAAGACATGCACGAACTTTCGGTTGTGGAGAGCATTCTGGACATCAGCCTCAGGCACGCCGATCAGAACGGCGCCAGCCGCATTGTCCGGATCAACCTGGTGCTGGGCGAACTCACCGGCATCGTGGACAACTGCATCACTTTTTACTGGGAAATGCTGGCCAAGGACACCATCGCCTCCAAGGCCGAGATCAACTTCCGCAAGGTGCCGGTTGTGGCGCGCTGCACCGCCTGCAGCGAAGAGTTCACCCCCGAGGAACACGACCTCACCTGCCCGAAGTGCGGCGAGGTCAAGGCGGAACTGGTGCACGGGCGGGAGTTCCAGGTGGAGTCCATCGAGATCGAGTAGGAGGCGCACATGGAAATAGACGTATTCGAGGGGATCTTCGACGCCAACGAGGAGAAGGCGCGCGCCAACCAGTCTTCTTTTAAAGAATCCAAGCTGTTCGTGCTCAACCTGATGGCATCGCCGGGCGCCGGCAAGACCTCGCTGGTGACGCGGACCATCGAAGCCCTGCGCGACCGCCTGGCCATCGCGGTGATCGAAGGCGACATCGCCTCACAAGTGGACGCGGAAAAGTTTAAAGCCATGGATATCCCGGTGGTGCAGATCAACACCGGCGGCGCCTGCCACCTGGACGCCAACATGATCTCGCTGGCCCTGCCCCACTTCGACCTGGGCTCGCTGGACCTGATGATCGTGGAGAACGTCGGCAACCTGGTCTGCCCGGCCGAGTTCCGCCTGGGCGAGGACCTCAAGGTGATGATACTCTCGGTAGCCGAGGGCGACGACAAGCCCCAGAAGTACCCGCTGATGTTCAGCGAAGCGCACGTGCTCATCATCAACAAGATCGACCTCATCGGCATGGGTGAGTTCGAACTGGCCAAGGTGCGCGACACCGTCGGCAGGATGAACCCCGGCATCACCATCTTCGAGGTGAGCGCCCGCACCGGCGAGGGCATCGAGGCCTGGACGGAGTACCTCTACAAAACTGTCATTGCGAGCTAGCTCTGGTCATTGCGAGTCAGCTCTGGTCATTGCGAGCGAAGCGAAGCAATCTCTTTAAAGAAAGGCCGGCTCTATGGAATGGGGTTGGATCGGGGGCATAACGGGGTGCGTCATCGGGCTGGCGGGGGGCATCATCGGCACTTACTTCTCCATTAAGAATACCCGGCCCGGGCGCGAACGCAGTTTCATGATCAAGTACATCGCGGCTTTCTGGGCCATAGGCATAGCCGTACTCGCCCTGATGCTGCTGGCCGCCTTCGACGTGCTGCCCGAGGCGTTCTACTGGGTGGCCTGGATCATGTTCATGTGCTTGCTGGGACCCTCCATCGTACTGGGCAACCGGCGCCTGGCCGCCCTCCGCGCGGATGAGAGTGAGCAATCTCCCGATTCCTGATAAAATATAATTGGAAGCCCGCCAGGGTGTTCCATAGCAGCATAAGTCATAACAGTGTCTGGGTTATCAGACAGGGAACAAGGAGGAAATAATGAGAGGTTTTCTGGACGGCGTCAACGTAGTCGAACTGAGCACCACGGTCTCCGGGCCGTTCTGCTGCTTCTACCTGGCTGACATGGGCGCCAACGTCATCAAGATCGAGGAGCCGGGCAAGGGCGACATGGGGCGCTATCTTCCCCCGCTCACCGGCAGCCTCAGCGAGACCTTCTGCGTGCTCAACCGCGGCAAGCAGAGCGTGACCCTCAACCTCAAGACCGAGGAAGGCAAGGCCTTGGCCAAGGAGCTGGTAGCCAAGGCCGACGTCTTCGTAGAGAACTTCACCCCGGGTAAAGTGGAAAAGCTGGGGCTGGACTACGAGAGCGTCAAGAAGGTCAACCCCGGGATCGTCATGTGCTCCATCTCGGGTTACGGGCAGACTGGGCCCTTCTCCAAGCTGCCGGGTTACGATGGAGTCATCCAGGCTCAGGGCGGCCTGATGAGCATCTGCGGCGATCCCGACAAACCCATGCGCACCGGCATGGTCATCTGCGACTTCACCTCGGCCATGATGGGCCTCTCCGGCATCCTGGCCGCCCTTTACAGCCGCAGCGTCACCGGCGAGGGCGACTACGTCGACGTGGCCATGCTCGACGTGGCCGCCAACCTGCTCTCCGCCGACTTCCTGGCCTGGGCCAACCACCAGACCATCACCCCGCGGACCGGCAACCGCTTCCCCTTCGCCACCCCCTTCGACACCTTTAAGACCAAGGACTCCTTCGTGCTGATCGTGGCGGCCAACGACTCGACCTTCCGCAACCTCTGCAACGCCATCGGCCGGCCCGAGCTGGCCGACGACCCCCGCTTCGCCGACATGATCACCCGCAACGGCAACCACGCCGAGCTCCAGCCCATCATCGAGGAATGGACCATGCAGCGCACCACCCAGGAAGCGCTGGCCGCACTGCTGCCGGCCGGTGCCCCGGCCTCGCCGGTCAACACCGCCAAGGAGGTAGTGGAGTCAGCCCCAGATCGCCGCCAGAGGCATGCTGGTCGACCTGGAGCAACCGCAGGGCACCATCAAGATCTTCGGCAACTGCATCAAGTCCAGCACCAGCGACATCCGGCCGCGCGGCTACGCCCCGGCACTGGGAGAGCACAACGACGCGGTCCTCAAGGACTTCCTCGGCAAGAGCGACTCCGACATCGAGGCCTTGAAAGCCGCCAGCGCCCTGGGCTAATCAGCGGCGCGAGCCCGCACCGCCCTGAACAAGAAGGCCTCCGTCAACCGGAGGCCTTCTTCTTTTCTCACGAGCCAGTGAAGTAGATTACAAAGAAGAAAGCGGAGGCTCCCAACATGGCAGTGCCTGCGATCAAACCGAAAACGCCAATGATCCCGTAGCGGATCTTCCATGATGTCTGATTGTCCATCGGTGGATTAAAAGAATCATATCTTGAATAGATCTTCTTTTGATTAGAGACAACGTATTTGCAGACGAATAACCCCAACCCAAAAGAGATTATCCCCATGATCAGCGTGACGATCGCCGGCGTTAAAGAACCTGGTTCCAACCCGCGACCTCCCTCCATCATCATTTCGCGCGTAGTTATTATGCATTGCCTCCGGGCTGGGTTGTTTAAAGTGTACCGGAACGAGAAAGAAAACAGTATAAGTACCAAGCCTGGAGGGAGGAGGGCTAGATGCCGAGCGTTATTCATTTCGAGATCAACGCCGACGATACCGGGCGGGCGGTGGAGTTCTATCGCAACGTCTTCGGGTGGGCCATCGAAGGCTGGGAGGGGCCCATGGAGTACTGGCTCATAACCACCCATGCCGAGGGAGAGCCGGGCATCAACGGCGCCATCACCAGGCGCATGGAGAGCCATGCCACCGTCAATACCATCGACGTGCCCGACGTCGACGAGTACATGACCAAAGTGACGGCCGCCGGGGGCCAGGTGGTCAGCCCGCGCATGACCGTCCCGGGCGTGGGCCACATGGCTTACTGCCGCGACAGCGAGGGCAACGCCTTCGGCATCATGCAGACCGACCCCGGCGCGGCCTGATAGCGGTTGCCCTGCCCGGGTTTTCTGTCACCTGCGCCACCTATACTTTTTCCAGGTGATAAAAATGGAAAAGAAAAACTACATCAAAGCCCGGGAGCAGTTGAACGAATCCTTCTCCACCGTGGACACGGCGGCGGATTACCTCCTGGAGATCATGCGCATCTGGACCGAGCACGGCTTCCTGGCCGGCGAGTGGTCCTGCACCCTCAAGCGGGAAGAAGCGGTCTGAGAAAGGCGCGGCCTTTTCGCTCGATCACTACACCTTGATCGCTTCGCTGCGTTCGCGATGACGACGAAGCCTGGCAATAATCCCCTAAGGTTTATACAGCGGCGACATCTGGCGCAGCTTGTCGATGATGGGCGGCAGCTCGGCCAGCAGGTAGTCGATATCCTCTTCGGTATTGAGCCGCCCCAGCGAGAAGCGGAGGGAGCCGTGTGACTCCTCGGGGGGAAGGCCGATGGCCAGCAGCACGTGGGAGGGCTCCAGCGCCTCGGACGAGCAGGCCGAGCCGGTGGAGCTGGCCAGGCCCAGGAAGTCCAGGTTGAGGCAGATGGACTCCCCCTCGATGAAACGGAAGCGGAAGTGGACGTTGTTGGGCAGGCGCGAAGTGGGGTGGCCGTTGAGGTAAGCCTCGGGGATGCTCTCCAGCACGCCCCTGATCAGTTTGTCCCGCAGAGGCAGCAGGTGGGCGGTGCGCTCCTCTCTTCTCAGCATGGCCAGTTCCATGGCCTTGCCGAAGCCGATGATGCCGGGGGTGTTCTCGGTGCCCGCGCGCCGCTTGCGCTCCTGGGCTCCGCCGTGGATGAAGGAGTGGAGCCGGGTGCCCTTGCGCACGTAGAGACATCCGACGCCCTTGGGGCCGTAGAGCTTGTGGGCGGAGGCACTGAGCAGGTCCACCCCCAATTTGCTCACGTCGATGTCCAGAGCGCCCGCCGTCTGCACCGCGTCGGTATGGAAATAGACCCCGGCCTCGCGGGTGATCTCCGATATCTCCCTGATGGGCTCGATGGTGCCGATCTCGTTGTTGGCGTGCATCACCGAGACGATGGCGGTGCGCGGTGTGATGGCCTTACGCACATCCTCCGGGTTCGACCAGGCCGTACCCGTCGACCGGGAGGATGGTCACCTCACAGCCCTGCTTCTCGAGATAGTGGCACGACTCCAGTACCGCGTGGTGCTCGATGGATGTGGTGATGATATGGTCGCGCTCGCCGCCTTTTTCTTTAAAGAAGGAGATGGTGCCCTTGAGGGCATGGTTGTCCGCCTCGGTGCCCCCGCTGGTGAAGACGATCTCCTCCGGCCGGGCGCCCAGGGCCGCGGCCACCCGCTCGCGCGCCTCCTCGATGGCCTGCCTCACTTCGATGCCGGTCTCGTAGACGCTGGAAGGGTTGCCGAAGCGCTCGCTGAAGTAGGGCATCATCGCCTCCAGCACCTCGGGGTGGGTGGGCGTGGTCGCCGCGTAGTCCATGTATATCTGCTTCATTCCTTCATCAACCTCCACTGCCGGTTTTCTTCTTCAATGTTTATAAGATTGCTTCGCTTCGCTCGCAATGACTTTAGATGTAATACATCTCGCTGGTTTCGGCGCACATTTTCTCCTGAGCCCGTACCAGTTCCTCCAGGGTGGTCTCCTCCATCACCCCGCGCATCGCTTCCTGGAGGCGCTCCCAGAAGAGCCGGGTGGCGCAGGCCTCGGAACGGGCGCAGGAACCTTCTTCTTCCACGCATTCGACCAGCTGGAAGAAGCCGGCGATAGCGCCGACCACCTCCATCATGGTTATCTGGGCGGCGGGGCGGGCCAGGTAGTACCCTCCCTTGGGGCCCCTGACGCTACGAAGCAGCCCGGCGGTGCGCAGGCTGTTTACTATGTGCTCCAGGTAACGCTCACTGATGCCCTGCCGCTCGGCGATGTCCCGGAGGAGCACCGGCTCGCCCTCCCCCTGGTGCATGGCCACATCCAGCATGGCCCGCACCCCGTATCGCGGCTTGGTCGGTACGCGAAAGCTCATTCCGCCTCCTAATACTAATAATCGATAGGGTTAATATATTTAACCCCCCCGAGGTTGTCAATAAAGAGGAGGTCAGGCTCTCTTGTCGCGGTTGACGAAGACCTTGATGCGGTCGATGAGCAGCACCGGCGCCAGCGAACAGCCCAACACCACCAACCAGGCGGTGGAAGTCAGCGAAGTGGTGCCGAAGGCTTCCATCAGTGGCGGAACGGTCACCACCACGATCTGTAACGCCAGGGAGACGATCAGGGATAGGGGAAGCATGCGGTTGTCGAAGAATTTCATCTTAAAGAAGGAGACGTGTTCGGAACGGCAGTTGTAAGAGTGGAGCAATTGGGCGAAGACCAGGGTGCAGAAGACGACGGTCTGCACCGCCTGCAGCCCCGGCTCTTGCAGCGCCTCGTCGCTGAAAGCGAAGAAGTCGGCGTACAGCCAGTAACGGGCGAGAAAGAATGCCGTCAGCGCGCCGGTGGCCAGCAGGACACCCTGCCAGGCCAGCATAAGCAGCTTGCGCCCGGACAGCACCCTTTCCGCCAGGTCGCGGGGATAGCGGGTCATGATGCCGGGGGAGGGGGTATCCACCCCCAGGGCCATAGCCGGAAAGCCGTCGGTGACCAGGTTGATCCAGAGCACCTGCACCGCCAGCAGGGGAGCCTCCCCCACGATGATCATGGCCAGGAACATGGTCACCACCTCGCTGATATTGCAGGATAGCAGGAAGTAGATGAACTTCTTGAGGTTCTCGAAGATAACCCGCCCTTCATTGACCGCCTGCACGATGGTGGCGAAGTTGTCATCGGCCAGCACCATGTCCGCCGCCTCCTTACTGACGTCGGTGCCGGTGATGCCCATGGCCACGCCGATGTCGGCATGCTTCAGGGCGGGAGCGTCGTTGACGCCGTCACCGGTCATGGCCACCACGGCGCCCCGCGCCTTCCAGGCGCTGACTATCTTGACCTTGTCGGCCGGGGATACGCGGGCGTAGACCCCGATGTTCTCCACCCTGGCGGCCAGTTCCTCGTCGGAGATGAGGCTGAGCTCGTGGCCGGGCATAACGTCCTCTTCAGGCGTGAGGATGCCCAGTTCGGTGGCTATGGCGCTGGCGGTCACGGCGTGGTCGCCGGTGATCATCACCACCCCGATGTGGGCCTGGCGGCAGGCCTCGAGGGCGGGGAGCACCTCCGGCCGCGGCGGGTCGATCATCCCCACCAGCCCGGCGAATATCTCCTCCGTCTCCAGGGAAGCATCCTCCAGGTCGTCCGGCATCCTGTCCAGCGGGCGGTAGGAAAAAGCCAGGGTACGCAGGCCCCGCCCGGCCATCTCCTCCGCCTCTCCCAGCACCAGCGAATTAGTCTCGTGGGTGAGGGGGGCCGCGCCTCCCGGCATGTGGATGCGGGCACAGCGAGAGGCGATGACCTCAGGGGCGCCCTTGGAAAAGAGCAAGTAAGGGGACCCGGCCAGTTCGAACTCCTCTTCCGCCAGTTTACTGTCTTCCACCCGGTGCAGGGTGCTCATCATCTTGCGGTCGCTCTCGAAAGGTATCTCTCCGGTGCGGGGGTAGAGGGCGGTGAACCGCTCGCGGTCGAAACCCAGTGATTCCGCCATCTTCAGCAGGCCGACCTCCGTCCCCTCGCCCACGAAACCTCCCTCCTGCCACCAGGCGTCGTTGCAGAGGGTGGAGATGACCAGGACGGCGGATGCGGTCTCCGCGGCCTCCTCGCTTCCTTCTTCAAAATCCAGATCGATATGCTCCACCTCGGGCATCCACACCTGGCGGGCGGTCATCTCGCTGCGGGTCAGGGTGCCGGTCTTGTCGGTGCAGATGACACTGGTGGAACCGAGCGTCTCCACCGCCGCCAGGCGGCGGATGATGGCTTTTTCCTCCGCCATTCTCCGCACGCCCAGGGAGAGGGCCACGGTGACGATGGCCGCCAGGCCTTCCGGGATGGCCGCCACCGCCAGGCTCACGCTGAAAAGAAAGAGGGTCTCCCACTGCTCCCCCTCGATCAGGCCCAGCCCGAATATCAGGGCGCAGATGGCCAGGCAGAGCAGGGCGATGCGCTTGCCGGTAACGTCGAGTTCCTCCTGCAGGGGAGTCCGGGACTCCTCCGCTTCCTCCAGCAGGGTGGCGATGGCCCCCATCTGGGTGCGGCGGCCCGTCTCCACCACCACCGCCTCGCCCCGGCCCTTTTCCACGAAGGTGCCCTGAAAGATCATGTTGTCCTGGTCACCCGGTCCCAGGGAGGCGGCCTCCAGCCCGGCAGTGCGCTTGGCGCTGGCCTCCGCCTCACCGGTGAGGGAGGCTTCGTTGACGCGTAGCGAGGAAACGGCCAGGAGGCGGGCGTCGGCCGAGATATGGTCCCCCTCCTCTATCAGCATGATGTCCCCCGGCACCAGCGCTTCCGCTGCTACCGTCTCCACCTTGCCGGCGCGGCGCACCCGCACGGTGGGGGCACTGAGCTTCTTTAAAGCCATCAGGGCCTTCTCGGCCCGGAATTCCTGCACGAAGCCCAAGACGGCGTTGGCCAGCACGATGGCCAGGATGACTGCCATGTCCACCCATTCCTTGAGCAGGGCGCCGGAGACCACCGCGGCGGCCAGAAGGACGTAGATCATGAAATCCTTGAACTGGTTGAGGAAGATGGCCAGGGGGTGGGTGGGCTTGGCTTCCCCCAGCACGTTGCGCCCGTACTGGTGCAGGCGGGCCTCGGCGGTGCCGGAGTCCAGGCCCTGCCCTTCTTCCACCTCCAGGGTGGAGAGGGCCTCTTCCGTCGTCAGGTTGTACCAGGCTCTGTCTTTTAGCGTCATGCGGAATATTATATATTCTCGAACCCCCCATGTCCCCACCATCCGGTGCGGAACGCGCGGCGATTGAAGAATAAGTCCTGCGTCTGCTATCTTTAATTCCTAGGGTTGCAGCGAGGATGGGAGATAGATGCCGGAGATCGTTTACGTGGCGCTTAAGTTCACCACCCTCCTGGCGCTGTACGTCTTCATCATCGCGGTGATACGTTCCCTCTACCTCGACTTGCTGCCGCGGGAGAGGCGGGTGAAGGCGGACAGCGCCAAGGCGGCGCGGTTGAAGAAAGCCACCACCCCATGGCTTAAGGTTATATCCGAGGGGAAGACGGCCTCGAAACGATACAATCTCGGCACGGAGACCATCTTCGGCCGGGACACCGGGTGCCAGATATGCCTTGACGACGAGTTCGTCTCCCAACTTCACGCACGGGTCGTGAACAGCCAGGGACGTTACATCCTGGAGGATCTGGGCAGCACCAACGGCACTTACGTGAACGGCCGGAAGATCAAAGACCCGGTAGACCTGCGTCATGGGGACCGCATCAAGATCGGGGGGATCCTGATGGAGTTCAGGAGGTAGACATGCATTACGCGGCACTGACCCATCCGGGGAAGGTCAGGGACATAAACGAAGACAACTTCTACGCTGACGGCTCGGTCTTCATCGTGGCCGACGGCATGGGTGGGCACCTGGCGGGCGAGGTGGCCAGCACCATGGCCATCGAGACATTCCTGGCCGGATTCACCTCCCGCCTGGCGGAAGGCGACATCCCCCGCATCATCGAGCGCGCCGTGCGGGACGCCAACACCGCCATCAAACAGGAGGCCTCGCTCTCCATTGAAAAAGAAGGCATGGGCACCACCTTCACCGTGGCGGTCACCCAGGGCAGCAACCTCTACCTGGGCCATGTCGGCGACAGCCGGGCTTACATGTTCTTAGACGGCAGGATGGAGCAGCTGACCGAGGACCATTCCCTGGTGGAGAGCCTGGTGCGGGCGGGCCGCATCACCCGCGAGCAGGCCCTGCACCATCCCCAGCGCAACATCATCACCCGAGCCCTGGGCATCGATGACGAAGTGCTGGTGGACATCTTCGAGGCAAAGATGCCGGGGCGGGGATGGCTGATGCTCTGCACCGACGGGCTCAACGGCATGGTCGAGGACGAACGACTCTCAGGGATCCTGGCCGCCGGAGGCGAGCCCGAAGAGATAGCCGGCCGGCTGGTGGAGGCGGCGCTGGAACGCGGAGGGGTCGACAACATCACCGTGGTCCTGGCCGACCTGGCCACCTACGATCCCGAGCAGGACTCACCCGGCGCTTTTATGTCCCCGGCGGAGGTAAAAGAGGCCATACCGGAGGAGGCCGGAGAACTCGTCTACGCAGCGGAACGCAACTGGCGCCCGCTGGCCTGGTTCACCCTGGGTGTTGCCCTGCTGTTGATCGTGACTACCCTCTTCCTGGTGCCCTTCTTTAAAAACCGCAGCTATTTCGTGGGGGTTGACGGCAACGGCACCATCGCCCTCTACCAGGGATTCCCCTGGAAACCTCTGGGGATAGACCTCAAGGAGCCCCACGAAGCCTCCGAAGCCCTGGCCATCAACCTTCCCGAATATAAACAGGAAAGGCTGCTCGATCCGGAGATCGTCAGCCTGGAAGAAGCAGAGCTGGAGTTCCGCTCCCTGACGGGAGAAGCTCTTACCCACGTGAGAGCCCCCGACCTCATGGGGCTCGATTGGAAAAGTGCCAAGACAGCCGCCGGCCTCCTGGGCCTCAGGCTGGAGAGCCGGGACGGCGTGGATCCGGATCCCCGTTCACTGGTGGTGGCCCAGAGCCCTTCGGCCGGAGAACTCCTGGAACTCGACACCGTCATATACGTAGAATTACAGGCCCCGGCACCCTCGATCGGGGGCGGGACTTAAGAGAAACGTGAGCCGATTTGGGTAACCTGATATTCCGGCTGGGGCTGGACAACCGCAGGCACAACCGGGAACTGTTCCTCCTTCTGGGCGTCCTGATCATATCGTCCCTGGGCTTTCTCGGTGTGGACCTGGCCCGGGAGGACAGCTTCTCCTGGCAGTTCCTGTACTATCCCCTGGCCCTCTTCGGCATCTTCTTCCTGGCCCACCTGGTCGAGCGGTTCTTCCTGCCCGACGCGGATTTTCTGGTCATGCCACTCACCGCTCTCCTCTGCAACCTGGGGGTGATGATGCTCTGGCGCCTCGATACCCGGCTGGCCGGCCTGCAGTTCCTGTGGATCTCCATCGGGGTGGCCTGCTTCACGGTCCTGGTGCTGGTGCTGAGAAAGGTCGAGGTGCTGGCGGAATACAAATACATCATCGCCCTGGCCGCGCTGTTGCTGCTCTTCAGTACGTTCATCTTCGGCAAAGAAGTGAACGGGGCGCGCCTCTGGCTGGTGGCCGGCCCCTTCCGGTTCCAGCCTTCGGAGCTGGCCAAGATACTGCTGGCCATCTTCTTCGCCGCTTACCTCGCCGACAAGAAGGAGATGCTGACGGAAGCCGGCCGCAGGGTGGGCGGCTTCGAGGTGCCCCACCTCAAGCATCTGGGGCCCCTGTTGACCATGTGGGCCCTCTCCCTGCTCCTGCTCATCTTCCAGAAGGACCTGGGGTCCTCCCTGCTCTTCTTCGGCATCTTCCTCGCCCTCATCTACGTGGCCACTTCCCGCGCCTCCTTCGTGGTCATCGGCCTGCTGCTCTTCCTGGTTGGGGCGACCTGCTGCTATTTCGCCTTCGCCCACGTCGAGCAGCGCGTCAAGGTATGGGTAGACCCGCTCAACCCCGCGACCATCAACGACACCAGCTACCAGCCGGCCCAGTCCCTCTTCGCCATCGCCTCCGGCGGCATGGCCGGGACCGGCCTGGGGCGGGGCCACCCCGACTTCATCCCCGACGTCAGCACGGACTTCATCTTTTCCGCTTTCGCTGAGGAGCTCGGCCTGCTGGGAGCGGTGATCATCCTGCTGTGCTATCTCCTGCTGGCCTGGAGGGGGCTGCGCATCTCCCTCCACCGCTCAGACGACTTCGGCCGCCTGCTGGGCGTGGGCCTCACCGCCATCCTGGCCCTGCAATCCTTCGTCATCATCGGTGGGGTGACCCGACTGATCCCCCTCACCGGCATAACCCTGCCCTTCGTCAGCTACGGGGGTAGCTCCGTCTTCACCAATTTCATCCTGGTGGGACTGCTGCTGCTCCTCTCCAACCGGGCCAGGCGGGAGGAGGTGCCGGCGAATGGATAAGAACATCAGGAAACTGGGACTCTTCTACATCCTGCTTATCGTGGTGCTCATCCTCAACCTCACCTGGCTGCAGGTGTTCAACAACAACGACATCACCGCCAACCCGGCCAACCCCCGCCGCCTGGTTGAGGAATACGGCATCCAGCGAGGGCGCATCCTGACCTCGGACGGGGTGCTGCTGGCGGAGAGCAATGAGACCACGGGAGCCATCAGGTACCAGCGCAACTACCCCCTGGGCGGGCTCTACGACGACGTCGTCGGCTACGACAGCCCGCAGTTGGGCCGCACGGGGATAGAGGAGCAGTACAACGACTACCTGCTGGCCAAGTCCAGGGTGCAGAGTACCCTCCAGAGGCTCACCCGCACCGACAAGGAAGGCTACGACGTCACCTTGACCATCGAGAGCGCCGTGCAGGAAGCGGCGGCGGAAGCCCTGGGTGAGCGCAAGGGGGCGGTGGTGGCCGTCAACCCGCGGACCGGCGCGGTGCTGGCCATGGTTTCCTGGCCCGATTACGACCCCAACCTCCTGGTAGACCCGGACACCTTCTCAGACGCCATGAGCGTCTACCAGAGCGACGAGACTTCGCCCCTGCTCAACCGGGTGACCCAGGGGCTCTACCCGCCCGGGTCCAGTTTCAAGCCAATTACGGCCACGGCCGCCATCGACGGCGCGCACATCCCCACCTCGCATGTCTACGACTGCCCTGGGGAGATGGTCATCGGGGGAGCGACCATCTACAACTACGACGGCAATTCTTATGGAACCATCGACATGACCACGGCGATGGTACACTCCGTCAACACCTACTTCGCCCAGTTGGCGGTGGACACCACCGGGCAGACGCTGGTGGAATACGCCGAGGCCGGGGGCATGAACCAGATCATCCCCATCGACCACCCGGAGGTGTCGAGGTCCTCCCTCCCCCAGGCCTGGCAGATGGACACGGCGGAGCTGGCGGCAACCGGCTACGGGCAAGGCGAGCTGGTGGCGACGCCCCTGCAGATGTGCCTGTACGGCTGCGCTATCGGCAACGGCGGAGAGATCATGACCCCTCACCTTTTGAAGGACGTGCGCGACGGCGAGAGCATCATCAACAGGTATGAGTCAAAGACCTGGAAGAAGATGATGGCCCCGGCCACCGCGTCCGAGGTGCTGGAGATGATGCGCCTGGTGGTGGAGGACGGCACCGGCGCCCGGGCGGCCATCCCCGGGTATTCGGTGGCGGGCAAGACGGGCACGGCCGAAGTGACGGGCCAGCCCGACCACACCTGGTTCCTGGGTATAGCCCCCGTACAGAACCCGCAGATCGTGGTGGCGGTGGTAGTGGAGAACAGCGGCGGCTCCGGAGGAACCATCGCGGCGCCCATCGCCAGGCAGGTGATGCTGGCCGCCTTGCAGTAAAATACAGTGACAATCAATTACGGATGGGAGTGAGTAGCCTGAACGAGAGCGGCACCGTCAACCTCAACCTGGCCGGCAGGATCATCAAAAACCGCTACCGCCTGGATGAACAGACAGGCGAAACCGGCGTCTACACTACTTTTCGCGCCTTCGACATGCTCGAATCGACGCCCGTGACCATCAAGCTGCTGCGCCCCGGGCCGGGCGACCTGGTCGAGGTAAGCAACCCCTTCCTGGCCGCGGCGCGCCGCAATGCCCGGGCCGACCATCCCGCCCTGGTAAAGGTATGCGACTTCGGGATGGAGGAGCAGACGGCTTTCGTGGTGGAAGAACCGGTCGAGGCGGCAGGGCTCGAGACCCGGTTGTCGGAGGGCAACCGCATGAACATGAAAGGCTTCCTCAACTTCGCCTACCAGCTGACCGAGGCCGTCGACCAGATCCACCAGGCCGGCAGCGTGCACGGCAACATCGTGGCCGGAAACGTGTACATCCTCCCCGGCGCCAGGATAAAACTGGCCGATGCTGGCTATCCCTTCGTCAATCGCGCCACTAACCGGATAATCCTGCCCGTGCCGCGGGACGCCGGGCGGGAAGAGGACCTGCGCGGCCTGGGCTTCCTGTTCTACCACTGCGTGACCGGGAAAACCCTGGACCCGGCGCTCCTGCCGGAGGACTCGCCCACTCCCCGCCTGGACCTGGGCGAAGAAGTCCCGCCCAAGGTGGTCCAGATCCTGGAGAAGTCACTTTCCCGCGGTGACAAATCCCGTTTCGCTTCCGCATCTGAGATGCTCAGGGAGATCGGCGTCGCCCTGCAGCGCCAGGACCCCATGGCCGTATTGCCCACGGCCATCCCCGTAGAAGAAGAAGCGCCGCCGCCCCAGAGTTTCCTGCGGCGGTTGAGCAAGGTGCAGCTGGCCGTCGGAGCCGCGGCAATTATCCTGCTGGTAGTCCTGCTGGTGGTAGTGATTGCCAATTCGCTCATCCCGGGGGATAAGACGAACACGCCAAACCTGGTCGGCAGGAATATCGAGGAAGCGTTCAAGGAGGCCGAGAACCTCGGCCTGAAACTGGTGGTCGGGCGGGAGGAGCACCGTGCGGACATCAAGGCGGACCGCGTGGTGTCGCAGGTGCCGGAAGCGGGAAAGCGGGTGCCCCAGGGAGAAATCATCACCGTGGTGGTCAGCCTGGGACCGCTGCAGGTACCCAACCTTAGCGGGTTGTCGCTGAACGACGCCGCCGCCCTGCTCAAATCGCGGAGCCTGGAGGTGGGCGAGGTGTTTTACGAGACCTCCACGGAGTACCGTCCGGGCATCGTCATCGAGAGCGACCCGCCATATGGGGCGGGGGTCTCCGGTGGCGAAAAGGTGGACCTGGTGGTGAGCAAGGCCCCTTGACGGGAAGCAGCCCCGTCCTTTCAAGCCCGTCCTACCCATAGTGTAGTATATTGCCTTGTGGGTGGTCCGATGGAAGGATTAGGCCATGATGAGAAGAAATATTGTAGAGGGTTTGTCCTGGATTTCTTTCGGATTTGAAAGGGAGATATAAGCATGCTGGGAAGCGTATTCAACAACCGCTACCGCCTGAACGAAAAAATAGGCTCGGGCGGCATGTCCGAAGTCTTCCTGGCGGATGACCTGACCCTCAACCGGCCGGTGGCGGTGAAAGTGCTCCATGCAGAATTCGCGCGGGACCCCAGCTACATCCAGCGCTTCCGCTACGAGGCGCAAGCCGCGGCCAATCTCAACCACCCCAACATCGTCAGCGTCTACGACTGGGGCAACGAGGGTGACGTCTACTACATCGTCATGGAATACGTGGAGGGGCGCGAGCTGAAGGAGCTCCTCCGCGAGCAGGGAAGGCTTGGCCCCGAGAGAGCAGCCGAGATCACCGCCGAGATCGCGGCGGCCCTGCAGTTCGCCCACCGCCACAACCTGGTGCACCGGGACATCAAGCCTCACAACGTCATCATCACCCCCACCGGGCAGGTCAAGGTGATGGACTTCGGCATCGCCAGGGCCGCTACCGGCACGGGCATGACCCAGACCGGCGTGGTCATGGGCACGGCCCAGTATCTCTCCCCGGAACAGGCGCAGGGGCTGTCGGTAGACGGACGCAGCGACATCTACTCCCTGGGCATCGTCCTCTACGAGATGCTCTCCGGCCGTGTCCCTTTCGACGACGAAAATCCCCTCACCGTGGCCTACCGCCAGGTCAGGGACGATCCCATTCCGCTTTCGGTCCTCGAGCCGAGCACCCCCGGCACCATCGAGTCGATAGACATGAAGGCTCTGGCCAAGAACCCCGCCAACCGCTACCAGACGGCGCAGGAACTCAAGGCCGACCTTCTGCGCTTCCTCGAGGGCATCCCGGTCACCGCCACACCGGTGATGCCGGTAGCCGGGGCATCCCCCGAGCCGGCCGCCTCGGCCATGCCCACCACCGCCCTTCCCGTCTCCGCCCAGCCCTCGGAGGACGAAGCCCGGAAAACCCCGACCTGGGTCTGGGTGCTCGTTTCCATCCTGGGCGTCCTGGCGGTTGTGGGGATCATCCTGGCCCTGGTGTTCGCAGGCTCCAAGGCCATGGTGGAAGTGCCAAATGTCGTAGGCATGAGCCAGGACGAAGCCTCCCAGGTACTCGACAACAACGGCTTGAAGCTGGAGATCGAGACGGAGCAGTACCTGACCCAGGAAGGGCAGAAAGCCAATATCATCGTCTCCCAGGACCCGGAATGGGGTACGCGCATCGCCAAGGACAGCTCGGTATCGGTGACCGTCACCCGGGAATTGAGGGTACCCCAGGTGACCGGCCTCTCCTACAACGACGCCCTGACCCAGCTCGGCAAAGCCGGGCTTCAGGCGGAGCTGAAGCAGAAACCCACCAAAAAGCAGGAAGAAGTGGATAAGGTACTCACCCAGTCCCCTGATAGCGGGACGCTCATCACTCCCGGCTCAACGGTGACGCTGGAGGTTGGTGCCCTGCTGGAGAAGATCTCCGTGCCCAACGTCAAAGGCAAAACAGCCACTGAAGCCGAGACCGCCCTCACCGGCAAGGGCTTGCAGGTGAACAAGGTGGAACAGCCCTCTGAGACGGTAAAAATAGGTTTCGTCATAGACCAGGACCCGGCCTCGGGCACCTCCGTCTACCAGGGAGAGACCGTCACCATCTTCGTCAGCACGGGAGTGGAAGTGCCGGACGTCATGGGGCTGAAAGAAGCGGATGCCAAGAGCGCCATCACCTCGAAGGGGCTGACGGTGACGGTGACCTACCAGACGGTGACCGACCCCACCGACGCCCAGCTGGGAAGGGTGGTCAACGAGAACCCGCCCGCCAACACCATGGTGGAACCGGGAACGCAAATCACCATCATCGTCAAGAAACTCTCTTAACGCGCCAGGAAATTTGGGGTCAGACCCCTTCTCCACTTTCCCTCCTGAAGAGAGCTGTTTTCAGCCTGCTACGGAGAAAGTGGAGAAGGGGTCTGACCCCAAATTTCCTGGCGGTTTATTCGCGGGTGGAGCCGGTGACCAGGAAGCGCACGTGCTCGCCGATGTCCACGGCGTGGTCGGCGATGCGCTCCACGAAGCGGGAGATCATCACTATCCGGATGACCATGTCCGTATCCTCGCAGCTCTCCTTGTTGAAGCCGGTGAAGAAGGCGCGGTTGATCACGTCCACCTGTTCGTCCAGCACGCTGAGCTGGTCCACCTGGTCCAGGTCGCGGGCCTTGAAGGCATCCATGGCCTTGCCCAGCAGGTCGACGGCCTGGCGGAACATCTCGTCCATGTTCTCCTTGATCCAGGGAGAGAGGTCGCGGCCTCCCAGGTTCTTGATGGCTTTGCAGATGTTGCCGCAGAGGTCGGCCACCCGCTCCAGGTGCTGGGCCAGGCGCATGATCACGATGATGTTGCGCAGGTCCACGGCCACCGGGGCCTGGCGGGCGATCAGCTCGAAGCCGTTCTCCTCCACCAGCTCGCGGAAATCGTCGATGATGTCGTCGTCGGCGATGATGCGGTCGGCCGCGGCCATGTCCAGCGAGGCGAAGGCCTGGCGGGTCTCCTCGATCATCTCCTGGCAGCGGTTGGACATGCGCAGCAGGTCCAGGTACAGATCGTCCAGCTGCTGGTGAAAGGTCTTCCTGATATCGCTCTCCACTTGTTTCCCTCCTGGCCTAACCGAACCGGCCGGTGATGTAACGTTCCGTCCGTTCGTCCTCGGGGTTGGTGAAGATATGGTTAGTGTCCCCGTACTCGATCAGCCTACCCGGTTCGCCCTGTTCCTGTACCAGCATGAACGCGGTGTAATCGCTCACCCGCGCCGCCTGCTGCATATTATGGGTAACTATAACCATTGTGTAGTTCTTTTTCAACTCCGCCATGAGGTCCTCGATCTTCTGGGTGGAGACCGGGTCGATGGCCGAGCAGGGCTCGTCGAAGAGGATCACTTCCGGCTCCACCGCGATGACCCGGGCGATGCACAGGCGCTGCTGCTGTCCGCCGGAGAGGTTCTGGCCCGATTCCTTGAGGATGTTCTTTACCTCGTCCCAGAGGGCTGCTTTTTTCAGGCTGTCCTCCACGATGGCGTCGAGCTTGCCTTTGTCTTTCAGGCCGGCGAGCTTGGGCCCGTAGGCGACGTTCTCGTAGATGCTCTTGGGGAAGGGGTTGGGCCGCTGAAAGACCATGCCCACCCGCCGCCGCAGGTCGATGACGTCGTAACCGCCGTGATAGACGTTCTCTCCGTCCAGGTCGATGGACCCCTCCACCCGGCAGGTGTCGATGACGTCGTTCATGCGGTTGAAGCAACGCACCAGGGTGCTCTTGCCGCAACCGGAGGGGCCGATGAGGGCGGTGATCTTGCGGGCGGGGATGTCCAGGCTGATGTCATCCAGGGCCTTGAAGTCCCCGTAGTAGAGGCTCAGGCTTTCCGCTCTCATCTTCACTTCGACTTCGCCGTTCATATCGTCAACCTCCCAGAGATTTCTTCTTACTGTAATATTTTGCCAGGCGACGCACCCCGAAATTCACCAGCAGAATCAGAATCAGCAGGAATGCCGCCTGGCCGCTGATGAACTGGCGGGTGTTTTCGATGGTCGATTCCGTCTGGGTAAAGTAGATGTTGGCGGCCATGGGGGCGGCAGGGTCGAAGGGGCTGGTGGGGATGAATCGGACGAAGGTCCCCACGGTCCAGATGACCGCGGCCGACTCCCCCATGATGCGGCCGATGGGCAGGATGGTCCCGGTGATGATGGCCGGCATGGCCGAGGGCAGCACCACCTGCTTGACCGTGGTCCAGCGGCTGGCGCCCAGGCTCATGGAGGCCTCGCGGTAGGTGCGAGGCACCTGGCGCAGAGCTTCCTCGGTTGAGCGCAGCAGCACCGGCATGTTGAGCAGGGCCAGGGTACAGGCCCCGGCCAGCAGGCAGATGTTCCACCCGAGGTAAGTTGACGAACACGACCATGCCGAATATGCCGAAGACGATGGAGGGCAGGGTGGCCAGGCTGTCGAGGCTGAAACGGATGGCATTGGTGACCCGGCCATCCCGGGCGAACTCCGCCAGGTAGATGGCCGCCCCCAGTGATAGGGGCAGGGCGATGACGATGGTCAGCCCCAGCAGGTAGAGGGTGGAGATTATCATGGGCCAGATCCCCCCTCCCTCACCGGTAAGGTTGGGCTCTCCGAAGAGGAAGGACGGCTTGACCATGGTGGTCAGGCCGCGCAAGAATATCTCCATAACGATCAGGAGCAGGATGGCCAGGCCAGTGAGGCCGATGGCCCAGAAGACCACGGTGGCGGCGCGGTCGGCGCGCTTGGCGTTCATCTCCCGCCTCCCTTGTCCCGGGCCACCAGGCGGACCAGCGACACCAGGAACATCGCCAGCAGCAGCAGCACCAGGGCCATGAAGAAGAGGGCGGAGCGGTGCACCCCGGTGGCCTCGCCCATCTCGGTGACGATGCGCGAAGGGATGGTGGAGGTGTTGGCGAAGAGGGAGAAGGTGAGCTGGCGGGAGTTGCCGATAACCATCTGCACGGCCATGGTCTCGCCGATGGCTCGCCCCATGCCCAGTATCACCGCCACCAGGATGCCCTTGCGGCCGGCGGGAAGCAGCACCTTGCGGATGGTCTGCCAGCGGGTGGCCCCCATGGCCAGGGAGGCTTCCATCAGCTCCCGCGGCAGGTTGCGCAGGGTCTCGGCGGAAAGCGCCGCGATGGTCGGAAGTACCATCACCACCAGCACCAGCGAGGCCGCGGCGATGCCGTAGCCGCCCGTGCCGGTGATTCCGGCCAGTGCGGGCACCAGTAATATCATGCCGAACTAGCCGATGATCACCGAGGGTATGCCGGCCAGCATCTCCACCCCGCGCCGGATGACGTCCGCTATGCGGCGGGGAGCGATCTGGTCCAGGAATACGGCAGTCCCGATAGCCAGCGGCGCGCCCAGCAGCAGGCCGCCCAGGGTGGTAAGGATGGTGCCGTTGAGGAAGGCCAGGAAGCCGTAATGGTTGTTGGCCGGGTCCCAGTCGGTGGTGAACAGGCTCCACCCCTGGTCCCTTATGGCCGCCCAGCTCTCCTTGAAGATGAACAGGATGATCAGCAGGATCCCCAGTACCGATATGGAAGCGCACATGAACATGAGGAACTTGATAACGTCTCACGCTTGTGCGCGGTCGACTCTCTATTCGCCATTTTCGTTTCTCCACTGTTCCCTTGTGGTTCGACGACCGGGATGTACTCCCGCGCCACCACGCTCAGCTGGAACTCCTCGCTCATCACCACGTCGAGGTAGTCCTTGACCCGCCCTCGGGTTCGCCCCGGGTGAACATGTGGAGGTAGCGGGAGAGCGGATAGCTCCCGTCGCTGGCTGTCTCTTTTCCGGCAGGAACGCCGTTGTAGTCGACGGACTTCACGTTCTCGTTGACGAAACCCAGGGAGACGTAGCCGATGGCGTTGTCGGTGGCGGCCACCGTTTCGCGCACGATGCCGTTGGAGTTGCACTCGATGGCGGAATCGATGCAGGATGTCCCTTCGGCCAGGGCTTTGTCGTCGAACATCTGCCGGGTGCCGGAGGCCTGGTCCCGTACCACCACCACGATGGGTTTGTCCGCTCCCCCCACCTCCGACCAGTTGGTGACGGCCCCGGTGAAGATGTCCCCTACCTGTTTCCGGCTAAGGCCTTCTACCCCGTTGTCCGGGTTGACCACTATGGCGATGACGTCCAGGGCCACCTTGTAGTCGACGAAGGTCCGTCGTTCTCCCCCTCCTTCAGTTCCCGGGAAGTGCAGGCGATGTTCACCAGGCCCTGCTTCAGCTGGACAACGCCCACGCTGGAACCGCCCCCCTGCACCAGCACCTTCTGCCCCGGAGTCCGTCCATGAAGAGGTCGGCGGCTTCCTGGGCCGTGGGCAGCAGGGTGGTCGAACCGGAGATGCGGACCATGTTCTGGTCGACCAGGAAGCAGCCGGTTGAGGAAAATGCCAGCGCCGCGGCCAGCAACAGCGCCGCGACACAGGAATATGCCCTTGCAGTCCGGGCAGCACGAAACGACGGTTTGTTCAACGTCTTCTCCGATCGACCTTAGCTACAGGGATATTTAATCAGGCCAAGCTTAAGCCTGATTAAAGAATAGTTTAAGGTTTGGTAAAGACAGGACTGCTATCTACCGGTGACCAGGAAGCGCACGTGCTCGCCGATGTCCACGGCGTGGTCGGCGATGCGCTCCACGAAGCGGGAGATCATCACTATCCGGATGACCATGTCCGTATCCTCGCAGCTCTCCTTGTTGAAGCCGGTGAAGAAGGCGCGGTTGATCACGTCCACCTGCTCGTCCAGCACGCTGAGCTGGTCCACCTGGTCCAGGTCGCGGGCCTTGAAGGCGTCCATGGCCTTGCCCAGCAGGTCGACGGCCTGGCGGAACATCTCGTCCATGTTCTCCTTGACCCAGGGGGAGAGGTCGTGGCCTCCCAGGTTCTTGATGGCCTTGCAGATGTTGCCGCAGAGGTCGGCCACCCGCTCCAGGTGCTGGGCCAGGCGCATGATCACGATGATGTTGCGCAGGTCCACGGCCACCGGGGCCTGGCGGGCGATGAGCTCGAAGCCGTTCTCCTCCACCAGTTCGCGGAAGTCGTCGATGATGTCGTCGTCGGCGATGATGCGGTCGGCCGCGGCCATGTCCAGGCGAGGCGAAGGCCTGGCGGGTCTCCTCGATCATCTCCTGGCAGCGGTTGGACATGCGCAGCAGGTCCAGGTACAGCTCGTCCAGCTGCTGGTGAAAGGTCTTCCTGATCTCCATATCCATGTTTCCCATACTCAGCTTCTCCGTCCTTCCTTCTTCCCGCCCTCGATCCCGTTCCTAACCGAACCGCCCGGTGATGTAGCGTTCTCGGTCCGCTCGTCCCCGGGGTTGGTGAAGATGCTCTCGGTGGCGCCGCGCTCCACCAGCCGGCCCGGCTCGCCCTGCCCCTCGATCATCAGGAAAGCGGTATAATCGCTGGCCCGCGCTGCCTGCTGCATGTTGTGGGTGACGATGACGATGGTGTAGCTCTCCTTCAGTTCCTCCAGCAGGTCCTCGATGCTTCTGGGTGGCGATGGGGTCCAGGGCCGAGCAGGGCTCGTCCAGCAGGATCACCTCGGGCTGGACCGCCAGCACCCGGGCGATGCACAGGCGCTGCTGCTGGCCGCCGGAGAGCTGCAGGGCGGACTGCCTGAGCTTGTCCTTGACCTCGTCCCAGAGGGCCGCCCGCTTGAGGCTCCGCTCCGCCAGGCCGTCGAGGTCCTCCTTGCTCCTGACGCCGTCCACCCGCAGGCCGTAGACCACGTTCTCGTAGATGCTCTTGGGGAAGGGGTTGGGGCGCTGGAAGACCATGCCCACCCGCCGCCGCAGGTCGATGACGTCGTAGCCGAGAGGTCGATGACGTTGGCTGCCGTCCATGCATCACCCGCCCCTCCACCCGGCACCCTTCCACCAGGTCG
Source organism: uncultured bacterium (assembly GCA_963765625.1). Taxonomy (GTDB): domain Bacteria; phylum Actinomycetota; class Geothermincolia; order Geothermincolales; family Geothermincolaceae; genus CAVXXD01. The sequence continues at coordinate 135,935 of CAVXXD010000006.1, forward strand.
TTCATGCGATTGAGGCAGCGCAGCAGGGTGCTCTTGCCGCAGCCGGAGGGGCCGATGAGGGAGGTGATGCGGCGGCAGGGGATGTCCAGGTCGATATCCTCCAGGGCCTTGAAGCTGCCGTAGTGGAGGCTCAGGCCTTCTATCTTTCATCTTGTGGTCAAGCTCTTGCACCGATCTCACCGATACCTTTCTTCTTCTGGTAATACCTCCCGAGAGCCCTCGCCGCGAAGTTTATGACCAGCACCATCAGCAGCAGGAAAGCGGCGCTGCCGTCCACCACCGTGCGGTAGTCAGGGATGAGGGCCTCCGACTGGGTGTACCAGATGTTGGAAGCCAGGGGCGCGGCGTTGCCCAGGGGGTTTAGGGAAGGCACCTTCCGCGTGAACAGCATCATCACGTAGATGAGCGAGGCGGACTCGCCCAGGATGCGGCCGACGGTGAGCACCGTGCCGGCCAGGATGCCGGGCATGGCCGAGGGGACCACCACCTGGCGGATGGTGTACCACTGTCCCGCCCCCAGGCTCAGGGAAGCCTCCCGGTAGGTGCGGGGCACGCTGAGCATGGCCTCCTCGGCGCTGCGCATGAGCACCGGCAGGTTGAGCAGGGCCAGGGTGCAGGCCCCGGCCAGCAGGCAGGTCCCCCACCCCAGGTACATGGAGAAGAAGACCATGCCGAAGAGGCCGAAGACGATGGAGGGCAGGGAGGCCAGGCTGTCGGCGCAGAAGCGGATGACTCCGGTCACCCGGCTGCCGGGACGGGAGAACTCGGCCAGGTAGATGGCCGCCCCCAGGGAGACGGGCAGGGCGATGAGCATGGTCCAGAAAGCCAGGTAGACGGAGGAGACGATCATGGGAAAGATGCCTCCCCCTTCCTTCATCGCTTCCGGCTTGCCCAGGAAGAAAGAGGGCTTGAGGGCGGTGCTCAGCCCCCGGAAGAAGATGTCGGCCAGGATGAACAGGAGGATGGCCATGGCCAGCCCTCCGATTGCCCAGAAAGCCGCGGTGGCGATGCGGTCGGTGGTCCTCTTGTTCATCGATATCCCTTGCCCTCTCTCGTCACCAGCTTCATCAGCAGGATCAGCAGCATGGCCAGGGCCAGCAGCACCAGGCCCTGGGCGAAGAGGGCGTTGCGGAACAGCCCGCTGGACTCCCCCATGTCGGTGATGATGCGCGAGGGCAGGGTGCTGGTGGTCTTGAAGGGGGCCCAGGTGATCTGGCGGGAGTTGCCGATGACCATCTGCACGGCCATGGTCTCGCCGATAGCCCTCCCCATGCCCAGGATCACCGCCACCAGGATGCCCCGGCGTGCCGCCGGCACCAGGACGCGGTAGATGGTCTGCCAGCGCGTCGCCCCCATGGCCAGGGAGGCCTCGCGGTGCTCGGGCGGCAGGGCCCGCAGGGCTTCCACCGCAAGAAAGGTGATGGTGGGCAGGGTCATCACCCCCAGCACCAGGCTGGCCGCCAGCAACCCGTCTCCACCCGTGCCGGAGGCTTTGGCCAGGAAGGGCACCAGCCGGGTCAGGCCGAACCAGCCGATGACCACGGAGGGGATGCCGGCCAGCAGCCCGATGCCGCGGCTGATCACCTGGCCCATCCGTATGGGCGCCACCTGGTCGATGAAGATGGCCGCCCCCACCCCCAGGGGCGCCCCGATCAGCAGTCCCCCCAGGGTGGTCAGGATGGAGCCGTTCAGAAAGGCCAGCATGCCGTACTGCCCGGCCGCGGGATCGCTGACGTTGGGACTCCAGGTGGTGGAAAAGAGGTTTGACGGCCCCAGTTCGGTGAAGGCGGGCCAGCTCTCCTTGAGGATGAAGAGGAAGATGAGCAGGATGCCCAGGAAAGAGATGGAGGCGAAGGCCAGCGTCACCGACTTGGTGACCTTGTCCGTCTCTCTTCATCTCACCGTCCCGCTCTTCCTTAATATTGGTGGGTATGGGAGGTTGTAGCTCCTCCTCCCGGATAGGCGCCCAACCGCATAAGAAATCATCCCATCAACCGCTTACTGTGCCTGCTTGATGGGGATGTACTCCGTGGCCACGACGTCGTTCTGGAAATCGTCGGAAAGGACGTAGTCGATGTAGCCCTTGGACGGCCCCGGAGGCCTGCCCCTTGGTGACCAGGTAGAGGTAGCGGGAGAGGGTGTAGGTCTTGTCCTTGGCGGTCTGCACCGACGGGGCCACGCCGTTGTACTTGACGGCCTTGATGGTGTTGTTGACGTAACCGGAGGAGATGTAGCCGATGGCGCCGGCCTTGGAGGCCACCGTCTCGCGCACGATGCCGTTGGAGTTGCACTCGATGGCCGAGGCCACCGGCTCCACCGGCGCGTCCTTCTTGCTGCCCAGGGCCTTCTCGTCGAACATCTCGCGGGTGCCGGAGGCCTTGTCCCTGACCACCACGATGATCTCGCCGTCGGCTCCGCCGACCTCGCTCCAGTTGGTGATCTTGCCGGTGAAGATGTCCTTGACCTGCTCGGTGGTGAGGTTGTCCACGTTGACCTTGGGGTTGACGACGACGTCGATGACGTCCAGTGCTATCCTGGTGGGCACCAGTGAGCCGTCGGCGTTCTCCTCGGACTTGATGTCGCGAGAGCTCATGCCGATGTCCACCACGCCCTCCTTGACCTGGGTGATGCCCACGCTGGAACCGCCGCCCTGCACCTCCACGGTGGCGTCGGGGTTGGCGTCCATGAACATGGATGCCGCTTCCTGCGCCAGGGGCAGTACGGTGGTGGAACCGGAACACTTGACCGTGCCGGTGAACGTGGCGGCATCGTTTTCCGAGCCTTCCTCCTCACCGCACCCCGCCAGGAACGCGGTCATGCTCAGCAGCGCCACCAGGCAGATGATTCCCAGAAAGCCCATCGTTCTCGTTCTCATTCTCTCTTTCTCCTTTCTTCAATGACCTTTTCCCTAAAGCCATTGAAACAGCCGGATAGTTGAGAATGGGTTTTATCCAGGGAAAAGTTGAGTAATAGTTTGGTTAATTCCGGGTTAAGAGGGAAGCCGGCTCACCTGGCGTGAGCCGACATGATGGTGGCGCACCGTACGCAGTCCTTGTTCTCACACTCGCCCCAGCAGCTGGAGCAGAACCACTCGGCGCAGAGGGGGCAGTAGTCGAACTGCCTGTAGTCACCGCAGATATCGCAGTTTCCCGTCATTCCACATCACCTCCTTTCTTTCTTTCATGGTTTAATTGAAGCAGCCGAAGGTTGGGAACGGATTAAGGGAGGTTGAATTTTGGATAAATCACGGACCGGGAAGAGAGTGCTGTTCGTGTGCGGGGAGAACGCCTGCCGCTCCCAGATGGCGGAGGCTTTTTATAACACTCTGTCAAATAGTGACGGGGCCGAGAGCGCCGGCACCTTCCCGTCCGGCAGGGTTAACCCACTGGCGGTTGAGGTGATGCGGGAAGCGGGCATCGACATCTCAGGGAATCTCTCCAAGAAACTGGATGTCTCCGCGGCTGGGTGAGTTCGGCCGGATCATCTCCTTCGGCTGTATTGCGAAAGCCGCCTTCCCCGCGAAGGACCGCCTGGAGGAGTGGCTTATCGAAGACCCCGCGGGCAAAGACATCGAGTTCTTCCGGGCCACGCGCGACGAGATCCGCCGCAGGGTGGAACGCCTGATCAGCGAAGTGAAAGAGTGAGGGTGAAGGTGGACCCCTCTCCCTCGGTGCTGGTCACCGAGACCGAGCCGTCGTGCAGTTCGGCTACGTGGCGGACGATGGAGAGGCCCAGGCCGGTGCCTCCGGTCTCCCGGGAACGCGCCCGGTCCACGCGGTAAAAGCGCTCGAAGACCCTCTGCCGGTCCCTGGCGGGAATGCCGATGCCGGTATCGGTGACGGTGATCCTGACGTCGTCGTCGTCGGATGTGGCGGCTATCTCCACCCTGCCGCCGGGCCGGTTGTACTTGACGGCGTTGTCCACCAGGTTGGCGATGGCCGTCCGGACCAGCCCACGGTCCCCGTACATGATTATGCCCTCACCCTGCTTTCTGAAGTCGAGTTCTATTCCGTACCTTTCCGCCAGGATCCTCTTGTCGTCCTGTACCTGCATGATCAGTTCCTCTAACGGGAAGTAGTTGGGTTGCGGGGCGAACTCCGCCGTCTCCAGCCTGGAGAGGGTGAGGAGGTCCTCCACCAGGCCGGCCAGGCGCCCCGATTCCGAGTCCAGGTCGGAAAGAAAGCGCCGGCCCCGCTCCGCGTCTTCCAGGGCTCCAGACATCAAGGCTTCCACCAGCGCTCTCAGGGTGGCGACGGGGGTGCGCATTTCGTGGGAGACGTTGGCCACGAAGTCGCGGCGCATCCTCTCCATCCCCCGCGTGGCCGTGAGGTCCTCGAGGACGCAGATGACCCCGCCGGGCTCTCCTTCCCCCGCTTCTTCCCTCCCGCGGATGGGGTTGGTCCTGACCCGCAGTATCCTCTTGCGGGGTATGGTTATCTCCACCTCGGCTTCCCCCTCCTCGCCGTAACGGGAGTTCTCCACGGCCCGGTCGATGGCGGAGGAGGGGTGTATCTCCACCAGGGCGCGGCCCAGGGCGAAAGCCTGGCTGGCCCCCAGTATCCTGGCGGCAGCCGGGTTGATCAGTTCCACCTTGCCGTCCTCGTCGAGAACGATGATGCCGGCATTGATGCTGTTGAGGATGGTCTCCAGTTTCTCCTTTTCCCCCTCCAGCGATTGGTACTGCTCCTTGACCCGGGAACCGATTACCCCCAGGTCCAGAGCCAGCCCCTGCAGATCGGTCAGTCCGGGCTGGGGCATGGCCTCGAGCTCGCCCTCCACCACCACCCGCTCCGCGGCTTCACCCATCTCCTTCAGGTCGGCGGCGAGGGTGTGCTCGGTCCATCCCGTCACCAGTAGCAGTACCACCACCAGCAGGACCAGGATGAGGATGAGCTCCACCCATCCGGGCACCAGCACGTGCAGCAGTGCCGCCAGGGCCAGAAGGGCGGTCAGAGCCAGGGCGAAACGGAAGAGCAGGAACCGCCGGAGGCTCATCTACCCGTTCTCCCCCGGCTTGTCGAGCTTGTAACCAACTCCGCGCACCGTGACGATGTAGCGGGGGCGCGCCGGGTCCCTCTCCAGCTTCTCCCTCAGGTGGCGGATGTGCACGTCCAGGGTCTTGGTCGGGCCGTAGAAACCGCCACCCCAGACCTGGGTCAGGAGGTACTCCCGGGGCAGAGCCTTGCGGGGGTGGCGCATGAACACCTCCAGGAGGCCGTATTCGGTGGGGGTGAGGTTAAGCAGCTCTCCCTCAAAAGAAGCTTCGTGGCTCTCCGTGTCCAGGGTGATGCCGCCCCAGTCGAGGCGCGCCAGCCCGACCCGCTCCGGCCCCTCTACCCGACGCAGCACCGCCTTGATGCGCGCGACCAGCTCCCGGGTGTTGAAGGGCTTGGTGACGTAATCGTCGGCGCCCATCTCCAGCCCCAGCACCTTGTCGATGTCGGAGTCCCTGGCGGTGAGCATGAGTATGGGGAGGCCGGACTCGCCGCGGATACGGCGGCAGACCTCCAGGCCGTCCATGCCCGGCAGCATCAGGTCGAGCAGGATCAGGTCGATCCCGCCGGCCTTGAACCGGCCATAGCCGGCCTGCCCGTCGAAGGCCAACTCCACCGCGTAGCCTTCTTTCTCCAGGCTGTACCCCAGAGCTTCGGCCAGCGGACGCTCGTCCTCAATAATCAGTATCTTCTTCATCTAACTCACCTGCTATTCTTTATAACATCACCGGGAAGGAAACCCAAGTTGTAAGGCGGAACATCTAAACGATAGAATGTCATGGTGATATCGATCCCTGGAGATGAAAGAGGTTTTAACATGACCAGAACCCGCGGATACTTTACAGTCGCTTTCGTCGCGGCGCTGGCGGCCCTGATGCTGCTCCTGTCGCTGGCGGGACACGCCCTGGCCCAGGAGGCGCCCACCGGCGAACAGCCGGCCGGCACCACCACCACGGAGGATGCCGGTGCAACGACTACTCAGCAGACCGAGGCCACCCCGCTGATGATCTTCTTCTTTAAAGACGGGGAGCTGGTCGGGGTGACCCGGGAAATCCCCGGCGGAGGTCAGATGGTGGAGTTCACCGTGACCGACCTGCTCAAAGGACCCACCGAGGAAGAGAAGGCCCAGGGCTACACTTCCTTCCTGCCGGAGGGCGTGAAGATGCTCTACTCCACCAAGAGCATGACCGGCAACACCTATTCCGTGAACCTCTCGGGCGAGCTGATGTCCCTGAAGGAAACGCCGGAACAGGCCAAGATGGCCATGGAGCAACTGGTCCGGACCATCAAGGAAGCGGCCCAGACCGAAGATATCAACATCACTGTGGATATCGACGAAGCCAGCCGCGCTTCCGACGCTTTCACGGCCCTGGGCATCAACCCTAAGGACCTGGGGCTGACCGGCTCGAGCGAGGAAGAGAGTGAGAAATCCTGGCTCTGGCTGTACATCCTGATAGTCCTGGCCGCCATCCTGGTCATCCTGGCCATACTGGTCCCGCTATACTTGAACAACCGCAAAGCCGAAGCCTCCATCGCCCAGGAAGTGGAGGAACTCGAGGGAGAGAAGTCCAAGCGTGACAATAAAAAGAAATAGCCCCTGCTCCCACGTCTTCCTGGCAACCCTGCTGGTGTTCTCCGCCTTGCTGGGCACACTTGGCGTGGCGGGCTGCGGTGATGACAAGGATTCGGGAGGGGGACAGGACGGACTGCCACAATCCGCGCTGCTGACCAGGATAGCCGACTCCGTGGACGCCGCAGGCATGCAGGAGACCGTCGATTACCTGGCCTCTTCCGAGCTGCGGGGCAGGCCGGCCGGTTCACCTCAGAACGAAGAAGTGACATCCTTCCTGGAGGACGAGTTCCGCGACCTCGGGCTGGAGCCCTTCACGGCCCTGGGCCTCACCGGCCTGCGCCAGGAGTTCATTGTGCCTTCCACCCGCCTCTTCCTCGAAAACCCGCCCGCCACCGAGGAAGCCGTGAGCATATCCAACGTCATCGGGGTCATACCGGGCACCGACAATCCGGATTTCTACGTGGTGATCGCCGCCAACTTCGACGGCCTGGGGGTAGACACGGAGACCGGGGAGTACTATCCGGGAGCCGACTACAACGCTTCGGGAGCCGCGGCCGTGCTGGAGCTGGCCAGGGTGATGGCTTCCCTGGACGAGAAACCGCCCGTCAGCCTGGTCTTTGCCGAGTTCAACGCCGAGGAGAGCGGTTACTTCGGATCCAAGGCCATGGCCGAGGAGATCGAAAAGCTGGGCTTGCAGGGCGACGTGCTGATAATCGACCTGGAGGGCCTGGCCAGTGGCGAAGGTGAATACATGGATGTCTGGGACCAGAACTTCAAGAAGAACCGGCCCACGGTGGAAGCCCTGGATGAAGCCTCCGCCTTCCTCGATGTGGTACTGGAGATCAACGGCAGCGGCACCGGGTCGTCCTCGGACCTTTTCTTCCTCTATCACATACCCAGCGTCACCTGTGACTGGTCATGGTACGAACGGAGCGAACACCCCGAGTTCCACACCACCGCCGACACCGCCTCCGCCATCAACCTGGACGGCCTCTACCAGTCGGCCCGCGTCGCCGGGGTGGCGGCGTGGCTGCTGGCGGTCAACAGCACCGATTAGATCGAGCTGCCTGCTCATATCTCGAAATGCTCCACTTGCCGCCCCTCGGCATCGCGCATGCGCTCGATCCAGAGGAAGGGGTGGTGTATCTCCTCGTAGGTGGGGAGGTTCTCTTCCCGCTTCCAGGCAAGGTTGAGGAATTCCACCCCTTCCTTGTCGAATACCTCGCGGCAGAAGAGCTCGCCGATCTGATACTGCTGCAGCTTGAGGTCGAAGCCCAGCACCTTCTCGATGAAGCGCTCCGCCCCGGTCTTGGACTCCCGGCGCTTGGCGAAGGCCTCCTTCATCTCCTGGTAGGTGGGAAGGATGTCTTGCCCCACCCCGTCCATGACGAAGTTGCTATACCCCTCCACCAGGGACATGAAGGCCTGGATGCGGCCGAGTATCTCTCGCTGTTCGGGGTTGTGCATCACCGATATCAGGCCACCCTTGTTGATGAGCTCGTTGAGCTTGGCCGTGTCCTTGAGGTCCGAGGGGGAGAAGCCGGGCGACTTGCCGGTCCCCATTCCGTCCAGGCGCACGGTGACGCTGGAGAAATACTCGTCCATCATGCGGCGCATGAACGCCCTGGTCCAGGGAAAGGCGGCGAACTCGAAGGCGTGAGTGACCTCGTGCAGGGTTATCCAGAGGCGGAAATCCCGTGTCGACGCCACGTGCATGCGCCCCTCCGTCTGTAGCATGTTGGGATAGACGATGTAGAGTTTGCCTGCATCCTCCTGCTTGGGCAGGCCCAGGTCGAACTGGCCGAGGACGTTGCGGGAGAGATAGCCCATCACCAGCCCTATCTGTACGGTGAGGATGCCCCGGGTAAACTGTTTCGACAACCTGCCCGACCGCTTGCGCCGCCCTTCCATCTTCTTGAGGGCACTGGAGTAACTGCGGGAGAAGGGCTCGAAGATGAGCTTGAAGCTCTCCAGGTTGGCGTGGACCCAGGCGGGGCGGTCCAGGACGTACGGAGCCTGCAGAGGCTCCTTCAGGGCCAGGCCGGTGAAGCCCTCCACCAGTTCCTCGCTGTGGCGCGACATCTCCTCAAAGAACCGGTGAGTCTCGGCGTCGGCGATGGGAGAGCTGCTGCCGTTGGAGAGCGCGACGATGCCGGCTATGGATTCGGACTGGTCCCAGTCGATGAAGTCCTCACCCGGCCCGCCGGTAAAGGCGTCGCGCACGGAACGGAAGAGGGGCATGCGCCGTACCCATTTCTCGGCGAACTCGTTGATCCCCCTGATGCTGGCGTCCCAGGCGTTGTCGCTCCCGCCGCCCTTGCCGCCCTGGTTGTTCACGTTCTTCATTCTTCAGATTATAAGGGTTGAGGGTGGGAAGGGTAATGACCGGCCGCGACGATGGGGTAGTTCCTTCCTACAGGCACAACGAGATAACCGTACGGGGTCTCGGTCAAATCGCCGCCGAGATAATGATGATAGATGTGAGCCAGCCAGGCGCCCCATTCATCGTATTCAAAGAAGCCCGCGTCCGCTCCCTTTGCCGACCAGACTCCCAGGAAATCACTCACTTTCTCAGGGTTGTCAAGTTCCTCCGTCAGGAACACGTATCCGATATCGGGACGTAGATAGAAAATGGTAATGGGGTTGACGATCGCCTCGCGTACGTACATGACTACGGTTGAGCCCTCCGGTAGTTCCCGGTTGATCAGATCGGCGATATCCCTGGACAGAACGGACGACCTGTAAAAGGAATAATCGCGCGCCGGGATGTAACGGTCCGCCCCCGTGTGTGCATTGACGCCGAGCATGGCCACCAGCGAGGCCGCCACCGCGAATATCGCCAGGCCGCGCCCACGGACGGCGAAGAAGTCATACATGGCCTTAAGCCCCGATCCGGCCAGCCAGGCCCAGGCGGGCAAGGCCAGGGTTATCATCCAGAAAGGTTTGCCGTTGGAGAGGGAAAAGACCAGGTAGCATTCCACTACCACGATCACCGGCAATATGCCCTGGCGATTCCCACCATCGAGATATTCCCGGATGGAGCGGACGCTGCCCCATATGGCCAGTAGAAGCAGCGGCCATCCCAGGTCAATGACCGTCCCGGAGATGTAAAAGTGCCAGGGGCGGCTCCAGTCCCCGAGGCTGGTGATCGAGCCCGTAAAGAAACCCAGCTTGGACGAGTTCATCCCGGAAAAAAATATATACCACCACGAGCAGACCACCGCGGCTACAACCGTGGCGGCGCCCAGTTTCCGCCACGTCTCCTTCTTCTCCCGCATCAGCAGAAGGTAGGTAGGCAGGATGAGCAGAAGCAGGATGCTGTTCTCCTTGCTGAGCAAGCTCAAGCCTAAGAACAACCCGCTCAACAGATAACGGCGGCGCACGAAGAAAAGCAGGGTGCAAAGCACCATGAATACGCAGAGCGGATCCTCCTTTGCCCAGACATCGGTGCTGCTGGCGGCGGGAAGCAGGGCCAGAGCCAGGCAGGAAAAAAGAGCGACGATGCGCCCGTTCACCTCCCGCACCAGGAAGTAGAGGACAAAAAACGACATCGAGGAGAAGACCAGGGAGATGGCACGGTAGAGCTCCAGGCTCTCTCCCCATATCCCCATGCCGAATCGACAGGTTAACAGGTAGAGTGGGGGATGAAAGTAGATCCCCTCCTTGAACAATACCTCTGGGTCACTGGAAACAAGGGCTCGCACGTAGTAGACGAAGCGGGCTTCGTCCCACATGGGTATGGAAGAGATGTATCGCAGGCGCAGTAACAGGAAAAGAACGAAAGTAAGCCCCAGCGAGACCGGGATGGCGTATTTCTTCCACCGGAGGTCCATCTTGCCGCCGGGGCTCTTCCGGGTATCGGTGTCTTCAGTAGCCATGCCTCAGATTATACTTGATTCTCAAATACCCGGCAGGCATCCGGGAAGACGCTCAGGCCTGCCGCTCCCCGGGGACTTCTTCCAGGTAGGCTCCACGGCAGCGGCCGGCCCTGATCTCTTCGACCAGCTCTTCCTCGGTGGTAAAATCGCGCTCGAAAACGGTCAGGCACTTCCCCACGGAGTTCTTGATATGGGCATCGCTCCCGCCGGTAGAGACCACGCCCAGGCGGCCCGCCCGCTCCGCGGCCAGGTCGTTGAGGCCCCGCTTGCAGCCGCCATTGTGCGTCTCCACTCCGTCCAGGCGGGCGAGTATCTCCTCGGAAGTGTGCCCTTTGTACTTGCGGTGATGTCCCCAGTAGCCCCGGGTGGGATGGGCGGCGATGATCACGCCGCCTTCCGCTCGCACCAGGTCGTAGAGTTTCTCGAAATCCATGTCCACCTCGACGGGTGAGGAGATGCCGTAGACCAGCATGTCCCCTTCCGGCGTGTAGACCTCCACCCCCCGGAAGACCACCAGGGCATGCTCGTGGGCCATGTCGTAGGCGATCTGGGCGCCGCGGTGGGTGGAGTGCTCGGTGACCCCCACGCCGTCGAGCCCGAGGTCCATGGCGGTGGTGATGAGGTCGTCGGGGGAAAGTCCGCTGCAGTAGGAGGAGCGGTTGGTGTGTATGTGCAGGTCAACAATCATCTTCTCGTCCCGTCTATCCCGGTCGCAACCGGGGCTTAGTCTAACACATCGGGACGGAAGTGTTAACTCTCGGCCCGGCGTATCTGATATGATTCTTCAGGGGATCTATTCTCTCGAAGAAGGGGATACTTTGCTCATGAAGTGTTTGAGAATGGTTCCGGTGGTCCTGCTCACCCTGTCCGTCCTTGCCGCTTTCCCGGCACCGGCCGTCGCCCTCGTCCGCCAGCCCTCTACGGTCACGCCGCACAACGGCAGGTTGGACGTGTCCGTCAATCCCGGGCTCGAGGGCTCGGAGTATTCCGGGGACTTCGACCAGGCGGCGGCGGAGTGGCAGATCGACGATGACTCCGACTTTTCTTCCCCGGAATGGACCCGCCTCTCGGCCGACCCGGAGACCTCGACGGTGGTCAGCGCGGCCAACGGAACTTTCGCCGACAGCCTGGCCGGCCGGACCAGCCTGGCGCCCAACGGCTATTACTACTGGAGGCTCCGCTACATCAACATCTATTCAACCGCCAGTTCCTGGTCCAACCCGGGCTTTTTCATCATCGCCACCTCCACCTGGTACCTGGCGGAGGGGTCGACGGACGGGGGAATGGAGACCTGGGTGCTGGTGCAGAACCCCGGCGACACCGACGCCGTGGTGGACATCGGTTTCCAGACCGGCCAGGGCCTGGTGGACGGCCCCCGGGGCGACGTCATCCCGCCCAACAGCCGCCGCTCCTACAACGTGGGCTCCTACGTGACCACCTACGACGTATCCACCATGATCACGGCCTCCTCCGGCACCATCGTCTGCGAGCGCGCCGTCTACGGGCCGGACCGCGCCTGGGGGCACGACTCCATCGGGGTCACCTCTCCCTCCAGCACCTGGTACCTGGCGGAAGGAGCGACGGACGGTGGGTTCGAGACCTGGGTGCTGGTGCAGAACCCCAATCCCGTGCCGGTCACCGTGGACCTCTCCCTCCAGACGGAGAAAGGGCTGTCGGCTCCGGGTGAGCTGCAGGACATCCCCATCCCGGCCAATTCACGCCGGACCTTCGATATCGGCCTCTACGCCGTGACTTACCAGGTATCCACAACGGTAGTGTCCACGGGGGGCGGCGTGGTCTGCGAGCGCGCCATGTACGGCAACGGCCGGCAGTGGGGACACGACTCCGCCGGCGCCACCGAGCCCTCCTTCAACTGGGTCTTCGCCGAGGGGTGCACCGGGGCGGGGTTCGAGACCTGGGTGCTGGTGCAGAACCCCATGAGCTATCAGCAGGAAGTGGCCTTCTTCTTCTCGGATGCCAACGGGGTACTGGGCATAAACCCTCCCCGCTTCATCGTCCCGGGCGGTTCCCGGATGACCGTCAACGTCGGGGACTACGTACAGTCATAGGACGTCTCGGTCAACATCTTCACCTGGAACGAGAGCCGGCTCGGTGCCGGAGACCACCGGCAGAGTCATCTGCGAGCGGGCCATGTACGACACCTCACGCACCTGGGGCCACGACTCCATCGGCACCCGCTTCCCGCCCGGCCTGGCCTGGTGCCTGCCGGAGGGGAAGCACGGCGGGGGGAATGGAGGATTGGCTGTTGATCTACAATTATTCCGACGCGGACCTCAATCCCGCCAACGTCCAGCTGGTCTTCATGACCGATGGAGGCATCGTGATGGGCCCGGCGGTGAAGTATTCCCGCCTTCACCCGGCGCACTTTCAACATCGGCGACTACGTCGAGACATACGACGTCTCGGTGCTGGTGGACTCGGATAACTACGTCGCCTGCGAGCGTTCCATGTACGGTCCGGAGCGGTCCTGGGCCCATAATTCCATAGGGTACATCCTGGGGTCGGGCGGCTCTGCCCTCTCGACCGGCGCGACGGCCGGTTTCCGGTCCACCGCGGCCGGCGTCGACTTCTTCGACTTCCAGGGTTATGGGGAAGCCTTACTCGAAGCGGCCGGCGCTTCAGCACGCTAAGCTGCGCCGTATTGCCGGTTCGAGAGGCCTTATTGTGAGGAGGTAGGAATGATGCGTGGATCCAGGAGCCTGCTATTGAGGTGCTTCGCCCCCATGATGGTGCTGTTGTTGTCCATCGCCTGCCTGGCGGTTCAGGGGGGTGCCGCCTTGGCCGCGCCGGGAACGCCCACCCTGGTGGAGCCTGGTTTCGGACGGGTCGACGTGGTGTTGAACCCCACCCTCAAGGCTTCCGCCTACACCGGCAGCAATGCCCACAAGGCCACGGAGTGGCAGCTGGACGACTGGCACGATCAGGACCTCTGGACGAACCCGGAGTGGACCCGCACTTCCGTTGCCGCCGAGACCAGCACGGTAGTGAACGCGGCCAGCGGCACTTTCGCCAGCGCCCTGGCCGGAAGGACCAGCCTGGACCCGAACGAGACATATTTCTGGAGGGTGCGCTACCAGGACAGCGACGGACACCTGGAGCGGGTGGTCGGAGTACTGGCTCTTCGTCACCGCCACTTCCACCTGGTACCTGGCCGAAGGGTCGACGGACGGAGGCATGGAGACCTGGGTGCTGGTGCAGAACCCCGGCGACGTGAACGCCGTTGTGGCCGTGGAGTTCATGACCGACAGCGGCGCGGTCAAGCCGGCCGAGCTGCAGAACCTGACCATCGCCCCCAACAGCCGCATCTCCTTAAACGCCGGGACTTACGTCACCAGCTACAACGTCTCGACCAGGGTGGCCGCGGTCGGCCGGTACCATCGTCTGCGAGCGGGCCGTGTACGGCAACGGCCGGCAATGGGGACACGACTCCATCGGGGTCACCACGCCTTCTTCCACCTGGTACCTGGCCGAAGGGTCTACGGACGGAGGCATGGAGACCTGGGTGCTGGTGCAGAACCCCAACGCCGGCGCGGTCAGCGTGGACGTGAACTTCATGACCTCTACCGGCAACGTCCCCGGACCCCAGGACTACAACATCCCGGGCAATTCGCGCGTCAGCTTCGATGTGAGCAATTACGTCACCGACTACAACGTCTCCACCAAGGTGGCCAGTACCGGCGGCGATATCATCTGCGAAAGGGCCGTGTACGGCAACGGCCGGCAGTGGGGGCATGACTCCATCGGCGCCACCAGCCCTGAAGCCGGTTGGTGTTTCGCCGAAGGCTGCACCCTCGGAGAGATGGAGACCTGGATACTGGTGCAGAACCCCATGAATTATGCCCAGGACGTCATAATCTTTCCCATGGGCGATAACATACCCCCGGATGCGTACATAGAACTCTCCCTGCCCGCCAACTCACGGGTCTCCACGGACCTGGGATTGTTCGTGGATTCATACAACGTCTCAACCACCGTCCTTACCTGGGACTCAGCCGCGGGCAGCGTTGAGACGGACGGAAAGATCGTCTGCGAGCGAGCCATGTACGACACCTCCCGCACCTGGGGCCACGACTCGGTCGGCTCGCCCTTCATCTATCCGTTGTGGGTACTGCCGGAAGGCAGCACCGGCGGAGGGATGGAGACCTGGATACTGGTGCAGAACCCCACGAATTACGACGGGGCTTTCGACATGATCTTCATGACCGACGACGGTATCGTCCCAGGGCCCGCAGGACGTAGCCATCGCCGCCGCCTCGCGTATCTCCGTCAACGTGGCCGATTACGTCAGCACCTTCAACGTCTCGACCCTGGTAGACAGCGACGTCCAGCTGGTATGCGAGCGCTCGATGTACGGTGGCAACAAGACCTGGGCTCACAACTCCATCGGCTACATGCTGGGGATCGGGGATATCGGTGCCGCCTCGGTGGACGCCGCCTCGGTGGGGTTATCGGTGGGGTCAGGTCTCGAAAATCGAATTCTTTCCCAGAAATTGGAAAAGCGTAATTCGGAAAACCGGTAACTATCGGCTATAAGCCCAGAAGCTCCACCAGGTCGTAGACGGGGAGGCCGCCCGCGGCCCGTGAGACGTCTCCCAGGTTGGCCTCGCAGAAGGGGCAGCAGGTGATCAGGGCTTCCGCCCCGGTAGAAGCCGCCTCTTCCAGGCGGGCCGCCGCCAGTTCGGCCGCGAGGTCGCCGTGGGCGGTGCGCACGCCGCCTCCCGCCCCGCAGCAGAGGCTGTTCTCGCGGATGCGGTCCATCTCCACCAGTTCCAGCCCCGGCACCGCTTCGAGGACCCTGCGGGGGGCATCGAAGACACCGCCGTGCCGCCCCAGGTGACAGGGGTCGTGGTAGGTGACCCGCTTTCGTACCTCGGGCAGTTCCAGCTTTCCCTCCTCCACCAGCCGCAGCAGGAACTCGGAGAGGTGGAGCACTTCGGCGTCCAGCTCTCCCAGCTTCGGGTATTCGTGCCTGATCACCCCGTAGCAGCCCGAACAGGCGGTGACGATGGTGGAGGCCCCGGTCCGGCGGAAGGTTTCCAGGTTGCGCCCGGCCAGCTCCTCGTAGAGGCCGCGCTCCCCCACCCGCAGGGCGGTGGATCCGCAGCAGACCTCTTCCTTGCCCAGGATGCCGAAGTCCACCCCCGCCCGCTGCAGCAGCTCGGCCGCGGCCACCGCCACCGGCTGGGCGCCGGCCACGTAGGCGGCGGTGCAGCCGGGGTAGTAGAGCACTTCGGCCTTATCCCGCGGCAGGGTCTTCAGGCGCAGCCGCTTGGCCCAGCGGTCACGCGACTGGCGTGGCTGCATCCAGGGGTTGTCGTAATTGCGTACGCTCTTGAGCAGGGCGTCCTGCGCCTCCAGGGGACCCGCCCCCTCGCGCACCGCCAGGCGCCGGACCTCCATCAGAAGCTCGGTCAACTGTATGCCCATGGGGCAGCGGGACTTGCAGGAGTAACACTGCGAGCAGTAATAGAGCACCTCCGGCCTGAGCACTTCCTCCTTGCGCCCCAGTTGCAGCAGGCGCACCAGCTGGCGGGGAGTGACCTCCCAGGCCCTGGCGGTGGGGCACGAGCCCACACAGGTGCCGCACTGCATGCAGCTGAAGAGTTTCTCCCCCGCCTCGGTGTCTCGCAGTAATTCGCCGAAGAAACCCGGTTCCGTCCCGTCCAGCTTGATGGTATTGTCTTCCATTATTTACCAGCCCTCCCCAGCGCACCGATCTGGGCCAGCAGGATGGCGTCGGTGAGGTTGAGCACCTGGAGCGCTCCCGAAAGGCACTCCGCCGCGCAGAGGCCGCAGCCCTTGCAGAGCGCCTCCGTCACTTCCACCCGCCCAGATGCCAGCGCCAGCGCCCCGTAGGGGCAAGCCTCCACGCAGGACCCGCAGCCCCGGCAAAGCTCCTCTTCGGCCACGGCCACCGCGGCTTCTACTTCCACCTCTCCCGCGGCCAGCAGGGCCAGCGCCTCCGCCGCCGCTGCCGAAGCCTGGGCCACCGTGTCGGGGATGTCACGAGGGCCCTGGCAGCATCCCGCGATGAAGACGCCGCCGACGCAGGTCTCAACCGGCCGCAGTTTGGGATGGGCCTCCGAGAAGAAACCATCCCGGTCCCGGGCGACACCGAAAACCCGCGCCAGTTCCTCCGCGCCGGGCCGAGGCTCCACCGCCGTGCCCAGCACCACCATGTCCACCTCGACCTGGAGCGGCCGCCCCAGCAGGGTGTCCTCGGCCATGACCCGCAGGCGTCCGCCTGACTGCACTACCTCGGAACACTTGCCGCGGGTGAAGACGACCCCTTCTTCCCGCACCCTCTGGTAAAACTCCTGGTAACCCTGGCCAAAAGCCATCAGGTCGATGTAGAACTGGTAGACCCGCGCCGCCGTCTTCTCCCGCGCCAGATGGGCCTGCTTGAGGTTGTACATACAGCAGATGCGCGAACAGTAGGGGTGGTGGTTTTCGTCCCGGCTGCCGATGCAGTGGAGAAAGGCTATGGCTTGCGGCTCGCTCCCGTCCTTGGTCAGAATGCGCCCTCCCGTGGGCCCGTTGGGGCTTGAGAGCCGTTCGAACTCCAGGCCGGAGATGACGTCCGGGTAGCGCCCGTAGCCATACTGGGGCATGGCCGCCGCGTCGAAGAGGTCGAAGCCGGTGGCCAGGACCACCGCTCCCACCTCCAGCTCCACCATTTCTTCTTTCTGATCGAGATCTATGGCCCCCGGCGAGCAGGCCTCCAGGCATTTCCGGTTGCATTTTCCATGGGTGAAAAGAAGGCAGCTCTCCGGGTCCACCACCGCCGCCAGCGGCACCGCCTGGGGGAAGGGGATGTGGATGGCGGAGCGGTTGGCCAGCCCGGCCTCGAACTCCGACGGCACCTTGCGCATGCCGCAGGCTTCCGCGCACTCCCCGCAGCCGGTGCAGGCGTCGATGTCCACGTAGCGGGGCTTCTTTGAAACCTTCACCCGGAAGTTGCCCACATAACCCTCGACCTCCACCACCTCGCTCGAGGTAAGCAGCTCGATGCGGGGATGGCGGGCCGCCTCCACCATCTTGGGGGCGAGGATGCAGGCGGAGCAGTCCAGGGTGGGGAAGGTCTTGTCCAGCTGGGCCATGTGCCCGCCGATGGAAGGCTCCCTCTCCACCAGCCAGACCTGGTACCCGGCCCGCGCCAGGTTGAGAGAGGCCTGGATGCCGGCGATGCCTCCGCCCACCACCAGGGCGGCCGGCGTGACCGGCACCCGCTTCTCCGGCAGGGGCTCGAGGCGCGCCGCCCGGGCCACCGCGGACCGCACCAGCCTCTCCGCCTTGCGGGTGGCTTCTTCCCGGTCGTCGTGCACCCAGGAACAGTGTTCGCGGATGTTGGCCATCTCCAGGCAGTAGGGGTTGATGCCCGCTTCCATCAGGGTGGCGCGGAAGGTGGGCTCGTGCAGGCGGGGAGAGCAAGCAGCCACCACTACCCGGCGCAGCCCCAGTAAATGGATGTCTGAGGCGATCATGCCCTGGCCGGGATCTGAGCACATGTAGTCGAAGGAGCGGGCCACGCTAACGCCCGGCAACCCCGCGGCGAACCCGGCCAGCTCTTCGCAGTCAACGCTCCCCGCTATGTTGGTACCGCAATGGCATACGTAGACGCCGATGTCGTTACCCATAATAATAATATTATAAGCCGGGATTGCGACCATGAGGGGGAAAAGATGACTAAACCGCTCGAGGGGACCAGGGTACTGGACCTGACCCAACTCCTGCCCGGCCCTTACTGCGCCGGCATCCTGGCCGATTTCGGGGCCGACGTGATCAAGATCGAACCGCCTGCCGGAGATTTCGCCAGGCTGGTCCCCGGCATGTTCAACCAGATCAACCGGGGTAAAAAGAGCGTCACCCTCAACCTCAAAGAAGAAAAGGCGCAGGCCGTGTTGCACGAGCTGGTCCGCGCGTCGGACGTGGTGGTGGAAGGCTTCCGCCCTGGTACCATGGCCCGCCTGGGGGCGGACTACGAGACCCTGCGCGCCATCAACTCCCGCCTCATCTACTGCTCCATATCGGGTTTCGGCCAGGACGGCCCCTACCGCGACCGGCCGGGCCACGACATCAACTACATGTCCATAGGGGGGGCGCTCAGCCTGCTCTCCGACGGCGGCGGACGCCCCATCAACCCCGGCCTGGAGATGGCCGACGTCACCGCCGGCCTGGAGGCGGTCATCGCCATCCTGGCCGCCCTGCTGGCCAGGGACAAGACCGGCGAAGGCCAGTACCTGGACATCTCCATGCTCGACTGCGTCGTCTCCATCCTGCCCATGCAAGCCGGTATCTTCTTTAGCCTGGGCATGGTCCCTCCCACCAACAACACCGATTCTTTTCCTCATTACCGCGTCTTCACCACGGCCGACGGCAGCTCCCTGGTCCTGGGGATAGTGCACGAGGACCGGTTCTGGAGCGAGCTCTGCGAAGCGCTTGAGGGCTTCGGTTTCGAGGATGTGCGGGAGTTGACTTTCGCGGAGAGGCTGGAACGCCGTGACGAGCTGATCGAGCGCCTGGCGGCGGCCTTTCATTCCCTGACCCTGGCGGAGTGGCTGGACAGGCTCTCCGGCCACGACGTGCCCTTCTCCACCATAAACGACATCTCCCAGGTGTTCGAGGACCCCCAGGTGACCCATCGCGGCATGAAAGTGGCCATGCCCGGGCCGGAGGGAGAGATAGAGTGCGTCGGAAGCCCCTACAAGCTGTCCGCCACCCCGGTCACGTTCAACCTGCCGGCTCCCCGGCTGGGGGAGCATACCGGCCAGGTGCTGGAGGAAATCGGCCTCTCACCAGCGGAGATAACCGAACTGCGTGAGGCCGGGATCGTCTGAAAAGGCGATTCAAGAATTTTACGTTTTCTCTTGATTTATACAATTCGTTAAATATACTATTTGCATGAAGAAATCGAGGGGTGTTTAGAGCGCGCGTTCGGAAGGAGAAAGCATGATCAAGATCCTGGGCCTGGCGGGCAGCCCCCGTCAGAGCGGCAACACCGCCAACCTGCTGCAGGAAACGCTGCGCGGAGCCGAAGAAGCCGGCGCCAGCGTGGAGAAGGTGTTCCTCTGCAAAAGGGACATCAACGCCTGTACGGGTTGCGAGAGTTGCCACAAGACCGGACAGTGCGTGCTGGACGACAGCATGGGCCAACTCTACAAAAAGGTCCTCTCCGCTAACGGCCTGGTCATCGCCGCCCCCATCTATTTCAATTCCGTCAACGCTCAGACCAAGGCCTTCATAGACCGCTTTCAGTGCGTCTGGGAGAGAAAGAACACCCTGGGCGAGCAGATCACCGACCAGGCCACCCAGCCCTCCCGCCGCGGCCTCTTCCTCTCCGCCGCCGGGCAGGACAACCCCCGCGCCTTCGACGGGGCCATCAAGGTGCTGGACATCTTCTTCGAAACGGTGGACATCAGTTACTACGAGCGCCTGCTCTTCTTTAAAATGAACGACAAAGGTGCGGTGCAGCGGCACCCCACCGCCATGGCCGACGCCCACCGGGCCGGCGTCCACCTGGTCGAGGAGATATCCCGCCACTTCGCCAGCCTGGAGGAATAGCGGCGATCGGGGTCTTCGGACGCCGGCTTACCGCGCGTAAGCCGACATGACGGTGGTGCACCGTACGCAGTCCTTACCCTCACACTCGCCCCAGCAGCTGGAGCAGAACCACCCGGCACAAAGGGGACAGTAGTCGAAACTGCTCCCATGAGTCCATTGAAACAGGCGGATGTTCCGATCAGGCTAACACGAGGTTAAACTTCAAACAAATCCAGGGAGGCGTGTTCCGGGAACAAGGCAGCCGGGCATATAAGCCGCGTATAATGTAGGGGATAAAGATTCTCTATCGGGAAGGGAGGTGCCGGATGTCCGAAAAGATAAGGCTGACGCACTGGTCCAGCAAATCCGGCTGAGCGGCCAAGCTGGGTCCGGAGGACCTCAGGGACATATTGAGCACTCTCCCTGCCGAACAGCGCGAGGAACTGCTGGTGGGGCTGGAGACCCCTGACGATGCGGCCGTGTACCGGTTGAGCGACGAGCTGGCCCTGGTGCAGACGGTGGACTTCTTCACCCCCATCGTGGACGACCCCTACCTCTTCGGGCAGATCGCCGCGGCCAACGCCCTCTCCGACATCTTCGCCATGGGCGGTAAGCCGCTCACGGCCATGAACATCTACTGCCACCCCTGCAAGCTGGGGAACGAAGCGGCGGTGGAGATCCTGCGGGGCGGTGCCGACAAGGTGCGCGAAGCCGGCGCGGTCATCGTCGGGGGGCACACCGTTGAAGATGACGAGCCCAAGTACGGCCTGGCGGTCACCGGCGTGATCCACCCCGGGAAGGTGCTCACCGCCGCGGGAGCGGAGCCGGGAGACCTCCTGGTGCTGACCAAGCCCATCGGCACCGGTGTCCTGGCCACCGCCTTGAAGGGTGAATTCATCGGGGAGGACGGCATGACAGAAGCGATCGAGGGCATGCGGCTGCTCAACGCCGGGGCGGCGGCGGCGGCACTCGAGGCAGGCGCACGGGCCTGCACCGACGTGACCGGCTTCGGGCTGCTGGGACACCTGCTGAACATGCTGGCGGACAACGTCGGCTGCCGGCTGGAGAGCGGGGTGGTCCCCTTCTATCCCCGCACCATGGAGATGGCGGGGCTGGGGATGATCCCGGCTGGAGCCTACAACAATCTTACCTTCTACCTCGATGCGTTCTCCGCGCCCGGCGTGGACGAGATGGTACCGCTGACCCTATGCGACCCCCAGACCTCGGGAGGGCTGCTGCTGGCCGTGCCCCCGGAGCAGGTGGATGAGGCCCTGGCCTTGCTGGAGCGGTACAACCCCTACGGCGGGCGGGTCATCGGACGGTTCACCGGGCGCGGCGCGGTCCCTATCGAAGTGGTCTGAGACCGGTCTTTTTCTTTTAAACCTGTGCTAAAATTTATATGCTATTATTTTTTGCCCTGAAAAGAACGGCCTGGAGGTGGCCCTGTGGCGGAAACGGTAGACGCGAGGGGGACGGCCTGTCCCCAGCCGGTGGTGATGACCAGGCAGGCCCTGGTAACCGGTGGCGGGCCCTTGCGTGTCCTGGTAGACAATGCCACTGCGCGGGATAACGTCGCCCGTTTCGCCCGGTCGCAGGAGTGCGAGGTTACCGTGGCCGAGGAGGATTTCGGCTTCGCCCTCGACATCGTGCCGGGAGAGGGCGGTATTGCGGCCATGGCGGCCGGGGGAGGGGGAGGTTCATCTCTCTTCGTCCTCTCCTCGGACTTCATGGGCAAGGTGGACAACGAGCTGGGTCACGTGCTGGTCAAGGCTTTCCTCAACACGCTGGCGGACCGGGAAGAGCTGCCGTCCCATATCATCCTCTTCAATACCGGAGTGGCGCTGGCCTGCGGGGAGACGGAGACGGCGCGGGCCCTGGAACGGCTGGAAAGCCTGGGGGTGAGCGTTCTGGCCTGCGGTACCTGCCTGGACTACCTGGGCCTCAAGGACGGCCTGCGGGCGGGCGTGGTGAGCAACATGTACGAGATCATCGACACGCTGGCATCGGCTGGCAAGTGCATAACGGTCTGATGTGGAGGGTGTGGAGGTTGAGGACAGGCACCTTGTGGAGGGTACGTGGATAAGAAGGATTACCTGAGGGGACTCTCGTCGGTGAACGACATCATGCAGGCATTCACCCGCGCACACGCGGCGGCGACCGACGTCCCCCGCCAGATCGCGGTGGAATCCATCCGCAGCGTGGTCGACGCGGCGCGTGAAGCCATCCAGGCGGCCCGTGACGAGGCCGAGCTGGAGAGCATCAAGACCGGCGTGGACGACCTCCTTCCAATGGTGGAAGAAGAGGTGCGCGAGCGCCTCCAGCCCCACCTGCGCCGGGTGGTCAACGCCACCGGGGTGGTCCTCCATACCAACCTGGGACGCTCCCCCCTGCCGTACGAAGCGCTCGAGAGCATCCAGGCGGTGGCCTGTTCCTACTCCAACCTGGAGTTCGACCTGGGGACGGGAGAGCGCGGCAGCCGGCAGTCACACGTGGAACGCCTGCTCATCGAGCTGACCGGCGCGGAGGCGGCCATGGTGGTCAACAACAACGCCGGCGCGGTGCTACTGGCCCTGACCACCCACGCCCGGGGGCGCGAGGTGGTCGTCAGCCGCGGCCAGCTCATCGAGATCGGCGGGTCCTTCCGCCTGCCCGAAGTGATGGAACAGAGTGGTGCCCGCCTGGTGGAGGTAGGCGCCACCAACCGTACGCGCGCAGGCGACTTCCGCCGGGCGGTCAGCGCGGAAACGGCCATGCTCATGCGAGCCCACCCCAGCAACTATCGCATCGTCGGCTTTACCGAGGAGACCCCCCTGGCCGAGATGAGCGCCCTGGCCCAGGAGATGGGGCTGATCCTCCTGGACGACCTGGGATCGGGGGTCTTGGTCGACCTGGCTGCTTACGGGCTGCCAGCCGAGCCCACTCCCACCCAGTCTTTAAAAGAAGGATCTGACCTGGTCACCTTCTCCGGCGACAAGCTGCTGGGCGGCCCCCAGGCCGGCCTGGTGGTAGGCCGTAGCGACCTGGTGCGGGCCATGGCCCGTCACCCCCTGGCCAGGGCCCTGCGCTCGGACAAACTGACCCTGGCCGCCCTGGAAGCAGTACTCCGCCTCTACCTCGACCCCGAAGAAGTGGTCAAACGAATCCCCACCTTGAATATGCTCACCCTCTCCTCCGAGGAGTTGAAGCGCCGGGCCCGCAAGCTGAGCAAGGCCATCGGGGCGTCCGACATCTTCGAAACCACGGTTATCGAGGATTCTTCCCAGGCGGGGGGAGGCTCCCTGCCCGCCACGGCCATCCCTACCTGGGTGGCCTCGGTGACTTCCAGCCTCCACACCACTAACCAATTGGAGGAGGAGCTGCGCGCCGGCGACCCGCCGGTTATCGTGAGGATAAAGGACGACCGCGTCCTGCTCGACCCGCGCACCCTGGCGGAGGACGAATATGCCGTCATCGGCCGCGCCTTTTCCCGCATCGCTTCAACCGCCGGCGCTGGTGGCGAGCCGGGTGCCTCCGCAGACATGGAGGAATAAGCCCGTGCAGAGCCTGATCATCGGCACCGCCGGCCACATCGACCACGGCAAGACCCAGCTCATCAAGGCCCTCACCGGCACCGACACCGATCGTTTAAAAGAAGAAAAGGAACGGGGCATCTCCATCGAGCTCGGCTTCGCCGAGTTCCGCCTGCCCGACGGCACAGTGGCGGGGGTGGTGGACGTCCCCGGGCACGAGCATTTCGTTAAGAACATGATGGCCGGGGCCACCGGCTTCGACCTGGTACTGATGGTGGTGGCGGCGGACGACGGGGTGATGCCCCAGACCCGCGAGCACCTGGCCATCATCGACCTGCTCGGGGTGAGCGAGGGCCTGGTGGTGATCACCAAGGCCGACCTGGTGGACGAGGAGATGATCGAACTCGTACGTGAAGAAGTGGAAGAGCTGCTGGCCGGGACCACCCTGGAGGGCGCCGTGATACTGGCCGCTTCCGCCGTCACCGGGCAGGGTCTGGACGAGCTGCGCCAGGCCTTGATGGAGGTGGCGGGGAGAGTGCGGGCCAGGCGCTCCGACGGCCCCTTCCGCCTGCCGGTGGACCGGGTCTTCACCTTGAAGGGGATCGGCACGGTGGTGACCGGAACCCTCTGGGAAGGGTCCATCCGCGACGGGGACGAGGCCGTGCTCCTGCCGGAGGAGCGGGCGGTGCGGGTGCGCAACGTCCAGGTGCACGGGCACGAGGTGGAGGCGGCGCTGGCCGGCCAGCGGGTGGCCCTCAACCTGCCCGGCATCGCCACCGACGAGATCGAGCGCGGCGACGTGGTGGTGAGCGCCGGCTACCTCTCCCCCACCTACATGGTCGACGCCAGGATCGAATTGCTGAAAAGCTCCCCCGCCCTCTGAAGAACCGGGCGCGCATCCGTTTCCACCACGCCACCCGCGAGGTGCTGGGGCGCGTGGTTCTTCTTCAGGAGGAACAGGAACTCGCGCCGGGCGAGAGCGCCTACGTCCAGTTCCGCCTGGAGAGCCCGGTAGTGGTCAAGTACGGCGACCGCTTCATCCTGCGCAGCTACTCCCCCGTCACCACCATCGGCGGTGGCGTGGTGCTCGACTCCCACCCCGCCAAGCACCGCCGGGTGGACCAGCGCCTGCTGGATGCAATGGCGGTGCGGGAAAAGGGGGAGGTGCGCGAGGTGCTCGGAGCCGTATTCGCGGAGAAGGGCGTACCCCTCTCCGAGGGAGACCTGCTGCGGCTGAGCGAGATGGACGAGGCGCTGGTGAGGGAGGCCGCTGCCGGGATGCTGGCGGAAGGCGCCTGGCTCAAGATCAGCCTCCGAAAAGAAGTGGAAGCTGATGCCGGCCGCCCTCTTCGACGAATACGCGATCCAGAATAAACGACGCTCTGGAATCGTTTCACCAGTCCAACCCGCGAGAGGCGGGCATGGAGAAGGAGACCCTGCGCACTCGCCTCTTCGCCAGACTTCCGGCGGGCGACTTCGACGGCATCCTCAAAGCGCTGGCGGAGAAGGACGCCGTCCTGCGTGAAGGAAGGCAAGGTCTCCCTGCGCGGGCAGGGGGCGCTCCCTCACGGCGGCGGAGGAGGGTGAGAAGCAGGCCATGCTGGACGATATCCGGGCTGGCGGCTCGCCCCTCCCTTCCTCAAAGAGATGGTGGAGAAGCACCGGCTGGAGCCCCGCAAGGCGCGGGACCTGGTCGGCATGCTCATGGAAGAAGGCTCCATCGAGCAGGTGACCCAGGAGTACTACCTGTCCACCGGCCGTCTGGCGGAGCTGGAGCAGGGCATCCGCGCCCACCTGGCCGAGCACGGCCGCCTGGAGGTCAAGGACCTCAAGGACGTCTACGGCCTCTCTCGCAAGTATTCCATCCCGCTGCTGGAGTACTTCGACCGCGTCCGGGTGACCAGACGCGAGGGAGATTATCGAGTTTTGCGCTGAATCAGGGTAATATGTTTAACGGAGATGCATTCGTCCTGGTGGGCGGCCCGGTCTTCAAAACCGGTGCGGCGTCGTAAAGGGCGTCGGGTAAGTTCGATTCTTACGCATCTCCGCCACTTTGGGGTCAGGGCGTTACCTGCCAGGCGTAAAGGTCGAGGACGGCGTCCATGCCAGGGGTGGTGTGGACGTTGCCACCCGAGTCGATGATCATCAGCTCGTAGCCGTGCGCTTCGGCCCATTCCATGGCACGGGGATAACCCATCACGAAGAGAGCGGTGGAGAGGATGTCCGTCTCCGCCCCGCCCGTTTCCGTGGGGCTGAGGAGCAGGACGCTGTCGCTGATGGAGGCGGTGGCGGGGCGCCCGGTGGCCGGGTCGAAGATGTGGTGGTACCTGACCCCGTCGTACTCGAAGAAGCGCTGGTAGTCCCCGCTGGTGGAGAGATAGAAGCCGCCTTTGACGGTGAGCATGCCCAGACTCTCGCCTTCGGCGCGCGGATTAGTCACCCCGATGCGCCAGTCCGTGGACCCGGCTTCGCGTGGCTTCTCCCCGATGGTCACGGTGGTGCTGACCATGTCAATGAAACCACTCTGGATGCCTTGCTCCAACAGAATACGCTTGGCGGCGTCAGCCGCGTAACCCTTGGCCACTCCCCCCAGGTCCAGGATCATCCCTACCCTGGCCAGGTAGACGGTCCTGTGCGGCCTCGTCCAGCTACAGGTAGTCGCTGCCGCACTTCGCCAGGGCCGCCTCTATCTCGGCGTCCGTCGGCGGAGCCATGTTGCTCGACCGCCTGCCCACCACGTCCCAGAGGTCGATGATGGGCCCCAGGGTGACATCGAAGGCGCCCCCCGTTTCGGAATTAAACCGCTTGGATAAAGACAACGCGGCGAAGAGGTCCTCGGACACCCGCACCGGTGCCGGCCATGGCTTCACTGTTCACCCTCGCCAGTTCACTCGCGGGATCGTGCCGGTTGAAAACGCCGTCCAGCCGCCGTATCTCACCGAAGGCGGCATCCGCCGCCGCCTCGACCTGCCTGGTGTCTTCACCGTAGAGCACCAGGGTGACGGTGTCGTCCAGGACGTATTCGCTGCGGCGATAAGGCTCCTCCAGGTAGCCGGAATCCTTGCCCAGCCAGCGGAAGAGCAGCACGAGCAAAGGCACGATGACCAGCAGCAACAGCAACAGGGTCAGGGTCTGCCGCCGGTTCTTTCTCACGAGCTCCCGTTTGTCCATAGACGGTAGTATAACAGATGCAAAGTGCGCCTTTCCTTACGACCGGCATGATTGATTCAAGTCATGGCGGCTGGGTGCCGTTCTTTTTAAAATGTTATTGAAGATAGAGTTACGGGAGCAAGAAGGGAGTTGGAAGTGACTAAGAAGAGCCGGAGTGAAGCTAAAGGCGGCAGAACAGGGGGCATGTGTTGCGACCACTGCGCCGACACCAAGTACCCCTGCGCTCTCTGGGAGAAGAGGATGCGGGGAGACGAAAGAAACCTTTTAAAGCCTTTACCGGAAAAGGGTGAAGCAACACTCGCAGGGACGGAAGAGTGATCTCGCTCAAGAAGTAAGTTCGAGGAAAGAAGAAGGGGCCGGATGATACCCGGCCCCTTCTGTTTTTGTTCGCGCTTTATGCCGCGGGCGCCTGTGCCGCGGCCACGGCTCCGAAGCGAGCCGGCTTGAATACCTTGTCCAGCAGGGGCACGAAGGCGTTTCCGATGAGGATGGAGAAAGCCACCGCTCCGGAAGGACCTCCGTAGACCCGGATGAGCACGATGCAGACGCCGATGATCAGGCCGAAGGCGATCTGCCCGTAGACGGTCATGGGGCTGGTGACCCAGTCCGTGGCCATGAAGAACGCACCCAGCATCACGCCGCCCGCCAGGATGGCGTAAATACCGTCCACACCCAGCACGTAGGAGAAGATAAGCACGGTCAACAGGATGGTGACGGGGATGACCCAGCGGATGACGTTGCGGTAGAGCAGGTAGGCGCCGCCCAGCAGGACCCAGAAGGCCCCGACTTCGGCCAGGGCGCCTCCGGTCGAGTTGCCGAAGAGCAAGGCCAGCAGCGAGGGGGCGGTGACCCCGGTCTCGGTGCCGTGCTTGAGGTAGGTCAGAGGCGTGGCTGCCGAAGCGCCGTCGAAATATCCGGGGATGACGCCCAGGTAGTGGGTCCAGGTGGCGATCAGCCCCGAACAGAGCAGGACGAACACGAAGCCGAATAGCGCCGGGTTGAATATGTTGCGGCCCAGGCCGCCCATGAGTTCCTTGACCACTACCACCGCTATGAACACCGCGATCACCAGGGTGAACCACGGGGTGGCCGGCGGCATGACCAGAGCGACGAAGAGTCCGGTCAGCATGGCACTGAAGTCCATGGTGGTCGGCTCCTTCTTCATCGTTTTACGGACCACCCAGTCCGAAGCCGCGGCCACCGCCACGCAGATCACTATGTTGATCAGGGCGTTGATCTTGAACACCACCAGCGCCGCGATGATCGCCGGGATAAGGGCGATGCAGACGTCGCGCATATTCAATGGGATAGTGTTCGCCTTGTCCCGCAGATGGGGGGGAGGGGTTATCATCAGGTTATTGGTTGCCATATCTCTTCACCTCCTCTATGAGTTCTTCTTTTTCAGGGCCGCGATCTCGGCCTTGGCTTTTCGGACATATTGCACGTGCGGGATGTAGGCGGGGCAGGAGAAGGAGCAGCAACCGCACTCGAAGCAGTCGAGCGCCCCCCACATCTCCGCGGAGTCCCACTGGGAACGCTTGGTGGATACGGCGATGAAGTTGGGCATGAGGAACATGGGGCAGACCTCCACGCACTTGCCGCAGCGCACGCACTCGCTCTCAGGTCCCACGTCCACCAGATCGCCGGTGAGAACCACCACGCCGGAGGTGCCCTTGACCACCCTGGCGGTGGTCTCGGTCTGGGCCCAGCCGGTCATGGGGCCGCCCATGATCAGCTTGCTGGGCTCGCCCACGAAGCCACCGGCCGCCTCGATCAGCACCGAGATGGGGGTGCCGATCCTGGCCAGGAAATTGGAGGGGTTCTTGATGCCGGGGCCGGTCACGGTGAGCACCCGCTCGTAGAGGGGCTTGCCGCTTGAGGCGGCTTCGGCGAAGGCGATGGCCGTACCCACGTTCTGGACCAGGCATCCCACTTCGGAGGGAAGCTTGCCCGGGGGCACCTTGCGTCCGGTCAGGGCGAAGATGAGCATCTTCTCAGCCCCCTCGGGGTACTTGACCTCGAGGATCTCCACGCTGATGTTGGACTCTGCCTTGGCGGCGGCGCGCAGGGCGTCGGCCGCGTCCATCTTGTTGGCCTCCACCCCGATGATCCCCTTCTCGGCCCCTACTGCCTTGACCAGAAGCTTGGTGCCGGCGACCAGGTCGGCGGGACGCTCCAGCATCAGGCGGTGGTCACAGGTGAGGAAGGGCTCGCACTCGCAGGCATTGATGATGACCATGTCCACCGGCTTGTCCTTGGGAGGGGCCAGCTTGACGTGGGTGGGGAAGGCGGCGCCGCCCATGCCCACCAGGCCGGCCTCCTTGGCTACGTTGCGCAGTTCCTCGGCCGAGAGGCTGAAGGGGTCGCGTTCGGTGCCGGAAAAGGCGGGCTGGTCCTTATCGGGGGTGATGACGACGCTCTTGACCTTGGCCCCGGTGAAGTTGGCGACGTCCTCGATGGCCTTGACCGTGCCGGCCACCGAGGAGTGGACGGGGGCCGAGACGAAGGCGTCGGTGGCGCCGATGACCTGGCCTACGCTGACCTTGTCCCCCACTTCCACGGTGGGAGCGTTGGGGGCGCCGATGTGCTGGGACAGGGGGATGATTATCTCGTCCGGAATGGGGGCCGTGGTGATGGCCTTGCCGCTGGCCAGCTCCTTGTTGTAAGGGGGGTGGATGCCGCCCCGGAAAGTCTTCAGGTTACCGCCGTGTTCTGACATCTCAGCCCTCCTTCCTTTCCATGTTCTCGTTTCGTTTGTTGATGACGTAGCCGACTCCGGCAGCCGCCGCCATCCCGACCAGGGCGATGCCGCCCCAGGCAGCGCCCGGCTTGATCAAGGCCTCGAAGGCAGTGACGCCGGCGGGCACCGAGGGGTCCTCGGGCAGGCCGTAAGACACCGGGCCTTCCTCCAGCACGTAGATGTAGTGCAGGCCGGAGAGCTGGTCCGTGCCGTAGATCTGGGCGTCGTTCTTGCCGCGCTTGGACTTGAGGAAGAGCACGCGCTCCTCGGCCGCCTTGATCATCTCCGCGCGGTCACCGAAGGACAGAGCGCCGGAGGTGCAGGTGGAGACGCAGGCCGGCTTGGTGCGCAGCCACTTCTCGTTCTTGGGGTCGTCCAGCAGGGCCTGGAAGTCGGAGAGGGGCTTGCGCATGCCCTCGCCCTGGAAGGCTTCCGGCGCGTTGCTGATGCGGTCGAAGCAGAGGCGGCAGCGGAAGATGCCCTTCTCCTTCTCCTTGTAGCGGCAGGCCTCGAAGGGGCAGGTGGCCACGCAGTAGTTGCAGCCGATGCAGACGTCGGTGTCGGTCATGACCACGTAGGCCGTCTCGTCACCGTCGGTCACCTTGTACTTCTTGGTCGCGCCCGAGGGGCAGACCTTGACGCAGGTGGCATCGGTGCAGTGCATGCACTGGTACTTGGTGAAGTTCCAACGGAGGTCCTCCACCCTTGGCCACCGTCTCCGGCTCGTTGAAGAGGATGCGCATCCAGCACTCGCTGGTCAGCTCCAGCGGGTTCTCCATAGTGCCTTTGTTGTGGGTCTCGGTGTATTCCCGCTGGTTCCAGCTTTTACAGGCGATCTGGCAGGCCTTGCAACCGGTGCACTTACTGGCGTCGAAGAGTATCGCTTTTTCCGCCATCTCAGCTCACCTTCCTTAGGTTGACCAGGAATGCTTTGTATTCCGGTATGGTGGTGTTGCCGTCACCGACGTGCGGAGTGAGCTGGTTGGCGGCGTAGCTGCGCTTGGCGATGCCGCCCTGCTTGCCCCGCTCCGGCCCGCCGGGGAACAACCCGGTGTAGCCATAGTGCCAGACCATTCCCACGACCTCGACGTCCTTGGTGCCGCCGCTGCCGTCGCCGACGGTCATGGGCTGCAGGCGGGAGGTGACCAGGGCCACGCCCTGCACCTTGCCGCGCACGCTCGACGCCTCGACGGTATCACCGTTTTTAATGCCGAGCTTGTCGGCCAGGGTGCGGGAGATCTCCATGAACATCTCCGGCTGCGCTTCGCCCAGCCAGGAGAGACTGCGGGTCATCTGCCCGGCCTGCCAGTGCTCGGTGACGCGGTAGGTGGTGCCGATGTAGGGGTAATCGGTGGAGCCGACTTCGGCGAAGCCGTACTTCTCCGGCTCGTCGATGGCCGATTGGTACTCCGACTTGATGACGGGGTTCCACTGCTGACCGTTGACGACGTTCTTGACCGGGCTCTCCCGCGGCTCGTAATGCTCGGGGAAGGGGCCCTCGGCCGTGCTGTTGGTGAAGAGCAGGCCCAGCTGGCTGTCCTTCCAGGGCACCATGATGAAGGGGCCCTTGGTCAGGCCGGACGCGGTGTCGGCAGGGGTGTTGGGCGCGTCGGCCGTCCCCCAGACGAAGTCGGGGACGTCGTTGCGGATCCAGGTGGTCCCGTTGAAGGCCACCAGGGCCTTGTCCTGGGCCCAGGGCATGCCCGCGTAGTCGGCGGAGCAGCGGTTGTAGATGATGCGGCGGTTGACCGGCCAGGAGTATCCCCAGTACGGGGTGATGCCCAGTCCGGGCTGCTTGGCCCCGTAGACCTTCTCCGAGATGGGGTTGGGGTCGGCCTGGAGCTGCCACTTGCCCTTGAAGCGCATCTCGTTCTTGGTCATCTCCGATTCCGGCAGGACCTTCGAGGTGTTGATGATGTAGTTCATGCCGCCGTCTTTGAAGGTGCCGTCGTCGTTCTTGGCCACCGAAGCGTAGATGCCGCCGAAGATCCAGTTGCAGCAGGCGGTGGAACCGTCGTCCTTGAGGTCACCGAAAGTGGTAAGAACCGAGGCGCGGGCCTTGGTCCAGAAATCCGCGGTGCCTTTGACGTCCGAAGGATACTTGAAGCCACCCATCTCCACGGCGATGTTGTCGACGTCGATCTCGTCGTGCTCATCCCGCTCGTAGTCCCAGAAGAGACCGGTGATAGCCTCGCGGCCGGGGGCGCTCTTGTCGTCCTCGTAAAGGGCCTTCAGACGCTGGTACAGCTGGTCGACGATCCACAGGTCACTCTCAGCCTCTCCCGGCGGCTCCACCGCTTTCCAGCGGTACTGGGCCAGGCGGCCGGAGTTGGTGACCGAGCCGGCTTTCTCGATGGAGGAGGCGGCGGGCAGGGCGTAGACCTTGGTGGCGACGTCGGAGGCATTGGTGCCGGGGCGGCGCCAGAAGTTCATGGCCTCGGTGTCCCAGAGGTCGATGGCCACGTACCAGTCCAGCTTCTCCATGGCCGCCGCTTCGAGGTTGGCGTTGGGGCCGCCCACCGGGGGATTCTGGCCCCAGCTGATCATGCCCTTGATTTTGCCCTGATACATATCCTCGAACAGCGGGATGTGGGAGTAGTCCTTGCCCTTTACCACCTTGGGTATGAAGGAGTAGGCCGTCTCCGCTCCCTGCTCGGCGTAGGCCTTTGGCCACCAGCACTTGAGCATGCTGGCGATCCACTTGTTACGGTTGAGCTGGAAGCCGCTGACCTTGTCGGCGGCGAAGGCGGCGTTGTAGTCGGCCAGGGTCGCCTGCTTGTCGTTGGGCATGGCCACGTAGCCGGGAAGGATGTGGTAGAGCAGGCCGAAGTCGGTGGAACTCTGCACGTTGGACTCGCCGCGCAGGGCGTTGATGCCGCCGCCCGGCAGGCCGGTGTTGCCCAGCAGGAGCTGCAGCACGCTGAAGCAGCGGATGTTCTGAACTCCGATGGTGTGCTGGGTGAGGCCCATGGCATACATCAGGTTGGCCGACAGCTCCGGCTTGTAGGTGCCGCAGTAGGCCTCGGCCAGCTCCTTGAACTTGGCCTGGGGAATGCCGCAGACCTTCTCCACCATCTCCGGGGTGTAGCGGGAGTAGAAATCCTCCATCGCGGCGAAGACGGTGCTGTTGTAGTCGGGGTGTTCGCGGTTTACCGGCACGGTGCGGGGGTCGCCGGGAGTGGTCCAGGCGGTAGGCTTGCCGTGCACGTTGGCCATGTCCTCCACGTCGATGATGGGCACGCGGAGCGGGTTGGTCTTGGCAGCGTCGTCGGTGTAGACGATGTTCCAGAGCTTGGCCCGGTCGTCGGCGGGATAGGTTCTCTTCTCCTGATTGTAGCCGTTGAAGAGGCCGGAAGCGGGATCGTAGGAAAAGCCGTCCTTGACCACCAGGGCAGCGTTGGTGTAGTTGATCACGTACTCCCACTGGATCATGTTGTTCTTGATGGCGTAATTGATGAGGCCGCCGAAGAAAGCGATGTCCGTGCCCGGCCGGATGAAGGAGAAGACGTCGGCCTTGGCGGCGGAACGGGTGAAACGCGGGTCCACCACGATGAGCTTGGCCCCGCGCTTGTCGCGGGCTTCTTCCATCCATTTCCAGGCGCAGGGATGGTTCTCACTCGGGTTGGATCCGCAGACCATGAAAGCGTCGGCGTTGCGCAGGTCGGCCCAGTGGTTGGTCATGGCGCCGCGCCCGTATGTGGCCCCCAGACTGGAGACCGTGGAGCTGTGTCATATACGTGCCTGGTGTTCGACGTACACCAGGCCGAGGGAGCGTGCCCACTTGTTGATGAGAGCCAGTTCCTCGTTGTCGAGAGCGGCACCGCCGAAGTGGGCGATGTTCTCGCAACGGTTGACGGTTACTCCGTCCTTCTCCTTGACGAAATCGGCGTCCCGGGTCTCCTTGAAGAGCCGGGCGATGTCGTCCAGAGCCTCCTCCCAGGAGATCTCCTTCCAGTCGCTGGCGTTGGGTTCGCGTACGCGGACCTTTTTGAGACGCCACTCGCTGGTCGAAGTCTGCAGGATGGACTGTCCCTTGGAGCAGAGTGTGCCCCGGTTGACCGGGCTGTCGGCCAGACCCTCCATGGCTACCACCTTGCCGTCGATGACACTCACGATGGCGGAGCATCCGACGGAACAGAAGGGGCAGATCGTGGTGGTCTCTGTGGCGCTGCCGGTGCGGAGTTCTTCTCCCGCGGCGATAGCCGAGACTTCAAAGCCCAGGCTGATCAGTGCCACGGAGCCCATCCCCACACCGGAGAGCTTCAGGAAACCTCTTCGCGTAATTTCCATGCTTTCCTCCCACTTTCCTCAGTTTCCTACGATCTTGTTTAAGCTACGTTTCTTGCGGTGTAGTGAATACCTGTGAGGTCAATTCGCCAAATTGACCGTTAAAAAATTTTATGCCGTTACCGAGACGGATATGTTTCCTTCCAGTAACATACGACAATGCATATTCTCTTTTCAAGGAGCGTAATGGAAAATCGTTGTTATTATATTATTCAACATTCGCCCAAGGCAAGTTAAATCGGCACCTGTACCGCCTCAGGAGAACACCGTCCGGCAACCCCTTTCATAGCCCTCTTTTTCCGCCACTTCGTCCAGATAGATGGTGAAGATGTCTTCCAGGGGGAGGACGATCTCCTCCGTCGATGCCCTTACAGTCGATGATCTTGATGTAGGTCCGGCAGTTTTCGCAGGCCTGGATGCGGCGGGACTGGTCCTCGTTGACGAAGAGATACTTGAGTTTCTTCTGGTCGGGACTGCCGCAGAAGAGGCAGATCATACGCGGGGTCCCCCAGCGACTGCCGCAGAGGGAACACTCCAGCACCCGCAGCCCGTCACCATCGCGATGGAACCCCATCACCGGCGGCGCACCACACACCGGGCAGTCGGCCCCCGGGCACTGGTCGAGGTCGGCGAGAGGATGCAGCTCCCCCGCCAGCTTGCGGAAGCACACCGAAAAAGTCGCGTGCAGCAGCAGGAAGAGCACGCTGAAGTCGACGTCCAGCTCCTCCGTCCGGGACGTGAGGAACTCCTCCCGGCCTTCCAGCCAGGCGCGGCCCAACTGCTCCACGTCATCCTCGCTCAGTTCCACGTTTTTCAGAAACTTCAGGTCACGCGCGTCGGCCTTGCGGCTCTTGCGGGCGAGAATGCCCTTCAGCTCCTGGAAGAGCCGGTTGAAAGTGACGTAGTCGATAACGAGCTGCTCCGGGTCGATCAGGGGGGTGCCCGCCAGGAGGCGGGAGTCGATCTCCCGGTCGTCCAGGGGCGGCATGGTCACATCCAGCAGCGACAGGTGCTTTCTCTGCGCCGCGAAGATGTCGCGGTAGAGCTTGAGGGATGCGCCCATGCGGCTGCTCGACGCCTCGTATTCCTTGATGCGCCTGCTTATCAAAGCCTTGGTGATTTTCGGTTGCTTGAGATTGAAATCTCCTATGTGGATCAGCCTCCCGTTTCCAATTAACGATCATCTAATAATAACGTGCGGCTTACAGGTCGTCTGCCCCTTCCTTTAATTCCGCCTTCCGCCTCTTTCTCAAGCCGAGAGAGGCGAAGAGGATGGAGCCTTCATAGAGTATAAACATGGGTAACGACACCATCAGCATGGTTACGGGATTCCAGTCCGGGGTGATAAAGGCGGCGAACACCAGGGTGGCGACCACCGCGATCCGCCAGTTCTTATGCAGGCTCTGCGGCGTGATTATCCCCAGGCGCACCGACAGCCAGACCAGCAGAGGGGTCTCGAAGGTGATCCCCAGGGCCAGGAGCAGCAGGGAGACGAGGCCGATGTAGTCCATGGCCGTGAGCATGGGTTCGAGCTGGTCGCCCGCCTGCCCCACCAGCCAACCGAGGCCGGCGGGAAGGATGTAGTAATAACAGAAGATGATGCCGCAGAGGAAGAAGATGATGATAGCGCCCAGCGCGTTGTACATCACCCTTCTCTCCTTCTTACGCAGGGCGGGGGCGACGAAGGCGAGGATCTCGAAGATGATCACCGGCAGGGCCAGGACGATGCCGGCGTAGAGGGCGATCTTGAAGCGGACCATGAAGGGGTCGAGAACGCTGAGGTAGTGCAGGGTCAACCCGATGTCGGCCTTCTGGGCCGGCTCCTGCAGGATGTCCAGTATCTGCCAGGAGAAGATATAACAAACGACCATGGCCACCGTCAGGGAGAGAAACGCCACGATGATGCGCCGGCGCAGCTCCTCCAGGTGATCGAAGAGGGTCATCTTCTGATCAGCCAACTCAAACCCCTTCGTGAGTGTGTGGATACCTTACGGCACAAAGCCGGGAGAGATGTAAGTGAAGAATCTGAAGAAGGCCCGGGCTGTGTGGCCCGGACCTGGAAGCTCTATTCGTCGTCTTCTTCGTCGGCGTCTTCCTTCTTGCTCTTCTTGCTCTTTTTGCTCTCTTTTCCCTCTTCTACCTCGCCCTCCACGCCTTCCTTGAGGGCCTTGGTGACTTCCGTGGAAGACTCGCGGAACTCGCGCAGGGCCTTGCCTACGGAGTGCCCGATCTGGGGAAGACGGCTCGGCCCGAAGATGATCAGGGCGATGAGCAGGATTATGCCCAGCTCAGGTAGTCCAAAGCTCTGAAACAGCGCCAACATCTAAGCCTACCTCCTTTTAAACCTTTCATTCCGTGGTGAACATATTAGACTGCTGTTCGCCGTTAAGTCAATGCGGTGGCGGGTCCTTGGTGGAAGCGGGAGAAAGGAACAACCGGGCAGCGGAAGGAGTCAGAATGGACTGGGGGCTCCACCCGGTAAGATGAAGGAAAAGAAGGCCCGCGGGTTGAAAGAAGCGAGGACGAGAGGAGGCGGAGTGAAGCGGGGAGCAGGCATGTCGAGAATGGACGGGAAAGGCCGCAAGGCCTTGCCTGGCTGTGCCGTACTGCTCGTGGCGTCCATGCTGCTGGTCCCGGGCCTGGCCGGATGCGGCGGCGATAAACTGCCTTCCATGCCGGAGCTGAAGGCCCAGGCGGAGCAGACAGCCGTGGCCTTCCTGGACGCCTGCGGCAACCTGGACACCGCGGCCGTCCTCTCCATGATGAGCAGCGGCTACAAGGAAGCCAACGGCCTGGGAGACACCCTGAGCCCCGAGGCGCTGCAGGAGGCTGTGAGCGCCTTCTTTTCCTACCGGTTCGACCCCACCGAGGATATCGTGATCGAGCAGGAACGCGCGCTGGTCACGGCGGACGTCGACTACGGGACCTTCGGG
Organism: uncultured bacterium; assembly: GCA_963765625.1. Taxonomy (GTDB): domain Bacteria; phylum Actinomycetota; class Geothermincolia; order Geothermincolales; family Geothermincolaceae; genus CAVXXD01. The sequence continues at coordinate 172,581 of CAVXXD010000006.1, forward strand.
ACCGAGGAAGAGACCCTCGCGCTGGTGCTGGAGGGAGGCGGCTACCTGGTTGACAGCTTCACCGCCATGGACTGGAGCGGCACTCCCGCCACGGAGCCTCCGGAGGACGAGAGCGCCGGCCGTAAGGAAGAGGCGGAGAAAGCCCTGCGATCCTTCGTGGAAGCCTGCATCAAGGGCGATACCGCATACGTTTTCAAGAACTTGAGCGACGGGTACAAGTCGAAGAAAAACCTGGAGAAGGTCTGGACGGCTTCGGAGTTCGCGGGGATCTTCGGGGAAGCCCGCAGCTACGAGTTCGAGCCGGAGGAGATGGAACTGGTGGGTGACGACCGCGCCGAAGTGGACGTCTCCATCGACTTCGGCAGCCGGGGTAATCTGGAGCGGGAGACTTCCCGCGCCGCCCTGGTATGGGAGAACGGCGCCTGGAAGGTGGACGTGTTCCCTTTCTTTCTTTTTTAGATCCCGAACGGCAACCGCTGCAACATTTCACTGCCTTTGTTGCGTCCAAACATCGAGGCATGCGAGAAACGGGATCATTAAGGGGGTAACCACGATGGAGAAGAACAGGACGGCGGCGCAGTTGCTGGTACCGGCCCTGGTACTGCTGCTGCTGGCGGCGGTGGTGATCGGCGCTTATGCCGCCTGGGGGGGAGGCAACGGCGGGAGCGGGGGTGGTGAAGGAGAGGGCCTCAACCACTTCGAGTCGGCCGACCAGTTCATGGAAGCCTTAGCAAGCAGCATGGAAAGTGTGTGGGGAAGGGGCGACGTGCTTTACGAGGCCATGCCGTCGACGCAGGACGCCACCGCCGGCACCACCAACGGCAGCCTGGGCGGTGACGCGGAGCATTCCACCACCAACGTCCAGGTGGCCGGGGTGGACGAAGCGGACGTGGTCAAGAACGACGGAGAGTATATCTATACTATCTCCGGCGGGGACGGGTACGCCCCCAACGGCGGTGAAGTGGTCATCCTCAAGGCATACCCGCCCGAAGAAGCCGGCGTGGTATCGAGGATCGAGTTCGACACCGACTACTACCTGAACGGGCTCTTTCTCGGGGAAGACCGGCTGGCGGTGATCGGGTCCAGGCGATACTACGGCGGCAGTGAGCCCGGCCTGGGCGAGAGCGACGTCATCGTGCCGTCAAGCAGCGTCACCTTCGTCAAGGTCTACGATGTCGCGAACCGGCGGGACCCCGAGCTGGTGCGGACCATCGAGTACGAGGGCGCCTACAATACCGCACGCATGATCGACGGCGACATCCACGTGGTCCTGGCCACCTACCCCTACGTGATCTATGACACCGACATGGACGACCTGGAGCCGGCGGACGTCATCCCTTTGGTCCGCGACAGGGAGGGAAAAGAAAAAACGGGCGGCTTCGCGCCGGCCTGCGACTGGTCCGCCGTGGAATACACCGGAGAAGAAGAGTTCTCTTCCTTTCTTTCCATCCTCTCCTTCCCCATCGAAGGGAACAACCCGGAGAGCCTGGAGAAGAGAGTGATAGCCGGCGGCTCCGATAACGTCTACGCCTCGCGGGAGAACCTCTACGTCGCCGAGACGGAATATCCTTACTATTACCCCATGGGCCTGGGGGAGAACGGCTACGAGGAAAGAACCACCATCTACAAGTTCGCCTTCGACGGGCCGCGGGCGGAGTTCCAGGGATCGGCCGAGGTGCCGGGCACGATATTGAACCAGTTCTCCATGGACGAGTCGGACGGCTACTTCCGCGTCGCCACCACCCGAGGGCACGTAAGTCGCGAGGGTTCGGGGACCTCCAACAACGTCTACATCCTCGACCCGGACCTGGAGATGACCGGGACACTGGAGGGGCTGGCCCCGGGTGAGACCATCTATTCGGCGCGGTTTCTGGGCGACCGGGCCTACCTGGTCACCTTCAAGAAGGTGGACCCCTTCTTCGTGCTGGACCTCTCCGACCCCTCCGATCCCCGCGTGCTGGGGGCGCTGAAAATCCCCGGCTACTCCGACTACCTCCACCCCTACGACGAGAACCACGTCATCGGAGTGGGCAAGAACGCGGTGGGCGCGGACCCGGAGGAAGGCGACTTCGCCTGGTACCAGGGGATGAAGATCGCCCTCTTCGACGTGACCGACGTCACCAACCCCAAGGAGATGTACAAGGTGGAGATCGGGGACCGGGGCACCGATTCTTATGCTTTGAACGACCACAAGGCCTTCCTCTTCGACCGGGAGAAGGAGCTGCTGGTGCTGCCGGTGCTCCTGGCCGAGCTGACGCCGGAACAGGAGGCCTCCAGCGACACCCGGTTGTACGATTACGGGGAGTACACCTTCCAGGGAGCTTACGTCTACGGCATCTCCCTGGAGGGCGGCATCGAGTTGCGGGGAAGGATCACTCACGTAGACGACCCCTCGGAGCTGGGCAGCAGCTACTACTATTACGACTCCTCCGAAGCCGTCCGGCGGAGCCTCTACATCGGGGACTACCTCTACACCGTCTCCGGCGCGGCGGTGAAGGTAAACCGCCTGGCGGACCTGGGCGAGGTGACCGGCATCAGGCTGGACGAGTAGAGATGGCTGGGGGCCTGGTCCCGGGTCAGTCCCCGCCTTCTTCCACGGTCAGCCCGCCGCTGGGGTCGAAGTAGCAGCAGGCAGTGGCGTTGATGCCGAAACCGCCTCTCCCCAGCGGGACGAAAAGGGTCCTGGCCTGCCTGCGCACCGTGACCGTCACCGTGATCATGCCGGAGCGCTGCCCGATGGAAAAGGTGACCAGCTCGGCCCCGTTGGCTCCGGCGTAGGCGCCGGCCGCTCCGCGCGGATCGCTGCCTACCCCGAAGAGGGGCGTGAGCTCAAGGCCGGCGGCCTTGGCGGCGGCGTCGGCGGCGGTCTGCGCCTCGCCGCGCGCCCGCAGGACCACCATCATGTCGAAGAGGAAAAGCCCGAGCATCAGGGCCATCATCATCAGCACCGCGGTAACGATACTCACCGAGCCCGCCTGGCGGCGGAAGCTGGAGGCGGCGCCGTTCTTCTTACTTCTTTTATTCACGGTCGTTCTCGATGCGCATGGTGGAAGAACCGGACACGGTGACTTCTTCGGGGAAGAGCTTGCTCACCAGGGGGATGTAGACCGGCACCCGGTAGTCGACACTGACAGTGACGGGCTCTCCCCTCTTGCGGGCGGCACAGGATATGCCGATGTCCATGCGCCCGGGGTCGAGCCCCTGGGCTGCGTTCAACGTGGCGCCTTTGATCATGGTGTCGCTGGCCGTCTCCACTCCCTTGCGCGCGCCCTCACGGGCCGCCCCGGTGACGATGATCTGGGCCCTCAAGACCATCACCGCCTGGGCCAGCAGCAGGAAGATGATCATCAGGAGAGGGAAGACGATGGCGAACTCCGCCGTGGACTGGCCGGACTCAGACTTCAACCCCATCACCTCTTTTGTAACCCTAGTTATATAAGTTCTTAATCTTATATATATTATTCGGGGATGAAAGTCAAGGGGTTCCGGGTGTGAAGGGTGTAGGGGCTTACAGAGGGAAGAGGGGACCGGCTTGCATGGGGAGGTAGGGAAGGCGCCGGGCAGTAGGGCGGGAGCTCAGGAAGGAGGCGCGGTCCAGGTAATTGAGGATGAGCGGGAGGAAGAAGGCGCCGGAGAAAGTCCCCAGGGCCCCCGCCGTGCAGGCGATTTCGTCGAACCTGACCACCCCGTCCCGCCGCACCATGCGGCCGTTGAACAGCACCGGTACGGGTTCGCCCGAATGGATCAGCCGGGGGCCGGCCTCGGTCGCGGTGCTGTGATCGCCGGTGATGATCTTGAGGGTGTAGGCGTCGCCCGTCAGTTCGGGCACCTCGGCCATGGCCCGGTCCAGTTCCTCGAGGACGTGCATCTTGCGGTAGGGGTCACCGGTGTGGGCCGCCTCGTCCGGCTCCTTGGTGTGCACCACCACCAGGTCGTAACCGTCCACCAGCAGCTGCCAGGCATCCTTGAGCTTGGCGCGCAGGTCCATGCCGGGGGACTCGCCGCGCAGGCCGAAGCCGTCCATGCCCAGGGTCAAGGCCAGCCCCGCGAAAAGAGGGCCTGAGGCTATCATCGCCGAGCGCAGGCCCCAACGCGCCTTGAAGGGTTCGACCTCGCGAAAGACTGAAGCCCACTTGGTGACGAAGGCCGCTTCTTCCCCCAGGCGCCTCAGGCGGGCCCGCGCCTCGCGCAGGAAGCCGTTGACCGCTGCGGCGGTGCGCGTCGCCACGGATGGGTCCACCGCCTCCTCGCATGCCGTCACTTCCAGTATGGGGAGGTGCGGAAAGAAGGGGTCGGAATCGGTGATGTCCGGGGAGGCGTCCCCTTCCAGGACCACCAGCACCTCCTCGTTGCCAAGGTGGTGGAGGTTGAAGAGGATGCCTTCGCAGCGGATACCCCGCAGGGCTTCCGCCCACACCTCGCACTGGCTTCCGGCGAACTTGAAGTCGGATTCGACGTGAAGCGCGCCGGCGGCATTCTTCACCGGGACGATATTGCCCATCAGCACCACCCGGCCGGGCGGCGGCTCCAGGTCCAGGGCGCGGGCGTGCATCAGGGCACGGCCCGGGAATTCATCTTCCTCGTATCCTAAGATGCTCCAGTGGGCCAGGTCGCTGCCGGTGCAGGCCCCGGGATAGAGCGGGTAGTGGAGCCCGCACATCCCTTCCCTCGCCAGCTGGTCCATCACCGGGGTCGCGGCTGCCTGCAGCGGCGTGCGCCAGCCCAACGCCTGGCAGGAGCGGTCTCCCACGCCGTCCAGGATCACCAGCAGGGCACGCCCAGCCATGCTTACCCCCCTGCTTCCCCGGCCAGTGCCGTCCTGACGATCTCCGCCATCCTCACCACTTCCACCCGGCCGTTCACGCTCTCCAGGTGGGCGTCAAGCATCCCGGTGGTCACGGGCAGGAGGAACTCCCGCAGGTAGCCCTGGAGGGGCCCGGTGACATGAGAGTCGTCAAGCCCTCCCTTCAGGTCGAGGTAGTTCCCGGACAGTACGCAGCTGCGCTGGCGCCGCCCTTCCGGCCAGTCGCCCACCAGGGTGGCCAGTTCTTCCTCCCCGTCCACCCGCCGCAGGGGATGGGCCAGTTCCACGCCGTAGCGGGCGGCCATCTCCACGAAAGCATCCAGGGCCGGGGGGCTCTGGTTCATTTTCATCCGGCCCCCATGACGTTCCCTCTCGCCGGAGATCACCGTGGCCACCCCCAGCCTGCCGGCCAGAAGCACCCGCAGGGCGTGAAGGTACATGTGGCACCCCGCGCAGAGAAAAGCGTGGCCGAAGACCTGCTGGACCATGCTGAGAGGGCGGCCGTTGACCGCGGCCCACCAGCGCGGTGAGCCCAGGATGACCGGGGCGAGCAGCCGCGCCCGGCCGGCCAGTCTTTCTTCAAGAAAAGAGATGTTGTCGAAGAGGACTGCCGGGTCGCCGTATTCCGTGCCGGTGTAGGCGATGGTGGGGATGAACGTGTCGACGGAGCGGCAGGAGAGGGCCGCGGCGATGCTGTCGCGCCCGGCTATCTCGAGGATGGCGGCGCTGGCCGGGTCATCGAGCCCGTCCAGGCTCATGCCGGGCCCGGGCAGCCTCTCTTCCAGGTTCCGGAAGGACCGTAGAACTTCGCCCGTCTCCGCTCGCAACTTCCCCTCCTTCTTTTCTCCATGATAACCCAAGCTGAGGCGTGGAGGGTGTGGAGGTTGGTGACAGGCACCCTGTGGAGGGGCACCGTGTGGAAGGAGGGTTTATGCTCTCTTGCCGCCTTCCTGTTTCACGCCGTCCTCTACCAGGGCGCGGCGCATGAGTATGGTGACGGTGCGGATGGCCGTCTCGGGCTGGTATTCAGGGTCCAATGCGAGGCCGTAAGCCACCATCTGACCCATGCCCACCAGGCAGTAGGCAACGGTATCCACGTCGTCTATCTTGACGATGTTTCCGGCCTTCATGCCTTTACGAAGGTCCTCGACGATGGGGACGGCCATCAGCTTGTAGATGTCCTGCAACTGCTGCGCCAGGACGGGGTTGCCCACCGTCTGCCCGATCAGCACGTTGAACAGCTCGCTCTTCTTGAGATACAGCTCGGTGTACTGGCGGCCGATTATCAGCAGGCGCCGGTAGAAGTCGGTCTCCTCGCTCAGTTTTACCTCGATCTCTTCCCCCGTCTCGTCTATCAGCTTGCGGATAACCTCCAGCAGGAGTTCCTCCTTGTTGTGGAAGTAGATGTAGAAGGTACCTTTGGCTATCCCGGTGGCCTGGACGATGTCGTCGATGGTTGTGCCGTTGAACCCCTTGGCCTCGAAGATCTGGGAGGCGTTGCGGATGATCTGCTCCCGGCGGGAGACCTCGCGCTCCCTGGCCTCCATCTCCACGACGGGCTCGGGGCCGGGAGCCATCTCCACCACGCCGATGATCCCGGTGATGTCCTTTATGGGCATGCCGTACTTGCTGCGGAGGTGCTCGATCATCTTCAGGCGCTCGAGGTGCTGGCCGGTGTAACATTCCCTGCCGTCGATCTTCTCGACGGGCGACAGGAGCTTGCTCTTCTGGTAACGGGTTATCTTGGAAACCGGGATGTCCTCCCCCGCCTCCTCGAGATAAACCTGGCGCAGTTCTTCGAGGTCCTTGAAGATACGCTCTCCGGCTTTTCCGGTGTCGTTTTTTACTTCCGGGGCTGCCCCGCGTTTTCTCGGCATTTTTAGTCGCCCAACCTTGAAACTTCTGACTCTTTTTCGACAATTAACATCTGATGTGACTGTCTAGTCAGTCACGATGATATTATCTTCGAGGTGCCCTGTCAACCGTATCCTTAGCGGTGCGGCGGCGATTCTCCCTTTGCCCTCTTTTACCAGCGCTTTTATTCCATTTACTTCCTTCGCTCCACCCCCCGGCGCGAAAAGGGAGGTTTATCTCGTACGGCGCAGGGTATACGATAAGTATGTAGGGGACAAAGTGCGCTTTGGAGCAGTGGAGGCTGTTGCGGATGAACGACACCGTGCTGGTCGTAGACGATGACCAACTCCTGCTGAGGCTGTTGGAGATCAACCTGAACAAGGTCGGATGCCAGGTATTCAAAGCCCTGGACGGTCCCACCGCCCTGCGCATCGCCAGCGAAGAAGTTCCGTCCCTCATACTGCTGGACCTGATGATGCCGCGCATGAACGGCTGGGAAGTCATCCGGCAGCTCAAGGACTCCGAATCCACCCGGGATATCCCGGTCATCATCGTGACAGGCAAGGTTGATCACGAGACCCGCTCCAAGATCATGGAGATGGGGGCCTCGGATTTCGTGACCAAGCCTTTCGACGTCATCGAGTTGCGCAAGATGATCAGGGACAAGCTGGCCGTCCACAGCTGAACCCCCGACAACTCTTTCCGGTTGACCATACGATGCTATAATGTTCCTTGTTCGATGACGCGGAAGGGTGACCGAGCCGGCCGAAGGTGATCGCCTGCTAAGCGATTGTGCGCTAATCCCGCACCGTGGGTTCGAATCCCACCCCTTCCGCCAGAAAACGAGCCCGGCCTTTTACGGCCGGGCTTTTTCTTCGATTGAATTTTCCCCGTTATGAAAATAGAATTGATGTGTTGCTCAAATGGAAAGGAGTATATCGTGAACAAGAAGAAACTGCTGGGCGGAATGGTTTTCTGCGGAGCGGCCGCGGCGGCGGGAGGGGTGGCTGCCCTGATGGTGCTGTGGTACAAGCCCAAACCGGGCGGCTCCGGCAAGGTCGACCTCCCGGACTCCGAGCCCAACGGCCTCTCCGCCATGATGGGCCAGCTGATGGGAGTGTACATGGCCGAGCCTAAAAAGAAGGCGGTAGCTGACGGGATGAACGTGAGCATCGCCATCCAGGACCTCACCGCCCCGGACATCTCCACCACCATCACCTTCAAGGGCAGCGACATAACCATAGCCAACGGCGTCGCGCCCGACGCGGACATCTACATCGGCACCGAACTGGGCCTGCTGCTCTCCCTGAGCGGCGCCGGCAAGGGCGCGGAGATGCTCAAGTGGCTCAAGACCGAGGACGGCCAGAACCTGGTCAAAGCGGTCAAGGAAGGGCGCATGAAGGTCAAGGGCGCCGTGTTGAACGCTCCCCAGATGATGAAGCTACAGGCGCTGCTGGCGCCCGACGCCGACTGATACTCCGAAATAACCGAAAGGGCGGGCTCCTCAGCCCGCCCTTATTCTTCTCCAGGATTGATACCAGTCGCATACCCGCCAGGCATATTGCAGGATGAGCACGCCATCGACGGCCAGGCCCATGGTGATGAAGAAGATGACCGGATCGGGGATGTCCAGGGCGTAGAAGTCCCGGGTGAAGGGGACGGCCATTACCAGGGCCATGGACAGGGCCATGCACAGCACCACGAAGCCCCGCCGCGACCATAAGGGTCGGGACAGGGAGGCGAGTACGAAGAGGCCCATGAACGTAGCCAGCAGGGTGGCGGCGGTCTTGGCCTGGGCCGGGACGTCCCCGGCATATGGGGGATACTCCACCCTGGCGATGGCGTAGGCCAGCAGGATAAACACGGCGGTGACGATACCGGAAGGTACGGCGAACCACAACACCCGTCTGACGAACCCCGGCCGGTAGCGATCCTTCGAGGGGGTAAAAGACAGGATGAAGGCGGGGATCCCGATGGTGAAGGTGCTCACCAGGGTGAGGTGGCGCGGCATGAAGGGATACTTCCAGCCGATGATGCCTATGAAGAGAGCCAGGATGGTCGCGTAGACGGTCTTGTTGAGGAAGAGCCGGGCCACCCGCTCCATGTTGGCGATGACCCGCCTGCCTTCAGCCACCACGCCGGGCATGCGGGAAAACCTGCCGTCCAGCAGCACCAGCTGGGCCACCGACTTGGTGGCGGGGGCGCCGGAGCCCATGGCGATGCCGATGTCGGCATCCTTTAAGGCCAGCACGTCGTTGACGCCATCACCAGTCATGGCCACGACATGGCTCTCCGCCTGCAGCGCCTTGACCATGGCCTGCTTCTGGTGGGGCACCACCCGGCCGAAGACGGTGTGCTGGTCAAGTATTCCGGCCAGCTCCTTGAGATCTTCGGGCAGCCTGCGTGCGTCCACCGGCAGCCCCACGCCGGGCACCCCGGCCCGTTCGGCCACGGCGGCTACGGTGGTGGGGTTGTCACCCGAGATCACCTTGATGGTCACATCCTGGCTCGCGAAATAGCGCATGGTCTCGGGGGCGTCGCCGCGCACTTTTTCTTCCAGCATGAGCAGGGCCATCGGCTCCAGCCCGGGCGGAAGCGACTGCTCCTCCAGTATCCCTGGCGCCCGCGCTAAAAGGAGAACGCGCTCCCCCCCCGCGGTGGTGCTGAAGATGCGCTGGAGGAGCCGGTTCTCTTCCGCGCCGTCCGGCAGTATCATCTCCGGCGCCCCCAGCACCCAGGTGCCCTTGCCCTCGAAGCTGTCCGAGCTCCACTTGCGGGCCGACGAAAAGGGCACCGAGGCGGCCAGGCGCCAGCCTGCTCCGGGCGGGCCGGGGAAGGCTTCGGCGACGGCTTCCAGGGTGGCGTTGCGCACCGGGGTCAGCGCTCCGTAAGCGGCCAGGGCCGCGCGCACTTCTTCTTTTTCGGCTTCACCAGGCTCCAGTACTTCCAGGCGGCCGAAGGCCAGCGATCCCTCGGTGAGGGTGCCGGTCTTATCGACGCAGACAATGTCCACCCGCGCCAGCCCCTCCACCGCCTGGAGTTCCTGGACCAGCACCTTGTGCCGCGCCAGTTTGACGGCGGCCCACGCGAAAGCCACGCTGGTGAGGAGGACCAGACCCTCCGGGACCATCCCCACCAGCCCGGCCACCATGCCGGGAACGGCGTTCTTGATGTTGTCGATGCTCATCTCGGTGAGAGTGCCGGCCGCCTTGATCTGGCTGTAGAGCAGGAGCAGGCCGACCGGTATCATCACCCAGGTTATGTAGCGCAGGATGAGGTTGATGCCGTCGCGCAGGTCGGAGGAGGCCAGCTTGAACTGCCGCGCTTCCGAGGCCAGTTTGCGGGCGTAGGCCTCCTCCCCCACCCGCGTGGCCTGGCACCTACCGGCGCCGGCTACCACGAAACTGCCCGAGAGCACCTCGTCACCGATCTTCTTGACCACCGACACCGACTCGCCGGTGAGGAAGGACTCGTCCACTTCCAGCCCTTCCTCCGTAAGCACCCGGCCGTCGGCCACCACCTGGTCGCCGGTCTGCAGCTCCATGATGTCGCCGAGGACCACTTCGCCCTGGAGGATATCCGCTGACTGTCCGTCCCGGATGACCCGGGTGCGGGGCGCCGATAGCAGGGAAAGGTGGTCCAGCTTCAACTTGGCGTACAGTTCCTGGGAAATGCCGATGAGCGAGTTAGCCACCAGGACTATGCCGAATAACGCGTCTTGCAGCATGCCGCCTGCGAGTAACAGCAGAATGAAGAGCGCGCCCAGGATGGCGTTGAAGCGGTTGAAGACGTTGGCCCGGATGATATGAAAGAAGGAGCGGCTGGTCTTGGAGGGGACCTGGTTAGTGAGGCCCTTCCGGACGCGCTCCTCCACCTCGGCCCCGGTGAGGCCGGTGCTGGGGGCGGTGGCGCCGTACTCGTTCTCTATAGTCTCAGTCTGCATGGTCTCTATATTCTAACCGGAAAAGCCGGTGGTAGAATAAACTCAATGCCAACCGGGTTAAGGAGGTTTGAAATGAAGGCCGTTTCGGCTGCTATCGCCGTCCTGTTCGCTATGACGTTGGTGCTGGGGATGATGGCGCCGGCCCCGGGGGCCATCCCGTCCGCTTCTTACGATTGGGGCACTTGCGTCAGGGGCTCCATGTCTTCGGACGCAAGTACGACGAAGTATTTCGTCAACGGCTCGACGGCCGGAGGCTGCGAGACCGAGCTCGTGGTGTTCAACCCCTCCGCCACCCAGTCCGCCGGCGTGAGCTTCTTCTTCATCACCTCGTCGGGGACTTCCACCGGGCCCAGTGTGACCGTACCCGCCCTCAGTTCTTCCAGGATCATCGCTTCCGATTACATCGAGGGTTCGGAATTCTCCACCCGTGTCGTCGCGACCATACCTGTCGTCGCGGAACGCAATACCTTCGGCCCCGACCGGGTCTGGGCCACCAGCTCCACCGGCTCCATGTTCACTTCGACAACCTGGTATTTCGTCGGCGGCTGTACCGCTTACGGTCAAGAGACATTGCTCACGGTGCAGAACCCGAATCCCGTCGCGGCCACAGTGGACATTAACTTCTCCACGGCCAGCGGCCCGGTCGCGGGCCCGCAGGACGTACCCGTCGGTGGTAATTCCCGGCTCACCATCGACCTGGGTGATTCCATAACCAACGCGGGCTTCTCTACCGCCGTCACTTCTACGGGCGGCATCGTCTGCGAGCAGTCCCTGTTCGGCAACTCCCGGGGCTGGTCTGATGACTGCATCGGCGAGATGATGCTTCCGGGCTCCGGTAGCATCCAGTACCTGGCCGAAGGCGCTGTTTCCGGGGATTACAAGACGAGCATCGAAGCATACAACTGCGAAGGCACCGCCGGAAACCTCACCCTCGATTTCTTCGACGCAGACGGGTCGGCTGGCACCCACACCGAGACGGCCATACCGGCGTACGGTGTCCGGTTGGTCCCGCTGGACACCTGCCTGACCGACGCTCCCGCTTTCTCCACCCTGATATCCGGTACTCGAGGATTTCTTTGCCAGCGGATGATGTCGGACGGCTACCCCGCGAAATGGATGCACGGCCTGATGACAGGGACAGCCGGGTCGACTTCCTGCTATTTCCCCAACGGCTCCACCAGGGACGGCCGCGAAGATCTCGTCAGCCTGATCAATGTCGGTACGAGCGACACAACTTACGACATGACCCTCTACTTCGACGACGGCACCACGTTGACGCATTCCGGGAGCATGCGGGTCAACCGCAACGTCACCGTGGACATGAACGACCTCGTGGGCGCCAGCAGGGATTACTCGATGGTAGTGAAATCCGGCAGCCAGCCCATAGTGGCCGAGATGTCTTCGTACGGGAACATGCTTCACCACATCACCGCTTCCGCCGGTGAAGGGGGTTCCATCACGCCGAGCGGGACGGTGAGCGTGGCCGGGGGGGAAGACCAGGCTTTCGCCATCACCCCGGACGACGGCTATCACGTGGCCGACGTGCTGGTGGACGGAGCCAGCGTGGGGGCGGTCGAGAGCTATACCTTCACCGACGTGACGGCGGACCACACCATCGCCGCTTCTTTCATCTCGGACCTGGCCACCTGGTACCTGGCCGAGGGCTCAACCGACTGGGGCTTCGACTGCTACATCTCCATCGTCAACCCCAACGAAGAAGCAGTAGATGTGGCTATCACCTACATGACCTCTTCCGGCGAGACAACCGGGCCTACCGTGCACATGCCGGCACAGTCGCAGGCCACGGTGCTGCCCCGCCAGACCCTGGGGGCGGCGGACTTCTCCACCCGCCTGCTCTGCCAGCAGGGCGAAGCCATCAGCGTGGACCGCACCATGTACTGGACCGGTCCCACTTCTTACGTGTCCGAGGCCCACTGCGCCACCGGGGTCACCGCCCCCGCGACCACCTGGTACCTGCCGGAAGGTTCTTCCGACTGGGGATTCGAGTGCTTCCTGCTCATCCAGAACCCCAACGCGGAAACAGCCAACTGCAAGGTGACCTGGATGATCCAGGGGGCGGGCGCGCAGGAGAGCGAATACGCCATCGCCGCCGGCTCCCGCGCCACCTTCAACATGGCCGACGCCATCGGGGCGGCCGACTCCTCCATCAAGGTGGAGTCGGACATACCGGTGATACCTGAGAGGGCCATGTACCGCAATGACCGCCGGGAAGGTCACGACTCCACCGGCACCACCACCGCGGCGGCCGACTACTACCTGGCCGAGGGGTGTACCGGCTTCGGCTTCACCACCTGGGTGCTGGTGCAGAACCCCAACGACACCGAGACCGAGGTCGCCGTAGCCTATCAGAGCGCGGTGGGCCTGGTGGAAGGGCCGACCTTCACCATGCCGGGCAGGTCCCGCTACAGCATCAACGTCAACGAGACCACGGTGATCCCGGGAGACGACCCTTCTTCTCCACCCACGTGCACGGGTCGCAACCCATCATCGCCGAGCGGGCCATGTACTGGAACGGCGGGGCCGACTCAGCCGAGGTCTGCCACGACTCCATCGGGCTGGACGCCCCCCACACCTCCTGGTACCTGGCCGACGGTGAAGTGACCTTTGAAGAAGAGACCTGGACCCTGGTGCAGAACCCCAACCCGGGCGAAGTAACGGTGGGGATCCACTACATGACCCCGGACGGGACCGGCAACGTCAGCAAGCTCGAGACCATCCCGGGGAACTCGCGGCGCACCTTCAACATGGCGGAGCACTCCGGCCTCGCGGGGCGTGCCGCCATCAGCGTCGTCTCCAAGACCCCGGGCATGAAGATCATGTGCGAGCGGGCCATGTACTGGAACATGCGCGGCACCGGCACCGACACCATCGGGGGCTACGCGGACTAGGCTTTCTTCACCGCTCTCCCGAGCTTCCACTTGTAGAACAGGGCGGGAAAGAAGGACCGCGGCTCGAAACCGAAGTAGCGCCGGGTCCAGAGCGCCAGCGAGGCGGAGCGGTCCGCGAGCATCTCGAGGCGGCCCACCCTGATGGGGTATTTCCGGCGCAGCTCCCCGGCTTCCTCGAAGTCCTTCGCTTTAAGCCAGGTGCCGGGTTGGGAGCCAGGGACCACGATGCCCCCTTCCAGCAGGGCGCGGTAGCGTTCGCCCGTCTCCTTCAGGTCCGGCCCGCAGACCAGGGCGCAGTGGTTGCAGGTGACCAGGTTGGGGTCGCGTAAGCCGCGGTGAGCCCCGAACACCTCGTCGCTTATCCGCGCCAGCATCTCGCTCTTCTCCAGCTGGCTTTCGGGCCACCGGTCCAGCGGGGGGAACTTGGCGATCTCTTCTTCCGGCCATAGGAGGCTGCCTATCTGGCGGATGCGGTCATAGCGGGAGGCGGAGTCGCCGGTGCGCCCGCCCTGCTTCATGAGGTCCCGGCGCAGCCTGATCCGCCCGGCGTCCGGCTTGCGGCCGACCCAGTCCTCGATCCAGTACCACCCCCAGGTTGACCACCGGCAGTCGGGGCTGATGGCATGCAGGCCGAAGCAGGAAGCGTTGCAGAGGTCGATGTTGCGCCGCCTTCCCCGAGGGTGGAGCTCGCCGTTGAGAAGGACGTACTCCTCCCCTTCTTCTTCGAACATACAGGAAGTGCAGGCGCGGGCGCAGAGCTTGCACCTCGCGCAGAAACCGTCGATGAAATAGCGGGGCGGGAGGGCCGGGTCGCTGGCCAGCACGGCGTCGGTGACCACCGTGCAGAGGTAGACGGCGGCGCCGTGCTCCCGCGTCATCACGTTGCCGGACCAGCCCTGGGCGGCGATGCCCGCGGCGATGGCCCCGAAGCGGTGGGAGAAGCTGGGGTGGGTGGCGAAATGGTCGAGGGAGCGGCGGTAGGTGTTGTTGGCCGGCACCGCCGCGGCCCGGTGGCCGAGGGAGCGGATAAAGCCGGCCGTCTGGTCGGCGACGCGGAAGACCCGCTGGTTCCCCTGGAGCTGGTCCAGGTTGTGCGGGGTGGGCGACTTCTTTCCCAGAAAGTCGTAGATGGCGCCGACGTCCATGGGCAGGGCCATGGAGACGATGGAGCGCGCGCCCGGCAGGGTGTAGGCGAGGTCGAGGGAGGGCGGGCCGTCCAGGCGCCCGGGTCCAGCCGTGCCCACGACTTCAACTCCACGCTCACGAACGAAGTCCTTGATACGCTGCTCCAGTTCAGGCATGGCTTACCTCAGCTTCTTTTCCATACGGGTATAACCGGAGTAACCGAATAGCGGCTTGAAGAAGGGCCGCCGGTGGTGCTCCACCGGGACGAAGCCGAGGCTCTGATAGAGCTTCATGGCCCGGGGGTTTTCGTCCACCACGTCCAGCACCAGGCTGGGGTAACCCTGCCTGGCCGCCTCCCTTCCCACCTCTTCAAGAAGAGCGGTGCCGACGCCGGTGCCTCGCTGGTCGCCCCTGACGGCGAGGGCATCCAGGTAGAACAGCCCCCGGTGCGAGCCGAAACAGTCCAGCAGGAGCATGACGGGAAAGCGGCGCAGGCCTTGCAGGCGGCCGTATTCCGCGGTGAGGTGCCTCAGCCTGGGGCTGAAGAGGTGGCGGTCCTCCAGGTCGAGCACGGCCATGCCCACCAGTTCCCCGCCTTCGCGAGCCACGATGCACGTAGAAGGGTTCATGCTCCGGCGTATTATGCCCGCCAGGCTCTCAGGCCGGCCGAAAGCCCGCCTCGCTTCTTTCTCGAAGCCGTCGAAGAAGAGCCTGGCGATGGCCTTGGCGTCATCCAGCGCGCAACCGTGTTCGATGTTCACATCCGGCTCCAGTCGATCATCAGTCTCTCCGGCTTCTTCGTGTCTATCAGCACGGGAAGACATGCGCCCTTCCGGACCGCGGCCAGGTTGACGGGATTGACGTATTCCCGGTGAAGGACGCCGTAGGTAGCCATGCCGTCCACCTCGACCTGGAGCTCCATCTCCACCTGGGGCATGTTGTTGAGCTCGCCGCCGGTGGCCTCGGAAGTGAGGACCGTGGCAATGCCGGGCCGGCCGGTTTCACGCAGCTTCTGCCGCTTGTAGGTGGATCGACCGGTAAAATAGAGGATGCCCGCGTAGAGGGCCAGGGTCAGCCCGATGAACCAGGCGCCCATGACGTACCAGAAGAACCTGAGAGAGTGGCCGTCGTCGGTCTTCGCCTCGGGGTCGGCCTGGTATCCCACGTAGATGAAGATCAGGCCTATGAGGATGAAGATGAGCGGGATCCAGATCATCATATTACCGGCCTTCCGCATGGAAACACTCCTTTTCCTCGAGCGTTGGTTCTATATCAGTATACCCGAGCGAAAGCGCGGCATATCGCCAGGGCCAGCCAGAAAGGCAGATCGCGGTCGCGACCCTTGATTATCTTGAGGTCCCAGAGGCCGTCCGGAAGCTGGCCGTCGCGGAACCAGGCCAGAGCCCGCGCCATCTCCGGCCGGCCGGCCGGGAAGCCCATGAGCGAGAGGCTGTCGGTGGCGGAGATGAGGTCGGTGTAGCAGAAGGGAAAGGTGAATCTCAGCCAGTAGCCGGGGGCTCCGCGGTCGGGGTAGTTGTCTTTTAAAAAGAAGCGCGACATGAGCAACTCCCCCGCCTGCAGGGCCGCCTTGTCCCGGCGGCGGCGGGGGTGGGCGGCGAAGGCGCGCAGCACCACCCCGGTGGCCAGCCAGGAGAAGGGCCGGGCCCGGTCGGGCTGAAGGGGAGTGTCGCCCATGGCGATGACGTCGAGTTTCCTTCCCCGGGTGCGCAGGGGAATGGCCCAGCCGCCGTCGTCCTGCCGGATGGAGAGGAGCCAGGCGAAGCCCTTGTCGATGCGTGGGTCCGTGGCGTATCCCGCCTTGATGAGCAGCTCCATGATGGCCGCGGAGTAGTTGGGAGTGTACTGGTTGCCGTAGATGCCCCGGAAGTCCCCTTCTTCCGTCTGGCAGGAGAAGAGGTACTCCGCCGCCTTTTCGACTGCCGGGTGCTTCCGGTCGAAGCCGTACTTCTCCACCAGGAAACCGAGCTGGCCGAAGGTCGCATACTGGTCGTAGTTCATCAGGGCACGGGCCTGTTCGCTGCCGCCGGGGTATTTCCAGGAGCCGTCCTCCCGCTGGCGGCGCAATATCGCCTGCGCGGCGGGCAGGTCCCAGAGGCTGCCGTCTGCCCGGCCGGTCTTCTCGCCCAGCAGGTCTCTACGCGCGAAGTACTCGATAGCTGGGTTGCCGCAAGCCAGCAAGGGAGTTGTGGGATCGTAGTTGAGGTGCTTCGACCATTCTTTCATTACAGCCTCCTTTACTAAGTCTAGCGTGACGGGTGGAAGATGTGGAGGGTGTGGAGGGGGGTATAATGTGGGCATGGTCAAGGAAAGTTTTGCCGAGCTTACCCGGGGGTCGATCAGCCGCGACATCAGGTCTCTGAACCAGTTGCCACAGCTGCTCAAGGAACAGCTTTACTCGTTGCTGATACCGGTGGGGGCCTGCGAGAAGTTCGGCATCGAGCACAGCACTTTCACCAACCCCGCGGGGGAGAAGGTACTCAACGTCGAGGCCGACCCGCGCACCGCCTATGCCCTGGTGGAGCTGCGGGAGAAGCCGGGCGACCGCGACTGTATCTTCTACCTGGAGCTGGAGGACACTTCCTTCGGCAAGTTCGAGGTGAGCTTCCTCATCATCAACGACGTCCACTCGCCCCGTTTCGACATCGACGTGGACGAGCAGGGCCGCCGCACCAAGTTCGCCACCGTCCGCCGCAACATCCCCGAAGAGATACGGGCCATGCAGGCCGGCCTGACCCCCGGACAGGTGCGCAAGGGCCTGGGGCTGCTCGAAGACTTCATGGCCCTGGCCCTGGACTTCATCGAAGCCATGGGGCAGGACATGATCCTCTCCGAACCGCTCACCTACAACGCCGCGGTGACCTTCGAGCGCCACGGCTTCCACTACATGCGCGGCCGGCGCAAGATGGACGAGATCGACACGGGTTTTCAGCCCGGCGGGGAGCTGTTCGCCAAGCTGGACGGCAGTACCGCCTTCCGTCAGCCCGGCATGGAGAAGACCATCCGCGGTCGCAGCTGGGCAATCCAGGACGGCATCCTGGGGGAGCCCTGGCGAGGAGTGGAGATGTACCGGATGCGCAAGCCGGCGAACATCTGCACCTACAACTGCCAGGGTTACTGATACAGGCTGCCCCGCGTCCCCGCGTTTAGTGAATCATTCTCCGGGGTAGATACTGATTCTCAGGGCAAAATCTGTGGGTTTGAAGAAGGGGGGTTCGCCATGTCCGATGATGTCTATTCCAGGTTGAGGGAGTTCATGGACCGCAGGCCGGGCGGTTTCCCGGCTACCGATTCCGGGGTGGAGATCAAACTGCTCAAGAAGCTTTTCAGCCCGGAAGAAGCAGAGACGGTAATGCACCTGCAGAGTTGGCCCCAGCCGCCTTCCGCCGTCGCCAAGACTGCCGGTGTCGATAAAGCCGAGGCGGCGGAGAGGCTGGAGTCCATGGCCAGAAAAGGCCTCTGCCAGAGGATACGGATCGATGGCAAGCCGTTCTACGTGGCGGCCTCCTTCGTGATGGGCATCTACGAATTCCAGCTAAAGACCCTGGACAGGGAGCTGGCGGAGCTGTTCGAGGAATACTTGCCCTACGCCTCTAAGTCCTGGGAGCCCCTGAAGAACAAGCAGATAAGGGTGGTCCCCGTCGGTTCCGCCATCGAGCACGTCCCCGTAGTCGAGACCTACGACCGGGTGAGGGACCTGGTGGCGCTGCAGGACAACATCGTGGTGGCCGAATGCATATGCCGCAAGGAGCAGGGGCTGCTGGGCCACGAATGCGACCGCCCCCGCGAGACCTGCCTGATGTTCGGCCTGGCCGCCGACTATTACCTGGAGAACGGCATGGGCAGAAGGATCAGCCGGGAGGAGTGCCTGGAGATTATGGACCGGGCCGAGGAGGCAGCCCTGGTGTTGTTCCCTACCAATGCCCAGGATTTCATTAACATCTGCTGCTGCTGCGGCTGCTGCTGCGGCCTGCTCAGGAGCTATCGTTCCTTCGAGCGCCCGGCGGACCACGCCCTCTCCTCTTTCCAGGCGCGGATCGACCCCGACCTGTGCAAGTCGTGTGGCACCTGCGGGAAACGCTGCCAGATAGGCGCCGCCGTGACCGGCGAGGGCGCGAGCCGCGTCGACCAGGCCAGGTGCATCGGCTGCGGCCTCTGCGTGCCGACCTGCCCGGAGGAGGCGATCCGCCTGGAGGCGAAAGCCGAAGCAGTAGTGCCTCCCGCGAATTTCGTAGAAATAAGCATGCGGATCCTGGCCGAGCGCGGCCTCGCTTGAACCTATTCCCAGCGGAAGAAGCGCACCGCCACCAGGAAGCAGGCCAGCCCGAAGCCGATCAGCACCAGCAGGTCCAGCCAGATGTCGGCCAGGGAGGCCGCGTCGATCATCACCCCGCGCATGGCGTCACCCAGGTAGTAGAGGGGCAGGCAGTGCGCGATCACCTTCAAGGCCGCGGGCACCCATTCCACCGAGAAGAAGATGCCGCTTAAGAACATCATGGGCATGGTGATGGCATTGCCGGCCAGCATGGCGCTCTTGCTGGTCTTGGTGAGGGAAGAGATCATGAAGCCCAGAGCGACGAAGGAGAGGCACCCCACCACCACTACCACCGCGATGTTGAGGAAGCTGCCGTTGATGTTGACCTGGAAGACCAGCCAGCCCACGGTCATCAGCACCGCCGCCTGAATGAGGGCCGTGACCACCACCGTGGCCATGCCGCTCCCCAGGAACTTCGGAAGCGAGATGGGCGAGACCTTGACCCGCCGCAGTATTCCTTTCTCCCGGCGCGCCGCCACCACCTCGGAGAAGCCCATGATCCCCCCGAACATCAGCACCATGGCCATGACGCCGGGCACCATGAAGTCGACGTACTCGAAATCCCTGACGTCTTCCGCCACTTCCTGCCGGATGGAGACGCGTTCGGCGGTGCCGGCCATTCCCTGAATTATCTGTGTAACAGAGGAGGTGGTTATCTGCGCGGTGTTCACGTCCGACTGGTTGACGATCATCACCACTTCCACGACCTGACCCTGCAGCACCCGCTCACCGAAATCCGGGTCGAAGATGAGCACGGCATTGAGGTCGTCGTCTGAGAGCTTGGCGCGCAGGTCCGCTTCGGCCCCCGTTTCCACCTCCAGCACCTCTACGCTCCCCAGGTTTTCCAGGATGGCCGGGTTTACGGGAGAGCCGTCACTGTTCACCACCCCCACGCCCAGCTTGACGTTGCCGCTGGAGCCGAAGACGAATCCCAGGATGAGCATGAGAGCGATGGGAAACATGAACATCCAGAAGATAGCCTCGCGCTCCCGGAAGGTCATCTTCAGTTCGTAGAGGAACATGGTCCAGAAGTTCTTCATCGTTCCATCACTCCCGCAGCCTCTTCCCGGTTATCTTCAGAAAGACGTCTTCCAGGGTGGCACGCTTCATGCTGACGTCCTCCGCCGTGACCTCCAGCTCCCGGGTCAGGTCGAAGATAGCCTCCAGGGTCAGCTGCGGCGCGTCGGTGGAGATGTGGAACATCCCTTCCTCGAAAACGACTTCCTTGACGCCGGGCAGGCCCTCCACCCGTCCCCGCTCCACCGGCCCGCTGGCGCGGAAGTAGATGACGGTACCGGAGACGTGTTCGTCGATGAGCGCGTCGGGAGTGCCCTGGGCGATGATGTGGCCGTGATCCATCACCGCCACGCGGTCGCAGAGGCTCTCGGCCTCCTCGATGTAGTGGGTGGTGATGATGACCGTCTTGCCCTTCTGCCGCAGGTGCCCCACGATATCCCAGATATGGCGCCGGGCCTGGGGGTCGAGGCCGGTGGTGGGCTCGTCCAGGAAGACCACGCTGGGGTCGTTGATGAGGGCCAGGGCGATGGAGAGGCGCTTGTGCTGGCCGCCGGAGAGGTCGTCGACCATGGCCTCGGTCCGGTCCCGCAACTCCACCAGGTCGATCAAGGCGTCGATGTCCATGGCGACGGGATAGAAGGTGCTGAAGTAGTCGAGGGTCTCGCGTACCTTGAGGCGCTCGAAGAAGACGGTGGTCTGCAGCTGGACGCCGATGATCTTTTTGATGGACTCGGGGTCCCGCCGGACGTCGATGCCCAGCACAGTGATCTCGCCGGCGTCCGGGTTCCGCAGGGTCTCCACCATCTCCATGGTGGTGGTCTTGCCCGCGCCGTTAGGCCCGAGGATGCCGAAGACCTCCCCTTCCTCCACCCACAGGTCGATGCCGTCCACGGCCTTGACCTCGCCGTAGTATTTCTTCAGACCGGTTATCTCTATGGCATACATGGGTTGATTATACCGCTTCGGGGAAGCGGTTCAGTTCATGGACTCGATTCTGGCAATCCTGGCACTTTCTGTAGGATGGATGTTGAAGAAGCCGGCGGGGATACTGGCGGGGCCGACCGGGTTTACCAGCGGCTGGTCGAAAAGCATGTGGTTGATGAAGACCCCGCCGTGCTTGAGCCCCCTCGATCGAGACTCCGCGGATTTCTCCAGAAGGGAGATCACCGTCTCCGGGTAGCGGGTCAGGAGCACCGCCTGTACGTCGGCGAGGTACTCCCGATCGCGGGGGAGTACCAGCAGGAAGAAAGCGATCAGGAACGGCACCCAGAAAACCGCCAGGACCACGTAACCGATGAAAAAGAAAGCACCGCCGACGATGACCGTCGACAAGGCGCGGGTATGTGCATCGCTCAGCATGATATCGGCAATTGCGTTGTCGGGGACCTTTCCCTCTCCCCATGGGTCTTCCAGAGCCGACTGGCTGATAGTGACAAACAGCCCCAGGACAAACGGGAGCAATGCCGTGAAGGCGAAGCCCAACATCCAGAGCCAGGTGTCGTGGGCCGTGATGTGGAAGACTTCATGGGCGAACAGGGCCTGGAGCTCGAAGTGGTCCAGTTCGCGCACCGCCCTGGGGCTGACGAGAATGATGCCGTTATCCCTGCCGCGGGCGACGCTCAATGCGTTGATACCGTCCATGCCAATGACCTTCACTTCCGGCGGCTCGACCCCCGCCGCCAGGCATACGCCCTCCAGGGCGTGCCTGATCTTCCGCCGTTCCGCCGGCGGCACTTCAACCGTGCCGAAAGCCCTGAGGATGGCCCACCGCGATGTGAAATGCGCCGCGAGATAGAGAAGCGGCATCAACACCACGGTGATGCCCAAAGCTATCAGCATGATGTACGCGAAACGCTCGAGTTCGAAGGGGCGTCCGCGAAAGAAGATGAGCGATATCGCCGTCAACTCGGCCAGGACCACCAGGAAGAAGACCAGCACCCCCAGGATTATCCTGCGGCGGTTGGAGCGGATAGCGTCGAGTACGAATATCCTTTCGTGCACGCTACATCACTTTCTTGTTTTCTAAGAAATAACCCCGCCGAAGGCCTTTCGGCATCTTCAACGGGGAGCAGTTCCTTGACATTATGTTTTCGCCTGGACCAAGCCTTGTCAAGAGCCCATGTCGAGAACCCATGATTGCACTGCCTACGTTACAATAATAAAAGGGAGGAGACAGATGTTTGGTATTCTGCTCGAGTTCGTTCTCTGGACGTTGTTTCCCTTTTCATTTTTCAGCAACGGGGATATCAGGAAAGCGTCCTCCCTGGCGGAGCAGGCACTGGAGGAGCCCTCCAGTGAAGGACGTCTTTCTTCTTTACGTGAATCGGTGATGCTTTCTCCTCTGTACCGCGACAGGCTGCGCTTCAATAGCGTCACAATGCATGTTCCCGAAGATGAAGCCGAGTTTCTCTTATATTTCCGTCAGACCTTTCTTCCAGGAAACCAGCGCCAGCTCGCCTTCATCTCGAGCCGGAAGTTCCTCGTAACCACCGACCTTTTAATGGGTCTGGAGGTCATCATCTTTGGAGCCATCCTGGTCTCACTGGCCGGCATTTCTGATTCCCTTTTTCTAGACTGGTTTCAGCCTCCGTGGATCTTCTATATCGTAGTGTTGTCTGTCGCTTTGCTGAACATGATTTTCTATCCCTTCTTCTTGCGAAAGGCGACAAGGAAGGCCGCCGCGTACGTGGACGACCTAGAGATGATCGAGAGGCTGCTCAGTTCGGCTTCTTTTTATGAAAGCCCGGCTGCAGTTTGAGTATCCTGCACGCTACATCAGGCCCCGCTTGGCGAAGAACATGAAGAAGGGCTTGTCCCATCCCCGCTTGTGGAGGAATGCGAGATTGCGGTAAAGCAGGCCCGGCGCCAGGCGGGCGTTGAGCCAGGTGATGTAATTGCCCGCGCCGGCCACCACGTATAGGCGGTTGCGCTCCACCGCGAGCATGGTGCGCCTGGCTAGTTCCTCGGTGGTCATGCGGGCGTTGCGCATGGCCGTGGCGATGAGCAGCATCTCGTTGTCGACGTCGAAGTCCGGCATGTCCTTCGCCGCCTCCAGGGTATTGTCGAGGATGTTGGTCTTGACCACCGGCGGGCAGACCACGGTGACCCCTATGCCGAAAGGTGCCAGCTCGCTGTAGAGGGTCTGGGAGAGAGAGACCACCGCCGCCTTGGTGACGTTGTAGGGCCCGACGCGGGGGACCGAGTAGAGGCCGGCCGCGCTGGATATGTTGACGATGTGGCCGCCGCCGGCCTCCTTCATACGGGGGATGTGGGCGTGACAGCCATGGACAGCGCCCATGAGGTTGACACCTATGATCTTCTCCCAGGCCGCGATGGGGACTTCCCCTACCGCCCCGCCGCCGCCGACGCCGGCGTTGTTGACAAGCAGGCCCACCCGACCCCAGCGGCCCCAGAAGTGTTCGGCCGCCGCTTCCACCTGCTCCAGGTCGCTGACGTCGCAACGGTAGGCCTCCCCCGCTCCGCCGGCCCGCTCCACCAGCCCGGCCGTCTCGGCGGCGCCTTCCATGTCCACGTCCAGCACTCCGATCTTGAAGCCCCGCGCCGCCCAGGCCAGGGCGAAAGCGCGGCCCAGTCCGGAGCCCGCGCCGGTGATAACCGCCGTCGGTGTCAGTTTCCTGTGCGCCAAAGCCGCCTCCCTTCCCGTCGTCCCTGTCCCGCCGAAAGTAAAATTGGGGTCAGACCCCTTCTTGATTTTAGCCCGCCGCTGGGCCGTGAAGCGAGAAAAGAAAGAAGGGGTCTGACCCCAATTTTACTTTCTGAGCTTGAGGTGGTAGCCGCGGCGCTTGGCGATGTCGTTCAATATTTTGTGCAGGGCCTTGGACTTGCCTTTCATATCCAGCTGCGCCGTTTCCCGGCCGGCCCGCTCCAGGGCCTCCCTCAGTTCGTCCGGCTCCATCACCGTGGCGGCGATGCAGTACAGGCTCCGGGAGTGACCTTCGTCGTAATCACGCAGCAACTCCTCCAGCAGCTTCTCCCGTTCCTTCTGTCCCGCCTCAAACCTGGCGGCTCCGTTGGTTCGGATGAAGGAGACGTCCGCCTCCTCGGTCTGGCAGCACTTGAAAGAGTCGAAGTCCCGGCCGAACTTGAGGTGGCCCGTCCATCTCTCGCACCCGACGGCGGCGTCGCACTCCCAGCAGAACTCGACGTCCTTCCGCTTCACCGCGCAGTTGAGGATGGGGCAGCCCCCGGCCATGTGTTGAGCCTCCTTGCAGCCACCGCAACGGTTGTCTTCCCGCGAGTGATAGCGGGGGCAGAGGCGACACGAAAGGCCGCAGCACCCCAGCTGGGGATACCTTATCCAGGGGAACCGATTCTCTTCCATGTGTACAGTTTAACCCAAGCGCGGTATTCTTACTCCATACAGGGAAAGGAGAATCTCATGCCCACCAGGAGCAAATGGTCCGTAGTGATAATAGCCTGCATAGCCATCTTCATCATCGTCCTCGATTCCTCGGCCATGAACGTGGCCATCAGCGCCCTGGTGGAGGACCTGCACACCTCCCTCAGCTTCATCCAGGCCATCATCGCCATCTACGCCCTGGTGATGGCGTCCTTCATGCTCGTGGGAAGCAAGATCCAGGATATCCTGGGCAGGAAACGGACCTTCCTTATCGGCACCCTCATCTACGGGTGCGGGACGCTGACCGCCACCTTCAGCATCAACGCCTGGATGCTGCTGATCGGCTGGGCGCTCCTGGAGGGCATCGGAGCCGCTTTGATGATGCCCGCCACCACCACCCTGGTCAGCGCGGAATATACGGGCAAGGACCGGGTGACGGCCTTCGGCATCTGGGGGGGCATTGCGGCAACCGGCGCCGCGGTGGGCCCCATCGTCGGCGGATTCTTCACAACCTATCTCACCTGGAGGCTGGTCTTCGGCTCCGAGATACTGCTGGTGATAGCCATCATCCTCCTCAGGTCCCGCCTCAGCGAATCCCGCCCCAGCATGGGCTGGAAGGACCTGGACAAAACCGGGGCGGTGCTCTCCGTCTCCTCGCTGTTCCTGTTCGTCTTCGGCGTCCTGGTTTTGAGGACGCCGGACATGTGGCCGCTCGTCCCGCTTCTGATCATCCCGGGCATCGCCCTCTTCGTGACCTTTCTGTACCTGCAGGGAAGAAGATCGCGCAAGGGAAAGGAACCGCTGTTCGACGTTTCACTTCTCAAGGTCAGGGCATTCAGCGTCGGCAATCTGACCAACGTGACCCAGCAACTGGCCCTGGCCGGGGTGCTGTTCGTGGTCCCCGTCTTCCTGCAGCAGGTCACCAAGGCTACCGCGATGAAGACCGGGCCTGGCCCTGCTCCCCCTGTCGCTCTCCATCTTCTTCTTCTCGCTGGTCGGCGGCAAGTTCCTGGTGGTCCTGCGCCAGTCGAAGTACGTGGCGATCCTGGGATTCGCCATATCCGCCATCGGCTTCTTTCTGTTGAGTAACGATTTCACGCTGAACACGGAGATCACCGATCTCATCCCCGGATTCCTGGTGCTGGGTTTCGGGACCGGGCTCCTGCTCTCGCAGCTGACCAACGTCACCATGTCCGCCGCCCGCGGCGAGCAGGAAGCCGGGGCGTCGGGGTTCCTCAACACCTCCAAGAACCTCGGCTACTCGCTCGGCACCGCCCTGATCGGGGTCCTGCTGATCATCGGGGTGTTCAACGGCCTGACCACTTCGCTGAGCACCTCCAGCCTGGCGACGGGCATGACCGAGGACCAGGTCAAGACGAGCCTGGTGGATTACGTGCAGACCATGCAGACCTCTCCGCCGGAGGGCATCCCGGAGGAGCAGGTCCCCGAGGCGACGGAGCTGGTGGACTCCGCCCTGTCCTCGGGGATGAAGATGTCCTTCAACGTGCTGGCGGCCCTCATGCTGCTGGGCATGGTTTTAAGCCTCTTCATGCCCGCGGTTAAGCGCAGCCGGGACCTCCCACAGCCTACTTGATGTTCAGCGCCATGGGGCGTTTGACCCAGTAGACGATCACCCCAATGATCGGCACGAAGATGATGAAGAAGAGCCACAGGACGGTCTTCCATCCTTCCATGTTCGGGCGGTGGAACAGATCCACCAGGGTATACCCCCACAGCATGATCACCGGCAACCATATGCACAGCGTCCAGAACCCAGCCCAGAAGTTTTCCATTCCCAGCATCTCGACCTCCTCTTTCTAAGTCTCAAGCTTCGTTCTTGTACCGTATCAGTCGCAGCAATGGTTTAACCAGGTCGGTCAGGAGGACCAGCACCGCTATGGTCCCCAGGCATGTCCCCCACTGCTCCCTGGTCAGGCTGACCGTCTCGAATATGCCTTGCAACAGGTCTATCTCGGTGATGAAGAATACGCTCAGAATGCCCCAGAGGAACGAGAACCACAGCTTCGAGTTGGTGAGTGTCTCCCGGCGGAACAGGCTCTCGTTCGGGAATCGCAGGCTGAGGGCGTACACGATAGGTGCACACGAGAAGACCACGAAAGCCATGGTCCGCCCCACCAGTTCGGAACCGTAATGGTCAGTCCCCCAGTTGATGATGATCACCGCCGCGGCGGCGATGATCAGTCCGGAGAAGGCTATCTGCAGAGCCGAGCGCAGGCCGATGACGGGCTGGCTGGCCGGCCGTGGCTTGCGCCGCATCAAGCCCGGCGTTGGGGTATCGTATCCAAGTACGGCCCCGACGGGCACAACTTCGCCGAACTTGATCCACAGCACCTGCAGCGGATTGAACAGGGTGATACCCAGAATTATGCTGGCCCCCAGGAAGGCCAGGATGAAGGCGACCAGGTTGGACATCTGCAGACGGATGAACTTCATCAGGTTGTCGTAGACGACTCTTCCCTCCCCGACCGCGCTGACGATGGTGCTGAAGTTGTCGTCGGTGAGGATCATCTTGGCCGCTTCCTTGGAGACGTCGGTCCCGGTGACGCCCATGGCCACGCCTATGTCGGCGGCCTTCAAGGCAGGGGCATCGTTCACGCCGTCCCCGGTCATGGCCACTACTTCTCCCCGCGACTGCAGCAACTTGACCAGCCGCACCTTGTCCTGCGGGGCGACGCGCGCGATTATGCCGATATCCTCGAGTTGCTCCAGGGCTTCTTCATCGCTCATTTTCTCGAAGTCCAGGCCGGTAACCGCGCGCCCTTCGATACCCAGTTCCTCGGCGACGGCCGCCGCGGTGATGGCGTGATCGCCGGTGATCATCCTCACCCTGATGCCGGCCTCATGGCATGCGGCAATCGCGCCTTTGACCTCCTTGCGCGGCGGGTCGGCCATACCCACCATGGCCAGGAGCACCAGGCCGTCCACCTGGGCCAGCAGATCACCCTGGGCGTCGAAGGCATCCGGATCGATGTCCCGGCTGGCCACCACCAGCTCGCGCAGCCCTTCCCGCGCCAGCCCGGCGTTGGCCTCGTTGACCGTGGCCCGGCGCTCTTCATCCAGGGTCAGGACCTCCCCGTCCCACTGGCGCGCGAAGGACGAGCGCTCGATCACCCGGTCCGGCGCGCCCTTGACGAAACAGCGGACCACACGTTTGCCCGACGCATCTTCCATCTCGTGGAAGGTGGCCATGAGCATATACTCCGAGTCGAAGGGCAGGGTGGCGACGCGCGGGTAAAAAGCCCGCGTCTCGTCCGCGCCGATGCCGCCCTTGGCGGCCAGAACCACCAGGGCGCCCTCGTTGGGGTCACCCACGCACTTCCCGTCCTTGATGGTGGCGTCGGAACAGAGGACCATGGGCAGCAGCACGGTGTCCAGGTCGCTTTCGGCCACGCCCGCCACCCGCTGGATGGCGCCCTCCAGGCCGTACCCCTGGCCGGTGACGTTGTAGCGAATGCCCGGCAGCAGCAGCCGGCGAACGGTCATCTGGTTCATGGTCAGGGTGCCGGTTTTGTCGGTACAGATGGCGGAAGTGGAGCCGAGCGTTTCCGCCGCCGGCAGGCTCTTGACGATGGCGTTCATGCCGGCCATGGCCACCGTCCCCATGGACAGGATGGTGGTGACCACCGCGGGCAAGCCGGCGGGAATAGCGGCGAGGGTCAGCGTCACACCGAATAGAAAGATTGTCTCGAAGGACTCGTCCCGTTTCAGCCCCACGATCATCGAGGCGATGAAAGCTGCGGCTGCCAGCACCAGGATTATCTTGACCAGGGTGTCGATCTGCCGGGTCAGGGGGGTGGACTCCTTCTTCTTCTCCTGAAGGGAACCGGCGATACTCCCCACTTCAGTGGACATCCCCGTGCCGGTGACCACCATCTCCGCTCGACCCCGGGTGACGTTGGTGTTCATGAAGACCATGCCGGTGCGGTCACCCAGGGACACGTCGGCGGACGCGGTGGGTTCGAGGTTCTTGAAAGAAGAGGTGCTCTCACCGGTGAGCGATGATTCCTCCACCTCCACGGTGGCCGCGGCGACCAGCCTGCCGTCGGCGGGTATCCTGTCCCCCTCGCGCAGCAGCACGACGTCCCCGGGAACCAGGTCCCGCGAGGCTACGGCGACCACTTCGCCGTCGCGGCGCACTCTGGCCTCCGAGAGCATCATATCCCTGAGTGCCTCGACGCTCCTGCTGGCCTTGCTCTCCTGTCGCAAGCCCATCAAGGCGTTGAAGACGGTAACCAGCAGCACCAGGACGAAGCTGGGCCAGTTCTGGATCAGAGCGGCGGTCACGGCCGTTCCCACCAGGACCAGCTGCATGAGCGGGCGGTACTGACGGAGAAAGGCGACCACGAAGGATTCCTTTTTGGTCGCGGTCAGTTCGTTGTGTCCGTACTCCTGGAGGCGGCTGGAAGCCTCTGCTTGACTGAGGCCCCTGGCCGGGTCCACCCCCAGCCTGGTCAGGCATTCCTCAACGCTTATCGCGTGCCAGGGAACGGGGTTTTTCTTCAGTTTTACTTCTTCCGACATGCCTACTGTTGTTCTCCTTGTTTGTTAATCACCGAACAGGGCCGAGCGTGACAACATGCCTCCGGAGACGTTCCGTGCCTTGAACCCGTTCTGCAGAAGGATGCGCGTCACGTAGTAAGCGCGCTGTCCGGAGCGGCAGAAGACGTGGATCTCGCGGTCACGGGGCAGTTCTCCGAGGTGCGCGCGGATCTCCTCCCAGGGAATGTTGACCGCGCCCGGCATCGGTGCCGCCGCGAGTTCCTCCGGATGGCGTACGTCGAGGAGGAGCGCGGAATCCTCGGGATCCCACTGGCTCAGTGGCATGTCGCCGCGGAGGACGTCGGCCGCGACCATCCCCGCGAAGTTGACGGGAGCCTTGGCGCTGCCGAACTGGGGCGAGTAGCACAGTTCGGCTTCCTCCAGGTCGTAGACCGTACCGCCCATCTGGATGGCCATGGCCAGGGCGTCCACCCTCTTATCCGCGCCGTCCTCGCCGACCACCTGCGCCCCCAGGAGACGCCCGTCCGATTTCCGGAATATAACTTTGGTCGCTAGAACCTTGGCACCCGGGTAATACCCCGCATGCGAAGGAGGAAAGATGTAGATCTTTTCATAATCCGTATCGCCGAGACGCATAAGGGACTTTTCGGAGACGCCGACCCCGGCGGCCGCCAGGCTGAAGACGCCACAGACCCACGTACCCTGGGTTCCGCGATAGCTGGAGTCGCGCCCCGCTATCACGTCGGCTGCGATCCGCCCCTGCCGGTTGGCCGGTCCCGCCAGGGCGACGAGAGACCATTGACCGGTGACGAAGTCCTTGACCTCGACCGCGTCGCCGACGGCGAAGATGTCCGGGTCACTGGTCCGCATGTGTTCGTCAACGCGGATCCCTCCGCGTTCGCCTATCTCGAGCCCGGCCGCCTTGGCCACCGAGGTCTCCGGGCGCACGCCGATCCCCAGGATAACGACATCCGCGGGATGTGCCTGGCCGGAATTGGTCAGGACCTCGAGTGAACCGTCGCCGGACTGCCGGAAACCGGCCACTCCGTCACCGAGGGCGAGACGGACACCATGCTCTTCCACGTGATGCTCTACAAGACGCGCCATCTCCAGGTCGAGCGGCGGCAGGACCTGGTCGATCATCTCGACCAGCGTCACTTCGAGCCCGCGATGGATCAGGTTCTCCGCCATCTCCAGTCCGATGAACCCGCCACCGACCACAACCGCGCGCTTGGCCTTCTTCTCCTCGATCCAGGCACGGATGTCCCTGGCGTCGGGGACCGTCCTCACCGTAAAAATGCCCGGAAGGTCGATCCCCGGCAACGGCGGACGTATCGGAGCTGCCCCGGGTGATAGAACCAGCTTGTCATAGGTCTCGACAATCACCCCGCCGCTGGCGCCATCCCGCAGCTCCACGGTTTTTTTATCCGGCGAGATCCCGACCACTTCGCAGTCGGTCCGCACGTCGATCCGGAAATCATCGCGGAGAGCTTCCTTTTTGGTCACGAGGAGTTTTGACTCTTCCTCGATAACGCCTCCGACGTGGTAGGGCAGCCCGCAGTTGGCATACGAGACGTACGGCCCACGCTCCGCCATTAGTATCTCAGCTTCTTCGTCCAGACGGCGCAGGCGCGCCGCGCACGACGCGCCACCGGCCACTCCTCCGACGATGATAACCTTCACTTTTAATTGCCTCCTTCTACCCGAGACGCCGCGTCGACGCCTGCAGCACGGACGCCTTGGGGAGTTTCGCCGTGGTCACCTTCTGCCATTTCTCTTCGATCAGTTCCTTCGCCGCCTGCTCGAGGAACTCCGGAGCAGCCCACTCGTTCACGTCGAAGTCGTTCTTGATGTAGCCATGGCTCAGCATGAAGTCCTTGCCGATTTCGACGGAGACCAGGTTCTGCGGTGACAGGTTGGGCACCATGTCGACATACTCTATGCCTCTGTAGGTATCTTCGACGTCCAGGTAGAACGTCTGCTTGTCGAGAATGGCCGCCGCCGCGTGCTTGTGCTCGTTGGCCCAGCGCCCTACCTTGATCATGCCTTTCATGAAGGTGACGACCAGTTCCGGGTGCTTCTCGGCCATCACGTCGGAGCAGGTGATGACGGCGGGAACGTTGGCCACCTGCAGGGTCCAGTCCGGGTATTTGGCAAGGTCTTCAATGGCCTTGAACTTGCCCGTCGCCTCCTGGAGATGCTGGAAGGGGCCGGTCTGGGTGTAGATCGCGTCGACGAGGCCTTTTTCCAATGCTGTCTCCAGCGGCCGGAAAGCCAGGTCGTGCTTGTGGTCGCGCTTGAGCCACAATTCGGACGGGTTTTCCATCGGGTCCAGCATTTCAGGCTTGTCGTACCAGTCATCCGGGTAGGGGAATTCCACGATTTCAACGTCGTCGCGGGTCATGCCGTTCAGCATGAGCATGAGTTCGATGCCCTGTTCCTCCTGGATGCGCCACCAGTCGCACTTGATGGTGTTAAGGCTCTTGGAGAGGCCGACCTTCCTGCCTTTCAGATCGGTCATCCGGTAGATGTTGTCCCTGGCGCGCACCATCATGCAACCGCCTTCGTAAACATGGGTCATACCCAGCAGCCTGGTCTTGCGGATGTCGGCGCGGACGTGGACGGGAGGGAACAGGCCACCGAAGCGGATGAGGTTGTCGAGGTTGTGGACGTAGTGCGGGTACCAGTCGTTCTCGCGGACAGAGCGGAGAAAACCGTACTTGACCCCTATCTTCTTGAACTCCTCTCTGGTCCAGCCCAGCTCCTGGTCGACGTTGCTGGCGGAAACGAGGGGGCAATTGGTGTAATACACCTCTTTCCAGTCCAACTTTACCGTGCCTGACTTTCTTACTTTCGCAGCCATAACCTACTCCTTTCCTGAATGATCGTTGACAAGCCACAGAAGCGCTGGATCGCATTCATAGGTCCACGGCGTCCCCGAGTTCTTCCAGCCGTTCTTCATCCGCTTGCCGAGATAGACGCTCCCGGGCTCTTTGACCTCATCTCCCTCCATCCCATCGATGATGTTGTAGACGTTGACGAAACCGGCCTGGGCGAGCGCGTTGACCGCAAGGGCACTGCGCCCCCCGGACCGGCACATGACCAGGAGCGTGTCGGTTGCCGCGAACAGCTCCCTGGCTCGCGAGACGAAGTCAGAGTTGGGTTTTACGACGGGCTCGTCCTTGCCGGCATCCCACTGGTAGCAGATGAAGAGAAGCGGGATATTCCTCGCCATCGCCGCATGGCCGACGAATATATACTCCTCCGGGGTACGGACGTCGAGGACGTTGACGCGCTCCGGCTCCGCGACCCACATGGCGTACGCCCCCTGTGACGTCACGTAGAGCCCCAGGCTTGTCCGCTTCTTCTCCGGTACCTCATGCTCACTCACGGACGGGTCTCCCTCACCGGTCTTTTGAACTCCGCTCACGGGCATACTCCTTTCATCACTATTGATACCTCCCGCCGCTTCATTCCCCGAGCAGGACCGAGCGTGACAGCATGCCCCCGGAGACGTTGCGCGCCTTGAACCCGTTTTGCGTAAGGATGCGTGTCACGTAGTAGGCGCGCTCTCAGCTTCTTCGTCCAGACGGCGCAGGCGCGCCGCGCACGAGGCGCCACCGGCTACTCCGCCGACGATGACAACCTTCACTTCCGCCCCCCCTCCGTGACTTCCGTACCCGCCTGCCTTAACGGCGCTTTTTCGTCTTTTCCTTCTCCCATTCCGTCACGCCCAGCAGGCCGCCTTGCGAGGAAGGCTTCACGGCTTGTTCGCTGCGGCCGCGCCCGAAGGCGTCCGTGTGCCCCCACCGCCCGGGTATGTCGAGCAGTTGGAGGTCCCCGATGCCCGATGGCAGCGCCGGATCGACTATCAGGTGGTCGCCGATGGGCTCCAGACCCAGCATCGTCCGCAGCAGTAGCAGCGGGGTGCCGGTCGACCAGGCCTGCGGGCTGCAGGCCGTGGGGTACTGGACCGGGTACTTGGTCATCTCCCGGGGATAGCCGCCGAACGCCTCCGGGAGCCGGCCGTCAAAAAACTGGGCCGCATCGAGAATGCCGGCGGCGACTCGTGCCGCCTCCTCCTTGAACCCGTACCGCCGCAGGCCCCAGGCGGCGAAGGAGTTGTCAAAAGGCCAGACCGTTCCCACGTGATAACCGATGGGGTTGTAGCGACCCTCACCCTCGGCCATGGTGCGTATGCCCCAGCCCGAGAAGAGCCGCGGCCCCATGAGGTGGCGGACGACGGCGCGCGCTTTGGACTTGTCGACGATGCCGCTCCACAACAGGTGGCCCAGGTTGGAGGAAAGGGCGTCGACCTGGCGCCCCTCGGGGTCGAGGGCCAGGGCGAAATACTCGTCATCCGCCACCCAGAAATCCCGGTTGAAGCGGCGCTTGAGGTCGGCAGCCTCCTTCTCGAGACGGTCGGCGAATGCCGGGTCGTTCCAGACGTGCCGGGCCAGCCGGGCACCGCGCACCTTGGCGTCGTAGGCATACCCCTGCAGCTCGCAGGTGGCTCGGGGGAAGCCGGGCAGCCTGCCGTCGTGGAACGAGATGGAGTCCCAGGAGTCCTTCCAGCACTGGTTCTCCAGGCCGCTCTGCTCGTTGCGGCGTTTGTACGACACGTAGCCGTTGCCCTGCAGGTCGGCATATCCGTCGATCCAGGCCAGCGCCTCCCGGGCTGAGTTCTCCAGCGTGCGCACCAGGCGGGTGTCTCCCGTCCACAGCTCGTACTCGTCGAGCAGGACCACCCAGAGCATGGTGGCGTCGGCACAGCCGTAATAGGGCGAGTGCGGGCGTTCCTCGAAGGCGGTCATCTCGCCGAACCTCAGCTCGTGCAGCATGCGCCCGGGATCCTCGTCCCGGAAGTCGTCGGAGCGCGAACCCTGCCACAAGGCCAGCGCCACCAGGGTGGTCATGGCCAGCTCCGACGTGAACGGCAGTGCCTGCAGGCTGGTGAAGATGCTGTCGCGGCCGAACATGGTCATGAACCAGGGCAGGCCCGCGGCGGGCAGGTAATGGCCCGGCAGTGCCACCGGGGAGAAACGAAGCGCGGCCATGTCGATCAGGCTGCGCCGGTAAATAGCCTTGAGCGGGTCCCAGTCACACTCCAGGCCGGGGGCGTCGTTCAGCCATCTCTCGAGGCTCTTCTCCATGTTGGGCTTGGCCTTGGCGCCGCGCTCGTACTTGGGCTGCGTGGCGCCGGCCCCCGCCGCGTCACGCGCCGTGACCACGTGCAGGTCGACCGTCCACGAACCGTGCGGTTCGATATGGGTCGCGAAGCTCAAGCCTTTCTTGTCCACCTTCGCGGCGGCGGACGCCGAGATCCAGGTCTCGCGCGAGAAGGTCTCCCGGCTGTAGCCGAGCACCAGTTTCCCGTCTTCCACCCTGGTGTAATACTTTCCCTTCTTGGCCAGCGCGTCCTTGACCTCGAAAAGGTCGGCGAAGTCGCAGCCCGCCTCGACCCTCACCTTGAGGTCGACGGGTTTGTCATCGTGGTTGAGGATGGTCAACGCCTCGTGGAAACCGTCTCCCACGGAACGCTGGCGGATCACCGAGAGCTTGGAGTCGATGTAGACGGTGCCGGTGCCGGGGACGAGGAAGAAGCGCGTCTCGAAATACTGCAGGTCGTCGACTGAGAGCGGGTTGAGGCGCTGGCCGTCGATGGTCAGCACCCAGCGGGAGAGGAACCGGGTGTCGAACGAGAACAGCCCGGTGGGATCGGTCAGCGACGCCTCGATGTCGCCGCGGTCGTCGCTGACCACGAAGGTGTTGCCGTCGAGGATCTTTACCAGTTCTCCGCTCATGACTGCCTCCTCGCATAGCCGGCAGACTCGATCTCGTCGGGCGCGGCGATCGGGGCTACAAGCAGTTTGCGGAATATCCCCATCAGGAGGATTTTTCCTTCCAACAGGATAGTGCCGCGCAGCATCGCGGCCATGGCGTTGGTGCGGCCGTCCAGGACCGCCGCGAAGGTCTTCCCGTCGGTCTGTACGACACAGTCGGCTTCTTCGTTCGACTCAATAGTCGAGACGTTTCCGTCCTTGAACGTTACCAGCCAGTGCTCGAGACGCTTACCGTCCCGGATGTCGAAACGCATGGTGCCCGACGTGGTCCTGGGAATCGCCTGGCGGAACCCGTTGAGGTTCTGGAAGAAACTGCGGACGACGTCTTCCATATCACACCCCCTGACTTTCCGGGCCGGTCGAGAGATCAGCCCTTCAACTCGTCCAGTTCTTTCTCCAATTCCTTGGCCTCTATCTTCACTTGCTTCTTCATCACCTTGATAGCCTTGTTTATCGCGGCATCGATCTTCGCCTCCATGTCCGAGGCGGCGGCGACGATGAGGGCGGCCTCCCCGATGTCCAGCTCTTCCCCCAGGTCCTTGAGGTCGGAACGGTTCATGCCACCCACCACGTGGCCGGCGATGGCCCCGATGGCAATGCCGCCGCCGGTAGTCGCGGCGATCAGGCCTTCACCGAGGACGGCCGCGGGGAAGATAGCCGCCACCAGGCCGGTGGCCAGGCCCCAGCCGCCACCGATCCATCCGCCATGACGCGTGGGCTGCTCGTGCTTCTTGACCACTTTCACCTTGCCCTTGTCGTTCTTGGCGATCACCGCGGCGTCGAAGGTGTCGATTATCTCCGTGAGGTAGTAGACATCCTTGACGGCCTCGTAATCCTCCTTGGCCAGCTCGGCGTCGGGGTATACCCCGATGAAGAAAAAGAAAGTGTCGTAATCAGCCATTTCGTTCTCCTTTCACTCGGTCCTTGACCAGATTTATGTCCTGCCCGGTTGAGCTTGAAACATCACTCGGCCGGCATCTTCTCCGGCATCAAGCCGTTCCGGGCAAGAAGCTCTCGGATGAGGGCGTAGATCCGGGCCATATCTTCCCGGCTGAAGCGGACGTGCCCGCCCCCCGGAATGGTCACCAGCCCGTTCCTCACACCGGCCTGGTCCAGGGCTTCATGCAGCCGTACCGCGTGGCTGTAGGGGACGATGGGGTCGGCGTCGCCATGGATCAACAGTATCGGCGGGAGCCCGGGACGGACGTAGGTGAGGGGCGACACCTGCCGGGCCAGTTCCTCGACATGGGGCACGTTCCCCAGCCAGGCCAGGGCGTAGCCCTTGCGGTTCGGCCCGTCCAGCAGGTCACTTACGTCCGTCACTCCCGACCACTCGATGATGGCCGCAACTTCGAGTTCCTCGTTGCCCGCCTGCTTGGCGGCGTAGAAGCGCCAGATGGACTCCTGGCGCTCCTGGTCGTTGCTGCCGGGTATCTCCCAGTCCAGGCCGGCCGAAGCCGGCAGCATCCCCGTCAGCAGTGCCAGGTGCCCTCCCGCGGAATGGCCCAACACCACGATGCGATCCTCGTCGAAGCCGTATTTCTCCGCGTTGTACTTAGTCCACCTCAAGGCGGCACGGCAGTCCTGCACCGCCGAGGGGGCGGTGGAGACGTGGGCCATGCGGTACTGGGCGTTGACCACGGCGAATCCCATCTCCAGGAAGGGCAGGAAGATCAGGGCGAACTGCTCCCGTTCGCCGCTGATCCATCCGCCGCCGTGCAGATATATGAGGGTTGGCACCGGTTTCACGCTGAGTTCCGGCAGCCATAGGTCGAGCTTGCACTCGTAGTTGTTAGCCACGGCATAGGTCAGGCCGGGGATCATCCGGTAGCCGATGAGGATACCGGTCAGGAGGTCGTCGACGGCATTGACCTCTACGCCGTCAAACCCTTCGTTCTCCGCTTCCGGCGAATTCATCCCGCTGCCCCCTGCCTGGTAAGCTTATTCGGCTGCCATGCGGCCCAGCTTCTTGATCATGAAGGCGCGGACTATATCGGTGATCCCGTGCATCAGCGCCCAGATGCCCGCGAATACCAGCAGGGTGTAGACCTTGGTGATCAAGAACTGCCCGGAGGCCCAGAAGGCCATGGCCACCATCAGTATCCCCGAGATGAGCCCCATCCACCACAACTGGTTGACGGACTTGGTGGCGAAGCCTTCGATCATCCAGAAGATGCCGACCATCAGGAAGAGAAAGCCCAGGGCGTCGGCTAGATTGGCGACGGTGTCCTTGGGGTAGACAAAGGCGACGATGCCGCAGGCAATGAAAAGTATCCCGAAGATGGCCCACAGCCACTTCCATCCTTCCGCCATGGCCGCCATGGCGAACTCCTGCATCCCGGCCACCACGAACATGATGCCGACGATAATCCCCACCGTGGTGATGGAAGGCTCGTTAAACTGGAGGATCACCAGGGAGGCGATCACCCATAGAATTCCCATGACCAGCCAGAGCCACCACATCTTCCCGAGCATACCGGCCGCCGCGCGCCCTTCCGGGCTGTTTAATACTTCCGTTGCTTCCATCTCTTCCTCCTTCTGATTTCTTATGTGTTGAACAAGACGTCCCGGATTTTGCCGGCGGCCGAAATGACCTTGGGCGTTCCGATGAGAGGAGCTACCGCCACCAGAGTGCCCCATACCTGCTCGATCTTGAGGTCGGTCTCCGAGGCGACGCCCAGGTTTGCCAGCCAGGACGCCGCCGGGGCGTCGGCGGCCGCCAGGGCGGCGATACGTACCAGCATGAGGGTCTCAGGGTCCAGTCCGGATTTCTCCATGCTTTCCACGTTGAGCTTCACCAGGATGTCCATGGCCCCGAGGTCGCCGTCCGCCAGTTCACCCAGAAAGCCCGCAAAATCTCCACTCTCGGCCATGACCGCTCCTTTCCCGAGATGGTGGGCGGCAAACAGAGTTCACCACCCACACTCCGATACAGGGTTTTTTTATTATTCCCTTTTCGCGGCTAGCCTAAAATGGCCGCCTTCTGCGCGGCGAACTCCTCTTCCGAGAGGAGCCCTTGCGCCTTCAGCTGCCCCAGGCGCTCCAGCTGCGCCAGCTTGTCGTCCATGTTGTCGGCGGGCGCTGCGGGGGGCGGAGGCGCCGCGTAGACCTGCTGTTCGGCC
Source organism: uncultured bacterium (assembly GCA_963765625.1). Classification (GTDB taxonomy): domain Bacteria; phylum Actinomycetota; class Geothermincolia; order Geothermincolales; family Geothermincolaceae; genus CAVXXD01. Next base: position 210,412 of record CAVXXD010000006.1, read on the forward strand.
TGCTGGACCGCCGCCGCATTCTTACCTGCCTGCCGGCGGTTGACCGCATTGGACGTCGCGGTGGCGGTGCCGGCGATGACCGCCGTACGAGCCATACCTCTCATAAGTCCTGGCATTCTATCTCTCCTCCTTCTGCTACAGGCCCAGTCCGGCCAGTGCTTCGTCGACGATGGGGGCCGGGATGCGGATGCCCATGGCCAGTTCCGCGCCAACTCCCTCCAATGCCTTGCGCAGGCCGACGGCCCAGGCGTGCTCTATGGCCAGGGCCAGCACGGCCGAGCCGGGCACCATCCCCTCGACCAGCAGGTCTGAGTCGTAGGAGTCAAACAGCCCCCGCGTCCCCGTCTCGATGAATCCGAGGGACTCGGTCACTTCCGGGGGAAGATCCTCGATGTCCAGCCCGAAGACCGTCCCGTCCAACTCCTTGGCGATGACCATGGCGTCGAGCAGGCGGATGATCCCCTCCCCGGCCAGTCTCTGCAGCTCGCTCAAGACGCTGCCGTCGATCTTCGGGTCACCGAAAGCTACGATGAGTACGTCGACCGGTCCATGTTCCATGCCGCACCTCCTTCTAATGATGGTTTGCCCTTGGAAATACCTTGCAGAAAGTTCGTTATACGGCCTATAATGACTTAAGTCATTATACGCTGTCAAGCATCGAAGGGAAAGGGGCTGGAAAGATGGGGAAGAGGAAGAACAGTGCGGTGTTTCTGATGCTGGTCCTGGTGCTCACGGTCACCGCCGTGATCGCCGGCTGCGGGGAGAAGGCCAAGGAAGCCTGGGCGCAACTCCCCGACTACAGCGAAGCCAAACAGTTCGCGGCGGCCCTTACGGTAATGACGGACCAGGCCACCTACCAGAGCAAAGAAAGTCTGCAGGCTGCCTGGACTGACGTGACCGATGCCTACGACGACCTCATCGCCGCGGTGGAAGCGAAGGGGGACGTAGCCGCCGACAAGGTCACCAACCTCGAGGAGGCATTCAACAGCCTCGAAGCAGCAGTCACCTCGGTCGTCAACAGCGACATGACTCCGCAGGAGAAGCTCAACAAGGTGAAGGCGGCCGTGATGGAGTGCCAGGACCTCGTCCAGCAGCCCTAGTAGCGCAGGCGGAACGCTTCCACTGCGTCCCTTACGGCAGGAAAGAAGTTTTCCCGGCCGAGCAGTTCCACGACTCCATCTCTGGCCATGAAGGTGCGGACCTCGAAGCGGACACGAGCCATCCAGAGCCCGATACCCTCATCTAACAGGTCGGTGTAAAGCCTCGAAAGTTCCTCCGTCGCGGTGGTATCCATGTCGTGTATCATCTCGCAGTCGATAATCACCGCTCTTGCCGGAGGGTCCGTCTCTCTCACGCATCGCCGTACCTCATCGGCAAAGCCCTCGGCGTTGGAGAAAATCAGGGGGGAGTCAAAGCGGAATATAAGCACTCCCGGTACCGGCTCGAACCCAGGGTTGTCATCGATGCTCGCGTAATGGGTACCGCTCGCATCCTCGCCCAGGATGGCGGTGTGAGGCCAGCTGATACGACGGATGACGGCGAGCAGGGAAAGGATGGCCCCGATGAGTATGCCCTCCAGCACGTCGATCAGGAGAACTCCTAAAAAGGCAGCCAGTGCCAATGCCAGGTCGGCCTTCTTCACCCTGTAGTAGTGCTTGAACTCTTTGAAGTCGATGAGCTTCCAGACGGAGAAGATCACGATGGCTCCCAGGGTAGCCTGGGGCAGGTCCTTGAAGAGATTGGCCAGGAAGAGGATGGTCAGGAGGGTGAGGGCGGAACAGCCCAGAAGTACCAGCGGAGTCTTGCCGCCCGCGCGTTCGTTGGCCGCCGTCTTGGAGAGGCTGGCGTCAACCGCGAAACCCTGGAAGAGCCCGGCCCCCAGGTTGGCCGCCCCGAAACCTATGAGCTCCTGGTTGGCATCGATCCTCTCCTTGTGCTTTGCGGCGTATGCCTTGGCTACGGAGATAGATTCGGCGAATCCCACCACGAAGAGGGCCAGGGCGCCCGGCAACAGCTTCAGCACGTCTTTTATACCCACGCCCGATAAGGAAAAGTCCGGCAAGCCACGCGGCACCTCCCCTACGACCCCCACGCCATGTTCGGAGAATGTGAACATGGCGCTGGCGACGATGGCGAGGACCATAACGATCAGCACGGCAGGGAGCCTGGGGGAAAACCTGGCCAGGAGAGAGAGGAGCAGCAGGCTCGCCGCGCCCAACGCCAGGGTCGTCCAGGACCAGTCGCCCAGTTTGCTGAAGATGTCGGCGAACTGCTGGACGGTGTTTCCGCCTTCCGGACTCACCCCCACCAGCTTCCCCGACTGCCCTACGACGATGGTGATAGAGAGGGCTACCACGAACCCCTCCAATACCGGCTTGGCGAGGAAATTCGCCAGGAAGCCCAGTTTCGCCAGGCCGGCCAGCAGGTAGATCAGCCCCGCAAGAAGAGCCAGGATGACGGCCATGGCGATGTAGGTTTCCTGGTCTTTGCCGGCAGCAAGAGGGGCCACCGTGGCCGCCGTGATGATGGCGGGGGTTGAGCTGGGGCCGACAACCAGCGAGCGGGAGCCGCCGAATACCGCGTATCCCGCCATGGACAGGACGCACGTGTATAAACCGTACTGCACCGGTAGCCCGGCAATGCTCGCGAAAGCCAGGGATGTGGGTATCGCCAGGGCCCATACGGATAACGCAGCGATCAGATCTCTGGTGAGCCATTTCTTATCGTAGGCCGGCAGCCATTCGCTCATGGGCACGTAACGATGAAAAGCGCCTTTCGCCCGCCCCTCCTGTTCCATATGTTTACCTCACCATTGAGTGGTGCATAATATTCCTTTAGGCGAAATACCCTGTTGTATTGCATTCACTATACGCCATATAATGACTTAAGTCATTATATGCAGTAAAGTGACAAGAAAAGCAACTGTTATAAGGGTTTATTCCGTCTACCATGCACGCAAGACACATATGAAGAGATGACCCGCGGAAGCCGTGAAAGGAGCAAGGAGCATGCTCAGGAACAAGGGACAGGAAAGGCGCGAGGACCGGGGTAACAGCCGCTACCAGATGAGACAGCGCCTTGTATCCATAGGCGATGATTACTTCATCGAGAACGAGCAGGGGGAGCGGGCGTTCAAGGTCGACGGCAAAGCGCTGCGGGTACGCAAGACCCTGGTGTTCGAGGACATGGCCGGCAACGAACTCTGCAAGATCCAGGAGAAGATGATGCGGGTCAAGGACGCGATGGAGATCGAGGGGCCGGGGGGCGAGCGGCTGGCCATGGTCAAGAAGGCCATCATCTCGCCGCTGCGCGAACGCTGGCTTGTGAAGATGGGCGACGGCCCCGATCTCGAGGTCAAAGGCAACGTCGTCGACCACGAGTACACCATCGAGAGCGGGCGCGACAAGCTCGCGGAAGTCTCGAAAAAATGGTTCCGGGTGCGGGACACCTACGGCATCGAGGTCGAGCCCGGCCAGAATGACGTCCTCATCCTGGCCGTCGCCGTCGCCATCGACGCCATGGCCCATCCCCAACAATAGAAAGTGCATCGTTTATCAAGTCCAAAGGAGGAAAAGAAGATTAAGAAAAATACCGTCGCGTTTCTGATTTCATTCCTGGTGTTGATGGTCGGAGTCGCCGCCCTGGCCGGCTGCGGGGAAAAAGCCCAGGAAGTAACGACCACCGCGGAGATGCAGCTCCAGAGCTCCCCCGAGGTAAGCCAGCTGAAGACGGCGCTCACGGCGATGACGGACCCCGCCACCTACGGCAGCACCGACAGCCTGCAGGCCGCCTGGAGCAACGTAGAGAGTGCCTACAACGCCGTCATCGCTTCGGCTCAGGAGACGAAAGGCGTAGCGAGCGAGAAGATCTCGGCCCTCGAGGCCGCCTTTAACCAACTCAAAGCGGCGGTCACCAACTTCGGCAGCGACCAGCCGACGGAACAAAAAGTAGATACATTGCAGGCAGCCGTGCAGGGCATGAAGACCGCTCTCGGTCAGCTCTGAACAGATAAGCGGCTTTAAACTTGTTCGTATTTTTTCAGAGAAGGGAGATAAACGATGGCAGATAAGATAATGGACGTTGTGGTCGCCGGCTACCAGGACATCGACATCGCAAAGAAAGACTTCGACGGATTGGTAGAACTGGTCAAGGGCAAGAAGGTGAAGACCGAGGGCATCATCCTCGTTACCCACGACAAGGAGGGTAATGTCACCGTCGCCGACACCGGGGACCACCTCGGCCGCAAGGGGATGGGCTGGGGAGGCGGCGTCGGTCTCGTCGTAGGTCTCCTCTCGCCGCCGCTGCTGGCTTCGATCGTCGTGGGCGGCGCGGCGGGAGGCCTGGTGGGCAAGTTCGCCAAGCACCGTGTAGAGAGCGGTCTTGAGTCGGGCCTCGGAGAGAAGCTCAAGCCCGGTTCTGCCGCCATCATCGCGGTGATCGACGATGAGGACCGCCTGGCAGCCGAGCAGGCGCTTGCCGGCTCGCCGGCGAAGTCGGTGGCCGGGATGGACAAGCACGGCGTCAAGGGCCTCAAGGACGCCCTCGCCGAGGCCGCCGGCAAGTTCAGCCCCGACCGCACTGTGCTGCCCATCCCTGACCGCAATTTCGGTGGGACTGCCGGCCGTACCCTCGACCAGTCGGTCGCCGACTGGTCGATGATCCCCGGCCCCAGCGCCCCCGAAGGCGCGCCCAACGTACTCCTCATCCTCATCGACGACGCCGGTTTCGGCAATCCCGACACCTTCGGCGGCCCCATCAGCACCCCCAACGTCACGCGGGTGAAAGAAATGGGAATGGCCTACAACCGCTTCCACGTGACGGCGGTGTGCTCGCCCACCCGGGCCGCCCTGCTGACCGGACGGAACCAGCACCGGGTCGGCTTCGGGTCCATCGCCGAATTCCCAGGTCCGTTCCCCGGCTATACGTCGACGAAGCCCAAGAGCTGCGCGGCCTTCCCGCGCATCCTCAAGGAGAACGGCTACGTCACCGGCGGGTTCGGCAAGTGGCACCTTACCCCGGACACCGTCCAGGGCGCCGCGGGGCCGTTCGACCGCTGGCCCCAGGCATGGGGCTTCGACCACTATTGGGGGTTCCTCAGCGGCGCGGCCGGCCAGTACGACCCCATCATCACCCAGGACAATGCCACGCTGGGCGTGCCGGAGGGCAAGGATGGTAAACCGTACTACTTCCCGGACGACCTCACCGACAAGGCGGTCGAGTGGCTTCACGCAGTGCGTGCCCAGGACCCGGAGAAGCCGTGGATGGTGTTCTACTCCACCGGCTGCGCCCATGCGCCGCACCACGTCGCCAAGGAGTGGGCCGACAGGTACAAGGGTAAGTTCGACCAGGGTTGGGACAAGTTGCGCGAGGAGACCCTGGCACGGCAAAAGAAACTCGGCATCGTCCCCGAGGACACCGAGCTCACCGAGCGCCCCGACGTCTTCCCCGCCTGGGACTCGCTCAGCGAGGCGCAGAAGAAACTCTACGTGCGGCAGATGGAGGTCTTCGCGGGTTATTCCGAGAACGCCGACTGGAACGTCGGGCGGCTGCTGGATGCCATCGAGGAGATGGGCGACCTCGACAACACCTTAATCTTCTACATCTGGGGAGACAACGGCTGCAGCATGGAGGGCACGGTAACCGGCTCCTTCAACGAGACGACCTTCCTCAACGGCATCGTGCTCGATGCCGAGCAGCAGCTGAAGCTGATTGAGGAGTACGGCGGCATCGAAGAACTCGGTAGCGAATACAGCCAACCTCACTACGCGGCGGCATGGGCGCATGCCGGCAACACCCCTTTCCAGTGGGGCAAGCAGATGGGCAGCCACCTGGGTGGGACGCGGGACCCCATGGTCGTCGCGTGGCCGAACCGGATCAAGGCGAACGGAGAGCTGCGCTCGCAGTTCACGCACGTCATCGACGTCGGCCCGACCATCCTGGAAGCCGCGGGCCTGCCCGAACCCAAGACGGTCGACGGCATCGAGCAGGAACCGATGGACGGCACCAGCTTCCTGTATACGTTCGAAGATGTCGGCGACGAAGAACGTCACACCGTTCAGTACTTCGAGATGTTCGGCAGCCGTGCCATGTACAAGGACGGCTGGTGGGCATGCACCAGGCTCGACAGGATACCCTGGGATTTCTCACCCGAGGCACTCTCAAAGTTCGGGCCGGGTTCGGGGTGGGACCCGGACCAGGAGACCTGGGAGCTCTATTACCTGCCCGATGACTTCTCGCAGGCCAAGAACGTGGTTGCGGAACACCCGGACAAGCTCAAGGAACTGCAGGGCCTGTGGTGGGAGGAGGCCGAGCGGAATCGGGTGCTGCCACTGCTCGGGGGCCTCTCCGTCTTTTACAGGATACTGCCTCCGCTGCCCACCGTTACCCGGTTCACCTTCGCCGGCGATGTGCAGAACGTCCAGCGAGGCATGGTCCCACGGGTATTCGGGCGGTCTTACGCGATCGAGGCGGAGTTAAACGTGTCCGACGGCGGCGCCGAAGGTGTTATCGTCGCCTACGGGGATTTCTTCGGCGGGTTCGGCCTGTGGGTCGACGGTAACGGGGTGCTGAACCACACCTACTCCCTGTTGGGCGTGGAGACCTACAAGCAGACTGCGACCGAGAAGATCCCCACTGGCGACATCACGGTGCGCATGCTCTTTGAGGCTGACGAACCCAAGCCCGGGACAGGCGGGAAAGTCACGCTCTATGCCAACGACAAGCAGATCGGCGAGGGCAGGATCCCTCGCACGGTGCCCATGCTGTTCACAACCTACTCCGGCATGGACATAGGCCGTGACAACGGGGGCGTCGTTGACAGGTTATACGAGGACAAGGCGCCGTACGCCTTCACCGGGACTGTCAGGAAGGTCGTCTTCGATCTCAAGCCCATGTCTTTCGAGGACGAGAAAGCGCTGCACGAGGCCACGCAGCATGCCGGCCTGGGACATGGGGCAGCCGGATAGATCGGGGCCGGCGAAGTGAGCGATATGGGCAGCGTCATAGGAGATGTCCTGGCACCGGCCATCGGCGTGGCCATCAGCCCGGTGCCCATAATCGCAGTCATCCTGATGCTCTTCAGCAAGAAGGCCAAAAGCAACGGGCCGGCCTTCTTGCTGGGATGGGTCGCGGCCTTGTGCATAATCTGTACGGTGGTGATGCTCGTCGGCGGCGGCGCCGACGTCGCCACCAGCAGCGGCCCCTCCAAGGGCGTCGCGGTTTTCCGCATCCTGCTGGGGTTGCTGCTTCTCTTCGGGGCTTTAAAGCAGTGGAGAAAACGCCCCGCGCCGGGAGAGGAACCGCACATGCCTAAATGGATGGCCGGCATCGACGAATTCACCACGGCGCGTTCATTGATGCTGGGCACAGCGCTCTCCGGTCTCAACCCCAAAAACCTCGTCCTGACCCTGGCGGCGGCCATGACCGTCTCGCAGTCGGGCCTGAGCACCGCGAGCTCACTCGTCCCCCTGGCCGTCTTCGTAGCCATCGCCAGCCTTACCGTAGCCATCCCGGTGCTTCTTTCCGCCTTCGCCGGGGCCAAGGCGGAAAGCATTCTCGACGCCTGGAAAGCCTGGCTGACCGTCAACAACGCCACGGTGATGATGGTGCTTCTGCTGGTTTTCGGTATGGCGCTCATCGGCAAGGGGATAGGCGGCCTCTAAGCTGCCCTAACGCTTTCGCAGGGACCCCCCGGTAACAGCGAAACCAGAGTTCGGTGATGTTCCCGACGCTGATGTCGTCCCATCGCCGTGTCGTGCAACTTCTTCTGGGTTTCCACCCTCTGCATTTCCCGCTTGGTGATTTTTTGTTTGGCCACGCAAATACCCGGTAAGTTCCGACTACAGCGGGGAGTCAAGCCGCTTCAATGGCAAGATTGAGCTGGTGCAGATAGATATCAGTGGCGTCGATCACGATCACCTGATCGACCCGGAAGACCTCATCCGCGTCGCCATGTCGCGGCAGTAGCATACCGGTTGGAGGGGGAGGGATTCGAATCCCTCCCCCTCCGTCACTATGAAGCCTGGTCGGAAACCCGGTCATTTTTGTCGTCCGGGCCCTTTTTCGCAGGCCTGTCGCGCCCATAAAGGAGGGTGCTCTTACGGGGAAGGAACTCGGAGACGGGCTTGCTCTCCTGCATCGTCGGGTGCGTATCCGACTTGCCCTCGTACCAGTCGGCGTAGCGGTTGGAGCCCCACCAGGCAGTGATCCCGTGGGCCACGACGCTCATGCCGACGGTAGTGGCCATGATCACGATGATCAGTGGGATATGCGGCAGCTCCGCCTCCTCCAGTATCACTATGGCGAAGACGATGGATGCCAGGCCGCGAGGTCCGAACCACCCCATGTAGAGTATGGAGGGCAACCTGTTGCCGGAGCGCACCATGGAGACGGCGACCGGGGCCATGCGAAGCAGGGTAAGGCTGAGAGCGGCATAGAGCACCACCTCCCAGGTAATGCTGCCCAGGGCTGGTCCCAGGATGGCGTTGCCGAAAACGAAGAAGCTGATCATGACCATAAGCTGTCCCAGGGCATCCGCGAAGACGCTCATCTCCTCCAGCCCTTCCTTGGCCACCAGGCCGAAGGTGAAACCGGCCACCCATGCGGAGATAAAGCCGCTGCCTCCGAATGGCACCGCCAGGCCGTATGACAGGGCCGCGAAGGCCAGGATGCCCAGCTGGCCCCAGGTGGGGTCCAACCAGTCCCGTTGCCTGGCAAACGTGGTTAGCTTGCCCCCCAGCCACCCCACAACGATGCCTACCAGTGTGGAAAAGATGACGGTCTTGGCGATAAACCACAATGCATCCCCCGCTGTACTGGCACCTTCGGCCTCCAGGGTGGCTGCGATCAACAGCATGACCAGGGGGAAAACGATGCCGTCGTTGAGGCCGCTCTCCACGTTGAGCCCATGCCGGATGCTGCGCGGCACCCTCGGGTTGGAGATAACCGCCTGGCCGAGGGCGGCATCGGTGGGAGCCAGAATGGCAGCGACCAGGGCCGCCTCCCAGATGCTGAAATCCCCGAAGCACAGCATGGCCGCCACGAAACCCAGGGCGATGGTGAGCGGAAGGCCGATGCCCAGCAGGCGTTCGGGGATGTAGGCTTCCTTGCGCCAGGATTTGGCGTTGATGGCCATGGCGTCGCTGAAGAGCACCAGTACCAGCGTGGCCTCCAGGAGGATGTCGACCGTTCCCGGGTCTCCCTCCAGCTGGATCAGGTCCAGGACCCTGGGCCCCATCAACAGGCCGAAGGAGACGAAGAGCAGGGGGCCGGTGAAAATGGTGGTGGAGAGCCTCTTCGAGACCAGGCCATAAGCGACAAGGAAAGCCGCGACCGCCGCCAACCAGTAAGAATTCATGCCATCACCTCGGAAGATTATTGATTTTTACTCATTATATCGTACTTGAGCCATCTGGCTTTTCTCCTTCAGGTCGCTGCCGGGTGGGTATCATGCAAGTATGGATTATAATGTTCGCATGAACGCTTTCCACGTCATGGCCAAACCTACCGGCTCGGCCTGCAACCTGGCCTGCCGTTACTGCTTCTTCCTGGAGAAGCGGCGCCTCTACCCGGGCAGCCGCCAGCGCATGAGCGACGACGTGCTGGAGGCCTACGTCCGCCAGTACATCGAAGCGCAGCAGGTGCCCGAAACCACCATCACCTGGCAGGGGGGCGAGCCCACCATGATGGGGCTGGATTTCTTCCGGCGCTCGGTTGAGCTGGCGGACAGGCACGCCCCGGAAGGGATGAAGGTCGACTATTCCATGCAGACCAATGGCATCCTGCTGGACGAAGAGTGGTGCGATTTTCTGCGCGAGAACCGTTTCCTGGTAGGCCTGTCCCTCGACGGGCCGCGGGAGTTGCACGACGCCTACCGGGTGGACCGGGCCGGCGAAGGGACCTTCGACCGGGTGTTGCGCGCCGCCCGACTGATGCAGGAGCACGGGGTGGACTTCAACCTCCTCTGCACCGTGCACGCCGCCAACGCCGGCCGTCCGGAGGAGGTCTATTGCTTTTTCCGAGACGAACTGGGGGCGCAGTGGGTGCAGTTCATCCCCATCGTGGAGCGGATCAACGCCGACGGCACCACCCTGCTGCAGGAGGGCGGCGTCGTCACCGAACGCTCGGTGTCCCCGGAAGCCTGGGGCGCCTTCCTCAACGGGGTATTCGACGAATGGGTGCGGCGCGACGTTGGGAACATGTACATCAATTACTTCGAGGCCGCCCTGGCCTCCTGGGCCGGCGCCCCCGCGGCCATGTGCATCTTCGCCGAAACCTGCGGCGAGGCCATGGCTCTCGAACACAACGGCGACCTCTACTCATGCGACCATTTCGTGGAGCCGGGATACCTGCTGGGCAACATCATGGAGACGCCCCTGGCCGAACTGGCGGCATCGGATCGGCAGACGCGCTTCGGCGAGGGCAAGCGTGACACCCTGCCGCGGTACTGCCTCGACTGCGAGGTGCTCTTCGCCTGCCGGGGGGAATGCCCCAAAAACCGCTTCACCCTCGCGCCGGACGGCGAGCCCGGGCTGAACTACCTCTGCCGCGGGTATAAGGACTTCTTCCGCCACGTGGATTATCCCATGAGGGCCATGGCCCGGCTGATCGAGTCCGGCCGCCCCGCCTCCCTGGTGATGCAGAGGATCGCCGAGGATGAACGCCTGTTCAAGGAGATGTGCGCCGGAACCGCGCGCAACGACCCCTGCCCCTGCGGCAGCGGGAAAAAGTACAAGCAGTGCCACGGAAAGGCAGAGAATGTCTGAAGGGAAGAAGAGCCTGCTCAACCGCTACCTCCCCCTGACCGTTTGGCTCCCCGCATACAAGCGTGAGTACCTGAAACCGGACCTCATCGCCGGCCTTTCCGTCTGGGCGGTCACCGTCCCATCGGCCATGGCTTATGCCGGCATCGCCGGCCTGCCGGTACAGTACGGCCTCTACTCCGCCTGTTTCGCGGTCCTGGCCTATGCCTTTTTTGGCACGTCACGCGAGGTGATAATAGGGCCGGAGGCCGCCGCCGCCGCCATATCGGCCGCCGCGGTGGCGCCGCTGGCGGGAGACGACGTCCAACTCTACGCGGCCTTGTCCATGACGCTGGCGCTCGTGGCGGGAGTGCTCTTCATCGCCGGGGGGTTTGCCCGGCTGGGTTTCGTAGCCAAGTTCTTCGCCAGGCCGGTGATCAACGCTTTCGTGGTGGGGCTGGCGGTCTACATCTCGGTGGAGCAGCTGGGAAAGATGTTCGGCATTTCCATCGAAGGCGACAACACCTTTCGCAAACTCGCCGACGTCATACGGCAGTTCGGCGACTGGTCCTGGGTGACCCTGGGGCTGGCCGCGGCCTGCCTCGTCCTGCTGTTCGTCATCCACCGGCTGGCCCCGCGGATGCCGGCGGCCCTTATAGTGCTAGTCCTGAGCATTGTCGCCGCCACCGTATTCGACCTGGGCAGCCACGGCGTCAAGCTGGTAGGCTCGATCACCGGAGGGCTGCCGGATGTCTCCCTGGCGGGGGTGACCGTCAATGACATCGTCAAGCTGGTGCCGGGAGCCCTGGGCTTCCTGGTGGTGGCTTTTTCCAGTTCCTATTCCATCGCCAGGGACATCTCCGCCAAGCACCACTACGACATCGACGCCAACCAGGAGATGATCGCCCTGGGGGCATCCAATATAGCCTCGGGCCTGATGAGCGGGTTCGTGGTCCAGGCCAGCCTCTCCAAGACGGCCACCAACGAACAGTCCGGCGGCAAGACCCCGGTGGTCATGGCAGTCAGCTCCGCCATGCTGTTGCTCACCCTGCTCTTCCTCACCGGCCTCTTCGAAAACCTTCCCAACGCCACCCTGGGCGCCATCGTCGTCTTCGCCGTGAGCGAGCTTGTCGACTTGAAGATGTTCGCGAGGCTCAAGCGGTCGAAGCTGGACGACTTCGTCCTGGCGCTCTGCGCTTTCTTCGGCGTTCTCATCTTCGGCATTCTGGAAGGCGTCCTCATCGGGGTGATGCTCTCCCTGGCCGCTTACATCCTGCGCACCAGCCAGCCGCACAGCGCCATCCTGGGCGTGGACTCGAGCGGCATCCGCTTCGCGGACATGAATAGCCACCCGGAGTTCAAGCCCGTCGCACCCGACGTGGTCATCTTCCGCTTCGACGCGCCCTTCGTCTTCCCCAACGCGGAAGCCTTCTCCGACGGGATCAACCGGCTGGTGAAAGAGGCGGACCCTCCCGTGAAAACCCTGATCGTCGACTGCGAGATGATGTTCGAGATGGATACCACCGCGACGGACACCCTCCTCGAGCTGCTCGCTCGCTTGGAGGAAAAGGGGGTCGAGGTGATGCTGTCCCGCGTGCATGCGCCGGTGCTTGCTTTTATGCGGCGGGACGGTGTGATCGACACGGTGGGTGAGGATAACGTCTTCCTGACCAACTACGACGCGGTCAGAGCTTGCCGGAAGGGCTAGTAGCGGCGCTCGAGCGCCTACGGTTTCTTCATGCCTTCGATTATCAGCCTGTTGAACAACTCTCCCGCCTGCACGAGATCGAACCCGCCATTGGCGAGGCACCACTCGTAGAGGACCCCCCGGAAGCAGCGGAACCAGTTCTCCGAGATCTCCTCAGGGCTGAAGTCGTCCCGGAACTCCCCCTGCTTCTGGCCTTCCCTCACCAGTTTTTCGACTATGGGATAGGTCGGGCGCTTGCGGGAGGACAGCCGGGATTTCTTCTTTTCGGGATTGATCTCGCTATGATAGATGACCTTGGCAATGTTGACACCCATTTGATCACGGATATATCTTAAGCTCCCTGTGGTCACCTCCGCTAGCCTGTCGGTGGAGCTTTTATACTTATCATAGGCTTCATCCACTATAACCGGGAGGAACAAGTCGATCTTGAAGTACTCCTCCATCAACACTTCGTGCTTGGATTTAAAATAGTAGTAGAAGGTGCCCTTGGAGACGCCGGCTTTATTGCAGATTTCTTCCACGGTGACCGAGGCATAACCCTTCCTGGTGAACAGGTCCATGGACGTATCGTATACCTTGCGACGGGTCTCCTGTCTCTGCTGCTCCCGCTTGGTCATGCCTTTCTTTGCCATACTGCCGCTTTCTCTCCTGATCCTTCCCGGAGCAGTGGCCCCGGATCTCCTTGTCCAGACTGTTTATAATCTATATAATGACTTCGGTCAATGTACCGATCTGGTTGAATCAAATCTCCAGAAAAAAGGGGGCCGGATGAAAGCGTTTCGCAGGAGCATAGTGGTCATGATACTGGCATTGATGGTGGCCGCGGCGGCGGGGTGCGGGTCGGAGGAGAAGCAGGGTGGCCTGGGCGGCGATATCGAAGGGACATTCTGGGTGCTCACATCCTACCTGGTGGACGGGCAGATGAAGGATGCTCCGGCCGACTATCCCATGGACGCCGAGTTCCAGAGAGGCATGGTCAGCGGTTCCTCCGGCGTCAACACATACGGGGGCTCTTACACCCTGTCCGGCTCCAGCCTCTCAGTCGGAAACCTGGCTTCCACCATGATGGCCGGGCCGGACGAAGCCATGCAGGCCGAGTCAGCCTACCTCAAGAACCTGGAAGCCTCTTCCTCTTACACCGCCGCTGGAGACGTGCTGACCATCTTCGGCAGGGACGGCGAAGAGCTGCTCATCTATGCCCGGGGTACCGAGACCGGGCTGACCGGGACCACCTGGGAGGCCACCAGCTACAACAACGGCACCGGCGCCGTGGTCAGCATCCTGACGGGGACCAGCATCACCGCCGTCTTCGACGGGCAAGGTTCCGTAGCCGGCAACTCCGGCGTCAACAACTATAACGCCCCGTGCACCATAGACGGCAGGTCCCTTACCATCGGGATGCCGGTGTCAAGCATGATGGCGGGGACGGCCGAGGCTATGGAACAGGAAGCCCTTTACCTGGCAGCCCTGCAGACGACGGCCACCTGGCAGGTCAAGCGTGGCGAACTGGCGCTGCGCACCGCGGACGGTGCGCTGGTCGCCTCTTACCAGGCGAAGAAGCAGTAGAACAGAAGATGGCCTGGAAGGAACGGCTCAAGAACGGGTTCCGAAAGGCCGCATCTTGGGCCGGTGGCCTTATCGAACGCCTCTCCGGGAAGCATGGCTGGATAGCCGTAATGGAGCAGTCGGTCCGCGGCTTCTTCCGGCACGGCATGACCCTTCACGCAGGCAACTTCGCCTACTCGGGTTTCCTGGCCATCTTCCCCCTGGTCCTGCTCGTCACATCCATCATCGGGTTGATATTCAGCCGCAACCCGGAGTTGATGGCCAGGGTGACCGAGTCGTTCAGGGACTTGTTGCCCGACATGCCCGCCACCGTCAACGCCGCCTCGGAGAGCATATTGCAGCTGAGAAGCATCGTGGGCGTACTCGGGCTCATCGGCCTGTTCTGGACCGTCAGCAAGATCACCTATGCCATCCAGACCGGTTTCGAGGAGGTCTGGGAGGCCCACAAGAGGTCTTTCATCAAAAAGAAGCTCTTCGATTTGGGAATAATGGTGATACTGCTGCTGGTCGGGATAGCCGGGCTCACACTCACCATCATCTCCTCGCAGTTCTTCTCCTGGCTCAACCGTGAGACCGGGCCCGTCCTCTCGACCCTCGCGGTTCTGTCGAGCACGCTCCTCAACCCCCTGGCAACGATGCTTATATTCTCCGTCCTCTACCGTAGCATCCCCCTGGTGAAACCGCGGTGGAAGGAGGTCCTCTGCGGAGCCCTTACCGTCGCGTTGCTGCTCGATGCCGCCGAATACGGGCTTGGCATCTACTTCACCAGGGTATCCAGAAACCATGCACTATACGGCTCCCTGGGTGTGGTGCTGGGCATCATACTCTGGCTTTACGTCGTGGGCATCCTGATCTTCCTCGGCGCGGAGATAGTCCACGTCCTACAGGCGAGATGGGACACCGGCAGTGGGGAGGAACTGCCCGGGGACGACTAAAAGCCGGGGCGGGAACAAACCCCGCCCCGGCATATCCGTTCTTTAATCCGGGAAGCCGGCTATGTACGGCCAGGCTGATTAATCCTCGCCCTCCTTTTCCGGAGTGTCCTCCGCCGGCTTCTCCTCAGCTTCAGCTGTTTTCGCGGCTTCCTCGGCTGCTTTCGGCTTCTCTTCCGCTGCTTCGAGCTCCGCTTCGGCCGCTTCGAGCTTCTCTTCAACTTCAGCTGTTTTCGTGGCTTCCTCCGTCGCTTCCGGCAGCTTTCCCCTCAGCAGCTCGCAGACGACCAGATAGATCAGGTATACGCCCAGGGTCACGATGACCTTGACCCCGGTGAGGGGGCGTATCAGCCAAAGTACACCGAAGAGGGCGGCGGCGCCGAAGACGCGAATGCCCCAGATGTGAGCCGCGAAGAAGATCCCCACCGGTCCGGATTCCTTGCCCTCGAGGCGGTATTCCCGCTGCATCTCGGAGAGGTGCGCGGTCTTGCGCCGCAGCCACCCGGCCCAGGCATAGGGGCCCATGAGGGCGAAGCCGAAAGCACCGATGACGCCCAGGGTCAGGAGGCCGATGTTGGCCTTGATCAGACCCGCGGTCACCTGGTTCCAGATGATGGTGGCCGCATCGAGGTTGGCCGGGTTCTGCACCTGCCCGAGCAGTTCGCCCTTGGCCACGTTGAGGATGGTCAGCGAGAGCGCCATGGCTACGGCCAGAGCCACACTGGCGATCATCAGGTATTTCCTGCGGTCTTCCGAGGTGAACACCGCCGCGACGAAGAACAGCATGGCCAGCAGGGGCAGCAGCCAGTTGAGGGTGTCCAGGAGCTTGACGCTCTGCTTGGCCATCCCCAGCTGGTCGGATTCGAAGAGCACGATGGTCTTGCTGCTGGTGGGAAGGGGTACCTTCTCCAGAAAGGTGAGGCCGGCTGCCACCAGCCTGTCCTGGACGTTGTTGGCCAGCTCGGTGATGTCCAGGACGACCTGCCCGTTTTCCTCGATGGTGACGGCCTTCTCCCCCCGGATTATGCCCACCACGGTGCCGTGGGCCGTCTCCAGGATTTTGTTCCATACCGCCTGGAACTGCGAGCTGGTGATGATCTCGTAGGTGATCTTCTCGGTGAGTGTCTGCAGGCCGGCGGAGACGGGGCCGGCGATGAAATCGAGTTTGTCGGGCAGCGCCTCCTGCAGCCCCTCCATCACCCGGTCCTGGATGTCCAGCGCCTCGAATAAGCGGTTGGCGACCTCGTCGCTTAAAGCCTTGGCCACCGTCTCGTCGCTGATGATCGGCCCCACTGTCTTAACGAATTGGTCCGTATCCAGAAAACTGGACCTGGCCCAGACGGCGATGGGCGATACGATGGCCATCAGGCAGGCCAGCACGATGAGTATCCACGCCACTATGCCGCGTATGGGGAAATGCCTTTTCTTCTTCGCGAGAGCCTGCGCCTCCAGTTCCGCCTTTTCCTTCTTCAGCCGCTCTATCTCTTCTCTGAGTCTCTCTTCCTCGGTCATGCCAACCCCCTTCTTTTGATCTTTATTCTATTCTATTCCAGGACCGCCAATACGGCCGCCGCAAGAAACCCTAATACCGTAAACAGGCCCACGACTTTACCACCGTGCTCGAAAGCCTCGGGCATCATGGTGTCGGCAAGCATGGTTAGCATGGCGCCGGCCGCGAAAGCCTGCAGGTACAGTCCGTCTATGATCCCCGTCTGCTTGGTGAGGAAATACCCCAGGCCGGCGGCGGCGGCTGAGGCCACCACCAGGGAAGACCACATCAGGACGATACGTCTGTTGGAACGCCCTTCCGCCTGCATGCTGATCGTCCCCGCCACGCCCTCCGGGATATTGGAGATGAACACGGCGAAGAGGAAAGCCCAGCTGATCGAGCCGCCCAGGCCCAGGCCGATCCCCAGGATGAGAGACTCCGGCACGCCGTCGAGGAGCGTGCCCAGGAAGATGGCCATGCCCGAACCACTCCCCTCACCACCGGCGATGTCCTTGCGGTCCGCCCCCCCGTGACGGTCTATGAACCAGTCGCTCAGGAAAAAGGTGAGCGCTCCGATGAGAAACGCGACCGCGAACCAGGCGCCGCTGGCAAGGGTCGACTCCGGGACAAGCTCGTATGCGATGGCGCTGATGAGGGTGCCGCTGCCAAATCCCATTACCATGCCGGTTATACGCTCGGACGGTTTATGGTATATGGAGATCGCGGCTCCGATGAGCAGAGCCGCCGCTCCCAGAGCGCCCCACAAAGCAGCCGCCATTGCGCTCATCGCCGGCTCACCCTTTCATCTTTCCGCTACGCAGATATCCTATAAACATCTCAATGAAATCCCGGCCGGCCTCGACCAGATCGAACCTGCCGTTCTGAAGACACCACTCGTATAATACTCCCCTATAGCAACGGACCCAGAGAGCCGCGATGACCGGGGCGTTTACATCACTCCTAAACTCGCCCTGTTCCTGGCCTTCCCTCACCAGCTGCTCGACTATCATATACAAGGGCCGGCTGGTTGTAGCCAGCTCCGATTTCTTTCCCACAGGGTCGATCTCGCCGTGATAGATGACCTTTAATATCTTGACCCCCAGTTCGTTCATGTACTCAAAGCTCAGACCGGTGAATTCCTCCAGCATCCCGGTGGGGCTCTTGTGCTTCTCCGATAGCCGGTCAATCCATTCCTGGTGGAAACTGTCGACCTTGAGGAATTCCTCCAGCAGCACCTGGTCCTTGGATTTGAAATAGTAGTAGAAAGTGCCCTTGGACACGCCGACCTTCTCGCAGATCTCCTCCACGCTCACCCGCGTGAAACCTTTTCTGGCGAAGAGATCCATTGCCGAATCATGTATCTTTTTGCGAGTCTCCTTCCTCTGCAGCTCCCGCTTGGTCGCAACGGCTCTAGCCATGCCCGCACCGCCTTTCCCGGGTACCACCATAGAAGAAATAGAAGAACAATCCCTTTCTATCTTGTAATTTTCTCATTATACGCTATATAATGACTTAAGTCATTATACGCAGTCAAGTCGCAACACCACTTTGAGGAGGTTGGGCATGGAAAAAGCGAACAAACAGCCTGTCTGGATCTGGCTGACGATCGGAGTATTGAGCATTCTGGCGGTGGTCGTGGTGATCGCTGTACTGATTGAAAGCAGCGGCACCGAGACTGTCACCGTCCCCAACATCCTTGGCCTGACCGAAGCGCAAGCCACGCAGGCTCTGGATAACGTAGGCCTGAAGATGGAAACGCAGGACAGCTATTCCCAGAGCGAGATCCAGAAGACGGGAACGATAGTGGCACAGGACCCCGTCCAGGGCTCGGTTCTCGATGAAGGCAGCACCGTCACCGCCGCCGTGACGGTGGAGATGCGGATGCCCGACTTACTGGGGATGACCCAGACGGAGGCGGTCAACACCCTCAAGGCACAGGGGCTGTCCGAGATAACTGTCGGCAGCACTCCGGTCCTCGAGTCCGCGAAGATCGGCGCGGTGGTGACGCAGTCTCCCTTGATGGGAACGCTTATCACACCCGAGACCGCCGTCAGCCTGCAGGTGGGGGGAGAGGTCGAGACGGTGATCGTCCCATTCGTCCTCGGGCTGGATGAAGCCACCGCCGTGACCCAACTCAAGAGCGCCGGCCTGGTGGCGAAGGTGACCGAGCAGGCCAGTCAGCTGGAAAAGCCGGGGGTGGTTCTGAGCCAGAGCCCCATGGGGGGGCAACCGGTTCAGACCGGAAGCACCGTCAATATCGTTGTCAGTGCAGCAGCCCCGGCGAATACAACACCAAGCACTACGCCCTGACAGGGACCCCCTGATAAGAGTGGGAGGTGATAGGGTAAATATCTGGTAAGGGGATGAGGTTGTTTCTTGTCATGTTTTCTGGTGAATAAGGAGGTTGAAAATGGATGAGGGGAAAGGTTACGGGTGGATGGTATTCGCTTCCATCATGCTGGTGGTCGTGGGCATCTATAACTTCCTCTGGGGGATCACGGCCCTGGCGAAAGACGAATTGTTCATCAACCAGGTGCTCTTCGCCAACCTGACCTTCTGGGGATGGTTCTACCTGGTCCTGGGAGGCCTGGGGGTCTGCGCCGGCTTTGCCATCCTCGCCAAGCAGCAGTGGGCGCGCTGGTTCGGCGTGATCTGGGCAAGCTGCAACATGATACTGATGTTCATAGTCATCTGGGCCTACCCGATCTGGGCGATAGCGATCATCACACTGGACATGCTGATAATCTACGGGCTGGTCTCTTACGGGAGCCGCGATTCGGAAATAGCCGCTTAGAACACGAGTGACGGAGCTGGGGAGAGGTTTCAGGATATGGAGAAGATAGGTATCGTGACCGACAGCACGGCTTATCTCGATGAGGATTACGCCCGGGAAAACGGCATCAGGGTGGTCCCCTTGAAGGTCATCTTCGGAACAGAGGATTTCCGGGAGGGGATGGACATCACCTACGACGAGTTCTTCCGGCGGCTCAAGGAATCTCCCCAGCTTCCCACCACTTCTTCGCCGTCTCTGGGCGAGTTCATGGAAACCTACGGGGAGATGGCGCGGGGCTACGACGCCATCATCTCGCTCCACATCGCCTCTGGTATCAGCGGGACCGTCGAGATGGCGCGCTCCGCGGCCAGGCAGATGCCCGATCGCCGGATCGAGGTGGTGGATTCACACTTCGTGTCTCTGGCCATCGGCATCATGATCGACCTTACACTGAAGGGGATAAGGGAGGGGAGGACGCTTTCGGACCTGCTCCAGAGGCTGGAAAGGATGGTCGAGAACCTCAAGATATTCTTCATTGTCGACACCCTGGAATACCTCCGCAAGGGCGGGCGCATCGGGGGAGCCCAGGCCTTCCTGGGAAGCATGCTCAACGTCAAGCCCATCCTCACCCTCGACGGCACCATCGAAGCCCTGGAAAGGGTACGCGGTACCCGCAAGGCCATGGCCCGGGTGCTGGAGATCGCTGTCGAGGACCTCAAGGGCAGAAAAGCCATCGCGGGCGTTTCCCACATCCACAATCCGGAGGCGGGCATGAGATTCAGGGAAACGGCGGCGGAAGCTCTGCGGTGCCAGCCGGACAAGCTGTATTTCAACGAGACCGGGCCGGTCATCGGTGCTCATACCGGACCGGGGCTGCTGGCCTTCGGTTACCTGCCGGAAGATGTTCTGGGGTAGCGGCGGCTTGCTTAGGGTATAATAGGCTGAGTCATCTGCCATCTGTCCCGAAAAAGGAGGAATGAAATGTTAGCAATGGAAAATTTCTGGGCCGGCTTTCTGCTCATGCTGATCTGGATACCCCTGATGATGATGTGGGTCTTCACCATGATGGACCTGTTCCGGCGGGACATGAGCGGCTGGCTGATAGCCCTGTGGATCTTCTTCATCATCTTCCTGCCTTTCCTGGGGGTATTCTGCTACTGGATCTTCCGCCCCGTGACCGAGAAGGACCTGGAGATGCAGCAGGCGGCGATGGAGGACTACGAATCGGCCAAGATCGCCAAGCAGACCGACTCCCTCTTCAAGCTCCAGCAGCTGAAGGAGAAGGGCACCATCACCGAAGAGGAATTCGAAAAGAAGAAGGCCAAGCTCCTCAAGGATTAACGTTCACCTGAAAAACAGGCCGGCCCTGACGCGGGGCCGGCCTGTTTTCTGTTCTATAATCGGAGTATGCATGAACAAGTGCGCCAGCCCGTCGAACTCAATCAGCTGTTGGGCCGCAACCGCCTGCGGATGGCCTTCATCGTCTCCGCCTTCACGCTGATCTCGGCGGGTGTTTCTTTCCTGGGCATCTACGCCGTCTACCGGGCTTTCGACCTGGGCGTGGACTTATGGGTAGTCCTGGTGGTCTTCTGGGGAGCCATGATCATTTTCTCGGTACTCCGCTTCGCCCTGGGCTGGGGATGGCTGTTCAAGAAATTCGTCGCCGATCCCGTAGGCGGGGCCGACCTCCACTTGCGCGAAGCGCTGGACGCGGCACGCCTGGCCGCCGGGATGGAGCAGAAGATAAGGCTTATGGTGATACCCGATGACGACGTCAACGCCTTCTCCCTGGCCATGCCCGACGGCAGCTTCGCGGTGATGGCCGCCAGGGGGGTCGCGGAAAAGCTTCCCGCGCGGGCCCGGGAAGCGATGATGGCCCACGAGATCGGGCACATCCAGGCGGGCGATACTACGCTCCAGACCGTCTATCTCTGCCTGATGGGAAAACACCGGCTTGCCCACCGGCCCGGCAGGGATGGAAAGAGGCGCCGGGGCAGCGCGGCCGGTGCGCTGCTCACGCTCATCGCCTTCGCCTTCATCACGGGATCCGTCTTTCGGACAGCCGAGTCCGTGGGAGTCTCCAACGACTGGCTGGCGGCGGTCCTGCTGGCGGCCTTCTTCGTGTCGCTGATCATCCTCCTGCCGGAGTTGATGCACCCGTTGTTCCGCCTGGCGCTGGACCGGGAAAGGGAGTATTCCGCCGACCTGCTGGCAGCCTATCACCTGCGCGACCCCCTGGCCGTCTACCAGGCCGTCGAGGGGGCCATGCGCGACGTCACCGCGGTGATCCTGCTGCCACCTTACCTCGACGCTCTGCTGTTCTGCCCGGTGGTCGACTACGTCTCTTACAAGCCCTTCCGGACCCAGCCGACCATGGCGGAGAGGATGCAGCGCCTGCGCGAGGAATTTCCCGCGCTCGATTGCGAGCTGCGGGGATAGAACGGGTGAAGAAGTAATGGGTCAGAGCGCCAGGGAGGTTTCTCCGCTGCGCCCGCTGGAGATCTCGCTGTTACCCGCGCCGTAGAGGTAATACATGAACTGGTAGATCCAGCTGGATATGGAGGCGTGCACGCCGTCACCGGGGGCACCCTCGGACAGGACGACGAGGATATAGGTGGTGTCTGAGTCCAGGAAGACGATGGCGGCGTCGTTGGCGTAACCCTCGAAGTCGCCGGTTTTGTTGCCCACGTCCACGCCCGCCGGGATGCCGGCCGGGATGCGGCTGCGGAAGCTGTTCTTGCGCAGGAGGTTCAGCACTTCTTCAAACAGGGGGTTGGTGGCGGCGAGATTGCGGGCGCGCTCCAGGATCACGCCCAGTTCCCGCGCGGTGGCCTGGTTGTCGCCTCCGTAACCCCCGGTCACCGGGCATCCCAGCGAAGAGGCGTAGTCCCGGAAGGAGTGGTAGCCGAAGGTCCGCTTGAGGATGACGGCGGCGGTGTTGTCGCTGTCGACGATGGCGTATTCGCAGAGGCGCCGGACGGTCAGGGAGGTCCCCACCGGCAGGAACTGGACGGCGCCCGCCCCTTCCTGCCGGTCGGCGGCCTGGTAGGTAAGGGATGAGTTCAGGTCGATGGCACCGGCGGCGGCGCGCTCGTAGATGTACATCACCAGGAAGAGCTTGTAGCAGCTGGCGGCGGTGAAGGCCGTGTCCTGACGGTACCCCGCCTCCTCCCCCGTCTGGAGCACCTTGAGGTAGATGCCGTACCGGCCGGAGGTGGCCCTGGCCACCGACTCGAGCTTGAGGTTGAGGAGGGTCTCGCCGACGGAGGCGGCAGCGGCCGGCGGGGCCGCCGCTGCCGCCTGCAGAAGCATCATGCCCAGGAGGGAAGGCAGGACCAGCGCCTTGAGGTACTTCCAGCCGCGACGGCCTCTCATCTTCCTGCCCCCTCTCCTCTGGTTTTCTTTCCTAATATTCTACATCCGTTGGGTGCCAACCTACGAACTTGGCGGGGACGGCATCTCGCCTTCGGTGTAACTGATGGAAGTGCCGCCGGATGTGCCGTCCTGGCCGGGCATCCCTTCGCCGATCATGATAGTGATGGTGGTACCGCCGTTGTCGAAAGCGAACACTGTCTGCGTCGCACCCTGAGGTCCGAAAGTCCCGGTGGACTCGGTGAAGCCGTCCAGGCTCGAGAGCTGGCCGCGGTACCAGGTCGCCACCGTGTCGACGGAGTCGGAGGTGGTGTACCTGACCATGGACATGGAAGGCATGGTCGGGGGGCCGGAAGGCGGAGTGGGCGGGGTCCCGGTGTTGGATCCGGACGTGCCGGACCTGCCCGGTCCACCCATGGTCATGGCCTCTTTCTCGGCTCCCGGGTAGACGGGCACGCCGGTCAGGTCGGGCTCGGTCGTGCTCATGCCTCCCTGCCCGGCTGCCTGGTTCTGCGCCTGGGTAGTCTGGGTCGCCGTGTCGGCCGCTCCGGTCGACGAATCGCCGCAGCCCGCGGCCAGGAAAGCCGTCCCCGCCAGCAGGATGCCGACGGCCAGCACCCCGATGGCTCTCTTCTTATCAGTCGTTTCTTTTCTTTCATGTTCATTCCCCTCCTAGTCTCGAGTCCGTTCAACTTGCCGTCCTTCATGTGATAGGCCCAGTCGGCGATATCGAGGATGCCCTCGTCGTGGGTGATGATGACCACGCACTTGCCGTCCTCGTGGGCCAGCTTGACCAGTATGTCCACCACGTTCCGCCCGGTGGCGGAATCGAGGTTGCCGGTGGGTTCGTCGGCCAGGATGATGTCCGGGTCGTTGGCCAGGGCGCGGGCGATGGCCACCCTCTGCTTCTCCCCGCCGCTCATCTTGTTGGCCCTGGCCTTCTGCAGCCTGGTGTCGAATCCCACCCTCTCCAGCAGCTTCACCGCCCGCGCGTGCTGGTCCGCGGCTGACACCCCGTCCAGGTCCATGGGGAGCATGACGTTCTCCAGGGCGGTGAGGGCGGTGATCAGGTTGAAGAACTGGAAGACGAAACCGATGCTCTCCCGCCGGTAGGTGATGAGGTCCGCGCCGTTGTGAGCAGATGTCCTCCCCGAAGGCCTGGATCTCTCCGGCGTCGGGCTTCTCCAGGGACCCCAGCAGGTAGAGCAGGGTGGTCTTGCCGGAGCCGGACGGCCCCACGACCACCGTGACCTCTCCCTTGCGGGCCTTGAAGCTCACCCCGTCGACCGCCTTGACGTCTCCCGACTTGGTCTTGTAGGTCTTGTAGATATCCACTATTTCCAGCATGTCTTGCATTTCTTTTCCCTCCTATTCCATGCTCAGGACCCGGGCCGGCTGGAGCCGGGTTATCCACACCACCGGTACCGCCATCCCCAGCAGGCTGATGAGGAAGAGGATGAGGATACCGTAGCCGAAGAGGCTGCCCCGGTAGATCACGTTCAGGTCGGTGGACACCTGCTCGGTGTCGGTAGTGATGTAGAGGCTGCTGCCACTCGATCCGGGCATGCCGGGAGCTCCGCCCATCATGCCGGGAGGCCCCTGCACGGTCGTCTCGGTGGTCGCCGTCTGTTCCTGTACCGTGTCGCTGTTGCTCATCAGCCAGTCGCCCATCTTCTGCCCGATGATGGCGGAAACCCCCGAAGCCAGGACCACGGCTACCAGGCAGATGCAGACCACCTCCACGGCGAACTGGGCGATGACCTGCCGGTCGGTGGCGCCGATGGCCTTGAGCACTCCCAGCTCACGGGTGCGGCCGCCCACGATGATGGACATGGCCAGGATGATGATGAGGGCGCAGGCCCCCAGGGCCCCGATCAGGCCGATCATGGAAGTCTTGGCCGTCTTCTGCAAGGGGTCGGCAATGGCCTCATATTCCGAGTAGTCCGTGGCAAATTCGTACTTCTCGTCGCCGCCGGTGTCGGCGCTGAAGGCCGCGGTCAGCTCGTCGGTGGAGTCGACACTATCGAAATAATAAGAGCCGCGCGAGACGTATCCTTCGGCGTTGCTCAGTTGCTGCACCACCGAGAGGGGCGCGTAGAAGGTGTTGCCGGCCGGGTTGAAGGCAGCGAACTCGCTGGTCTCGGCCTCTTCCTCGGTCTGAACCGTCTCGTAGATGCCCAACGACGGTCAGCTCCACCTCGGCCGCCTTGCCGCTCTCGCCGCTGATGATGGCGGTGATGGTATCGCCCACCGCCAACTCGTTGGTTTCGGCCATGTTCTCCTCGATGATCACCACCGGGATTGGCGTCGAGATAGTCCTTATAGGTGTAGAAGGAGCCTTCCACCAGGGCCTTGTCTCCGGTCAGAAAGTCGGCGGCGGAAGCCCCGTTGGTGTTGCCCTCGAAGGTATACGAGGTTGAGGAAATGCTCGGGCCGCCCTCGCCTCCCCGCATCTCTTCCCGCATGCCCAGCATGGACTGCATGGCCGTGTTCTCGATGCCGTCCAGCTCGATGGACTGGGAGAGCACCTTGTCGTAGGTGACCACGGCCGCCTCGTCGGCCAGGAGGTCGGCAGTCTCCTCCGCCACCAGGAACAGGGCACGCTGGGCCTGCATCTCCTCCTCGGTCATGGTGCGCGACATCGACTGGCGCTCGGACTCGTCCATGGAGCGCATCTCCTCGAAATAACTCATCTGGTAGTCGGAGCTGACGGTGATCTCGCCGTAGTTGCCGACGCTCTGCTTGACCTCCTCGATCTGGCTGTCGGCCGCCATTTTGACCGCCAGCATGGAGAGGGAGAAGGTCAGGCAGACGAAGAGCAATATTATTACCACCAGGTTCTTCAAAGGGTGGCGGTAGAAGTTCCGGAAGCCTCGTTTGATGGATCGCATCTTATCCGCCCTCCCCGCTAGCTCGCGAAAACGCTCAGGTCGACCTGCACGCTCTCCGCGGTGTCGGTGTCGTAGATGATCAGGACGGCGCCGTCCAGGGCGAAGTCCGCGTTGGCGTCTATGGTCAGGGGGTTGAGGTCATAGAAAAGGAAGAGGTCCTCGACAGTCTCACCGTCGCGCAGGGTGTAGCTCACCTGCTGCAGCGTGGAGGCGTCCAGGAGGCCGGCCGAGATGGTGTTCGATTTGACGTAACCCCCGTAGGTGGTGGTGTTGCCGTAATAGTCGTCGTAGGAAGAAGCGTCGATGGCCGGGCTGTAGAGCCGATAGGAGAAGTCGGACATGTCCAGCAGTTCACCGGAGGCGTTGTTGATGGTCAGGTCGATCTGGAGGAAGTCGCCGGTCAGTTCCCGGGAGTTCCCGCTGACCACGGCGGAGTTGCTGTCGTCACGGGTCACCCCGGTCACGGTGAAGTTGACCAGTTCCAGGGTTACGCCCACTTGCTTCGAGCTGGAACCGGTGGTCCTGGTGGTGGAGGTGGTGGTTGTCGAGGTAGTCGCGGTGACGGCGGTGGAGGTGGAATTGGAGCTGTTGGTGGAGTTCTGGCTGACCGATTCCGAGGTGGTCCCCGGGGGCAGCTTGGACGAGGTGCTGGTGGAAGATGACGCATCTTCGCCGCCGCACGACGCTACCGCCAGGGCGAGTGCCGCCATCAACAGCAGTATGGGAACAGCTTTGAGCGCCCTCGCCACCGGCGTCATTTTCTTCTTGATCGATCCCATCCCTCGCTCCTTTCGTCAATGTGTACCGCTGCTGGATTCATTTCTTTACAGGTTCAGGTTAAACGCGGAGATTTAGGGCTTTATGAGTGGAAGATGTGGAAAATGTTAAATCTTTCATAAGGTGTTTCCGAAGTGAAGCGTTCTGAAAATATGAATGAGGGAGGCATAGGCCCCCCTCGACTCTTCTTTCTATGAGTGATCCGTCTTTAGTCCGCGTACCCCCCGATGGTGTCGGTGCCGGTGCCGCGCATGTTCCAGTACATGGCCCGCTCGCACATCACCGGCCCGCCCATGATGGCCTCCACCAGGACGGCCGCACGACCCGAGGGCAGCTTATCGGCCATGTTGAAGGTCATGCGGGAGGAGGGCAGGATGATGGCGGT
The DNA here is from genome assembly GCA_963765625.1 of uncultured bacterium. Taxonomy (GTDB): domain Bacteria; phylum Actinomycetota; class Geothermincolia; order Geothermincolales; family Geothermincolaceae; genus CAVXXD01. The sequence continues at coordinate 237,044 of CAVXXD010000006.1, forward strand.
GAAGGAGACGGCGGTGCCGCCGCCCTCGGGCATATAGCTCACCCTTACCTCCACCGGGATGTCGTTGGGGTTGGAGACCAGGGTGAAGGTCTCCCTTCCTTCCGAGGTCTGGCCGTCGGCCAGGCACCAGGTGTGGTGGGGGGCGGAAAGGCCGATGGAGTCGTGGCAGACCTGGGCTGCGTCCTCTCCCCGTTCCAGTACATGGCCCGCTCAGCGATTATAGGCTGGGAGCCGTGGACGTGGGTGGAGAAAGAAGGGTCGTCTCCGGGGATGGCCGTGGTCTCGTTGACGTTGATGCTCCGGCGGGACTGGGGGGGCATGGTGAAGGTGGGGCCCTCCACTGGTCCGGCGGCGACCTGGTAGGTCACGGTGACATCGGTCTCGGTGTCGTTGGGGTTCTGCACCAGTACCCAGGTGGTGAAGCCGAAGCCGGCGCAGCCCTCGGCCAGGTAGTAGTCGGCCGCGGCGGTGGGGGTGCCGCCGGAGTCGTGGCCCTCCCGGCGGTCGTTACGGTACATGGCCCGCTCGCAGATTACCGGGCTTTCCGCGTCCACCTTGATGGAGGCATCGGCGGCCCCGATGAAGTCGGCCATGTTGTAGGTGGCCCGGGAGGAAGCTGCGATGGTCACCGGGGTGGTAACCGGGGTCGCTCCCTCGATCATCCAGGTGATGACGGCGTCGGTGGGGGTGGTATTGGGGTTCTGGATGAGCAGGAAGCACTCGAAGCCCCAGGCGGAAGAGCCCTCGGGCATGTACCAGGTGGGCTCGGGGGCGGTCACCCCGGTGGCGCAGTGGGCCTCGGGGATAGAAGAAGTGGGGCCGGTCCAGTACATGGTGCGGTCCACGCTGATGGCTTTTCCTTCCGTGCACTCTACCTGGGTGGAGAAGTCGGCCGCTCCCAGGGTCTGGCTCGGGAAGACGGTGGCCTGACTCATGGGGGGCATGGCCACGGTGGGGCCGTCTACCGCCCCGGAGGAGGTCATGTAGGTCAGGGTGACGTTTACAGCTTCGGGATTGGGATTGGCGACACTTATGTAGGCCTCGAAGCCCCAGCCGGTGGAACCCTCGGCCAGGTACCAGATGGAGGACGGGTCGGGGCCGGTTGTAAATGACGCCTCGTTTCCGTAAGAGGTGCCCACCGCATTGGTGGCATAAGCTCTCAAGTAGTAGGTCGTTGCGGGGGAGAGGCCGGTCAATACGCTCGCGAACGCCCCCGTTCCGGTCCCGCCGGCGGCGTGAGGATCAGCGGTCGTAGGATTTCCCGTGGTGTTCCAACAAACACCACGGCTCGTCACCGCGCTGCCTCCGTCCGAGGTGACATTGCCGCCCGAGAAGGCACTGTTCATGGTGATATCGGTGGCCGGTACAGTTGATACGGTGGGGGTGGCAGCCCCCGTGGTGAAGGTGAGCTCCTCTCCGTAAGAGGTGCCTACCGTATTGGTGGCATAAGCCCTCACGTAGTACGTCGTTGCCGCGCCGAGCCCGGTCATGCTGCTCGCGAAAGCTCCGGTACCGGTCCCGTCGGCGGTGTGAAGATCAGCGGTCGTAGGGCTTCCCATGGTGTTCCAGCAGACTCCCCGCGCGGTAACCGTGTCGCCCCCATCGGAAATGACGTTCCCGCCCGAAGTCGCGCTGCCGTGCGTTATGGCGGTAATCGCCGAGGCGACTACTCCGGGAGTAGTGTCGGTAGCGAACAGAAGCTCCTCTCCGTAAGAGGTGCCCACCGCATTGGTGGCATAGGCCCTCACGTAGTACGTCGTTGCCGCGCCGAGCCCGGTCATGCTGCTCGCGAAAGCTCCGGTACCGGTCCCGTCGGCGGTGTGAAGATCAGCGGTCGTAGGGCTTCCCGTGGTGTTCCAGCAGACTCCCCGCGCGGTAACCGCTTCGCTTCCATCGATAGTAACGTTGCCGCCGGATGAAGCGCTGATATGCGTGATGCCGGTTATGGCAGCGGTCGCTACCTTGGGGTCCGTGGTCATCCAGGCACACTCGAGGCTATTGTTTGTGCCGTCGCCGTAACTGATGTGGGGATTGCCGGAAGCGTCCAAGGCGAGGGAGGTGTTGTAGCCTGCATCCCCCACACTGTCCAATGCCACTTTCTGCCAGGCGCCGCCCGCGTCTTTCCAGGCATACTTGAGGTCACTATTGGTAGCGTCATGGTAGCTGATGCGGGGGTTGCCGAAAGCATCCAGGGCGAGGGAGGTGTCATGGCCTACATCCCCCTCGCCGTCAACCGTCTCCGTGTGCCAGCCTCCAGTGTCCTTCCAGGCATACTTGAGGTCTTGGTTGGTTATTTCACGATAGCTGATGCGGGGGTTGCCGGAAGCGTCCAGGGCAAGGGAGGTGTGCTCGCCCGTATTCCCCTCTCCATCAGCCGTCTCCGTGTGCCAGCCTCCAGTGTCCTTCCAGGCATACTTGAGGTCTGAGTCGTAGTAGCTGATGCAGGGGTTGCCGGAGGCGTCCAAGGCAAGGGAGGTGTACCAGCCCACGCTCCCTGCGCTGTCGAACGTTTCGTTATGCCAGCCGCCCGCGTCCTTCCAGGCGTACTTGGGGTGGCCGTTGGTGTAGTCAAAGTAGCTGATGCGGGGATAGCCGGAGGCGTCCAGGGCAAGGGAGGTGTACCAGCCCACAACCCCTTCGCTGTCTATCGTTTCGTTATGCCAGCCACCCGCGTCCTTCCAGGCGTACTCGAGGGCGCCACTGTTATAATTGTAGTGGCTGACGTGGGGGTTGCCGGAAGCATCCAGGGCGAGGGAAGCGTACTGGCCGGTATCCCCCTCGCCGTCAGCCGTCTCCGTGTGCCAGCCGCCCGCGTCCTTCCAGGCGTACTCGAGGATCTGGTTCGTGCCGCCATAACTGATGTGGGGGTTGCCGGAAGCGTCCAGGGCAAGGGAGGTAGCATCACCCAAGTACCTGATTTGCGCCGTGCTGTCGGCGGTCTCGTAGTGCCACAGGGACACCGAGGATAGAGAGGCCGGCAACAACATTACTCCCGGCAGCGCAACTGCCACCAACGCCACCGCAGCCAATACTCTCCGAACGCTTGAGCACATGCACTTTCCCCGCTTCATTCCATCCTCCATCTCTCGATGCTGGATCATCGTATACCGGCCCTATTGCCATAATTATAGCGCGGGCATTAATTGTTTTCCCGGCAGCAGCCCGGCTCCCTGTTTCCGGGCGGAAGGGGTGGGGTTCGAACCAACGAAGCATGTTCCCATTAGAGAGGGAGGGCGAAGAAGATGGTGGCGCCCCGGCCGGGTTCGCTTTCGGCCCAGATGCGGCCGCCCTGCGCCTCCACCAGGCCGCGGGCGATGGAGAGCCCCAGGCCGGTCCCGCCCGTCTCCCGGGTACGCGAATGGTCGGTGCGATAAAAGCGTTCGAAGACGTAGGGGAGGTCTTCGGCGGCTATTCCCGGCCCGTGATCGGAGACGGTAGACAACCACTTCGTCCTGGCCCGGCTTCGCTCCCAGGGTGATGTCGCCGCCCTCAGGCGTGTAGAGGTAGGCGTTGGCCATCAGGTTACCCAGCACCTGGGACACCCTGCCGCGGTCCGCCCTCACCGCGGGCAAGGCCGGCGCGATATCCAGTTCGAGGGAGACTCCCTTGCCGTCGAAGGCGCGTTCGAATGTGGCGGCAGCGTCATGCAGGACCACCCCTATCTCCAGGGATTCCGGATAGAGCTCCAGTTGCCCCGCGTCCACCAGGGAGAGCTGCCGGAGGTCCTCCACCAGCCGGGTGAGCTGCTGGTTGTTGCGCATCAGCACCTCCACCACCTTGCGGTCCGGCTCGATTACCCCGTCTTCCAGCGCCTCGAGGTAGCCGCGCTGGGCGGTGAGGGGGGTGCGCAGCTCGTGCGAGATGTCAGCGATCATGTTCTTACGCAGGGTCTCGTTGTGGGCCAGCCCTTCCGACAGGGTGTTGAAGGCTTCGCCCAGTTCTTCCAGCTCCTCCGTGCCCCTGACGTCCACCTTTTCACCGTAAGCACCGCCGGCGATACGTTGAGTGGCGTCGGTCAGCTCGGAGATGGGCCTGGAGATACGGCTGGAGAGATACCAGCTGAGGATAAAGGCCAGCAACACACCGAGCAGGCCGGTGAAGAGGTAGCTGTAGTTGACCACGTCGATCCTCTCATCCCTGGCCTTCTGCAGTTCGGGGGGTATGCCGCCAGGCTCCGGCGGAGGCTGGATCCTGGGCATCTCCTCGATACGTGCGATCGAACTGCCGGCGCACCAGGTAGTTGGAGAGGAAGGCGAAGCAGAGCACGCACACCAGGGTGACGCAGAGGATGACCAGGAACAGCTTGGCCCTGAGGCTAAGCCTCCTGCCCTGCTTTGAACCTGTAACCGATTCCGTAGACCGTTTCAATGAAACTCCAATCCGCTGCCCTCTGCTTCAGCTTTCTCCTGATGTTCTTGACGTGGTTGTCGATGTTGCGGTCGTAACCTTCGTATTCGTCTCCCTGGGTCAGCCCGATGAGCTCCTCCCGCGACAGCACCTGCTCCGGGCGGGACGCCAGGGCGGAGAGCACCTTGAATTCCATGGGCGTCAGGGCGACCTCCCCGCCGTCGACCTCTACCCGGTAGCGCCCCTCGTCGATGAGGAGCGGGCCGGCCTTCAAAGGATGGGGAGCGTCGTCCTTGATGGCGTGGCGGCGCAGCACCGCCCCCACCCGGGCCACCAGTTCGCGGGGGCTGAAGGGCTTGATCATGTAGTCGTCCGCCCCCAGGTCCAGCCCCTCCAGGCGCTCGTCCTCCGACGTGCGGGCGGAGATGAAGATGATGGGGACCCGCGACTCCTCCCTCACCGTGCGGCAGAAGGAGAGCCCGTCCAGGCGGGGCATCAGTATGTCCAGCACCACCAGGTCAGGGCGGTGTTCGCGCCAGAGGTCCAGGGCGCTCTCGCCGTCGTAGGCCTCAAGGGTGGTGTAGCCCTCCCTGTCCAGGTAGGCCTTGACCACGTTGACTATGTCCGGCTCGTCGTCCACTATCAGGATGGTCTGATCTTTCATGATGCCTCTATTATCGTACTTATTTGTTAAGGAATCCCCTTGTAATTGTGTGGTTTTATTTTAAGATGCCAGACTCCGGCATAATATGTATACTGTAAGTGGTATAGTTGCGCAGGTTCGGGAGGGAGCGGCAGTATTGGGAAAGATTGGCATCGTCACCGACAGCACCGCCTATCTCGAGGATGACTTCGTCAGGGATAACGACATAAAGGTAGTGCCCCTGAAAGTCATCTTCGGGAAGGACTCCTACAACGAGGGAGTGGATATCACCTGCGAGGAGTTCTTCAAGAGATTAAAAGAAGAACCGGAACTCCCCACCACTTCTTCGCCCTCACTGGGCGAATTCAAAAAAGCCTACGAGGAGATGGCCAGCAAGTACGACGAGATCGTCTCCATCCACATCGCCTCGGGCATCAGCGGAACGGTGGAAGTCGCCCGCGCCGCCGCCAGCCAGATGGAGGGCTGCCGCGTCGAGGTGGTCGATTCCCGCTCCATCTCCCTGGCCATCATGATAATGATCCAGAAGCTGCTCGAGTCCATCAAGGCCGGCAAGGTGATGGACGAGGTGCTGGCCGAAGTGCAGAAGGTGGTCGAGAATTTTAAGATCTACTTCATCGTGGACACCCTGGAGTACCTCCGCAAGGGCGGGCGCATCGGGGGCGCACAGGCTTTCCTCGGCAGCCTGCTCAAGTTCAAGCCCATCCTCACCCTGAACGGCACCATCGACGCGCTGGAGCGGGTCCGGGGCACCAACAAAGCCATAGCCCGCGTCCTGGAGATAGCCGGGAACGACCTGGGAGGAAGGAAGGCAATCGTGGGGGTGTCCCACATCCGCAACCTGGAAGGCGGCCTGGAGCTGAAGAGGCTTGCCGCTGCCGCACTGGGCTACAGGGTCGAGGAATTTCTCTTCAACGAGACCGGACCGGTAATCGGCACCCACACCGGACCCGGGCTGCTGGCCCTGGGCTACGTGCCGCTGGAAGCGCTGGCGTAGGCCTACGCGACAAAACGCTATCTTTTACCACGCATTTATGCTAGGATACATGAGTATTGGTTTTTTAGGTTGGAATGAACATCTTCCCGAGGGGACCGAACCCTCGGGTATTTTTTTAGGAAAGGAGGTGAAAAATAAATGAAAATATACGCAGGAAATCTGAGTTACTCAGTCACTTCCGAGGATTTGCGGACGACATTCGAGGAGTTCGGTACGGTTGATTCGGCAGAGGTCGTAATGGATCGTGACACCAATAGGTCCAAGGGGTTCGGGTTCACAGAGATGTCCAACGATGAGGAGGCGAGAGCCGCCATCGCTGCTTTGAACGGCAAGGACATGGACGGACGCTCTCTCAATGTCAGTGAGGCCCGGCCCAAGAGAACTGAGTCGAGAGGTTCGTACCGCTACTAAAACCTGGTATCCCGGGGTCTTCACTGATCCGGGACACCGCTAGCGGAAATGGAGTGGAGATCTTAGATTTCCACTCTTTTTCTATCAGTTTGAGAGGTCGGAAGGAGACGAGCATGAACGTCCTGATATTGTTCGAGTCGTGTACCGGCAACACCAGGCTGGCGGCAGAGGTGGCCCGCCGCACCCTGGAGATGGAAGGGCATACCTGTGCCATGCGGAAATACCGCGAGACGCCCACCTCCGAACTGGACGGGTATGACCTCTACGGTTTCGTATTCCCCATCCAGAGCTTCGCGCCCCTGGCCCCCGTCTACGACTACGTCAAGGCCATGCCCGACTTGCCGGGCAAGCCGGCCTTCATCCTGACCACCGCCGCGGGCTGGGCCGGTGCCGGCCATCGCATGATGGCCAAACTGCTGGACGGCCACGGCATGACCGTGCTGGGCGCGCACATGATGCCCTCTCCGGCCAGCTGGCCGCTCAGCCGGATCCTCGTCCGCCACGTCTACGACCTCTTCACCTTCCCCCGCAAGCGGTCCATCTACAGGACGCGCGCTTTCGTGGTGGAGATGGCCAACCAGGCCTACCGCTGCAACGAAGGGCTCCCGGTGAGGCAGGCCCCGCACACCCTATGGCCCACCATCACCCTGCCCATGGGCTTCAACGCGGTGAAGGGCAACCTCAAACAGATCATCGGGACCAGGACCGTCGACACGGAGCTCTGCTCCCGCTGCCGCACCTGCGTGGACAGCTGCCCGGTCGGCGCGGTATCCCTCGACCCCTTCCCCGTCTTCAGCGACCAGTGCATCGGGTGCTTCGCCTGTTTCAACAACTGCCCCTACTCCGCCATCCTGACCACGGTCTGCAAGCCGAAGAACTATTACGGGGGCATAAAAGATCCCGATAAGCTGCTGCGGAAAGCGGGCCTGTAAAGCTCGGATTCACTCCGGTCCGTAGAGGACGACCTGGCAGCTGGGCGTGTAGGTATAAGCGCGAGGATTGCAGGACTTCACCAGAGATGCGATCTCCAGGGCGACGGGGTGGCTCGTGCCCAAGATCACCTCGGCGTCGGAAGCCTCGCGGCTGGTGACACTCCGGAGGGGCTTGAGGTCGACGTGAGCCGGCCCGGGGTTGCCGGGGGTATGGATGGTGATAGCCACGGTGCCGGACGCGGGAGGCGCAGTGAGCGCGCGGCCTCGCAGGCGGCAGATCAGCTCTTCTTTCTCCTTGATGTCGCAGGTGATCCAGCCGTCGCTCTCGGAAATATCGATGACCCCCGCGACCACCGGCCAGCCGAAAAAGTCCCGGGTCATGCCCAGCACGAACTCCGAATCAGTGGAGCGGCGGAAGAGGTAGTTGTTGACGTCCCCCGCGGCGCCGGCCTTCTTCTGGTTGTACTTCGGGATGCGGGGAAAGCGCGGCGAGTAGAGGGGCACCAGGGCCGAGAACTCGTGGTAGAGACAGCAGGCGTCGGTATCGGTCCATTCGTAGGCGGAGAGCTGGACCAGCCCCGTGCCCGGAAATACCAGGGCAGGATGGACGTCCCTGCCGCCCCTGTCCCGGATCATCCGGCGCAGGCACCCGGCCGGCGCCGGCAGCGACATGGCCAGGATGCGTCCTTCCCGGTTGTTGAAGGGCATCTGGTATTCGGTGTTGTCGATTGGTTCCAACTGTCTGACCTGCGTTCCTTTTTTCCTTGCTGGGCTGCGGCAATTATAGCCCAGTTTGCCCCCGGGCCGCCTCATCCATACAATAAAAATTGTCGGATCAGTGCAATCGAACGCGGACCACGGAGGTTGAAGCGACTTTCGAGCACATCGGTATCGCCGCTTGCAGCGCGGAGGGGGCCGCCCTCTGCTACCGTACGATCTGCATGGAGGCGGTGACCTTGCTGGGAAGATACAGGCACCCCGAGATAACCATGCACACCCACCCATTCAACATATACATGGACCGCGTCGAGGCCGGCGACTGGGTGGGAGTGGCGGAGCTGATGCTTTCCTCCGCGGAGATACTGCGGAGAGCTGGGGCCGATTTCGTGATATGCCCTGACAACACCATCCATGAGGCGTTCGACCTGGTTGAGAGCAGATCGCCGGTTCCCTGGTTGAACATCGCGCGCGAGGTAGCCCGGGAGGCGAAGCGGCGTTCGTACACACGTCTCGGCATCATGGGTACCAGGTTCCTGATGGAAGGCCCTGTCTATCCGGAGCAGTTGTCCAGGGTGGGCATCGAGCACCGTATACCGGCGGCCGGCGAGCGGGAACGGGTCAACGACATCATCTTCGAGGAGCTGGTCAATAGCTGTTGCGCGGACGAGAGCCTCGCGTATCTACTCGATGTCATCGAAGGTCTGAAAGGACAGGGGTGCGACGCCGTGGTGCTCGGGTGCACGGAGCTTCCCCTGGTAGTTACCCTGGAGGAGTCCGCGCTGCCGACCCTGGACAGCACCCGGCTGCTGGCGAGAAGCGCGCTTAACAGGTCGATCGGACAAAGTTCTCATGTAGACGAAAGAGGCTGAAAAACCGCGGGCGGGGCGAAGGGGGCCCGGGGACCTAAGGTGGAGCCATTCGGGGGGGCATACACCACTCTTGTTGAATCGTTCTGCTGGTGATCATCTCGGCGACCTTCAAGGCGCTGTCGGCCGCCTGCTCCATGCCGATGCCCCGGCCTCCGGCGTCGCAGCCCACCATGAAGAGGCCTTCCACCGGCGTGCGCGCGTCGGGCTTGTTCTTGCCAACCTGGTCACAGGTCTGAGCGAGACCGATCACGTTGCCGTTGTCCCGCCCTCCCAGCATCTTGATGAGATCCAGGTTTGTCCGATGCTTCCACAGCAAGTGTTCCTCGAGGCCGGGGAAGAGGGCAAAGACCCTCTCTTCCACCCTGTCGAGGATCTTCTCGTCTGTTCCGAGCGGCATCTCTGAGGGGACCATGGTACAGGCAAGAAGAAGATGCTTGCCTTCGGGCGCGCACTCGGGGTCGAAGTTGGTGGGGGAAGGCATGAACATCTGCAGGTCTTCCGGCACCTCTCCCCTGGCCATGTCCTCCATATCCCTGGCCAGGTCCAGCCCATCGGGAAGATAGAACATCACCGGGGCATCGAAGGGCTTCTGGTCCAGGGCAAGCTTCAGGGTGACGGCCGCATCGGAGTCCTTCAGCGTCTCCATTCTCTGCACGTAATCGCCGGGGAAGTTCTCCCTCCCGGCCAGCTCCACGGCCTTCCTTATCCCGCCGTTGCAGACCACTACGTCAGCCGGGTAGAACGTGCCCCCGGCTTCCACCCCCGTCGCCTTGCCGCTTTCCACGCGGATGGCCGTGGCCTCGGTGCTCAGCAGGACCTGCCCCCCTCTTTCCTCACAGCTCTCGAGATAAGACCGTGGTATACGGCTGTAAGCGCCCCCTTTGGGGTACCCAAGCCCGTTGGCCTTTATCATGGTGGACAGGGCGAGCATGTATTCACCTGCTGAGGCCTGCTTGGAGCTGATGGCGAACATGAGGGCGTTGTAGAGGTCGATGAACCCGTGGAACCCCTCGTCCCTGGTGTAGCGGAGCAAGTAGTCCTCCATGGATATCCCGTCATATTCCACGATGTCCCCTTCGGACTTGACGTTCATGGTCCTGAACAGTGCCCGGGCCGTCCCCACCAGGTTTCTGGCTTTAATGCCCGCCAACCGGACGATCTTGATGAAAGAAACGAGATCGGAGTCGGTGGCATACATGTGAAAGGTCCGCTTGGATGCCATGAGGCTGACGACATGCTTCGGCTCAATGAATTCCAGTTTCGCGCCGGTGATCCGGGCCACCTCGCCGAGTGGGCCCTTGGAGGAACTGGGGCAGGTATGCGTTCCGTAGTCGACCGTGAAACCGTCCCTCTCGTAACTGGCGGCCTTGCCCCCCACGAAAGGGTTCCGCTCCAGGACGGTAACGGAGTACCCCTCTTTCGCCAGCAGGGCCGCGATGGTCACGAGAATCACCCCTTGCCCGCGCGTAATGCCCGCGCGTAATGCCCAATAATGCCCAACAAAGATGGCGGAGAGGGGGGGATTTGAACCCCCGGGACCTTACGGCCCAACGGTTTTCGAGACCGCCCCATTCGGCCACTCTGGCACCTCTCCGCCGACTATTATAAACGGCTGGCGGCGCGATACCAATATGACGGGGCGCCTGTATTTTCGGGTATGCGGGTATGTATCATGCAAGTGATGATACCGGGAACGCTGTCGAGACTGCGAGGTAGAGCCATGTCGAACGGTAAGGACGTCACTATCATCTCCTGCGGCACCATGCGAGAGGACCTGGAGAGGCTGCAGTTGGAGGGCTTGCTGGGGGGCGTGAAGCTGATGTTCACCGATCGCTGCCTGAAGGAGCGCCCCTGGGAGCTGGAGAAGCAACTGACCCGGGCCATCGGGGAGTCAAGGGAAGAAGACGGCAAGCTGCTGGTGGTCTACGGCGACGCCTGCTTCTACGACAACTCCAACCCCGAGCGCGACATCGACCGGCTGATCGCCGAGACCGGCGCCGAATATGCCCGCATAAGGGAACACAGCTGCATCGAGATGATGCTCTCCCCCGAGGACAAAGAGGCGCTGGGCGGAGGGCAGAAGGCCTACTGGCTGATGCCGGCGTGGATGGAGAACCGCGACGATGTCTACTTCGAGTGGGACGCCGGCAAGCGCAACCAGACCTTCCCCCAGAACGACGTCGCCCTATTGGTGGACAGCCGCGGTTTCTTCATGAGCTTGATGGAGGAGGACCCCGAGGCCATCCTGGAGTTCTCCGACTGGATGGGCCTGGCCTTAGACGCCCGGGACATCACCCTGGACCGGTTCCGGGGGCTGGTAGCCGCGGCCCTCGCTTCTTTGAGGGAATGAAGCGTCACGGTATTTCTCTGAAAAGAACTGGTTGAAGCCGGCAATAATAAAGGATGCCCGCCCGCCTTCTATTACGGCCATTATCAGTAAAGAAGCTATGGCCGTAATGCCGTCAAGCGCATGACCTCCATAAAACCAGCCGAAGAGGAAAATGCCCGCGTCGACCAGAAACCACGGAATAATGAACATGCCCAGCACCCGCCGGTAATCTTCCTTTACAGCACATATGCTCTCCTCCATGGTGGACTTGGCCACGGTCTCTTCGTCGTTTTCTTCCAGCATGGCCAGCTGAGGAGCCAGAAATATGCGAACCAGCAGGAAACAGCTGAGAAAGTCAGTGAGCATAAAAGCGGCCAGAAACACGTTCTTTACCTGATCGAAATCGAGGGATGACCCTGACGAAGAACTCACTGAGATTATGAGCAGAGGGATCATCAGGGGCAGGAAAAACACCAGACGGTAGAGGTAACTGTAGAACCAGAACCTCAATGGGAGCCTGAGAAAATAGTCCTTGTTGACGCTGATGGCCTCCCTCCACAAAACCAGGACATCCAGCCAGGCGATCTTTCTGTCCATGTCGTAAGCCAGAGCCGCGAGGCACCAGAACTGAAAGTAGAGCACAAAAGTGACTATCTCCCCGGCAATCGACATAAACAGAGGGGCACCGGCATGCATGAAAAGAAAACTCCGGGCAAAGACTACCGGCAGGGCCGCGACAGTCATCCAGAGCCAGATCCGAGGCTGATCCCGCCAGGCGCCGAAGGCTTTCTTGAGAAGGCTACTGTTACCGGCGCTCAACTGAGTCTCTTTTCTTCAAAGAAAGAAGAGAGGAGAGCGCGGCATTCTTCTTCGCAGATGCCGTCAACCACTTCCAGGCGGTGGGGCAGGCGCGGGTCGCGCACCAGGTCGAAGACGGTGCCGGCGGCGCCGGCCTTGAAATCCCGCGCTCCGTAGATAAGGCGGCGCAGGCGGGCCTGGACCAGGGCGCCGGCGCACATGGGGCAGGGCTCCAGGGTGACGTAGATGTCGCAGCCGTCCAGCCGCCAGTCGTCGAGGCTTTCGGCCGCGCCACGCAGGGCCAGCATCTCGGCGTGGGCCAGGGGGTCGGCGTATTCCTCGCGGCGGTTGTGCCCACGGCCAATCACTTCGCCGCCCTTGACCACCACGCAGCCTACCGGCACGTCACCGTGGCCGAGGGCGAGCCTGGCTTCCTCGACGGCTGCGAGCATGAAGTCGCGGTTTACCGGCATCTCCTGCCCTTTCCTGAAATCAAGTTGGGGTCAGACCCCTTCTTTCCTTTTTCGTCATTTTAGCAGGTGGCCGCTGCCGGAAGGAAAGAAGGGGTCTGACCCCAACTTGATTTCAGGCGAAGTAGTGCTTGTACTGGGGAGGGGTGGGCATGACGCGGAAGGTAGCGTGGGCGTCCGCCACCACCTTGCCGGTATCGTCGCGTACCTTCACGTCGACCGTCTTGTCCGCTCCGCCCGACGCGATCACTTCTTCCATGACCACGGCGAATTCACCGTCGGTCACCCGGGCCGTGCAGGAAAGCTCTCCGCGCGGAGGGGCGATGAAACGGATATTGAGGACGGTGTTGAGGACGATGAACTCGGCCGGGTCGACGTAAAAGAGCAGGGCCGCCCCGGCCGCCGTTTCCGCCAACCCGCAGATGACGCCGGCATGGACCAGGCCGAAGGCGTTTTCGTTCTCCTTTGATTCTTCCAGGGCCATGGTTATCCAGCCGTCCTCCCCCTTGACCTCCCGCAGGCGCATGCTGCTGCGCTGCGCGAAGGGGCAACGCTGTTCCACCATGCCGACCAGATTCTCCACTTCCATGACCAGCCCACCTCCCCATAACCGCCGTAACATCAACAAGACAAACATGTTACATGATAGTAACATCGGTTATCCTTTTTACTTCGCAACCCTATGTTATCATTTAAATGTAAGGTGCAAACGCATATATAGAGTGATTGCAAGGATCCGCGACGCAAAGATCACGAGGAGCTCTAACCACAGGAGGGCATGAATGAAAACCCACGGCAAGGCTTTAAGCCTCATTCTGGTCATCGCGCTGTTGTTGTCGACGCTGATCTTCTCGGCCGGGTGCGACCTGGTGGAATACTGTGAACCGAAGGCCGGTACGGCCTGTCGCTTCGACTTCACCTCCACTGCCGACGGCACCAGGCTGCCGGCCACCATCTACCTGCCCAACGGCTACGATTCTTCGAAGACCTACCCGGTTTGGATGGAGCTCCATGCCCTCTACAGCACCCCCATCATCAACAACGACACCAACGACCCCTTCTCCAACCAGCTCAAGACGATGGCCGACACCAACGGTGTGATCCTCTTCGCCCCCTGGGGGCGCAACCTGCACAGCATGTACGTCGACGGGGTGAACAAGGACAGCGGCACCAACGCCGAACCGCACTTCACCGATAACATGTCCTCCCTCGCCAACTGGAGAACGGTGAGCGGCACCTGGAGCGCCGACTCCGGTACCGGCATGACCACCCAGCACGACTCGTCCGGTACCGTGAAGGAACTTGTCCGCACCGGCTCCAGCGGCGCCGACTACTCCATCCGGGTCAAGGCGCGCGAAGTTTCCCGCTCAGGCGACATAAGCGCTTTCGGTGTGAACCTGCGACGCAATGCCAACGGGGAATGCTACCACGTCGACCTGTGCACGGACTCGAGCTCGGGCTCGGCGCACAAATACGTCCGTCTCTTCCGCTACGTCTCGGGAACCTGGACCCTGATATACCAGGTGGAAATCGACTGGCAACCGCTGGCTGTCGGGGACTCCTGGATCGACCTCAAGGTCAACGACTACACCGGCTACATCGAGGTCTACGTCAACGAGAAGATCATCAACCTGCAACCCAATTACGATAACCAGCCCTACGGTTACGGCCGCTTCTGTTCCGACATACCCGTCTCCGGTGAGGTCGCCCTGACCAGCATGGGGGGCGCCCACAACTTCGACCAGTTCAGCGTGCAGAACGAGTACGAGTACGGCGAGCAGGACATCATGGACACCCTGGGGCAGTTCTGCGAGAAATACAACGTGGACGAGAGCCGTGTCTACGCGGCCGGCCACTCCATGGGAGGCCTGGGGGTCTACACCGTCGGCCTGCACAATCCGGGCATCTTCGCCGCCGGCAGCGTCTCCGACGGGTTGAGCGACCTGGTCTACGACTACCAGTTCCTGGTGGAGCACTTCCCGCGCAACCCCGGCTCCCCGTATGCCGACGTCAATGACGGACAGCTAACCGACTACCTCCGCACCCTCAACGGGACAGAGGATACCAAAACCTCCACCCTGGACTCCGCCCTGATGCGGGACAACAGCGCGCGCTACATCCTGGAGAACGCCGTCAACCTGCCCTTGAACATCGTGCACGGGACGCCTGACGGGACCATACCCAACTGCAGGGTGCCGGTGATCATCAGCTGGTGGGGGCCCTGGCTCTGGTTCTGGGGCCAGAACCAGGCGCCCGCGCCGTATTCCCCGGCCACCCCGACCTACGCCAACGGCCAGGACATCTACGACCTGCTGACCACCTGGTCAACCAGCGGGGCTTACAGCGCCGACTACCTCACCAACGCCTATGCCGGGCACGGCTTCATGGAGCCTTACTCCGACACCTATGAATACTTCTCGGACAAGGTCCTCAACCGCCACCCCACCCAAATCGCCTATAAAACCTACGACGATACCGAGAGCACCTCTTACTGGATGAAGATGAAACGCTACGCCAGCGCCGGCAGTGAGGCCGCCATAACCCGGGCCACCTACAACTCCGCGGCTAACAGCATCAGCGCCCACGCCCGCAACGTGGAGCAGCTGACCCTGGACCTTACCAGAGCCGGGGTGAGCTGTGCCGCGAGCAAGACCATCACCGTCAATCTGGACAGCAACGTCGCTCCGGTGAACATGCCGGTGAACAACGTCTGCACCTCCACCAGCCTGGTCCTCACCCACAACTGGCCCAACCCGGCCGGGGTGAAGGTCTCTCTGGACGGCACCCTGCTGACCTCCGGTACCGGTTACACCTGGTCGGGACAGACCCTGACGGTGCCCGGCGTCAACCTGTCCTCGTCGCACGTGCTTACCATGGTGTCTCCGGCTACTCAGGCTTCCAACCTGCTTTCCAATCCCGGTTTCGAGGCCGCCAACACCGACGGCACCGCCGCGAGCTGGGCCTCGGTGCTCGAAACCGGCGGTACGGCGACCTTCCAGCGCAGCGTCCAGCAACCGCACGCGGGAGACGCCGCGGCGCGTATCAAGAACCCGGCTCCCGGCGCCTCCTCTTACCTCGCCAACCTGCAGCAGAATGTCAATGGCATCACCGCCGGCAAGAGCTACGCCCTGAGCGCCTTCTTCAAGACGCGCATGCTCGCCAACGCCGGGGTGCGCGCCGAGATAGTCTGGCTCAACTCGTCCGGCACCACCATCTCCACCAGCACATCGTCCACCGTATCCGATGCAGGATATTCCAACCGTGACTGGAGCCAGCTCTACCTGAAGGCCACGGCCCCCACCGGGGCGGTCTCCGCCCGGGTGAGGCTGCAGACAGTGGGTTCTTCGACGGCCGGCACGGGAAGTGTATTTTTCGACGACGCCAGCCTGTACCTGCTGCCCTGACCGCTTCTGCTTCGACATTTGAAGAAAAGGCGCCTCGCGGCGCCTTTTCTGTTGCCCGCACTAGTCCCGATGAATCCTCGAGTTCTGGCTGGGCAATAAAAGGTATCCGGCATCGTCTGCCGTATATTTTTGTAGTCGCGATGAAAGGTGGTATGTTTTCGATGGCCCGTCTAGACAAGCTGTTCCACGGTAAGCCGGTTACACACGAGGACCTGCAGTGGCTACAGGAAAAACTGCTTTTCGACCGCATTCCAGTCGGCGACCGCTACGTCCGCTTCGTGGTTATGCTGTTTCTTTCGACGGTCATCGCCACCTACGGCGTTGTCGGCGACTCCACCGCGACGGTGATCGGCGCCATGATCGTGGCTCCCTTGATGACCCCGATCATGGCCGTCTCTCTCAGTGCAATAAGCGGGGATTCCCGCAACATCTTACGCTCCCTGGCGATCTCCCTTGGCGGAGCGGCAATGGTAGTGGGGCTGGCGTGCGCGCTGGCCGCGATACTGCCGAGAGATGTTGATATCGCCGGCAATTCCCAGATAGCGGCGCGTGTCTCGCCCCGCCTCATCGACATGATCGTCGCGCTGGCGGCCGGCGCGGCGGGAGCCTTCGCCACCGGCAGGGAAGACGTCTCGGACGCCCTTCCCGGCGTGGCCATCGCCATCTCGCTGGTACCACCCCTCTCAGTCGTCGGCATCTGCCTGGCGGCCGGAGAGCCCATGGCCGCCTCTGGCGCCCTGGTACTGTTTTTCACCAACTTCCTGGCCATCATCATCTCGGGGATGGCCATCTTCGCCATGATGGGCTACAGCGGCGTGGCCCAGAACCTCCAGGGCCGGTCGGCACGGCAGTGGACCGCCGTCGTCATCGCCGTGGCCACCCTCATCATACTAGTCCCGCTGACCTTGACAGGCATCCGCGTAGGTCAGAACGAGGTCATGCAACGGCGGGTGGGGCAAGCGCTGGACAGGTGGCTGGCCGGAACGGAATTCGATACATACTCCATCGTCGCGGACGGCAGCAAGGTAGACGTGATCATCGCCGGGCCGGACGATGCCCCTCCCCTCGACGCCCTCCAGCAGGACCTGGAGAGCGAGGTCGGGGAAGTAGTGGTCAATATCAAGGTGGTCCCGGAGACCAACCTTAAGGTCGAGATAACTCCCTAGCGGTCAGCAGACCAGAGAGGAGGAAAGACGATGCCGAGGATTGTCCATTTCGCCATCGACTCGGACGATCCGGAGAGGGCCATCGGATTTCTACAGCGGCATCTTCGGGTGGAAGTTCGATAGGTGGGACGGCCCCATGGAACACTGGTTGGTGACCACGGGGCCCGATGATGAGCCGGGCATCAACGGCGGCATGGGCAGGAGGACGCCGGAAGGGCTTTCCTTCAATACCTACCGCTGCACCATCGAAGTCCACGACGTGGAGGAGTATTCCGCCAGGATAAAGGAGGGCGGCGGCCAGATTCTCATGGAGAAATCTCCCATACCCGGCGTGGGGTGGTATGCCGCCTGCGTCGACACTGAAGGCAACAACTTCGGCATCCTGCAGCCGGATGAGGCGGCCGGCTAGCGGGCCGGCAGGTCAGCCTGGCTGAAGCCTTCGCCCTCCGGCAGCACCAGATCCAGGTTGGCGGTGGTGTCCAGCATCACGGTGACGTCGCCGGTGCGGCAGTCCAGTACGTGTCCCCCGGACTGGCCGTCCTCGGAGATGAAGTGTAAGTGGAAACCGGAAGAGTCGACACTGCCCACGTAGGCGGGGCTGAAGAAGCCGATCATGGTCCCGCGGACGTTTTCCTTGTCCCAGGTGACCTGCTGAGCCACCACGTCCGAGAGGGGCGGGTAAGGGGGCTGCTGGCCGGGGACGCTTCTTATTTTCAGGGAAGCGAACTCACCTTCCACCCGTACGGCGTAGAAGTAGTTGTTGCTCGGGAAGAGCCCGCCGGCGAACTGCTGCAGGCCGCCGTAGTCCAGCCCGGCGGGGGGAGTGCCGGTGATATCCGTCTGGAACCAGGTGACCATGGCGAAGGGGGCGGACTGGCCGTCGGAAGCCCGGACGGGCACACCGTCGGTGCGCACCTGGTAGAAGACGCCGTCCAGGGCCACCATCTCGCCGTCCAGGCCCGTGAAGGAGCCGATGCCGCAATCACCGTGCTGCCGCAGGGTGGCGTAGTCCTCGCTGCCCTCGAACACGCCGGTGTTGAGCGCCCCCAGGGTGGAGACCTGGTGGAGGGTGTCCGGCTGTTCTGCCGCGGTCCCCTCCTGCCCCCCGCAAGACACGCCGGCCGCCGTCAGGGCGAACAGCAGCAGCGCGAGCGCCGGAGCGGCAATGCGGACCGCCGGCCTTCTTCTCAGGAAACCTGGCAACATCGCTGGCCCTCCTCTTCTCTCCGGTCCTCCAGGCTTATTCCTCTTCGCTTCCCCCGGCTGCTTCGGGTGAGGCCTCTTCCATCCCGGGCTCAGGCTCAACGGCCTTCACGGCTTCCGGCACCTCCACCAGCCTGGGCCGCGTCGCCAGTGCCATCAGGCTGCCCAGCAGGGCGAGAAGCGCGCCTATAAGGGCTAGATACAGCCCCGCGGACCACTTCTCGGCGCCGATGGAGAACATGGTGCTCAGCCCGCCCACCGCGGAGTAAAGGACGATACCGGACGAGACCGCGGCGAATACCGGGCCGGCGGACAGCTGCTCCCATACCCAGGCGATACCGATGCCGAAGAGAATAGCAACGCCGAGGATGAGCGCCAGCTTGTCCGGCTTCGAAACGGGGTAAGCGGTGCCGCTGTCTTCAGGCAGCCACTCCAGGAACGACGAGACCAGGACCAGCAGACCTCCCAGGACTCCGGTGATCAGCCCGAACGGCCGGGCCCCCTGGCTGGTGCTCGGTGCGATGGTTAAACTCATGAAGGCTCCACTTCCTTTCTGTTGATCGACGATCAGGTTTCGTCACTAGTCTAACCATGATTGGTGATAAAATTGAGCTTGCGGCCACAAGGTATGGTAAAAGCGCTGGTAAAGGAGTACGCCGTTGGGAAAAGTCGCGCTCATCTCCGGGGGTATCGACAGCATCGCCGCTGCCTTGCTCGCCGGGACGGAAGACGCCGTTCCGGTCTTTGTCGACTACGGCCAGAGTTCGCGCGCCAGAGAGCTGGAGTGCGCGAAGGCCCTGGCGGAGCGCTTCTTTGAAAAGAAGTTCATACGCGTTGACCTGCCATGGTACCGGGAGTTCGTCTCGCCCCCCTTATGCACGGGCGCGGAAGCTCTGCGCAAGCCGCTGGGCCACAATCGCAGTATCGCCTACGCCCCTTTCCGCAACTCCCTCTTTATCGTCATCGCCGCGGCCATCGCCGAAGCCAACGGCCTGCAGCAGGTGGTTACCGGGTCCCACCGGTCGGACACCGTATACCCCGACAACAGCCCGGAGTACGCGGAGGCCATGAACGGATTGCTCTCCACGGCCAGTATGGCCGAGACCATCGAACTGGTGACTCCGGTGATGGAGATGGACAAGGTGGAGATAATCAAGGCCGCGCACGCACTGGGCGTGCCCTTCGAGTTGACCTGGGGGTGCTACAGCTCGAGCGACAAGCCATGCCGATCCTGCCTAAGCTGCAACGACCGGGCCAGGTCGTTCAAGGCGGCGGGGATAATCGACCCACTCACCTAGGGGCCGGCGCCGGGCTTTGCCATTCCATTCCGGCGAACTTATCATATTCAGTAAGGGTCGTTGATCAAGGGTTGTTCGAGATGAGGCTGACTGGGCGTAAGGAGGTTGCCATGGGCGGTTCCGGACCTACAGACTGGAGACGCGTTTCCGAACAGATACAGCGAAAGAAGCAAGAGGGTGATCTCCGGCGGGAGGAGGAGGACCGGGAGTTCCTGACCAAATCCAGGGAAGTGCATGACGTCCTGGTCAGCATGGGCATAAAGTACTACGGCCTCCCTTGGGACCGCGAGGGCCTGAGTGAGGAAGACCTCGAAGAGAAGCGGATAGAGAACTTCGAGGACTGCTTCGCCGAGTATCATCCATACATCGAAGATCTAAAGTCGGCACGGGACAGCGGCGTCTTCACCGAGTTCTGGATCGACACCGACATCGGTACCAAGAGCTGCTCCTCCACCACGCTCATCGCCGGAAAAGATACCTACGGCAACAAGATAAACATCCTAACCTGCCGGGACGGAGAAGTGACCCTGGGAGAATGACCCCGATGGATAGCCGCTCCGCGCAATGAGCGTCTTTGCAGCCGCATTGTGAGTCCAGCACCCTCATCCTGGGGATTGACTCTCCCTCGGAGGCTCGATCAGCATCACCTTCCTGGTGGCCGTGCTCGTCTCCAACCTGCCGGAGGGAGTAGCGGGAACCATCAGCCTGCAAGCGGAGGGATTCTCCCGCCGCAAAATCCTTTTGATGTGGACCGCCCTGGTGGCGGCATCGGCCGTCGAGGCCGGCGCCATGCTCACCATGCTCGCCGACACCATGATGCCCAAGGCATTCAAGCACGGCGGTAAGATCGTAGGCCTGCTCACCGTAGCCGGATACCTTATGGTGATCCTACTCTCAGTCCTGGATTAGAGATTCCGGGGCACCCTCCAAATAATACTGATATACTTTTCTGGGGTTCTTACCGTCCGGCACGGCCATCTCCCGGCTTGCCGCAGAGGAAGAAGGGCTATGAAGATACTGAGAGCAGCAGCCAGAACGGCTTTGTGGTTTCTCCTTTTTCTCATGCTGGCCTTCACCGTCCTGCTCACTCTCTCCGCCTTCAACCTGGGAATGAGGACCTTCGTGATATCCTCGGGCTCCATGTCGCCGGCTATCCCCGTCGGCAGCGTGGTTTTCGTGCGCTCCGCCGGGGAATACCACGACGGCGACGTCCTCACTTTTTCTTCCAACGGCGGAGGCTTCATCACCCACCGGGTATACGAGATCCGCGAGGAGGGAGGCAGGACCGTCTATATAACCAAGGGAGACGCCAACGACGGCCCGGACCTTAACCCGGTGGAGGAGGAGCGGGTGGAAGGGCGAGTGGTCTTCCATATCCCCGCCATCGGCTACATCACGGCCTTCTTCCGGACCTGGCCCGGCTTTATCCTGCTGCTGCTCTGCCTGGTGTCCCTCCTGGTCTACCTGTGGGGCGGTTTTCGCCGCGAGGACGAAGGGGCGAAACGTCCACGGGATGAACTGCCGGATACGGAGGAGTAAAGAAGCGGCGGCCACTCGCTGGTGACCGCCGCCATTCTAGATAAAGCCGTCCGTTAGGGCAGAGTGACGTAGTCGGGGTGCTCGATAGGCGCGTCACCGCCCGCCTGCACTGCGTCGATGAGGACGTAGAAATCAGCAGCGGCTCCCATGTAAGTCACATCCTTGATCGGATCATAGGCGGGCATTGCCTTGTCCACGTAGATCTGGACTTTTACATAGACGTTGCTACCCGGCGCCACGCCAGCGGCCAGCGGCTGGAAGTAGGCGAAAAGGTCTACGATGTCGTGCCATCCGGTGTCCCAGCCGTCATAGCCGACATCCCAACGCGTATAGACGTAACCGCTATGTGCGAAGTCACAAGTCGGGTCACCCGGAAAATCCTTCAAGCCGATGTAGAGGTCTTGGTTGAGGGTGCCGCCGGGCTGGAAGATGAGGTCGAAGGTGCGCGTCTCCCCCGGCATCATGTTGGTGCAACTGATGAGGGGGTCGGGGGCCCAGCTGGTACCGTCAATCGTCCCCATGGCCAGGATGTTGCCGTCCATCGGCGTCAGCTTGTCGAACTGGGCGGTGCTCATGGTCATAGCGGCGATCAGCGCCACCGAGGAAACCACCGCCACCAGGCCTATGATGAGCCATCGTTTCATGTAGATCAGTCTCCTTTCGATAATGAAGAACGAAATAAAACGCAGCCCTGCATTCGTATGCATTTGAATGATGACGGTTTTGCATGAATACCCGGAATTTCCCGGGTTCCAACTCTCAGGCAATCACCTCCTATACTCTCTTGGGGTTAATTTGCTTCCCTTCACCTCCTCTCGTGGGCAACTTTCCGTATCCGGATAACGCTGAGCCTTGCCGTCCCGGGTGAGCGGCACTACCGCCCGGACCTCCGAAACGGTCGACGCGGCGGGGGTTGCAGGGGTGGTGGGAGTCGTTGGCTGAGTGGGCGTAGCCGGCTTGTTGGTGGGTGTGGTGGGCGTAGTGGTGGGTGTGGTGGGCGTAGTCGGTGCTGGTGTCGTGGTGGGCGTAGTGGTGGGTGTGGTGGGCGTAGTCGGTGCTGGTGTCGTGGTAGGCGTAGTGGTGGGTGTGGTGGGCGTAGTCGGTTTGGGGGTGGTGGCCGGTGTGGCTGGAGTAGCCGGCGTGGCGGCTTCTTCGATCTTCATACAACGCTCGATGACGTAGAAACCCCCGGTAAGGGTCGCAGTGCCTCCGTCGGGATTGGTGACCTTGACGTCCCAGAGCCCCGGGGCGGCCCCCTTCAAGCTGAAACCGCACCCGATGCAGCGTGAAGAAAAGACCTTGACCGACTGCGGCTTGATAACAGAGGAACCGCGGCGCAATTCAACCTTCGCGCCAACCTGGAAGTGCTCGCCGTGGATCACTACGTACACGTAACACCCCGATAACCCGCTGCAGGGGCAAACGCTGCAGATATGCGGAGACTCTGCCCAGTACCCCATGGATAACGAATTCCCGGAGACAGCCGTAACCCTCGAGAACTGGGAGTCACTCAACCGTGGGGCCAGGACGGCACAGGCGGACAATAGGAGGAGAGCGCTGAGCAGAACCCGTGTCGCGCACGCGATAACAAAACCTTTGTGCCTGACGGTTTTTCCGATTTTCATTTTCTCCCCAAACCCCCTTTTTATCCCCTGGCCTGCAGCGGCTATAATGGAAATAGGACATGCGCAAGGCCTGACCGGGCTGCATGTGTGTCCAGGGGGTAGCTGCAACTACCCCCGTTAAATTTTCAGGGAACGCCAAACACAGTTTTCAGGGAACGCCAAACACGGATTCGCTCGCTTCTTGATGCCCAAAATAGCCTAGATGCTATGATATCACTAAACCGGCTTGAAAAGTCAAGTAATTCTACTGGCTGGTAGCATCGCTCGGGCCTACTCGTCTGGTACTTCGTCGCTCTCCGGGGTGATCCCGGCCAGCGGGATTTCTTCTTCCTCCCGCATACTGATGGCTTCCGGCGCCCATCTCTTCTGCAGCACCTGCACGATCTCGGCCCCGAAGAAGATGAAGATGCCCACGAAGTAGAGCCAGAGCACGACGCCGATGATGATGCCCATTGAGCCGTAGAGGGCCTGGGTCTGTGATATCCTCGTGAAATAGAACCCCAGCCCATACTCGAAGACGTCCATCAACAGGGCCATGGGCAGGGCCGCCCAGAGGACCTCCCGCCACCCCGGCTTGTTCTTCGGAATGGTCCGGTAGAGGGTGGCGAAGATGAACATGGTGGCGCAGGGGCTGATGATGTGGCTGGCAATGACCATCAGGGTGGAAAGAAATATCCCGGTCTGGTCATTGACCCACGAGAAGAGGTGGGTGGCGACGAAGGTGAGGCCCAGCCCGGCGATGGCCACCACCATCAGCAGCAGCATCAGCGTGACGGAGTAGACCCTCTTGGCGACAAAGCCGCGCTGCTTAATGCCCCAGGCCGCCTCGAAGCCCACCTGGAAGGTATAGGTGATGCGGCTCATCGACCAGAGCAGGCCGATCAGGCCGATGATCCCGATGGTACCGCGCAGGCGCGCCACGCTTTCGCCGTTCCTCTGGACGGTCCCCTGCATCTCGGGCAGCAGGTCCTTGATGGCGTCGATCACTTTCTGCATGGTGGCCTGGTCGTAGTGGAAGATATAACCCACGACGGAAAAGACGAACAACAACAGGGGGAAAAGGCCGAGGAAGGAGGAATAGGCGAAGTTGCCGGCGTGCAGGGTCATCTTGTCCTGAAAGAATCCCTCCGCCGCCTGGTAAGTGACGTCCACCCAGCCGTATCTGCCCCGCGCCCAGTCCAGGCGCCCGACCGCCATACTCACCGTCTGGCGTTGAAACTTCGTGAGCGCGGCCCGCTCTTCACTCAGCCGGTCCTTCCAGGCCATGCTCCCACCTCTCTCTCGTGCCTGCCAATACTCTACCATTGATGCCTCGTGAGATTACAGCCGTGGAAAATAGAAGCGGAGCCCGCGGGCTCCGCTTTACAAAGACCGGGAATGCGCTCAGGCAGACAGGCCCCTTATTTTGTCGGCCACCGTCTTGCCGTTTCCGTCGCCGGAGAAGAACTTGACGGACCTCTCGATGCGGTCGGCCAGTTCGGGCAGCTGGGCGGCGGTCAGGTTGTCCGGAGTGGCCCCGATCAGGTCGCAGTTCTTCTTCAGGGTAGCCTGGGCGATGAACTCCCCCAGCGCATCCGACAGGATGTTCTCAACGTCCCTGGCGAGTTTGTTGGCCATGGCTTATTCCTCACTCAGTTCCTCGTCCATCCTGCTCAATACCTTCTGGCCGCTGCGCAGCAGCCCCTGGATGGGCGCGAACGAGCTGTCCGCGTCGTATTCGATCTCCCCTTCGAAGGTGCCCATGACGATGCCCTGCGCCGCCTCATTGAGTTCGTCCACGGGCCCCATGACGAACTTGCCCACCAGGAAGCGCAGGCCCAGGGTGGTCAGCAGGATGAAGAGGATGATGGATATCCCCGCCGCGATGGAGAGCCTGAGCAGGAGATCGCTTCTCTGGGACTCGAGGGTATCCTCGATGGTCTGGAGCTCGGCGGTGCGGTCCACGATGAAGTTGGCCCTGACCCCGGACATCCCCAACAACCTCAGGTCCACGGGATAGAAGACGGAGATGAAGAACCCTTCCTGGTCCCCCAGCTTGTCCATGGTTACATACTCGCCTTCATCGGGCTGAGGGGGCAAGGTGGAGGGATCGATCTCCAGCCCTTCCGCCGAACCGTAGACCAGCAGTGCGTCGGCTTGCAGTATCCCCACATATTCCACGGGATAGAAGCTCAAAGCCAGGTTCATCGCAAAGTCGGTAAAAGCGCTCCAGTCTCCCGCTATGATGTCGTTTATCATGTCCATGTTGAAGTATTTGATAACGGTCGTATCGGTGCTCACCCCGCCGATGCTCTCGCCCATTTTGTTTATGCTCTCCACGGCCTGGTCGATCATCAACTGCTTGTTCTGTTCGATGTTGTCGTCGGTGGTCATGGCCACGTCCACCATGAAATACGCGATCACCGCGATCAGAAGCAACAGGGTGATAAAGGTCGCCCAGAATATTAGTTTCTTCATCTCGCTGCCCAGTTTGCGTTTCATGCCAACCCCCTCTGAAATCATCGCGCGACAACCTGGCGTTTAAGCCATCGCCCTACATTCCATGACTCTACATTCGACGTTTATTTGTATCGTTCGTTCCACGGGTATGCTTGATATAAATCATGAGCGGCTATAGCGAAACAAAAAGCTGTTAAGCGAGTCTATCGTTTTCTGAAAAGAATAAAGCGGATGCTTGCACATCCGCTTAGTTTGCTGGCACGCCCGGAGGGACTCGAACCCCCAACCTGCTGGTCCGTAGCCAACCGCTCTATCCAATTGAGCTACGGGCGCACTGTCAGAGGATTATTTTAGCACCGTGCCGGGGCGGGGACAACAAAACCCCGGATTTTCCCATTTCCGCATGGTTTCGGCTTGTCCGGCACAGGGTAGGAAATACCTGTTGGGCTGCACACAGGGGAAAACCGTCAGTTGTTCCTTGGCTTGCGTATTTCGGAATGGGGGGATGTCGTCATGAGCAATATGGACTACGACGTTGTGGTGGTAGGAGGAGGGCCGGCAGGTGCGGCGGCAGCCAGGGCCGCGATGCAAGGCGGGCTGAAAACGCTTCTTATAGAGAAGAAGAAGCTGCCCCGCCACAAACCCTGCTCCGGAATGCTCGAGCCGGCCGCGGTGGAGTACATCGAGAAGCACTTCGGGCCCATCCCCGAAGAAGTGCTGGCGGTCCCGCGCGTATGGACTGCCTCCCACTTCCATCTTCACAACGGGCAGACGTTCGTGATGCCGACCAACAACCTCAACGCCTGGCGCGACAGGCTGGACAACTGGCTCTGCCGGGAATCGGGGGCCGAGATCTGGGACTCCACCAGGCTGGTGGACTTCGCCGAATGGCATGACCGGGTGGAGTTGATGCTCCATCGGAACGGCGAAGAAGTAAGGCTTAGCGCCCCGGCCATGGTGGCAGCCGACGGAGGGAGCTCCCACATCGTCAGGAGATTCGATCCGGACTTTTACGGAGGGATAAGCACGGTCTATTCTTTCCAGGATTACCGGCTCGGCAGTGTCGACCTCGATCCCGATTATTATCACCTCTTCTTTGAACCCGGCATCGGCCTGATGCCCACCCTGTACTTCAAGGACGGCATCATAGTGACCGACACCCTCGTACATACCGGAGATAAAGTCGACCCCATGCGCAGGAAGTGCACCCAGTGGCTGGCCGACCATCACGGCTTCTCACCCGGGGATTCCGTCATGACCCTGGCCTGCCTGTCCGTATCTCCCGCCTGCCTCAACCGCTTCAACTTCGGCACCGACCGGGTGCTGGTGGCTGGGGAAGCCGCGGGCTTCATGAACATGTTCTTCGAAGGGATATCCTCCGCCGTAGCCACCGGCTGGCTGGCCGGGCAGGCGCTCGTCGAAACGGCAAAGCACGCACCGGGAGCCTTCTACCATGAGAGCGTCAAGCTGGAGCGGGAGAGGACCGTCAACGAGTGGTATCTGCCGTCTATCGTGACGGGAAAGTCTTTCTCGGCCCCGCTTGTTAAGGACGCCCTGATGGCCGCCCCTCCCATGCTCAGGCTGCGCTTCATGAACGAGGTATCCGGCTGGGAGAAGAGGATCGGCATCAAGAACAGCTGGAACGTGGAGATGATGCTGCGCAAGCACCTCAACCACGGCTTCGACTACCGCGCCTGACCGAATCCTGTATCATGGGATTGTTATGGGTCCCATGGCAGGACGGAAGGGAGACGGCTATGAAAACACTGGTGGCTTATTTCACGCAGACGGGCAACACCAAGCAGGTGGCGGAAGCCATCTTCTCAGAGATCGCGGGGGACAAGGAGATGCTCTCCGTCGGCGAGCTCGAGAACCTGGACGGATACGACCTGGTTTTCTACGGCTTCCCCATCCAGGCCGGGCACCCCGCCAAGGACGCCGCCGATTTCCTCACCCTCAACGGCGCCGGTAAGAAGATCGCCCTCTTCGCCACCCACGGCGCACCCGAGAGCGCCGATCGCGTCGGCCCCTGGCTTGAAGGAACGAGGACCCTGGCCATCGCGGCGGGAGCGGAACTGCTGGGCCTCTTCCACTGTCAGGGCGAGGCGTCGCAGCAGATCACCGAATTCCTGCTCAACAGCGACAACCCCGAGCTCCAGCAATACGGCAGGGAAGCCGCCAAAGCCAAGGGTTTCCCGGACGAGGCCGGGCTCGAGAAGGCCAGGGAATACGCCCGCGAGATTCTCGCGGCGCTCTAAAGGCCAGGCATCCGCATCAGCCCCGCGAAAGGAGTCGGCGTGAAGAGGTCGTACTGCGTAACATTATCTCTCATCCTGCTCGCGCCGGCCTTGCTCGCCGCCGCCGGCTGCGGCGCTTCAACCCCGGAGGAACAGGAAACGCCCGCGATGGACGCCACGCGCTACCGCGTCTCCTATCAGCTGTCCTGCCTGGAGACCATCGACTACATGCGGGCCAACCAGCTGTTCAACTACCTTCTCACCTATAAGACGGGCGACCCCGTGGACCCCGCCATGCAACAGGCCGCGGCCAGTGCCGTGCCTTCCGACAGCCTCACCTTTATGGTCGAGTCGGGCAACCTCCTCAAGGCGGCTTACGTCTTCGAGCCCCGGCCACTGTCGAAGGACGAAGAGGACGGCTTGCTCCAGTGCGAGTTCGACCAGGCTGGCCTTCCTGAAGTACTTGGAATACCCTACGTCACCTGCAAGGGGGAGCTGGCGGTCTCCTCGACCAGCCTTACGCAAGGTGACGGGTCGACCCTCGACGCCGCCCACCGGGCATCGTGCCTGGAGGCCACGCCCTTCTGGCCGGCGGACGACCCGGAGGTGAAGGCCCGGGCCAGGCAGATAACCGCCGGCGCGGACAGCGAGGCCGAAAAGGTGGAGGCCCTGTTTGGCTGGGTGCGCAACAACATCGCATATGACGGCGCCACCGGCTCCCGCTACGGGACCATGCAAGTGCTCTCCCAGGGCTACGGCCGCTGCTGGGACGCCTCGGACGTCTTCGTCACCCTGGGCCGCGCCAGCGGCCTGCCCACCCGCCAGGTTTCCGGCTGGCTGGCCGGCCCGCAGGGGAGCGGCCATATCTGGTCCCAGGTCTGGCTCGAGGACGAAGGCTGGGTGGACGTGGACACCACCGCGAAAAGCGTAGGGGCCGACGAGAGATACCTTCCCTTCCGCTGCACCGAGGACGGCGAGATGCCGGTGCTGTACGTGAGCATGCCCGAAATCGAGCAACTCTAGTAACCCTTTTCGCGATCCAGTTTTTTCAGCAATTCCCTGTATTTGGAGAGGTCTTCTTCCTGCTTCTCGATCCTTCTGCAGAGTGTTTCAGCGAGTTTATAGGTAGGCACGAATTCATTGCTTTTTAACAGGCCTTCCCTGATCAACTCTCTCGCCAGGGTCGAAGTAGGCATGCCCAGTTCCCTGGCCTGGTCTACCAGCATCCGCAACAGCTCCGAGTCTATCTTCATGGTGAACACTGAGGCCTTGTCCCTCGCGGGAGCCACCTCGACCTCTATGCCACTTACGTCTTCCCACCCTTCATCCGACATAGCTTCCTCATCGTTACAGTATTTCATTCTTTCGCCTCCATTGCCGTGATACAGAACCAGACACCTTCTTCCCGGCTGTCGGGGTTCATATATATCACCAATCGCCTTCCCCCTCTTGTTGTTCCTGTCACCTTGAAACGGTATCCATGCTTATTACTGAACTCGGGGACAATATTCTTGTCCTTGTCTTCAAATATGACTTGCTAGACTTCTTCGTAGTCCACATGGTGTTTCTTTCATGTCTTGTCAATCGTCTCCAAGCTCCAGTTCAATCGCTCTATCCGGTACTTTGTCATCCGTTTCTCCTGGTATTACCTTACGTATTACCTCATTATTATAGGTGGATTTGTGGCAATAACACAATCTACTCCAGCCAGATAAGTGTTCAAGAAGGCCAGAGAATAGGCTCGCGACATCATCGTGTCGCTTTGAACCAGTAATTATTCGAACGAGAGGTCGCTGATGATCTCCTTCGCCTGTTCCAGATCACCTGGCGGAGTAACGGAGATATTCATGCCGATCGGATCGATCAGGGCGAGGTCCGTGACGCCATCTACCGGATACGACTCGACAACCAACCTTCCGGCTATTTCGTATCTTTTCTTCTGAATACGCTCAGAACCGATAGTCTCAAGGGATGTGGCCTCAGCTAATGAGTCCAGGGTTTCGTTCGGCCAGGCAAACATATAAGCCTTTTCTCCCTCAACGTATATGCAGGGCCAGTTTTTCGGCTTAAAGGGTGCGTCTGATTCCCGTTATCCATACTCATAAACCAGGCCCTGGGGAATTTTGAATGTCACGCCGGCATACGTTACCGTTTGCGGTCCAGCTGAATGCGAGCACCCGCATGCGACCATAAAAAGGACGAGCGCTAAGACTGCGACCGCCAATGCTCTTCCGCTTCTCAAAACTCTCTCCTACTGCGTTCCCATGCCCAATAACTTCGCCTGATTCTACCAGTCCATCCGGGACCGAAAGACCTGCGCCAACAGCAAGCCCGGCACGGTCCGGCTCCCCGTTCCCGGGCTCCCAGTGCCCATTGCGGTCCGGGCTCCAGGCGCAGCCCGGCCTTTCGTACAAAACATCGAGTCAGCCGTGCCCGCCGCAAACCTCAAACCACCAGCACAACAACGGAGTCCGCTATCCTGAGCTCGGTTTTGGTAGAAAGGCCGGGCGAAGCCCAGAAGAGCCCGGGGAGTCAGGGTCCGGGCGAAGCCCGGGGAAAGAAGAAGCCCGGCCGTTAAGCCGGGCTTTTCTTTGGCGGAAGGGGTGGGATTCGAACCCACGAGGCATGTTCCCACACCCACACGATTTCCAGTCGTGCTCCTTAGGCCATACTCGGACACCCTTCCGTATGCGCACAGTAGAGTTTACCACAAATTATATCGGTAAAAGGTAATGTTATAATTGAGTCCGGGAGGCTGTTCACTCCGTGGGAGGTGCGCGCTTGATCTCTTTCATCGAGAAGCGTCTCGCGGCCATGGTGCCGGTCTTCGTCCAACCGGTCGAAGGCTTACCCCCCGTCGACCCCGAACAGGTCATCCCTTTCATCGATGAATTCCTCGGCGCGGGCCTGCCGGAGTTCCGCCCGCTATATTACAGCCTGGTGATGGTGCTGTACGGCCTGTGCCGCCTGCGCCGGGGCAAATCCCTGGAACGCCTCGCGCCGGAAGAAGCGGTGGAGTTCCTGGAGTCGCTCTACGACAGCCGTCTGGCCGCGATGCGTGCCATCCCCTCGGTGCTGGGCATGCCCATCTTCATGGCCCATTACGACCGCGACGAAATCCAGCCCCTGCTCGGCTTCGACACCGAGGCCCTGCGCCGGGAAGCGGCGGAAAGGGGCGTGGAAAGATGATCATCGGGCCGGGGCAGCGGGCGGAAGGCGACGGCGCCGTCAGGCGCTCCACCGACGTGGTGGTGATCGGCTCCGGCGCGGGCGGCGGGGTGGTGGCCAAGGAGCTGGCCCAGGCGGGATACGGCGTCATCGTCCTGGAGGAGGGCGGCTACTACACCCGCGAGGACTTCGACTTCCGGCCCTCGCGCTCGTTCCTGCGCTTCTACCGCGAGGCGGGCACCACCGTCACCCTGGGCCTGCCGGTGATCCTCGTCCCCCAGGGCAAGACGGTGGGCGGGACCACCACCGTCAACTCCGGCACCTGCCTGCGCATCCCCCGGCACATCCTCAAGCGCTGGCACCTGGAGGCGGGCCTGACCGATCTGGAAGAAGGCGAGCTCAACTTGTTCTACGCGGCGGTGGAGGAGTACCTCTTCGTCAAGCGGGCCGACCCCGAGGTAGTGGGGCGCAACGCCCTTCTTTTTCTGGAGACGGCGGAGCGCCTCGGCTATTCCGGCGGCTTCCTGCCCCGCAACGCCAAGGACTGCGAGGGCTACGGGGTCTGCGCCTTCGGCTGCCCCTCCGGCGCCAAGCAGAGCGTCAACGTCTCCTACATCCCCGACGCGGTGGCGGCGGGGGCCGACGTCTACACCCATTGCCGGGTAGACCGCATCGTCACCCGCGGCGGGCGCGCCACCGGGGTGAAGGGCCATTTTATCGACCCGTCGAGCGGTAGGCGTAGCGGCGCCGTTGAGATCGAGGCCAGGGTGACGGTGCTGGCGGGGGGGGCGATCCAGTCGCCCGCCCTGCTGGCGCGCAACCACCTCTGCGGCGCTTCGGGACAGCTGGGGCGGAACCTCTCCATCCACCCCTGCACCGGCACCACCGCTCTTTTAGAAGAAGAACTGGGCAACCCCAAGGGCATCCCCCAGTCCACCTACGTCGACGAGTTCGCCTCCGACGGCATCATGCTGGAGGGGGCCACTATCTCGCCGGGCGTCTTCGCCTTCTCCATGCCCTGGGGCGGGAGGCGCCACGCCCAGGCCATGACGGACTACAAGCGCACCGGCATCTTCGGGACCATGATCAGCGAGCACGACTCGGCGGGCAGGGTGGTCCCGGGGCCCGACCCGGCGCGCCCGCTAGTCTTCTACAAGATGGGCGCGGGGGACATCGAGCGCCTCAGGCGAGCCACGGCGCTCACGGCGGAGATCTGGTTCGCGGCCGGGGCCAAACGCGTGGAGACCATCTTCCACAGCTTCAGGGAGATGACCCCGCGCGACCTGTCCCGGCTGAACCACACGCGCATCCGGCCCACCGACATCTTCGGCCTCTCCGCCTACCACCCCATGGGCACCTGCCGCATGGGGGCCGACCCGGACTGGTCGGTGGTAGGGCCGGGCGGCGAGGCCTGGGACGTGGGAGATCTCTTTGTCTGCGACGCGAGTATTCTTCCTACTTCTCTCGGGGTCAATCCGCAGCTGACGGTGATGGCGCTGGCCATGCGCATCGCCGGCTCCATCGATGACCGGCTGGAAGCGCGGACCACAGAGTGATCACTATTGATTCCGGGTATTCACGTTATAATGAGCTGAAGTAACCGTACCCTCTCGTGGAAGGGCAAATGCTGCTGTTGGTACCAGCCCTGTCCCCCAATCTCCGCTTCAGTGAAAGGAGAACCCCGTGGAAGAAAAAGGTCTTAGGGGCAGGAGCAGCCTGCTCCCCGAGAACCCGTGGACCCTGTTGTTCAACGCATTCCTCTACCTGGCCTTTGGGCTCATGCTGGTATGCTGGCCCGACAGCACCCTCAAGGTTCTCTATACCATCTTCGGGATCTTCGCCATCTGCTACGGCCTGTTCGTGCTCGCAGGCGTCTTTACCTCCTCGCCTTCACGCAAAGCCGGGAAGAAGGTGAAGGGTGATGATGAAAAGGGGGAGCGCTCCGGGGAGGGCCGGCCAGACTGGTTGATGGTGCCCATCGCCCTTGCGGCGCTGATCGCCGGGATAATGGCCCTTGCCTGGCCCGACGCCACATCCACCGTTATCCTGGTCATCCTGGGCATCTGGGCTATCAGTACCGGGATCATCGAGACCGCCGCGGGAATACGTCTGCCCAAGGGCTTCAAGGGAAAAACCCTGATCCTGTTGACGGCACTTATCTCCATAGGGTTCGGCATCTATTTTATCGTCGGTCCGGAGAAGAAGGGCGCGAACGAAGTGGCCAGCACGGCGGTGCTCCTCGTGGGTATTTTTGGCATCATCAAAGGCGTGCTCACCGCCGCTTACGCGTTCCTGCTGCGCGGTCTCTACCACGACTTGGAGAAGGCCTGAAGGGTTATGTCACCAGAAGGGGTATAATCTTTGTAACCGCAGCACCTTACGAACTATGCTCACAAATCACGCACTAGATCTTTTCCGGCGCTTGCGAACGAAGGAGGAGTGCGATGAGAAGGTCCTGGTTGCTGACCCCCACTACAATCACGGCTATCGTCCTGGTTACCCTGTTGACGGTCACCGGCTGTTACCAGCCCGGCGGCTCCACGCCCGAAGGGCCCAAACCCGCGGCGGCGCGAGCCTGGACGCAGGCCGACGTGGACGCCGTGGTGGAGATGACACAGCAGACTATCTACGCTCCCCTGATCAAGGACAACGGTGAAGTCCCGGCCGAAGCCGACAACCTGAAATACCTCCGCTACCGGCTGAAGTCGGGTGGAGAGCCCGACGCCATACTGGTGCTGACCCCCGGTTTCATGTGCGGGGCCAACGTCTTCAACTACCTGGGGCGCGAGCTGGTCTACATGGCCAAGCAGGAAGGGCATAACCTGGAGGTCCTGGCCGTCGAATGGCGCACCAACCGGGCGGAGGACCTCACCGGCCTCAACGCGGCGGAGGCCGCGGGCGACATCAATATCGCCATCGACTACTACTACCACGGGGCCGAGATCAGCGGCCACACCTTCCAGGGCTTCGCCTCCAACGATCAGGTGCCCTGGTTCTCCGAAGTGGGGCTGGAGCAGTGCATGCGGGACATCTACACCGTGATCACCACCAATGTGCCAGACCCGGAGGTGCGGCGCAGTAAGGTGTTCGTGGGCGGCCATTCCATGGGCGGTCCCTACACCGCCGCCTTCGCCGGGTGGGATTTCGACGGGGACCCGGCCACCATCGACGACGCCGGTTACCGCAACTGCGCCGGCCTGGTGGGCCTGGACACGCTGGTCAAGTCCACCAACGAGATGCTCGACCCCATCCTCGGCCTGCTCCCCGGCGACCTGCGCAACGGCCTGGAGAACATGGCCGAGAACGTCTACGCCGAGTACCTTAAGGGACTGCGGGAAGGCTCTTTCTATAGATACATCCCGGTGCCGGTGATGAATCCGGAAGGTTTCATGGTGCTGGAGATGATGGCCACGGAGGCAGGGCGGGCACCGGAAGAGGAGTCGACCCTGCTGGACAATACGCCTTACTCCGCCAACGTCGACAACCTCATCCGGGTGCTGCAGTCCAAGGACACCTTCCACTACCTGTCCGGCATCCCCGGCATCCGCGACTTCCGCTTCACCAACGAGGCTCTGCTGGGCAGCATCATCGACGACAACTTCGAGCCCATCAGCATCGTCCAGGCCAGCATGGGCTTCATGAACGGGGGCTTCATGCAGAAGAAGGACTTCCCCCTCCCCTCCGGCCTGGCTACCATCCCCGGTCTGGCTGAGATGGTCGGATCCCTGATCGCCGTCGGCAACCTCTACATACCCTGGGACGCCGGCCCCTCTTTCGATAAGCTGGGCACGGGGCCGCTCTACGGCTGGACCAACTTCGACCAGATAACCGCGGGCTCCGACACTTCCTGCACCGACGTCACCGGCGGCATCACCTACACCACTCAGGACGAAGAGATGACCGACATCGCCGACCTGGCCCGCACCTTATACCAGGGCCCCACCAACTTCTTCGACTGGTATTACCCCACCCGCCTGGTGATGGACCTGGTGGCAGTGAACTTCTCCTGGGGGACGGGTTACGGGCTGGATTTCCTCCATGGCGACCACGTCAACGACCTGCCCAAGATAGAGATCGTCGCCGAGCACGGGCCCTTCACCATGATGGCCGGCCTCTACCCCGCCGCTCCCGGCGAGCGCGTGTTGTGCGAAGGCTACAGCCACGTGGACGTACTCACCGCGTCGGCCGACCGGCCGGACCTGCGCCCCAGCGAGGTGCTGCCACCGCTGCTGGACTTCATCTTCCCATGAGGAGGTTGCTCTCTTGACCGGGGTTCCAGGATTGTATTGTCTATTACTACATCAATAGGTAATGTTGTGTGTGGTTTTTGATTTGACTGTAGTGCAATGAGACAGAATAAAGGGGGGAGCGTGGGCAGAGAGCAAGAGCCGGCGAATACGGAAGCGTACCCGCGTCTCAAGTTGCGCGTCGGCGAGTTGATGCCGTATCTCAAGAACGAGCTTGCGGAACTGATCGCCATACCATCCATCTCCGAGGCCGGCTATCCGGAAAACACCAGGCCGGCACTCCTCCAGGCTCGTGACTATGTCGAGAAGCTGTTTCGAGAAGCCGGTTGCGAACAGGTGCGGTCCGTCGAACTGACCGACACGGCGCCCCTCGTCGTAGCGGAGATCCCCGCACCCCCCGGCGCACCGACCGTGCTCCTCTACAGCCACTACGACGTCGTTCCCGCCGGTGACGAGACGGAGTGGCACTCTCCTCCTTTCGAGCCAGCCGAGCGTGATGGGGCCATCTATGGGCGGGGGGCGGCCGATACCAAGTCGAACATCGTCGCTCTCGCCGGAGCGCTGCGGGCCTGGGACGGGCGGCCACCCGTGGGTATAAGGGTCGTCATCGAGGGACAGGAGGAAGTCGGCGGCGGGTCCCTTCTTCCCTATGTAGCCGAGAATCCCGATCTCTTCACCTCCGACGTCATGCTCATCGGCGACATGGGCAGCGTGCGGCCGGGAATCCCTACTCTCACTGTGGCCCTGCGCGGGATGGCCATGGTCACGGTCGAATTACGGACTCTCGAATCCGCCAAGCACAGCGGACAGTACGGGGGGGCGGCGCCGGACGCGCTGCTGGCCCTGCTCCGCGCGTTGGCTTCCCTGCAAGACGATTACGGTGATGTCGCGGTCAAAGGCCTGTTGCGCGAGGAGTGGACGGGCGGTGGCAACACTGAGGACGATTTCCGGGCTCTGGCCGAAGTCCTGAAGGGTCTGCCCCTCATCGGCACGGGGACGCTGGGCTCTCGGGTCTGGTCCGGGCCGGCTATCACCGTCACCGGTATCGACGTCCCCTCGGTGGACAAGGCGGTCAACTCGGTCTCGCCGTACGCGCGGGCGTCGCTGAACCTGCGCGTGCATCCCCGGCAGGACGCCGTGGAAGCGCAGGCGGCTCTTATCCGTCATCTGGAGGAAGCTATGCCGTTCGGCATACGTTTGCAGGTGCACGCCGGTGCGACCGGCAACGGCTTTGCCGCCCGCACGGACAGTCCGGCCTATCAGGCTGCCCGGGAGGCATGGTCGGCGGCCTGGGGGGAGGAGACGGTAGTAGCGGGCAGTGGGGGATCGATACCCCTGGTCAACGCCCTCAGTAACGCCGCGCCCCACGCGGACGTGCTGCTGGTGGGCACCACGGACGGATACGCCAATATCCACGGGCCCAACGAGAGAGTGTTGCTGGATGAATTCGAGAAGACCGTGCTGGCCGAGGCCGACCTGCTGGGACGATTGGGGGTGGAGTCGTGAGCAAGCCCAAGGACAAAGCCAAGGGGCCGGGCTTGGTACAGCGCACCCTGAGCTTCATCGAGAAGGTGGGAAACAAGGTTCCCCACCCGGCCATTCTGTTCCTCGCCCTCATCCTGGGCCTGATCGTCATCGCCCAGATCCTCGCCTGGATAGGGATCAGCGCCACCTACGAGGTGGTGGCTCCTCCCCCGGCCGAGGTGCAGGAGATCGACGTAGGCGGATCGACCGGGATGGATTACATCCTGCCGCCCGGGCAGGTGGACGCCGAGGACTACGAGATGGAGACGAGGACGGCGGAGATCAGGAGCCTGACGGACGGCGACGGCGTCCGCTTCCTCTTCACCTCTTTCGTCAGCAACTTCATGGGCTTCACGGCCGTGGGCATCATCCTCATCGTGATGATCGGGGTGGGATTGGCGGAGTCCTCGGGACTCATCGGAGCGCTCATGCGCAAGCTGGTGGACATATCGTCGCCTGCCACACTTACCTACATCATCGTCTTCCTGGGCATAATCTCCAGCATCGCTTCCGACGCGGGTTACCTGGTGCTCATCCCGCTGGGGGCGGCGGCGTTCATGAGCGTGGGGCGCCACCCGCTGGCCGGCATGGCGGCAGCCTTCGCCGGCGTGGCCGCGGGCTTCGGCGTCAACCTGCTCATCACGCCGACCGACGCCGTCATCACCCAGATCACCAACGAATCCATTGCCCTGGTCAACCCGGGCCAGTCCATCGACATAACAGCCAACCTGTGGTTCGGGATCGGCTCGACGATCATGCTCACCATCGTCATGGGTCTCATCTGCACGCGCATCATCGAACGCCGCCTGGGCGCCTACGACCACTCCCTGGCCCCCGCCAACGGCACGGCCGAGGCCGCCGAAGAAGCCTCCGCGACAGTCTCCCCGGAACTCGAATCGAAGGGCCTGCGCTGGTCGGCCCTGGGCGCCCTGGGAGTGATCGTGGCCATCTCGCTTCTCACATTCATCCCGGGGGCTCCACTGCGCGATCCCGAAACGGGAAGCATCATCGGTACTTCGCCTTTCATGGAAAGCCTGGTCGTCATCATCGCCGTCGTGTTCCTGGCCGCCGGCGCGGCCTACGGGAAGGCCACGGGGACCATCAAGAACTCCACCGACGCCATCAACCTGATCACCAAGAGCTGGGCCGGCCTGGCCGGGCTGCTCTTCCTGTTCCTGCTCATCGCCCAGTTCATCGCCTACTTCAACTATTCCAACATCCCGCAGGTGGTGGCCGTCAAGCTGGGCGACACGCTGCAGGGGCTCAATATCGGAGACATCTGGCTGCTCCTTCTGGCCATACTGATCACCCTGGTGGTGGGCATCATCATGCCGCAAGCTATCGCCAAGTGGGCACTGCTGGCACCCATCTTCATCCCGATCTTCATGACCCTGGGGATCAAACCCGACGCCGTGCTGGCCGCGTACCGGGTCGCCGACTCGCCCATCAACATAGTAACGCCCATCATGGCGTACTTTCCGCTCATCGTGGTTTTCGCCAGGCGTTATGACAAGAACTCGGGCATCGGTACCGTGATCGCACTCATGCTGCCGTATTTCTTCATCATCACCATAGCGTGGATCATCTTCTTCGCCATCTGGTACCTGCTCGGCATTCCGATGGGGATCTGAGCGCGGGGGACCATTGACTGATTTCGTTTCCACCGGCCACCTCCCGGTTCCGGTATACGTACAGGAGCTGGTGGACGCGGCATATGAGTCCTTCCGGTTCAACGGTGAAGGAGCGAACTCGCAGGTCTACCCGGCGCTTGCGCGCGTACCGCCGGGGCTTTTCGGAATATGCATGGTCGGGGTCGACGGCAGTGTTTACCATGCCGGCGACGTCGATGCGCAATTCGCCATCATGAGTGTTTCAAAGCCGTTCGTCTTTGCCATCGCGTGCCAGAGTGAAGGGCCGGAGGAGGTCCGGCGGCATATTGGCGTGAACGCGACGGGAATGCCGTTCAATTCGCCGGACGCAGTGACAAGGGGTCCGGACGGCAGGACGAATCCAATGGTGAACCCCGGCGCCATCGCCACCACCAGTCTGGTTCCCGGAGATACGGCCGATGAAAAGTGGCAGGCCATCCAGGCAGTCCTTTCGGGCTTCGCCGGCCGTAACCTGATCCTTGACGAGGAAGTGTATAGCTCTGCCTCCGCTACGAACCACAAAAACCGGGAGTTGGCCGATCTGCTTGCCGGCCGTGGACTCATCTTCTGCGAACCCGCGGTAGCTGTCGATCTCTATACCAGGCAGTGCTGTCTTTCGGTCACCGCCCACGACCTCGCGGTGATGGGGGCTACTCTCGCCGACGGCGGTGTCAATCCCGTGACGGGATCGCGGGTGATCGATCCCGTTCTCTGCCACCATGTTCTGGCCGTGATGGCGACGGCCGGGCTGTACGAGACCTCGGGAGAATGGCTTTACGACGTGGGCCTGCCGGCGAAGAGCGGAATAGGGGGCGGGATCGTGACCATCTCGCCGGGCAAGGGTGGCCTCGGCACCTTTGCCCCGCCGCTCGACATCACCGGCAACAGCGTCAAGGGACAACTTGCCGCCCGGTTCCTTTCACGGAGGCTTGGCCTGGACCTGTTCGTGTCCCGGCCCGCGGCTGACCCCGAAATTTGACGCTATAGCTTACAACGAAAGGGCGGGCTTCGTGCCCGCCCTTATTAATATTTCAGCCGCGGCGGGCTCGAGCCGATAAATCCGGCATGAGCACTGAAGCAGCAGCGGGCAAGCAAGGGGGGAGGCCGGACCGGATACTCTCCATCGACGTGATGCGGGGGTTCGCCCTCATCGGCATGGTCATGGTCCACTTCATGATCTTCTTCGGCAACGAAGGCGCCGTGGACACCTGGCCCTACTTCATCCTCAACCACGTGCTGGGCGACTGGGGCGCGGCCTGCTTTTTGATGATGATGGGTATGAGCCAGGTGCTCTCCGGGCAGAAGCACACCGACCTGGACGAGAGCCTGTTGTTCAAGCGGGCCCTCATCCGCGGGGGCTATATCTTCGGGGTGGGCCTGCTGATGCTGGCCCTGGCCTGGGGGCCCTACCAGATCTGGCAGTGGGACATCCTCACCCTGATGGGATTCTGCACCATCCTGGTGTTCGTATGCCGCAAGCTTCCCACCTGGTTCATCCTGGTGCTGATCGCGGCCCTGGCCTTCAGCACCCCCTGGCTGCGCGGCGGGCTCAATTTCGAGGCGGTGTGGGGCGGCGACTTCATGCAGGTGCCGGTGATCTCCCGCTACTTTCCCGGCATCCTCATCGACCCGGTCAAGGATTACGAGGTGGTCTGGAGCCTCAAGGACATCATGCAGGGTTTCTTCCTGGCCGGCTACTTCCCGGTGATCCCCTGGTCCCTCTTCCCCCTGGTGGGTATCGTGCTGGGCCGGCGCATCGTCGCCGGAAAGATGCGGCGCGACCTGCCCTGGCTGGTGATGGCGGGCATCGGCCTGGCCGGCCTGGGGCTGGGCCTGGCCTACGCCGGCACCTCCCGGCCGGCAGGGTCCATCATCCACGGCTTCATCGCGCCCCTGAGCTTCTACCCCGACTCCTTCACCATGATCGTCTTCCAGCTGGGGATGGCCCTGACCGTCTTCGGGCTGTTGTTCTTCTTCTACGACGTGCGCAAACAGGATAAGCTAAAGCTCAGCTTTATAGTGAGGGTTTACAACCGCACCAGCGGATTCTCCCTTTCTTTCTACTTTATGCACTACATGCTCATCGGGTGGACCCTGGCGGTGGTCTGGCTGATCACCGGCAACTACTACATGACCGACCTGATGGGGTCCTGGTCTGCCCTGTTGTGCGGGGCGACGGCGGTGGTGCTGCTCGAGACGCTGCTGTTCTTCTGGGAGAAGAAGAAGGGCAAATACAGCTTGGAGTGGTTCCTGGGCATGATCACCATCGTGCTTACCGGCGGAGGTAAGAAGAACTGACGGTAACCTGGCCGGGGTGGCATGTGGAGGTCCATGATGGAGGTCCATGACAGGCACCCTGTGGAGGGGGGTATAATTACCTTAGTTCAGGGTAGGTTCCTTATGGAAAAGCGGGGGTGTTCAAATGGCTTCTGTTTCACGTACTCTCAGGGCGGCCGTCATATGCTTTCTCTGCCTTATGCTGGCATTGTCGATGGTCCCGCTGTTCGGCCGGGGGGCGGAGGCGGTAGCCGATGCCGGCTACAAGGCCCTGGAGACCACCGAGGAATGCATGGTCTGGTACCTGGCGGAAGGCTACACCGGCGGCGAGTTCGACACCTGGGTGCTGGTGCAGAACCCCGGGGACACCGAGGCTGAAGTCCTGCTCCGCTTCCAGCTGCCGCCGGGTCAGGCGGCTGAGCCCTACTACTTCAAACTGCCGGCCGGTACCCGCCAGTCCATCCACCTGGACGAGCTGCCCGGCCTCGAGGCCACCGACGTCTCCACTACGGTGTCTTCCACCCAGCCGGTGGTGGCGGAGCGGGCCATGTACTTCAATTATGAGGGCAAGCCGGGCGGCCATGACTCGGTGGGGATAAAGTACCCGTCATGCCTGTGGTTTCTGGCGGAGGGCTACACCGGCGGCGAGTTCGACACCTGGGTGCTGGTGCAGAACCCGACCAGCGCGGCGACCACCGTGACCCTGGACTTCCAGCTGCCGCCGGGGGCTTCGGCTCCTTCTTACCAGTTCGACCTGCCGGCGGGCGCGCGCCAGAGCGTCCACCTGGACACCCTGCCCGGCCTGGAGGCTACCGACGTCTCCACCCGCATCTCCAGCCCCATCTCGGTGGTGGCGGAACGCTCCGTCTATTTCAACTACGATTCCCGTATCACCGGCGGTCACAACTCCACCGGCCTGTCCACCAGCTCGGCTTCGTGGTACCTGGCCGAGGGGTACACCGGCGGCGAGTTCGACACCTGGGTGCTGGTGCAGAACCCGGGAGACACCGATGCCAGGGTGACCCTGGACTTCCAGTTGCCGCCCGGCACCTCCGCGCCTTCTTACTCATTCGACCTGCCCGCGGGGACCCGCCAGTCGGTCCACCTGGATACCCTGCCCGGGCTCGAGGCCACCGACGTCTCCACTACGGTCAGCGCCACCTCGGCGGTGGTGGCGGAGCGGGCTATGTACTTCAACTGCGACGGCCGCATCGACGGCCACGACTCGGTGGGCACTCCCTATCCCCAGGCTGACTGGTACCTGGCCGAAGGCTACACCGGCGGCGAGTTCGACACCTGGGTGCTGGTGCAGAACCCGGGAGCCACCGAGAAGACGGTCACTCTCCACTTCCAGTTGCCGCCGGGTTCAGCGGCAGATGACTACACCTTCAGCCTGCCGGCTGGCACCCGTCAGTCGGTCCACCTGGACACCCTGCCCGGCCTGGAGGCCACCGACGTCTCCACCTGGGTAGAAGCTGGCGGGCCGGTGGTGGCGGAGCGGGCCATGTACTTCGTCTACGACGGCCGCATCGGCGGCGGTTCATGTTCCATCGGCGCCCTCTACGAGCCGGCCATCATTCCCTCCACCACGGTGGTGCTGGACGGGGACGATATGAAGTTGCTCGAAGACGACCAGGGCTCAGCCGACGCCGTCCACCGTTACCTGACCTTCTCCGCAAACACCGCCAACCTGGATAAAGTAGACGTAGGGGACGTCGTCGTCAGCGCCAGCTATTCCCAGATGCCAGGCGGCATCCTGGCCAAGGTCAGCGCGGTAGACCGCAC
Source organism: uncultured bacterium (assembly GCA_963765625.1). Lineage (GTDB taxonomy): Bacteria > Actinomycetota > Geothermincolia > Geothermincolales > Geothermincolaceae > CAVXXD01. The sequence continues at coordinate 279,139 of CAVXXD010000006.1, forward strand.
CGGCGGCAAGGTCATTCTCACCTGCGTGGCCGCCGGGCTGGAGGAAGCCCTCATCCAGGGCCGCATCTCCTCCACCGGCCTGGGCGCCGCCGGAGCTTCTTATAAGAGTGGAGGTGTCTTCCCCCTTCACATAAGCCAGACCATGCCCTTCGACTACACGGTGGGGACCTCCTCCAACAACGTCAGGCTCGCCGGTTCCCTGACCCTCGGCTGCGACCTGGACTTCAACATCAACGTCAGCTACACGCCGCCCGACATCGACGTCAGCTGGCACACCAGATGGGGCATCCCCTACGTCACGGTGGACGCCACGGCTCCCTCCGTCTCCCTCAACAACATCGGTTTCGGCGCCTCCTTCACCGAGCAGGTGGTACTGGACGCCACCGCCCACGGCGACTTCAACATCGACGAGTTCGTCGCCACCATACCGGGGACGAGGGTCTTCATCCCCGCCAACGGCATAAGTTTCGCCATCGGTCCGGTACCGGTGGTCCTGGCCCCCTACGTCCAGCTGGCGGTGGGGGCGGACGGCCACGTCAAGGCGGAGGTCACCGCCGGGCTTACCCAGAACGCCAGCCTCTCGGCCGGCGTCACCTATGACAACGGCACCGGCTGGCACACTAGTAAAGGCTTCAGTTACGACTACGACTTCCGCCCGCCTGACGACTCCGCCACCTTCTCCCAATCCGACCTCAAGGTCGGGGTGGGACCTCAGATCGGCGTCCTCCTCTACGCGGTGGCCGGCCCCTACATCAACGTCCTGCCCGGCTACCGGATGACCCTGAACACCGACACCGGCCACCCCGGGATGCTCTGGGCGCTGTACGTCAACTTTTCTCTGGACATAGGGGTGAAAGTGGGTCTGGAGATGGCCGTGGGGTACTCCAGCTGGAGCTTTAATTGGACCCTTTCCATCGTCAACGAGAAATATCGATTGTACGACGACAGCTGGTTACTGGCGAACAGGGTAGTTATATACTCCCTCACTCCCGCCGAAGGGGGTGAGGGGACGGCGGTGACCATCGCCGGCTGGGGATTCGGGGGTTCGCGCGAGAACAGCTCGCACGTGGACTTCGGTTCCACCCCGGTCGTCGACGCCGACATCACCTCGTGGTCGGACACCCAGATAAAATGCAAGGTCCCGCCGGGGTTGAACGGCGCTGTCAACGTCACCGTCACCCACGTCTTCTGGGAGTTGAATATCGGGATATACAATTTCACGATCAGCCAGACCTCCAACAAGAAGCCCTTCCTGGTGAACTACGCCTGGCAGAAGACGCTGGGTGGCGACGGCAGCGACGGGGCCAGGGACATCGTGCAGGTCGCGGACGGCTACGTGGTGGCGGGGACCAAGGCGGGCGACGGCTGGCTGTTCAAGCTGGACCTTCAGGGCAACCTGGTCTGGGAGAACGCCTACGGCGGCGATGGGGACGACAGCTTCTACTCTCTCATCGCGGTGTCCGGCGGCTTCGTCGCCTCGGGCTGGACCAGCTCCAGCGGCGCCGGTGGCTGGGACGCCTGGCTGGTGGGGGTGGACACCTCCGGCAACCAGGCCTGGAGCAACGCCTACGGCGGCGCCTGGGACGATTCCGCTGCCTGCGTGCGCCCAGCGGCAGACGGCGGCTATATCTTCGTGGGCCGGAAGGGATTGAGCGACACCAACGCCGACGGCTGGCTGGTCAAGACGGATTCCCTCGGCAACAAGAGTTGGGATAAGAACTTCGGCTCGGCGGGTAGCGACTTCTTCTACTCCCTGGCCGTGGTCTCGGATGGCTACGTGATGGCGGGTAGCAAGTACATCGACGGCGATTACCACCACGACGGCTGGCTGCTCAAGACCAACCTCTCCGGCACCAAGTCCTGGGAGAAAACCTTCAGCGGCCCGGACGCCGGAGCCTACGACGTCTTCAACTCCGTGCAGTCGGTTTCGGGCGGATTTGTGGTGGCCGGAACCAAGAACGTCTCCGGCATGCCGCAGGGCTGGCTGGTCAAGACGGACACCGCCGGCAACCAGAGCTGGGACCAGACCTACGGCGGCGGCACCTGGATGATGATGGAATGCGTCCGGCAGACCACGGACGGCGGTTACATCCTGGCCGGCCCCTCCGGCAGCGGGAACATGCTCGCCACCCTGCTCAAGACCGACGCCTCCGGCAACCAGAGCTGGAAGGAGACCTACTCCGACAACACCGACAACGACTTCTATTCCGTCATCGTCGCCGCCGACCAGGGTTACGCCGCGGTGGGGTATACCTTCGATTACGACACTAATGTCTACGACGCCCTGGTAGTGAAGGAGAAAAAGACCCCGTAGGTGCATGGCGAGAGAAACGTCTAGCCGTGAAGGCCCCGGTGTTTTAACCGGGGCCTTCTTCTTCAGGAAAACACGGTATCTTCACGTCATCCCCACACAACGGTGATACAGTGGACCCAAAGGAGGATGATCATGAAAGAAGTGACAGACCGATCGGAATGGACCGGCTTGCAGGGGAAGTTCGGGGCCTGGTTTCTGACCAGTCCCTGGCGGCGCTGGGGAGAGATATTTTTCGGGCGCAGCCGGGCCGCCCTGCTGGAGGAGATCTTCGCGCGGTTGCGCGGGGATGAGGTAGTGCTGGACGCGGGTTGCGGCTCTGGATACCTGAGCCTGCCCATCGCCGGGAAGCTGGCCACCGGCATGGTGCTCTGCCTGGACCTCTCCGACGAGATGCTTGCCGGCCTGGAGAAGAGGGCCGCCAAGGCCGGGTTGAGCGGCAGGGTCAGGAAGATCAAGGCGGCGGCGGAATCCTCGGGGCTCGATGACGGCTCGGTGGATCTAGTGGTCTGCAATAACGTCCTGCACGAGTTGAGTGATGTGGATGCCTGCATCGCGGAATGGGCGAGAGTGCTCAAGCCGGGGGGGCGAATGCTGATATCCGATTTTCGCGCTACCCGTCCCATTAAACTGATGATGAGCCACCGGCACGGCGAGGAGGCCCATGGCCCCTTCAGCCCGGAAGAGCTGGAGGCGCTTCTGAAGAAGACGGGCCTGGAAGAAGTGAAGGCCTTGCCTTACCGCAATACCATCCTGGCCACCGCGGTCAAGGCTTGAGGGTTTCGGCGAGGGGGATGGTGAAGAATACCGTCGTCCCATCTCCCTTGATGCTCTCGGCCCGGATGGTGCCGCCGTGCGCTTCCACCAGCCTTTTGGCGATGCTCAATCCCAGGCCGGCCCCTCCGGTGGCCCGGGCGCGGGAACGGTCCGTGCGGTAGAAACGCTCGAAGATGAAAGGCAGGTCTTCCTCCGCGATGCCTGGTCCATTGTCCGCCACCGAGAAAACCATCTCCCGTCCCTCCACCCTGGCGCCAATCACTACGGACCCTCCCTCGGTGGCATGAGTGAGAGCGTTGCCCACCAGGTTGTTGAGGACCTGGGCGACGCGCGCCTGGTCCGCCCGGATAGCAGGGAGGCCTGCCGGCGCCTCCACCCCTAGCTTCACCGACTTCTGGGCGAGTTCCGGCTCGAAACGAGTGGCGACCTGACGGACCAGTTCCGCCGCGTCCACCTCATCCAGGTCCAGTTCGAGCTGGCCGGCGTCTGCCAGGGCCAGCTGCTGAAGGTCCTCTACCAGGCGTGAGAGCAGAAGGGCGTCTTCCATCAACGAAGCGATGGCGGCATGGTCGGGTTGGATCACGCCATCTTCCAGCGCCTCGATCTGTGCCCGCAGGGTGGTGAGGGGGGTCCGCAGTTCATGGGCGATATCCGCCACCATGTTGCGGCGCAGTTCCTCGTTGCGCCGCAGGTTCGCGGATAGCATGTTGAAGGCCTCCGCCAGCTCGGCGATCTCCGTGGTGGTGCCCAGTTCCACTTCTTTTCCGAGTTCCCCCCAGGATATGCCGTGGACGGCGGAGGTCAGCTCGGCCAGGGGGCGGGACAGCCGCGAAGCCAGCCAGTAACTGAGAAAGAGGGCCAGGAGCAGCCCGATAAATCCCGCGAAGAAGATGGCGGTATCGACGTAGCTGGGCCCATCGTCTATCTCTGACCCACCCTCACCGGTCCCGGGATGCCCCCTCCAATCATTAAAATACTCGTGTATCCGCCAATGCGAGAGACCGTCGGCGATGACCGCGGAGACCAGCAGGCAAATCAGGGTCCCGCAGAGGATGGCCAGGAAAATCTTGAACCTGAGGCTACGTTCTTTTCTGAGCCACGAACTTGTAGCCAACGCCGTAAACCGTTTCAATGAAATTCCACTCCTTAGCCTTCTCCCCCAACTTCCGGCGGACGTTTTTGACGTGCGTGTCCACCGTCCTCTCGTACCCCTCGAAAAAATCGCCCTGCGCCTGCTGGATTAGCTGGCCTCTCGTAAAGACCCGGCCGGGGCAGGCAGCCATGGCCAGGAGCAAGGAGAACTCGGTGGCGGTCAGGACCACTTCTTCCCCACCGACTTCCAGTTGATGGCGCTCCGGGTAGATGGTCATCGGCCCTTCGGAGATCGGGGCATCCCCACTGGGCGCCCCCTGCCGGTGCCTTCTCAGTACGGCCTTGATGCGAGCCACCAGTTCCCGCGGGCTGAAAGGCTTGGTAACGTAATCGTCAGCCCCCAGCCCCAGGCCGACCAGCTTGTCCACCTCCTGCGAACGGGCGGAGAGCATGATCACCGGGACCATGGATGTCTTGCGCACCTCCCGCAGAAACTCCAGGCCGTCCAACTCCGGCATGAGGATGTCCAGAACTACCAGGTCCGGTGGTTCGCGGCGCCAGGACTCCAGGGCTGAGGCGCCGTCATAGGCCTCCAGGACGCTATAGCCCTCCTTTTCCAGGTAGGCTTTGACCAGCCGGACTATCTTCTTCTCGTCGTCTACAACCAGAATCCTGGCTGCGTCCATTCCCCGCCTCCCGTATCCGGCAAGTTAAAGAAGGTGCGGGCGCCGCCCGCCGGTGCCGCCCCGCCGTTTCCCGTCATTTCCTATTGTACTTCCCGAAGCCGCATCAGTGTTTCCAGGCGTGTTCCCGCCGCAGCCACCCGCCGCCTCGCTCCAGGTTCCAGGCGAAGAACTCCGCGATATCCTCTTCTATGCGTTCGGCCGCCTCGGGGCTGAGGTCCCCTTCCCGCACTTCGGATTCGAGGGTTTCTTCCGTCACCTTGACCATCGAGTCCACCATGTCGTCAAGGGTGACGCCGTTCCCGGCGGCGATGTCCATGATGTTCCCGCCGTCCGCCAGCCGGCTCTCCAGCTCCGCTCCGGACATCTTCAGGGTCGCGGCGAGGTCGCTGACCACGTCTTCGAAGTAGTGGTCGGACTCCACCCCGCGGCACTGGTCGCGGTGGTGGCAAACCGCCCCTGCCGCCATCGCCGCCGCGGCACCCCCCATAAGGATCACGCCCGTTATCGATGCCGCTACAATGGCGGCTGTCTTCTTTACTCTACTCATCCCGTCCATTCGCTGCCTCCTTTCATCACCGTCCGGCACTGCTTCTCGTCTCCGGACAGGTTCAATGTAACAACCGGATGTGGAGAAGTCGTGAAGAATTGATGTTGTTGATATGGAGGTAGCGCTTGTTTACCAGCTGCGCTTGCCCCTGACGAATTCCTCGGGGCCCTTCTTCTTCAGGGTGCGCAGGTTCTTGAGGTGGGCGTCGTCGTGTACCCCGCACAGGAAATCGAGTTTCCCGCACTCCTCGAAGTCGCCGCACTCCCAGCAGCCTTCGAGGCCCTTCTTGCGGCAGCAGTTCCTTATTTTGCACTGGGGGTTGCCCCCACCGGCGCGGCAGCCCCGCCGGCAGCGGAATTTGACCATGGCCCCCAGCACTTCGTAGCAGGCATCGTAGTCCTTATAAGCCTTGCCGAAGCCGGTGGTAGCGGAGAAGTCGGCGAACTTCTTGAACCTGGAGTCGCGCAGTTCCTTGCGCAGGTCCCGCGCCAGGTCGGCCACCCGGTTCTTATAACCGAAGCAGTCCCCGCAGTATAGCCCGCAGTAGGCGATCAGGCCGGTGTCTTCTTCACTCATGGCTCACCTCCGTGGTTTCGTTCCTTTCCTCAATGATAACCGAAGAAATCGTGGAGGGTGTGGAGGTTGGTGACAGGCACCTTGTGGAGGATCAACCGACTTCGACGAAGAGAGTGCCGTCCTCGCCCAGCTGGTACTCGATCTCCGATTCCATCCCGGTCAGTGCCTCGAAGATGCCCTTGATCAGCCCAGCCACCATCAGGTAGGGGGCGGCGTTGTCCACCGTCACCCGCAGGCCTTCGTCGTCCATCTTGAAATCGACCAGGTTTCCCATGCCCATCAGCGCCAGCTGCCGGGCGAGGAACCCGACCCCCCTGGTGGTCTCCCTCTCCTGCAACTCCTCCTTGACGTAGCGGCACTGCCCTTCCACCACGGCGCGGTTCAGCTTGGGGCCGAGCGTAGTCTCCAGCTCCATGAAGATCAGATCGATGGTGTCCGGACCGATGAGCACCATGTTGCGACCGCTTTCGTCGTCGGTCATCACTCCCCTCTCCAGATCCCAGCTGTACTTCCGGAAGTCGATGGGAAGGTCACATTCCGGGCAGCGCTCCAGGTGCCTCTCTCCCGCCTTGCGGGGGATCGCTTTATACACAACGTGGGCGGCGGGGAATTCGTTTTCGAACTGCTTGCCGCGCCTCACCGTGATCAGCTTGCCCACGCCTTCTTCCTCGATATCCAGGTCGGCGGGAAGGCGCTCGATAAAATTGAAGACCGCAATGAGATGGGCGTAGATGAGGGATGGCGAATAGGGGTTCTCGCTGTACACCTTGATGAATTTTCCCCGCTTGAAATCCCTCAGCTCGAAATGGCCGTAACCCATCATCGCGGCGGCGGCCGAGATCATCATGTACGCCCTCCGCCTGAAGAAAGTCCGTACGATGGCACCCGCCGGGCCGGAGATAAGGGTATTCAGGAAGTCTATGGTGGACTTGCGCTTACTGTCGATGATCATGCTGTCGATGGAGGCCCCGAGCAGGTCGGCCACGTTGCCGAAGAGGCGGTCGAAACCGTCAGCGTGGTAGAAGAAAAGGCGATGGTCGGGGTTGTGGGCCTGGGAAATGGTGCCGTCATTGTGCCAGGCGTTCATCTTGGAGAACTTCAGGGGTACGTTGCAGGAAGAACACCTTTTTTCCTGTCCCATCTCCATCAACTCCTATGCAAGAAGAAGACACTGCTCTGTAAGAACCGCCCTTAAGAAAATGATAGGCCCTCCCTCCGGCACTGTACACGTTTTTCCGGGAAACGGTGAGTGGAGGGTGTGGAGGTTTGGGACAGGCACCTTGTGGAGGCCCGCCAGGTGGGGAGGGCTAGGCTTCCAGGCCCGCCGGGACTTCCATGACGGACGTCGGGGTCTTGCCCAAATCGATGAAGAGGGTGCCGTGATCGTTCAGGCGATAGTCGCACCAGGAACGCCTGCCGGTCAATGACTCGAAGATCCCTTTGATCAAGCCCGTCACCATCAGGTAAGGGCTGGCGTTCTCAACCTCTGCCCTCAGGCTGTCCCGGCCCATCTCGAATCGGACCAGGTTGCCCATGCCCCGTAGGGCCAGTTGCAAGGTGAGGTAACCACTCCCGCGTACCTTTTCCCTGTGCTGCAATTCCTCCCGGACGTAACGGCTCTGCCCCTCGATGATGGCGCGGTTGATCTCCGGCCCCAGTTCGGCCTCGAGTTCTCCGAAGATCGCGTCGATCTCGCTGGGGCCTACCAGCACCATGTTGCGCCCGCTGTCCCTGTCGATTATGACCCCCTGGTCCATGTCCCAGGAGAACTTCTTAAAATCGATGGGGATCTCGCACTCCGGGCAGCGCTCCATGCCGAGGCTTCCCGGCTTGCGGCGGATCTTGCGGTATTCAAGGCGAGAAGCCGGCTCGCCGCCGAACATCATGCCCTCGCTCATGGTAAACAACCTGCCTCCCGAGAAGCTCTCGATGTGGATATCCGCGGGGAGCCCTTCCAGATAATTGAAAATGGCCACCAGGTCTGCCGCCGCCATGGTTTCGCAATAGATTTTATCCCCGAATATGCTGACGAGTTCTCCCTTCCTGAAAGCCTTGACTTCAAAATGACCGTAGCCCAACAGCGCTGCCATGGTGGTGATCTGGCTGTAAGCCTTGCGCCTCTGGAAAGTGCGGAGCGCCAAGCCCATGGGGCCGGATAACAGGGTCTCGATGTAATCGAGGGTGGCCCTGCGCCTGCTCTCCATGACTATGTGTCCAATGGGAGTTCCCACGATCTCGGCCACGTTGTCGAAGAGGCGGTCAAAGCCGGCCCCATCGTAGAAGAAGAGGCGGTGTCCGGGGTTGCGAGCCTGGGTGATGGTGCCGTCGGCGTTCCATACGTTGATGCGCGAGAACTGCAATGGCGTGTGGCACATGGAGCACCGCTTGACCCGGTCCATCTCAAACTACTCCGTCTTCTGCTCGATTGTGGTTGTTGGCGAGGCTTTTCGTGGTCAGTCTACTTATCGTCAAGAAACACTGTTACTTGAGCGATATTTGCCACGGACGGAGTAGCCGCGGCCGTGGAAGTCAGCTCTTGATGCCGGCTGGGGTTACGATCGGAACCGGCTGTTTGTCAACTACATTGACGAAGAGAGTGCCGTCGTCTTCCAGGCGGTATTCGCATTCCGAATCCTTGCCGGTCACCGCCTCGTATATGCCTTTGATCAGCCCGGCTACCATCAGGTACGGGCTGGCATTCTCCACTTCGGCCTTCAGCCTGCCGGCTCCCAGCTCGAAGTGGATCAGATTCCCCATGCCCCGCAGCGCCAGCTGGCGGGTGAGGTAGCCGCCACCTTGCGAGGTCTCCCTCTCCTGAAGTTCCTCACGGACGTAGCGGCACTGCCCCTCTACGATGGCACGGTTGATCTCCGGGCCCAGTTCGGCCTCGAGCTCCAAGAAGATGGAGTCAATCTCGTTGGGGCCCATCAGCGCCATGTCGCGCCCGGTCTCGTTGTCGGTGATGGTCCCCCTCTCCGTCGCCCAGGAGAACCTCCTGAAGTCGATGGGGGTTTCGCATTCCGGGCAGCGTTCGATGTGCAGGGCACCCGGCTTGCTGGGTATCTTGCGGTATTCGATGCGAGAGGCGCGTTCCTTATCGAACTGTTCACCTTGCTTTACCGTGATCATTTTGCCGCCGGCTTCTTCTTCGATCCGGAGGTCGGCCGGAAGCCGCTCGATGAAGTTGAAGACGGCGATGAGATCGGCGCTGATGAGGGGGGCGCAGTAGACGTTCTCCCCGTACACCTTGATATGTTTCCCCCGCTTGAAGTCTCTGAGCTCGTAGTGCCCGTATCCCATCATAGCCGCGGTGGTCGCGATCATGGCATAGGCCCTGCGTCGCGCGAAAGTCCGCAACACCGCTCCGGTCGTGCCGCTGATCATGGCGTCCAGGTAATCCAGGGTGGCCTTGCGCTTGCTGTCGATGACGATATTGTCGATGGGGACGCCGATAAGGCTGGAGACGTTATTAAAGAGGCGGTCGAAGCCGGCCGCGTCGTAGAAGAAAAGGCGATGGTCGGGGTTACTGGTCTGGGTGATGGTTCCGTCGGTATTCCAGTTGTTCAGCCTCGAAAACCTCAAGGGTATGTTGCACAAAGAACATTTTTCTTCTCTGGCCAAGCCGAACCCACCTCCTCCGGCTGAACCTCTCTTACTACTAGATAATAAAGAAGATGGGTGGCGTGGTAAATGATTTATCGCAGGGTTGAAAAGCGGTTCAGAGGGTGGCATTCTTCTCGCGGGCGTCGATGCCGAGGCGGGAAGAGGCGCCGCTGAGGAAGCCGGGGACGGCGATAACCACGACGGCTGCGATCACGCACATGGCGCCACCCAGTGCCAGCGCGAAGGGAGTGGAACGCCAATCCGCCAGGCCTCCCAGCACCTGGCCACCCAGGGGGAAGGCCCCCAGGTACATGAGGGTGTATATGCTGACCATGCGGCCGCGCATATCGTGCTCGGACCGAGCCTGCAGCACCGTGTTGACCGCCGATGAGAGCATCAGGAAGCATCCCCCCACCCCGGCCGCGAAGAGGCAGGAGAGCCCGAGGGAGCGGGAGACGGCCAGCCCCATCAGGGACAGACCCAGGCCCAGGCAGTTAATCTTGATGATCTCCTTCTCGGCCAGGTAACGATTGAGCCAGGTGACCAGCGGCGCGCCTACAGCCGCCCCCACACCGGCCAGGGTAAGCAGCAGGCCGTAGGCTCCCTTCCCCCCACCCAGCACGTCCTGGGCCAGGGCGGGAAAGAGCACCATGCTCGAGAAGCCCGAGAAAGAAGCGACCCCCACGATGACCAGGGCCGCCACCATCCACTTGCGGGCCCAGGCATAGTCGATGCCCTCACGGATGTGGGTGACGGGATGGTTGTGCTCCACCCGGCTGGGAAGCGCCCGCGGCCGTGCCAGCCACACCGCCCCGATGACGAAAAGAAAACTAAGAGCGTTGATGTAGAAGGCGGCCGACACCGACCAGCCGGCCAGGATCAGGGCGCCCAGAGCCGGGCCGATAACCCGGCCCAGGTTGAAGCCGGCCGAGGAGAGAGCCAGGGCGTTGAGCATCTCCTCCGGCGGGACCAGGTCGGGCAGGATGGCCTGGATGGGCGGGAAGCCGAAGGTGAAGGCGACACCGGCCACGGCGGCCACGGCCATGATCACCGGCAGGTGGGCCTCACCCAGGCTCATGCTGATACCCAGGGCCAGGGCGGTCAGCAGCATCACCGACTGCGTGGCCATGATCAGCCGCCGCCGGTCCAGGATGTCGGCCACGTACCCGGACCACAGCACCAGGAGCAACACGGGGATGTAGTTGGCCAGGTTGACCGCGCCTACCCAGGCTTCCGAGCCGGTGTATTCCTTGACGTACCAGAACAGGACGGTGGTCTGGATCCAGTTCCCGATATTGGATATGAGCGCGCCGCTCCAGAAGAGGGCATAGTCACGATGGCCGAGGGCCGCGAGCACCCCGACTTGTGAGAAAGGCGCAACTTCTTTCTTCTCGTTCTCCGATATCGCCAACTCGCCTCCCTGTTCCGGGATAAATATAACACAGCGGCCGTCTTCGGATTCCCGTCCGGCCCGGTTCAAAACAGCCGCCGGATGTTCCTGCCGGCCTTCCCGATGATAGAATATTGGCATTGGGATATCCCCGGGAGGAAGGAGTAAAAATGGCCCTCTCCTCGAGTCCCCGCCCGTTCGCAGCCTGAAGATTTCGCCCGGCGCATGGAACGTGCCGCCGAACAGGCCGATGCAGCGGGCCTGACCGGCATCCTGATCGCGCCCGGCCCCGATCTCGCCTATCTCACCGGGTATACCCCGGTTGCCATCACTGAGCGGCTGACGCTGCTCGTCCTGCAGAAGAACCGCGAACCCGCGATGATCCTCCCCATCCTGGAGCGGCCCGACGCCGAAAGGGCAACCGGGGAGGCCGGCATAACCCTGACCGACTGGTCCGACGGCAGCGACCCCTTCGCGGCCGCGGCACCGCTGCTGGACCCGGCAGGGTCGTATGCCATCTCCGACTCGGCCTGGGCGATGCAGTTGCTCGGCTTGCAGCAGGCACTGCCCGGCACGCGCTACGTCTCCATGACCTCGGCCCTGCCGATGCTGCGGGCGGTCAAGGACGCCAACGAACTGGAACGGCTGGCCGAAGCGGGAAAGGCCGCGGACGCCTGCTTCCTGGAAATCCTTAAGGTGCGCTTCGCGGGCCGTAAGGAGACCGAGGTCGCCGCGGATCTGGCCGGGCTGCTGATGGAACACGGCCACTCACAGGTCGACTTCACGGTGGTCGGCTCCGGGCCGAACGGGGCCAACCCCCACCACGAGGCGGGGGACCGGGTCATCCAGCAAGGCGACATGGTCGTCCTCGATTTCGGCGGGCTCAAGGATGGATACGGCTCCGACATCTCCCGCACCGTTCACGTGGGCGAGCCTTCGGAGGAGGAACGCGAGGTGTTCGAGATCGTGCGCCGCGCCCAGCAGGCAGGCTTCGAAGCCGTGCGCCCGGGCGCTGCGTGCCAGGACATAGACCGCGCGGCACGGGGCGTGATCGCCGCCGCTGGTTACGGCGAGATGTTCATCCACCGCACCGGGCACGGCATCGGCACGACCACCCACGAGCCGCCCTACATGGTCGAGGGGGAGGCCCGTCCGCTCGAACCGGGCATGTGCTTCTCCATCGAGCCGGGTATCTATCTCCCCGGGCGCTTCGGCGTCCGCATCGAGGATATCGTAACCGTCACCGTGAATGGCGGCCGCCGCCTCAGCGACTCCACGCACGAGATGCAGATAGTAGAGTGACTGGAGGACGCGGAAAGAAATGCCGTCCGAAACGCCAGAAAATCCCGGCAAAGCACCAGCGCCGCGGGGTGACCCGGCGCCCTCGCAAGGGGTAATGACCCGCGGGCAAGCGGTGTTCATGGGGGTAGGCGCGATGGTCGGCGCTGGGATCTTCGCCCTGTTGGGCGAGGCCGGCACCATCGCGTTGTCGGCCGTATGGTTGTCCTTTCTCATCGCCGGGGTGATCGCTGCTTTCCAGGGATATTCATTCGCATATCTCGGCAAGAAGTACGCGTCCAAGGCGGGGATGATAGGCTACGTTTCGGCCGGTTACGGCAAGGACAGCCGGGTCACTTCCGTCTTCTCGTGGATGGTATGGGCAACGGTAATGATCGTCGTCTCCATGGTGGCCGTCTCCTTCGGGAGTTACGCCGCCGGGGCGATCACGGGTGGAGACATGCCCGGCACGCTGGTCAAGGCCATGGCCACGCTCATCGTGGTCGCGGTGGTACTGCTTAACACCCTCGGCGGGGCCGGCGTTGTCGCCAAAGCCCAGTCCATGCTGGTCGTACTGGTCATCTTCGTCCTGCTGGGACTCGCGGCCATCACCATGGCCACCGCCGACTGGAGCCTGCTGGCCCCCTCCACCTATCCTGCCTTCGGCGACATCATCGGCAGTGTCGCCCTTACTTTCTTCGCCTTCCTCGGCTTCGGCATGATCAGCTTCACGGCTAAAGACCTCAAGAACAAGGGGGACCTGGGGCCAGCCACCTACATAGCCCTGACCATCACCACCATCACCTACGTGGCCATCGCTCTCGGGGTCTTCGGCCAGCTGACACCGGACGAGGTCGCCGCGGCCGGGCCGACGGCCATCGCCCTGGCCGCCAAGCCCGTCCTGGGGATGGCGGGATACTACATCGTCAACATCACCGCCATGCTGTCGACGGCGGGTGCGGTCAACGCCAACATCTATGCCGGGCCGGGCCTTATCGATTCACTCGCGGCCCAGGGTATTTTCCCACCATTCCTGGGAGCCAGGAAAGGGCGGTTCCAGGTCGGCTTGCTCCTGACCAGCCTGGTGATCATCGTACTGGTGTGGCTGCTGGACCTTTCGGCCATCGCCTCGCTGGGAAGCGCGGTGGCGCTTCTCATCTTCCTGGCTATCTCCATCGGCCATTTCAAGATCCGCAAGGAGACCGGTGTGAACCCGGTGGTCCTGGCCATCGCCATACTCACCGTCGTCGTCACGCTTCTGGGATTTGTCATGACCACCATCCATACCAGCCCGTCCTCGCTGGTGGCATTCGCGGCGTTGCTCGTTCTCGCGGTCGTCGTCGATACGGTCTGGCGTGCCGCGCGGGGCAAACCTGAACCAGCCGGCTAGGACGAATATATAGTTATTGCTGTTTGGAAAAGGATATAATTGCTTGTACTGAAAGGCCATTCACATCAAGGGGGTTTGCCATGGATGTTGCGGAAATGCGGTCCAAGATCCAGTCGATGATGCCGGTGGTACAAGCGGACCTTGAACGGTTGGTGGCCATCCCTTCCGTATCACTCCCCGGTTTTCCCGCCGAACCGCTGCACGACGCCGCCGCGGCCGTGGTGGAGATCCTCAAACAGGCGGGCTGCGACAACGCCCACCAGGTGGACGTGCCCGGCGGCTACCCCTTGATCTTCGGGGACATCCCCGGCCCGGCCGGCTCTCCCACCATCCTGCTCTACGCCCATTACGACGTGCAGCCTCCAGGGCCGGAGGACACCTGGGAATCGCCCGCCTTCTCCCCCACCGTGCGAGACGGGCGCCTCTACGGGCGCGGAGCAGCGGACGACAAGTCCGGGGTGGTGATGCACGCGGCGGTACTGCGCGCCTTCGAAGGCAAGCCGCCGGTGGGCATCAAGATAGTCTTCGAGGGCGAGGAAGAGGCCGACAGCCACCTCGACGCCTTCGTGCTGGATAACCCCGAGCCCTTCCAGTCCGACATGATCATCGTGGGCGACATCGGCAACTGGAAGGTGGGCGAACCCACCCTCACCACCACCCTGCGGGGCCTGGCCGTATGCCGGGTGGAGGTCAAGACCCTCGCCAGCCCGGTACACAGCGGCATGTTCGGCGGGCCTGCCCCCGACGCGCTACTGGTGCTCATCCACCTCCTCTCCAAACTCCACAACGACAAAGGAGATCCGTGCGTGAAGGGCCTTCCCCTGGGCAAGTGGGAGGGCTTCTCCTACCAGGAGGACGTCTTCCGTCAGACCGCCGGCGTACTTGACGGAATCCCGCTGGTCGGCAGTGGAAGCGTCTCCGACCGGCTGTGGGCCTGCCCTTCCATCACCGTGATCGGCCTGGACGCGCCGGCCGTGGAAGGCGCGCCCAACGCCCTCATCCCGGAAGCGCGGGCCCAGGTGAGCATGCGGGTGCCTCCCGGCATGGACTCCACGGAAGCCCGGGCGCTGCTGGCGTCACACCTTCGCGCGTCGGCTCCCTGGGGAGTCGAGGTGAGCGTGATCGAGGGCCAGGAAGGGCCCGCCTTCAAAGCCAAGACGGACGGGCCCGGGTACGCGGCCGTTCTCAAAGCCATGCGCGAGGCCTACGGCAAGGACGCCGTGCTGATGGGGCAAGGGGGTTCCATTCCCCTGATCAGCAACCTGGCCACCATCGCCCCGCAAGCCGAGATCGTGCTCTGGGGCGCGGAGGACGGCGCCGCGGCCATCCATTCGGCCAACGAGAGCGTGGACCTGGAAGAGTTGGAACACTGCATCCTCTCCGAGGCCCTGCTGCTGCAGTACCTCTCGGAAGGATAGTCTATACAGATCTGGAATGAATGATCAAAGGCAGGAACTGGATAAAAGAAGGGAGGGAGAGATGACAGAGAATGAACAGGGGACCGGTGGAGTAAAATACCTCAGCTGGACTACGGTCTGCTTCATGACCGTAGCCTGTGTGGCCAGCATCCGCAATACACCTTCCATGGCCATCTACGGTTACGCTTGTATCTTTTTATACCTGGTACCGGCCATCGTCTTTCTGATCCCCACCTCGCTGGTGTCGGCCGAGTTGGCCAGCGGCTGGGAGGGGGGCATCTACAAGTGGGTGCAGGAGGGGATAGGCCCGCGAGCCGGCTTCCTGGCCATCTGGACCCAGTATGCCATGACCTTGACCTACTACCCCAGCCTGCTGGCCTCGGTAGCCAGTACCCTGGCCTTCGTCATCAGCCCCAGCCTGGCTTCCAACGGCATCTACACCGGCATGATCATCCTGGTGTTCTTCTGGATCTCTACCTTCGTCTCCATGCGCGGGGTGGATTCCAGCGCCAAGCTCTCCTCGGGCGGCATGGTCATCGGCACCCTCATCCCCGGCATCACCCTGGTGGTGCTGGGCATCGCCTACCTCCTCGGCAGCGGCACCAACTACGCGGCGGGGACCAGCTTCCTGCCGGAGTTCACCGGCATCGCCAGCCTGGTGTTCATCGTCAACAACTTCCTCTCCTACGCCGGCATGGAGGTCAACGCCGTGCACGTCAACGAGATGCGCAAACCCGGCAAGGAGTTCCCCAAGGCCATGTTCGTGGCCTCGGGCATGGCGGTGCTCATCTTCACCCTGCCGGCCCTGGCCATCTCCTTCGTGGTGCCGGCCGAGCAGCTCAGCCTGACCGCCGGCGTGATGCAGGCCTTCCAGCAGTTCTTCGAATACTTCGGGATAGGCTTCCTGACCCCGGTGTTCGCGGTGATGATCGTCTGCGCCATGCTCGGCGGCATGATAGGCTGGCTGGCCGGACCGTCCAAGGGTCTGCTGAGGGTAGGGCGGGAGCAGGGCTACCTGCCGCCCATCCTGCAGAAGACCAACAAGAAGGACATCCAGGTCAACATCCTCTACGGTCAGGGAATCATCGTCTCCATCATCGCCCTGCTCTTCGCCTTCATCCCCAGCGTCTCGTCCTCCTTCTGGATACTCTCGGCCATGACCACACAGATCTACCTGATCATGTACGTGCTGATGTTCGTGACGGTCATCCGGCTGCGCCGCAGCCAACCCGACCACCCGCGCGGCTACAAGGTGCCGGCACTGATGCCGGTGGCCCTGGTGGGCATGATCTCGGCCATCGTGGTATTCTTCATCGGCCTGGTCCCGCCGTCGCAATTCGGCGACACCTCGCCCCTGATCTACGGGGCGATGCTGCTGGGCGGGACGCTGCTCATCGGTATGGGCATCCCCCTGATATTCCTGTGGCGGAGCAAGCCTTCCTGGAAGCAGGCAGGCGAAAGCGCCGTAGCGGTGAAAGAGGGTGATGAATCATGAGGCCGTGGGTCAAGTGGACTATCGTCGTGATCGTCATTGCATCCATGCTGGCCCTGTCGATACTCCCCTGGTACCTCTGGGCCAAGCCCGACGTCAATACGGAATCCCAGCAGAAAGCGCAGCAGCTTCACGACCTGGCCGTGGAGTCCGGCATGAACGTCCCCGATGTGGACACCCTGGAGCAGATCTACGGCACGGATGGAGGATACGCCGCACAAGTAGCTCAGGGCTACCTGCAGGAAGCGGCGCTGGTCTATACCAGCGCCTCCACCGGGGAGGTCCTCATACGCCCGTCGCTGGCCCAGGCCAAGCACCTCGGGTACTCCATGTTGGTGATGAAGGTCTACCAGCCGGACTTCTACTGGGATAACGTCCTTCCCTTCGTCAGGGACCTCAATGTCCAGAACGAAGAAGATTTCCCCGAATGGCTGAAGGAAGACCTGGCACAGGTGCAGTAGGTCGTAACGGACTCCTTCCGGGGCTCAAGCCCCGGAAGGAGTCTTAATTTGAAAAGAGGGCAGGTTGGCGGAAGCGAGTCCTGAAGGCAAGCACCAGATAGGCCTCATCCCCTGCATCGCCTTCTGCGTGGGGACGATGATCGGCGGCGGGGTATTCACCCTTTCCGGCCTGGCGGTGGACCAGGCGGGGCCTTCCGCCCTGCTCGCTTATCTCATCGCCGGGGCGGTGATGATGCTCTCGGCCCTCTCTTTCGTGGTCATCTCCAGCCGCTCCAAACCGGGGGACTCGGGTTACGCCCCCCTGGGCGAGATCCTTTCCCCCGGCTGGCGTTTCGTGGTGATGTGGGGGTTCTACCTCAATGCCGTCACCTGCATCGCCTTCGTGCTGATCTCCTTCGGTTCCTACCTCAACGAGTATTTCGTCAAGTCGCTCGGCCCCCAGGCGGCCGCCCTCATCGCGGTGGCGGCCGTGGCCCTGCTCAACCTGGGGCCGGCCGACCTGGTGGGCAAGGCGGAGACCTGGCTGGTGGGGTTGAAGGTGTGTATCCTCATCGTCCTGGCCGGCTACGGCCTGGCCTACATCGGCAATGTCCAGTGGACGCCCTTCTTCGCGGGGCAGCAGGGCTCGGTGCTGAAGACGACGGCTATGCTCTTCACCGCCTACACCGGCTTCAACGTGGTCACCAACATGGCGGGTTCGGTCAAGGACCCCGACCGGACCGTGCCCCGGACCATCGTCCTTTCCATCCTGATAGCGGCCGCGGTCTACATGGGCGTGATCATAGCCCTGCTGGCCAGCGGTGAATCCAACTTCGGGGAGGCCGGCCTGGGCAAGGCCGCGGAAGCCCTGATGGGCTCCTGGGGCGGCCCGCTGGTGGCCTTCGCCGCCTGCATATCCACCCTCTCCGGCGCCAACGCCAACCTGCTGGGCGCCAGCGAATTGATGATCCGCCTGGCCGCCCAGAACGACGTGCCGGGTGCGCTGGGGCACATCTCCAAACGCGGCCACGCCATCCCCGGCGTGCTCCTGGCCGGAGGCCTGGGAGCCCTGATCATCGCCGTTTCGCAGGGTGGGACGCTGATCGTTTCCCTCTCCAACGTCACCGCCATCGCCGCCATGCTGGTGGTCAACGTCGGCGCGTTCAAGCTGGCCCGTCAGGGGTGGCCGGGTGAAGGCGTCAAGCTGCCGGGCGGAGTGCTCATCCCCGTGGTGGGCTTCCTGGCCGCCGGAGCCCAGCTGCCCTCGCTAGGCTTTGAGGCGGTCCTGATCGGGACATTTTTGATGGTTGCCGGAAGTGCCATGTACGCCATGCGCCACCACCCCTTCCTCGCCGGAGATCACGATGCCTTGTTGAAGCGTATCGAGAACAAGGACACACCCCTGGCACGGGCGCTGCGCCGAGTGATCAAGCACATGGAGGAGCAGCAAGCGATGGAAAGGGGTTAACCCGCCTTGCTCGAGGGACAGTTCGTACTGCCGGCAACTTACGACCTCATCGCCGTATTCCTCTTCGCCGTGACCGGTGCCATGGTCGCTTACCGCAAGGGTTACGACTACCTCGGGCTCTTCGCCCTGGCCCTCTGCGCCGGTGCCGGCGGCGGCCTCATCCGCGACGGTATCTTCCTGCAGTCCGGCCCTCCGGCCTTCGTGCTGGACTGGCGGTACCTGGCCATGGTCATGGTTGCCGGCTTCCTGGTCATCCTGGTGGGCGACCGCCTGAAGCGAGTCAACCTGGTATTTCTGGTCGCCGACGGCCTGGGGCTGGGGCTATACGCGGTGGTGGGGGCGCAGAAGTCCGTCAACGCCGGCCTGAGCGTGCTGGCGGCGGTGCTCATCGGTATGATCAACGCCATCGGCGGCGGCATCCTGCGCGACGTCATAGCCCGGGAGGAGCCGGTGGTGCTCAAGGCGGGACAGCTCTACGCCGTGGCGGCGCTGGTGGGGGTGCTCACCTTCCTCGGGCTCGGGGTAGGCCTTGACCTGAACGCCCAGCTCTCCGCCCTTATCGCCATCGGGGTAGCCTTCGCCTTCCGGATCATCGCCGTCATCTTCGACCTCAATACCCACCCCGCCAACCAGCACGCCGCCCGCACCGCCGCGAAGAAGCAGGTCCGCAAACTGCGCCGCGACAAGTAAGTAGAAAGGCGTCCGTGAGTAACAAGTTGTTCTATCTCGACATCGCCGTGTCCCTGGCCATCCCGGTATTCTTCGCCTTCATGCATTTCACCCGGCGCTTCTCACCGCGCATCTGGTACATGTTCTGGGCCGGCTGCCTCATCGGGGCCACCTGGGAGTTCGGCTTCTACTTTCTGGGTCCCGACTTCAATGCTTCGGCTCCCCTCTTCATCCTGCATACCGAGTTCCCCCTGCCCCCGCCGACCATGCACTTGCTGCACTGTTTCTGGGACGGCGGCCTGTTCATGATCGGGGTGGCCCTGGTCACCTGGCTCTGCCGCCCGCCCCATCTTGAGCGTTTCCGCTGGCAGGAGCTGGGAGTGATGGTCCTGTGGGGGCAGCTCTCCGAGCTGGCGGTAGAACTGGTGGGGAGCAACGGCGCCCTCTGGGAGTACCAGCGCACCTGGTATAACCCGGTGCTCTTCCGGGTCAACGACCACAACATAACCTGGCTGCCGCAGCTGGTCTGGCTGGCCGCGCCGGTGGTATTCTACTTCGTCGCGCTGTGGATAAACGCGCGCTGGGGAGGCAGGTCCACAAGCTGCGCCGCGGCAAGCAGAATCTGATCATCTTTTCTTGAACCAAAACGAGCTCATCATCTATAATGCAGAGGATTCTTTCGATCCTTCTTCTTGAAGATCACTCGGATCAGGGCATTTGGGCATTTGAAGCCAGAGCGGACAAAGAAAGGAAAAGACGTGCTGGAATCGTTGTTGGGCGCTCCTTATCGTTCTTCGAATGACACCGAGATCATTACGGTTATCCTGATCGCCCTGGGTATCATCGCGGTTGTCTGGATAGTCTTTGGCTGGCTGTTATATCGCGTAGGCAAGCGCCGGGGCTACCCTCACAGCTGGCTAGCCTGGGTACCCCTGGGAAATGTCTGGATGATAGTCGACATATCCGAAAAGAAAAATCCCGCAGCCTGGTTCAGTGCGCTGATCCTGATGAGCCTGGCTCCCAGGCTTATATCAAACATAGACTCCAGACCCTTACACCTGGCCGTCTCCCTCATCACCAGCATGGTGTCCATCGTCATCTATGTCCTGTTGTGGTCAGCCATCGCCGAGCTGCGAGGCAAGCCGGGCTGGTGGGGCATTCTCTGGATCGTCCCCGTCGCGAACATCGTCATCCTCGTGCTCCTGGGGAATAAGGATGAAGCTTCTCAATACGCCCAGGGCTACTACTATGCCCCCGGGTATCCGGGCCAGCCTTATCAGATGCAGGGGGTCTACTACCCGCAGGCATACCCGGTGCAGGCAAACCCGGCCGGGGCAGATCCTCAGCAATCATACCCGCCGCAAGGATATCCTCAGCAATACGGCCAGCCGCAATACCCTCAGCAGTATCCGGAACAACCTTCTCCGGGACAGCTTTATCCGGAAGGGCCCGTCCCGTCCGGTGACCCCGTGAATGGGACGGATGACAAGCCTCCCGCTCCCCGGTCGAGCTGGCTGTGAGTCAGTGAGTCACCAGTGCTTTCATTACCACGATGACCAGTCCCAGCGCGGAGTTGAACACCCCGGACAACAACATGCCGGCCGGCCCCGCACCTTCCTGGCGAGCATATAACGCACCCCAGAAGAACAGGATGGCCACTCCCGACCACATGGCGATGGTAAAAGCTGTGTCCCGGCCGTAGAGCCCCGCCGCCCCCAGCAGCAGGATCAGGGCGGGAAGTATCCCGGCCTGGACCAGGGGCCATTCCTCCCGTGCCAGCTGCCGGACCTCTTTCCAGGACGGCTGCTGCTTCATGGTGACGCGATGTGCCAGGAGGCTGGCGTAGACGTGGGCCAGCCAGAACACCAGGGTGGTCACCAGTATGCCCAGCGCGCCGGCCAGGGCACCGGTCTCCTCGTTATTCGAAGCCACGGCCACCACCGCCGTCACCAGGATGGTGCCGTAGATGGCGCTGGTTACGTCGACGTGGTGCGGGTGGCGCTCCGCCCTCTCTTTCTCCGGCATTACCGGCACCCTCAAGCGGGCATCACGGTGGCCAGCCAGTCGAACATGCGCTGGTCGTAGAGGGCGCGGGCCTTGGGCTCGCAGTGCCAGTTGGCCCCCTCCTCGCGTGTGAAACTAACGATGGTCTTGGGGCAGTTCAGGCCGTCGTAGACCTCCCGCGACTGCCCGGGCCAGAACTGCTCGTCGTCGGGGTCGGCTACGAACATGGGGCAGGTGATCCTGTCGATGACGTCCCGCGCCTGGTGATCCAGGGCGCTCCTCACCCAGACGTAGTAGTTGTCGGTGACGTAAGGGCGCATGCGCCATTTGAACTCCTGGCGCTGCTCATCGCTCATGTACTGCATCATTCCCTCGACCATCGAGTTGAACTCTTCCTCCTTGCCGTCGAGGGCCGGCTGCAGCATCTCCGGGGGCCATTTCGACTTCATCACCGTGGCCACGTCGATCACCCCGGGGTCGACGATACCCGCGACGACGCGATGCTCAAAGGCCAGGGCGCGCAGCACCCAGTATCCCCCCTGGCTCAAGCCGGAGAGGGCGATGCGCGCCGGGTCGACGTCCGGCCGGGTCAGGAGGAAGTCCACCACCGGGGTGATGACCTTCTCCCAGTCGGCGCGGAAGCCGATGTCGTGCAGCCACAGCAGGGCGTTCTGGCCGGGGCCGTCGAAGATAAGGGCGGCGTAACCGCGTTCCAGCGCCCCGGCCACGCCCGCTCCCCACATGGAGCTGGTGGGCCCGTCCGAGCCGTTGTTAAAGATGATGGTGGCGAAAGGCCCTCCGCTGCCGTCGGGCGCGAAGAAGTAGCCGGGCATGGGGGTGCTCTCGTAGGGTATCTCCACCTTGACGGCGGGCGTGTCCAGGCGGGCGCAGAACCGGTCGAAGCATTCCATGTGCTTCTTCCAGATGGGGAGGCGCCGCTCCGGGTCCTTGCTGCCGTCGATCATGGCCAGGCAGGCCGAGTAATAGGTGGCGGCGCGCAGGAAGGCCCGGCGGGCGCTGGCCCGGTTGCCGGCCGCGGCGCTCCCGGCGGCCATTCCCTCGACCCGCTCGGCTGTGGCCAGCCACTCCACCACCCAGCTCTCGAAGTCGCCCGGGACGATGCGGTCAACCGTGGCCAGGATCTCCCCCACCTCCCCGGAGCCGTAACAGCAGCCGCCGAGGATACACTGGGTCTCGAAGTCCATCTGCTGGTTATCCATGAAATACTGCCGGGGCGCATTTTCTTCCGCCATGTCTACACCTCCTGGTTTCGAGGCTTGCATTCCCACTTATTCGAGCATAGCACGATTGCTCCGGGACGATTAACAAGAAGCAGAAATGACGGCGGCCGGCGCCCCTGGTCGGGGAACTACCGGCCGTCGATCCTCGTCACCGCTTGCCTTGAAAGCGGCTATTTCTCTTCGTCTTCGTCCGCCAGGTCCAGCTTCTCCAGCCGGAGGACCTTGAACAGGACGTAGACCACCAGCAGGATGAGCAGGAAGTTGATCAGCGCGGTCAGGAAATGGCCGTACGCGAACACCGCGTCGCCGATGGTGAAGGTCAACGTGTCCAGGCTGGCCTGTCCGGTGATGACCCCGATGATCGGGCTGATCAGGTCACCGACCAGGGCGTTGACCACTACCACGGTCGCCGTGGCGATGATGAAGCCGATGGCCAGCTTGATCACGCCCTGCTTTCTTACGAACTCCATGAAACCTTTCATGCACGGACCTCCTTTTCTTTTCATAATTATTTACGGTGTTGCTTCGCTTTTTTGCCCAATATGGTTTTCGATGGGAGGGAACGGTTGTCCTTTCCATGCTATTCTTTTTAAAAGAAGGTCAGTGATACGGAGGTAGTGATGGGTCTCAGACGCCTGGTTTTCGATCGCTTCCGCTTCCCGTTCAGCCCGGTGCGCTTCGTCCGCCGGTACCGGGACATACTGCGGAGGCTCGGCAGCCTCCCGCCGGTGGCGATGTTCGCCAATCCCATCATGCGCAGAAACACCTTCAGCTACATCCCCGTGGGCGAGAACGTGGAGCTTCCGCCGGGAACGGCGGCCCCCCTCGAAATCGTCGAGAGCTTCGTCCGGCAGGCCTCGCGGCGGGTGATCATAAACCACTGCTTCTGCCGCAACTCTTCCGGCTGCACCGAGCACGACCGCGGCATCGGCTGCCTCTTCCTGGGGGAGGGAACGCGCCAGCTGGACCCGGCCCTGGGCCGGGAGGCCGGCGTCGAGGAAGCTCTTGAGCACGTGCGGCGGGCGGTGGAAGATGGCCTGGTGCCCTGCATCGGACAGGCCTGGGTGGATGCCCGGGCTTTCGGAGTTAAGGACTACCGCCATTTCATGACCGTCTGCTTCTGCTGCTCCTGCTGCTGCCTTCTCGGGGTCCTGCCCCACGTCCCGGAAGAAGCACTGCGCATCGTGGTCAAGCTGGAAGGGGCCTCCGTCCAGGTGGAGGAAGGGTGTGACGGGTGCGGCCTCTGCCTGGACGCCTGCATCTTCGGCCAGTTAAACCTGGAGGGCGGACGGCCGGTGATCGGCGGCGACTGCAAGGCCTGCGGGCGCTGCGCCGCGGCCTGCCCGGCCGGAGCCATCCAGGTCAGGCTGGACGACCCCGGCTATGTCGATCGCTGCCTGGCACGCCTGGAAGCCAGGGTGGACGTACGAAAGCAGCCGCGATGATCGAGGCGATGCGGGACATGCATGCTCCCAGGCCCGGCTGGGTACAATAAGTTCATGGAATACAATAAGTTGACTCCGGAAGAAGAGAGGGTCATCGTCGGCAAAGGCACCGAGCCTCCCTTCAGCGGCAAGCACTGCGACAGCACCAGCAAGGGCACCTACGTCTGCCGCCGGTGCGGGTCGCCCCTCTACCGTTCAGACGACAAGTTCCACTCCGGCTGCGGCTGGCCCTCTTTTGACGACGAGATCGAGGGAGCCGTTACCCGCAGCCTCGACGCCGACGGGAGGCGCACCGAGATAACCTGCGCCCGCTGCGGCGGCCACCTCGGCCACGTCTTCCTGGGAGAGGGTCTCACCCCCCGGGATACCCGCCACTGCGTCAACTCCCTCTCCATCGAGTTTATTCCCGGGAACGATGAGGGTGGTGAGGGTGGAAAAGACTGAAGGCCACGAGGCCGTCGTCCTCGGAGGAGGGTGCTTCTGGTGCATCGAGGCCGCCTTCGCCATGGTGGAGGGAGTGGTGAGCGCGGAGCCCGGATACGCCGGCGGCGACACACCTCACCCCACCTACAACCAGGTCTGCGGAAGCGTTACCGGCCACGCCGAAGTAGTTCGCGTGGAGTTCGATCCGGCGCGTGTTTCCCTGGAGGAGGTCCTGCGGGTCTTCTTCACCGTACACGACCCCACCACCCTCAACCAGCAGGGCGCCGACGTCGGGGCGCAGTACCGCTCCATCGTCCTCACAACTTCGGAGGAGCAGAAGGAGAGGGTGGAGCGCTACATCGATGACATCCACCCGGCCTACGTCAAGCCCATTGTCACCGAAGTCCGTGAGTTGGAGGACTTCTGGCCGGCCGAGGAATATCACAAGGATTACTTCGCGAAGAACCCGGCACAGCCTTACTGCCAGGTGGTCATCACCCCCAAGCTGGCCAAGCTGAAGAAGCTCAAGAAGGGCGGCTCGCCGGGCTAGCTGGTCACCGTGGCCATGATGATGATCGCGGCGTAGAAAACAACTATCATCCCGGCCAGGCATATCTCGATTATGGCCAGGATTCGGGCGATGTTCAGGTAGGTCTCGCTCGAGGGGCCGGCAGGCACTCCCGCGGCCATCTCCTTCTTCGCCTTGCTGACGAGATAGAGGGTGATGCCGGGAAGGACGAAGGGCGGGCACCAGTAGACCAGCCCCACCAGGCTGACGATCAGGGCCACCAGCGGCATGTCCATGGTGTTGCGTGGGGGAGCGTAGTAGGGCGCGGGAGTAGGGAGGGGGATAGTAGGGCGGCGGGTAGTAGGGCGGCTGTGGCTGGGGTTCGGGTTGCGGTCCTTCCTGCGTTTCCATGTGGTGTCCTCCTCACTGTCTTCCAACCTCTCCTCATTATAACAATCCCCCGCGGTCTTCCCGGTGGTTTCGATTGAAGGTGCCGCGCCTCCCCGTGCCGAAATCTCCTTCAGGCTGATCGGGATTTTCAACGACGGAACGAGGTGGCGCGCGGTGAAGGACAACGGGATCGACCCGCACTGGCTGTCCAAACAGCCGACGATCCTGCGCTGGGGCATATCCAGCTGGATGCTCCTGGCCATCGCTGGGGTTGTCGTGGTCGTGGGCATGGCCTACGACATGGCCCACTCGGTGGTGCTCCCCCTGGCTATCGCGATCATAATCGGCATCCTGCTCCGGCCGATAGTGGAGTTCCTGGTGCGGCACCGCTTCCCGCGCTGGCTGGCAACGGTGCTCACCATGCTCATCGTCATCGCGCTGGTCGGGGGGATCGTCACCCTGATCATCTACGGCATCGCCACCCAGGCCGGCGCCATCGAGCGTCAGGCATCGGACGGGGTCGACGCCATTAAGGACTGGTTCAACGACCTGGAGATAAAGGACTCGATCCGCCAGTGGATAACCGACAAGATAGACGAGGTCTGGCCGGAGATCCAGAGCGCGGTGACCGACAGGGTCACCGGCACGGTGCCGGGTATCGCCTCTTTTCTTCTGGGCACCTTTATCGGCCTGTTCATGCTGATATTCATCCTGGGTGACGACGGTACCATCGACCGCTTCGTGGCGGGGCATCTGGGAGTGCCGCGCGAGCGGGGTGACGCCATCCTCAAGGAGGTGACCGCCTCGGTGCGTGGCTACTTCAAGGGAACCACCATCATAGCCACGGTGAACGCCCTGCTGATAATCCCGGTGGCCCTTATCCTCAAGGTCCCCATGGTGGCACCCATCTCCGTGGTTACCTTCGTAACCTGTTACATCCCCTCTTTCGGGGGCTACATCGGCGGCGCCTTCGCGGTGATCATCACCGTGGCTTCGCAGGGATTGGCCAAGGGCATTATCATGCTGGTGTTCGTGGTAATCTCCCACACCATTCTGCAAGGGCCGGTGCAGGCTTACGCTTATGGCAAGACGTTAAAGATGCACCCCCTGGTGGCCCTGCTGGTCACGCTGCTCGGCGCGGTCCTCGGTGGTATCGCCGGGGCCATCCTGGCCGTGCCGGTGACCGCCGTGGCCATCAAGGTTTCCGTCCTGCTCAAATACGCGCGTGAAGTGGATTTGCTCGAGATAGAGGAGCCGTCGGAAGAAACCGCCCTCAGCGGCGGAACCTGCGATCCTTGAGCTCAGCCACACGCCGCATGCTTTCCTCTCCCCGGTCCACGGCCCAGGACGGGAGCTTGTCCCTGCGGACTACTATCCACTGCGGGAGCCGGCTGGGCTCCTCCACCACCAGCACCTCCTCGATAACGGGAGTGCGCCTGAGAACCTTGTCCTTCAGGTCCACGGCCCACTGCGGGAGGCCGTTCCTTTTCGCCACGACGATGGTGGCCACCGCGAACCCCAGCGCCACCAGCGGCATGAACTTTTTAAGCGGATGCCCGTGGCCCTGGCAGGGAGCCGCTCCCGGTGAGCAACTCTCACAGCTGCACGGCTCCATCATCGGGGACTTCACACTCTCCACGGCTTCGCCCTCTTCCTTTTCTTCCTCGCCCTCTTCTTCGTCTTCTTCGTCTTCTTCGTCTTCTTCAGAAGAACCGGCACGCTTCCAGCTCAGCTCTATCTCCAGCTCTTCCTTGCCTTGTTTCTCCTCGAACTCCAGCTCCAGCTTGACCTCGCCGGCCGGCTCAACCAGGTAGGACTCCCCTTCCGACGTCAGGACGACCTTGCGCTGCTTGAACTCGTCCACCAGCTTCTGCAGGCGGGCCACCGCCTCTTCCAGCGTCAACTCTTCCTTACTGACGAACTTCTTATCTCCCATGTTTTCTACCTCCATCCGCTCGGTTGTCTTTCCACCCTTCATCATATCAGAACGTTTCGCCCCCGCCGATTCCCTTCTATAATCGATAAGGGAGGTGGAAGCATGAAGAACCGGGGCTTTGAAGGAAAAACCGTTTACATCACCGGCGGGTCCAGCGGCATCGGGCTGTCCACGGCGGTGCTGCTGGCGCGGGATGGGGCCGACGTGGTCATCTTCGCGCGGGGGCGCGAGCGGCTGGACCAGGCCTTGGAGGACATCGAGGCCGCCCGGAAAAGCGGGGAGCAACGCTTCGCCATCCACCAGCTCGACGTCACCGACCACCAGGCGGTGACGCGGGTGATGGAAGAAGCGGTGGAGGCTTTCGGTCCACCCGACATCCTCATCAACTCGGTGGGGCGCGCTTACCCCGAATACTTTGAGAACATCGGCTACGAGCAGTTCGACGAGAGCATGAAGACACACGCCTACGCCGCATGGAACACCGTTTCGGCCCTGCTGCCCCACCTCAAGCAACGGCATGGCCACATCGTCAACGTCACTTCGGTCCTGGGGTTCATAGGCGTCTTCGGGTACACCGACTACTGCGCCTCCAAGTTCGCCGTCATCGGCTTCTCCGAGGCGCTGCGGAGCGAGATGAAGCCGCACGGCGTGAAGGTTTCCGTCGTCTGCCCACCGGATACCGACACCCCCGGTTTCGCGACGGAAAACCTCACCAAGCCACCGGAGACGGTGGCCGTCAGCGAGGGCGGCGGGTTGATGCAGCCGGACGAAGTGGCCGTGGCGCTGTTGAAGGGCATGCGTAAGGGCAGGTTCTTCATCAGCCCCGGCTCGGCCGGGATGCTCTATTACCTCAAGAGGTTCTGTCCCTGGCTGCTCGACCTGGTGATGGACCGCCAGATCGCCAAGGTAAGAAGAAGATAGACGGGGTCAGCAGCAGCGGATCTCTTTCTTGCGGGATAGCGCGGCTGCGATCATGCCGGAGGCGCAGCCCACGCCGCTTTCCACGGAGATGGCCCCTTCCCGGCAGTTGAGGGCACAGGCGCCGCACTCCATGCAGTCCTCGATGCGCACGAGGTGGGCCTTCTTCTCGTTCATCGCGAAAACGGCATGGGGGCAGACCTCGGTGCAGGTGCGGCATCCGGTGCACTTGCTCTGGTCATAGGTAAGCGTGGTATCGGGGGCTTTCACTCCGGCCATCTCAACCTCCCACTATCCTGACGACGCCCCAGGCCAGGCCGGCCGCGACCCCCAGGCCGAACAGCGCCGCGATGTACGGTATGTAGGTGAACATCTCCCGCTTCACCCGGGTCAGCGAAGTGAAGGTGGTACTTCCGGTGAAGTTGAGAGCGATAAAGGAGACCATCGCCGGCAGGGCCAGCGCGTAGGGGAGGGCTGAAAGAAGCCTCTCCCACCAGGACAAGTCGCCGGCCCGCAGGGCGATGGCGACCGCGAAGGGAAGAGCGGCGACGGCTCCCAGCACGAACCCTTTGGCGCTGAAATCGCGTCCCGGCAGCCAGGGGAGGAGCATGGGAAAGAGCACCAGGCCGGCCAGGGCCGACACTACCACTGCCAGCAGACCTAGCAATCCCGTGAGAAAGAAGGCCGCGACGGCTATGACCGCCATGGGCAGGAAGGCGTTGACCAGTTCCACCGGTACCACCACCAGGCGGTCGGCCAGGTCGAACCTGACCAGGCGCATCTCCGGCGTCGCCTGGCCGGCGGCGATATATGCGGGGATATCCTCCGCCCGGACCGGGCCGAACCGGACCTTGAAGCCGGTCCGCTCCTTCACCGCGTAGCCCCTGACCCCGGTGGCTCCCAACTGCGGCATGATGACCTCGCGGTGGCTGACCACCCCGGCCAACCCGGTGGAGGTGATGCGGCCGGTCAGCTCGTCCGTGCCGAAGGTGCCCTTGCCGGCAGCGCACCAGACGTTGATGCCGAAGGTCTCCAGCACCAGGATGTAGGCGTCCATGCCGGCCAGCGCCGTACGCAGGGCGTCGAAGCTCAGGGTGTAATTGGCGCTCACCAGCACTGGAGAAGAAGCAGTAGGCTTACCGACGCTGTAAAGACCGGGGCGCACCCGGTGGAAAGAGCGCTTCCATCCCACTCGCGCCAGCAGGTGGTCGAAGCGGTCGGCGGCACTCAACACCACGGAAGCCGGGCGTATCTCCCGTTCATCCCCCTCCCAGGCAACTGCCTGGTTCTGGGGGCCTCAACAGGTGGGCTTCATGGTCTGCGGGTCGACTTCGCAGCAAGTCCCGCATTCCTCGACTTCTTCTTCACGCGTATCAATCTTTTCCATTACAGCATCTCCTGCATCATCGGGCCCAGAGCTTCCTTGACCAGGCCGTTCAGCTGGTCCACCTTCATCAGGGTAAGGCAGCAGACTTCACCGTCCTTCTCGTGGCAGACCACCGCCAGCTTGTCGCCGGCCTGGATGCCCGCCCGGAGACGCAGCTCCTTGGGCAGGACCATCTGGCCCCGCTCGTCCACCGACACCAGTGAGTCCACCCGGCAACATGCGCATGTCTCCCCGGTCGCGGCCTTGTTCCCGGACACCGCCTTCGCCAACCTCATCACCATCCTGTCTGTAATATCTGATTTATCTGAATATTCTTACCCTTCTTATTATCGTGTTCATTAACAGGATATGTCAATAAGGGAAGCCTGGGTCAGAATTCGGTGAGGGGACCCATCTCCTGCTGCTCCTCCAGGTAGCCGGCTTTTTCCGCCGCGGCCATGCCTGAAGTGCGCAGAAAGAACCATACCAGGCAGGCCAGCGCCAGCCCTCCGCCGGCAAGGTACATGGTGGTGTATCCCCAGCGGTCGGCCAGCGGTCCCATGAGCAAGCCGCCCAGGGCCATGCCGATGTCGAAGGCCGCCAGGTACATCCCCAGCATCATGCCGCGGGAACTGTCGGGGGTGTGGTCCAGCAGCATGGCCGAGAGGGTGGTGGGGAGGTAGGCGAAGCCCAGGGCGTAGACGAAACTTCCCGCGATGAGCCAGGCCAGGCTGCCGGAGTAGGCTATCCCCACCAGCCCCACTAGCGTGATGGCGCCAGATCCCAGCACCAGCGCTCGCCGGGACCAGCCGTCGGCCTTAGCCCCCACCCCGAGGCGGATCACCAGCAGGGTCGCGGCGAAGACGGTGAAGAAGAGCTCACCCTGGGAGATGCCCACTTCCTCCGCCGAGAGCACGATGAAAGTGGAGAGGGAGCCGTAGGTGAAGGTGAATCCCATGGTGGTCAGGAAGACCAGGCGGTGCAGGGGGGTGAAGCATGCCCCGCCAGGTGCCCGCGGCGGCAGCGGCCGGCCTGTCGCCTTCCCGTTCCCGCAAGGCCAACGAGAGCAGAAACGCCGACATGGCCAGTCCACCCGCCAGCAGGTAGACCGGCTTATAGCCCCAGGCCTCCTGCATCAACCTCGCCACCACCGGCGCTATGGCGATGGTCACGTCGATGGAGATGAAGAAGATGGCGATGCCCTGCAGGCGCCGGGAGGGAGGGGAGAGGTCGCTGATGAGGGCGAAAGCGGCGGTATGAAAGGC
Source organism: uncultured bacterium (assembly GCA_963765625.1). GTDB lineage: Bacteria > Actinomycetota > Geothermincolia > Geothermincolales > Geothermincolaceae > CAVXXD01. The sequence continues at coordinate 309,772 of CAVXXD010000006.1, forward strand.
GGCGAGGCCGATGCCGTTGATGAAGCGGACCGCGAAGAGAGGCGCCGCGGAATCGAAGCCGGCGTAGAAGAAACTGGCGGCGGAGAGCAGCAGGGTGCCCCCACACCAGTAGGGACTTGCGGCCGCGCGTGTCGCTCATCCTGCCCAGGAAGGGGCGGAGCAGGGTGGGGATGAGCAGCATGGACATGAGCGCCCCGATGAGGAAATTGGAGTAGCCCTTTTCCTCCAGGAAGGTGGGAAGGATGGGGATGATCAGGTAGATGGAGAAGAAGGCCAGGAAGTTGACGGCGCAGATGAAGGCAAAGTCCCTGCTGAACAGCTTCTCCCTGTTTACCGTTTCCCTTTCACCCATGCTCTCCTCCGGCCTCCACTCGACATCTCTGAAGTCACATTATCTTAGACCCTGAAGAAGACACCGGCAAAGAAAGGTGGGGTCAGGCCCCTTCTTTCTTTCAGGGTCAAGAAAGGTGGGGTCAGGCCCCTCTTTCTTTCAGGGCAAGCTCGTCCCATTAGCGGCGTGCGCTCTACTGGCAGCCGGCTGCCTCATGGCGGCAGGATGCGGGGGAAACCGCGATGTCGCCGGCCTGGCCGGCCTCGACCTCTTCAACACGGCCCGTGACAACCCTGACCTACACCCTGGCCGGAGGGGGGACCCTCGGTACCCAGGTAACACCGGCTTACCGGCACTCGCTGCCGTCGACAAGGAAAAAGCCGGGCAAAACGCCCGGCTTTTTCATCTTCCGGGACCCCCATTTCACCTTGCCAGGCAAGTGGAAAAGTCAGGGCTGCGCCCACCCCGAAACGTGACTTGACGTCATGTTTTTCATAAGAAATGTCCTTTACAAACTAAGATATTTTGTGTTACAAAATACCTTACAGGTCGAAGTCGAATGATTTCCTCTAAAAGCCGCCCGCGCGATCCGGCAAACTCGCCGGGCACTTTGAAATCAATGCATGCCCTCTACCGTGGGCAGTGACATAAAACCAAGGCAGGGAAAACAAGGAGGTCTCATGAAACCGTTGAAAGCTCTCGACAGCCGCGAAAGGTATCGCCCTCACCGGACTGGCCGTGCATAGCCTGGCAGCCCTTTCCTTCAAGCCCACGCCGCGCCAGTTGCTGGACCCCAAGTGGCACGCGGAGATCCCCATACGCCTGGTAATGGGGCGGGGGATGGCCTGGCTGCTGCCCAACCTCTACGCCCGTTCCGGTGAGCGGGGAGTCAAGAAACTGCAGCTCTTCTTCTACAACTCGGACTCCTGCGCTCGGACATGATGAAGAAGTACCTGGAGATCGACCCCGACGACGCCCGCAGCCTCGGACGCGTCCTCGACTTCGAGGACGGCATGGGCGGCGTCCGCGGCACCTGGGTGGAGGAAACCCAGGGGGCGCGCCACCAAGGAGGAGCGCTACTGCCCCATCGCCAAGGAGCTGGAAAAGTGCCCGGAGGTCTGCACCAAGCTGATGATGGCCATGGAGGCCGGCACCTTCGTCAACATCAACCCCCGGCTGGAGATACCCTGCTTCGACGAACTGCTCTCCACCGGCGGCAGCTGCTGCAAGGGCACCATCGAGTCGCTGGCCTACCTCCCTCCCGAGGAAGCCGCCAAGGAGTCGCCCCAGACCACCCACGGCGCCTTCCCGCCGGTGCTCGACCCGCCCGGCCTGAAGTGGCGCATGTTGGCCATGGGCCCCCTGGCCCTGGCCAAGACGGCCTTCCAGCTGCTCACCACCGATATCGACGACATCGAGATGTACCAGTACGACTTCATTCGGCTACGAGCCCCCCCAATAACTCCACGAGAAAAGGAGTCGCCATGAAACTCAAGCTTTCCACGGCCGCCAAAGGCATCGCCGGCCGCCGGACTGGCCGCGCACGGCCTGGTGGTCCTCTCGTTCAAGCCCACTCTGAAGGACCTTGCAAACCCGCAGTGGCACCTGGAACTGCCCATCCGGATTCATGGGACAGCCAGCTGGCCTGGCTGCTGCCGACCGTCTACGGCCGCTTCGGCGAACGCGGCGTCAAGCGGCTGCAATATATGTTCTACCGGGCCGGGGTGGAGCGGGCCGCCCTGATAAAGAGAAGCGCTTGAAATCGACCCCGACGACGCCCGCAGCCTGGGCCGCGTCCTCGATTTCGAGGACGGCACCATCGGGGTGCGCGGCGTCTGGACCGAGGAGAGCAAGGGCTGGGCCACCAAAGAGGAGCGCTACTGCCCCATGGCCCGGGAGCTGGAAAGCTGCCCGAGGTCTGACCAAGCTGATGGTGGCCATGGAGGCCGGCACCTTCTCGGTTATCAATCCGACATCGTCGCGCGGCGAGCTGACCGAGCTGCTCTCCACCGGCGGCAGCTGCTGCCGGCCTCCTTCGGCCTCGACTACCTGGGAGACGAGGCGGCCAAGGAATCTCCCCAGGCCACCGCACGGCGCCTTCCCGCCCGTCCTCAAGGTACCGGGCCTGCTGGTGCGCATGTATGCCGCCTGCCCCTGGGCTCGCTCAAGGCCCTGCTCGAAATGGCCACCACCGATATCGGCGACCGCGACACGCTCTGGTACGAGAAGATGCGCTACGAGAAAGCGGAGGCCTGATCGAGCCATGGGTAAGAAGCTCTCGAAGAAGCAGCTCTCACGCACCGCCCGCACCCGCATCTTCACCTACGCCAACTGCAATCAGTGCACCCTCTCCACCCAGCGCGACTACCTGGGAGTGGAGAATGACATGCTGATGAAGGCCAACAGCCACCTGGAGGGGGGCTGTTTCACCCATTCCTCCACCTGCGGGGTGGTCAGCGGCGGCTGCCAGTCCCTGGCCCTGCGCCACCTGGACGCCCTGCGGGAAGGGGACCCTCGCCGCATGGCCGCCTTCCACGGCCTGCTAAAGGAATACACCTCCTGGTTCGAACGCAACTACGGCAGCACCCTCTGCCGCGAGCGCACCGGCTGCCAGCTGGACACCCTGGCCGGCATGAACCGCTACGCCCTCCGCGGCCGCTGGCTGCGCTGCGTCGTGCACGCCGGGCCGGCCGCCCGCTTCCTGTCGGACCTGGAGGACCGTCCGCTGGGAGAAGAAGACCCCGGCGAAGTGACGGAGCTCAGGCACTGCGCGGTGGAGCCGCTGAGGCGCCTGCGCGAGGCCACCGGGGCCGGCGATGAGTTCTTCGAGACCCTGTATATGGCCATGAACGGCGGGGTCGGCCTGGCCGGCGGGCTGTGCGGCGCCGCCGCCGCGGGTTTCCTGCCCATCGCCTGGCGTTACGGCCTGGACCCCGAGGCCGTCGGCATCACCGGCAACCTGGTGGGCTTTCTGCGCGGGCACTTAAACATCTACTTAAAGCGGGACCGGGAGGAGTTCTTCTCCCTCGGGCAACGGTTCATCCGAGCCTGGGAAGCCGAGTTCGGCTCGCTGGACTGCCGGGAGATGACCGGGCGGACCTTCTCCGGCTATCGCGACTTCGCCCCCTACGTCCGGGACGCCGAGGTCTGCCGCCGGGCCAGGGAATTCGCCGTCGCCACCACCACAAAACTTTTGACTTAAGTTGACCTGAGGGAGGATGAAACATGCAAGTACCAGACGGGGTGACGGCGGTAGGCGTCAAGATACTCCGCGAAGAACCGTCCGGGCTGGAAGACCTGGAGGTATACAAGGGAGTCTCCTACTGCGAAGCCGCCAGTAAGGCGAAAACAACGCCGCAACTGGTGCGCGACGGCTCCATCGAGGTGTGCAAGTGGTCCCCGGCCATCCTCGCCCTCAAGGATGTAGAGAGCGCCTTCGACAAGAAGCAGAGTCCCGCGCCTGCAGGGGCCGGTCAAGGCGGTGCTGCTGGCTCCCCTGGCCGGGTTCCCGGAAGGCTACGAGCCCGACTCGGTCATCCTGCAGGGACCGGCCGAGACCCTCTGGAAGCTGATGAAGGACCTCGGCAAGGACAAATGGGCGGTGAGCTGCGCTCGCGAGATGGAGAGGAGCGCCCTGGGGATGGAGCTCGACGCCCTGCCGGCCTGGAAGGTCACCCTGGTAACCTGGACCAACCGCTTGCTCACCCGGATCACTCCGTCAAAGGCGTGGCAGCGCTTCATCAAGCTGGCCGCGGGCAGCCGGCTGGCCGGCCCGGTGGAAGCGGCCATGAAGCCGTTCATCGCCTCCATGTCGGTCTGCCGCAACTCCACGGCCATTCCCATCCTGGAAGAAAAGGCCAACCTCTCTTTCTTCTGCGCGGGAGGCATTCTCTGGGGAGGGAACCCTTCCACCCACATGACCTGCGGAGTCCCCTATTCTTATCTGAAGAAAGACTGAGGTACGAGGAAATGGAGTACCCTCATCTCTTCAGCGAAGGCGTCATCGGCAAGGTCCCCATCCGCAACCGCACGGTGATGGCGCCCATGGTGGTACGGGCTATGCCAACTACGACGGCACCCCGTCCGAGACGCAGACGGGCATCTACGAGGAGCGGGCCACGAACGGCCTGGGGCTGCTCATCACCGGGGCCACCCGGGTGGACAACTTCACGGGCACCCTGCTGCCCCGGCAGCTGTCCATGGCCCACGACCGCGACATCGCGCCCTTTGCCGCGCTGGTGAACCGCATGCACGCCCAGGGCACCAGGGTCTTCTGCCAGATCCACCACGCCGGCAGCCAGGGCATGGCCCTGGTGGACCTGAACGCCGCCTGCGTCGAACTGATGGGAAGGGTCTGGCCGGGGCATTTCAAGCTCCTTCTGAAGATGTCCGTCGAGAACGAGAGGATCGCGGCGATGGCCCAGCGGTTGATGATGGCACGCACCTGGCCCGCCCTGCCCTCCCCTTCCGGCGTGGCCAGCCGGCACTACGGGCAGAGGGCGCGCGCCATGACCAGGTGGGAGGTGACCAGGCTGGTCCGGCGGTTCGTCGACGCGGCCGGCCGGGTGAAACGGGCGGGGGCCGACGGGGTGGAACTGCACGCCTCCCACGGCTACCTGGTCCAGCAGTTCCTCAGCCCCTACACCAACCGCCGCCGGGACCGGTACGGGGGCAGCCTGGAGAACCGCCTGCGCTTCGCTCAGGAGATCATCGAGGGCATCCGGCGGGAGCACGGCAGGGACCTCGCGGTCATCGTCAGGCTCACCGTCGACGAGTTCTACGCGAAGATAGGCGAGCCGGGCCAGGGCATCGAGCTGGAGGAGGGCGTGGAGATAGCCCGGCGGCTGGAGCGGGCCGGCGTCGACGCCATCGACGTCTCCTCCGGCAACTACGAGACCATCAACTGGTGGCTGGAGCCCATGTCCTTCGAGCCCGGCTGGCGCAAGCACCTGGCCCGCGCGGTTAAGGAAGCCGTGGACATCCCGGTCATCGCCGCCAACCTCATCCGCTCGCCGCGAGCAGGCCGAGGAGCAGCTGGCCGACGGCACCCAGGACTTCATCGCCCTCGGCCGGCCCCTGCTCGCCGACCCGGCCTGGATCTCCAAGGCGGCGGAAGGGCGGGAGGACGAGATCACCCGGTGCATCTCCTGCCTGTGGTGCATGGAGTCCATGGGCGAAGAACGGCCTGAAGAACAAGGGCGTCGAGTGCACCGTCAACCCCCGCCTGGGGCGCGAGAAGGAGACGGCGGAGCCGCGCCGCGACGGGAGCAGGCCGCGCGGTGGCGGTGGTCGGGGCGGGCCCGGCGGGGCTGACGGCGGCCCGCGTGCTGGCGGACCGCGGCTTCAAGCCGGTGGTCTTCGAGCACGCCGCGGTCACCGGGGGCCAGCTCAACCTGGGCGACAAGCCGCCCGGCAAGGACAAGATCGACTGGTGCATGGACGACCTGGAGAGCGCCGCCGTCCGCGGCGGCGTGGAGATCCGCTTCAACACCGAGCCGTCCGCGCGGGACCTCGGAGGCCTTGAGCCCCTGCGCGGTCATCGTGGCCACCGGGGCGCAGCCGGTGGTGCCGAGGCATCCCCGGGGTGGACCGGGACAACGTCTGCACCGTCGAGCGGGTGCTGGACGGGTCGGTCAGGCCTGAAGGGAAGCGCGTCGCGGTCATCGGCTCCGGCATGACCGGCCTGGAGACGGCGGAGCTGCTGGCGGAAGCGGGCAACCGCGTCGTGGTGGTGGAGATGCTGACGGCGATCGCCCCCGGCGCCTACGCCCAGAACGTGGAGGACGTCCGGTACCGCCTCGACCGCACGAGCCCGAATACCTGGTCTCCCACCGGCTGGTGGAGATCGGGGAAGGCGAGATCATCCTGGAAGAAGTGGAGGAGCGGGCGCCGCGTCACCCGCGAGGTCGACCAGGTGGTCCTGTCGGTGGGGGTCAAGAGCGAGAACCGCCTCTCGAGGAGTGGAAATCACGTTTCCCACGCATGGAGCTCATCGGCGACGCGCGCAAGGTGGGGCGCATCTACAGCGCCACCAGGGAAGGTTTCGACACGGCATTCGATCTTTAGTAAGAAAGGAGAAAACCATGGAACATGAAGTCAACTGCGATTGCGCCGGGTGCGCGGAGGCCCCAGCGGCTTTCGACGTGAGCCCGAATCCCGCCATCATGGCCGTGCGCTTCGTCAGCCTTCGCGGCGGCGCGTGGCCGTGGGGGTGGCGGGCACTGGTCAAGAGCGGTAACAAGAAGGCCCTGGCGGCCTGGCTGGCCGGGCTGGGCGCTATTCCTCTCCATCCCCCGCTACCTCATCTGCGCCAGCTGCAGCGGCTACGGCAAGATGTGCTACTCCTACTACCTGGGCAAGTACACCAGCATGATCTTCCCCAAGCGGGAGAAGCCGGTGCCCCAGATCGGCCTGGGAATGGAAGTGCTCTCGCTGTCCACCATCTTCTGGGCCCCGGCCTTGGCCATGCGCAAGGACCGCAAGAGCCTGCTGACCTACCTCGTCCTGATGGACCTGGTGCTGGCCGGACAGTTCTTCCACGCCTGCCGCTACTGCGGCACCCACGCCGACGACGAGTTCAAGAAGGTCTGCCCCGCCTACAACATCTGGAACAAGACCAGGTAGGCGCTTCTTCGAAAAAGAAGAGTTACGGATATGGCCAGGGCTCCGACCCTGGCCATGCGTTTTCCTCTTCCCGGCCGTCGACCGCTACGCTTGTGCATCCGTTCTCAACACTGGATAATTTTCTTGCTGGCTGTTCTTTACAGAAGATTCATTCCGGGAGGGGAAAATGTTCAAAGGTATAGAGATCAAGAAACTGGTACTGGTGAGCACTCTCTGCTGCGTGCTGCTGATCGCTTCGGTGTCGGTCTACCTCATATTCAGTTCCCGCTCCAACCTGCGCAGCCAGACCGACCGCATGAAGACAGCCATGGCCGAGCAGATCGCCGGCCACCTCCAGTCCTGTTACGCCAGCATGGCGGATTACCTGAGAGGCATCGATATCCAGTTCGGCTCCAGCATGCAGGAGCTCCTGAGCAACTCGGCAGCTCTCTATGATTTCTTCATGACCTCCATCCTGCGGGCCTACAACGCCGACTTCATCGTCGTCTACTCTGGAGAAAAGGTCACTGCTTCCGCCGCCAGTCCCGGCCTCCAGGTCCCCCAGGACCTGGACCTCGGGATGACCGGGGGCGAGGAGTACGCCGTCGTGGACGAGATCGACGGGCGGCAGGGCACCTTCCTGGTGATCAACAAGCCGGGGCTGATCCCCGGGAGCAGCATGCTCTACGTCATCGACAACACCTCCCAGGACGCGGCCATCAGGCAGGCCTACGAGGACGAGAAGTCCGACGCCATCCGGCAGCAGGTATGGGGGGTAATCATCCTCTTCCTGCTCATCCTGGCCCTCTCCCTGTTGATCATCTACATCTCCATCCGGCGCTGGCTGGGCCGGCCCATGGAGCGGTTGAGCCGGGAGGCCCGGGAGATCATGCGGGGCGAGGCCGGCGCAGAGGAAGAGGTGAGGGAAGGAAGCATCTTCGCCAACCTGCAGCGCCTGGTCAACAGCGGCCGGGTCATCCTGGGCAAGGGCGAGGCGGCCGGTGGTGGCGGAGAAACGGAGAAGCCGATCAGGCGGCGGGAGATCAGCAAGGTCATCGCGGTCTGGGCCGCCGTGACCACCCTGCTCTTCCTGGCCAGCACCATCATCTTGCTGGTCACCTCGATATCCCTGACCAATTCCAAGACCGAGGAGATACTCAACAGCGTCGACCAGGAGATGGCCGACTACTACGCCGGCTGCTACGACTCCATCATCGACTACACCAAGACCAACCCCGACGTCTACATCGGGGCCGAGCTCTGGAACCCCGACGCCACCATCGACCGCGACGCCACCATAGAACGCCTCGCCAACCTGGTCCGGGTCACCTTCGACTGCGATGCCAACGTGGCTTATGTCGAGCCGGGAGGCAAGGGCAAGTACTACACCTCGGTAAAGGAGGGCGTGGAGTTGAAGGAGCCGCTATTAACCGAAGTGGGAGACTCCATCAATATCTACGAGGGTTATTACCGTGAAGGCGACCTGGTGATACTTAACATGAACCCCTCGGACTACCCAGGATTCGGTGAAGGCCAGTTCGAGTACTATGTCGTCAACGTCACCCCTCAGGCCGATGTGCTGGAAGGCCTCTACGAGGACGGCACCAGCAGCCTGCTCACCAGCCAGCTCCTGCTCAGCCTGCTCTTCCTCCTGCTCTGCCTGGCCTTCTCGCCCCTGGTGATGGCCTGGGCCACCATGCGTTACGTGACCCGTCCCATCATCGAACTGGACACCATCTCCGAGAAGCTCATGGAGGGCGACCTGAACGTCAGAGATCACCGTGGACGAGAGGAGCGCCTTCGCCGACATGCAGCGGCTGCTGAAGCGGGCCCAGGAGATGCTGCAGTCGATGGCGTAGGTTACAGGCCCATCTCGTGCAGGGAGGCCAGCGCCTCCCTGCACCCGTCTTCGTTCAGGGCCGGGCAGTCCTCGAGACTCTTCTTCCCCTCCGCCAGCTTGGCGGCATAGGCCATGCAGGTATCGAGGCCGCACTCCCGGCAGTTGGTGCGGGGGAGCAGCTTGAGCACCTCCAACACCCCAGGCTTCTTCCAGGTGTCGAAACTGGGCTCGAGGTTGGCCCGGTCTTCCCACAACGCGTTGATCCTCTCGACGATGGCGCGGGCTTAGCCCGGTCCGCCTCGTCCCGGTCGGTGATGCTGCTAGATGGCGATCTGGTCGGACCGCAGGGCATACTTGCGGCCGCCTTCCTTCAACACCAGCACGGGGATGCCCGGTATGAACTCGCCCTTTTCCACCGTGCCGTTGACATAGGGCAGGACTTCGCTGATGTCGTTGCTTCGAGCACCACCTTAGCCACGAAGTAGGCGACGAGGAGTCGCAGGCCGGCGTGGTCACCTCGATGTCGTAATCCTCGATCAGCATCCGTCATCACTTCCTCTGGCCGTGGAATTCCACCTAGTTCATTAATAATAACCCGTCGTGGCCGGTTCGTAGTAACATAGATGCAAAGCGAGCAGCAGGGAGGTTAGAATGGCCGACATAGGAACGTGCGCCAGCTGCGGGGTCCCCACCCTCATCGGCAACGGGCTGCGATGGGAAGATAACGGGGTCGTCTCCATCGCTATGTCCCCCGGCAACCGCCTGGTCTTCTATGAATCCGAGACCATTGACAACCTTTTCATGGGCATCCAGGACCTTATCGGCATTCCCATCGAGCATATCGTCATCGAGAGCAAGCGCCGCGAGACCCGAGATTACGTGGAGAAGGTCTTCCCCATCAACGACCGGGACGCTTTGCTGTCGATGGAAGGCGGCATGGATGAATTCCTCGGACGGGTCAAGCGGTTCAACGCCCAGATAGAGAAGATCGGCAGGATCTACGGATACGGCGACGTCGACATGAGCAGCGCGTGGGAGACAGGTGACTCCTATCCCTGGCGTGTCCAGCTGGTCCGCAATCCCTACTCCCTGGCCTTCAATACCGCCGACACCCTGGGGTCAGTGGAGGCCCTCGAGGGGAGAGACCTGTGGGCGGAACGCCGGGAGATCGGCGACGGGACTTACGAGGTAAGGGTATGCGAGGGGTCGCACCCCCTGGAATTGAAAGAAAGGCTGCGCCACAAGCGCTATGCCCTGAAGCCGGGCGGCGTCACCTTCGAGCGCTGCGGCACCTGTGGCGTCCCGGTGGACGTGGGGCGTTGCGTCTGGGACCTGGACGCCGGCACCATCTACGATCCGGTAACCGGCCGGAGGATGGCCTTCTTCGGCGAAGGGGCCATTGACGCGATACTGCTGGACCTGGCCGCCGAACTGGGCGAGGAAATACCGCACCTGGCGGTGGAAGCGCAACGCCGCTTCGTCAAATCCTACACGGGCAGCGACAACTGGCAGCGCAGCGGCTGGGAGTTCAAGCACATGACCGCCCTGCACGGCCTGGGCGATATCGTCGGTTTCGATGCCAAGCGGCAGGGGACCGTCCTGACCATAAACAACTCCTGTCTCCACCTGCCCATGGTCGGCTCCACCCAGGCCCTGGTCGAGCTGGCCATGGAGGCAGAAAGCTCCAAGGTCGAATGGGACCTCAGCGACGACGGCGTGCTGGTCATCGAAGTTAAGGTGTAAACGCTCCGCGCCCTGCTGGCCCCATGCTTGTACCGCAAAATATCAAGGTTGATATATGTTTACTAATCGATTATGCCGATAACTTCAGTAGAGTAGACTGAAATAGAAAGGAGGTGAAATAAAATGAAGAAAACAGGAACGATACTGACGGTGCTGGGCGTCCTGCTCCTGGTGGGAACGGTGATCTGGATGACGGTGGGACTTAATATTTTACTGGTGATACCCACGGGCCAGGACATGACCGGATATTATGAGGGTGAGGCGACCTTCTACGTCAACCCCGCGACCCAGGTACCGCTGCCCGCAGGCCAGGAACTCAAGCTTCCCCTGGAGGTAGAGCGCCGCATCTTTACCATCGACGACGAGTCCACCAGTGACGTGATCCTCTTCGAAGAAGATGTCTCCGCGACTTTCGGCATCCAGAAATCAGAACGGAAATCGGTCTTCGTGCTCGACCGCAAGGAGTCGGCCAACCTGGCCGATAACCGCGCTTATGACTGGATCCCCTCGAACCAGGTGGACCGGGCGGGTACCTATTACCCCCTCTTCCCCATGGGCATGGAGCCGGACGGGACCTACTACACCTGGAAAGCGGAGACCGGCATGGGGGTCATCCTCACCTACATTGATGAACGGACAGTGGACGGCGTCAGGATGCTCGTCTTCGGGGGGCCATTACCCGAGGGACCCGGTAGCTCCCCGCTTACCTCGAAGTAATGGGCTTCCCCCAGAGCGTGGCCTTCTCCGTCGTGGCGGACCAGCTTAAGGCGGCGGGATTCGACGTCGACGCCTTCCTGGCCCAGGGAGTCCCCCGCATGAGTGCGGAAGACCAGCAGGCCGTCAACCAGGTCACCCGGGAGATGATCCCTCTCACCTACTACTGGGACGTTTACCAGGTAGTGGGCATCGAACCCAACACCGGCCTGCCCATGGACGTCTTCGAGACGAAAGAGGACCTGAGCATGTCTCCCGACCTCGAAGTCCTGCTGCCGCTCTTCGGCGCCCTGATGAAGTACTCGGATGACCCGGTGCTGGGGCCGTACGTGCAGAAACTGGTGGAACTGCAGGGTTCGCTGACCAACGCGGAACCGAGCCGGATATTCTCGCTCGATTACAACCAGACAGACGAGTCCGTGGCCGAGATGGCCAAAGTAGCCAAGGACAACATCGGCAAGATCAAGCTGGCCAGGACCTACATACCGGTCATCGGGTTCGTGCTGGGAGGCCTGCTGCTGGTGATCGGCATCGTCCTCTTCTTCGTGAAGAAGAAGGGGGCGGCCGCCTGACACCATCGCCGACAAGAACCGGAAAAACCCCCCTCGGGGGGTTTTTCTTCTGCTCCGGCTGGCTTATCAGCGCTCGACCATGCGATTGGCCTGGTTGGGACAGACCCTTACGCACTGGCCGCAACCCTGGCAGTCCAGCACCAGGGCCTTGCCGTTCACCAGCCTCCTCTCCCCGAATATGCAGGCCTCCACGCAAGCCCCGTCACCCTTGCACTTCTCCCTGTCCACGGCCGAGCGTGAGCCGGACGGGATCAGGTGGTAGCCGATCTGCTTGAAGGTGTGGTAAGCAAGAATGATGGCACAGGAACAGGCGCAGCAGTTGCAGATTACGAAGTAGTTGGCGTTGCCGTGATAATACATGTGCCGGTCGAGCATGGGCACCAGCCCAAGCTCGTAGCAGCCCCCCACTATCTTCCTGGCCTCTTCACGTTCGATGACGCGGTAGTCGGTGGGAAAGAGCTCCAGCCAGATGGGCGTGCCGGTCATGATGACGATGTCGGTCTGGAGGGGATGTTCGCAGCCACCGGTGGCCAGGCGGCAACGGCAGGGGCCCACCGCTACCTGGCTGCCCTCAGGCAGGCTGTCGATGAAGTCGCACATCTCCTCTAAGGTCGTCACCTGGCTGACTATGGCGCGCATGCCCATGAACCTGGCCAGGGAATACCAGATCACCTTCTTTACCAGGATGTTCCTGGTGACGGGAAGGTGCAGCAGCCAGGTGGTGAGGGCGATCACACGCACCTCGACCCCGGCGTAGCGCTTGAGCATGTACTTTCGCAGTGCGCTCTCTTCGTCGATGAAAACCCCGCCTCTGTGGACACCTGACATCTCCAGCACCTCCTCCTGTTCATATCTATTCCCATCCCGGGTGAAAAATCACGACCGTGGGAATAATAGGAAGAGTAATCGAAACGGCGCCGGTATTCGGAGGTGGGGGCGATGGCGAAATTCAAGGTCTGTCCGGTATGCGGGGTACCCCGCCGCATCATCAAGGAGAACCTCTGGCTCAAAAACGGCAAGATCGTCGAGCGCAAGAATCCCTCCCACAGGATGTTCTTCGTCGAGAACGATAATCTGCTCGGCGTCTTCGCCAACATAGAGGCCATTCTGGGCCAGCCCATCGACCGTATCATCCGGGAGAGCGAACGCAAGCAAGCCTACGACTACATCGATCACTTCGTCCCGGAGATCGTCAAGAAACTCGTAAGAAAGCTCCCTTTCGACCCCACCTCCAATAAGATCCCCCAGCAAGCCCAGTTGATGGGCTATGGCGCCATCGAGTTACTCGGGAAGAGCCTCAAGCACGACGGGCATGACTTCTACAAGCTGGGCGTCAGGAACATCTGGTTCCTGGAGGCGTTTACCGGCATCACCGCGGGCTCCTTGGAGGCCTTGCTGGGCGTGGCCATTGACGTCACCCGGGAAGAGGTTTCCCCCGGCTATTACGAGTTTGTCGCCTCAGCCACCACCCACCCCCCGGTGTTCGAAGAGCGGCTGCCCATGCAGGTATACCCCGACAAGCCCGGGGACACCGGCATGGAGCGTTGCCGGGCCTGCGGTGGGCCGAAGGACCTCAGCAGCTACCAGTGGCAGATGGACGAGGGCACCATCACCAGCCGCGATACGGGGCAGCGCATGGTCTTGAGCGGCCCGGCGGAGTTCGAGGCCATATTCCAGGAGCTGGAATTCGAACTGGGCCACGACATCGTCCAGGTGATCGTCGAGGCACAGCGACGTTTCGCAAAAAGCGGCGGTTTGGCCATCGATGACCCGGGGGACCGCGAGGAACTCCGCCGGCAGATGGCCCTGCGAGGCCTGGGTAACCTGGCGGAGATGGGCTGGTCCGGCGAGCGGATGCACCTGCGCCTGGAAAATCCCTGCCTCATACCCATGCTGGTGGGAATGGCCCAGGGGCTGTTCGAGCTGGTCACCGGCGGAGAAGGGGCAGTGGAGTGGTCGGCGTCGAGCGGCGGCGACCTGGCCATCGAAATAACGCCTGTATAATAGATCTTATGAAACCGGAAGTACTCGCACATGACTTAGGCGGCGTCGAGGTCCAGTACCTGCACTACCCGGGTGACGGCCCGGCCGTGGCCATGCTCCACGCTACCGGTTTTCAGCCGTGGCTCTGGCACCCCATCGCCCGGGAGCTGGCCGCGGACGGCCACCGGGTGATCGCCCCTTACTTCTGCGAACACCGCATCCATGACCCTTTGCGGGGCGGGCTGAGCTGGCAGGTCCTGGCCGGCGACCTGGCCGACCTGATCGAAGGCCTCGAGGTGGACCGCCCGACGCTGGTGGGGCACTCCATGGGCGCCGTCGTCTCCACCATCGCCGAAGCCCTGCACGGCCCGCTGGCGTCACGCCTGATCCTCATCGAGCCCATCTTCCTTCCCTCCCCCTTCTACGAAGCGGAGATAACGGTGGACAGCACCCCATGGCCTCGAGGGCCATCCGCCGCCGCAACCGCTGGGAGGGCGAGGAGGAGGCCCGGGAGTACTTCGGCGAGAAGGAGCTGTTCCGCAACTGGGACCGCGAGGTGCTGGAGCTCTACTTCGAGTACGGCCTGTCCGACACCGAAGACGGCGCGCTAACCCTGGCCTGCCACCCCGAGCGGGAGGCGGCGCTGTTCATGGGTGGCACCGTCATCGACCCCTGGACTATCCTGGACACGGTCACCTGTCCCGTCCTGCTGCTGGAGGGCGGGACTAGCGAGAACCACGCCATCGTCGACCTGGCCCGCGCCGCTTCGACCTTCCCGCGGGCCGAACTCCGGGTGGTGGAGGGTGCGGGACATCTCATACCCATGGAAAAGCCTCGTGAGACCCTGGCCCTTATCCGCGAGTTCCTCTCGAGAAGCTGAGCCGCTTCCGCTTCAGGCGGCGCGCCGCCTGCCCGCCACTATCAGGATGATCCCGGCGACGATGAGCAGCCCGCCCAGAGCAAACCCGGCCACCGGTACGATCACCTCGGCCAGCCTGATCAGGTCCATGTTCTTCCTGGCGAAGTCGGCGGACTCCCTGATGGATTCTTCCGTCTGAGTGTAGGTCTGGGTGTAGAGCGGGCGCGGCTCGGCCATGGCCAGCTGTTCGAAGGCGGGACCGAGGGAAGCGTAGTCGGGGAGCACCCCCACTTCTTCCCTGGCGTCCAGAATGGCCATGGGATAGCCGGCGGTGGGTTCCACGGCGATAAGCTTGGAACTGGTCATGAAGTACTGGAGGGGGACAGGCTGTTCCGGGGAGATGCCGGACGCGGCCACGATGGCTTCGAGGTCGACGCCCTGCGCCTTCAGCTCCTCCGCCAGCTGTTGGAAGGTGGCGCTGGCCGGGAACCCCCTGACCTCGACGTATTCCTTGATAAGGGGCTGCTTTTCCGCAGCGCCCTCCATCATGAAGACGTCGATCCCCTCCATGGTGCGCTTCTCGACGAACGTCGCGCTGATGCTCTTCCCGAACTCGGCCTTCCAGCTGGGATAGGACTCCCCTTCCTTCATGCCCATGGGGAAGATGGGGTAATAGGCGCCGGACCGGTCCTGCACGTTGGCCGGATACCAGCTATAGGCCCGGTCGTCGGCCACGTTGACGGAGTCGGCGCGGTCGAGGACGTAGACACTGGTGAGTTCCTTGTTGATGATGCCGGCCTTGGCGGTGATCACTTCCTGCATGGGCGCCAGGTCCGCGCTGAACTGGTCGTCCTGGGTGAAGACGTGGCGCTCGATCTCCGCCGCCAGGTGCAGCTCCTGCCCTTCCTCGAGCGGCTTGTAGGTGAGGGGGTCGACGTAATAGACGAACTCGCCGGAATAATAAGCGAACTCCTCCTGGCCCTTGGGAATCTTGACGACCATCGACGTCCCGATGGTGACCCACAAAACCGTCAGCACTAACATGGCCGCACCGGCCGAGGCCAGGACTATGCCCGCTTTTTTCATACCCTGCTCCTTTCATTCCTGCTGTATTGTCTGCTGCGATCGTTGCTGCAAAAAGCTTTCGCGGCTTTTTTTACATCGGCGCTTTTCTTCCCTCGCTTGAACCGGGAAGGAAACGAAGGAAACCATGGACTCGCAAGGAAGAAAGAACCAGAGATATAGGATATTATTGATGGGCCATCCATTGATGGACCGTTTCAGATCGATATCAAGGAGTAGAGGATGAAGTTTTTTGCGCGTCTCTGCCGGGACCACGCCCGCGCCATCGTACTGATATGCGTACTTATAACCATCCCGGTGGCGATGGGCGTATCCTTCCTCGAGGTCAGGGCGGGCCAGAAGGACCTCATCCCTTCCCGCATGGAGACCGCACGCACCCTCGGCCAGGTCGATCAGCTCTTTGGCGGCACCACTAACGAGTACCCCATGGTGGAAAGCGACGAGCTGCTCGCCTACCCCATGATCAAGAAGTTCCTGCTGTTCGAAGAGGCCATGTCCGAGGCTCTGGGCACGGACGACTACGTCTACATCCAGCACTACCTCACCGCCTTCGCCGGCAACGCCCTGGCCGAGGCTCAGAAGCAGTACGGACCCATGGCGAGGGACATCTCCACCATCCTGCGCCTGGCGGAAGGGACCATGGTCCCCGACCCCAATGACCCGGCGAAGAAGATACCCTTTGAGCAGGTTATAGAAGACGGGGTCCGGCAATACCTCGCCAACCCCGTAGCTTACAAGTGGACGGTGGGCAAGAAGGGGTCGGCGCTGCTTTCCGAGGACTTCAAGTTCGCCAAGATACTGATCAAGGTCAATCCTGAACTGGACTCCCCCCAGCGCAAGGACTTCGCCGACCGGGCCGAGACGTTCTTCCATTCGTATTTCGAGGACGGCGAGGTCCCGGCCGCCGTCTACGTCACCGGCGACCCTTCCATAGACAAGGACCTGGAGGATTACGTGCTCTCCAGCAGCTGGCTGATGGCGGTGATGGCCCTGGGGCTGCTGATGCTGCTGCTCTATCTCACCTTCCAGCGGGTGACCGACATCTTCCTGCCCCTGATCGTCATCGTCTTCACGGTGATATGGATATACGGTTTGATGGGCTGGCTGAACATGCCCTTCACCGTGGTCTCGGCCCTGATCGGGCCGCTGGTGCTGGGCATCAGCCTGGGCAACATGGTGCACATGATGGGGCGGTTCTACGAGGAGTTCGGGACAGGAAGAGAGCCGCGCCTGGCGGCCTACAAGGCGGTGCTCACGGTGGGGGTGGCCGTCTTCCTGGCCTGCATCACCACCGTCTTCGGTTTCGCCTCCTTCGGCTTCTCCGACATGGACATCCTGCGGCAATTCGGCTACATGGCCGCCGCGGGAATAACGCTATGTTTCATCTTCTGCGTCACCCTCCTGCCGGCCCTGATGAGCCTGCGCGAGGAGCGCCGCCTGCGCCGGGGCACCACCGGACGGGCGCCGCGCGGCGTTGCCATCTTCGCCAGGGACGGTAACTCCTTCATCGACCGCGGCCTGGCCAGAATAGCCGCCATCTCCCAGAAGGACCCCAGGGGCGTGGTGATCATCTACGTAATCTTAGTCATCGTATGCGTCCTGGGCACCTTCCGCCTCACCACCACCCCCGACCTCCGGGCCCTGGCACCCCAGGACATCCCCTCCCTCCAGGCCCAGTACGTTGAGGAGAGCGTTTTCGGAGGCATCCAGCAGGACGTCGTATTGATCACCGGGGACGTGCTCAGGCCTGACGTGCAGGCGGCCGTGCTGTCCTTCCAGAACGGCCTGGCTCAGACCCCCTACTTCAGCGTCGAGGGCACTTCCAGCGTAGCCGAGCTCATCCGGGACTACCGGTTGCAGGCGGGTGAGGCGACGGAGGGCACGAACGGCGTACCCGCGTCGGAGGCCGAGGCGATAAGCGACCTGGCGGCGATCGGGACGCTGTTCGGGCCGCAGGAAGGAAAGCTGATCTCCGAAGACCACCGGGCCGCCCTGGTCACCGTCTTCAGCGAAGGTGCCAAGAGCAACTCGGAAGCGGTCGACAAAAACGATGTCCTTGCCGCTACCGCGGCGGCGGCGTTCGACGGCCTCGAAGGCGTCGAGTACGAGGTGGGAGGGATAACCCCCCTCACCTCGGAACTGCTGGGGAACCTGGTCCCCACCCAGATCGAGACCTCGGTGCTGGCCCTGATCCTTTCGGGGCTGGTGCTGATCATCATCTTCCGCTCCTTCAAGTACGGGCTGGCCACCCTCTCCGTGCTGATCGCCGGCATCTCGGTGGAGCTGGGCTTCCTTTCCCTGATGAACTGGTCGCTGGACATGATGACCGTGCTGATCATCTCCATGATCATCGGCATGGGCATCGACTACGGCATCCACGTCACCCACCGTTTCCTGGAGGAGCACAAGCCCGGAGAAGTGAGCGTGGCCGAAGCCCTGACCATCACCGTCACCCGTATGGGCAAGACCCTTGTGGCCAGCACGGTATGTACGGCGGGAGCCTTCCTGGTGATATCTTTATCCAAGATGCAGCCCATCAGGCGTTACGGCCTGATCACCGCTCTCTCCCTGACGGTATGCCTGCTGGCCAGCCTGCTGGTGCTGCCCTCCATCATCACCCTCATCGCAAGGTATGAAGCGCGGAAGGAAGCTAAGAAGGGCGCAAGCCTCTAATCTTGAAAACCTGACCCCAGGGTGAACTCGAAGCAGGCACCATCATCGTTGTAGGCCTTGATCTCGCCGCCGTAGGTGGCGACTATCTTGGCGACGATGGAGAGACCGATGCCAGTGGACCCCGTCCCGGTGCCCTTGGTGAAAGGCAGGAAGATATCGTCGATGATGTCGGCGGGAAGGCCGGGGCCGTTGTCTCTCACCAGGTAGCGTTGCTTGCGCTGCCTGTCTGCCAGCCGCAATATCTCCAATTCCGGGCGGGCGGCGATGTTATGCTGCAGGGAATTGCGAACCAGGTTCATGAACAGCTGGTAGATGTGGGTGGGGGATGCCCGGACCTCTCCCAGGTCTGGATCGACCACTACCTTGACCTCCCTCTCTTTTAACTCGAACTCCTTCTCGGAGAGTACTTCGCCCACCGTCTTCCTCACGTCGACGGGCTCGACCTGCTTGAGTTTACCCGCTTCCGCCAGGACCAGCAGTTCGTCGATGAGTATGACGGTGCGTTCGACGCTCTGCTCGCCGATGGCCACGGCCTCGTCGAACGGTTTCCGCTGGCCGGGATCGAGCTGCAGCTGCTCCAGGTAGGTTTCGATCAGCTCGAACACCATGGCGATCTTGGAGATGGGATTCTTGAGGTCGTGGGAGACGGTGTGTGCATACCCTTCCAGCTCGGTATTGAGCCGGCGCAGTTCATCCTGGTATTCCTTCAACTCCGAGATGTCGGTGAGCAGCCCCCTGATGCCTAACGGAGCACCCGCTTCGTCGGCGATGAGGGAGGAGTAGACCATGCAGGGAAAGGTGGTCCCGTCCTTGCGCATTGCCTTGTAGTCCCGCTCGGCCCCGGCGCTCCGTCCGGTGGCCATCTTCAGAATGGCGCCGGCCACGCGTTCCCGGTCTTCCTCCGCGAAGACCTGCAGCGCGTCCAGGCCCCCGTCCACATCGTCCCGGGAGTATCCGAACGTGCGCAAGGCGGTTTCGTTGACATAGGTCAGGGTACCGCGATTGTCGGTTTCGAACACGGCTTGGGGCAGCGATTCGGCCAGTTCCCGGTACTTGCGCTCGGCCTCGCTGATCCTTGATTCCGCCTGCTTTTGCTCGGTCATGTCGATGACCACTCCGACCAGGCCCGCAACGCCGCCACCCGGATCACGATAGGTGGCTTTGTTCATCATGACGTCATGGTCGGTCCCGTCGGAGTACCTGATCAGGGACTCGTATGCCTGGAAGCCCGGGTTCTGCACCAGTTCCCGATCCTTGCCATGGTGGACTTTGGCCATCTCCGGCGGGTAGATGTCAAAGGCGGTCTTCCCCACCACCTCTTCCCTGGGCAGTCCTGCCACCAGCACCGCGAAGGCGCGGTTACACCCCAGGTACTCACCGTCCGTGTTCTTGTAGAAGACGGGGATGGGAATGGTGTCCAGGATGTTCTGCCGGAAGGCCAGCCCATCCCAGACCAGTTTCTCGGCCTCCTTTTGCCGGGTGATGTCCCGGACGGTGTGCAGGATGAACTCCACCTCGCCCCGGTCGTCACGGGAGGTATCCGCCGAAGCGTGGATATACCTGCCCAGGTTGGGTTCGAAGAGGTCCTCCTCTACGTGCCGCTTTTCTTCTATGGACCGGCAAGCCACGCAGAATTCCGGGCTACCTCTGGTACCGTGAATCAGTTCAAAGCACTTCTTCCCAAGTATCTCCCTCTCTTCTTTTCCGATCAGTTCGGCGAAGGCGCGGTTATACTGGACGACCGAGAGGTCCCGGTCGAGTACGAACATCCCTTCGCTGGTAGTGTCGAAGGTTCGGCTCCACCTCTCTTCGCTCTGGCGCAGCCGCTGGAAGAGCCTCCCGCTGAGTCGATAAGTGCCCAGGAAACACAGGGCGGCGGAAACGAGAAAGACTGCTGTTTGTATCATTAACTCCCTGACAGTGCTCTCACCCAGTGTGTAGTAGACGACTTCTACGACCACTATGAGCATTGTCGCTACCAGGAACAGGGCGATAAAGATCGCCCGTAGGCTGCGGACAGGGTCTCTTTTTCTTCTCATTGTAAGATTATTATACTCCCGCCGCGCCAGGCACATGCACCCCTCCGTACCCCCGGACCGGGTCCTGTTCTGGTGGTGGCTTAGTGGCTTATTGGCTTAGAGGTGGCCAACCGGCTGCAGCTCCACGAAGGCGGTTCCCTTAACCGGCTTGCCGTCCAGGGTCCCCTCCACCATCGCCAGGCCTTCGTACTTGATGGTACTGCCGGCTACGATCTCCTGGTTCTGGCGGGCCATGGTCACGGTGAGATCGGCCGTCGAACCCTTCGATCCCAGGTGGATCTGGTGCACCATGGCATATTGCTGTCCGGTGGCCGGGCTGGCCCATAAGCTGTCCTGGCCGGCCTCAACGCTGATCTCGTTGGTGTCCCAGCGATACAGGCCCTCCAGCGCCCCGTTGCGGGCCCGCGTCCCGCTCGTGTGGAAAAGGGTGGCCACCGGGAGCGTGCCGGCGGCGCTCTTGATCTGGATGACCATCAGCGATACGCCCTCCTCCGGCAGCATCATCGAGAAGAACTCCCACGACGCGCTTCCCAGGTTGTCCCATGCCTGCTGGTCATAGGTCTGGACGATGTCGTCCATCCACATGGTCCCCGCGGTGCCGCTGCTCAGCACGACGCCGTCGCGGGTGATGGTGAAGCGTTCGACGTCCATGAGCGGGGTGGAGTAGTAGAACGAGCCCTGGTTGACCATGGTGTCGCCCGTACTTTTCAGGTAGTCGCCGACGGAGTTGCCGTAGGGCCCCTCGACCTGTCCTTGCTGATCGGAGGTGAGGAACTGTGGAAAGAAGGAAGCCGTCCCGTATCCCTGGCCGACCACTCCCAGGCGGTCGCGCACCAGCACCTCGGCCTGGAGTTTCCCGCCCAGCTGGTCGGTGACGTCGGCGGTAAGGCGGTACTCCGCGCCCGCCGCGCCCATGGTGCCCGATTGGAGGCTCATGGTCATCAGCGGCCCGGTCTGGCCGGCCTGGCTGACCGTGACCTTCCACGGGTCGGAGGAGACGCTGACGAAGGGCGCCATGTCCACCGTCTGCGCGCCGCCGTAGACGTACTGCCCGAGGGAGGAGTCGTTGTAGGCGATGATGGCCGGTACATAGGGCACCTTGGTGCCGTTCTGCTCCACCTCGATGCGCTGCATGGAGATGATGAAGGCGCCGGGGTCGTCGGGGGCGAAGTCGTTGACGAGGCTGCCGAAGAAGAACCAGCCGTCGAGGTCGTACTCCAGGTGCTCGCTGGACATGAACTCCGCCAGTTGCGCGGCGTCCTGCGTCTGCGGCAGGTCGTAGCTTTCCGTATAGTAGGTGCTGCCGTCCGGCGGTGCCGGCCAGGAGGGTTTTTCCTCGGCTTTATCCTCTCCGCAGGAAACGACGGCCAATGTGAGGAGCGAAAGCACGAGCGCGACGCAGAGTGTTTCTATGATTCTTTTACCTGTCGAACGCACCGGCATGGAAACCTCCTTGGGTCAAGCATTTCGATGTACCGGTAAATCATATCAAATCCAGCTGCTTGCCCACTAATTCCTGACCACTGTTTTGTTGGCGCGCGCAATGAACAATTCCGGCAAGCAAGGTATACTGATTCAGGAGGAGGTGTTGCGGAAATGCAGGACATACCCTCGTGCCCTCGCTGTGGGGTTCCCAGCTCTTTTCAACGAGAGCTACCTCTGGCTTTCCAGCGGGGTGATCGTCCAGAGCAGCGATCAGGAGCGCCGCATGGTCATCATGGACTGCGACAACATCGACCCCTTCTTCAGGAAGATCGAGGAGATAGTCGGCAAATCCATCGAGCCCACCGTCATCGAGACGAAGATGAAGGCGACGCGCGACTACCTGAACAGCATCATATCCGAGGACCTCAAAGAGAAAGTGCGGAACGGGGAGATGGATATCGCCCCCGTGGTCGAGTTGATCAACACCAACGCCCACCTCATGGGATACGGCGACTCCAGGCTCGTCGACCTGCGCCTCGAGTTCGATGATGATGACTTCCTGGTACAGCAGGGTCAAGGACCCCTATTCCATCCTGCTGATCACCGGCGATCTCGGCGGAGCCTGCGAAGCAGTGACCTCGCGCGGCCAGGCCGTCAGTTACCAGGAGGCCTCCCCCGGCCTTTACGAGGTCAAGGCATGGCCGTCCTACGAACCCAGGAAGATGCGGACGAAGCCGGAAGTGAGAGCCCGTCCCCCAGGAAGGCGGCATTGAGCTGGAGAAATGCCCGGAATGCGGAGGCCCCGCGGCCCTTTCCTCTTACCACTGGGACATGGAAAAAGGCCAGATAGTGGTGGAGGAAACGGGGAGGCGCGTGGCCGTTCTGGGCCCGGGCGCCATGGAGACCATCTTTCACGAGCTGGAGATGGAGTTCGGCGAGAACGTCCCGCGCACCATAGTGGAAGCGCAGCGCCGGTTCACCAGGAAAGGCATCTACACCGTCAGGGAGATGGGAGAAGGGGACAGCTTCCGCAAGTTCCTCGCCCTGCGGGGCCTGGGCGACATGGAGGAGATAAAGCTGAGGAGGAACGGCTTGGAGATGCGCCTGCGGAATCCCGCCCTCAGCCTGATTCTGGCCGGCATCCTCCAGGGGTACTACGAGGACGTTACCGGGCAGGAATCCGATATCGAGTGGTGGTTCGACGAGGACGGTGCCTTCGAGATGAAGGTGACCGCCAGGTTGTAGAAGGAGCTGTGTTAGAATATTGCCATGAGTGACGTTGGCAGTGGAAGCCTCATCGATCTTAAAGACGTAGCCAAGGTCTACCGGATGGGTGACCAGGACTACACCGCCCTTCACGATATCAACCTCTTGATCGGCAAGGGCGAGTTCGTCGGCATCATCGGGAAGTCCGGCAGCGGCAAGTCCACCCTGCTCAACATGATCACCGGCATCGACCACCCCTCGTCCGGCGAGGTCAACGTGGCCGGCACCACCGTCCACAGCCTCAACGAGGGCCAGCTGGCCTCCTGGCGCGGCCGCAACCTCGGCATCGTCTTCCAGTTCTTCCAGCTCCTCCCCACCCTCTCGGTGGTAGACAACGTCATGCTTCCCATGGATTTCTGCGACACCTTCCCCCGCAAGGAGCGGCGGGATCGCGCCCTGGCCCTGCTGGAGACGTTCGGCGTGGCCGAGCAGGCCGGCAAGCTGCCCTCCTCGCTCTCCGGTGGGCAGCAGCAGCGGGTGGCCATCGCCCGCTCCCTGGCCAACGACCCACCCATCATGGTGGCGGACGAGCCCACCGGCAACCTCGACTCCAAAACAGCCGAGGACGTCTTCGGCTTCTTCGCCAACCTGGTCGATGCGGGCAAGACGGTGATCATCGTCACCCACGACCGCGACCTCTCCAAGCGGGTCCGGCGCACGGTGATAATCTCGGACGGTATGATCGTCGAGGACGAGACCTCCCCGGCAGTGAGGCAGTGAGGCAGTGATGCCATGATCCCACCGCGCTGGCGCAAGGTCCTGCGGGACCTGTGGGGAAACAAGGGGCGGACCATCCTGGTAGTCCTTTCCATCGCCACCGGCGTCTTCGCCATCGGCCTGGTGGCCACGGCCCAGGGCCTGCTGGTCCGCAACATGAACCAGAGCTACGAGGAGACCTCCCCCGCCAACGTGACCTTCCTGGCCGAGGGGATGACTCAGCAACTGGTGGACGGGCTGGTCAGCTCGGGCGATGCCACGGCGGCCTACGGCCGGCGCTACTTGCAGGCACGCACTCAGTTACAGGGCGAGGAGTGGAAGAACACCACCATCTATGCCCTGCCCGATTACGAGAACATCACCGTCAAGAAGCTCATCCCCAAAGAGGGCGACTACCCGCCGGCGGACGGGGAATTGCTGCTGGAGCGTTCTTCTTTGAAGATAATGAACGCCAAGGTGGGGGGGAACATACAGATCCAGGGCCCCGGCGGCCAGATCAGCCCCATCAAGGTGGGCGGCATAGTGCAGGACATGAACGTCTACCCCTCCAATTTCTCCGATACCGTCAACGCCTACATCTCCTTCGACACGCTGGCCGCCATCGGCCAGCCATCCGCCTACAACCAGCTTGACGTGATCGTCGCCGGGAGCGATCTCACCGACGACGAGGTGCACCAGGCCGCCATCAACCTCCGCGACAACGTTCTGGCCTCGCAGGGGGTGGAGGTGCTCGCCATGATCGTCTACCCCGTCGGCAAGCACCCCCTGAGCAGCCTCATCAACACCCTGTCCATCTTCCTCGGCGGCATCGGCCTGCTGACCCTGTTGCTCGGAGCCTTCCTGGTGATCAATACCATCAACTCCATCATCGGCAACCAGGTACGTCAGATCGGGGTGATGAAGTCCATCGGCGCCACCACCGGCCAGATCACCCGCATGTACCTGGCGCTGGTACTGGCTTTCGGTCTGCTCGCCCTGATTGTCGCCGCCCCCCTGGCCATGCTGGGCGGCCGGGGGGTCATCAACTTCATGGCCGACCTCATCAACTTCAACATCACCTCCTACCGGGTCCCGGCCTGGGTGTTCGGGCTGGAAGTCCTGGTGGGACTGCTGGTCCCCCTGCTGGCCGCCCTGTGGCCGGTATACAAGGGTTCGCGTATCTCGGTGCGCGAAGCCATCTCTTCTTATGGGATAGAAGAAGGGAAGGGCAAGGGCTCTCTCCTGGAGAAGGTGCTCAACCGCTTCAAGCACCTCTCCCGCCCGCTGATGCTGTCGCTGCGCAATACCTTCCGGCGCCGGGGGCGCCTGGCCCTGACCATGACCACCCTTATCCTGGCGGGCTCCATCTTCATTTCCATCTTCTGCGTGCGCTCATCCATGCTGCGCACCCTGGACCAGGCCCTGGCCTTCTGGAACTTCGACGTCCAGGTGAGCTTCGAGACCGCCCAGCCCAGCGACCAGCTCGTCTCCACGGCGGAATCCGTCTCCGGGGTCACCCAGGCCGAGACCTTGAGCGGCGCCCTGGCCTTCTACGAGAGGCCGGACGGCACCGAGAACGCGGGAATGGTTATATATGGCATAGACGCTTCGAGCGGAATGGTCCGCCCCACCCTGGAACAGGGGCGCTGGCTGCAGGATGGCGATACCAACGTGGTCGTGGTCAACAGCGACTTCATCAACGAAGAGGAGCAGGTCAAGCTGAGCGACTCTATCCAGCTCAACGTCCAGGGCCAGGTGCAATCGTGGCAGGTGGTGGGGATCATCGAGAGCCGCCTGACCGGTGAGGCGGTCTACGCCGAGAACACTTACCTCAGCGGCTACCTTGGCCAGCAGGGCCAGAGCAATTACGTCTTCGTCCAGACCCAGGACCACTCCGAAGCAGCCAGGACCCAGGCAGCCAACGACCTGGAGGACGCCTACCGCGGCGCGGGCATGCCTCCCAGCACCATCGAAACGGTCTCGGAGATACAAGCCGGGGCCGAGAACCAGTTCAACATCCTCATCCTCTTCATGCTGATCATGGCGGTGCTGCTGGCCACGGTAGGAGGCCTGGGGCTGATGGGCACCATGGGGCTCAACGTCATGGAACGCACCCGCGAGATCGGCGTGATGCGCTCCATCGGGGCCACCAACCGGACGGTGAAGGAGATCTTCGTCGTCGAGGGCCTGATAATCGGGGCCATCAGCTGGGTTGTCGCGGCGCTGCTCTCCCTGCCCATCAGCCTGCTGCTCAGCTACATCGTGGGGCACAGCTTCTTCAAGGCCGGTCTCTCCTACAGCTACGCCTGGAGCGGTCTGGTCATCTGGCTAGCGCTGGCCCTGGGGCTCTCGGCGGTGGCCAGCTGGCTGCCGGCCCGCCGGGCCTCCAGGCTGACCGTGCGCGACGTGCTGGCCTACGAGTAAAGGAAAGTTGGGGTCAGACCCCTTCTCCACTTTCTCCCGGACAAGCAGCTTATCCATGCCGGTTGCGAGAAAGTGGAGAAAGGGTCTGACCCCAACTTTCTTTTACGTGATACTGAAGGAGGCGCGCAGGGGCAGGTCCTCCTCCCGCGAGGATGAGCCGGCCAGCACCCGGTACACCCCTTTCTCAACCACCCAGGAGCGTGACTCCTCGTCGAAGAAAGCCAGGTCCGCCACGGCGATCACGAAGACGGCCTCGGCCGAGGTGCCCGGCTCCAGGGATATCTTCCTGAAACCCTTGAGCTCCCTGGGCGGGCGCTCCACCCGCTCGCCGGGGCAGCCTATGTAGAGCTGGACGGTCTCTTCCCCCGCTCTCTCCCCGACGTTGGCCACCTTAACGGTAATGGTCACGGTTCCGCTTTCTTCCAGTTCTTCCCGGTCCAGGCCGATGCTCAGGTATTCGTACTCCGTGTAGCTCAGGCCGAAGCCGAAGGGGAAGGCGGGCTCGAGCCCTTCACGGTTGAAGAGGCGGTAGCCGTGGAAATAGCCGTATTCCAGTTCCCTGGCCTTGTTGTCGAAGGGTGGGAGCTGGCCTTCGGTGGCGGGGAAGGTGACGGGCAGCCGGCCGGAAGGGTTGAAGTCACCGAAGAGCAGGCCGGCCAGGGCACTGCCTCCCTCCATGCCCGGGTACCAGGCCATGACCACGGCTTCCGCTGAGTCGATCCATTCCCGCATGGTGATGGCGGAACCGCCTTCCAGCACCACGATGAGACGGCTGGTCTCGGCGGCCACCGACTCGATGAGGTCGATCTCGGAAGGCTTGAGGCCGAGTGCGGTGCGGTCACCCCCCACCCTGCTCAGGGAAGAGAACATCTCCCCTTCGCCGTAGTAGTCGAATCCGGCGACCAGTACCACGGCATCCGCCTCCCGGGCGGCGCGGCGTACTTTCGCCGGGTTGCCGCCGTCCTCGAAGATCACGCGCACCCCTTCGCCGGCCCGCTTGCGGATGCCCTCCAGCGGGGTGACCGCGTAAGGCGGGCGCACCCGGCTCGAGCCGTGGTCTCCCAGGTTGGCCAGGCCGGCCAGCTTGCCGATGACCGCGACACTCGCGATGGCGGCTCGAGTCGAGGGGCAGGGCGCCGCCTTCGTTCTTCAAAAGAACCATGCCCTTGCGCGCCGCCTCGCGGGCCAGGCCGGTGTGCTCCCGGAAGACCGCCGACCCCGCCGCGCCGCCGGGGCGCACCACCGGGGCGAACCTCGCTTTTACCCGCAGCACCCGCGCCACCGCTTCGTCGATGAGGGCCTCGTCCACCTCGCCCCGCTTCACGGCGCGGCGCAGGGGGCGCCCGAACCGCCAGCGCCTTGGCATCTCCACGTCCAGCCCCGCCCTGACCCCGGCGGCGCCGTCCCGCACCCCCCAGACCCAGTCCGACATCACCAGGCCGTCGAAGCCCCATTCTTCTTTCAGTATCTCCCGCAGGAGGTGTCCGTTGTGGCCGCAGTACTCCCCGTTGACCTGGTTGTAGGCGCTCATCACCGCGGCAGCCCCGGCGTCCACGCAGCGCTTGAAGTGGGGGAGGTAGACCTCGCGCAGAGTGCGTTCCTCTATTCTCACATCGAGGAAGAAACGGGATCTCTCCACGCTGTTGCAGGCGTAATGCTTGACGCAGCCCATGACGTTCTCCTGCACCCCGCGCAGGGCGGCGGTGCCCATTTCACCCAGGTGGAAGGGGTCCTCGCCGTAGGTCTCCTGGGCCCGGCCCCACCCCGGGTGACGGAGAAGGTTGATGCAGATCCCCCCAAAGAAATCGGCCCCCCGCGACCTCGCCTCCATCCCCATGGCCCGGCCCACACGCTCTTCCAGCCCGGGGTCCCAGGCAGCGCCGCGCGCCATGGCCGCGGGGAAGCAGGTTGAATGGCCGAGGGTCACGCCGCGAGGGCCGTCGGTGAACTTGAGGGCGGGTATCCCCAGCCTGTCGTTGCGGCCGGAGTCGTAAGTCGTCCAGCCGTAGCGGAAGGCCATCACCGCCAGGGCCGCCAGGCCGATGTCGCCGGACATCTGCCCCAGCTTCTCCGCGAGGCTCATCCGGCCGACGAGCTCGCGGATGAGCTCTTCCCGCTCCTCCCCTTCCGTGGCCCTGGCCACATCCTCGAATGTAGTCTCCCGGGCCATGCTCACTCCTTGGGCCTGCCTGTCTGCTTCTTGTAATGTTTGATGACGTGTCCGAAATCACGGTCCTTCCGCCGCTTCTCCAGCTCCGTCATCTCGAAGTATTCCGCTTCTTTTTTGAGTTTGAGGTAGTTGGCGTATCTCCCGGAGTCCAGCTCGCCGGATTCGACGGCCCCCCGCACCGCGCACCCCGGTTCGTGCTCATGGGTGCAATCCCGGAAGGCGCACCGGCCGGCCAGTTCGGCCACATCTTCGAAGGTGTCCTCGATCACGTCGCTCGAGGCCGCCATCCCCACCTCCCGCATGCCCGGGTTGTCGACGACGATCCCGCCGTTGTTCAGGAAATACATCTCCCGGGCCGTCGTGGTGTGCTGGCCTTTTCCGGTTTGAGAGCTGATCACCTCCGTCCGGATGACCGCTTCACCGAGCAGCCGGTTGATCAGGCTGGACTTCCCGACTCCCGAAGAGCCCAGGAAGCAGCCGGTCTTCCCCCTGGGGATGCGGTCCGTCAATCCCTCCAGCCCCTCACCCGAAGCGGCGCTGACCATGAGGACCTCACCGGCCTCAAACCTGTTCTCGATGCGGGAGCTGAACGACGAACGCTCCGGGACGGAAATCAGGTCGATCTTGTTGAGGATGATCGCGGTCCCGATGCCCGCGTCCCAGGCCATGACCAGGTACCTCTCCAGGCGGTTCAGGTTGAAGTCGCGGTCGATGGACTCGACGATGAAGGCGACGTCGATGTTGGCGGCGATCACCTGGGGCTCCGGCCGACCGGCCTGTTTCCTCCTGAGCAGCGTCCTCCTCGGCAGGATGGCATGGATCATCGCCGGCCCCGGCTCCATCCCGGTCACAGCCACCCAGTCCCCCACCGCGGGGTAGTCCTCCCGCCCCAGCGCCGCGTGGGCCAGCCTCCCGGTGACCTCGGCCAGGCATTCCCCCTCCGGGGCGATTATTCTGTAAATCCCCTGGTACTCCGCCGCGACCCGTGCCACGGCGCAGCCTCCGAAGCCGGACGCCTCGCGCCCTTCTTCAAAGAAACCGTCGTATCCCAAGTCTTCCAGTTTCATCTCAACCTCCAATACCTGCATTCTATCATCCGCCGTACACCGCCCGTTCACTCGTTCGTTTCGTGAGGCGCACAGGACATCGGGTTTCAGGTGAAGAATACCCGATTGGTATAGCCGCATAAAGATCGATGGAGGTTAATGACATTGGAGCACATCGGTATCGCCGCCTGCAGCGCTGAGGGCGCGGCCCTCTGCTATCGCACCATCTGCCTGGAGGCGGCGGCTCTGCTGGGAAAATACCGGCATCCCGAGATTACCATGCACACCCACCCGTTCGACCTCTACATGGACCGTATCGAGGCTGGCGACTGGCAGGGGGTGGCCGACCTGATGCTCTCTTCCGCGGAGATACTGGCCGGAGCGGGGGCCGATTTCGTGATAAGCCCCGACAACACCATCCACCAGGCTTTCGGCCTGGTGGAGGTCAGGTCGCCGGTTCCATGGTTGAACATCGCGCGCGAGGTGGCCCTGGAGGCGAAGCGTCGTCGCTACAAGCGCCTCGGCGTCATGGGCACCAGGTTCCTGATGGAAGGCCCGGTCTATCCGGAGCAGCTTTCCAAGGTGGGCATCGAATACCGGATACCGTCAGCCGAGGATCGAGAGCGGATCAGCCACGTCATCTTCGATGAGCTGGTCTCCAGCTGTTGCGCGGACGAAAACCTCGCGTACCTGCTCGACGTCATCGGCAGCCTGAAAGGGCAGGGGTGCGACGCTGTCGTTCTAGGGTGCACGGAGCTTCCGCTGGTCA
This sequence comes from uncultured bacterium, assembly GCA_963765625.1. GTDB lineage: Bacteria > Actinomycetota > Geothermincolia > Geothermincolales > Geothermincolaceae > CAVXXD01. The sequence continues at coordinate 340,008 of CAVXXD010000006.1, forward strand.
TTACCCCGGAGGGATCCGCGCTGCCGACCCTGGACAGTACCCGGCTGCTGGCGAGAAGCGCGCTTAACAGATCGATCGGGGACGTGCCCTCCTTCTCCCGCGAGTTCAATTCAGAGGAGGCTGATTGACGTCCGCAAAAAGTGGTAGACTTGTCGGAACTGATTAAGACGCTCGCGTCGAGCAAGAACGGAAAGGATCACGAGATGGCTGAGGGATACTTTGACGACCAGGTGGAGTTGGCGGTATTGGAGAGGCCCACCGGCGCCTTGAAAATCTCCATGCTCAAGGACGGCGCGGTGGACATCCGGACCATGTTCACCAACGACGACGGCGAACTCTTCCCCACCAAGAAGGGCGTGATTGTCAAGAACACCGAGATTGACGACCTGATGAAGGCTCTGCAGAAGGTAAAAGAAGGAAACGTCTAGGCTTCAAGCCGTGCGTCTATCCTCTCCCGCATCACTGACAGGTGGGGCGTCCTCACACCGAGCTGCTCCCCGGTAGCCAGCACGTCGTGGTAGATGCGGACCATCTCTTCGGGATTATCTTTCACGTGATTGGCCTTGAGAACACGCTGCCCGTATTCCGAGTCGAGGATACCGGCTGCGAACCGCTCCGAGTATTCGTCGGCCGGCAGGTCCAGGAAAGGCCGCGCATCGGGAAATCGAGACAGGTCCACGCCGCGCGCCTCGAGCACCGCGAAGGCGTCGCGAACCGCGTAAACCATAAACATCCGCATGGCCGGGTCACCCAGCAGCTCGGGCATACCGCCGCGATACAGAGCCGCGCTCTGCAAACCGGCATTGGTAGCATGATGGACCCACAGCCAGTTGATGATGTCATCCTTGAAGTCAGGCCGCAGGCCGGCCCGGCCGAATAGTTCCACGATGGTATCGATGAGCTCCGGCGGGTTGCCGTCCATCCGTCCGAAGCGATAATCAGGGCGCATGTTGACCAGCAGGGTATCGCCGTCGAAGCCCCCGTTCACGGCGGAGTAGCCCCAGGCGTAACGCGACCGGGGCAGGAGCGCGTCCACCTCCCCCGGCCCGTCCCAGTTGGACGTGAACAGCAGGAAGGCGGCTTCCGGAGCCAGGTCCCGGTATTGCCGGACCGTCTCCACCACCTGGTAGTACCTGGTTGCTATCATAACCAGCTCGTAGCCATCTCCCGGGGAGATTCCATCCACCACCCGCGGATGGTAGACCGCCTGCCGGCGGCCCTGGCAGCCTTCGCGCAGGTCCAGCACGTCCAGCTTGATACCGGCCTCATACAACCGGGCTTTCCCCGGCCGGACCACGTGGGCAACGTCAACTCCCGCTTCGCTCAGCGCCCAGCCGTGTATTATCCCGATATTGCCCATGCCCACGATAAGTGTCTTCATATGGATATTCTAAGCGTCGTCGTCGTCTCCCGCCAACCTGAGCATGACCGGTTTGAGATTGGACTGCCGGGTCAGGCGCACCCCCACCCAGAAGAAGAAAGCCCCCGCCGCGATCGCCAGGACGGCGCCCGTCGCCTGGGTGCTGATGTCGAAAAGAGGGGCTATAGCCAAGGCTCCCAGGGCATACCCGGCCACCAGGGCGATGACCGGAAGCCAAAACACCTTTACGTATGCCTTGTAGACCTTGCCGGACGGCATCTCCATGACCACCCGGTCACCCGGCTTGGCATCGAGGATGTTTTCCACCTCGAAGTCGATATCCTCATTCGGATCGCGGTTGGTCATCGCCACACAACCGGTGCACTGGCCACAGCGACCGTGGTCCACTCTTACCGAGGCATGTCGCCCTTTCACTTTTTCGACAGTTCCACTGCACTTCATATGGCAATCCCCTTCTTCTTTTCCGCCCTCACCTTGTCCAGGCTCTTCTCCAGGGCCGCCATCAGGTCGACGACTTTGCCTTCCTCGAACCGGTCGGGCGGCGCGGCGATGGTCTCGCCCTTCGCCTTCCTCTCGACCAGTTCCCGCACGCCCTCCCGGTATTCTTCTTTATACTTACCGGGCTCGAAGTCCCCCGCCAGCGCGTCGACCAGGTCGAGGGCCATGGCCAATTGCTTGTCGTTGACCCGCCCGTCCCCGGCTTCGAAATCCGCGGCGATCTCCTTCGGGCTGACTATCTCGTCGGCGAAGCGCAGTATCTCGAGGCAGATGACTCCTTCCAGCGGCCTCAAGGCCACCACGTACTCGTGCTCGTGAAAGACGAACGTGCCGACCCCGGCTCTTCCCCTCTCCACCATCGCCCGCAACAGTAGGGAGTAAGGCTTGCCGCCGCCTTCCTGCGGGACGAGGTAGTAGGGGCGATCGTAATAGATGGGGTCGACCTGCGAGATGTCGACGAAGTCGGTGATATCGATATTCCGGCTCTTCCCGGGCTCGAGCGCCAGCAGTTCGTCGTCCTCGACAAGTACGTACTGGTCGGGTGCGACTTCATAACCCCGGGCCGCCTGCTTGCGTTCTACTTCCTTGCCGTCCACCGGGCACACCAGTTTCTGCTTCAGCCTCGCCCCGTCCTCACGATGGAGGAGGTGAAAATGGACCGCCCGGTCCCTCACCGCCGTCACCAGGGCCACCGGTATGCTGACCAGCCCGAAGCTTATGTAGCCTTTCCACAAAGCCCTTGCCATCTATTCCTCACCCTTTCACTCGCGCCGCTTCCGGCAGTTCCTGCTCCATGGCCATCTCCTTCAGGAGGTCGCCGTCCTTCATCACCCGCTCCAGCACGTCGCCGGCCTCGAAGTGGAGCAGGGCCGGGTCCTTCTTCTCGACCGCCTCATCCAGCTCCTCCCAGCTTACCGGGGCGGAGACCGTGGGCCTGGGCAGGGCGCGGAGGGAGTAGGCGCAGACCGTCGTCTTGTGCTCGTCGTTCTGGCTCCAGTCGATGAAGATCCTGCCCTTGCGCAGGTCCTTGCGCATGTTGGCCGTGAAGGCGTCCGGGTAGCCGCTCCTGCATCATCAGCGCCACGGCGTGCGCGAAGTCCTTGGTCTCCCCGAAGGTCGCCGGCGTGTTCAGGGGGACCAGGATGTGGAGCGCCTTTGCCCGCCGGACATCTTGGGGAAGCTCGCCAGCCCCAGCCCGGCCAGGACCTCCCGCAGCCTTCGGGCCGCGCCGGCGCTGTCGATGACGTCCATCCCCTCACCCGGATCGAGATCGAAGACGACCATGGTCGGCGTGGAGACGTCCTCTCCGCGGCAGAGCATGGTGTGCAGCTCCAGCGAAGCCAGGTTGGCCACCCAGACCAGGCCGGCCCGGTCCTCGATGGTGCAGTAGGAGACCACCTTGGTGCTGCCCGCCCTGGTCACTCCCATCCAGTCCGGCATGTGGCGGGGGCAGCTCTTCTCGTAGAAGAAGCCCTCTTCCACCCCGTTGGGGTAACGCTTCATGGTCAGCGGCCGGCCCGCCAGGTGGGGCAGGATATAGGGAGCGACGCCGATGTAGTAGTCGAGCACGTCGGCCTTGCTGAAGCCGGCCTGGGGATAGAGCACCTTGTCGAGGTTGGTGAGGGTGAGCGCCCTGCCGTCGATGCTCACCTCGAGCTTGCCCGGCTGCTCGGGAAGGTAGCCCTTCCCCGACGCTATCTCGTCCAGGGTCCGGCCGGTCAGGACGGAACCGGTCCTGGTCCAGCAGCGCGTCTCCGTCTTCGCTCGGCCTCGCCGTCCCGCATCTTCACCAGCAGCCAGGCTTCGTCGCCGCCCTCGCCTGGTGCGGGTCAGCGCGAACCCCCCTTTGAGCTTCTCTCCCTCGAGCCTCACTTCCACGTGGCCATCGCTCGATGTTGCCGGCGAGCGAGCCCTCCTTCTCCCCCGGCTTGAGGTTGATGAAGGTGCCCCGGTCCCACACCTCCACCGTACCGGCGCCGTATTCCCCCTTGGGGATCACGCCCTCGAAATCGGCATAGGAGAGGGGGTGGTCCTCGGTGGGGACGGCCAGCCGCTTGTCCCGCGGGTTGTCGGAAGGGCCCTTGGGGACCGCCCACGACTTGAGCACCCCGTCCGACTCCAGCCGGAAATCGTAATGGAGGCTGCGGGCGGCGTGCTTCTGCACCACGAAGACGGGCTCGCTCCCGGATTCGGCCGCCGCGCCGGCCGGTTCGGGGGTCCTCCCGAAGTCTCTCTTCTTCCGGTATTCTTCCAGGTTCATTGTCCATGCTCTTATACTTTTCCCCCTTGGACCGCGCCATAACCTGAGGTGTTTAAGCGGTGCGGGATCAGGGATAAGAATCCATTATGAAAAAGAAAGAATATCTTTCGGGCCTTCCGCGGGAGTTGAAGGGCGCCCTGGCCCGGTCCGGCCAGCCGGCCTGGATACAGCCCATGCTCGCCACCCTGACGGACAAGCGGTTCTTCGAGGAGGGCTGGATATACGAACCCAAGCTGGACGGGATGCGCTGTCTTGCCTTCAAGCAGGGACGGCGAGGTGCGGCTCTACACCAGGAACAAAAACTCCCTCAACGACCGCCACCCCGCTATAGCCGAGGCGCTGCGGAAGGCAGCCCGCGCAGCGAGTTCGTCCTGGACGGCGAGATAGTGGCTTTCGAGGGAGAACGCTCCAACTTCGCGTTCCTGCAGAAGGGCCGCAAGGGTGTCAATATCTACTACTACGTCTTCGACATCCTCCACTTCGAGGGATACGACCTGACACGCATACCCCTGGTGGGCCGAAAGGCCCTGCTCGAGCAGGCCCTCACCTTCGAAAGTCCCATCCGCTTCCTCTCTCCCATCGTCCGGGGCCGGCGAAGGTTTCTTCAAAGAAGCGTGCGGCAAAGGGTGGGAGGGGCTCATCGCCAAGCGGGAGGAGAGCCTCTACGTCTCCGGGCGCTCGGCCGACTGGCTCAAGTTCAAGTGCATCAACCGGCAGGAATTCGTCGTCGGGGGATACACGGATCCGGGAGGGGCCAGGAGCGGGTTCGGCTCCCTGCTCCTCGGATATTACGAGGACGGGAGCCTCAGGTATGCCGGCAAGGTGGGGACGGGCTTCAACCAGCGGGCCTTGGAGGATCTCTACGCGGAAGCTGTCACGAGCGGAGAGGCCCCGGTCTCCGTTCGCTGACGAAATCGACGCCGGGGGCGTGCACTGGGTCGAGCCGGAGCTGGTCGCCGAGGTCGGCTTCAGCGAATGGACGAGGGACGGCCGGCTGCGCCATCCGCGGTTCATAGGGCCTGAGGGACGATCCGGACCGCGAATAGAGCGGCAAGGAAACGGGGTATATAATTGAACCGTCAATACGAGGGAGGGGTTTCTTGGATCCAGGCGGCCTTAAAAACATCGGTGATCTCGAGCAGGGGCAACCACCTGTGCTGTCTTTACGAGACCGAGGACGAGCAATCGCTCGCAGCTTACTCCCTTTATCCTCAAGGGAATGGAAGAAGAGGAAAAGGTCGTCTGCTTCGCCGATTCCATGGCTTCGGAGATCTACGTGGAGGCATGGGAGAAGTAGTGCTCCGGCCATCATCGAAGCACTCAACGCCGGGCCGGGTGTCTTTCCTGGCGGATCACGACCACTTCAGCCGGAGCGGGACGTTCAGCCCGGACAGGATGCATCTCTTCCCTGCAGTCCCTGGAAAAGAAGGCGCTGGCCGAAGGTTTTTCCGGGTTGAGGGTGGCGGCGGAGGCATCCTGGCTGCTGAGCGGGATGTCGGATTCGGTCCCTTTCATTGAGCTCGAGAGCAAGCTGGCCCGGTACCTGCCCCATCAGCCGGTGCGCGCTGCTGATACAGTACGACCGCTGGGTGTTCGACCCCGTCTTTTCTCCTGGACGTGCTGGCCTCCCACCCCGTGGCGGCTTACGGGAGCGAGGTCTACGACAACATCTACCACGTGCCGCCGGAGGAGCTGCTCAGCCGGGACATCTCCTCCACTTCCCTGCGCCTCTGGCTGGCCAACCTCCGGTCGAACCACCGGGAGAGAGAGCTGCTCAGGGCTTCCGAAGCCAATTTCCGCGGCATCTTCAACGCCGTCAGCGACGCCATCTTCATCCGGGACATCGACACCTTCGAGTTCGTCGACGCCAACCAGAGGGCCCAGGAGATGTTCGGGGTGACCCTGGAGGAGATCAAGCAGTGCCCGCCCGGGTTCCTGCACGCTGAGGTACTTCCCGGTCAACCGCGGAGGATTTCCTCTCCATCATGGAAAAAGCAAGCCAGGGATAGCCCCAGACAGTCGAGTGGATGGCCAGGACCAGGGATGGCAGGTCCTTCTGGGTGGAGAGCAACCTGGTACGCGGCTGTCATCGGCGGCCAGGAAAGGATAATCTCCACGGTCCGTGACATCAGCCAGCGCAAGAGGGCTGAGGAGGCGCTGCGGGAGGCCACCGAGTACCTGAACAACCTGATCACCTACGCCAACGCCCCCATCATCGTCTGGGACCCGGAGCGCAAGATCACCCGCTTCAACCACGCCTTCGAGCATCTCACCGGCTACAGCGAGGAGGAGGTCATGGGCAGGGACCTCGAGCTGCTCTTCCCCCTGGACTCGAGCCGGGGAATCGCTCGACAAGATAGGGGACGCTCTCAGCGGCGAGCACTGGGAATCGGTGGAGATACCCATACTGACCAGGGACGGCGAAGTCCGCATGGCCCTGTGGAACTCGGCCAACATCTACGCGGACGACGGAGAGACGCTGCTGGCCACCATCGCCCAGGGCCAGGACATCACGAGCGCAAGCGCGTGGAGAAACAACTCCAGGCCGTCAATCGCGAATTGAGTGAATATGCCCACACCATCTCGCACGACCTGCACGCCCCCATCTCCACCATCCACGGGTACGCTCAGGTGGCTGAAGAAGCGTACACCGACGGAAACGGTAGCGTCCTCATTGAAAGCCTGGGAGCCATCAGGCGCCTGACCGAGCGCATGGGCAGTATGGTCAAGGCCATCCTGGAGTACGCGGAAGCCGACAAGATGGAAGGAAGGGCCGAAATGGTCTCGCTGGGCGAAGCGCTGCTCGAGGTATTGGCGGACCATGAGGGTGACATCCGCTCAAGGGAAATGGAACTGGCCTTGCAGGAGGAACTCCCCATCGTGCTGGTCGACCACATCAGGCTGCGCCAGGTGCTCACCAACATCATCGGCAACGCCGTAAAGTTTACAGCCGGCTGGCCGGAGCCAAGGATAAGCGTGGGCGCCGAAGAGAAGGGCGGCTGGGCGACTGTCTCCATCGGGGACAACGGGGCGGGAATAGAGCCCGGAGCGATGGACGGGATATTCGTGCCTTTCCGGACTTTCCAAGGAGACGGGTCAAGCGGGCACGGCATCGGGCTGGCCACCGCGAGGAAGGTGGTGGAAGGCTGGGGTGGGAAGATATGGGCCGAGTCGGAACCGGGCGGCGGCTCTACTTTCTTCTTCACCGTCCCCGCCGCGCATCAATAACCGGTGAGCGGAATGGTGAGATTCTCGAGGAGGTGGGAACATGGCATTCAAGGCAGCCTTTATCGCGCACGCCCCTGACGCGGACCCGGAGAAGCACCGCTGCGTCATCGACACCGGCAAGTACCGCCTGTCGGTGGTGGTGGTGAGGGACCAGGGCCAGGCGGAAGCGGAGAGCAGGAAACTGGTGGCGGAGGAGGGAATACAGTCCATCCTGCTCTGCCCCGGGTTCACCCACGCCGACGTCGCCGCCATCGCGGCGGCCGTCGGGAGACAAGGTGGGGGTCAACGTGGCCAGGGGAGACGGCCCGGCCGGCCGGATCGCCGGGGAGGTCATCGCCAGGGAGTGGGGCCCGCATTGACAATCACCGAAGGCGCATCCCGGCGCCACGAACTGGACTGGCTGCGCGTACTGGCGGTGCTGCTGCTCATCTACTTCCATAGCGCCCGTCCCTTCGACTTCGGCGATTTCTACGTCAAGAACGGCCAGCTGAGCAAGGGCTTTGACGCCTTCACGACCTTCGTCGACATCTGGTTCATGCCCCTCTTCTTCTTTATCGCCGGGGCGGCGTCGTTCTATGCCCTGAAGAAGCGGAGCGGTAAGCAGTACGCCGGGGAGCGGGCCAAGCGCCTGGTGGTGCCGTTCGTCTTCGGGTCCATCGTCATCGCCGCGCCCCAGGTATATGTGGTGCTGCTGCAGCAGCCCGGCTACGACCAGAACTATCTCCAGTACTACCACTATATCTTTACCACGCCCTACCTGACCGAGGTCACCGCCGGCAGCGTCGGCCCGGCGAAGATCACGGCGATGACCCTGGAACCGGCCCACCTGTGGTTCATCATCTACCTCTTCGTCTTCTCGATAGTGTGCCTGCCGCTCTTTCTGCGTTTGCGGGGCGATAAGGGCAAGGGCTTCCTTGACGGCTTAGCGTCGTTCATGCGCAGGAGGGGGGCGATATTCCTCTTTGCCATCCCCATCTTCCTCTACAACTTTCTGCACATCGACGACGACACCCTCTACCGGCTCTTCCACATCTACCCGTTCTTCCTGGGGTTCCTCTTCTACTGCGACGACCGCTTCGGCCGGGTGGTCGACGAATACCTGAGGCCCTCCCTGTTCATGGCGTTGACCTTTTCCGCCGCCCTTCTCACCATCTCCTGGACGGCCGGCTTCGATTCGCAGCGGGCCCTGCTGAACGGGGCTCCCCTTTCGGCGCTGTATGCCTTCACCACCTGGCTGTGGCTGATAGCCCTGGTGGGGCTGGGACGAAAATACCTGCGTTTCTCGAACGGCTTCCTGGACTACGCCAACCGCGGCTCCTACCCCTTTTACATCCTGCACCAGACGGTGATCGTTCTCATCGCCTACGCCATATTCAGGTGGAGTTGGGGGGTCGTTCCCAAGTACCTATTCCTGACCACCACGTCGCTGGTGGTCACGGCACTCGCATACGACCTCCTGGTCAGGCGGACTCCGCCCACCCGCTTCCTCTTCGGCATGAAGTAATAGTGGGCAATCCGGATTTTTTAAGATACAATATGCCGCGAGATGAACGATTTACAGAATTTCTTTACGCCAAGGAAGATAGCACTGATCGGAGCCCGAAGCAGTTTCGGCTTCGGTTACACCATCCCCCTCAACATGCAGCGAGACGGCTGGGGTGACAAGCTGCACCTGATGAACCCCAAGGGCGGCGAACTGCACGGCCTTCCTGTTTATTCGAAGATTGCCGATATCCCCGACCCCTGCGACCTGGCCGTCGTGGTCATCCCGGCCCAGAGCGTTCCCCAGGTGATGGAAGAGCTAGGCCAGCGGGGAATCAAGAACGTCATCATCGAGAGCGCCGGCTTCGCCGAAGTGGGCGAAGAAGGCAAGGATTACCAGGACCGCACCCAGGAAGCAGCGAAACGCCACGGCGTCCGGGTGCTCGGGCCCAACTGCGTCGGGGTGACCAACACCAGGGCTAAGCTGACCACGGCCGAGACCATGGTTGAAGCGCTGGTGCCGGGTAACATCGCCATCATCGCCCAGAGCGGCGTCTTCGGCAACGTGCTTCTGGACAAGTTCTACCAGCACCAGCTGTATATATCCAAGTCCATCACCATGGGCAACCGCATCGACGTCGACGAGGCCGAACTCCTGGAGTATCTCGCCGAAGACGACGACACCACGGTGATCCTCATGTACCTGGAGGGCGCGGCGGACGGCCGGCGTCTGAAGGAAGCCCTGGACAAGGTGGCCCGGAAGAAGCCGGTGCTCATGCTGAAAAGCGGCGCCACCGAAGCGGGAAAGGCCGCCACCGCCTCGCACACCGGTTCCCTGTCGGGCGAGGACGACCTGTACGAAGCAGCGTTAGCTCAGACCGGCGCCCTGCGCATGGGCTCCCTGCAGGAGATGATGGACACCGCGCTGGCCTTTTCCACCTGCCCGCTCCCCAAGGGAAACCGCGTAGGCATCGCCACCACCACCGGCAGCCTGGGCGTCCTGGCCACCGACATGGCGGTCAAGAACGGCCTGGTGGTCGGGGAGCTAGGACCCGAATGCATGGCGGAGGTAGCCGCCTTGGCCCCCGTCTTCATGAACGTCCGCAACCCCATCGACACCGGGACCGCCCCCATCTATGGCGAGTGCGTCAGGGCCATGATGAAGGACCCCCAGATAGACATGGTCCTCTGCGTGGTGATTATGCCCTTCAACCTGTGGAGGGAGGTCTATCACAATATGGGTATCAAGTACTTCGGAGACCTCGCCGCCATCCGCGAGGAGTTCCCGGAAAAGCCCCTCATGGTCGCCGCCATCGGCAACAGCCAGTTCGTCCAGGACATGGACGACATCGGCGGCCCCCGGGTCCCCGTCTACAGCACTTCCGAGCCGGCCGCCAAGGCCCTGGCCAACATGTGGCAGTTCGCCCAGAACAGCAACCGCGCCTAGGGTTCCCCTCTAAGGCTGGAGCTTCCTTCTAAAAGAAAACCCGGCATATTCTTGCCTTACAGCGTACCGCTTCAAGCCGGCTCAGGTAAGGGCCGTAGAGAGGGCGTATACGAAGTAGAAGAGTGTGAGGGCCGTGACGGGATAGACCAGCAGGCCGGGATTGAACTCGGCCTGTGGCGGCTTGAAGAGGACGCGGATGGTGACGGTGTAGGCGATCATAGCCGCCAGCCCGCCCGCGGCGAAGAGTTTGAACTGCCACTGGTAGTCCCCCACCAGGATGAAGGCCGCGATCACGGCCATGATCACGCATAACGGTATCATGGCGTCGATGAGGCGCTTGGCGCCGAAGACAACCCCGGAAGTCCGGTAACCGGCCGCTTCGTCGAAGGGTATGTCGTTGCCTACGGTGGGCAGGTAGATGGTCATGGCCAGGAGGCCCCCGAAGATGGTGGGCAGCACCGGCGGCCAGATGTCCGGAGGGCGGGCGATATTCCAGCCCGCGATGAGGATGAGGGCAGGGCCGGCCGAATTGCAGAGCACGTCCAGCACCGGCTTGGCCTTCCACTGGAACCAGGGATGCGAGTAGAGGACGCCCAGCAGCATGGTGGCGGAGACCATGAAGACGGCGAACCAGAAGCCTGTCAGCAACCCGAACCCGGCACAGCCCAGCCCCGAGACGGCGAAGGCCAGCCAGGTCTCGGTCTTTCCCATATCCCCCGTGGCGAAGGGCTGCTCGGAGAGGGGCATGTCCTTGTAAAGGTCGGTGTGTAGCTTGTCGGCCTCCACGTCGGAAAAGAAGTTAAGGGTGGAGCCGAAGAACGACCCCAGTATGAAGCTGATATAAGCGCAGGCGATGCGCCATCCCGCGACACTGTCGACGTAATCGACAGAGGCGGCGAAACCCAGCGTCAGGGGAAAGATGAAGAGCACCAGTATCTTCGGCCGTAAGAGTCCCAGGTACTTGCTGACATATCTTCTCACCGTTTCCATGCGACCGCCTCTCTCCCTCTGCACAACATCCCTCTCCGGTGTATCAATTCTACCATCCCAAGCCGCGGCTCAACTGCTTCGTGCTCGAAGCCGATACTCGTCGAAAGAGAGAGTTTGCGAGGTCCGGAGGAGGAGATGAAAATGAATCTGGATGAGCCCGCCCAGTTGATGCGCAGAGAGTTCCTGTGCAGAAGCGCCAAATTCACAGTGGGCATCGTCTGCCTGGGAGCCCTGGGCGGCCTGGTCGGCTGCGGTGGCGGGAGCGATCCTTCCGGGGGCAATTCCACCGGGAGCGACGGCGGAGCCGCCGCAGGAGACGCCCCATCCTACGGGCGCCAGATACTCGTGGACAGCTTCGAGAAGCAGTTGCCGTATTACCGCGGGGCCCTGGACCCGGCCTCCGCGGACAAGGTCATCGCGGATGCCCGGGCGGACTTCGAGGGGCTCATACCCCAGGTGCCTTACGTGGGAGACCCGCGTTACCCCCTTCCCGAAACACTGATAGAGAGTGCCGTCGCCCTCTCGTTCTACCGGTCATTGATGCGAAATGGCCAGGCCGGCGAGGAAGCCGGAGCGGTGATCGCGGCGGCGGCGGAAGCCAGCATCAGGGCGGTACCCGCGGACCAGCTTTTGGCCCTGGGCGAGCAGCAGTTCACCGAGGGCTGGTACCAGATGCAGAGAATGGCCGCGGCCCAGTCGCAACAGAAGCCGTACCCGGGAGACTGGGTCTACAGCTTCGTCGAGGGTGTACCCGGTGAGTTCGACTGGGGATGGGACTTCACCGAGTGCGGCATCCTCAAGCTATATAAAACCCAGGGAGCGGAGGAGCTGGTACCTTATCTCTGCGCCCAGGATTTTACCGCCAGCGAGCTCGAGAACACCGGGCTGCGCCGCACAGGGACCCTGGCCAGGGGCGACGCCTGCTGCGACTTCAGGTACTTGAAGGGCCGCGAGCCCCAGGGCGTCTGACGGGACGCTCCGCGCCGGCGTGGCTATTTCACGCTGCCGAACGCTTCCTCCAGCCAGCCCAGCTTGACCAGGCCGCCGAAACGGCTGGCCCCGATCTGGCAGTGCGCGCCGGCGCCTTCGGCGTTGGTGAACAGGATGTATTCCTTGGGGCAGGTCAGGCTGTCATAGATGTCCTTGGTCATGCTGCCGTATTTCTGCACGTCCTGCTCGGAATCGCAGACCAGCGTCTTGCACTCGATGTTCTCGGTGACACCGTCCAGGGAGTAGTCCAGCAGCGCGAGGGGGAACCCGCTGGGCCGGTCCACGCCGAAGACGTACATGCCGTTCTGTACGAACCAGGTCAGGCTGACGCTGGTGGTCATGGCATATTCGAAAGCCTTGTCCATGTCGTCGGGGTCCTGCTCGATGGCGGCCTTGATGCTTTCCGCGTCGGCCTTGAAGCCGGTGTCGCCGGACATCGCGGCCATCTCCTCCAGCATCGGCCCGAAGGACCGTACCACTACCTGCTCCATATCCATGGCCGGATCCAGTATCAAGGCCGCCAGGCGGTGCTCGTAGGCCGCCGCCCGCGCGGCCAGGCAGCCTCCCATACTGATGCCCCAGAGGGCGATCTTTTTGGAGTCGACATCCTTGCGGGAGACGGCGTAGTCGACCACCGAAGTCACTACGTTCCCCCACTCGGGAGTGAAATGCAGCCCCTGCTCCCGCAGCACCGCGCCCTGGCCCGGCCCCTCGAAGGTGAGGGCGTTGTAACCCCTCTCCAGCGCCGCGGAGGCCCCGCCGGCATAGAGCTCTTCCTGGGTGCCATCGAAACCAGTCTGGATGATTACCAGCGGCCTCTTCTCGTTGCTCGTGTCCACCCGGTAGAAATAGCCGGGGAGGGTGACGTCCCCGTACTTGATGCTGACTTCCTCCACGGGCGGGTCCATTAGCTTGCCGGCCTGCCTGAAACACTCCCTGGCCTTGCCGGAGGTCTCGGTGATGCGCGGGTCGGAGGTGTTTCCGTGCAGGTAGAACTCGGCCATGTTGTAGTAGGTATTGCACCTGAGGTAGGTGTCCCGGGCTCCCGTCCTGTCCCCGCGGGCCAGGGTCTCGCCGGCGATGCCGTTCAGCCGCTCCGCTGTCGAGTACCAGGCGTTGTACCAGCTCTCGAAATTTCCCTGGCTGAGCTCGGCTTCGTTGACCTGCATGGCGGCGACCAGGCACTCGCCGATGTCGGCGGCCCCATAGGCCGACGCGCCCAGCGCCCTGAGCAACTGGAACTGCAGTTCCGGGCTCTGGAACACCAGCCCCGTCGAGGACGCGGGAGCCTGGAAATCGGGCTGGTAAGCTTCCGCGGTAGAGACGGCGGTAGTCGTGGCGGCCTCTTCCCCGCACCCGGGGACCAGCGCGATCAGCAGGACCGTTACGAAAACCAGGAAAAGCACTCTTTTCATGACAGCCTCCTTGCGATTGAACAAACAGACGGAACACCATTAATTATATGCCAGGGCTGCCTTTGTGTCCCTTCCAAGCCCTTATTAATGCTTGAATACTTGAATTCATGTCAAATTTTTACTACAATTATCTCGCAGGGAAACTACATCTACACTATCGACTGTTGGGCATTTGTGTCTGGTGTGATCTTGATCCAAAGAGGGGGTATTGTCATGCGTAAAAAGCTGGGCAAGGAACTAAGGCAACTTATCATCTGGGCGACCGCGATAACCTTGAGCCTCTTCCTGCTGGTGGTGGCGTACTTCATGATCGATGTCGCCGTCACCACCAGCAACAACATCGACGAGAACAAGCAGCTGGTGATCGACGAGTCCGTCTCCACCATGCAGGACATGGCGGACAGCATCAACAGCATGTCCGATAACTCAACGCTGATCGGTTACCTGAATTACGACGACATCGCGGTCGACGTCATGCACGGCAACACACAATCCATGCTGAAGATGATGATCGACCTGGCCCTGGCCTTCTACCCCATCGAGTACGACGGCGTGTGGCAGAACGGCAAGGTCCTTGCTTATGGGACTGTCGACGGTTCAACCATCGACACCTCCGCCCTGCCGGACAAGCCGGCGGAAGGATCGTATGTCACCTTCGACAACTTCGGCGGCCGGGAGGGCTTCTTCATCTCCCTCTACATGCCAATCAAAACTCCCGTCATCGGCAACATGGAGACCAACTTCATCATGGACCGCACGGAAGACGTCAAGCAGATCGAAAGCTACTTCAACGACCAGCGCAACAGCCTGCTGACACGCATGGCCATCGTGTCGATAATCGCTTTCATTCTCTTCGCCCTGTTCAGCACCATGGGCCTGCGTTTCCTGGTGGGCAAGTTCGTCATGGGCCCCATAGACAAACTCAATTCCCAGGCGGAGGGCATCATCTCCGGTTCCCTCGACGAGGAGATTCCCTACGACAAGGACAGCTCCTTCGCCGCCATCCAGGGAGTGCTGCGCAGCGGCAAAATGGTGCTGATGGACATGAACAAAGAGATAGGTGACTGAGGAGTGAAACCATGGCAAAGCAACTGTCAGTGGAGATAGAGAATATACTCTCGGGCGCTATAGGCGAATTCTTCGCCCAGGCCACCGTAAAGAAGAGCTGCGAGGCCATCGGGGTAAAGCCGGGAGACCTGAACGGCTCAAACCTGCCGGAGCTCGCTGACCGCATCGAAAAATCGGTGGCCTTCATCAAGGGGAAGGACCTGGCGGCCCAACTGGCCGGCCAGATCCGCCGGCTCTCGGCCTGAGCGAGAAACTTCTCGAATCGAACGCGGCTCTTTCATGAGTCCCCTGCTCGCCTGCGCGTGATATCCTATTATCAATAACCGATGCGGAAAGGGGAGGTCATGGAAGGCAACTACAGGAAGATGGGGTTGGGGTTGATGGCCGTCGCCGGAGCGTGCTTTCTGGCCGGCATCGTCGGCATGACCGTGGAGTGGTCCAACCGCTGGACCGAGCCCTTACAGCAACTGGGCTGGATATTCTTCGTCATCGGGTACCTGCTGCTCTACCTGCATTCCGGCCGTGAGATCATCAGGCCACAGATGGCCAAGGTCGCCTGGCTGGCCGGGGGCATCTCCATAGTCTTCTTCCTGCTGGCCCTGATATTCAACGCCGCCTCCTCGACCTTCGAGACCTGGTACGAAGCCTTCGAGACCGTGGGGTCCATCGCCATGCTGGTGATGCTGATGTCGGCCATCTGGTCGGTGGGGGGCATGAAAAAAGAAGAGCCCTCCTCTCCTGCCGACGGTTTGTAGAAAGGGGCTGGATCGATATGGCAGACCGGAGAGAGATCGTCATCCTTTCACTCGCGAGGACCGCCATCGGGAGGTTCGGCGGGATGTTCGTCGACCTGCTGGCCAACCAGCTGGCGGTGCCGCTGGCGCAGGAGGTGATCGCCAGGGCGGGGGTGGACGCCGGCCGAGCTGGGAGACATAGTATTAGGCAATTGCGTCTCTCGCAGTGACGAGCCGAACCTCGGCCGCATAGTGGGGCTGAGAGCGGGCATCCCCTTCACCGTTCCCGCCGTCACCCTGACCCGGCAATGCGCCTCGGGCATGCAGGCCGTCGCCTACGCCGCCATGGGCATAATCGCGGGGCAGTACGACGTCGCCCTGGCGGGTGGGGCCGAGAGCATGAGCAACGGCCCCTACGCCCTGAAGTCGGCCCGCTGGGGCCAGCGGCTCCAGCACGGACAGATGACCGACACCGTCTGGGAGCTCCTCTACGACCCCATCCCGGGCATGATGATGGGCATGACGGCCGAGGTGCTGGCCGAGGAGTTCGGCATCACCCGCGCCGACCAGGACGAGCTGGCGTTGACCTCCAACCACAGGGCCAGCGCCGCCCGCGAGGACGGCACCTTCGCGCGAGGAGATATTTCCCATCGTGGTGCCCCAGAAGAAGGGGGACCCCAAGGTCCTGGAGCGGGACGAGCACCCCCGGGCGGACATCAGCCTGGAAGCGCTGGCCAAGCTGCCGCCCATCTTCAAGGAAGGCGGCACGGTGACCGCCGGCAACGCCTCGGGGATGAACGACGGGGCCGCGCTGATGGTGCTGGCCGGCGCGGACTGGGCGGAGAAGAAGGGCCTTAAGCCCATCGCCCGCCTGGTGGACTGGACGGTGGCGGGAGTCGAGCCCGAGCGGATGGGTTTCGGCCCGGTGCCGGCCATCCGCATGCTGCTGGAGAAGAACGACCTCTCCCTGGCCGACATCGACCTCTTCGAGCTGAACGAGGCCTTCGCGGCGCAGTACATCGCCTGCGAGCGGGCGCTGGGCCTGGACCGCGAGATCACCAACGTGCACGGCTCGGGGGTGGCGCTGGGGCACCCGGTGGGATGCACCGGCGCGCGCATCATCGTCACGCTCGTACACGAGCTGCGGCGCCGCGGCGCGAAGCGCGGGGTGGCTTCCCTCTGCGTCGGCGGGGGAATGGGCATCGCCTCTCTTATCGAGATGGTGTAGCTCGGGGCTTCTCTAGAGCACGTAGAAGACTATACAGAAGAGCTGAAAGAGGCTGCCCAGCAGGACGAAAAAGTGAAACACCGCGTGGGCGTATTTCTTCTTCTTGCCGATCACGTAGAGTATTGAGCCGATGGTGTAAGAGACGCCTCCGATCAGCAGCAGCACCGAACCGCCCAGGCCCAGGGCGCGATAAATGGGCCCGATAGCGAAGATAGCCGCCCAGCCCATGACTATGTAGCAGGCCAGCGAGAATTTCTCGTACCTCTTGATGTCTATAGCGGTGAGGGTCACGGCGACCGCGGCCATTCCCCACTCGATGCCGAAGAGCACCCAGGCCGCCACCGCGTTCTCGAGCCTCAACGAACACAGCAATATGACCGTGTAACAGCCGGCGATGTAGAGGTAAATGGTGCAGTGGTCGAGCACCTGGAACACTCTCTTGGCCATGGGGTGCTTGAGGCCGTGGTAGATACTGGAGGTGGTGTAGAGCATGATCATGGTGGTCCCGTAGACTATCGAAGTGGTGATCTCCATGGGAGTGTCGGCCAGGATAAGGCACCATATCAGGGCTACGTAGCCCAGCACCGCCCCCATGATGTGCGAGATCATGTTGGTCAACTCTTCGCTGGGCGCGTACCCGGGCATCGCCCGGTCGATAAGCTTGGTTCTTTTCATGTAAAGATTGTACACGAAGAAGGCCCCGGTTTTCCGGGGCCTTCTTTTTTTATAGATCGCTTCGCTTCGCTCGCGATGACACTCCCTAGGGAGCGTAGCCGATGGAGTCGTGGGCCCAGGTGCGGTTGCCGCCGTACATGGCGCGTTCGCAGATGACGTTGCCCGTAGCTTCAACCATGGTGGAGACGTTCCAGTCGGTGACGGAGGAATTGACGTTGAAGGAGTGGCGGGAGTTGGCGGGCAGGGTCACACCCTGAGGTCCTTCCACCTTTCCGGTGGAGGTCATAAAGGTAAGCCCCACGGTCACCTCGTAGGGATTGGGGTTCTGCACCAGCACCCAGGTCTCGAAGTCCCCGCCGGTGCAGCCTTCTGCCAGGAACCAGGTGGTATCCGGCCGGGTCACCCCGATGGAGTCGTGGGCCCAGGTGCGGTTGCCGCCGTACATGGCCCGCTCGCAGATGACGTTGCCCGACGCCTGCACCCTGGTGGAGACGTCCCAGTCGGTGACGTAGGAATTAACGCTGAAGGATTGGCGGGCGCCTGCCGGGACGATGAAGTCCTGGGGGCCGGGCTGATCGCCGGCCGAGGTCATGAAGGTCAGGTCCACGGCGACGTCGTAAGTATTGGGGTTCTGCACCAGCACCCAGGTCTCGAAGTCCCCGCCGGTGCAGCCTTCGGCCAGGTACCAGGTGGCCGGGTCGTGGATCACCGATACGTTATCGCTCTGCGTATTGGCCACGTAGACCTTGTCGGTCAGGGTGTTGACGGCGACGCCGTAGGGGTTCAGGCCGACCGGGATAGCCGCCTCAACGGTGTTGGTGGCACCATTGATCACAGAGACGTCATTATCACCGTTGTTGGTGACGTAGACCCGGTTGGCCGCGTAGTTGACGCTGATAAAGAAGGGCCAGGCGCCCACCGCTACGGTACCGGTCACCGTTCCGGTGGAGCCATCGATGACCGATACTTCACCGTCCGCGGAGTTAGCCACGTAGATCACGTTGGTGACGAGGTTGACGCCGACGCCTTCGGGCTCGCCGCCTACGGGTATGGTATCCGTCACGGTGTTGGTGGCGCCGTCTATCACGGAGACGTCGTTCCCGTAGTAGTTGGGTATGTAGATCTTATTGGTGATGTGGTTGACGCCGACGCCGGAGGGGGAATCGCCTACCGGGACGGTCGCAACAACCGTATAGGAGTTGGTGTCGATCACGGAGACGCTATCACTATTCCAGTTGACGACATAAGCCTTGTTGGTGACGGAGTTGACGCCGACGCTCCAGGGGCCGTCCCCCACCGGGATGGTCATGCTCACGCTATCGGTGGAGCCGTCGATCACGGACACGCTGTCGTCCCAGGCGTTCGCCACCAGGATCTTGTTGGTTAGGGGGTTGACGGCGACACCGTACGGGGAGTCGCCCACGGGTATCGTCCCCGTCACCATGTCGGTGGCGCCGTCGATCACGGAGACGTCGTCGCTGTCCTGGTTGGTGACGTAGACCTTGTTGGTGGCGGGGTTGACGGCAATGCCCTCGGGGTAGTCATTCGACCGTACGTTCGACGTCACCGTTGGGGCGGTTGAAGAAGCGGTCACCCCGATGGAATCGTGGGCCCAGGTGCGGTTGCCGCCGTACATGGCGCGCTCGCAGATGACCTCGCTGGAAGCTTCCACCATGGTGGAGACGTTGTAGGTGATCACGTAGTCGTTGAGCCGGAAAGAGCGGCGCGAGTTGCCGGCTACGACCTGGCCCTGCAGGCCCGGGGGGCTCTGAGGTCCGCCGTCGGTCATCAGGGTGAGGTCCACGGTGACGTCGGAGGATCCGGGGTTCTGCACCAGCACCCAGGTCTCGAAGTCTCCCCCTGTACAGCCTTCAGCCAGGTACCAGGTGGTGTCCGGCCGGGTCACCCCGATGGAGTCGTGGGCCCAGGTGCGATTGCCGCCGTACATGGCGCGCTCGCAGATGACCTCACCGGAAGCTTCCACCCTGGTGGAGACGTCCCAGTCGGTGACGTAGCTGTTGACGTTAAAGGAGTAGCGGGAGTTCGCCGGGACGGAGACGTCCTGCGGGCCGTCCTGCTCGCCGGCGGAGGTCATAAAGGTGAGGTCCACGGTGACGTCGGAGGATCCGGGGTTCTGCACCAGCACCCAGGTCTCGAAGTCTCCCCCGGTGCAGCCTTCGGCCAGGTACCAGGTAGAAGCATTGACGCTGAACGGCTGGATGTTGGATTCCGCTCCACCCGGGTCGGGATTGAACACGGTAACATGGTAAGCTCCCGCCGAGCCTATGTCCGATGCCGGGATCGATGCGGTGAGCTGCGTGCTGGACACGTAAGCGGTGGTGCGGTCGAAGCCATTCCACCTTACCACGGAGCCGCTGATGAAACCGCTCCCGTCGACCGTCAAGGTGAAATCACCTTCCCCCGCCTTGGCGTTATCCGGGCTCAGGCCGGTGACGGCGGGCACGGGCGGGTCGTAGATCACGGATACCGTATCACCGGACTCATTGGACACGTATGCCAACGCCGTGATCGGGTTGACGGCGACGCCGCCGTCACCGGGACCGTCCCCGACCGTCACGGTATCGACAACGGTGTCAGTGGCGCCGTCGATGACGGACACGCTGTCGTCGTTGTAGTTCTTCACGTAGATCCGGTTGCTCTCGATGTTTACGCCGGCACCACTCGGGTTGGCTCCCACCGGTATGGGGGAACCGGTTATGGTGTCGGTGGCGCCGTCTATCACGGATACGTTGTTGAAGCTCTGGTTGACAACGTAGATCTTATTGGTGAAGGGGTTGGCGATGACATCGTAAGTACCGGAAAGTGGTATCGTCGTCGTGACGGTATTGGTGGCACCGTTGATCACGGCTACGCCGCTGCCCTGTTCCGTGGCATAGATCTTGTTGGTCTCGGGGTTGACGCATACGCCCCTTACATCACCCCCGATAGTAATGGTCGCCGTCACCGTATTGGTGGCGCCGTCTATCACCGACACGGTATGGGCGGGCCAGTTGCCCACATATATCATGTTGGTAGCGGGGTTTACGGCGATGCCGTAGGGGCTGTTTCCCACTGTTATGGTATCTATCACCGTGTCGGTGGCGCCGTCTATCACGGATACGTTGTCGCTGCCGATATTGGTCACGTAGACCTTGTTGGTGAAGGGGTTGACGGCGACTCCCTTCGGTTCGATTCCCATAGGGATGGTGCTCATCACCGTGTTGGTGGCGCAGTCAATAACGGAAACCGTGCCATCGAGCCTGTTGGCTACGTAAGCTTTATTGGTGCCGGTGTTGACGGCGACTTCGTTGGGACCAACGCCCACGTTTATCGTCGCCGTAACGGTCTGCGCGACTGAAAAGGCCGGCACGGCGACGATCAACGACGCGCATGCGATAAGACAGATTGTCAACATTACCGCGGGCTTGTTACCCTTCATTCCAGCCGACCCCCTTTATTCAAACAACTGATCCAGTTCTTTCCTCGCTTTTGCGTGGTCCGGCTCAATGGCCAGCACCCGGCGGAACTCGGCTCTCGCCTCATCCACCAGGCCCCTTCGTTTCAAGGCACGCCCCAGGCTGAAGTGTGCTTCGGAGTAATCCGGTTTACTCGCCACCACCCAGCGGAACTCGGGTATGGCTTCTTCGGTGAGGCCCTTGTTGAAAAGGATGACTCCCAGGTTGTAGTGGGCTTCAATAAATTCCGGGTTGATGGACACCGCCAGGCGGTACTCGGTTATGGCTTCATCCATTAAACCCTGGTTGCTCAGGATGACTCCCAGGTTGTAGTGGGCCTCGGGGTAATCTGGCTTGATCACCAGCGCCCGGCGGAACTCTTCTACGGCCTCGTCATAGCGGCCATTTTTTGCCAGGGAGATCCCATTGTTATAAAGCTCCGCGGCTTCGAGCCTCCTCATACGGCGGGTATACATCTATCTCAGCCCGTTTCTCTTCTTCACCATGCCCTCTGACATTACAATTCTATCACTCTCCAGGATGTAGCATTCCAACCAAAGAAGGTGCTTGCCTCGTGCTCAGTAATGGAACCCGATGCTGTCATGCCCCAATTCGGGCTGGGTCCTGCCCGGCGGCGTCCAGTACATGGCCCTTTCGCAGACGACGTTGCCCGCGGTGGAGAGCACTTCCGTCGAGACGTTGTAATCCGTCACGTAGTCGTTGACCCTGAACGACTTGCGTGAGTAAGCCGGCAGGGTATCGGTCGGGCCGGCCTGCGGCCCGGTCGAGGTCTGGAAACGCAGTTCCACCACCACCGGCGTGGGGTTGGGGTTCTGGACCAGCACCCAGGTGACGAAGCCCCCGTCCGTCGCCCCCTCGGCCAGGAACCAGTCGTAAGAATCCTGCGTCGCTCCTATGGATTCGTGCCCGATGGTGCGGATGCCCGAGCCCGGGGTGGTCAGGTAGACGGAGCGCTCGCATACCACCGGGTTGCTCGAGGTAACGCGAGTGGAGACGTCGAAGGTGGTCACCCAGTCGTTTACCTTGTAAGACTTGCGGACGCCCCCGTTCAGGATGTCAACGGGGCCCTGGACCTCGCCGTTCCCCGTCTGGAACTTGATGTCGACGTCGGCGTACAAGGGGCCCGGGTTGTAGACCAGCACCCAGGTCTCGAACCCACCCTCGGTTGCCCCTTCCGGCAGGTACCAGTTGTTGCTCCCCGCCGTGACTCCGATGGAATCGTGCCCCAGTTCCTTGTACGCCCCGCCCGGCGGCGTCCAGTACATGGCCCTTTCGCAGATGATCCCGTGTGCCGGATTGTTGGTTGTCACCTTGGTGGCTACGTTGTAATCGACCAGGGTGTCGTTGACCCGGTAGGATTTTCTGGAGTTGGCGGGAAGCGAATCGGTCGGTCCGGTGAAGATGCCACCATCGGTCTGATAGGTGATGGTGATGCCCACCGCGCACGGGTTGGAATTCTGGACCAGCACCCAGGTCTCAAAACCCCCGTCGGTGGCCCCTTCGGCCAGGTACCAGGTGGGGGCGGGAGTGGTCGTGCCGATGGAATCGTGCCCCAGGACTCTCGGCAGGCCGTCGGAAGGCTTCCAGTAGACCGCGCGTTCGCAGATGACGTCGCCGCCGACGAAGTCCACTCGCGTCGAGACGTTGAACGAAGTGACGGTTGCCCCCACGTTGAAAGAAGCGCGCGAGGTGGCGGGCAGGGTGGTGCTGGGCCCCGGCTGTATCCCGGTATCGGTCATGTAGCTCAGGAAGATGTCGACCGGATAGGAATTGGGGTTCTGGACCAGCACCCACGTCTCGTAACCTCCGTCCGTAACCCCTTCGGCCAGGTACCAGCTGTTGGAGGTGGCGGTGTTCCACAGCTCACAACCGTCCGTCGAGTTCGAAGTGCCCACGAAAAGCCCACCGTTGAAGACGGCCATGGAGGAGAACCCGACGTTCCAGGGATATCCAAAACCGGGAGCTGTGGCACCGGTCGCGGCCTGGCCCACCGACTGGGCGAAAGCAGAGTTGTCATAGCGCCAGAGCGTAGCGCCGGAGGGGTTGTCGGTGGAGAAGTAGAGTTCGCCCCCGAATATCTCCATGTCCTCGATGAAAGTATTGTTGGGGTCCCCGAAACCGGGACCGGTGGGAGTTCCGAAAGAGCCGCCTCCTACCTCCTGGAAGAAGTTGCTGCCGGTGTAACGCCACACCTGGCACCCGTTGAGGTTCGCGGTACCCATGTAGAGGTCCTGATTGCCGGTTACCGGATCGACGAAGAAACAGCCCTCTTTTACCTGGGCGTTATTGACGTCGCCGAAGCCCGAAGGCAGGATCCCCGTCGGGCCCACCAGGCAGTTCCAGGTGCTCAATCCGCCTGCCCACACCTGGCATCCCCACATATTGTAGGTGGCAACGAGGATGGAGGAGCCGTAATCCGTCATGTAGCGGGCGCTGGTGTTTATAGGGTCACCGAACCCCGGCCCGGTGGGGGTGCCGGCCGGACCGGAGCCCACCAGCTGCTCGAAAGTCGATGTACCGAGCCGCTGCACCCATATCTGACACCCGTTCCCGTTGCCCGTACCGAAAAAGAGCCCGCTGGAGCTCGCATACATGGAGGCGACGGTGGCGTTGTTGAGATCACCGAAACCGGGGCCGGTGGGGGTGCCGGCGGCGTCTTGCCCCATCCGCTGGGTCCAGCTAAAGCCGTCGAAGCCCCACAGCTCGGCCCCCGACATGATGTTCCTGGTCCCCACATACAATATGCCCATGTGCTCGTACATGGAGTAGACCATGTCGTTGTTGGAGTCACCGAAGCCGGGACCGGTGGGGGTGCCGGCCGCCCCTCCGCCGACCAGCTGCTCCAGGGTGGACCCTTCGTAGCGCCACACCTGGCACCCACCGACATTCTCCGTCCCTATATAGAGGCCCGAGTTGAAGACCACCATCCGGGTTACCGCCATATTGCCCGCGTCTCCCAAACCGGCCGTCGCGACCGGCATCCACGTCTCAGCGCTGGCCGGCGCTCCGCCGGCAATAAGAATCAGTAATGCGACGACGAGGATGAAGGCGGAAGTCAGCAGGGGTTTTCTGAGCGAGAACATCGTTACCTCCCAGCAGTCAAAGAGACCGGTTATCGCAGGATAATTCTATCCCAGCCGGAAGGAGCCGGGCAAACCAGCCTCGAGCTCATCTCAGGGCGCTGCGTCCGGCGTAGCCGTAGAACCGGTCGGCCAGGTCACAGACCTCTTCGTCCTGCCCGGCCATTACTTCTTTTCCGCCGTCGAACTCGACACACCGGTCGGTCTCCTCGTCGTAAGCCGGCCATTCTTCCCGGCCCTCGGGATTGGGGTCTCCCGTCGTGGCGAAACGCACCCAATGGTCCATCATCATGCTGGACAGGACCATGTCGGACTTGCCGAAGGCCAGGACCAGCCTCTCCAGGAGCTCTTTCTCGATATTCCTGGTGAGCAGCACCGGCCATGAGCGCTTGGCCAGCACCGACATTATCCCTTCGACCAGGGTTCCGAAGACGAAGGGCACCTCTATCCCGTGGCATGCGCCAATGGGGTCGCCGGGCGGGATGCGGCTGAACCGGTAGAGGTAGGCCTTCTGCCCTTTTCTGGCCACGCATGCCGCCGCGAACCTCGCGGCCGCGTTGAAGTCGAACGTGGTGAAGATCCTGCTCACGGCATCCTTGATTTCCTCCTGCTCTACCACCGGGAACATCTCCTGCACCTCGTCAGCCAGCTCGCCGAAGTATTCCTTCAGCTTCTGACGGTAGTCCCCCACCGGCATCTGGTCGAACCGCCGGGTCTCGAAGCTGATGAAGAGGTTGCCTTCGTCGGTGTTGGACCCGACCAGCAGGGGGACGTCGTGCTGCATGCCCCTGGCGAAGAGCGCCCCCGGCTCATCCGGAAGCAACCATCCGTCGATCACCGGCACGAACCTGGTGTCCTCCAGGAAGAGGCCCGGCTGGGTCTCGAGCGATAAGGTCGCCAGGTCACCGGCGGGCTTGGCCCGCAAGGTGGTCAGGACGTCGGGGGCATCGGCGCACCCCACTTCGGTGACATACTGCTCGCCGATGGCCTCGGCATCCTCCAGCCGGCGGGTAGCGTGCATGAGCAAGCCCCGGTCGAGGAAGGGAGCACTCTGGGAGATGGCCCGCGCGAAGAGGCCGGCGGCCAGCGGGCTCACCATCAGGTCGCAGACACTCATGGCCCCCGCCGATTCCCCGAATATGGTCACCTTGCCCGGGTCTCCTCCGAAAGTGGCGATGTTCCGCCTGACCCAATCGAGCGCGGCGATCTGGTCCAGCAATCCGTAGTTGCCCGAGCAGCCATGGGGGGATTCCCGCGTGAGCAGGGGATGGGCCAGGAAACCGAGGGGCCCCAGGCGATAGTTGATGGTCACCACCACCACGCCCCGTTCAGCCAGTTGCTGGCCGTTGTAGAGCGGCGCCGACCCCAGGCCCCGCTGGAACGCTCCGCCGTGGATCCAGACCATCACCGGTAATCCGGCCCCGGCTTCGACCGCGGTCCAGACGTTGAGGTTCAGGCAGTCCTCGTCCTGGAGCATCGAGCTGGCGGGGCTCTTCATGCCGGGGATCTCCGCCTGGGGGCATATCGGCCCGTACTCGGTGCAGTCCCGGACATCGTCCCAGGGCACTACCGGATGAGGCTCACGCCATCGGAAATCCCCGCCGGCCGGCGCGGCATAAGGAATACCCAGGAATCCGCGGATATTCTTTTCGATCCGGCCAAGGACGCTGCCGGTGTCCGTAGCCACCGTGATGGTCCCGTTGCCGTTACCGTTGCCGTTACCGTTCATAGACCTCGCCTTTCGTCCCGTTCTTCGTGGCCGTAAGCAGGCGTGCCTGGGTCACACTAATATTTTCGGGTATTTTTCAGTCCCTCTTGAGAAGGCGGATCAACCGAAAGGTCAGTCGTACTTCACGTAAGAACGGATCAGCTCGATGGTCTTGTCGACGTAGCCGGGGTCAGTCAGCGAAATCTCGATGGCACCGTTGGGGCAGACCGAGGCGCACCTGCCGCAATACCGGCAGTAGCCGTTCGTCCGGGCCTTGCCTTCCACTACCTCGATAGCCTTGGTATAGCATTTACCGGCGCAGGTACCACAACCATCGCAGTGGTCGTTTATCTCCAGGCGTATCCCCTCCAGGGGTGTCATCAAGCCCTCCACGGTCTTGACCGGAAAGTTGTGAAAAAACCTGGTCAGGCAGCAGCATTCGCAGCAGAAGCAGACGCTGAGCAGGTGCCCGTGGCCCTTGATGCCGAAGATGTCCTCGTCCACCCTGGCCACCCCCACGAAGGGGACCAGCCCGGCATCCACCGCTTTTCTGGCATGCTCCTTTGCTTCTTCCACATCGACTTCCCGGCAGAACTCCGGGTTGGCACCGGCGGCGGCGTCGCCCATCATCAGGCAGCCTGTCTCGCGGGGATAATGCTTGCACCCGTAGGCCTCCCTGCATCCGCAGAACTCGTAGATCATGCGGTGGGAGGCTTCCTCGATCAAACGGTCGAGGATGGTGATGGGCATGGGCATGCCCTCGGCCATCTCGATGTCCTGGTTGATGGGGAGCCAGCGCATGTCCGTCTTGCCCGGCCACATCCAGGGATGGAGGCCCGTCCCCGGCAACCGGCTGAGCTTCGTCCCGATCTTGATAAACTCCAGGCACCGCTTCATCCGGCGCCGGTCCTGGTTCTTGAAGAAAAACGGGTACATCTCGCCCTCCCTTGCTGATCCGCGCCGTTCCTCCCTGAAGCGCTTTCTTATTATATAAGAATATCCATGTTCACTATATAATGCTGATTAAAAGAAGGGCGGTGCATAGTGTCCGGACACATGGATAGGCTTCGCAAGACCATCTTTCCGGCCCTTTCTTTCCGCAAGTTCCGCCTCCTCATGCTGGGCGCCCTGATGTCCAGCGTGGGCTCGTGGCTGCAATCCACGGCCCTGCTGTGGTTTATCCGCGAACGCACCGGCAGCGAGTCGTGGGTGGGGTTCGCCAACATGGTCAACTGGGTGCCGGTACTGCTGCTCGGTCTCTTCTCCGGCGCCATCGCCGACTTCTTCGACCGCAGGAAAGTGATCCTGGTGACCCAGGCGGTGATGATGCTGGCCGCCCTGGGCATAGGGGTCTGCCTGAGCCTGGGCCTGAACTCGCTGGCCCTGATCATCTCCGTCCTCGGCGTGAGCGGCATAGCCTATTCCTTCTTCGTGGTGACCTGGGTGGCGACCTTCCCCGACCTGGTGTCCGCGGACGTCCTGCTCAACGCCGTATCGCTGAACAACGCCCAGTTCAATCTGGCGCGCTTCATCGGCCCGGTGCTGGGCGGGCTGGTGCTGATGTGGTCCGCCGCCGCGGCCTTCTACCTCAACGCCCTGAGCTTCTTCTGCTTCATCGCCCTCATCTACCTGGCCAGGCTGGAGTTGCCGCTCCCGACGGCTCCCACCGGCAGCACCCTGGACCACATCCGGGAAGGCCTGGCGTACGTCCGCTCCAACCCGTGGATGATCAGGCTGCTCGGCACCGTCGGAGTGCTGTCCTTCTTCGGCTATTCCTTCATCGTCCTCATACCGGCGGTCAGCAAGGAAGTCCTGGGCAAGGGCGAGGGGGGCTACGGGCTGCTGATGGGGATGACCGGGCTGGGGGCCGTGGCGGCCATGCCCCTGGTGGCGGTGCTGGACGAGTTCATGAAAGAGAACGAAATCATCAAGCTGTCTACCTCCCTGTTTGCCGCCCTGCTGATCGGTTTCGCCCTCTCCGAGTACTACTGGCTCTCATGCCTGCTGGCGGTGGGAGTGGGAGGGGCATACCTCATGTTCAACTCCGCCGCCTCCACCGTCCTGCAGTCCCGCTCCACCCACGACATGACCGGCCGGGTGATGAGCCTGATGGCCATCATGTTCCTGGGGGTGTTCCCGCTGGGGGGCCTGGCCCTGGGCTTCCTGGCGGATGTCTTCAGCGTCAGGACGGCCCTGCTGATCGGTGGCACCGCCTGCGCGGCGATGGCCCTGGTACTGCTGGTTTTTCCTTCTTTCTCCAGGGAATTCATATCCGAAAATCATAAAGAAGCCGAGGAAGCGAGGTAGTCATGGGACCGGTGGAGGCCGCCGCGAAGCGCTGGGACGAACTGCTGCGGGGTTCGGGGGGTATGGAAGAAATCCTCGGCCGGTTCCGGTCCGGGGCGGAACTGCCGGAATTCTTCTCCCCCGGCTTCTCCAGGTTCGTCGTGCTCCGCCCGCATTTCATGACCGCCCGCGACGTCACTATGCTCAAGGCGGCTTCGGAAGCCGTGCTGTCCGCCCACGCCAAGGTGCTCGGCGCGGTCCTCGGGGACGAAGGGCTGAAGTCGGCGCACTTCTCGGACTTCCTCGCCTGGACGGAGCAGGTCCTGGGGCTTGACCAGCCTGGGCCGGTCCACGCGACCTGCCTGCGGCTTGACGGTTCCTTCAAGGGCGGCAGGCCGGTATTCCTGGAACTCAACGCCGACATGCCCCAGGGCATCGGCATCAACGACTCCTTCTCCGGCTTCCTGACGTCGCTGCCTTTCTACGAAGGGTTCAAGCGGGAACACCCGGTCGAAGTGCCACCTATCCGCGAGTCCTTCCTCCGGGCACTGCTGGCGGAGTGGAAGGCCTGGGGAGGCGGCGGAGCCCCGAGCATCTGCTTCGTCACCTGGCGCGAGGACCCCGTCCGATGGAAGGACATGCAGCTCAACGCGGAGCACTTCGCCTCGCAGGGCGTCGAGGCCTTCGTCGCCGACCCGCGGGGCCTGGAGTTCAACGGAACAGCACTGGCGGCCGGCGGAAAGAAGATCGACCTGGTCTACCGGGTGGTCTCCACGGCCGAGACCCTCTCACGCGCCGGCGAGATGGAGGCGCTGATACGGGCGGACAAGTCCGGGGCTGTCCTATCGGTGAACTCCTTCCGCAGCGAGCTGATGGGGAACAAGACCATGTTCGCCCTGCTGCAGGACGATGATTTCCAGGGCCTGCTCTCTCACGAGGAAAAGAAAGCGGTAAGGGAGTATGTCCCCTGGACCAGGATCATGCGCGACGGCCGGGACACCGGGCCGTCCGGGGAGCCCGTCGACCTGGGTGCCTGGGTGCTGGACCACCGCGAGGAACTGGTGCTGAAGCCGTCCCACGATTTCGGGGGCCACGGGGTAACACTGGGCTCCCTGGTCACCGGCGAGGAGTGGGACGCCGCCTTGAGCAACGCGCTGGAGAACGACTTCATCGTCCAGACACAAGGCCGAACTGGGAAAGAGCCCGTACCCCGTCGCGGAAGAGGGCATGCCCTTAAAAGAGATGTACGAGGACATCGACCCCTACATCCTCCACGGCCGTTTCTCCGGCTGCCTCACCCGCCTGAGCTCAGGACGAGATGACCAACATCCACCTGCACGGCGCCCTGGGCGCCACCTTCGAGCTAGCCTGAGCACCATGGCGCTACAGCCCTAACCCGGTGACCGAATAGCTGAAGCTGTAACCGGCGGCCTGGGCAGCCTGCTCCATCCACGTCCTGATGGCGCCCCAGTCGTAGCTGTAGGAATACTGTTTACCGAAGTAGTCGGACTGCTCGGTGATGCCGCCCTCCCGGGGGCCGGCTCCCGTTTTGTAGGTCTCGGTTTTGAACCCGAACCCCGGAGAGATATCGTCACTGCCGCTCGAGACCCCGGAGCCTGTCTCCTTGAGCATTTCCGTGAATCGCAGTTCCCTGGCTGCGTCGTCCACTTTGAACTTCGCGATGTACTCCAGCTTCTTCTTGGACAGGAAAGCCTTGCGCTCCGCTACCACCAGCGTCAGCGTGTAAGCCCCCTTCTTCTCCTTGAACTCGGCGCCGACAGAGCCCGCCATACCCCTGATGTCATCGATCAAAGCCATGCCACACCTCTTTCTTTAGACAGTGCCTGGTGGACTACCCGCCGGAAGGCGGCTCCCTTTTCATCATACCCCCTCAGGCGTCCATCAATCCTCAGGGAAAAAGCCCCTGTTCCGGACGGAACCGCCAGCCGATAATTGGAAGGAACCGCTGGATGGCACACTCGGGGGAGGAGGCACGGTGATGGAGCGATACGACACGATAGTGGTGGGCGCCGGCATGGGCGGTCTCATATGCGGCAACTTCCTGGCACGAGGGGGCAAGCGCGTGCTCATGCTGGAGCAGAACCACCAGCCAGGCGGGCTGATGGGCGGCTTCTGGCGCAAGGGCTTCTACTTCGACGCGGGCGACCAGTCCATCGAGAGCATGGGGATCACCTTTCCCATCCTCAAACTGCTGGGGCTCTACGATCCCAAGGAGTGGGAGCGGGCGATGTACCGCTTCATCGTGGGCGGCGTCGACCACACCATCACCGACTTCAAGGGGACCGGTGAAGCGCTGGCGAAGGTCTTCCCGAACGGGGCCGACGGCATCAGGCGCAGCTTCGCCAAGCTGGAGGAGATCAGCGGCTTCCTGGGCGCCGTCTCGGACAAGGGGCGCTTCCCTTACACCGCGCGCGGCATGGAGCAAGTGATCGGGCTGTTCCGGATGCTGGCCGTCGCCTTGAAAAACCCCTCCCTGGCCCGCGAGATAATGTCGCGGCAAGATCAGCGAGATGCAGGCGCGCTACATCACCGACCCCGACGCGCTGGGTTTCGTCTCGGACCTGGGCTACTCGGGGATGAGCACCCTCACCGGGGCGGGATTCTGGCACATGTGGATCAACGACTACTGGTATCCCCGGAACGGTATCCAGAGCCTCATGGATAAACTGGCCGCCAACTTCCGCGCCCACGGCGGTGAGGTCAGGTTCAAGACGCTGGTGGAAGAAGTAGTGGTAAGCTGCGGCCGCGTGACCGGCGTGCGGACCGCCGGCGGGAACGTGCTCGAGCGCCGGACGGGTGGTCTACTGCGGCGACATGACCAAGCTATACAACAGGCTGCTGCCCGCGGGCACGGCCTCGCCTTCTTTTCTGAAGAAGATCAACTCAGCCCCGGTGGCGGAACCACTGGTGGCCCTGTACCTGGGGCTGGACATCTCCATCGAGGAACTGCGGAAGATCCTCAAGGTCCATCACACCTTTCACATCCCCACCACCGGGGGGAAGGACCTCGACCGCGCCGACGACCCCGACATCCACCGCGACACCTGGATCGAGGTCAACGCCCCCTGCCTGGACAACCCCGACCTCGCCCCCGCCGGCACGAGCGCCGTGACCATCCAGACCATGACCAGCTACCCCTGGATGGACAAATGGGGCACCGGGGGCGACGACACCGACCGTCCCGAGGAATACAAGCGGCTCAAGGAGAAGGTGATAGACGACCTCCTGCACAACCTGGAAAACGTCATTCCCGGCGTGCGGGAGAAGGTGGCCTACGCCGACCTGGGGACGCCGCTTTCCACCATCCGCTTCACGCTCAACAAAGAAGGTGGGTCCTGCGCCTTCACTTTCGACCCCGACCTGGCGCCTTTTTCAAAGCAGCCGCTCCAGTTCCGCACCCCGGTACGCGGCCTGTACATGGCGGGCCAGTGGTCGCTCTGGCCGGGCGGGATCGTCGGCTCCATGATGTCGGGAAGGATGGTCGCCGCGCACATACTCTCAGGCTACTACTGCGACGCGACGGACCGGGCCTACCAGTTCATACGGAAGATCGCTAAGGCTGCTGGTCCATCCGCCGGTATCAGTGGCAGGAGACCGGGCTGAACCCCGGGATGGCCGAATTCTTCCTGCCGCGCTTCAGCCCCTCGACGAGCAAGCCCATAACCCGTTGCTGGCCAAGGCCGGTGAACATCCTCTCCAGGGCCGCCGCCTCGGCGGTGAAGGGATACCAGGTTTCCGTCTTAAATTTATAGACCCGCTCGAAATTGCGGGTAAAGCGGTGGAACTCCTCCTGTGCCTTCTCCCGGTTGCTGACGGCGATGGCGGCCACTTTGCCGGAGACGATGGCGCCGGAGATGCCGAAGGACATCAGCGGGTCGAAGGCGCCGGACATGGTGCCGCACATGATGAACTTGTCCCGGATCAACTGTGGCTGGTCGGGCAACTCGAGTGGGACCACGCCATGGACGTATTCCCAGTCGCCGGAACCGGGGAGTCCGTTCCTCTCCATCCAGGCGACGTAGCGGTCGAGGGCTTCCCTGGTTATCTCTTCCTCTTCGCCGGGGAGAAGGTTGAAGTAATGGCCGTTCATCATGGAGCAGTAACCGTACTCCCTGATGCACTCGTCCATCCATATCCAGGCGTCGCCGTTGCGGCTCTCGTCCACTTCGCCGTAACACTGGTAGGCATACCAGTCCAGGCAGGGGACGCCCAGGAAACGGTAGGCTTCCCCGTTGAGCCCGCAGGCGATGATGGTGCCGGGCGGCAGGGAGGGGAGGTCTTCCTTGCGGAGCTCCACCCCGAATTCGAACTTCACGCCGGCGTCGACGCATTCTTTGTAAAGAAGGGCGTCGATACTTCCGGGACGGTCGCTCCGCTCGACGTGGTAACTGCCGAAAACCGGAACGGGGAATTTGAAATCGCCGACCCAGAGGTCGATGGACCTCGCCGGCATGAACGCGGGGGCTATATCGATGCCGATGTACTCCGATGTCGCAGCTAAGTCCAGGGGGGTGGTGTGGGTGGAGGGGTTAAACAGGCGCGAGCCGCCCCAGCTCGCTTCGCGGTCTCGCACGACGACGTCGTGACCTTCCCGTGCCAGGTTGCAGGCGGCGACCATGCCGCTGATCCCCGCGCCGTAGATCAACACCTCGGACATCCTCGCTCCTTTCACGCACATACAGAGAGGCTTCCCGCATTAAGGTTTTTGTTCCGCTAATTTTACCATCAGTAACGGCAACAGGCTACCGGCGCGACCGCCAGGCATGGAAGCCGTTGCTCAGGGCATTGAAGCCGTATTTCGCCACGTATGCGGGCATGCTCTCCGTCGGCTTGCGGTAGCCCGGCACTTCCTGCATGGACCGCGCGCCCCTGGTGCAAGCCACGACGCACAACCCGCAGCCGATGCAGCGCTGCGGCCGGTGCTCTATCCACGCAGCCTCTCCCTCCCCCATTAAGACATGGGCGCCCATGGGGCAGGCCTTGACGCAGTCGCCGCACTTCACGCACCTGGCGATGTCGTGGCCGGGCATGAAGTGGGGCGGGGCGACCATGCCGGGCTGGCTGAATTCGGAGACGGTGCGCAGGGCGTCGCAGCAGCAGCCGCAGCAGGAGCAGCAGGCACCGCTAAACTGCCCGCTGTCGTTGTTCATCATCCAGGTGACCAGCCCCTGGCTCTCGGCCTCGGTCTTCATCTCCATGACGTCCCGCCGGCTGAGCTTCCTCCCGAAGCCCCGGTTGACGACGGCTGGCGCCATCTTCCCCATTACGGTGCAGGTCTCTATGAGCCTGCCGCAGCCATTACCCAGCATCTCCGCGGAAGTGCGGCACTGGCAGGGCATAACCGCAAAATCATCGTAACGTTCCAGGATGACCTCCAGGCGATCGGAGGGATAGGCCATGGGCAGGGCGTTGATCACCTCGCCCACCGGCAGGTAACGGACCGCGTTAATGGGGCGCCGGGCGTAGTCGGCCATGAAACCAGTCTCGTAGAGGGCTTCGTGCAACTCGGCGAAGCGGCGCTGCCAGGCGGAGGGGGCTTCCTGGGTCGAGGACTGCAGCATCACAAACTCGAAGGCTCCGGGGAGTATGGGCATCATCATGAAGAGATCTCTTCCGCCTTTATGCATGGACACGATGACGCACTTCTCCTCGGCCAGGCCCTTGAGTAGCCTGGCAGCTTCCTCGGGCGATGTGCCCGAGGCCTTGGCCAGTCCCGCGGCGGTACGGGGAAGCATGGGTTTCATGTGGCGCACCAGTTCCGCTTCTTCGAGGGTGTACATGTGCTCCACCAGGGAGACGAGTTCGTCGCAGAAGCGCGGCCCCAGCAGCAGGGGGCTGGTGTAGGTCTTCGCTATGTCAAGGTATGCCTTCGCCATTCCAGGATAGTCGCCGGGTAACGTCATGGTTTTTCTCCTTCTAATCAGCTTGGCCAAAACTCTTTCACTAGCTACATTTTACATGCGGCGGTTGACGCGCCATAGCAGGTCGGGTTCGCTATTTAGAGATGTTTGGCTTTACGAGTATAGCCTCGTTTCTGAAAGCGCCGCTGACAAAAAAGCGGCGGAGGAGCGGAAAGAGGCTAAGTAGAAAAGAGCTGTAAAAAGCATGTAGAGGTTTCTTTTTTACTACTTGGGCGGTGGTGTATCGCACTTGGGGCATTTCCACCCCTTACCCCGCCTGCCGTAACCGGGAGGGACGTTGTCCCCACAACGGCCACAGCGATATTGGCCGGACCCTTCCCTCATGATGTAGCTGCCACCCTCGATGCGCAGGGCCTTGCCGTACACCAACGCTTCGATGACTTTAGCCCGCGACTCGGTCAGCATGCGCTGCAGGGTCTGGCGGGATACGCCCATCTCCCCCGCCGCTTTTTCCTGGTACATCCCCTCCAGGTCGACCAGGCGCATGGCCTCCAGCTCGTCTATGGTGACGTTGACTTCCTCAAGCTCAACCAGGGGTATGCCCCTGGGCTTGTAGTAGTCCGCCTTGGGCGCCTCGCGCACCAGTCTCGGCTTTACCGGTCTGGCCAAATTGTTTCTCCTCGGTATCTTTTATCAGACTTGAGTACGCGTTTACTTCATCGTAAATGTAATTGTATATGAACCGTTTCCCGTGCGCCTCAACTGGCGCACCCTTAATGCCCTCACCCGTCCGGGTCGACCGTCTCCAGGTAAATCACCTTACCGGAATTCAGGTGCACCTGCCATTTCATTGTGTGTAGCACCTCTCCCTGGGGGTAATAGGTGGCGGATACCACCATTGTGTTATTGTCTCCCGTCGCTTCCCAGGTTTCGAACATTCCCGGGTTATATGCCGAACCTGGCTCGTCGAGATATTCTTTTACCAGCTCAATGGCTTTCTGCTTGTTCTTGCTGACACTACTGCTGGTCGTCAGTACGACAACAACAATAGCGACCAGGAGGCCTGCGCCGATTACGGCGGCAATTATCCACCTCCGGCTTTTCCGGTCCATATCACACCAACCTTTCCCGTATAACCGACGCCAGTTCGCGCAGGGGTCTTTCCACTTCGGGCGGCACGTTGCCGATGGGGGGAAGAACCCGCCTGAGTACCTCTACCACTTCGGGGCAGAACGGATATCTCCGCGACAACCTGAATGCTACGGTCCTCGCACAAACACTTGATCTCATCTGCCACTTCCTTATTGAGGTCGCACTTGTTGATGCAAACCAGGGCGGGAATGGAGAAGTGGGAAGCCACCTGGAGTATTCTCTCCAGGTCATGGAGACCGGAAAGGGTAGGCTCGGTGACCACCAGGGCCAGGTCCGTCGCCGGTGAGCGAGGCGATGACCGGGCAGCCGGTGCCTGGAGAGCCGTCCACGATGACCAGTTCTACTTTCTGGTCGATCGCGGCTCACCTGGGCTTCCATGCGCACCTGGGTCACGACCTTGCCGGAAGCTTCCTCTCCCATGAACAGCTGGCCTTCCACCAGGGGCCCATGGGGAGTTGTCATCCGGGAAATACGAGCTCCGTCGGTCATGTTGAAATCCACCGCCTCGTCCAGGCAGACCAGTTTGCAGACGCCGCACCCCTCGCAGCTGGTGGGCTCGACGCGGTAGGGCGAATCGGGGATTATCGCGTCGAAGCGGCAGTGCTCGGCGCAGAGCCCGCACTCCGTACACCTGTCAGGGTCTATCAAAGCCTTGCGTGAGACCTGGACATCAGAGAAGCGCGAGCGCGAGGGGCGGGAAAACGATACGCAGGTTGGGCGCCTCTACATCGCAATCCGCCAGCACTAACGGTCCCAGCAGCTGGGCCAGGGCCGCGGATACCGTTGTCTTCCCGGTGCCTCCCTTGCCGCTGATCACTACCAACTGCCGCATCTCACGCCACCATCCCTTGTACGGTCTCCTGCAGTCGTTGGTAAAGGCCCATGAACATCCCGTGCCAGGCCGGCCCCTCATCCACCAGGTTGGCGCCGCGGGAATATAAACGGGCAATCTCCTCACTGAAGGGTATGGACATCACGATATCCAGACCTTTCTCCCGGCAGAATTCTTTCACGCTACTCTCTCCCGGGAAGTCCTTGTTGACCACCACCACGGAACGGACCCCCAACGCCCCGGCCATCTCCACCGCCATGCCCATGTCGTGCAGGCCGAAGGGGGTAGGTTCAGTGACCATCAGGCAGAGGTCGGCGCCGCGCACGGTGGTCATGGCGGCGCAGCCGGTGCCTGGGCCACAGTCCACGATGTTGACCGCTTCGGGGTCCAGGTATTCCTTGAGCCGGCTGATGACCGGAGAGGCCTTGGGCTCGCCGATGTCCAGCAGGCCCCGGACCATCTCCAAGGACTCCCCGGTACGGCCGAACTCCAGGACGCCAATGCCTCTCCCTTTCTCGCTTATGGCTTTTTGCGGACACACCAGCTCGCAGGCGCCGCAGCCATGGCACAACTCATCGAACAGCATAACCTTCTCCCTGGTCACCGCCAGGGCTCCGTAGGCACAGGCGCGGGCGCAGTCCCCACACAGGTCGCAGAGCTCCACGTCGATCTCGGGCATCGGTATCATTACCGCCTCATGCTTATACCATTGCAGGCTCGAGGAAGAGATGGGCATTGGGTTCCTCGACATCGGCATCGAGCAATAGTGTCTTGATGCCCTCGCGATGCAGGGTCAAGGCCAGGTTGACCGCCACCAGGGTTTTTCCGGTGCCGCCCTTGCCGGCGGCCACAGCTATTACCAAGGCCCGCGCCCCTTTCCGCGGCCGCCGCCACCGCTGCCACTCATGCCGCCTCCCCGCATCCCGGCGTGTGAGGCCGCGGTCGCAGCCGTCGCGGCGGTTAGCCCTCCCTCTCGGAAGAGGCTGACGGCGGATTCAACTGTGCCGCTGATCCCGGTATAGACAGGGATGCTGCCGCCCGACAGCACTGCCATGGCATTGGGGCCGACGTTGCCGGTGATGACCGCCGATGCTCCTTTGTCCAACACCGTCTGAGCCGTGCGAATACCCGCTCCCCCGGACGCATTGATATTGTCGTTGGGGACAGCTTCCCACTCACCTGTGTCGGTGTCGCAGAACACCAGATACTGGCACCGGCCGAACCGCGGGTCCACGATGCTGGTAAGCTCCGTCCCGGTTGAAGATATCGCTACTTTCATCTCATACTCCTTTTCCTTACTTCTTCACGGCTTTGCGACGCTCACTCCAGCAACTGGTGCCCAGCAGGCGGGTACCACACCTGGGACACTTGTGCTGGCAGCAGGGGTCACCTAGGGTGTGCTGCTCGAAATGCCCGCAGGAAGGGCACTGGCATATGGTTCTTCCCGGAGCCCTTCTTCTCGATCTGAACATCTGCCATACCTCCTTCTGTTACTTTACATATGCTCATTACTATAATAGCCTATATTTATGGCATATGCCTATATCTGTATTACATTTAAATTGACATCGAAAGGAAAGGTTATGGTTAGAAGGAAGACTTTGCGAAATATCCACATATATTCCGGCCTTATATCGACGCTCTTGGGGGTCTACCTCTGGCTGGAGCCGAAATGGCGCATGATGAAGAGAAGAGCGGCTGGTGGTTAAGATGGTAACGGAACACGAGCACAAAGTGGCAATCGCCACATCAGACGGAAAGACAATAGATAAGCACTTCCGTGCCGCTCCTTCCTTCCTCGTCTTCACGATAAAAGGAGGCAGATTGGACGCCGTCGAGAGAAGGGAGAACCCCCACGCGTCGACCCCGGCAGACGGGTGAAGGCCGCGCGGAGTGTTTGAGTGTGATAGACGAAGTCCTGGGAGACGTGAAGGTGCTGATCTGCTCGGGCATGGGAGAAAACGCCTATGTCGGACTCCTCAAGAGGGATATCCTGCCTCTCCTGACAGAAGAGGAACGAGCGGACCGGGCATTAAAAGCGTACCTGCGTGGGACACCTCAAGGAGCACCCGGAACTGGTCCACGGGGCCTCGCACCAGAAAAAGAGAGAGAGCACAACAGAGAGCCCGCTTGAGCGGGGAGAGGATGGCGAATAAAGATGGCGAGTTGCGGCAGTGATTGTCAGGAGGGCACTTCTCCGTTCACGCAGGCGGATTCACTGAACATCAAGCACAAGATAATGGTATTGAGCGGCAAGGGGGGCGTGGGCAAGAGCTCGGTCGCCGCCTGTCTGGCCCTGGGGCTGGCCGACCGGGGGTACCAGGTCGGCCTGATGGACGTCGACTTCCATGGGCCCAGTGTCCCGGTCATCTTCGGCCTGCGGGGCAAGAGGGTCCAGGGCGACGAGAGCGGCATCCATCCCGTGAGCGTAGGTGAGAATCTCAAGGTCGTCTCCATCGGCTTTTTTCTTGAAGAACAGGACGACGCGGTGATCTGGAGGGGGCCGATGAAGATGACCGCCATCCGGCAGTTCATCGAAGAGATCCACTGGGGGGACCTGGACTACCTGGTCATCGACTCGCCGCCCGGCACCGGGGACGAGCCTTTGAGCGTGGTCCAGCTGATCCCGGGGGCCTGGGGGCTAGTGGTCACAACTCCGCAGGAAGTGGCCGTGGCGGACGTGCGCAAGTCCATCAACTTCTGCCGTTCTACGGGCATGCGCCTCCTCGGCCTGGTGGAGAACATGGGTGGGCTGATCTGCCCGCATTGCGGAGAAACGGTCCACGTCTTCGGGCAGGGCGGCGCGGAAAGGATCGCCTCCGACATGGGCGTGGAATTGCTGGCGTCCCTGCCCTTGAGCGAGAGCTTCGGGGAATGGGCCGACCAGGGAAGAGGCAGTTCCGGGTCCTACCGGGAAGCCGGAGACGTCGCGAACATCCTGGACTCGCTGGTCGATAAGGTCGCAGCCATGACCGGAGCCGGGGCTGTAGAGACAAGCGCCGGAAAAAGGCTGGAGGCCGTCGGGGATAGCGAAGCCGGGCTTTATGCCGTGCCCACGGAGAACGGGGTCCTCTGCGCCCACTTCGGGCATTGCGAGGAGTTCACCCTGGTGGAGGCGGGAGCGGGTGGAGAGACGAAGGTGAAGGAAGTGTGTGCCGCGCCGCCTCACGAGCCTGGCCTGCTGCCGCCCTGGCTGGCCGACAAGGGAGTGAACACCGTGATCGCGGGAGGAATGGGCTCGAGGGCACAGCAGATCTTCGCGGAAAGCGGCGTCAGGGTGATATGCGGCGCGCCGGCTCTGCCGCCCCTGCAGGTAGTCGAGGACTACTTGGCGGGCAAGCTGCAGCTGGGCTCGAACGTCTGCGACCATTGATTTAGAAATCTACATGATACGGGGTGATTTGTGATGTACCTTATCGGAGCTGACAACTGCAACGGCTGTGGATCCTGTGAGAGTATCTGTCCCATGGACGCCATCAGGATGGAAAAAGCCGTGCCTGTAAT
The DNA here is from genome assembly GCA_963765625.1 of uncultured bacterium. GTDB lineage: Bacteria > Actinomycetota > Geothermincolia > Geothermincolales > Geothermincolaceae > CAVXXD01. The sequence continues at coordinate 379,324 of CAVXXD010000006.1, forward strand.
AGACCAGCAGCGTTGCAGTGAGTGCGGGACCTGTTTCGATGCCTGCACTCAAGGGGCGATATATGAGATGGGAGAGCCGGCTCGGACCGTGACCTCATCTCAGCCGTGGCCAGGCGGCGGACGTTCCGGTCCCGGAGGTTTACGAACAAGGCCTGGGTCCGCGGACTCCTTCCGGCATGACCGGAACGGGAATCTTCACGGCAGCCTTTCCGGTGGTACTTAAGCTGGCCGGCGCGGTAGCCGACTACGTCTCGGCGCGGGCAGGCCAACGCTCAAATGCAAGCAGCGGCACGCTTGCCGGCAAGGGATGCGGGCGGGCGGGCGGCCGTGGCGGGCATCGCCACGGCCGCGGTTAATACGCGGAGGCGATGGCCCCGTCACGAGAGGTGATCGAGATGAACGAAGAGCTCAGTAAGTACATGGACAACCTGGAAGCTGAAATCAACCAGGGCTACAGCGACAAAGTGATCGAGCATGCCATGCAGCCGCGCAATGTGGGGGAGCTGCATGACGCCGAAGGCCACGCTGTCTTCCGGGGGCCCTGCGGCGACACTATGGAGATCTGGTTATGTGTTTCGGGTGACGAAATACGCCAGGCCAACTTCTGGACGGACGGTTGCGGCACCAGCATCGCCTCTGGAAGCATGGTAACAGAGCTGGCCAAGGGCAAGCTCCTCGAGAAAGCCATGGAGATAGGCCAGGCGGACGTCCTGAAAGCCCTGGACGGTCTGCCAGAAGATAGCCAGCATTGTGCCCTGCTGGCCGCCACCACCCTGAAGCTTGCCATCAGCGACTACCTTGAAAGAAAATTCAAGCCCTGGTAGAGAAATACCAAATTGTCTAGATAAGGAGGATGAGATGCAGGTATTCGTTCTTTCCGACAACACCGCGGGGCCGCCGGGCTTCTTCGCCGAACATGGCCTTTCCCTGCTGGTCAGAACCGGCGAAGGGGACATTCTAATGGATGTCGGGAACGGCACGGCGGCCATGCAGAACGCGGAAATCTTCAGGCTCAGTTTTGAGCCGTTAAAAGCGGTGATCCTGTCCCATGGGCACTACGACCACACCGCGGGACTGCCTGGTCTGCTGACCCGGAGAGGCGGCACGAAGGTTTACGCCCATCCGGGCATCTTCGACGCCAAGTACTACCGGGTCGGCGAAGCGAAACGCTTCATCGGGATTCCCTGGCGGCGGGAGCACCTGGAGTCGCTGGGCGCCGATTTCGACCTGTCGTCATCGCCCCGGGAAGTGCTTCCGGGCATGACGCTGACCGGGGAGATACCCCGCGTCACCGACTTCGAGCCGGGAGACCCCAACCTGGTTGTGGACAAGGGCGGGGAACTGGTCCCGGACCCCTTCGTAGACGACCAGTCCCTGGTAATCGACGACCCGCAGGGCCTGGTGGTCATCCTGGGATGCGCCCACGCCGGCGCCATCAACACCCTCACCTATGCCAGGAAGATCACCGGCAAGAGCCGTATCCGGGCGGCCATCGGTGGTTCACATCTCTTCTTCCTTGGATCGGAACAGCTGGAAAGGACCATTGATGAGCTCAAATCAATGGAGCCTGAGATGCTGGCTTTTTCCCATTGCACCGGACAGGTCGCGGCCCGCCGGCTCGCGCAGGAATTCGGGGACAGGTTCGTCTTCAACCAGACGGGAACCGTGCTGAACATCTGAACCGCGGCACGGCGCACCTCCCTCGAAGCGGGCTTTGCGGTCTACTTCTCCGCGTTATGCCCAACTACCGAAGTGGTAGAATGGTAGCTGTTACCGGAGGCCTTTTTAAACAAGGTCATTTAGAAAGAGAGTGTGTTCGGAATGCCTTTTTACGATTTCCGCTGCCGCTCCTGCGGCGAGGTGAACGAGTTGTTCCTGCGCGACGGAAACGTCTCCGACGCAACCTGCCCTACCTGCGGCGGAGAAGACATGGAGAAACTTCTTTCCACCTTCAATACCGCGAAAAAATACAACCGGCCCCACGGTCGGACCTGCTGCGGCAGGGAAGAGCGCTGCGACTCACCACCGGGCGGCGGGAGCTGCTGCTCCAGCTAACCTCATGGAAGAATGGGGCTTGTCTCCCCGCTGCCGCTCAGAGGCCCAGGCTTGAAGCGATCTCCAGGTGCATCAACTCGCGCGTGCCCCAGAAAAGCTGCAGCCCCTTGGCGTCCCGGTACAGGCTGGATAGGCGGCATTCCAGGGTGTAGCCGTATCCTCCCGCCATCTCCATGGCCGAGGAAGCTATCTCCTCCAGCTCTGCCGGTGGCAAACAGCTTGAGCATGCAGGCCTCCGGGTGGAGGGACTCGCCGGCATCCAGGCGGGCGGAGGCTAGATGGAGAGAGGTCGAGACCAGCTCGATGGAGGTGGCCATATCAGCCATGCGAAAGCTCAGGACCTGATGGCCGGCCAGCCGTTTTCCGCCCTGCTCCCTCTCCAGGGTATATCGCGACGCTTCCCCCAGACAGGCGCGGGCCATGCCCACCGCCACAGCCGCCACCATGACGGCTGCGCCATCAAAGAGAGGAAGCAGGTCTCTCCCTTGCAAGCCCTCCCGCAGGACGTGGCTAACGGGAAAAGCGCAGTCCTGCAGCACCAGGGCGTGGTTGGGCAGCCCTTCCCATCCGATGAAGCGGTAGTGGTGGGCCAAGTGCAGGCCTGAGCTTCCAGAGGGGACATACGCAACCGCGATACCGCCCGGCCCCCTCAAGAACATGAGAATGCCGCTGTCCACTCCTGGGGAAGTGTTGGTGACAAAGCATTTGTTGCCAACGGCATAAGCCATGTCGCCTCTTGTCTCCAGGGTGGTACGCAAGGCGGTGAAATCGGTCCCCGCCTCCGGTTCGGAAAGGGCTACGGCCCCAAGGACATCTCCCCGGGCAAGTTGAGGCAGGAAATCCCGCATCCTCTCCTCGTCAGCCCAGCCGATCAAGCCGGCTGTGCAAGCCAGGTGGGAAAGGAGCATCATGGCCATCACGGGATCCGCCGCCGCCAGTTCCTCGATGACTATGGCCGCCTCCACCCAGCCCCCGCCTTCGCCCTCCATCTCGAGAGGGACAACCATACCCGGGTAGCCCGCGGCGGCCAATTTCTTAAAGCTTTTCAGTGGGGAGCCGGGTTCTCTTCGTGGAAACGGTCCAGCCTCGCGCAGAATCCGGGCGGCGAGTTCCCGGGCCTGCCCGCGCAGCATATCGTGGGTATCGTCTTTCATACTCATATGATACAGGTCATAAGCCATATGTCGCATCTAATAGACATATGCCCATATTAACATTAGAATGACCGTAGTTCATGGACAAAAAGTTCGACGGAGGAGGAAGAAATGAAGGTAGCGATAGTCAAGGATGGAGAGCAGGTCTCTTCACATTACGGGCAATCCGAGGGATTCGTCATGGCTGAGGTCGAAGACGGTTCGGTCAAGTCCCGCTCCACGGTTCCGGCACCGGCGGAACATTCCTGTGGGGGCCTGGCCCAGCTCTTTGTCCAGCACCAGGTGGACACGGTGATTGTGGGCGGCATCGGGGGCGGAGCCATCGGCCACCTCAACGCGGCGGGCATCAACGTAGTAGCCGGAGCGTCCGGCAATATCGAAGAAGTGCTCTCAAGCTTCATAGATGGATCACTGACCCCTGGAGAAGCGGTCTGCGGCGGCCACGGCCAGTCCGGCCAGTGCCAGCACGATTGAAAAGCAGCGCCGAACCAACATGCCGTTGAGCGAGAAAAAGAAAGTCGCGCACGTATATATTTCACCCTCCGGTTCTACCCGGGCTGCCGGGCGATTCATCTGCTCTCTTCTGGAGGACAAAGGATACCAGGTGCTTGATTACGACCTGGCCCGGTATCGCGGCCGGGAGGAAGAGGTACGCGAGGGCATCAGGACATCATCGCTTGTGGTGGTGGGCAGCCCGGTTTACGGCGGGCACGCCGCGGGGCCGTTGATGAGCTTTACCAAGGGCATTCCCCACGGGAATGGAAAGCCAGCCCTGGCTTACGTAAGTTACGGCGTGGTGTCCAAGGGGAGCTCACTCTACCGGATGGCGAAATCGCTGGACGGGCTGGGCTATCACGTACTCGGGCTGGCGGAAGTCCTGGCAACGCACTCCATGATGTTCCGCGCCAGCAACCCGTTGGGGAAAGGACGTCCGGGTGAAGAAGACCGGGAGGTTCTGCGCACCCTGGTGGAGGAACTCGCGCCGCGGCTGGACGGCGTGGATGGAGGGAGCATGGACTACTCGGCCGCTCGCCCTCCCCGGCTTATCGACCGCGTCCTGGACACTACCTTCTACACGCCGCGGGTGATGCACTACGCCATGCCCCCTAAAAGATTCCGCCAGGATCGCTGCATTGACTGCGGCGCCTGCCGGAAAGCGTGCCCGGTAGGCCGGCTGGACAAGCTGCCGGTAATCGACAAGAGCATCAAGTGCCTCGACTGTTACTCCTGCGTACGTTCCTGTGAGCAGAAGGCCTTCACCGCTCCCATGTGGGTCGCCAGCCCTGTCTTGCGGCTCTTCAGCAAGGTGGAAGGAACGGGTGAGAAGCAAGCCACCAGGTGCTACATTGACAGACATTGAAGCAGCCGTCTCTGTCAGCGTGGGCTATGACGCTTGACGCAGGTAACCGTTTTGCTTGAACCATTCGATGGTGTTCTCCACCGTGGTCCTTAGAGGCGTCAGGGGCAAGCCGAGTTCTTTTACGGCCTTCGAGTTATCGAAATGCTCACCCATCTTTCCAATACGGACCTGGGACAGCGAGACGACCGGCGGCTTCCTGGTGACGCGGGCCTGGGCATGAAAGGCATGCGCCAGCAACAATGCAACCTGGTAGGGAAACTTAAGCCTGGGCGGCTTCACCCCGGCAGCCTCCGCGACCAGTTTGAAGAAATCCCCCACGGTCACGTTTTCGTTTCCCAAGATATACCTCTCGCCCACCCTCCCCTTCTTCGCCGCCAGCAGGTGCCCCCGCGCCACATCCTGAACGTCGATGATGTTGGTGGCCCCGTCGATGTAGCCCGGCATCTCACGGTTGACGATATCGACTATCAGTTTCCCGGAAGGGGTCGGCTTGATATCTCTAACTCCTATCACCAGCGTCGGGTTGACGATGACCACCGGCAGGCCCTGGTCACAGATCTTCTTCGCCTCGATCTCCGCGAGGTATTTCGAGATGGCGTAGTGGTCCCCCGTCTCCCACTCGTTGAACTCCGCTTCCTCGTTTGCGTAGTTGCCGGCCCCATGAGCGCCCATGCAATTGGCGGTACTGGTGTAGACTACTTTTTCCAATCCCTGCGCAAGCGCTTCTTCGAGCAGGTTCCTGGTGCCGTTGACGTTCACCTGATAGAAGAGGTCTTTATTCAATGACCAGTGGGCGAAGTAGGCCGCTACGTGGTAAAGCGTGTCGCAGCCTTTGAGCGCAGCCCTGAGGGACTCCCTGTCCCTGGTATCCGCATAGGCCTTCTCGATATCGAGACCGTCTATGTTCGCGGTATCACTGTCCTTCCTGACGGTTACCCGGACATCCGCGCCGTCCTTCAACAGCTCTCTTGCCACCGTAGATCCGATAAAGCCTGTCGCGCCGGTGACCAGGGTCTTCACCGCACAGCCCCCTTTCCATCTTTCCAGTGGATACCCCTTACGAGGTCGGTACGGGTGACCACGCCCACGATGTTCCTGTCCTTGTCGACAACCACCTCGAAGCGGGTCTGGTCCGCGAACATCTTCAGGATAGCTTTCTGTATGGTCTCCGTCGCCTCGATCGCCAGGGGCGGTGATTGCATGATGTCCCGGACTTTTTCGTAGGCAACGGTTGCCGGATCCCTGCGGGCGAAAATGGAGATGATGTCTGTGTCCCGTACAATCCCTACCAGCTGGCCCTTCACGTTTATTACAGGATAACCGTGATAGGAATGCTGCTTGAACAACTCGATCAGTGTTCCCAGTCCTTCTTCTTCCTGAACAGCCATGGGGTTTTTGCTCATTACGTCTTCGACGGTGCCCTTGAGATACAGGTGTGCGCGTTCCTCTTCCATGCTCAACTCCTTTACAGGTTGGCCTCTCCTGCCTTGATCACGGCGATGCGGGTGCAAGGCGGCCCGATCAACTGGAAGAACAGGGTGGTAGCCGCGATGACGCTGATGGCCATAATCCCCAATTCCACTCCCGCATCCCCGAACCTTCCCCCGCCGAACTCGATCATGGTCTGGATTGAAAGGCCGATGGCCACTCCAGCCTGCGAGAAAAGGCACAGTCCCAGGTACTTGCGCACACTGGGCTGTGCGTCGCCGATCACTCCACCCAGGGACGCCCCGGCCTGTTTCCCGACGGACCTGAACAAAATATAGAGCAGGCCGATCCAACCCAGGCTGACGAGCTTGCCCGCCTGCAACTGGGCCCCCACGATGACGAAGAACAGCACGAAGAGCGGTTGGGTGGTGCCTCTCATTATCTCGAAGACATCCTCGCGCCTCCACTTGGGGGAATTGGCGATGGTCATCCCCAGGGCCATGTTGGCCAGGATCAGGGAGATGTGAAGCAGGTTGGCCAGCCCGGTGGTGAAGACGATCACGCCCCAGGTGAGTACGAGAAGCCCACGTTTGGCCGTGTAGTTCCTGATGAGAAAGAGAAATATGACGCCGGCGGCCAGGCCTATGCCCAGGGCGCCGAACACCTCCAGCGTGGGCTTGATGATGACTTCCGCCATCTTGACGCTGCCCTCCGCCAGCAGCATCTTGGCGAAGAATATGGCAAAGGCGTAGATGACGATGGCAATGCCGTCGTCTATCCCCACCACCGCGAACACGGTGGAGGTCAGCGGGCCCGACGCCTGGTACTCCCTCAACACGTCCACGGTCGCCGCCGGAGCGGTGGCCGAGGCCAGGGCCCCGAAGACCAGCGCGATATAGAGCTTTCCCGTATACAGGTAAACGGCGATGGTGACGAGGACGGTCGCTCCCAGTGCCTCCAGGATGGATATCCATATTATCGCCTTCCCCAGGTGCCTCAACTTTCTGAAGACCAGCTCGCCCCCGATGTCGAAGCCGATGCAGCCCAGGGCGATATAGGTGAAGTAGACCAGCGCATCGAAGTTGGTGTCGTCGAATATGGACAGGACCGACTTGCCCATGATGATGCCTACGATGATATAGCCCACCACCATAGGTACCTTGAGCTTGCGGCAGACCAGGCCCGCGCCCCACCCGAGGAGCAGGGCGAGCCCCACCATCATCACGATGAAGCTGGGATCTGCCGGAACGATGTCTCTAAGCATTCCCGTCCGCCGCCTTGTCGTTCTTGAGCTGGAAATAGCTCTCGGTAAAGGCGGCCAGTGAGCTTTCGAGCTGAGTGCGCGAGTCCTCATCCATATGCCCGAGGATCTTTTCGAGGTACTTCTTTCGATGCGCGTTAACCCGGCGCACTACTTCGACTCCCTTCCCGGTTAAAGCTAACTCTATTCTTCTGCGGTCGGAGGTGGAGAAACGCCTTTCGATCAGGCCTTTCTCCTCCAGTTTCTCCAGAAGGAAAGAGATGGCCGGCGGGGAGACGTCGAGCATCCTGGCTATCTCGGTGGGCTTGTCGGTGAGGTTGCAGATCATGTCGAGAGTACGGAACTGGGGCACGGTGATCTGCTCCTCCCCGATATGCATAAGTGACTCCGCGAGAATGTTGACCATGATGCGGGAGGCTGTGAATATGCTGTCTTCGACGTTTTTCCGGGAATCCGGGCGTCCCATGCTCCACCGTTCTTTATTTCATTACTCTAATATTTCAATTATTTAATATATTAATACTGTGGGTGAGACAAATCAATTCGTGGAACCAGGGTATACTTGTAACAGGGGTGCCATATGGAAGAGATCAGGATCGGCGATCTTCGGATCGCTTACCAGAGCCGGGGCGCGGGGCCACCGCTCATGCTCCTTCACGGGGGCCTGAGTGACAGCAGGGAATGGCGAAGGCAACTGGAGGACCTGTCCGATACTTTTACCGTTGTGGCCTGGGACGCCCCGGGTTGCGGCAGTTCTTCGGATCCACCGGAGACATACCGGCTACCGGATTATGCCGACTGCCTGGCGGTGTTTCTCGAAGAACTCGGTATTGCACATCCGCACCTGCTCGGCATATCGTTTGGGGCCGGCCTCGCCCTGGAGTTCTATCGACGCCACCCGGAGACCCCCAGAACGCTCGTGCTGGCTTCGGCGTACGCCGGATGGGCGGGGTCTCTCCCGCGGGAGGAAGTCGAAGACCGCCTGGAAAGAGGGCTGGAGCAGTCCAGACAACCCTTGGCCCAGGTCGCGGAGGAGTTCATCCCGACCCTGTTCTCCAAGCCGGTACCGGCCGAGGTGATCAGGGAGACCACGGCCATCATCTCCGAAGCCCACCCGGTCGGGATGCGGGTGATGCTCCGCTCTTTCGCCGAAGCGGACCTTCGTGACGTGCTTCCATCCATCAACATTCCCGTCCTGCTGCTCCACGGTGAACTCGATCAACGTTCACCGATGAGTGTTGCCCGGGAGCTGCATGCCCGAATACCGGAATCGAGCCTGGTGGTGATTCCCGATACCGGTCATGCCGGCAACCTGGAATCGCCCGAAGCCTTCAGTGCCGAAGTACGCAAATTTTTATAGATCCGCCAGTACCCTGTTGGCGGCCTGTTCGCCGGTGGCGAACCCGCCTTCCGTGCAGGCTATCAGGAAGAGGTACTCTCCGGCTAAGTGCAGGCCCTTCACGTCCCTGGTGTGATTCTTTAAGAATTCGTGGATGGCGGGGAACTGCCCGGGGGATTCCAGGTTGATGGCCCTGTCCCACCTTACGCATTCGGTGAACAAAGGCTCGTCGGGGAATTCCGGCCAGAATTTCTGCATCTCCCGGATGACCCGCCTGCGCCGCTCCTCCTCGGTGAGCTGGCTGAGCTCCTTGTCGTACCACCCGCCCGTGTAGGTATACATCAGCCCGGCACCTTCCGGCGCCGTCTTGATGTCTCCGCCGGCGGTGTCGAAGATGGTGGTGAGGAGCGACTTCTCGCTGCCCGGGATGAGGGTGGCCACGAAATGCTTCGGGGTGATCTTCTTTTCCAGCCCAAACATGTAGTTCCAGGCGGAGCTGTACTTACACGTCTCCAGGGGCTTGCGGATGGTATCGGGCAGGTCCGGCATGATCTGCCGCGCCAATACGGCATCGGTGGTGCAGATCACCTGGTCCGCTTCGATGAACCCGTCCTTGGTCTCGACCCCCTTGACCTGCTTGCCTTCGATGACCACCTTGGTGACTGGCGTGGACAGCCGGACGCTGTCCTTCACTTTCTCGTAAAGCCTCTCGTTGATAGACCCCATGCCGTTCTCCAGGATGCATACCCCGCCCGCGAGGAAGGCCAGGGCGATGATGTGCGAGATAGTAACCTCTTCGGGCCGCGCCAGCACCATGGTGCCGAGGAAAGGCGCCAGGAAATGATCGACGATCTCTGGCCCGCCGTGCTTCAGCCCGAACTCGGTGGCACTGACGTTGCCCAAGGGCAGGAGCGGCTCGAAGTCCCTGGTGACCTTGTCGAGCTTGCGCATTTCCTTGTACATGGCCAGCCCCAGCCTGGCGAATTGGGGATAGGCTTTGAGAGGAAGCCCCCTGAACCTGAGCATCTCCGGAGTGTTCTTCAACATCTCCATCGGTTTGCCCGAAAGAAGGTAATGTTTCTTGCCATTTCGCCAGAAGGCCACCCTCATGGTTGCTTCATGATGCGCCTCACCCGACAATCCCAGCTCCCTGATGAGCCTGCCGGTCACGTCCCACTGCGTCTCGGTGAAGCCGGCGCCGAGGGGGAGAAGGAATCCGTCCCTTCTCAAGCTCCAGCAGCGCCCGCCCGGCCGGTCACTGGCCTCGAAGGTCAGTACGTCGACCCCGGCTTTCTTCAGCTCGTAGGTCGCCGTTAATCCGGCACAGCCTGCTCCAATTACAACAACCGGTTTCTTTTCCATGAGTCTCCCTCCCTGCTAAATAGGACTCAATGACTCTCCGACAATATCAAGCAGCCGGACGTGATGCAAGCTGGGCATCGAGCACTGTCAACCGGAGCGATATAGTCGTTCTTGAGGAGTACAAAGTTATCCGTATTCTCAAACCGAGCGATTTCTGGCGCTTCGAGAAGCAATGGTCCTAGTATACGCGGCCAGCTCCGCTTCTACCTGCTCAATGGCAATGCCGGGCTTCATGCCGGCAAGATTCTCGACCGGGGCCACCCTGCTACGACCACCCTTCTTCAACAGGCGCTCCATCTTTTCAAGGTCGGTATTCACCAGCAAGGTGCCGTGATGAAGAATGCGCCCTCTCGACCTCGCCTGGGCCGAGCCGGATATCTTGCGCCCCGACACATAGATGCTGTTCGGTTCCACCCACTCCCAGGGCAACCCCAATGATTGCAGGAGGCGCGTTACCGGAAAAGACAGCAGCCTCAGACTTTCCTCGACGTCGCAAGCCGGGAGGTTCGCTTCTTCCAGATAAAGGGAGTAGTTCAGGTTGCCGGGGTCGTGGAAGACGGCTCCGCCTCCGCTCACCCGTTTCAGCACGGGCACCCCCAACCGTTTCGCCTCCCCCAGGTGGACTTCTTCCTCGGGCTTCAAGAACCTGCCCAGCACTACGCAGTCACTGTTTCTCCAAATGCGGAAGGAAGGCCCGTTCACGTTTCGCATGTAATCAGCTTCCCGGCGGAGGTTCTCCGCGGGATCAAGGGTCGGTTCCTCGGCCAACCTTTCAAGATCCGGGTGGAGCAACAACCTCACCAGCTTCTACCAGGGCGTCTATCTTCTTTACGATTTCCCGGGCCAATCGTTCAGTGAGCTCCCGTTCCAGTTCACCCGGGTGGGAGCGCGACAGCTTGACGTCAACCCCCCACTCTTTCAGCAGGGCACGGATGTCGATGGCGTCCCGTACTTTGCCCGAATACTTCTCGGTGGAGAGCCGGGCGCAGGCCTTGCCGCACCCGTCCACGGATATCACCGGCACCTTGTTGGCGAACTCCCGCTCCCCTCCGTCTCCCGCCAGATACAGGGGGAGGCACAGGGAGACGGTTATCCCCGGACGGTACTTCTCCATGACCAGGCGCACCGCATTGCGGGCAATGGTGCCCTCCGGCTCGGCCTCACCCGAGCACGAGAGGACTCCTACGAATTTTGGCTTGGCCTCCAGTGCCATCTCAATCACCGCCCTTCAGGAGCTCTTCTATCTCCGAGGCCAGTTCCTCCGACATGGCCTCCACCAGCTTGCGTCCTCCCTCACCGATGTCCAGTACCGTCTCCGGCTTGAGGTCCTTGTGCTTCTTCAGGTAGTCCTGCACGCGATGGGCGATGTCCGGAACCTTTCCCGCCGTTTCGACGTTTATACGCGCGCAGTCCTTCGAGCACCCGTCGATGGCTACCACGTAGTTGTTGCGCGCCAACTCGCAGGCTTCCTCGTCCCCCATGGTCAGAAGGGCCAGGCAGAGCGTGTCGGCCTTGTCGGGCAGCAGGTCCTCGACTACGCGATATGCGGCCTCCCTGCCCACGGAGGCCGAAGCCTTGCCGATGCCGCTGCAGGGAATGACGTAGACTTTCTTCTCATCCATATCTTTCCTCGCTCTCCTTCCTTACCTTCTCCTTGAGATACGCGAGGTACGCGTCGCAATCCATGAGCAGCTCGCGATCACTTTCCAGATCGGCCAGTTCTACTTCGACGGCCCAACCAGATATGTAGGGGTCCTGGTTGATGAGCTCGGGGTTGTCCACCAGCTCCCGGTTGACCGCCACGACCTTGCCACTGACCGGCGAGATGATGTCCAGTGCGGTCTTAGTGGACTCCAGCGAACCGGCATCGTCGAACTGCTCCAGTTCCTTCCCGACCTCGGGCGGTTCGAAGAAGACCATGTCCGAGGCGCTCTGCTGCACGTAATCGGAAACACCCAGCCGGGCCCGGTTGCCTTCCACCCTCGCCCAGCAGTCGTTCTCATTGAAGAAATATCCTGCCTCGGGCACCTTGAAGATGAACTTGCCCTCCATGAACTCGCTCATCTCCACGTCTTCCGCGAACAGCCCTGAAGATGCCCCTTCCTCTCCTGCGGCTCCCTCCTCGCTCAGGCCCTCCAGCTCGGCAAGCAGGCGGGCGAGATGCTCGGGGTCGGGTACCGGGTTCTTGCCACCTTTCAGTCCCATGCCCTTGAGCATCTCGGTGACGTTCAGTTTGCCGGCGAGCTTCAAACCCTTCTCCCTGGCCAGCTTGGAAGCGCAACCGGTCTTGCAGCCGTCAATCACCAGTAACTCCCCCGCATCGATCTCCTTCTCGTAGCGTTTGGGGTTGCGGTTGAAGAGTACCGGGCAGACCAGGGCGGCTCCGTCTTCAGCCAGCCGTAAGGCAGCCTCGCGCGCCAAAGCCCCGGCCTCCTTGTCCAGGCCGTTGCACGGCAGCACGGCCTTACCTTTACCCTTCATCTCGGCCCTCCTCGCGCAGCTTCTTTATCAGCGCGGTGGTCTCCTTCTTGTCCGGGAAGGAGAGGGCGTCAGGGGCGCAGGTCTTACCGCAAGCCCGGCAGAAGACCACGCAATTCCCGGGGTTGGCGACCACCAGCTTGTGCTCCTCACCGTCCCGCCGCTCGAAGACCTTGTGGGGGCAGAACTCGTCGCACTCCATGCAGAAATCGCACTTGTCGTAGTCTATAGTGGGGCACCAGGGGATCTTATCGCGTGGCACCCCCATGAAGGTAGCGTCACTCATCTTCCTCAACCCCCATCTCTTTGAGGGCGGCACGGACTTTCTCAATCGCCTCATCGGTGGTCAGGTCCCGGATGTCCAGGGGTATCAGGTCGGTCTTGACGTCCATGCCGGCTGCCGCGAAGGCATCCCGGAACATCTTGTACTGCATGGTGGGGGCGCATGCCGCAACCACCACTTTGCGCTTTCCTTTAAGGTAATCGGCCAGGAAACGGTCGCCGTCCTCCTCGCAGAGCTGGGGGTGGATGAAGCCGTACTCCACCGGTAACTCGATACGCGCCTGGTTGATGAAGTCCCAGATGTCCATCTTGTCGAAGCCGGCACATTTGCCGGTACACACGCACATGATCAATCCAGGTTTTTCATTTTCTTCCATGTTCCTCATCTCCCGACTTGTCCGGTCGCCTCTATTTCATTCATATTAACAAATATACATTTGTTAATACTATAATCCATATCATACCTTTGTCTCCAGGCCGAGCGCTTCGACGATCTCCTCCAGCCTCCGGCGCTTCCCCGAATGCTCCTCGTCGCGGTAGAGGGGCAGGCATTCCGGCAGGCGATGCTTCTCCTGCAAAAGAAGGATGGAAAAGGCCCAACAGCCCTGCTCCCCGCATTCACGGCAGTTGGTCTGAGGCAGCAGGGCGTAGATATCCAGTGGCCTGACCTTCACCTTGCCCTCGAAGACCGGCTCGATATCGTCACGATTGTCGTAACAGTAGTTGATCCTCTCCGCCAGCCAGGCCAGGGTCTCTTCCGCGTCCGCAATATCATCGGCCTTGGCGACGGTCACGTCCTGCCCGTACACCGTCACCAGCCTGTATCCCTTGGTCAAAGTAAGGGCCGGAAACTTGCTGATATAGGTGGCGTTGGCCAGAACGGCGTTCAGGTAGGGCAGGATCTCACTGACGTCCACGGGAAGGCGGGCGATCAGCCTTATCTTGGTCTCGTCGGCGAAGCAGGGCTCCACACTCTCTATCTCTATCTTCTCAACCAGCATGTCTTCCCGCTTCTCTCCCTAGATCAGTTCCTGCACCAGCAGCACCAGGTAATAGATACCTATACCCAGGAACACCACTCCTGCCCCCTTACGTATATATTTCTCCCACTTCTGCACCCGGTCCACGTGACCGGCCCATGTCCCGGCACCGAAGGCGATGGCCAGGGCGACGATGAGCACCGGCAGGCCGGTACCCACGGCATAGACAGCGGGCAGGTAAAGCCCCCCAGCCGTCGTCTCGATAGCCAGGGGTATGAGCATTCCGAAGAAGAGAATGGCGCTGTAGGGGCAGAAGGAGAGGGCGAAGACGCCCCCCAGCAAAAACGCGCCCAGGGGACCCTTGTCGGAGACGCGCTCACCCAGGCGGGCTATGTAACCGCCTTTTAGAAAGCTCAAGTTGATCACGTCCAGCATCACCAGGGATATCAGTATAAGCAGCGGGCCAAGATAGTATACGGCGGAATTGCGTAAGAACCCGGAGATGTCCACTACGTTGGCTCCCAGGTAGACCAGCGCCAGGCCGAGGGCCGAGTAAGCGGCCACCCTCCCAGCGGTATAGAGAACACCCGAGAGCGCCGCCCGCCTGCGGTCTTCGATATCTTTGGCGATATAAGCCACGGCCGCTATGTTGGTGGCCAGAGGGCAGGGGGATATGGCCGTCAGCAAACCCAGCAGGAAGGCGGCAAGCAGGGGTACGCTCTCCAGAGGTATACCCGTGTCCCCGGAAGCCGCGCCCTCGCTAAAAGCCGTATCTATCTCCTCGGTGATATAGGAGATGGACCCGTCCCGGTCCTCCCAGAGAAACCAGACCTTCTTCAGTTCCTCGAAATCGCCATCCTCAAGATTCCCAACAACCAGGTAGAGGGACGAACCCACCACGCCGTATCTCTCCACCAGCTCCGAGTTGGCGGGGTCATCGATGGCCAGTTGGGTAAAGGGTATTCCCTCTTTGTCGTTGCCGGCATAGGACGCGGCGGCTTCTGCCGCGAAAGCTTCGACATTCTCGCATGATACGCAGCGTATGCGGGGATAGAAATAGACCAGCTGCACTTCTTCATCGGTATCCGCTAAGGCGGAGGATGAAAACGCTCCAACCAGAAATAGCGCCACAAGGACCAAAACGAGAACGGCCGATAGCCGCAATCCCGGTCCAAGCTCGCTCACAGGTGCTTTCCCGTCAAGGCTTTCCACTTATCAAACCGTCCAGGATGCCGCGCATTGAATCGGCGTCGATCACCCCCGAATATACATCAACGGGTTGTCCGCTTGCGTCAAGGAATACCGTGGTAGGGATGGTCTGGATGCCGTACTGGTTACACAGGTTCTGTTCGGTGGCATCGTAGACGTCCACGATGACGAAAGCCACCTGGCCGGCATACTCGGGCTCGACTTCCTTTATCACCTTTTCGATTTCAATACAGGGGGTGCACTTGGTAGAGTGGAAGTTCAGCAACACGGGTAGGGATACGGCCTTGGCGTCGGCCAACGCTTTCTCGGATGCGCTAACTTTAACGGTGCCCGCAGGCTCAGAGGTAGTTGCCTGGCTTTCCGGCGGCGTCTGTACAGTATTCTCTGTTGCCTTCTTATTGCAACCACAAAACCCTACAGCAATGAGGGTCAGAGCTGCCGATAAAACCAGAGCGGAAGCCGCCATCACGGCCCGTTTGGCTCCCCTTTTCACGTCTTGAACCAGCCCAGGACTTCTTTCCTCTTGGGCACCTTGCCCCAAGAGACCACCTTGCCGTCAATGACCACCCCAGGAGTGGCCATGACGTCATATTTCAGGATCTCGGACATCTCAGTCACTTCCTCTAATTGAGTAGCCTCACCGATTTCGGTCAAGACCTCCCGGATGATTTCCTTGGTGGCCGTGCATTTGTTACACCCCGTCCCCAACACCTTGATCTCCATCCCGTCCTACCTCCTTACCCTCTTTGCAGGCCCCTGTCCGCAGCAGGCCAGTCCGTCCTCCGGAGAATCGCCTTGCTTGCGATAATCGAGGTAGGTAAGAAAAACGCTTGTAATTGTCGCAAGCTTTCCCCGCTCCACCGAGTAATAGGATGATGTGCCCTCCTTGCGCAACGAGAGAAGGCCGCTCTCCTTGAGCACGTTGAGGTGGTGTGATGCCAGCTGTTGGGATATGCCCAGCTCCCCATCCACCTCGCATACGCACCGCTCCCCTTTGAGCAGCAAGCACATTATCCGCAGGCGGTTGGGGTCCGAGAGGGTTTTCAGGGCTTCCGCCAGTTCGACTATACCAGGGTCATCCACGCACTTGAGGTTGTGTTTTCTCGCCATGCGCTTCTCCAATCACTTCTCCAATCACAAACTTCCGCTTTAACTAATATCTATTTGTAGATTAGCACAGTAGAATGATTATTTGCTAATGTGATTGGAGTGGATGGAATTATGGAAGGGAGGATGTTGTCATGAGAATGTTAGAGGAATTCTTTCCGGAGTTTACTCAGAAGCTGGACGAGATCGATCAACTCTATCTGGAAAAAAGAATGATTGACGAAAAGACATATCAATTTATCTGCTTTGCCCTTTCGATCAAAGGCCGCTCTAAGCCTTGCGTGCTCAAACATTTCAAAGGCGCGCTCGAAGCCGGAGCTACGGTCCAGGAGCTGTCTTATATCTTCGCATTGACGATGCGCGAAGCAGCGGGAGCGGATGATTGCTGGACGCATGACGTTCTCGGGGATTGGCAGGATATTGTTGCCGGAAAAACAAGCTGTGACTGTAAGAAGTAGACCGGCATGAGAAGACCGGGCTTGATCGATATCGCCAGGACCCGCCGTTCGGGCCGGGTGATGATGCGGATTATCGAGGACGCGTTCCGGGCGACCCGGCTTCCGTTGATAGGAAAGCTGCCGCTCCTGGGAGAAAAATACAACAACATGCGATGGCTGCCCGTCAACGAAGGCATCCGGATGCATGAGGACGCCCCCATGCCGGCCGACATCATCTACCGCTTTATCGACGAAGCCTCACGCCGGGCCATCCTGAACAATTGCGAGTGCCGTAAGGTCTATGATTGCCGGCATCACCCCACCGACATCGGCTGCCTCTTCCTGGGAGATTCCGCCTGCGAAGGGCCCCCCGGCATGTTCCGCGAAGCCAGCGTCGAGGAGGCCAGGGAACACGTGGGCCGGGCACTGGAAGCGGGGCTGGTGCCGATGGTCGGCAAGAACTTCATAGACAACGTCCTCTTCGGTATCAAGGAGCGCCACAAGCTGCTGTCGATCTGTTTCTGCTGCGAGTGCTGCTGCATCAGCCGGTACGTACGGCATTCTCCTTCCAGGGTGATAGATTCGACATTTCCCAGGCTGGAAGGCGTCACGGTAGAGGTGACGGATGAATGCACCGGCTGTGGCACCTGCGTGGACCACTGCTACATACAGGCGATGCATGTCGTCGGGGGCAGGGCGGTGATGGCCGAATCCTGCCGTGCCTGCGGGCGCTGCGCGACCGCTTGCCCCAACCATGCCATCAGGGTAAGCATCGACGACCCCGAATATCTGAATAAGTGCTACGACCAGATACGCTCCTTGATCAAATTCGACTGAGAAGCACTCTGGAAGCGGGAAAGGATGAACGATGGGCGGATTGTTAGAAGAAGACGGGAGACCGGGTAACGTCGACGAGAAGGGCAACGTCCTCTTCCTCGACGAGGACCGCATGCGCCGCAAGGAGAAGCCCGGCAAGAAGATATACCGGCCGTGGAGTGACCCGTTCGGCATCCTCGACGCGTTCGTCAATGCCGCGGCGATACGCCGGTGGAACTACTGGGTCATCCACTACGGCTTTCCGTACCTCCGCAAGGGAATCGAGCTCTTCGGCAGGCTGGGCCCGTTCGGGTCGAGGGTTTTCAAGCACGGGGCCATGCTGGCG
This sequence comes from uncultured bacterium, assembly GCA_963765625.1. Lineage (GTDB taxonomy): Bacteria > Actinomycetota > Geothermincolia > Geothermincolales > Geothermincolaceae > CAVXXD01. The sequence goes on from CAVXXD010000006.1 coordinate 396,938, forward strand.
CCAGAGTCGAAGGCGTACACCACCGGCACCGTCTACAACCTGAACGTGGACCTGGAGGACCAGGCCAGGAATGTCACCCTGCCCATTGACTTCGTCAGGGAGGCTGTCCTGAACGCCGAGTACGTCGCGGGCATGAACCAGTGCTTCTGCCGCGACGGCTATAACTGCGGCGACTACCCGCACGACCTGGGGTGCCTGTTTTTAAACGGCAGCGGGCGCGCGGTCGTCGAACACGGCATCGCGACCGAGTTCACCAGGGAGCAGGCGCTCGAGCGCATCGACCGCGCCGCCGGGCTCGGGCTGGTATGCCAGGCACTCTGGGTGCAGGTGGAGCGGTTTCTGTGGGGACTTACCAGCGACAAGATGAACGAGTTACTGGAGATATGCTTCTGCTGCCCGTGCTGCTGTGCCGGCCTGAGCCTGTGCATTGCCGGGGACCGCAACGTGAAACAGAGGTTCGCCCCCAGCGGCTGGACCGCCGTGTGCGACCGTGAGACGTGCGACGGCTGCCGCGATTGCGCCCCGCACTGCCCGCAGGATGCCATCAGCTTCCGCGAGGGCGACGGCAAGCAGGTAATCGACCAGGAGGTCTGCATGGGCTGCGGTATCTGCAAGATGCATTGCCCGAACGGCGCCATCAAGATCAAGCAGACGATGCCCATGCGGGAGAGCCTGCACGCGTACTTCCTTGAGGAGGGGCGCCTCGACCTGAAATAAGATAGTCCCGCGCCCTGATTCCATGGCTTGGAGAGAAAAGACAAGGGGAGGAAAAGATGAACGACGCGTGGGACGCCATAATCGTAGGAGCCGGTGTGGGAGGGCTGTCTGTCGGAGCGCTGCTGGCGAAGCAAGGCTACAAAACCCTCATCATCGAGAAGGATGACCGGGTCGGCGGCCGCGCCCTGACGCTCAGGGGCGAAGAGGTCTCGGATAAGGGAGCGGAGTGGTACGAACAATTACTGGCCGGCCAGTACACTTATCTTGCCGCGGCCAGCCCTTCCATAAAGGAGATATCGGACGGGCGAATGCTTGACGGCTATACCCTCGACCTTGGTTACCATGCTCTAAGTTGCGCGGGGGAAGGATATTTCGCGGTGATGCAGGAGCTCCTCGGCGGCTTTGGCCAGCATCCCCTGGTGATCACGCCCTGCAATTGCGCGACCTGGTTCGACGGCATGTTCATGCTCGATGCTCCCGTGCTCTCCCTGGATTTCGATCCGAGGGTGCTGGCGGACATGGAAAAACACGGCCTGAACTTCATGGATTTCTTCGGAGACCTGGCCGGCATCACTCCCGAGCAACTCGAGGAGCTGGACAAGGTGTCGGTACAGGAGCACATGGAGAAGATAGGGTTCACCAAGAGCGACATCCTCTATGCGATCATGAAATGCAGCTGCACCCTGGCGACCACCATCAACAACCCCAACGACATATCCATCGGTGACATCATCAGGTATTTCAGCCAGGTGCTCCTTCCCCTCATCATCATGAAGGGCAAGCCCGGATATCCCGCGGGGTTCAGCGAAAGGGGCTCGGCGGCTTGGCCGGAATGCGTGGCGAAGAGGTTCGAGGAGTTCGGTGGCGAGACCAGGTTCGACACCAGCTTGAAAGGCATCGAGATAGAAGACGGCCGCGTGGTGGGGGTGACCACCGAGTCCGGGGGAAAGGAAGTATCGTTCAAGGCCCCCGTCGTCGTCTACAACCCTCCCGTGCAGGACCTGTTCAAGTACGCTGCCGATTCACACTTTCCCCCGGATTTCGTCTCGCGCGTCAAGTCGCTCTACGGGTATGGCAGTATCACCCCTTACTTCGGCTTGAACGACCTGGTGATCCCCGGGGAACATGCCGAAAGGCTGGTCAAAACGCCCTGCGTCGTCAAGAAGGAAGAGGGCTTCGACTGGGACATCTACATGGCATGGAACGTCCAGTCATATCTCGATCCGACCTGTGCCCCCGCGGGCAAGCACCTGTTGACCGCATACCTTCCCGTGACGGAGCAAGAGTCCCTGGACCCCGTCAAGGTAAAGAAGATAATCGACGCCGTCCCGGACTTCTTTGAATCCGTCTACCCCGGCTTCAAGGAGTCCGTCGACTGGGAACTGTATCCGGTCTGCTGGAAGCTGGAAGGCGTCGCCAAAAGCGTCAGCCAGGCGGGCAGCCTCAAGCCGGACGTCAAGGCTCCCGGCGTGGAGGGGCTTTATTTCGCGGGGGACACGGTCAGGTCATACGGCGTAGGCATGGACGGCGCCTGCTCCAGCGGGATCCTCTGCGCCTCGGCGATCACGGGCGAGGATTTCGGCGTTCACTGAAACAGCCGGGGGGAAGGCTTTGTATTGCACGAACTGTGGTAAAGAGATCAAAGAAGGCTATCGCTTCTGCATGCAATGCGGGAAACCAGTCAACAATGTTGTCCCGCTGCCAAATGCAGAGGATGACGTAGAAAGGTTGATCGAGGGTCTTGGTGATGAAGACCCGAATGAGCGCCTCCAGGCTGCCGTAGATCTCGGGAGAACCGGTGACGCGAGGGCGGTGGAGCCGCTTATCAAAGCGTTAGGGGATGGGGATATCGGCCAATTCGCCGCGGAGGCACTCGGGAGAATAGGCTGTGCGAGGGCGGTGGAGCCGCTTATCAAAGCGTTAGGGGATGGGGATCCGGATATCGGTCCATACGCCGCGGAGGCACTCGGAAAAATAGGTGGAGAAAAGGCCGCGGAGGCGCTTCTTGACGCACTCTCAGATAAGAATAGGCATGTGGACGTGCGCGGCGAATCCGCGGAGGCCCTGGGGAAGATGGGCGATACGAGGGCAATAAGGCCGCTTATTGAGGCACTGGTGAACGGGGACAAACGCTTTCGTTTAAAGGCTGCTTGTGCACTCGGCGATATTGGTGGCGACGAGGCGGTGGAGGCACTTATTGAGGCACTTGTGGATGAGGATATCGATATATGCCAACGCGCCGCGTGGTCCCTCGGCGAAATCGCCAGCGAGCGATCGGTAGAGCCGTTGATCGAAGCATTGGTGGATAGAGCGTCAGCGGCGGCGGCCGACGCGCTTGGAGCGATTGGTGACCCTCGCGCGGTAGAGCCGTTGATCGAAGCATTGAAGAATGAAGATAAAGCCGTGCGCATGGCTGCTACGGCTGCGCTCGGCGAAATCGGCAGCGAGCGATCGGTAGAGCCGTTGATTGAAGCACTAAGAGACGAGGAGTACTTTATAAGCTTTCGAGCCGCGGAAGCCCTGGGAAAAATAGGTGACCCTCGCGCGGTGGAGCCGTTAACAGCTGCGCTCAGGAACAAGGACGATAATGTAAGCAGAAGTGCAGCCGAGGCTCTCGAAAAGATACGCATGCGCTAAGGAAGGTGTTGCTCCGTCTTGTTGAAGCTTTGCTGATGAGGTTTGAACCTTATCTGCCTGAGGTACATCTTACCCAAAAGAGTTGACTGGACGAGCAGTGAGATTGTCGAAGGAGGTGAAGTGTATGCCAGCTATGCAGATTTGGCTTTATGCCAATACGGACGCGAAGACCGCAAGGGAAAAAGAGGTAGAGAAAGAGCGGTCAAAGGCTAAATAAGCCATGTGGTTCAAACCAGAAGCAGAGTTCCTTTGTAAAAGAAGGGGCTTTTATTTTTTTAGTCCGAGTACCCCCCGACGGTGTCGGTGCCGGCGCCGCGATGGTTTCTGTCTTCACCACGCTGCCGGAGCCATTGGGGGTCATGTAGGTGATCTCGACGGTCACGGCGGTCGAGTTGGGGGTCTGGACCAGGGTCTATGCCGATGGAGTCGTGGCAAACCTGGCCATTATCCTAACGTGCCGGCTGTGGACAACATGGCATACACCGCTTCCATGTGCGCATCGCGCATCAAGGGGATAACTGCCTGACGGCCCAAAGATCTTCAAGTACTGGAGTTGTTTCCTGGTTTAATTACAGGTCAAACAGCACAGCCGGACGACAGTAATACTTGGAACAGAGCTTGATATAATATGTTTGCCAGGTAGGGTTTCATGTAGGGGAAAGGAGCCGAAAGATGAGGAAGGCATTCTTGATAATAAGCTGTTTTCTGATACTCGGTACACTCTTGGCAGGGTGTGGTGGGGAAAGCAGCAGTAATAACTATGGACAAGGCGAAGGTGGCCCCGGACCGGAACCAGGCACCACAACGGCTACGAACACTGGGTCGGGAAATACCGGCGTGGACCCTGATGTCCAGCAATGCAGGGACAACATTACCGCTATCTATTCGGCGGTCGGAGAATTCAAGATACATAACAGCGGGAACGCTCCACGGAGCATGGACTCACTGGTACCGGGATACATGACGATGCCTGTGTGCCCACTCGGAGGGACCTATACATTGACGGTGGACCAGGACGCGCCTATGGGCGTGACGGTGACCTGCTCGCTGGGACACGACCGTCCCTAAAGCTTTTCACCGTTATTCTCTCCAGTATTCAGGCTTATTCATAGCGTCAGCGCAGACAACCCTGCCCCCGGCAGAACCCAGCACGTCCGGACGAAGGGCCTGAACCATCCACGCATTCGCGTCCTTGACCGGAATAGGATAAGGCGCGTCGAATCCGAGCCGGCTCGCCGGCTTGAACCCATGACGCGGGTAGTATTCCGGATGCCCGAGGACAAACACGAGATCAACACCTGACCCGGACAGAAGCTGCAGCCCCCTGGCAATGAGCTTCCCGCCAATCCCCCGCTTCTGGGCATCAGGGACCACTGCCAGTGGGGCCAGGATAGCGGCGTTCAAGGGTCTTTCCTTTTTCTCCAGGGATGCAGCGGTGAACAGTATGTGCCCGACGGGCTGGTCATCCTCGCAGGCAAGCAGAGACAAGAGTGGTTTCGCGGTAGGGTCATTTAAGAGGTCCCTGACCAGTCCGGCCTCTTCATCGCCACCAAAGGCCGCGCGCTCAACAAGCAGGACGTCGTCCAGGTCCGCGTCCAATGCTTCTCTTACGTATACCTGCTTCTCCGTTTCCATGCCGTCACTATACCGGATACCGAATGTTTATGCCTCATTTGAGAGTGCTCTCTAACGTTAAGAAGGCCGCCCGTTGAGGGCGGCCTTCTTTTCATTTTCTGTCGCGCTACTGCATCTGGTAGCCCATCACACAGTGCCCGCCGGTCCACTCGTTGTTGAACAGGAAGTACATGGGGCGCTCGCAGATGACGGGCTTGTCGGAGGTGAGCATGGCCGATATGGCCATGTCCGCCCCGGCGTCGAAGTTGACCATGACCGTATAGCGGGAGTGGGCGGCCACCAGGTGGGTGGTGTTGACAGGGTCCGCTCCCCCTTCCGGGTAGTAGGTGATGGCCACGTTGGCGTCGGTGTCTCCGGTGTTCTGGACGGTCAGCCACTCCTCGAAACCGTAGCCGGTGTAGCCTTCCGCGAAGAACCATCTGGTCGAGCTGTGGGGGGTACCTACCACACAGTGTCCTCCGGTCCAGCTCCAGCCACCCATGCCGCGGTAGTTGAAGTACATGGGGCGCTCGGCCAGGAAGTCCGCCGTCGAGGTCAGGTGGACGGAGACGTCTTGCTCGGGCCCGATCACCTCGGGGACCAGCACCGTGAAGCGCCGTCCGGCCTCGATGTCGTAGCTCCGGTTGACGACCTCGCCCGTTCCCAGCTGGTAGCCGGCGAGGACGGTGATCATCGCCGCGTTGGGGTTCTGGATGGTGATCCACTCCTCGAAGCCGTTGCGGGTAGTGCCCTCGGCCAGGAAGTACTCGTTGGTGATGGAGGGAACGCCCATCACGCAGTGGCCACCGGTCCAGTTCCGGTTGGCGGTCCCCTGGTAGTTGAAGTACATGGGGCGTTCGGCCACCACCGGCTGGCTGGATACTATCTTCAGCGAGCTCTGGTAGTCGCCCGCCAGCATCACGTTGACGTTGAAGGTGCGGCGGGAGCGGGCCGGGATGAGCTGGTTCTCTATCACGATCTCCCCGGCCTCCTGGGTCTGGAAGAAGAAATCGGCGCTGGCGTCGACGTCGGTGTCGTTCAGGACGCAGACATACTCCTCAAAACCCGGCCCGGTGTAGCCTTCCGCGAAGAACCAGGTGGCCGAGGGCAGCGAGGCGCCGACCGAGTCGTGCCCGCCGGTCCATATCCCCTTGTAGTCGAAGTACATGGGCCGCTCGGAAACGAAGGGGTCTTCGGAGGTGCACTTGATAGAGACCTCCTGGTCCGGTCCCACCTCGGCGTTGACGTCGATGGTGATGCGGGAATGGGCCGGCACGGAGTAGTCCTTGGTGATGGGCGAGTTGTTGGCGAAGAGGTAGGTCACCGTGACCACGATGGGCGCGTCACCCGGCTGGCCCAGGCACAGGTACTCCTGGAAGCCCGCCCCGGTGTAGCCTTCCGCGAAGTAGAACTGGGGAGTGGTCACTTCCGCCGCCACTTCCGCGAACAGGGCGACCAGGGCCGAGTCGGCGGCCGGCACGGTGTATTCAAAAGAAGCGGTGGTGGAGACGGTGTTGCCGCTGCCGTCGACCCAGAGGGTGAAGACGTAGCCGTCGGCCGGGGTGGCGGTCATGGTCACCACGGTGCCGGCGGTGTAGCTGCCCGATCCGGTCACCGAGCCGCCCATGGGCGGGTTGGCGGTGGCGGTCACGGTGTAGGTGTCGGGAGCGAAGTGGGCCACCAGGTCGCGGTCGGCGGTGGCGTTGAAGATGAGAGTGGGGTCGGTGGACACCGGGGAACCGCCCTCGGTCCAGCCGGTGAAGTGCCAGCCGGTGGCGGGGGTGGCGGCCAGGGTAACCGGCTGGTTGTAGTTGAAGAAGCCTGCGCCGTCCACGCTGCCCTGCCCCTCGACCGAGGCGTTGATGACCACGGCGGCCGGGGTGGTGGTTACGGTGGAGGTGTTGTCGTCGGGGTCGGGATCTTTCTGGTCGGTGCCGGTGATAGCGGCGGTGTTGGTGTAGTTGCCGGTGGGGTTGACCACCGCGGCGCAGATCAGCTCAATCGAGGCACCGGCGGCCAGGGCGTCCACCTTCCAGGTCAGGGTGGGGGCGGAGGCCTCGCTGCAGCTGGTGCCGCCCGCGATGCTCCCGGCCACGTAGGTGTAGCCGTCAGGCATGACGTCGGTAACGGTGACGTTGTAGGCGGCGTTCGGCCCGTTGTTGGCCAGGGTCAGCTTGAAGGTGACCGTGGAGCCGACGAAGGGCGTGAGGTTGCTGGCTTCCTTGATCAGGGACAGGTCGGCGTCGTCCACGGTGAAGTGGGCCACCAGGACCGAATCGGCATTCGGCACGGTGTAATCGAAGGATGCGCTGCTCGACACCAGGGTACCGTTTTCGTAGGTCCAGTTGACGAAGTGCCAGCCGGTGGCCGAGGTGGCAGCCATGGGCGCCAGGGAGCCGGCGGCGTAGTTGCCCGTGCCGCTGACCGTGCCGCCCTGGGCGGGGTCGGCTTGGGCCGTGACGTTGTAGCAATTGGGCCTGGGGGTGACCGTCACCGTGGAAGAGTTGTTGCCGGGGTTCGGGTCGCACTGGTCGACCCCGGTCAGCGCCGCGGTGTTGGTGTAATCGCCGGATGCATTGACGACAGCCGAAAAGGTGAGGTTGACCGTCGACCCGGAAGCGAGGCTGTCTATGGCCCAGTTCAGGGTGGTCCCGCTCACGCCGCGGCTGTCGCCGCCCGCGATGGTGCCGGCAACGTAGGTAAATCCCGACGGCACGGCATCCTGGACGGTAATGTCCTCGGCCAGGTCCGGGCCGTTATTCTTGACGGCTATATTGAAAGAGATGGTGGAACCGATAAGTGGCGTGGGATCACTGGCGGTTTTGACGATACTTATGTCCGAGTTCCCGGTCCGCGCGTTGTAAGGCTCCGTCAGGTCGGCGGCGTCATAGCAGAGGGGAATGGTGGCGGAAGGAAGGATGGCTCCGGTATTGGGATCGATCTCGTACATTGTTTTCGAGCCGTTAAGCGTCCCGAAGACCCTGCCGGAGATGGTCTGAGTCAGCTGGTAAACGCCAGCCATCGACTTGTTGATCCTGGTGAAGGTGTTGGTGTTAAGGTCGAGAGACCAGAACCAACCGGACTCTTGCCGACCGCTGGATCCCAGCAAGAGGCCGCCCGAGGTGTCGCGCTTGATGATGATGTCACCGAAACTGCCGAAGTTGCATGGTGAGTAGCCTGAGGAACCGACAATGTTGAGGCGCCGGTAGGAAGAGACGCTCCTGCCATCATCCGAGAGCGTCAACTCGTAGACGTCGTAGATGTCGCCGGTATAGTAGGTGCTGTCACCGTAGCAGCCGCCGCCGTCGCTCGTATATTCCGGCCCGATGTAGAGCTTGCCGTCATAGAAAGCGGCTCCACCGCTATCCAGTAGGCCGACGTTGCCCGGGAAGATGTTGCTGAAATCCTTGAGGAGGCTGTGGGTGTTGGTCTCGGGGTTCCAGCAATACATCTTTTTGTTGCTGCCGTAGTAGAGCAGCCCGTTGTCGGAGTTGGCCGCCATGGAATTCACGATGGTGCCGATTGGCGCCGTCGTAGCCACGGCGCTTTCCCCGGTGTCCAGGTTCGTTCTCCAGATCTTGCCGTTCGCGCCGGCGTCGCCACCGTATACCAGGCTCTCCGTCGGCACGTAGGTCGTAGTAGCGGCGGCGATCAGCGGGGTGATCTGCGAAAACAGCACCAGCAACACCACCAGCAAAGCCACCGAGACGCTAATCCGATTCGACTTTGTGTCTATCTGCATCCTTTTGTCTCCTCTCCTTAATCAACCATTTCCCTGCACAAAAAAACCGGCCTAAACATGCTGTTCAGGGCCGGTTTCACCATTCAGCTCCCCGCGGTCCAAGTGACCAGATAAGGAACGCGGATCAATGCTTTCCCTTGTACGAAGTCGTCCGATAATATGCCCAACAGAGGTATTGCAGGTCGTCTTCGTTAATCTCTGATGTGATGTTAGCAACCGCTAACCATGCTGTCAAGTTACAATCATATGACATCCTGTAACTTTGAATCACTGCTTCTGCCTGCCGCTTCCTGCAGGTCGGCGGGATTATGGTAAACTACCTATGCCAGAAAAGCGCATATCTTCTGGTTGGGCCGTGACCGAATCTATTTACACCCATAAGGAGATTTCCCGAAATGGACATTCCACGGATCTTCAACGTCACCGAAAGTGCTCACCGTATCCATAACCCGTTCACACCCGAAAAGCTCGCCACTCTCGGCGCGGCGCTGCGTCTGGAAGCGGGGACCCGAGTGCTCGACCTCGGCAGCGGTTCGGGGGAGATGCTGTGCACCTGGGCACGCGATTACGGAGTCACCGGCACCGGCATCGACCTGAGCCAGTTGTACACCGAGCAAGCGATACTCCGCGCTGAAGAACTCGGCGTCGCCGATCGAGTCGAGTTCATCCACGGCGATGCTACCGGCTACGTCTCGGATGACAAGGCCGGGGTGGCAGCCTGTCTCGGTGCTACATGGATCGGTGGGGGAGTCGCCGGCACTATCGAGCTTCTGGCGCAGAGCCTCCGCACCGGAGGGATCATCCTCATCGGCGAGCCCTACTGGCGGCAGTTACCGCCGACGGAAGATGTTGCCAGGGGATGTTTGGCCGGCTCAATCTCCGACTTTCTCATGCTCCCGGAACTTCTCGCGTCTTTCGGCCACCTTGACTACGACGTCGTGGAAATGGTTTTGGCGGACCAGGACGGTTGGGACAGATACGAGGCGGCGAAATGGCTCACCATGCGCCGATGGCTTGAAGCTAATCCCGACGACGAGCTCGCGAAAGAAGTTCGAGCCAAACTGACCTCGGAACCCGAGCGCTACGCCGCTTACACACGTGAATACCTGGGTTGGGGTGTGTTCGCGCTGATGACGCGGCGATGAGTTGTGGCATCCGGCGGGGGACGGCGCAACATGGCGAAGCATCGAGCATGTCTTGCTCATGGTTCTTGCTTCGAATAGAATGTGGGCAAACAAGGGTGTTCAGGGCAGGTAATTCCATTTACTGGTATTTGACCGGAGGGAGAAAATGGGCTCGGCAACGGACAGGATCCTGGTATGTGATGATTGTGGGATCCCGCTGCTTATCAGCGGCGAGCTGAGCTGGGAGAGCAACGGGGTCATCCTCTCCAGGAGTTCCCCCGGCTCCCGCTGGACCTTCTTCGAATCCGAGAACTTCGATCCCCTGTTCCGGGATATCGAGCAGCTCATCGGCGTTTCCATCGAGAACATCGTCATGGAGGCCAGGAGAAGCGAGGCAAGAAGATACGTGACGAAGCTGTTCCCCCCGGAGGCCAGAGAGGTGTTTTCGTCCTGGGATGAAAAGAAGAGCCTGACCGCCGGGGAGCGGGAGGAGATGTTCCAGAAGGCCAAGAAGACCACCGATATCGTATACGATTTCTGCCGGGCCTGCGGATATGCCGCCGGGGATCCAGGGGAGTTGTGGGAGAGAAAGGCCGACCGGCCGTGGCGGTTGAGTGAAGCCATAAACCCCTACTCGACGAGCCTGTTCCACGCGGAATGCCTCGGAGCCTGCGAGGCGCTCGAGGGCAGGGACATGTGGGTCGACTACGAGCTGCGGGACGGCGTTTACTACGTGAGCTATTATCCGTCCGAGCACCCCCTGGAATTGAAGGGGCGTCCGGATGGAGGCAGGTATGAGTTTAAGGGTGGGAGTATCCGGTATGATCTTTGCCCCGGGTGTGGCGTACCCAGGGAGATCTCCCGTTACCGCTGGGACCTGGAGCAGGGGACCATCACCGATGACGACACGAGCCGGAGGATGGCGGTGATCGGCTCGCAGGCGCTGAGCGCCATTGTGCACGCCCTGGTGGACGAACTGGGGGAGGACGTGACCAATACGCTCATCGAAGCCTCGCGGAGGTTCACCAAGGACCACTGGAGCAACGAGGACTGGAAGCGGACCGGCACGGATTTCCAACGGATCTTTTCTTTACGAGGCCTGGGCAACGTGGTGAAGTTCGAGGGCGACAGAAAGCACCTCACCATGAGGATTCAGAACTCCTGCCTCCACCTGCTGCTGCTCGGGACCATACAGGCGCTGGTGGAACTGGCGTATTCCGCCGATGCCAGCACCTGTTCCTGGGAGTATTTCCCCGACGGCGACCTCGAGGTCACGATACACGTTTGAACAAGGGGTTCATCAAGCAGACAGTATTGGGACAGCGCGAGCAACCCAGCAGACGGACGGCCAATGCCCCCAGCATTAAAGACAGCACGTACAGCCCAAGGTAGCGCCCGCCCATCTCGCGCGCTTGCGGCAGGGGGTAGAGGATGCACGCTCCGACCAGTGCCATGTCGATATAGAAGGCGCCCGCGGTGAGGTCGTGCTCGTGGTCGGGCTCCAGGATCATGGCGGTCAATTTTCCCATCAGGGTGGAGCATTCCTGCCCGTAGAACTCGCAGCGGCAGCAGACTGTCTTCCGCACGGCAGTGGTCAAGACCACCCACAGAAGCGTGTACAGCGGAATGCGGCGCGGCGCCTTTCTTGCAAGAGCAAAAGACCCCATGGCCAGGACAACGCCAAAGAACGAAGTAGTCACGTAAGCGGTGCCGCGAGGCCAGGGGTTGCATGCGGGTTCCGGACAGCCCGGCTCCGTTCTCATTTCAACACTTTTCCAGATGAAGCAGAGCCTCGTGGCTCGAGAAAGGCCAGATGCAGCAGTAGGAGGCGTCGCGCAACAGGCGTTCCATGCCGTAGTCGCGCATGTACCCATATCCTCCGTGCAGCTGCACAGCATTGGACGCGGCCTCGCGAGCTCTCTCGCAGACCAGCGCCTTGACCGCCAGGGCCGTGGAGAGCGAGGGCCGGTCGCCGTCCTCACTGCACGCCCCCCGGAGCAGCGTCAACCCCGTCTCCTCTACCGCGCGCATGCCGCCCAGCATCAGGCGCAGCTGCTGGTGCTCGTGGATGATGCTGCCCCCCTGGTAACGCTCATGGGAATAGGCCCGGGAAACCTCGGCGCCCTTCGACGCGATGCCGGTAGCGATGGCTGCCGTCCCCAGGCAAAGGACCGCCAGGATATAGTCGAAATATTCCCCGGCCAGCTTTCCGCTCTGCAGCGCTTCCGCTTTTTCCAGTTCCAGCGCCCCGGGCCGGGCAGCTCGCAGGCCGTGGTTGTACTCGCAGGCCACCGTTACCCCATTCCCGTCCAGGGCTACCGTCGCAACCTCTCCATCCGGGCTCACCAGCACCACTCGCTTTGTCAGAAGAAGTCCCGGGACGAAATCGCAGATGCCCGAGACCGTTCCGTTCGTACTCCCGTTCTCCAGGTGGGCCGGTAGGCCCAGGGAGTAGAGGTCGGTGAGATAGGAGCCAGGCAGTTCCAGCCCGGCAAGCTCGAGCGCCTTGCAGGCCAGGTTGTGGTTGAGGCACAGCGCGGCCACGGCCGCGCTCTCCCGCGCGATCCCGGTCAGGGCGAGCAGAAAGGAGTGAAGGTCCAGGCCCTGGCCTCCCCGCTCCTCGGGAAGCATCGCGGCCAGCATACCGAACTCAGCCGTCTGGGCGATCACTTCCAGGATGTGGTTCTTTTCGGGATAGTCATCCATTTCGGATGCCCGCGGGCAGATCTCCGCCCTGGAGAACTCAAGGAAGTAGGTGTAGCCCAAGGGACCTTCTATCTATATTTCGACGGCAAAGAAGCTGTCTTCGATGCCGTCGCGGAGGACATCGTCCTGGAAGGGTATAACGTCATCAAGGGCATCGTGGCGCAAGAGGACCTCTCGGCCCCGGAAAAGGTCAAGCAGACCATGGCTTACCTCATTAGCCTGGAGGCGACCGAACGGTGGACCGACGAACTGGACGTGCGGCGCCTTCGCCACCTGCGGGACCGCGTCGGCGGTATAGCGCTCGATCTCTACTCGCCCCTGGTGACCGACATCATCAAGCAGGGCGTCGAAGAGGGGTTGATGCACGTTGTTCACCCCGCGGCAACCGCCGCCTTTTTCCTCTCGGTGAGCTGGGACTTCCTTGACGTCCTCAAGGGATCCGACGCCCTGTCCAGCGAGGAGTGGTGGGAGGCATACCTCGATTTCATAGTCAGGTTAGCCGGCATAGACGAGAAGATCGACCTGGGCATCGGCGACCTGAAAGCTCCATCATCAGCCGAATAGAGTGACGGCTTCTCCTGCCGTTACTTCCCGCTGCGCTTCCCCCCGCCCAGTACGGCATCGAGATACGTCCTTACCATGTCCATCCCGATACTCGGGTGTGCCCTGTCCGGAAACATGTACCAATGCGCCCAGAGCCCATCGGTCAGCGCGCTGATGGTGATCGCTATCCTTTCCGCCTCCGCCGCGGTCAGGCTACCGCTCGAGTCCGCCCCAAGAAGGGTGTCACTCAAGGCACCGTAGTATCTCTCGTAAGCCTTGCGCATTGCTTCAAGGATGCTCTCGTTGATGGTGGCCCAGTAAGCCACGGCGATATAGGCCTTGGTGTAGTCCTGCGAAGGGAATTCGTCGCTGAAGTATATCTCGAGAAGCTTCTCCAGCCTCTCCCGGGGGTCTTCTATGGCCTCGATCGGCTTGAAGAACAACTCCTCGTGCATCTTCAGGATCTGCAGGATGAGTTCCTGGGACAGCTCTTCCTTGCTGGAGAAATAGTGATTGATCAGGCTGGTGGTGAGGTTCGCTTCCCTGGCGATGTTGGCGAACGTGCAGCCCTCGATGCCCTTTTCGGTAAGGCACCTGTAAAACGCTTCCAGTATCTGTGGACGACGTTCCTCAGCCAGGCTCTTCCTTCCCATGCCCTTCCCTTCGAGTCACTCAGCCGCCGGCAGGCTCAATTCGAAGTCACCTTCGTAGACCTCCATGAACCTTTCTACCATGGGAGGGATGAGGTTGGCAAAGTGGTCCGTCTTCACACAGACGACCGCCGGCAGTTCCTGGTCCCTGGCCTCCTCGAATACGCGCTCGAGGTCCTCGGCCTTGTCCACGTATGCGCCGTAGCAGCCCATGGCCTCCGCCATCCTGTCCCAGCGTACCGGGTACTGCTGGCAGGCGATGACCTTAGAGGCGTCTCCGTTGAAGAAGGCCAGTTGAGCGATCTCCTCCATGCACCAGTTCTCGTCGGCATGGACGATGACCGTTATCTTGACCTTCTCGCGTACGGCCGTCTCCATCTCCATGAAATTGAAGCCGGCGGCTCCGTCTCCGGTGACGACGTAAACGTCGCTGTCCGGGGCCGCCAGCTTGGCGCCTATGGCGTAAGGGATACCCGTGCCGAGATGCCCGAACTCGAAGATGCCCAGGGAGGTGCGGGGCTTGCCTGAAGTCTGGTGTAGACTCCGTTGAACAGGCTGGTGTTGCCGCCGTCACCCACGTTAACGGCTTCCGGCCCGAAGACTTTCGCTGCCGCCAGCACCGAGGCAGCAGGATGTATCAGGCCGCCCGCGTAGCTCCATCGGAGCCTGTTCGAGTACGGCGAACTCCTGCCTCTCCATGTCCTTGTACTTCGCGACCAGTTCGCCATCCGCACGGCTTGACGTCCATCCGCTTGAGCTCTTCGAGCAATGCGCTTGCCGTAGCTTTGGCGTCGGCCACTATGGCCATGTCGACGGGCCGGTTGACCCCGATGTTCCTGGGGATCGACGTCCACCTGGATAAGTTTCTGGAGAATCCGGGATCGCCGAAGTAGCGGGCATAAGGCAGGTCCATGGTGCCCAGCCGCGTCCCCAACGCCAGGATGACGTCCGCTTCCTGCCGGGCCGTCAGGGCTCCGTTGCTCATGCCGAAGAGGTAGTTGGGGTGATGGTTGTCGAAGGCTGACCGGGCAGCCATGGTGGTGGTCGCGGGGCAGTTCAGCAGCTCCACCAGCTCCCGGAAGTCGTCCCAACCTCCGCTGTTGAGCACTCCCGGTTCCCGCTATCAGCAGCGGGTTCCCGGCCTCCGCGATCAAGCGGGCCGCCTTCTCGACTTGCGCGGCGGCCGGCTCGAGCAGCTATGACGCGGTACTGGTGCGGTTCGAGGTATTGCAGCTCCGAGTCGTCGCCTTCCTCGTAGAGGATATCGTAGGGTATGTCGATATGTACCGGACCGGGGCGTCCCGCCAGGGCTTCCCGGAAAGCGGCCTGGACGATCTCGGGAATGCGCTTCCACTGGTGAACGACCTCGTTCCACTTACACACCGGCTTCATGATGTCGTACTGGTTGACGGCCTGGTATACTCCGGAACGGAAGGGGTAACCGAGGTTCGTCGGCACCTGGGAGCTGATGGCGATAACCGGCACTCCCTCCTCGCGCGCGCAGAGTAGTCCCGGGACGATGTTCGCCGTGCCCGGCCCGTATCCCGCCATCGCCACGGGTATCTCGCCGCAGGCCTTATATACACCCTCCGCCATGTGTGCCGCGGCAGACTCGTGCCTGGGGCCCACCCACCTGATCCCGTTGGCCGCCGCCGACGCCATGACCGGGTGATACCCGGCGTCGGTTATTCCGAAAATCCTCTTCACCCTCTCCTTGAGAAGACACCTTACCAGCACTTCGGCTCCCGTGACCGTCGCCATGACCGCACCTCCTGTTACTCTCGTCGTTCTTTCGAACAAGGGACCAAGGTCGAGCAGCACCGTACAGCTTGGATATATATTGTTTGTATGTTCAAACTATATTTGACTGGCAACCAGACGTCAAGATTTGTTCCTGGCGTTTCCAGGCTAGAGAAGCGCTTCGCGGCCGTTCCTGATGAAACTCTCCTTCATGGACCGGTACTTCTCCGCACTCAGAGGGGCGTAGGTGGCATCCCCTCTTTCCATGTAGTAGACCCGCATGCCGGGATGTTCTTCGAGATTGTAGTGTTCTTTCTTGTAGGGCCGGACGACTATCTTGTGGGTGTCGGTGAGCGGGAACTGCTCGACCACCCTGATGAAATCGGGCATCCACTTGGGGTCCATGCCGCCTTCCTGCTGCTGGCCGGTGAGCCAGGCGAAAGCCTCGTCGGGGTCGAACTCGCAGCCCTCCCTCATCTGCACGGCTATCATCACCTTTTCGTCGGAGACGTCGCACGGGCACCCGTAAGCGATGGCCAAGTGGGCGCCGGGAATGCCCTTGGCGTAATCCAGCACGTTCTCCGCCGAGAAGTTCTCGCCGTCCTTCCTGATCCAGTCGTCGGTGCGGCCGTTGAAGTAGAGGTACTTCTTCCCGTCGATAATCCTGATGTGACCGAGGTCGCCCGAGTGAAAGATCCCGTCGCGGAACTTTAAACGGGTCGCCTCGGCGTTGCCGAAATAGCCGCCGAACCTGAGGTTGTTCTCCCCGACCATGCGGCATATCTCGCCGACGGCCTGGTCGTAATTGGCCAGCCTTCCGTCGTCGCCCGCGATGCCGGGGGCGCATTCCCTGTCGCTCTCGTCCAAGATGACCACCGATTTCGAGCACCTGCCCAGCGACTCGAAGGGGTCTCCGGGCCGGTTGACCGTGGTCACCACGGCTTCGGCCGAACCGTAGATCTCGTATACGTGCTCCATGCCGAGGTACTTTTCGATCTTGGCGCGGTCCACCACGGAGGCGCCGTTCCCGTAGGCGGCCCTGAACCTGTTGCGCGGATCGTGCGCGAGCGCCTCTTCCACCGCTTCACCGCTGCCATACTCCTTCTCCAGCGCGGAGATGATGTAGTGCAGAGGCTGCCCCACGTAATTGAGGAAGGTCACCCCGTACTCCAGCATGTCCTCCTCGAAGGCGCTGGCGCTGAACTTGCGTTTGAGCACGAAGCTGCCGCCGGCGATCATCTGCGGGAGTATGCCGATGTACCAGTCGTTGGCATGGAAGAGCGGCATGGCGATGTAGCCCCGGTCTCTCTTTGTGAGCTTAACCGCAGCTTCCACCACGAACCCCGCGCCGATCATCTTGGCGTGGGTGCAGGGCACTCCCTTGGGGAGGCCGGTGGTGCCGGACGTGTAGATGACCAGGACCGGGCTGAAGAGGTCGACGCGGGGGACACGGCATTTCCCCGTCTTTTGCGCGGCAGCCTCGACGGCTTCCTCAAGGATCCCGTATGGCCTTCCTTCGATCTCACCCTTGGGTCCCGCGTAGAGTATGTCTTCTTCTCGCAGGTCGCTCTGGCTTCTAATCTTCTCGGCCTCAGCGATGGTACTCGAATTGATGATGAGCATCGAGACGCCTGATTGGCCTATCACGTTCACCAGGGTCTCTCCACGGAAGCCGGTGTTGACGGCGAAGAGTATGGAGTTGCTCAATCCGGCGGCAAAAGCGGCAAAGATGAATTCCGGCGTGTTGTCCACATAGATACCCACACAGAGCCGTCCATTCTTCGGGCAGGGTTCCGTCGGCTACGCGCTTTTCATGTTCGCAGGCGAAGAACCGTGCGTAATCCAGCGACCTCCGGTAGACCTCCCCGTACGTATATTCGCGGCCTTCGAATATGAAGAAGATGCGTCTGCGGCGGGGCCATATCCACCACATCGTCAGCTTGACCATGGTCCCGAAGTTGATGAAGGACAGCTTGCTTAAAAAGCTTTTCAGGTTAAACTTCTTCATGCAGATTCAAATAGCCTCCTTTGCGCGCATGCGATCGAGGCACCTGTACAGGGCGTCGCGCAACGGCTTTTCGCGCGGATCGTCATAGAGGTATATCCCCATGTTGTTCATGACGTAGGCGAATCCCACCTGGGCGTCCGGGTCGGCGAACCCGAAGGAGCCCCCCGCCCCGTTCATGCCGAAGGACCTGGGACTGCTGCCGAAAGAGTAACCCTGGAACGGCTTCCAGTAGCCGAGGGAGAAATTGGTATCCACCCGCAGCACGCGGTCGAATCGCCCGGTGAGGGAAGGTTTCGCCGGCTTATACAACTCCTCCAGGGTCTCCGCCTTCAGGCCCAGCTCCGCGCCACCGGTGGCGAAGGCGCCGTAGGCCCTGGCGATGGCGCGCGCGGTGCCGATGCCGTTGCCAGCCGGTATCTCGACGCGGTTGAGAGGCTCGCTCCCGAAATCGGCCGGGGAGAGGAACTTCAGGCACAGGAAAGCGCGGGCCGTGAGCGACCGGAGCTTCACGGCTTCCCTCACCAGTCCCCAGGGTACTTGCCTGGGCTTGAAAGGCATCCCGATCTGCCTGAAGGCCTCGATGTGGGCGAGGCGGAAGGAGGGAACGCTTTCGGGCAGACCGATATAGAATTCCTCACCCAGGGGCTCCGCGATCTCCTCGCGCAGGAACCGCCCCATGCTCCTGCCGGCGGGGTCCACGCGGCGGATAATCGCGCCCGCATACCAGCCCAGGGTGATGGCATGATAGCCCTGCGCCTCTCCCGGCATCCAAGCCGGCCTCTGCCGCGCGAGGATGCTGTCGGTACGGTCGAGGTCCGCCAGTTCGTCCGCGCCCAGGCGCTGGTCGAGGGCGCACAATCCCGCCTGGTGGGAGAGGATCTGGCGCACGGTTATCCTGTCCTTCCCCGCCTGCGCGAACTCGGGCCAGTAGGCCGCCACTCTCTCGTCGTAGTCCAGCAGCCCTCGGGAATGGGCCAGGGCCATGGCCAGGCAGGACATGCCCTTGGTGGCGGAGAAGACGACCACCATGGTGTCCTCCTTCCAGGGAGCCCGCGACCTGAGATCGCGGTACCCTCCCCAGAGGTCGACCACCTTCTCTCCCCGGTGATAGACGGCGCATGCCGCCCCCAGCTCGCCCCGCTGGGAAAAGTTCCGGCGGAACTCTTCCTCCACCTCCTCGAAACCCGGCGCCACGACGCCATGGACAAGTGAAGGATCGACTTTTGTTCCGAACATGATACCCCCCCCTCGAGATCGCTTCTTTTTACCAATATTATACCGTCAAGCGAGAACGCTCCGTCGGGAAGGCACACAGAACTGCCAAGCAAGGCAGCGTAACCGTCTGATGCCGTCGCATGCTTGCACTTTTTGAAGTAAATGACATTAATTGTATTGTTGGTAAGAAGAGAAGAAAGGAGGAACCACTTATGAAACAATCACTTCCGGCAAATACGATATTGCTCCCCTCACCGGTGCTCGTTATCGGAACGTACGGCTCCGATGGGCGCCCCAATATCATGACCGCCGCATGGGGAGGAATCGCGGCGAGCAAGCCGCCTTGTATCAGTGTGTCTCTCCGGGAAGCGACACTCACCTATCACAACATCCGGCAGACCGAGGCGTTCACAGTGAACATCCCCTCCGAGAGCTACATGAAGGAGGCCGACTTCGTCGGCTTGGTTTCCGGAAAGGAGCGCGACAAATTCCAGGAAGCCCGCCTGACTCCGGAGAAGAGCAGCCTGGTCAACGCCCCCATCGTCAAGGAGTTTCCCTATGCCCTGGAATGCAGGCTGATCGAGCAGGTCGCTGTAGGCTCGCACATGATGTTCATCGGGGAGATCGTCGGAATGGTCGCTGATAGCGAGATGTTGAGCCCTGATCAACTTCCGGATATCGAGAAGGTGAGACCACTGCTGTTCGGCTCCTTCGGCAGTATGGCGTATTACGGCGTCGGCGACAAACTCGGTAAAGCGTTCTCGGCTGGAAACGAACTGAAGCCGTAGGTTCAGAAACGGACTCTGGGGGTTCCCGCCCCATACCGAGTGCATACACCTGGGGAAGCCTTTCCTTGACGGTTTTCCAGATTATCTTGAGATTGACCCCGAAATACTCGTGGGCGACAATGTTTCTCAGTCCCACCATGGCCTGCCAATCAGCCTCCGGATATTGCTCCCTCAGCTTTTTAAGAACATGCTTGGATGCTTCGCCGATCACTTCGAAATTCTGATGACTGCATCGACCACTGGTCGCTTCAGAGCATCCAGCTCAAGGTGGTAAAGATCGGGGCAAAGGTGATCTCGCATGCCAGGAGCACCGTCTTTCAGCTCGCGGAAGTAGCCCTGCCCGAGTCTTTGACCGAGCGGACGGTTGTAAGGGCTTCTGCGCGGAGAGACGACATTGCCTTGCTTGGGAGCACCATTACGCTAAGCGGGAGGGCATAAGAAAGTGTTCGTTATATAATATTGGAAGCTGGAACCGTTCCAGAGAAGAGGAGGAATGATGGAAGCACTCAACGAGAAGCTGCGCCACCTCTACAAGGCGATCGAAGACAGTGGTCTTTACATCAACCTGAACCACGACGTCCGTTTCCACGAGAAGATGGAGATACCCCTCAATCTGAACGAGACGGATACCATCGTCATCTCGGACGAGTCCTACAATTCTCCGCTACTCTTCGCCATGCTCACCTCCGTGCTGCGCAACGGCACGATGATACTCTTCGGCTCGCCCGGCTCCGGCAAGACCACTTCGGCGGAGTTCGTCGGCGCTTTCGTCTACGGCAAGCTCTTAGAGGAAACAGCGTCGGCTTCCGGGGACGACTCGGGGGTGCTCGAGGCGATCCACGAGGCGACCATCCACGGCCACCAGGAGCTGACCGAGGAGAAGATGATCGCCCGGCCGCACCTGGGCAAGCTGATGCGCGAGGGCGAGGAGGAGATCATACCCCGCAAGTTCATGCAGTCCCCCTTCCGCATGGTCGACGAGGTGAACCGTCTGACCCCGGGACGCACCAACAACCTCCTCGAGATGATGGACCGCGGCTTCTCCGTCTACGGCGACGTGAAGATATATGCGACCGAGGGAGTCACCTTCCTCACGGCCAACTTCAGGGATATTGCCTCCTCCGACCTGACCCCACCCTTCCTCGACCGGGTCGACGTCGGGGTATTCGCGCCCACCCTCAACCCCTACTTCCTGGAGATGGCGGGTGGCGGTGAGGACCGCAAGCTCACCGGCGATCTAGAGGCTTACCTGAAACGCCTGCGGGGCCAGGCCGAGGTCGAGCTCGACGCGGGCGACCTCGAGCGCATACGGCAGGAGATATCCGAGGTGCAGCTCGACCCGGAAGCCAGGTACATCCTCTATAACTTCATAGCCGAGATGAACGGGTGCGCGGCGGCTTCGACCGACCTCGAGCGCAAGAGCAAAGGCTTCGCGTGGTTCGTGAAGCCCCCCATCCTCTGCGCCCAGTTGGAAGACGACGCTTACGGAACCGACGAGGGGCAGCTGGGCGGCTGCCATTTCCATAATACCGAGAACATCTGTTACAAGACCGAGAACGAGGTGAGCGTCCGTTCGGGCAAGGCCATAGAGCGTTACGCCAAGGCACTGGCGTGGTTCAGGGGCAAGCAGCAGGCCGGGTTGGACGACCTGGAGGCGGTCGTCCCCTACGCCCTCTGGTTCAAGCTCATCCCGACCGACCGCGCCTGGGCGCAGCAACCCGAGTACATGAACGACCGCATAGCCCTGGTGCGCGACCTCTTCGCCAGCTCGCGCAACCATTACATAAAGAGCCGCCACGTGGTGCAGGCACTCGACGCCTCCCTGCAGCTGTACGAGAGCGGCCTGGGCGGCGAGACGGTTAACGAAGAGCTCTTGCTCTCGGCCATCGCTTCTCTTAAGAACTACGACTCGCCCGCCAAATACCCCATAGCGACAATGCTGAGGCAGGCCTACCAGGAGCTTAAGGACGGACGGGGCGCAGGCGTGGAGGACGGCCGGGAGGCCTGAGGCGTCATGCTCCTCCCCCCGCCGGAAGACCTGGAGGCGATGCTGGAGAGGGTGCGCTCCTTCTGCGGCAATCCCCGCATGATAGACCCTGAGTTCGTGACCGACCCGATGAACCACCCCTTCGCCGAGTACCTCGCCGGCAATTACGGGTACTTCGCCTGCTCGGAGAACCGCGTCTTCATCAACATCCTCGAGGTGCTGACGAGGCTGGGCGAGGAGAACATCGAGCCCCTCCTCGTCTACCAGTACCTCCACTACGCGCTGGCCCCGTTCGACATACGCACCGCCCTGCGGTTGACGATGGCTGCGAAGCTGGCGCTGGAGGAATCGGGACGGGAGGCGCACTTCGACGAGGCACGCTCTGTGCAGCGCCTCTTCTGCGACATCGTCTGCGTCACCTACGCCGCGAGACAGGGCCGGCTCGAGGATATGATTTCCCTCTACCAGGCGATCGACCGTGCGCAGGTGGCGCGAGGCGGCGGCGCCCAGGCCGACAGGCTCATGAAGTCGCTGCTCTGCCTCTACGAGGAGCTCTGGGAGTGCCGGGGGCGCCTGGCCGGGAACGTGGACGACGAGATGCGCGATGACGCGATAGCGCTGGCGACGCGCTTCCTCGAGAAGCCCTTCGCCGCGTCCGGCTGGGAGGCGAAGGTGAGGCTGCTGGCGAGCTATCTCCAGAAGTACTACGAGCAGCCGGGGCAGCTGGAGGGCGCACGCATCATGGAGCACGGCATAGACAACATGCGCTCGCGTGACACCCAGAAGATGCTGCGCAACCTGCCTTCCGGGATGGGGGTGGAGGACTTCAAGGACCTGGCGGGAGGCCTGGGGGAAGGCGAGGAGAAGGCGGCGCTGGTCTGGTACTACCGCGACCTGGCCAGGCGTTACGAGGTGCGCTTCAAGCCGGCGCGCAGCATCGGGGGCGAGGAGGTGCCTTACGCCCCTCGCAACTGGGGCATGGGCGACCCCTTCGACCGCCTCGACCTTCCTTATACCTTGTACACTACGGCAGTCGCTGTCCCGACGCTCACCACCAAGCAGTGGGAAAAGACCACGCTGCAGATAATACAGACGCGGCGCACGCCGCCGGACGTCCTGATAATCCTCGACGCCTCTTCCTCCATGACCAATCCGACCCTCAAGGTCTCCCACGCGGTGCTAGCGGGCTTCGTCATGGCCCGCAGCGCCATCAACCTGGGGGCCAAGGTTGGTTTAATCGTCTACTCCAACCAGCGCAAGAACCTGACGATCGACTTCACCTGGAACATGACGCCGATCGAGCGGGGGCTGGTCACGTATTACGGCGGAGGCACTGTCTTCCCGGTGAAGGACTTCCTCAAGATGGCGATGAAGGAGGCGCACAGGCCGAGGCACTTCTGCCTCATATCCGATACCGAGATCGCCAACATCGAGGAGGCCGCGCAGTACCTGGGCCGCGCGCTCGAGGTGAATTTCGAGAACTCCGGCTCGGTCTTCCTCATCGACCAGGACCGCAACCAGAAGGCGGAACTCATAAGGGAAGCAGGCTACGAGGTCTTCCCGGTGTCGCGTGGCGAGGACCTGGTGCGGGTGGTGGCCGGCAAGGCGGAGGAGCTGTACGTATCGTGAAGCTCCCTAGGCACAGGCTGGCGAAGGGTTCCTCTTCCCTTTCGGACATGATCAGGACCGACCGGCGCGAGGAGGAAGCGCGCGCCCGACACGCCCGCGATTTCGACCTGGGCGAGCTGATGCTCCAGGTGCGCTCGCGCGACAGCTTCGGCAAGGAGAGGGTGCGGCGGGCCATCCCGGCGCAAGAGGACGAGGAACTGGTCAAGGTGGTGGACCGGCTGTTGAAGGAAGCTTCCTCGTACTATTCGCGGATGAATATGCAGTGGCAGCGCCAGCTGATCGGCTACCTGACGAGCCTTGGTGCCGAGGCGATGGCGAGACTGGGCCTGGGCGAGTTGGAGATACCTTCCTGCTTCGACTACGTCGGGCTGGAGGCGGACGGCACAGCGGGCCACAGTTTAGCGATAAAGGCCGAGGAGGTGGGAGACCACTGCGGGCTGAAGGCGTCTTTCCTCGTGTTGCGCGCCGGCAAGGTCGGCGATCATTGCTTCACCCACTCCGACTCCTGCATGGTGGTCTCGGGCCGGGCCGGGCACTTCCTGGGCGAGCGGTCGCAGGGGATGCGCGTTCGTGCCGGCGAGGTGGGCGACTGGCTGCTGCTGGAGTCGAAGGGGGCGCGGGCCGAGGTGAGGCGGGCCGGGAGGCTGGCCGGGTTGGACTCACACGACCTGGAGATGCACGTGGATTACGCCTCTTACGAGCTCGGCGCCCGCTCCTTCAACGCCACCATCTACGTCTACCGCGGCGTGCTCAGCATGGGCCTATCCGGCAACGGCGTCGTCTACCTGGCGCCGGAGATCGGCCCCGTCCGCACCTGCTTCGAGATGCGCCCCCTCCCCTGACTCCCCCTTTTTTCTACGTACCGAACTGGGTTTCACTGAAGGTGATCGCATGACAGTCGAAAGCATTGCATCATCTACCAACTCCAACACCCTGCCACCGAGAAACGCTGTTGCCTTTCTTAGCGGTAAGATATTGGCTAGAAGGAGAGCAGATGCAAGATGTTCGTTTAGCCTAACAAGGAAGGGGGGTCGGGTGGAAACACCGGAGTGGTGGCGCGAGGCGGTCTTTTATCAGGTGTACGTGCGCAGCTTCCTCGACTCGGATTCAGACGGGGTAGGAGACCTTCCCGGGCTCATCGGCAAGTTGGACTACCTGAAGTCCCTGGGGGTGGACGCCCTCTGGCTCACCCCCGTCCATCCCTCGCCCGACCGCGACTTCGGTTATGACGTCAGCGACTACCTCTCCATCCACCCGGCCTATGGCGGCATGGGCGACTTCGAACGGCTGCTGGCTGAGGCGCATGCCCGCGGCATCCGGGTCATCCTGGATTTCGTCCTCAATCACACCTCCGAGGAGCACCCCTGGTTCATCGAGTCCCGTTCATCGCGGGACAACCCCTGGCGCGACTGGTATATCTGGCGGGACGGGAGACCGTCAGGCAGGCCTCCCAACCGTTGGATGAACCGGGTCTTCGGCAGCGCCTGGGAGTTTGACCCCCGCACCGGCCTGTATTATTACCACGCCTTCTTACGCTGCCAGCCCGACCTCGACTGGCGCAACCCCGAGGTGAGGGAAGCCATGTTCGAGACGGCCCGCTTCTGGCTAGACCGGGGGGTGGACGGCTTCCGCCTGGACCTGGTCAATCACCTGGTGGAGGACGACCGGCTGCGGGACAACCCGTGGCGCAATCCCCTGCGGGGATTCCGGGGTGTCCAGCAATTAGTCCCCTACGAGTGGCAGGAGCACCTCTGGGACCGGGACCGCCCCGAGACCCACCAGGTCCTAAGGGAACTGCGCCGGGTGACTGAGGAATACCCTGAGCGGGTGCTGGTGGGCGAGGCGGCCACCTTCGAACGCGAAGCCGCCGCGGCCTTCTACGGCCAGGGAGGTGACGAACTCCAGCTGGTCTTCAACTTCGACTACTTCACATGCCCCTTCTCAGCGCAGGCGTGGCGGAGGGCGGTAGAGGGGTGGGAGCGGGCGCTGCCCGAGGGAGCCTGGCCTTGCCTGGCCCTCTCCAACCACGACCAGCCCCGGCACGCCGGCCGCTTCGGCGGCAGCTTCCTGGGCTACGGCGCCTCGCGCTTCGCGCCCTGGCGTGCGCGGGTGGCGGCGACCCTGCTGCTCACGCTGCGGGGCACGCCTTTCCTCTACTACGGCGAGGAGATCGGCATGCCCAACGCGCCGGTGTGGCCATGGGAGGTGCGAGACCCGGCGGGGCGCATCGCCTGGCCGATCTACCAGGGGCGAGATATGTGCCGCACCCCCATGCGCTGGGACTCCACGCCCAGTGCTGGCTTCAGCAACGGGCGTCCCTGGCTCAGGCCGGGGCCGATGCCCGCGGAGGGCGGCGTGGCCGAGCAGGAGCGCGACCCCCACTCCCTGCTCAACTGCTACCGTGAGCTCATCCGCCTGCGCCGGTCGCGGCCGGCGTTCCGCCTCGGTGAGCAGCATTTCGTTGAGCAGGTGCCACGGGGCTGCCTGGCCTGGCTGAGGGAGCACGAAGACGACGCGGTGCTGGTGGTCCTGAACTTCAAGCCCGGCGCCAGCAACCTCGGTGAGCTGCTGGATGATCCGCTTGTCGGGCGCTTCTCGCGGTGCCGGGTGCTTTTCAGCTCCTACGGACGGCCTCCCGAACCCGTCGACCTGCGATGCGCCAAGCTGCTGCCCCACGAGGCCCTGGTACTCGAGCCCGCCTGATAGCCCGTCAAACCGGGGGGCTTTGACACCCAACGGTTTTCAAGACATCTGGACTCTACACGTCCTTGGAAATGAGTTCCGCAACGTTGTCTCTCAGGGACGGGATATCTTCCTGTACCGTTTGCCAGATTATCTCGAGATCAACTCCAAAATACTCATGAATGAGCTTATTCCGCATGCTCATCATCTTCTCCCAAGGAATCAAGGGGTTCTCTTCCTTGACGGAGTCCGGAATGGTTCTTGCAGATTCACCTATGACCTCGATGCTCCTGATAACCGCATTGACAGTCTTCTTATCTTCAGCGAAGCTCTTATAACTCATGCCCTTGATGAAGCTTTGGATGTCATCGATTGATTCGAGGATATCTTGAAGATAGTCGAGATAGTCTCTGCGCCTCATACTGGGACCATTTCCTGAAGGATGCTTTGGCCTATTCTCGGCTTCAATGCCTTCTTGGATACCAGGTCGACTTTCACGCCTAATGTGTTGGAGAGGTATTCCTCAAGCTCAATAAACTGGAAAAGTCCGATCGGTTTGCTGAACTCCACCAGGATATCGAGATCGCTTTCCTCGCCTTGTTCACCCTTTACGTATGAACCAAACAAGGCGATCTCTTTAACAGAGTAGTCCCCCTTTAAGACCCCTTTTTTCTCTTTAATGATTCCCTTAAGCTCTTCGATATTCTTCATCGTTCCGCCATCCAATCAGGCTAGTCTTTCTTGTTATTGATTATACAGCAACTCCATGAAGCGGGGCTTGCTTCGAAGTGCCTAAATAGTGGCGGAGGGGCCGGGATTCGAACCCGGGGGACCTTGCGGCCCAACGATTTTCAAGTGCTGGAACGTTTCGATTATGTAATTGCTGGTCAGACGGCAAATCGCTGACCTGCGGGTTTATGGGGCCGACTCGCCTGGAGTCAGCTTGAGTTACCCTGAAGCTCCTCCTCTGGGTAGCAGTTTGGGTAGCAGTCAGGTCGCAGTTCTATCTATGGCTTTTCTTCCAGAAACGCTTGGAAATGACCTATATAGAGGTATACCCTTGAGCATTTTCGCCCGTTCTGAAGGTCTAAATACCCCCTGGGAAGAAATTTCTGAGGAAGCCTGAGTAGCATCTCCATGAATGGAATCATCTTCGAAGGTTATCCTGCTGGACGGTATAATGTTGACAGTGGGCATATGCAAAATGTTCGATATAGGGCTTTCTCTCTACGTGCATCGTATTGGGGGTGATCGATGAGCTAATCGGGCAAGAATCATTTGACCAAGAAAGTGATCCTATCCAGGAGGTGGAGGAAATGAGAATTTTAGTCACGCACATCTATCCCACAGCATTGCTTGGAGAGTATGTAACGGCAGCGCTCAAGAACTGGCAGGAAAACCCCTTTCCCAGCTTTGTGAAGATGATAGGCCCCTTCTTCACAGTTGGTGAAGAAGGGCATAAATGCTACACCATTCTCGAGATCGATAAGGGTAAAGAGGACGAAGCTTTCCAGATCATCAATAAACGCATAATAAATTTCTACCCGATTCAAGGCTTCAGGCACAGAGAAGAGAGATTGGCGACCATGGAGGAAGGCGCTGCATTGTTAAATATTGAAGCACCCTCACGCTAGACTCCAGAGGAACCTATATGCATGAGAGCCAGTGGCCCTTACTGGTCGGGTCAATTTATTCTTTTATTTTGAGCATAGTGTTCTGGGTAGTCCTCCGCCCAAAGGTAGGAACATGGAAACCAAAGCCTGATGGGTATGCTCACAAATTATTTAAACCGTTCGAAATGACAGGCAAGCAATACGATGAGGGGTACTTAAAATTTGCCAAATCTCATATTTCCTTTATGGGCATCTTCTTTTTCATCATGAGCATTGTTATGATGGTTGGTTTTGTAGCCATGTTCTTTAAGTAAGCCTAATTCGCCTTGAACATCCTCCCGTGGGTAGCAGTCTGGTTAGCGGTCGTGATTTCGATCTTTTGCTTGCATGGGTGAAAGTGGCGGAGGGGCCGGGATTCGAACCCGGGGGACCTTACGGCCCAACGGTTTTCAAGTGCGGCAAAAGTTCATTCCTGAATAGAATATCGCTAATAAAAGCGGGGCTGCATAGAAGAGAGGCGCCTATTATCTCAACATAACGGCTTTCATATATTGAAGAAACTCTAATCTTCGTTGGCCCTCTTCATTATCCTCATATTCATCTCCCGGAAATATGACTCCGGCCACGCTTCGACTTTCCCTTATCTGGACGAAACACGTCTCGGCGCAATATGCCGTAGGCGTCGAAGCTGGAGCGTACGGTGAAGAGCACAGTGAGGGAAACGCTCAGGGTCACCGAAACGAAGATCACCACCATGATGGCCAGCTGATACTTGATGGCGGTAATCGGGCTGGAGCCGCCGAGTATCTGGCCGGTCATCATGCCGGGCAGGAAAACCAGGCCGATGGTGGCCATATTGGCGATGGTCGGGCGCAGGGCAGTTGTGAGCGACTGGCGGAAGTAGGGTACCAGGGCTTCGAAGCGGCTTGCCCCGAGGGCCAGGTCGTAACGGTAGCGGTTATCGTCGCGCCGGATGCTCTGGTAGAACTGGCTGATGCCGACAATGTTTCCGCCCAGGCAGTTGCCCAGCAGCATTCCTCCGACAGCGATGAGGTACCTGGCGTCAAGGATGTCGTCCAGGCGGACCACCACGGCGTTGAAGTAGAGCAGGACCGCCAGGGTGGAGAGGACGAAGGATGCCATCGTCGGCAGGACGAAACGGCGGCGACTGAGCTTGCTGGATCCGATGACCGAGAAGGCGGCGAAGATGATCATGACCAGCACCCAGGCCAGGTTTATCCAGCCATTGTTCAGATTGAAAAGGTACTCCAGGAAGATTCCGACCAGTACCAGCTGCACTGTCATGCGCAGCAGTGAGACAACCGTGTCCCTGGCGATCCTGACCTTGAGGGCGAGAAAGACGGCAAGGGGGATCACCATCAGCAGCAGGCACAGCGCCAGCGAAAGGTAGGAGATGTCCTGCGCTCCCATCACTCCACCCCCATCTCAATCACACTCATCCTCCCACCCTCCAGCCAGGTGTGGTCATGGGAGACGGAGAGCACAGTCCATTCATCCCGCCCGGTGAAGTGTTCGACCACCCTGCGCTTCATCGGCGCGTCCAGTGCCGAAGTGGTCTCGTCCAGCAGGAAGATGTCGCGGTGCAGCAGCAAAGCCAGGGCCAAGGCCACCCGCTGGCGCTCCCCTCCTGAAAGGTCGGTAATCTCCTTTCGTAAGATCTCCGGTTCGAGATCGAAGAGCGCTAGCGCAGCGTCCAGGTCCTGCCGCGACGGCTGCAGCGGAAGATTGACCTTGTAGCGCATGGTCCGCTCGACCAGGTCCTCCACCCGCCCCGCCGCAATGTCTAAATCCTGGCTAACGTAGGCCGCCCTGCGGCGTACCTCCCAGGCTGCCGAGGGGTCGAGAGGGCGGCCCTCGAAGAAGACACCGCCGGAGTCCGGCACCGCGAAACCAAGTAGCATCCGCAGCAAGGTGGACTTGCCGATGCCTGATTTGCCGTAGATGAGCACCTTCTCCCCTCGTTTCACCTCCAAGTTGAAATCACGCAGGACCTCGACCCCGTCGTATTCAACATTGACATCTCGAAAGGAGAACAGCACGCTCACCTCTCGCCTCCCCTGTCCAGCAGCACTTCGTCCACCAGTTCCTGGATCTTCCGGCGCGCCTCCTTCAAGGCTCTGCCGCCCTTGACCGTAGCTCGGTAGTAACGGCGTACCTTGCCGTTTACCACCCGCTTCTCGGACCGCAGATAACCGCCATCCTCCAATGAATGGAGCATGGGATAAAGCGTGCCAGGGCTTAGGCGATAGCCGTGCCGCGATAGTTCATCTATGATCCATGCCCCGTAGACCGGCTCCTCCTCCGCATGATGGAGAATGTGGATCCGGATGAACCCCAGGAAAAAGTATCTCTGCATATCGCCTTGCTCCTAATATCGTATTACGATATCTTGCTTCGATATATTAAATCTAAAAAGGGGAAACGTCTATGTCAATCCCCGAATTCGTTGCTCGAGTATCTGATGAGAAACCAGGGGCAGGTCCTGACCAGAACCCAGATCATGGAGCATGTCTGGAACTATGACTATTATGCGGGCTCAAACGTGGTCGATGTATACATCCGTTACTTAAGAAAAAAGATCGACGAGGGCCGCAGAAGAGGACCTTCGACGCCGGAGGGCCGCCAGGTCAGATCGGCGGACCCAGATAACCACACTCAACCCTTTTACCCTAAGGCTCTACGCCTAAACCCTTACAATATCCTCGCTTAACACGTCTAAAATTTAACACATTCTCTAGCACAGTCCGGATATCTTGCTTTTGCTTGAAGCGCTGAAATAGTGGCGGAGGGGCCGGGATTCGAACCCGGGGGACCTTTCGGCCCAACGGTTTTCAAGACCGCCGCATTCGTCCACTCTGCCACCCCTCCGTGGTCTATGTAAGTATAGCGCAACCGCGCGCGAAATAGCGTAGCCTCAACGCCTGTATTAAAATTACGTTATGGTCGTCAAACGATAATGCGAACCGATCCGGGGGGTAAGCATGAAGAAGACGATGCCGCGCTCCGCCCTGTGCCTCAACTTGTGTCTAGCCGCGCTCCTCGCCCTGTGTCTCGCAGCCGCCGGGTGTGGCGATAAATCGGCAACCGTCACTGAAGAAACCCCCGCTCCCGGCTTCGCGGAAAGGGCGCAAGCGCTGGTGGAGTCCGTCGCCGCGGGCGACTACGTCATCCCGCCGAAGGATCTCGACGCTGCTATGCGCCAGGCCGCGACGCCGGAAGCGATGCAGCAGGCCTGGGAGTCCCTACTGGGGAGTATGGGCGCTTTCAAGTCCGTCGTCTCCACCCGCCTTTCCGGGACGTCGGGCAGCGAGGTGGCCTTCGTCACCTGCTCGTTTGAGAACGGTGAGATAGACGTCAAGGTGGTGTTCGGCGGGGGCGGCAGGATCTCCGGGTTCTTCTTCGTCCCGGTCAACAGCGAGGCTGAATACCAGCCCCCTGCCTATGTCGACACCTCCAGTTTTACCGAGAAGGAAGTCACCGTTGGGGAGAGCGGGGAGTGGCCCCTGCCGGGGACGCTCACCCTCCCCAACGGCGAAGGTCCTTTCCCGGCCCTGGTGCTGGTGCACGGCTCTGGAGGCAACAACCGTGACGAGGGCTACGGCGCCATCGCCCCCTTCAAGGACCTGGCCTGGGGGCTGGCATCGCGCGGCATCGCCGTCCTGCGCTACGACAAGCGGACCATGGTCTACCAGGACCGGATGGCGATACTCAACGGGAACATCACCGTCAACGAAGAGGTGGTGGAGGACGTCCTGCTGGCCGTGGAGCTGATGCACGGCATGGAGGGCATCGACCCCGACAGGATATTCGTACTGGGGCACAGCCTGGGCGGCATGCTCATCCCGCGCATAGCCACCGCCTCGCCCGAAGCCCACGGTTTCGTCATCCTGGCGGGAGCCGCCCGCCCCATAGAGGACCTCATCATGGAGCAGACGGAGTACCTCGACTCCCTGGACGGCGTCATCACCCCGGAGGAGCAGGCCCAGCTGGACCAGCTGCGGGTGCTGGTGGAATGGATGAAAGGGCCGGAGCTCAAATCGAATACCCCTGCGTACCAGTTGATGATGGGCTTCAGTGGCCGCTACTGGCTGGACCTGCACGGCTACCAGCCAGCGGATGAAGCGAAAAGCATCGCCCGTCCCGTCCTGGTGCTGCAGGGTGAACGCGACTACCAGGTGACCATGGCCGATTTCAGCCTCTGGCAGCAAGCCCTGTCCGGCATGCCCAACGTCACCTTCATCACTTATCCCGACCTCAACCACCTCTTCATGACCGGTACCGGCAAGAGCACGCCACAGGAGTACTCCCAGCCCGGCCACGTCTCGCAGGATGTGGTGGAGGACATCGCCGCCTTCATTACTCAGGCGTCGTAGTAGATGTCCAGGTAGAGCTCGAGGGACTCCTTGACCAGCCGGCGGTCGAAGAAGATGGCCGACGGGCCGTGCATGGGCATGCGGCTGCGGCCGCCCACCGCCCAGGCGGTTCCGCCCCATCCCTCGCCGGCGCCCTGCACCGCGTCGCGCAGGTCCAGCAG
Organism: uncultured bacterium; assembly: GCA_963765625.1. GTDB lineage: Bacteria > Actinomycetota > Geothermincolia > Geothermincolales > Geothermincolaceae > CAVXXD01. The sequence continues at coordinate 428,888 of CAVXXD010000006.1, forward strand.
GAAGCGCTCGGCCACCCCGGGACGGGTGTGGCGCGGGGCCAGGCAGAAGCCGGCGGCGGGGGGATACTGCAGCCCGGCCAGGCTCCAGCGTCGGCCGGCCATCAGCCGGATCACCTCGTAGATATCTACGTCGTCGGAAGTGAAGGCGATGTTCCACAGGGGGTCGCCCAGCAGCTTGAGGCCGGGGATGGCCTTGATGCCCCGCTTGACGTAGGCCGCCGTCACCAGGATAGCGCGGGCAGATTCGCGGTAGCCGTCCCTCCCCGTGGTCACCAGCGCCGCCCAGCAGGCCGCCGATAGCGCCCCGGGCCGGCCGCTGGCCAGAGTGGGAGAGAAGTAGACGCCGCCCGGCCATTCCGAGTTGGTGAAACAGTGGCGGCCGCGGAGTTCCCGCTCCCGGTGAAGAAGCACGGCTGTCCCGCGGGGGGCGAAGCCATACATGTGCGTCCCCACCGAGATGGAGGTCACCCCCTTCAGGCGGAAGTCGGCCACGGGCACGTCGTAGCCAAGTTCCTCGGCGAATGGGAGCATGAAGCCGCCCAGGGAGGCGTCGACGTGGAGGCCGAGACCGCGCTCGAGCGCAAGCTCGCTAAGTTCCTCGATGGGGTCGATGACGCCGTGGGGAAGGGTGGGGGCCGAGCCTACCATCACCGCGGTGTTGTAGTTGACAGCTTTGCGCATGGCCCCGACGTCGGCCCGGTAATCCTCGCCCACTGGAATCCGGCGAACTCTCATCTCCAGAAAGTCGGCCGCCTTGTCAAAGGCGGGGTGGACGCTGGCCGGGGCGATTATCTCGGGCCGGGCGACCCTCTTTTCTTCCTTGATCTTGTCCCGGTAGGCTTTCATGGCCAGGATGATGCTCTCGGTATTGCCGGAGGTGACAACCCCGCAGGCCTCGGGCGGCGTGTCGCCGTTATCCCCGGGTCCTCCCATGCCCAGCACGCGGGCCACCATGGAGATCGTCTCCGCCTCGTACTTGACGGCAGAGGGCCAGCGGTCGGGGTGGAAGGGGTCGCTTCCCGCGTTGGCAGCGCAGACTTCGGCCAGGAAGCGCCGGTGTTCTTTCTCCGCCTGGAAGGCCGAACCCCCGCCGGAGTTGTCCGGCCGGCGCGGTTCCTCCACGGCGTTGAGTCCGTTCATCTCGGCGATGATATCCCCGGCTGGCGCGCCGCGCTCAGGCAGCACGGCGAACTCCAGGCCGGTGCCCTGGTAGGGCTTTATGGCGTCAGCCATGTCGCCGGCGATACGGTCAAACCCGCGCCCGCCCTGCTTCCGCAGGATGGGGAGATTCCTGGCGATATCGCTCATCCTGGCGATCACCCCGGCGGCAGCGCCGGGATTAGCCAGCTTGGCCGCTTTCGCCGCCTTGTTGTAGAAATCGGTCAGGCCCATTTAATACTCCCGGCATCGGCTTTCAACCGCCACGCAGACCACCATGTTTACCGGCCTCCTCTTTCGGATATAGCCGTATTATATCGGAATCGAGACAGGAGGTGCCCGGGATGTCAACCAAGATGTTCGTCAACCTGCCGGTCAAGGACCTGGTTAACAGCAGCGGGTTCTTCGCCGGCCTCGGCTTCAAGTTCGATCCCCGCTTTACCAACGAGGACGCCGCCTGCATGATCGTCGGCGAGGACATCTACGTAATGCTGCTGGTCGAGAAGTTCTTCAGGACGTTTACCCCCAAAGATATCTGTAACGCCTACCATCACACCGAGGCCATCATCTCCCTCACCATGGAAAGCAGGGAGCAGGTCGACGAGTTCGTGAACCGGGCGCTGGACGCGGGCGCCTCGGACTACAAGGAGCCCATGGACGAAGGCGCCATGTACGCGTGGGGTTTCCAGGACCTCGACGGCCACATCTGGGAGATCTTCTACCTGGACATGAGCCAGGTGCCCGACATGCCCGCCTAGGCCCGGGTGATGCGGTTCCTCTCAGGTGATGCGGGTAAGGTTGTTCATGTAGGGGATGAGCGCCTGCGGAACCGAGACCGTGCCGTCCTCGTTCTGGTAGTTCTCGAGGATGGCGGCGACGGTGCGGCCTATGGCCACGCCCGAGCCGTTCAGGGTGTGCACCAGGCGGCTCTTGCCCGACTTCGGCTTGAAGCGGATGCCGCCGCGGCGCGCCTGGAAGTCGGTGAAGTTGGAGCACGAGCTGATCTCCTTGTACTCGCCGGCCTCGCCCTGCCCGGGCATCCACACCTCCAGGTCGTAACACTTGGCGGCGGAGAAAGAGAGGTCGCCGGTGGCCAGCACCACCACGCGGTAGGGCAGTTCCAGCCGCTTGAGCACCTCTTCGGCGTTGGCGGTCAGCTTCTCCAGTTCTTCAAAAGAAGAATCGGGGTGGACGAACTTGACCATTTCCACCTTGTTGAACTGGTGCTGGCGGATGAGGCCGCGCACGTCCTTGCCGTAGGAGCCGGCCTCGCGACGGAAGCACGGGGTGAAGGCGACGTAGCGCACCGGCAGATCCTCCTCGGGGATGGTCTCGCCGCGGTGGATGTTGGTCACCGGCACTTCGGCCGTGGGTATCAGGTAGAGTGCATCGTCGCGGCAGCGGTACATGTCCGCCTCCAGCTTGGGCAGCTGCCCGGTGGCCTTCATGCTCTCCTCGTTGACCAGGATGGGCGGAAATATCTCGGTGTAGCCGTGCTCCAGCGTGTGCAGGTCGAGCATGAAGTTGATCAGGGCGCGCTCCAGCCGGGCACCCAGGCCCCGCATCAGGGTGAAGCGCGACTCGGCTATTTTCACGCCGCGCTCGAAGTCGAGGATGCCTAAAGAAGTGCCGACGTCCCAGTGGGCCAGCGGCTTGAAAGCGAACTGGCGCGGCTCGCCCCAGCGCCGCACCTCCAGGTTGAAACTCTCGTCTGAGCCCACCGGCACCGACTCGTGGGGGGTGTTGGGTACCCATATCAGCAGGGAGTCGAGTTCTTCCTCGACCTCCTTGATCTCCTTCTCCATAACCACGATTTTCTCGGAGACCTGCTTCATCTCCGCCCGGCGCCCCTCGATGTCCCCGCCCGCCCGGGCCGCTTCGCCGATCTCCTTGGAGACCCGGTTGCGCAAGGTGCGCAACTCGTCCGCCTCGGTGGTCAGTCCGCGGCGGCGTTCGTCTAAGGCCAGCAGGCGGTCCAGATCCAGTTTGCTGTTGCGGTCGGCCAGCGACTTGCGCACCGCGGTGGTGTTCTCACGGATAGTCTTGATGTCGAGCACTGCTGCTATTCCTCCTCTTCCCGGTAACGCGGGTAGGACCCCAGCATCTTCACGCCCCGCAATTTGCAGCGGAGGCACTTGACGGCCGAGGCTACTATGTCGTCCTCCTCGTGCCCGTCGCAGTCGATAAAGAAGCAGTACTGGCCGAGAATGTCCTTGGTGGGGCGCGACTCTATCTTGGAAAGGTTGATGTAGCGGTAGGCAAACTCCTGCAGGATCATCAGCAGGCTGCCCGGTTGGTCGGCGTGGATGAAGCAGACCAGCGAGGTCTTGTCGTTGCCGGTGGGAGGCATTCTGTCCTTGCCCAGCAGGGCGAAGCGGGTAAGGTTGCCGGGGTGGTCCTCCAGGCCTTCCGCAATTATCTTCAAACCGTAAATATCTGCCGAGAGGCGGTTGCCCAGGGCGGCCACCGGCTCGTCCGAGCTAGCCACGTCGGCCGCGGCTTCGGAGGTGGAGTTGGCGGCCGTCACCCTGGCCCCCGGCAGCAGGTGGGCCAGGGAGGCCCGGCACTGGGCCGAGGCGTGGGGATGGGAGGCTACCGATTTTACCTGGTCGAGGGTGACGCCTTCCCGCGCCAGCAGCACGTGGCTGATCGGGTAGACCACCTCTGCCTCGACGAAGAGGTCGACGTCGAAGGCCAGGGTGTCCAGGGTGGCGTTGACCGACCCTTCGATGGAGTTCTCCAGGGGGACCAGGGCCCGGTCGGCCGTCCCTTCCACCACCGCGTGAATGGTCTCTTCCACCGTGGTGAAGGGCACCGCTTCTTCGTAGAGACCCGCCAGGCGGTACTTGAGCGCCTCGCCGGTAAAGGTCCCCTCGGGGCCGAGGTAGCCCAGGCGCGAACAGCGGAGGGCGCTCAGATGGTCCACGTGCCGTCTTCCTCCTGCGTGGAGACGAACTCTTCCAGGTCCTCCTCCACCGTGACGTCGAAGATCCGCTTGTCCTCCTTGGGCCGCGCGCGCTCGATTTCCGGCTTGATACGGAGGGCCCGGCGCAGGGCCTCTTCTTCTTCTCTGGAAAGGGTGTGGGCGGAGCGGCCGTCGGCGACGGCCTTGGCGTAGACGCGGTTCTCGTTCCGGCCGTAGATGGAGGTGTAGATCACCCCGTTGCGCTCGTCGTCCAGCATGGCCACGGCGTAGGAGAGCTTGCCCCCCATGTCCTCGAAGGCGTCGAAGCGAATTACCGCTACCCGCTGCACCGCGCCGGCCAGCACGTCCAGCACGTAGTCGTACTTGCGCGACAGGTCCTGCACCTGGCGGGAGTTGTCCTTGACCTCCTCGATATGGTTGGCCACCAGTTCCACCATGTTCTTGCCATCGGCGCCCTTCTTCAGAATAAAGACGCTCTTGCGCAGCAGGGCCCACTGGCGCATCACCACCAGCATCAGGGCCAGGAAGACCAGGTTGGACACGATCAGCAGCAGGATCCAGAGATCCTGGTGATCTTCTATTATTGAAATCGCTGTCATATCTCCTCCCATGATTCAGGTTGACATTATATCACGCGCACCATTGGACGCAGGCGGGCGGTGGGGTAGAATATAAAGCAACAACAGCATGCTTTACGGGGGAGGTGCCGCCTGATGCTCCTTAAGAACTACATGGAAGACGTGGTCGATCAGACCCTGGACGAGATCATGGAGTGGAAAGAGTCCTGTGGCTGCGACCGCTGCCGCAACGACATCAAGGCTCTGGCCCTCAACCACCTGCCCCCCAAGTACGTGGTCACCGACATGGGCTACGTCTACAGCAAGGTCAACCAGCTGGCCACCCAGTTCCGCACGGACATCACCGTGGCCGTCACCAACGCCATGAAGGTGGTCTCCAAGAACCCCCGCCACGATCCCGAGAAGTGCTGATCCGGGACCTCCTGGCTTACGGCTCCGCATTTTATGGTAAATACTGGTAAGAAACTCGATATTGCCGACCTGACCCTGCTTCAGCGGCAGCTCGCCGGCCAGGTCGTTGCTGACATCCCCCTAGATTTCGGCAAGCTTGAGCGTGTCACCGGCACGGACATCTCCTACCTCCGCGAGGACCACCTGGCCATCGCCGTGGCCGTCTCCTTCTCCTGGCCCGCTCTCGAGCTGGAGGAAGAGCGGGCCTGCGTGGGCCGGGTGGAATTCCCCTACGTCCCGGGGCTGCTCTCCTTCCGCGAGCTGCCGGCCTTGCTCCCCACCGTCCACGCCCTCTCCCGCCCACCACAGCTGCTGATGGCGGATGGCCAGGGCATTGCCCACCCCCGCCGTTTCGGCATCGCCTCCCACCTGGGAGTGGCCCTGGACGTCCCCACCCTGGGGTGCGCCAAGTCACGCCTGGTAGGTGATTATGACGAGCCGGGGCTGGAGCGGGGTAGCCGGTCCCTTCTTTTTCATGAAGAAGAAGTGGTGGGGGTGGTGCTGCGGACCCGCACCGGGGTCAAGCCCGTCTATGTCAGCGTCGGGCACCGTATCGACCTGGAGAGCTGCGTCGAGGCCGTGCTGGCCTGTGGCCGCGGATACCGCCTGCCCGAGCCCCAGCGCTACGCCCATGCCCTCACCGCCCGTCTCAAGTCCGCCTGGCGCGCCGGGGGCATGCCCGCCCTGCGCCAGGAGTGCCGGCTGCTGTAGTGCGAGTTTCTTCTCAGTCAGCCAATCGCGTAGTATCATGTTCTGAGTAAAAAGTGCCACTGCGAAAAGGGGGTCGTCCGTTGGCGCTGTTCCAGAGTTTTGGTGCGCCGGAGATCCTGATGCTCCTGATAATCTTCTTTCCCGTACTGATAGCGGCGGCGGCCGTCCTGACCGCGCTGTACTTCAGGAAACGGCGCGAGCCCATGCCTCCCGTCCCACCGGCGAAGCCCGGCCCGCACACGCCTTCCGGGGCCATCTCCAGACAATACGATGGAGCCCACCTCCTGCCCAAGGGCTCCCTGCCCTGCGCCAGGTGCGGCAGGTCCAACCCTGCAGGGTCGGTTTTCTGCCGCAAATGCGGCGTCAAGCTCTGAAGGAAATCTGGGGTCAGACCCCTTCTCCACTTTCTCCCGCCTCCGACCGTGACCGGCCTTGAAGTGGAGAAGGGGTCTGACCCCAGATTTCCTGGCGGGCGGCTGTATTGACAAGGCTGAGGAGAGGGACAATAATAATTAGCACTTGTAATAAAAGCATGGGAGTTGAAAATGGAAGTTTACCCGAACAGCAAAAGGAGCATATCCTGGTGGTGGCGGAACTGCCGCGGCGGTGTCTGCCCACCTTGCACCTGGTAAACGAGCGGACACAGAAAAACCGGCCGCGGCGAGCATTGAACGCCGCGGCTTTTTTATATCGCCGAATACGCTGATCAGATAAGGAGGAAAGGGTAAGATGGCCAACGACGACAAGATAGTCCACCTGGACCAGAAGTACATCCCGGAGGCGTGGTACAACGTCCTGCCGGACCTGCCCAAGCCACTGGAGCCGCCGCTCCACCCGGTGACCCGGCAGCCCATAGGGCCGGACGACCTGGCGCCGCTGTTTCCCATGGGCCTGATCGCCCAGGAGATGAGCAGCGACAACTACATCGAGATACCGAAAGAGGTCAGGGAGATCTACAAGATATGGAGGCCCACCCCGCTGGAGCGGGCCACCCGCCTGGAGCAAGCCCTCCAGACCCCGGCCAAAATCTACTATAAGAACGAAGGGCTGAGCCCGGCCGGCAGCCACAAGGGCAACACCGCGGTGGCGCAGGCTTTCTACAACAAGGCGGAGGGCGTCAAGCGCATCTCCACCGAGACCGGCGCGGGCCAGTGGGGAACCGCCCTCTCCATGGGCTGCAAGTTCTTCGACATGGAACTGGACGTCTACATGGTCCGCTCCAGCTTCAACCAGAAGCCCTATCGCCGCATCCTCATGGAGGTCTGGGGCGCCAACGTGCATCCCAGCCCGGGCCCGCAGACCGAGGTCGGCGCGAAGATCCTGGCGGAGGACCCCCACACCCCCGGCAGCCTGGGCATGGCAATCTCGGAAGCGGTGTCTCAGATAGTCGCCGACCCCGACGCCAAGTACTCCCTGGGCAGCGTCCTCAACCACGTCCTGCTCCACCAGACGGTGATCGGCCTCGAAGCCAAGACGGCCTTCGAGTTTATCGGCGACTACCCCGACATCGTCATCGGCTGCTGCGGCGGCGGCTCCAACCTGGGCGGCGCCACACTGCCTTTCCTGAAGGAGCGCATGGAAGGCAAGGACATCCGGCTCATCGCGGTGGAGCCCAGTTCCTGCCCCACCCTGACCGAAGGGCGCTACGAGTACGACTTCGGGGACGCGGTGGGCATGGCCCCCATCGTGCTGATGTACACCCTGGGCCACGACTTCGTTCCGCCGGCCTCCCACGCCGGGGGCCTGCGCTACCACGGCGCCTCCCCCATCATCAGCCTTCTGGTCAAGGAAGGGTTGATGGAGGCGGTGGCCTATCATCAGAGCGAGGTGTTCGAAGCGGCGGTGCTCTTCGCCCAGTGTGAGGGGTACGTCCCCGCCCCGGAGACCTCCCACGCCATCAAGTGCGTGGTCGACGAGGCCATCAAGTGCCGGGAGAGCGGCGAAGCCAAGACCATCTTCTTCAACTACTCCGGCCACGGCATGCTCGATCTGGCCGCCTACGACGAGTATCTCTCGGGCGGCATGGCCGACGTGTAAACCGGCTCCCCGAGAACCTCGGAATTGAAAGGGCCCCTCCCGTTTGGGAGGGGCCCTTTTTGTCGCATCTTCACCCGATCAGCTGTAGGTGGTTTTCCCGGTCAACTCCTCCATGTAGCCCGCCACCGTGTAATAGATGGCGCGGTCGAAGTAGAGGACCACCTGGTTGTTGAGCTCCAGGGCCTGGTAAAGTTCCAGGTTGGTCTGGGTCAGGCCCTCGGAGAGCACCTCCAGCCAGAGGTAGCGCTTGAGCAGGATAAGGCCCATGACCACTTCTTCCAGCCCGAAGCCTTCCTGGTAACGCTGCTTGCCGATGTTCAGGTAGTAATAACGTATCTCTTCCTTTTTGGTCTCCGGCGACAGCCAGTAACCCAGGCGCTCGTAGACGGCCATGGCCCGCGTGAAGAGCTCCTCCTCGTTGAAGCGGTGGTAGGTGGGCGTATAGCGTGATTGCCGGACCTCTTTCAACCAGAGCTTCGCTACTTTGTCGGCCCTGGTTTCGATCATTTTAATGAATCTTCTGGTGAGCAATTCATCTACCTCCCGAGAGGGTTTAACGAGTCCTTCTACGGCTAGCTCAGCATTATTATACATTCTATCTCCATCAAATCAAAAAGAAATATCAGAGCCCCGCGGCTTTATTACGGCCTATAATAGGTGTTTGCGGGGGCCTTTCGAAACAGCGAGGATAAACGGATGGAGCTCTACCTGATACGGCACGGTGAGACCGAGATGAACCGGGCGGACATCTTCCGCGGGCGCGCCGACCCGCCCCTGAACCAGCGCGGGCTCGAGCAGGCCGGTTGTCTGGGAAAAGGCCTGGCCGGCCTGGAGTTCGAGGCGTTCTATGCCAGCCCCCTCCTGCGTTCCATGCAGACGGCCGAGGCCGCCGCCAGGCCGCACCGGGGCCAGGTGTGGCCGCTGGAACACTTCATCGACGTCGATTACGGGGAGTGGAGCGGCTTGCGGGTCGACGAGGTGCGCTCCCGCTGGCCGCGCGAGCTCTCGCTCTGGGTGGACAACCCCGCGGAGGTGGTGTTCCCGGGAGGCGAGAGCCTGGCCGGCGCCTTCTCCCGGCTCGAGCAGGGGCTCTCTTTCCTGCGGGCCAGCCACACCGGAAACGTACTGGTGGTGGGGCATAAGGTAGTTAACCGCCTGGTGCTCTGCGCCTGCCTGGGGCTGGGCCCGGAGGGTATCTGGCGGCTGGACCAGTCCAACGGGGCCGTCAACCACATCACCGCCTCGGCCATCGATGGGGGCTGGGTGGTCAGGAGCATGAACGACACCGCCCACCTCGCGACATGCATGAGCCGGGAACAGGACACCTGATCCCGGCTCGCACAATAAGCTTAACATTCATTCAGCCGGCCCGTCCATGACGCGGCACCTTGGACGCATCCGCGGCACCGGAATATAATGGGGTGAACGCCGAAGGAGTTGGTTCTTTTGAAGATATCGAGCCATATTGATTACCGGCTGAAGAGGCGGGCTACGCTTCGCGATTACCGTTGCGGGCTTGTTTCCGCCTACGACGTCTGCGACGCCCACCCCGAGATCGGCCGCATCGCCCGCAACATCGGGGAGGTCACCCACCGCGACTGCCCGGTCTGTTCGAAGGAGAAGCTGCGCCGGGTCAACTTCGTCTACGGCCGCGAACTCCACGAGAACAACGGCAGGGCTTACCCCCTGGATCAGATTTTCAACGGTTTCAAGGACCGCTACCACGACTTCACCTGCTACGTGGTGGAAGTCTGCGTCTACTGCCATTGGAACCACCTGCTGGAGAGCATGCACGTTACCAACTGAAAAAGGAGGGGCCCAGATGTGCGAATCCCATGCCTTCCTCGTAAAGGACGGCAAAGAGGAACTGGTCCTGGAGGACGTGGTCACCGTACGGGAAGCGGACGGGGAGGTCTATCTCGCGAGCATCATCGGTGAAGAGATGACCTTGAACGCCGAAGTGTCCGAGATCAACCTGCTCAACCACCGCATTCTCCTGACCGCCAATCCCTGAAAGACAGGAGCTGATACCATGGAATTTTCGGCCGCTCAGAGAAAACGTACCATGGAATCCGTCCCGGGAAAGGTCTACGACCTCCTGGTGGTGGGAGGCGGCATAACCGGGGCGTGCATCGCCCGGGACGCCGCCAGGCGCGGGCTTTCCGTTCTGCTGGTAGACAAGAACGACTGGGCCTTCGGCACCAGTTCGCGTTCTTCCAAGCTGGTGCACGGGGGCCTTCGCTACCTGGAACTCTTCGATTTCAAGCTGGTCTTCGAGGCCTGCCGGGAGCGCCGGAGGCTGCTGCTCAACGCGCCGCACCTGGTCTGGCCCCAGCCCTTCACCTTCCCCGTCTACAAGGGGGACAAGAACGGCATGTTCATGATCGGCTCCGGCCTGTGGCTATACGACTTCCTGGCGCTGTTCCGCAACGTCCACAACCACCGGCTGCACGGGCCCAAAGCACTCCTCGAGGTAGAGCCGGGGCTGGATGCCGGCCGCCTCAAGGGCGGCGGGGTGTTCTACGACTGCGCCACTGACGACGCTCGCCTCACCCTGGCCCACGTCCAGTCCGCCTGCCTGGAGGGGGCCGACTGCCTCAGCTACTGCCGGTCGGTGGAGTTCCTCCGCCGGGGAGAGATGCTCCGCGGGGCCCTGCTGCGCGACGAATTCACCCGCAACGAGTTCGAGGCTGAGGCTCGGGTGGTGGTCAACGCCACCGGGCCCTGGACCGACGTGACCTGCTGCATCGACGATTCCTGCGCCTCGTCCAAGCTGCGCCCCACCAAGGGGGCCCACATCATCGTGCCCCGCTCGAGGCTGAACACCCGCAACGCCCTCCCCATCATGTCTCCGCGGGACCAGCGGCTGCTCTTCGTGGTCCCCTGGGGCGACTTCTCCCTTATCGGCACCACCGACACTGACTACGAGGGTGACTACGACAACGTCCACGCCGACCGCGACGATGTCGAGTACATCGTGGAGGCCGCCAACCTGGCGCTGCCCGGCGCGAAGCTGGAGATGCGCGACATCGTCAGCACCTATGCCGGCCTGCGCCCCCTCATCTGCGAGCAGGGGAGCACTGGCGTGAAGGAATCCCAGGTCTCACGCGAGCACAGCATCTACGAGAGCCCTTCCGGGCTCATCACCATCACCGGCGGCAAGCTTACCACCGCCCGCTCCATGGCCGAAGAGCTGGTCGATCTGGCGGCGCGCCGCCTGGCCGAGCGCTTCGATGTCAAGCCCGTCCCCAAGTGTGCCACCAGGTACGCCGGGGTCCAGGGCAAGGACGGCCCCGGCTTTCCGGGGCGCCTGGAGGGCCTGGCCCGGGAATACCGCATGGGCGACGACGTCATCGGCAACCTGCAGATGCTGGGTACCGGGGCGGTAGAGGTGCTGGGGCGGGTGCGCCGTGACCTTGACCTGGGAGAGAAACTGGATGAGAACGTTCCCTACATCCGGGCCCAGGTGGAATACGCGGTTGACGCGGAGATGGCCCTGACCATCAACGACTTCATGGTGCGCCGCAGCCGCATATATTACGAGGCGCCCGACCAGGGCCTGGAAGTGCTGGAAAAAGTGGCGAACATCATGGCCGCCAGGCTGGGCTGGGGCGTCATCGAGATGGAAGAGCAGATGAAGGAGTACCGCCGTACCGTGGAGATGTCGCGCCAGTACAAGGCTTAGGGGGATTGCGTTTCCCAGTACTCGTCGTCGCTGACGAACGCGCCCTTTATCACCCGCCACTTGCCGTCGATCTTTTTCAGGGTGATCTCTCCGGGCTTGTCGCGGAAGTCGTCCACCTTGTACTCGGTGGTCCCGAATATCTCCTTGCCGATGTAGCGGGTCTGGCCGCCGACTATTTTGACGACGGCGGTGTCGCCTTCCTGGGATAATGTCTCGAGCTGTATGTCCAGAAATTCTATCTCCCAGTCCTTGGAGTTCCACTGCTCCCGCAGGCCACCTACACCGTTTATGTCCTCATCCGAGGCGGGCTGCCCGCTGGCATCCTCGAAGAGGGCCGGGTCCGAGACCGCCACGAAAGCGTCGAAGTCGCGGCCCAGTTCGGAGTTCCTTGGGCCATCTGTGTCGTCCTCGTACTTCTCCCTCTTCCATTCCATGGAGCCCATCCACACCTGCACCGCGTTTTCCGGTGTGCTCAGGTCGTATTCCGACTCCCGGAAGGACGTTCCGGACACGTAATTGCCGCATCCCGCCAGCGCCAGGACGGCCAGGGACAGCGCTATCAGCGCCGCCAGTACCCGTCTCTTTCTTTTAAGCAATCCGCCTACCTCCAAGTCATACTTTTTCTATCCGATATGGCACCGTACAGTATAGATGATTCCTCCCGGCTTTTTAAGGGTTGCCCTCCAGCTCGGGAAATTCGCTCTCTTCGCTGGAGTTCTCGGGCATGGGCGCGGGCAGCATGACCTCCGAGTAGTTGACGATCACCCATTTGTCGCCGTACTTGACCAGTTTGACGACGCGCGGGTACTGGGCGAAGTCGACCCCGGTGGATGGGGCCATGTCATCGGCCCAGAAACCCTGGAACCAACCACCGATCAGGCGCACTTCGGCCTGGTCGCCCTGCTCCGACACCAGTTCGGTCTTGATGTCTTTCACTTCATATCTGTCGTATCCGATGTACGTCTGCACGTCCGGCTCTTCCATCTCGCCTTTCTTGATTGATTCGTAGGTCCCTGCCTCGGTGGTGTTCTTGAGAAAGCCCATCACGTCCTTTTTCTCGATGGCGCCGAAGAAATCTTGCACGGTTTTTTCGGGTGCGCTGAGGGACTCCGAGGTGGCCATCACTATCACCACGACGATCACCACGGCCAGTGCGCCGAGGAGGACCAGCCCCACCCAGGGCTTGCTCCAACGCGACCTGACGCGGCGGCGCCTCCCCAGCACGTCCGCGTCCAGGCCCATAACCTCGGCCTCGCGCCTTATGCGGGCCGCCTCGCGGTCGGTCCGGCGCTTGCTGACCTCGCGCTCATGCTCGACTTCTCTCAGCTTCTCGTTGCACTCCTCGCAGTAACGGCGCCCCTCGGGGTTCTCAAAACCACAGTTGTGGCAGATCAAGTCTCCAGCCTCCTTTTGACGGGTTTCGGTTAACTCGAGCACTCAAAACATGCTCTTATACATATTATTCTACATTGACAGCTTTTGTCCTGAATTGGTTCCCGGAGCCGCAATGAAGAAGGGGCGGGCAAGGCCCGCCCCTCGCTTGTTTCAGCCGGGTCCTAGAAACGGTTCCCGCACTCGGGGCAGAAGGCCGCACCTTCCGCCACGGCCGTGCCGCAGTTGGGGCAGGTGGCGCCAGCCGGCGCGGCGGGCGGCGCGGGGGGAGCCGGCGCTGCCGATGGGGGAGCGGGTGGAGCCGCTGCCGCGGGAGGCGCGGGGGGAGCCGCGGTGCCGGCGCCGGGCGGCGGCGGTGCGGCGGCGGCTCTGGCCTCCGCGGCTGCCTGCTTCTGCGCCTCGATCTCCTGCTGGGCCTGGATTATCTGCCTTTCCACCTCGAACACCTGCTCTGCCTGGGCCCGCAGGGCGGCCTCGTCCAGGGCCCCGGCGCGAAACTGGTCGCAGACCGTGTTGCCCAGCTGTTTGGCCAGATCTTCCCGCTGCTTGTTCAGGGCGTTCAGCTGGCCCGACCCCTTGGTCCCCTTGATCGCGTCGTCGAGCTGGGCGCCAAGCCCCTGGGCCTGCTCCTTGACCTTGTCGAAAAAGCCCATCACCAACACCTCCTCTTTCTTTTAAAAGTCCGGCTCCTCGCCGGTCAATTTCCTGTGGATACTCCGGGCGGCACGCTTGCCCGCCCCCATGGCCTCGATCACCGTGGCCGAGCCGGTGACGATGTCTCCTCCGGCGTAGATGCCGGGGATAGAAGTCTCGCCCGTCTCCTCGTTCAATTGTACGTAACCCCAGCGGTTCAGTTCCAGGCCGGGCAGGGTGCACGGCAACAGCGGGTTGGCACGGGTGCCGATGGCCATGACCACCAGGTCGCAGTCGATGGTGAACTCCGATCCCTCGATGGGCACGGGGCGCCGCCGGCCGCTGTCGTCCGGCTCGCCCAGCTCCATCTGGAGACAGGTCATGCCAGCCACGCGCCCTTGGTCCCCGAGTATCTCGGTGGGCAGGGTGAGGAAGCGGAACTGTACGCCTTCCTCTTCCGCGTGGTGTATCTCTTCCGCCCTCGCCGGCATCTCCGCCGCCGAGCGCCGGTAGACCAGGAAGACCTCGTCCGCGCCCAGGCGCAGGCCGGTGCGGGCGCTGTCCAGGGCCACGTTGCCTCCGCCCACCACCGCCACCCGGCGGCCGCGCTTGATGGGGGTGTCGTATTCGGGGAAGAGGTAGGCCTTCATCAGGTTGGAGCGGGTGAGGTACTCGTTGGCGGAGTAGACGCCATTGAGGTTCTCCCCGGGAATGTTCATGAAGGTGGGCAGGCCGGCCCCGATGCCTATGAAGGCGGCCTCGTACCCTTCGGCCATCAGCTGCTGGATGGTCAGGGTCCGCCCGATCACCTGGTCGTAGACGAACCTAACTCCCAGCCGGGAGATATAGTCCACCTCCCGGTGGACGATGCTCTTGGGGAGGCGGAACTCGGGGATGCCGTAGGTGAGCACGCCGCCGGGAGCGTGCAGGGCTTCGAACAGGGCTCACTTCGTGGCCGGCCCGCGCCAGGTCGCCGGCGCAGGTGAGCCCGGCCGGGCCGGAGCCGATCACCGCGACCTTCTTCCCGGTGGGCGGCTTGATCTCCGGCAGCCCCGCCTCGCCCTTTTCGGCCTCGTAATCGGCCGCCAGGCGCTCCAGGCGCCCGATGGCCACCGGGTTGCCCTTCTTGTTCAGGGTGCAGACCTTCTCGCACTGGTCCTCCTGGGGGCAGACCCGGCCACAGACGGCGGGCAGGCTATTACGGTTTTTCAGGGTCAGGATAGCTGAGTCCAGGTCGCCATCCTCGATGTTTTTGATGAAGGCGGGGATGTCGATCTCCACCGGGCAGCCGGCTACGCACGGCGCCTTCTTGCACTGCAGGCAGCGGGCCGCTTCCTGCCGCCCCTGCTCCACCGAGTACCCCAGCGCTACTTCCTTGAAATTGCCGTTACGCTCGCCGGCAGGTTGCTCCGGCATGGGCGTGCGCGGCTTCTTGTGATCGTCTTTCGCCATTTATGCTCCTCCCGTGGCTATCTCTCGTTTTTTATCTATTTAACTACCCCGGCCTCCCGGCTTCAACCACGATTCTTCCACGTCCCTCGCCCCGGTCACGGGCTAGGTCGTTTCCGGTAAACATGTAGCAGGTGGCCAGCATCAGCCAGAAGCGGTTCAGCCGGTCCCACTCGCGCATGGCCAGGAAGGGTATGACCCATACCATGTACCAGGAGAAGAGGTACGAAGTGGTGAGGATGAAAGAGATGAGTATCCACGTCCAGTTGTCGAGGAGGTCTTCGCGCGAGCGGCAGCGCAGGGTGAAGCGGGCGAACAGGCCGAGGAAGACCAGGCCCAGCAGCGCGCGGGTGCAGGTGGAAGCCAGGCTTTCCGCCGTCTCCAGGGGCAGCGCGCAGGACATGGTGGAAGACCTGTGTGAAAGAATATCTCGCGCACGTTGCCCACGCTGAAGGCCGTGTGAAGCTTGAGGTTGTCGAAGGTGGTGCGCAAGGTGGAGAAGCCCTCCCAGAACGGCGCGAACAGGAGCACCGATACCACCAGCACGATGGCCAGGCAGACGGCCAGGGTCTTCAGCTTGTCCCTCCACAGCGCCCGGCGGCGCACCAGGTAGACGATCAGCGCCACCAGCAGTATCACCGTGGCATACTTGGTCATCACCGACAGGGTCATGCTGAGTACCGCCGCCCAGGGGTGGTCCGACATCACCAGGTAGAGAGCCAGCACGGCGAAGAAGGCCATCATCACGTCGTTGTGGCCTCCCCCGGCGGAGGCCACCAGCACCAGGGGGTTCCAGGCGTAGAGCATGGTGCCCAGCACCTGCCGGCGCGGGTAGAAGCGCCCCAGCAGGGCCCAGATGAGCAAGGTGTTGCCTAGGTGGAAAAGGGCCAGCGAGACCTTGCTGGCATAGATGCTCGCGGTCACCCCCACCCCCGCCGTCTTGACCAGCCCCATGGAGAAGAGGGTGTAGAACGGGCCGTAGACTATGGGGGTGTTCTTCCAGTAGGTGCTGGTGAAGGGGAGGATGGAGTCGCCCATGAACCTCTGGGGGCTGGAGGTGTAGGGGTTGGCGCCGTAGATCGCCTTTATTTTGCCGTAGTAGATGTTGGAGAAGACGTCGCGGCTGAAGAGGGGCGGCAGCAGGACGAGGATCAGGCAGAGGCCCGCGGCCACGCTGAGGATCACCCCCAGCCGCTTGTCCTCCCGGTTGCGGAAGATGTAGATGGCCCAGCTGTAGACCAGGATGAGCAAGGCTATCACCACGAAGGCGCTGAGCTGCAGCTGCAGGGCGGAAGCCCGGTCCAGGCCGATGAACCGGATGACGTCGCGCAGGAAATCGTTGCGGTAGGCGGCTACCTGGATGGGGGAGTTCTTTCCGATGATGTTGATGGGCGCCAGCGAGAGCACTGCCAGGGTCAGGTAGAGGAAGAAGGTCGAGCAGAGCATGCCCACGTAGCCCACCTCACCGGTGAGAGAGGCACGTACGTTATCCCTCCAGGTGACGGCTGCCTGTTCGTCAGTTGTTTCGATTGTCATATCGTCCATAGGGCGGAAGCTTTCCCTCGGGTCACAGGTCGCTGCCCATGGGCTCCGGGGGGAGCTGGAAGGCACGGATGTTCCCGTCGCCGGTGGAGGCGTAGACCACCCCGTTGACCAGCAGCGGGGCAGTCCGGAAGGAATAGCCGGACTTGTAGGCCCGCGCCAGGGAGCCGTCCTCCATCCTCAAGGTGTAGACGTTCCCGGTGGCAGTGAAGGCGTGGGCCTGCTCCCCGGCCGGCTGGAGCGGGAAATCGAGCACGTCGTGCAGATCGTAGGTCCAGAGCTGTTCGCCGGAGGACGGGTCAAGGGCCACGATATCCTGGTTGTAGGAACTCATCAGCAGGGCGCCGTCGCTGATGACCGGTGGCAGCCAGACGAACTGGTCCAGCGAGTGCTGCCACAACACCCTGCCGTCTTCCGCGGCCAGGGCGTAGACGCTGCCGTCTATGCAGGAAAAGTAGGCCACTCCTTCGCCGTGAAGGGGTGAGGTGAACACCAGGCCGGTGGTGGCAACACTCCAGTGGCCGGTGCCCGCCAGGGCATCCAGGGCAATGGCTTCGCGCGAATAGGTGCCCAGGTAGACATCGCCGTTTCCACATGCTGGAGTAGCGGCTATCCAGCCCTGCGTGTCGTAAGTCCAGACCGGCTTTCCGTCACTGGCGTCAAGGGCGTAGACGCGGGTCTTGAGGTCGTAGACGAGGTTGTTGTCCGACACGAAATAGACCACGCCGCCCTCAACCAGCGGTGGGCTGAGGATCTCCCCGTCCGCCCGGTAGATCCAGTTGATGGCGCCGCTAGCGGCGTCAAGGGCGTAGAGCCGATGGTCCACGCTTCCGAAGTAGACCACGCCGTCGGCCAGGGTGGGGCGTGAAGCGATCCAGCTGCCCACGTAGAAACTCCACAGGATGTCGCCGTTTTCCGGGTTCAAGGCCATCACTCTTCCGGTGGAAGAACCCACT
This sequence comes from uncultured bacterium, assembly GCA_963765625.1. Classification (GTDB taxonomy): domain Bacteria; phylum Actinomycetota; class Geothermincolia; order Geothermincolales; family Geothermincolaceae; genus CAVXXD01. The sequence continues at coordinate 446,405 of CAVXXD010000006.1, forward strand.
AACAGCCGGTCGTCACCCCAGGTCAGGAAATTGAGGCCTCCGACGTCCCTTCCCCATAGTTCGGTGAGTTCGTTGTAGTACACCCCTTCCGTCTCGAAGGTGACCCCTCCCTCCTGCCGCGGGCCCAGGGTGTCGATCTCCCAGTCCTGGGAGATGCTCAGGTCAGGCATGGAGTTCAGGCTGCCGTCCTCCGGGATGCCGGTTACGAAACGAGCCGTCGCGTAACAGAAGATGAAAACGAATACCAGGGCCAGAACCATCTTCCAGCGCTCTATTCTTTTCATCCCTGTCCTCCGCTTCCGAGATAGCCGGCCACCTTGGGGTCCGACAGAAAATCGCTCCTGATGCGGGATTTGACGGTGATGAGCTCGATCCGGTTCACCCGGGGAAGGGAGCGGCCGGGTGGCTGAATCACCCTGACGGGCAGGGGCAGGTCCTTCTTCACCGCTTCCTCCCCCAGTTCTGCCAGGGCATACAGGCGCTTCTCCAGCCTCCCCCCCAGGAGCCAGGGCTGCTTGAGGGTGAGATACATGGTCACCAGGTATACCGAGGCCGCCACGGCGGCGATAAGGCTGGAAAGGACCTTCCAGCGCATGTTGAAGGCGAATGTGAAGGTGAAGCTGGCGGCTGCGGCGATCACGAAGATGATGGCCCAGGCCCGGTAGATCCGCGCCGGCAGAGCGCCGGTGTGGAACTCCCGCATCATGGTACGGGCCAGGTCGGCAAGGGTGTTCTCACGATAGGCGTCGGAGAGCAGGCCACCCTGCCGAATCAGCGGGTAGAAACAGGTGGCCTCCCTGGTCGAAGCAAGGCCTTCTTTCTCGTCCATGATGGCCAGGAGCATGCTGGCTCCCGCCCCCAGGCCGACGGCCGCGAGCCCGCCTTCCGGCGCACCGGTTTCCTGCACGGCCAGGGAATAGAGCCGGCCGGCCATGGTGGCCATGTCTCTTTCCGCCGCCGCCAGCGCCGCGTAGTCCGGCTCCAGCACCGCGCTGCCTTCCGCCCCCGCGCCGGCTAGAGCCCGCTCCAGCTGCCGGGTATAACCTTCCCGGTCGACCACCACGAGCTTCTCGACCGCCGCGAGCTCACCGCCGGCCTTCGGCAGGTAGAGGGTGCCCAGGCCGTCGAGCTCCTTTGCTTCCATCGCTTCCCTGCTTAAGGCCCCTGCCGTCCTTTCTTTCCCCCTCCTGCGGACCCGCTGAAGCCCCTGGACAGCCGAGGAGAGGATGAGGGTCAGGGCTATCGCGGCCAGTATCCCGGCCGCCAGGCAGGCCATGCTCATGAAGCCTTCGATGTTGCGGGTGTTCTGGTGCTCCGGGTTGGTGAAATAGTAGGCATAGCCGAAGATGAGGCAGACCGCCCCGATGGAGTAGTTTATGCGCGGCGAGACCCGGTTGCCGTAGACGCACAGCCCGTGCAGGCCTCTCCAGCCGATGATCGCCTGCAGGATCCCGAAGCAGGCCACCAGGGAGAAGATGAAGGTTTCCAGTATGTTCTCGTGAAAGACGATGTGGAACTGATCCATGCCCTCACTCCCTCAGGCTGGCCCCGTCCCGGAACCAGCTCTCCGTGCTCCATATCAGCTGCTTCAAAGGCAGCGAGATCACCCCAGCATAGTGTACAAAAAGTGCCGCGGCCAGCGCGATGGCCGCCCCTCCCAGGATGTCGCCCGGGTAGCAGACGCCGCACCAGACGCGGGCGAAGCACATGTACAGGGCCGGGGGGAGAAACCACCAGCTGAAGCGGCGGTCGGCCAGCAGGGCCGAGAAATAAAAAGCGAAGGTCGTAGCCGCCGGGTTGCTGGGAAAAGAAGAGTCCGTCGGCTTGTAGAAGAGCAGGTTGACGGTGTGGGAGGGGTCTATGAACGGGCGGTCCCGGGTTATGAAAACCACCACCAGCTGGACCAGGGCGTTGGCCAGCACCACGGTCAGGACCAGCTCCACCACGGCGGCGAGGTGCGACCGGTCGAGCTCGCGCGTCTTTCCCCGAAAGGCCATCAACAGCACCAGGAAGCCGATGGTCATGGGCACGAGGTGGTCGTTGCAGCCCGCCTTCATTATGGTGTCAAAAAACGAGTTGTGTCCGGCCAGCCCGTTGATCCAGGTGAAAACAGTGTAGTCGAAATCCGTCAACCAGTTCACTCTCATACCTCCGGGCGGCTCCCGCCACGGGCCGGGACAGGCGTTCAATCGATCAGCTTATCAATTAGCGTATTATACTATATGGGGAGCGCAGTCCGGACAGGGGGACAAAGCGATGGAGAGACTGATCGGAAGAGTGACGCATTATTACGGGAAAGCAGGCGTGGCCGCCATCGAGCTGGAGGACACCTTGCGGGTCGGTGACCGCATCCGCATCAAGGGGCACACCTCCGACTGGGACCAGGTGGTGGAGTCCATGCAGATCGAGGGCGGCGGGACCGGGCAGGGGGAACGGGGCCAGACCGTAGGCATCAAGGTCCCCGAACATGCCCGCGAGCACGACGCGGTCTATCTTCTTGAAGATTCCTAAAGAAAAATGACCGGGCTCCCGCTTTGCCTTATAATAACAGCGGCACGGCCATCAACAACGGCGGAGGCGCCATGAACGCAAGCGAAGTGACGGCGGAATACGAAGTGAGAGGCGGGGCCTGGGAGGTCTTCTTCACCCTGACTTTCTGGGCAGGTGTCGCCCTGCTCCTTGCCGGCACCTTCGGGGTGCAAACGGTGGTGCTCGCCTCGGCCGGCATAGGCGTGGGCCTGTTTTCCGTCTTTGCCATCTCCTCTTCATCGACCTTCCTGCTGGTCGAAGGCTGCGCCCTGGTGCTCGAGAAAACCCGCTTCTACATGGGATTCAGCCGACCCGTCCCCCTGTCCGGCATCACCGGCGTGCGGATGACGGAGTCGCGGCGCTCCAGTGGCTGGCCCGGAGGCAACCCGCCCGACAAGGACGTGACCTACTGGGTCCGCGTGGACATCGTTACGGACCACGGCCGGGTGCGCGCCTTCCGCTCCCCCCTGAACGGCACACCCGGGGACAACCGCCGGCGGGCCCTGGAGATCGCCGGCCGCCTCTCGGGGATGACCGGCAAGCCCATCGAGAACGCCGTGAGGTGAAAGCCCGGACGCCGGGCGGGATGACGGGGAGGGCTGATGGCTGCATCACGGATCGGGGATGATACCTGGCTCATCGATATCCTTCTGGCGGGGATGGAGGGTTATGCCGCCGTCTATGCCCTGCGGGGCAGCCGCGGTGTCGCCCTGGTAGACTCGGGGACCTCGGCCTGCGCGCCCAACATCATCGCCGGCCTGGAAGAAGCAGGTATCGCCCGGGAAGAAGTCCTCTACATCGTGGTCACCCACATCCATCTCGACCACTCCGGGGGAGCCGGTGCCCTCGTCCGGGAACTGCCCGAAGCCAGGGTGGTCGTCGCGCCCGGGGGGGTCGGCACCCTGGCCAGGCCGGAGCGCCTGGTGGCCAGCGCCCGCCGCGCCCTGGGGGTCATAGCCGAGCTCTACGGCGACATGCTGCCCATCGACGAGGGCCGGTTAGAGGCCGCGGGGGAAGGCGGCCTGGACCTGGGGGGCCGGCATCTGCGCCTCGTCCCCACCCCGGGACACGCCTCCTCGCATGTATGCGTGGTGGACGAGGCTACCAACACCCTCTTCTCGGGCGACAGCCTGGGCCTCTGGCTGGCGGAGGAAGGAAAGGTGGTCCCGGTCACGCCCTTGCCCGATTTCGACCTGAACCAGCAGCGACGCTCCCTGCGCCACCTGGAAGAGCTCGACTGCGCCCGCACCTGCTTCGCCCATTTCGGCTGCGCCGGCGGAAGCGCCGCGCTGGCCCGGGATTCCCTCGCCGGCCTGGAGCTGATGGTGGGGGTGGTTGAAGATGCCAGGCGAGCGGGGCGGAAGCCGTCGGAAGCGGCCGGGGAACTGATGCGGCTGATGGAGATATCTTCCCCTTACGGCGAGTTCATGTTCGGGGGGATGAGCCTGCAGAACGTGCACGGGATAACCCGCTACCTTGAGAAGAGGGAAGCGGGGGGCTGAGCCGGGCGGCTACTCCTATATCTTGTTGACGTCTACCTCCACCACCAGCCCGGTGGCGGCATCCATGGCGAAGACGATGCCTTTTGAAGGGTATTGCCAGATGATCGCGGACTCCCCACCCATGTTGCCCTCATCCAGTATCTCGGCAGGGCCGAACTCCTTACTCACGTCGGCCTGCTTCGAGCCTATCCCCACTCCCTTGGCGGTCTTGCCGGCATAGGGGCTGCGCACGGCGACGGAAATGACCGTGTCGTAGTCGCTGGGCTTCTCGTCGAGATCCTGGTCTTGCAGGTAGACGTTGAGCTTCCAGCCACCGGTACCCCCGGTGTAGGTGGCGGAAACCAGCCCTTCCCCCATGAAACCGGTGAGATTGGGTAGGCCGTAGTTGTCCTTTACCCATACGTAGTTGTCGCCGATACTGATCCCTGCCAGTGAGGTACCGGCCACGATGGGCTCGGTTCCGGTTACTTTGAAGATGTCTCCCGAGGCCACGGCATACTGTTTCCCCATCCCCGTGGCAGGTTTCAACCCTCCGATGGGGGTCACCACCATGGTGACCACCCGGCCGTCCTTTTTCGCCTCCAGGAACTCGACACCACGCTTCGAGAAGGTGTAGGCGATGTAGGCCTGCCCGTTGTACTCGGTTTCGGAAGACCCGTCGAACTGGCCGAACTCACCTATCAGCTCCTCGGGGGTGCTCTCCATGCTGTTCCCTCCCGAGGTGGTCCCGTAATAGGGGGCCGAGACCTCGATCTGGCCTATGGTGTCGGCATCGTCGAGTTCGAAGTTGCCGTTGTCGTGAAAAACTACCACCAGGTGCCAGGTCTCGGGGTCGTCCCGCTTCCCGGTGTCGTTGAGGCGCAGGAAGTAGGAGTAGATGTAGCCATCCCGGTATTCGGATACCTCAGGGTCGCCATAGGCCTCACGCGCCGTCGCGAAAGTGGCGTCGATGTCCAGCCCGGCCAGGGAGTAGCCGGGGACGATGGGCGCGTAGTCCGGGTCGCCGGCGTGGTCCGGTTCGCCCCCGCCGCATCCTGCCGCGGTGACGACCAGGGCCGCCAGCACCGATACCGTGGCCTTCCAGAACAGGTTCTTTCGCATATGTTTCCTCCGTTACAATGATGTAGTTCGACGGCCCGGTGGTTCCATCCTTGCCTCAGCCCATCAGGCGGGAAAGAAGGCGGAGCGCCAGCCTGGCCGTCTGGTCGCGGGTGCCGTCGCGGTGGCGCAGCCCGGCCAGGTGTATGTCCATCTCCATGACGTCCAGGCCTGCCAGGCGCCCTTTTTCCTCTCTCAGCCATTCCCCGATGGCCCCGCAGACTGAGAGCAGGTCCCGTTCCTCCATCCCGAACAGGTCCATGAAACGGCATGCCTGGGCCGCCCGCAGGGACCCCACGTCGATATCCAGGGAGACATACACGACCCGCCCGGCCAGGCGCTCCAGGGCCTTCCTCAGGAGGGCCGGCCCTCCGGGGGAGCCCATTTCCCGCTTGCACAAAAAGGTTGCCCCTGCCTCCCGCAGCTCCGCGAAGGGAGCAAAGTCTCCGGCTCCATCCCCGTGGGTCCCGGCCTGCGAGGCAGGCTGGTCGGCTACCCCCGCCAGCAACAGGCCGGCGGGCTCGACCACCCCTTCTTTCACCAGGAAGTGGAGGAAGGAGCCGCAATTGTAGGAGTCCGGCGCCGACCGGGTGGCGTTGGCCTGCGTCCCTCCCGCCTGCTCCTCCCCCTGTCCCGCCTCGGCCAGCAGGCGGTAGAGCTCCAGCCGCCGCTGGAGGGGGATGACGTCCGAGTGGGCATCCAGCACCACCAGGGCCAGGCGTCCGGGCCCGTATCTTTCGGACAGGGACCGGACGGCGCCACCGGTGAGAGAGTGGTCGACTCCGATCATCAGGGGCCGGCGGGGCAGGACCTCGCTGGAGACGAAGTCGCTGACCAGGCCGGCGTAATGCCGGCACCCGTCGCCGTCCAGGAAGGCGGTGAAGCGCTCCTGGCGCAGCGACGGCAAGCTTCGCGGGGAAGGACGGGGCCGCAGCCAGTCCTCCACCTCCAGCTTGCCCCCCAGAGCCCCACCCCCCGAAACCGCGGCCAGCGCCTGCGAAGCTACCAGGTCGTAGGGGTCGCGGGGGTGGGAGGGCTTGAGGACGCCACGGCCCACCGCCTGGAGGTAGGCCCGCTTCATCTCTACTTTTTCCGGCGCATCGAGAGGGTCCAGCGCCGCTCCAAAAATCACCCATTCCATGTAGCTAGTATAATGGGGTCACGTCTTGGAGGTAGCATGGAATATTACGATGCCATAGTAATCGGCGCCGGCCCGGCCGGCTGTTCGGCCGCAAGGGCCCTGTCCGACGCCCGATTTAAGACCTTGCTGCTGGAACGGGAGAGGCTGCCGCGCGACAAAACCTGCGGCGGGGTGATTTCCGCCGGCTCCCTGGACCGGGTGGTGGAACGCTTCGGCCCGCTCCCCCCGGAGGTGGACGGCGCGCGCTGGCCGGTGGCGGGCATCCGGGTGGCCGGGCCAAAAGGTGAAGCCGTGGAGATACCCTACTCGCCGGCCCGCACCACCCTCCCCCGCTCGCTCTTCGACTCCTGGCTGGCCGGAAAGTGCGGGGCTGAAGTGCTGGAAGGGGCCGAGGTCTGCGATCTCGAGGCCACCCGTTTCGACAATCATGTGTTCGCGAGGCGGGAAGGAGAAGAGCTGGAGTTCGGGGCGACCTACGTGGTGGGCGCCGACGGCGGCACCTCGAATATCCTCCGCCTCCTGCGCCCGGAGTTCAGCCGCGTCTACCAGCAGCCCGGACTAGTCGACTTCCTCGAGCTGGTCTTTCCCGCTTCCCCCGGCTCCAGCGAGGTCTGGCGCGGGGTGCTGCTGCTCCCCCGGCAGGGCCGGACCCTACGCCTCATCTCCGGTCCCGACGGCTTGCGGCTCTTCCTGCCCTTCAGGCGGGAAGAAAGCTGGGAGGGCCTGCTCGAAACGGCCCTGCCCCTGCTGCGCCGGCATTTCTCCCTCGAAACGGAAGAGCCGGCCGGCCGGCGCTTCGGCACATTGAACCGCATGGGGCTGGCCGGGAACCACAGCCCCGGCGCGGGCAGCGTGCTGCTGGCAGGAGAGGCCTGCGGCCTGCTCGACCCCTGGGGAGACGGCATCGCCACGGCCCTGGAAAGCGGAGAGCTGGTCGCCGGGGCCATCGTGGAGGGAGCAGGCGAAAAGATCCTGCCACACGTCCTCTACGACGCGCGCCTGCAGCCTTCCCTGGAGCGCTTTGGTGCGGCAAGGTCCGGGAAGCGCAGCGGCGATGACATCTCGTTAGGCGGCAACCGGTACGACCCGGCAACCATCACCGGGCGCCACAGGTATCGCCGCCTGCTCGGGCAGCTGGTGGGATGAAAAGAAGAAGGAGTTGATATGAAACCGGTGAGGACCTTCAAGCGTATCGTGCTGGCCGGGGCGGCGGCGCACGCCTGGGCCGTCTTCAGGCTCAAGCCCTCGTTCCGGCAGCTGCTCAGCCCGGAGTGGCACCGGGAGGTGCCCATCCGCATCATGGGAAAAGGGCTGGCCTGGCTGTTGCCCGCCATCTATGCCAACTACGGTGAGAGGGGGGTCAAGCGGTTGCAATACGCCTTCTACGAGGCCGGGGTGACCCGGGCCGCGATGATGCAGCAGGCGCTCCGGATCGACCCGGACGATGCGCGCAGCCTGGGCCGCATCCTCGATTTCGAGGACGGCACGGTCGGGGTGCGCGGCATCTGGACGGAAGAGACTAAGGGCAGGGCCACCAAGGAGGAGCGCTACTGCCCCATGGCCGCGGAGCTGGAGAGCTGTCCCGAGGTCTGCACCAGGCTGATGGCGGCCATGGAGGCCGGCACCTTCTCGGTGATCAACCCCGACATCCTCATCCCCGAATCAGGCGAGCTGCTCTCCACCGGGGGGAGCTGCTGCCGGGCCACTTTCGAGCTGGGCTATCTCGACCGTAAGGAAGCCAGAAAAGAGTCTCCCCACGCCACCCACGACGCTTACCCGCCCGTCCTCAAGGTGCCCGGCCTGCGGGCGCGCATGGCCGCCGCCGCCCTTCTCGGGTCGCTTAAAGCCCTGGTCAGGCTAGCTTTCACTGACATCGACGAGATCGACATGCTCTGGTACGAGCACATGCGCTACGAGCCCGCCCCATAGGCCGGCATTCCGGCTCCGTAAAGGAATCGGGCGCCTCCGGGTTGAAATCTAACCAGGAGGTTATTCATGCAAGCGATGGAGAACACGGACACCATTCGCCGCGGCGGGCTTCCGGAACGCAAGTCCAGGACCCGCAACTGCATACTGCAGGCCGCGGAAAAGCGGTTCATCCACCAGGGGTATCGCGGTACCACCATGGATGACATCGCGCGGGAAGCGGAAGTAAGCAAGGCGACCATATACGCGTATTTCAAGGGCAAGGAAGAACTCCTGGACGAGCTGCAGGGCGAAGCCTTCGGCTCCCTGGCCCGGCGGGTATCCCTGGCCTCGCGGGAGGACAGCGAGCCCCTGCTCCTCCTGGAACGTGCCTTCGATGCCTGCTACGACTTCATTTCCCGGCGGGAAGCGCTGCTGGGCATCTTCGCCCACGAGCCCGGGCTGCACTGCCAGGCACCCCTGCCGGCCATCCGCAAGATGGAGTCCGAAGCGAGGGGCTGGCTGGTGGTGGTGGTGCGCGCCGGGAGGGAGAAGGGGATATTCCGGGACTTTCAGCCCGAGCTCGCCGCCCATTTTCTTTTCAAGGCATTTGAGGCGGCCACCCTGTTTCTGCTGGAAGAAGGGTGCCCGCTCGAGCGCGAGGAAGTGGAGGACGGCATGTTCGAGTTCATCAGAAGGGGAATAATGGTCTAATGGGTCAACTTGCCTGGCCACTGACCAGTAGATACTATGTCTCTATGAATTATATCCAGAGAGGCCAATCCGGCGCTGCGGTCAATGATGTTCAGCGGCGCCTGCACGAACTGGGATACGACCGCCCCGGCTTTTCCGAGGAGGCCGCTCGCCGCTTCTACGGCGAGGCCACCCAGGCCCTGGTCCGCGTCTTCCAGGAAGAGCGCGGCCTGCGCACCAACGGCGAGGTCGACGACGCCGCCTGGCAGGAACTGGTCGAGGCCGGGTGGCGCCTGGGTGACCGCTTTCTCTACCTGCGAGTCCCCCTCTTCCGCGGCGACGACGTGCGGGAGGTTCAGCGTTACCTGAACAGCCTGGGCTTCCACGCCGGGCGGGAGGACGGCATCTTCGGCCAGGACACCGACCGGGCCGTCCGCACCTTCCAGGAGAACATGGGGCTGCCCACAGACGGCATCGTGGGCACCTCGACCATAGAGTACCTGCAGCGCCTGCGCCATGCGGTCAAGCCCACCAGCGTGGCCGAGGTCAAGGAGCGCATCATGGACGCCGTATCGCTCCCCCTGGAGGGGCGCGTGGTCATGCTCGATGCCGGCAACCCCGAAGCGTGCGGAAGCGAGCTGCTCGCCTCTCTCTCCGGCGGCCTGGCGCAGGAAGGTGCCTGCCCCCTGGTCGTGGAGGACGCGCCGCTGGTGCCGGACGAAAGAGACCGGGCCGCCTTTGCCAACCTGAAAGAAGCCGAGGTGGTGCTGAGCATCTGTCCGGTGGCGGGGGACCAGCCGCTCCGGGCTTTCTTCTTCGCCGGCCACACCTATACTTCCCCCCGCGGGCAACGCCTGGCCCGGTTGATGGTCGGCGGGCTGGCGCCCCTGGGGTATCAGGGCGCCTCGGCCGTGGGCAGAAGCTTTCCCCTGTTGCGGGAAACCCGGATGACCTGTGTGGTGCTGGAGCTGCCGGACCGCGGCGTCAACCTTCAGTCCGTGGTCGCAGCCATGCTGGGAGCACTGCGGGATTACTTCGCCTGAAGACCGGGCTTGCGCCCCTGGGCGGGTTATGCCCCCGGGGCGGGGGACTTGCTTGCGGGGAGCTCGACGTCTTCCACGATCACCTCGACCCCGGCCACGGCCACGCCGGCTGTCGCCTCCACGTATTCCTTCACCCGTGACTGCATCTCGGCGGCGATGCGGGGGATGCTCTCTCCGAAGTAGACGGCGACGTGGATCTTGAAGCGGTACGCGCCACCCTCTTCCTCCACCTTTACCCCGTGATGGAGGAATTCCCGCTTGATGCGGGAGGTAAAAGCGTCGACGGAGTTCTGCAGGCAGCAGGCCACGCCGCTGACTTCCTGCGCCGCCTGCGAAGCCAGGTCGGCCAGGGCTTCCCTGGACAGCTCTATCTTTTCTTCCATGCTTCTTCCCTAGAGTTTCTTCGTGCCGTGGCTGATGGAGTTGATGGTTACGTCTCCCGTGCCGACGTTGAAATACATGGTCCGTCCGTGACTGCCGCCGGTGTCCTCGGCCAGCAGCGGTATTCGCAGTTCTTTCAGGGTCTTTTTGGTGGAGTCGACGTTTCGCTCACCGATGTGGAGGCCCGGGGCCGGCCCGGGGACATTGGCCGGGTTAAGGGCACCGGGGATGGAGAACATCTGCGCCCCGCCGGCGATCTTGGCGGTGATGCGGTTTTTGCGGGCACCCAGTTTCTCCATCTCTTCCACCATCAGCCTTATAGCGGTATCGGCGAAGCGCGATTCCCGTCCCTCCCTGGTTATGGCCTTGCTGTCCGGCAGCATGATGTGGGCCAGCCCCCCGATCTTCTTGGCTTCGTCGTAGAGGGCGATGGCCACGCAGGAGCCCAACCCGTAACTGGCCAGGATGGCCGGGTTGTGGGTCACACGATACTCGGCTACGCCGATATTGATTGTCTCTTCTGCCACTTAAGTGCTCACTCCCAACCTTCCAAGAATTATTGACAGAGAACCCAGGTCGGGGAAGAGGATGAGGTGGCCGTTGATGACGTGTTCCTCTACGTCGAACTGGGTCTCGATCACCAGCACGTGGTCCTCGGACTGGCTTATCTCGATGAGGATGAAGTCGATGATGGCACCGGCCATGTCCAGGGCGTATCCGGGCACCGACGGCCTCAGCAGCAGGCCGGTCATCTGCGAGAGGGCGTTCAGGTACGAGCCGGCGAGGATGCTCCCGGTCTCCTGCAGTGCGGACTGCTCCATGGTGGTAAGGGGCTTGGAGCGATCGGCCGAGACCATCAGCTTGGCCAGTTCGAAGGCGCTCATTTCTTCCAGCAGCAGGAGCATGCTGCCGGATGCCTCGCCGGTCACGTGCAGATATACTCCCGCTACCGTCGTCTCTGCCCCGCCCACCAGGTCGGAGACCTGCACCAGCGGCACCAGGGAAGCGCGCGGCACGCTGAGCATGACCTTTTTATCCACCATCGAGGAAAGGGCTACGGCGGCATTGCCGGACCCGATGTTCCCCACCTCCCTGAGCGCGTCCAGCTGCAGGGGACTCAGCGCTTTTTCAGTCATTCCTCTTTTCCTCCCTTCAAATAAAGCCTGTTCGGCTTTGCCCTTACTTCATCTCACATCAGGCTCGGGATGTCCAATATCAGTGCCACCCGTCCCGAGCCCAGAATGGTCGCGCCGGCGAAGCCCTTGATCCCCTTCAGAAAACGGTCAAGGGATGTGATTACTATCTCCTGCTGCCCCAGCAGCTCGTCCACGGCGATGGCCAGGCTGCGAACGTTGAGCTCCACCACCACCACCGGGAAGGAGCCTTCCCCGTTTTCCTGGGGCACTCCAAGCATGCTGTTGAGGCGAAGCAGGGGCACCGTCTCGTCTCTCAAGAATATTACTTCCTGGTGCTGCACCTGCTTTATCTCGTGCTCGGACACCACCGCCGTCTCCCGCACCGTGCCCAGGGGCACGGCGTAGACCTCGTGTCCCACCTCCACCAGCAGCGCCTGGATGATAGCCAGGGTCAGGGGGAGCTTCATGGCGAAGTTGGTGCCGTGGTCCTTCTCCGAAGTCATCAGGAGCATCCCGCCCAGGGATTCCACCTTGGTCTTGACTACGTCGAGCCCGACTCCCCTCCCGGAGACCCCGCTCACTTCGGCGGCAGACGTGAACCCCGGACTGGAAAGGAAGCGCAATATCTCGTCGTCGGTGAACGCCCTTCTCTCTTCCTGCAGGGCCAGGCCGCGCTCCACCGCGAGCTCGAAGATGCGCTCCTTGTCGACCCCGGAGCCGTCGTCGGAGACTTCGATGGATACGTAGTTGCGGTCCCGGCGGGCCAGCAGGTTGATGCTGCCCCGGCGGGGCTTGCCCAGCTTATCACGCTCTTCCGGGTAGTCGATGCCATGGTCCACCGCATTGCGCAGCAGGTGCATCAGGGGGTCGCTGATCTCGTCCAGGATGGTGCGGTCGAGCTCGATCTCCTTGCCCTCGATGGTGAAGTCGATATCCTTGCCCTGGCTCTTGGCCAGGTCCCGCACCATGCGGGGAAAGCGGTTGAAGATGTGCTCTACAGGGACCATGCGGGTTTTCATAACTTCGTCCTGCAGGTCGGTGGAGAGGCGGGCAGTCTGGGCCAGGGTCTCTTTCAGCTCGGAGATGTTGTAAGAAGAAGCGATCTCCGTCAACCGGGTACGGTTGATCACCAGCTCTCCCACCAGGTTCATCAGGCTGTCCAGGCGCGAGATGTTGACTCGCACGCTCTGGGTCCGCACGGGCGGCATGGACAGCTGGCTGCCGGAGAGTTCGGCGGCTTCTTCCTTGTGTTCCGCTGCCTCCTCGACATCCAGTTCGTTGGCGTGCTCCTCCGGCTCCACCTCGGGCAGTTCAAAGGAGCCGATCTCGATCTTCTCCACTTCGGCGATGGTCACCAGCGCCTTGCGGATGGCCGCCTCGTCCTCGTGAGAGAGAAAGATCACCTTGAAGGAGTGTTCGAACTTCTCGTCCTCCAGGTCCTCCACCGGTGGTATGGACTTGGCGATCTTTCCGAACTGGGACAGCTTCTTGAAGACCATGAAGACTCGCACCGACTTGAGCACGCAGTCCTCGTCAAGGGTTATGTCGAGTAGATATGGGGTGGCTCCGCTTGCGCCTTCGCGGGCGAGGATACGCAGGTCCTCCACGTCCAGGAGGGACAGGGGGTCCCCCGGTCCCGCCGTGGGCACCGCGGGCGTCCTGGGCACATCTTCGGGCTCTTCCTCTCCGGGCTCTTCCTCGACCGGGGGCCCCTGGGCTTCCGGCGCCTCATCCGGCGCCTCCCCGGGTTGGCCGGCCTCCGGTTCGGGGGCTTCTTCTGCCAGGGCTTCAGGCTCGGCTTCAGCTTCCGCGGACTCCGCGGCCTTTTTTCCCCTGGCTTTCTTTGCTTTCTCGCCTTTCTTGGCCGCTTTGGGCTTTTCGGGCAGCTCTTCCGGCGGCTTCTGGCCTTCCACCATGCCCCTCAACTGGGCGATGATGTCCCGGGTGTCCACCGGCACGGTGGAGTCCTCGGCTATGGCCTTTACCAGCGCGCTCGACATGTCGAGGCAGTCGAAGAGCAAGTCGATGGTGGAGGGAGTCACCGTGAGATCGCCGGCCCGCAGTCCGTCCAGGACGTTTTCCATCTCGTGAGAAAGCTCCGTGATCTGGTCGAAGCCGAGGGTGGCGGACATGCCCTTCATGGTGTGCGCGGAGCGGAATATCTCCGTCAGCATGTCAGGATTTTCAGGGTCCTTCTCCAGCTCGACCAGCGACTGGTTGAGAGCTTCAAGGTGCTCTGTGGCTTCGCTCACGAAGAGTTCCTTGTATTGTGAAACATCCATGTCCATATGGATTTACCTTCTGTCTAAAAGGCGTACGTCATAACAGGCTGAGGATCGTTTCCGGTATTTGGTCCAGGGGGACCACCCAGTCGACGCACCTGGTCTCGATGGCCGCCTTGGGCATGCCGAACACCAGGCAGGTCTCCTCGTTCTGGGCCACTGTTTTCCCCTTCTTTTCCTTGATTGAAGCCGTTCCCTTGGCCCCATCGGAGCCCATGCCGGTCATGATGACCCCGATGGCATTCTCTCCGTATGCCTCCGCCACCGAGATGAGCGTAGTGTCTATATGGGGGGTCGCCCCGTACTTGCTCTTCGACTCGGACAGCTGGACTTCCATCCCGCTCTTGCCGCGGGATGCCGCGAGCAGCAGGTCAAACCCACCAGGGGCCACCAGGACCTTGCCCGCTTCCAGCAGGTCGCCCGTCTCCGCTTCCTTGACCGAAAGCTCGCTCTTGGTGTCCAGCCTCTCGGCAAAAGACCTCGTAAACACGCCGGGCATGTGCTGGACGATAATCATGGCCGCCGGGAGATTAGCGGGGAACATGGGCATGATGTCCGCCAGGGCCTTGGGGCCGCCGGCCGAAGAGCCGATGACCACCAGTTTCTCCCGCTTGGTGGCGGGAAGCCTCAGCTTGAGCTTGCGTTTGGCGGGTTGCGCCATTGCGCCCTTCTGCACGAAACCCCGCGAGCTTGCCGCCATCTTCACTTTTGCCAGTACTTCTTCCCTTACTTCCTTCACGGCCGAAGGGAAATGGGAGGGCTTGGCGATGAAGTCGACCGCCCCGAGCTCCAGGGACTTGAGCGTGGGAATGGCACCTTTCTGCGCCAATGCGCTCAACATGATCACCGGCCGCGGGCTTTTCTTCATTATGTACTCCAGCGCGGACAGCCCGTCCATCTCCGGCATGTGGATGTCCATGGTGACCACATCCGGGTCCAGTTCGGTGACCATGCGTATGGCCTCAACGCCGTTTGAGGCTGTGCCGACGACTTCGAGATCGGGGTCGTCGGTCATGATGTCACGCAACAGCCGCCTCACCAGCGCAGAGTCGTCTACGATCAATACTTTGATTTTATTTGACACAGTCTCCACCCCCTTTCGGAGCCCCGCGGCGATTCAGCCACGCCTCGGACTGAAGGGACATTATCCCTTCAGCGCTTTCTCGACGGCCTCTATCACCTTGGAGGGCTGGAACGGTTTGATGATAAAGTCCTTGGCTCCGGCCTCCAGGGCTTCGACCACCAGGGGCTGCTGGCCCATGGCGCTGCACATAAGAATCCGGGCGTCCGAATCGATCTTGATGATCTGCTTTACGGCTTCGATACCATCCATCTCCGGCATTACTATGTCCATGGTCACGAGGTTCGGCTTAAGCTCTTTGTATCTTTCAACCGCCTCTACCCCGTTCTCCGCTTCGCCGACCACCTCGAAGCCATCCTTATTGAGGATATCCCTGATCATCATACGCATGAACAGGGCGTCGTCGACAATCAATACCGTGGGCGCCATATCATCCCTCCTTCCCTTGAGCGTTGGGTGCCGTTTTATTCCCGGCTTCATGCTTCATGCCGTTGTTCCTTTCCATGGTCAGAAGCTCAACTCCATCATTTCCTCCGTTGCCAGGATGCGGGTCAGGTCCAGGAGTATGATCAGCCGGTTCTCCAGCTTGACCACGCCTTTTAGATAAACCGCCTCCACATCGGCCGCCAGGGCCGGGCTGGGCTCTACTTCTTCCTCGTTTATGCGCATGACCTCGGAAACGGAGTCCACGATCATGCCCACCTTGACGTCTCCCGCCTCCACCACGATAATCCGGGTCTCAGAGCCGCGCTCAGCGGCCTCCAGGTTAAGGCGCTGGGCCAGGTCGAGCACGGCGATTATCTGGCCGCGCAGGTTGATTATACCTTCGACGAATGAAGGGGCTTTGGGCATCCTGGTGATATCCTGCATACGGATGATCTCCCTGACCTGGGTGACCTCCACGGCAAACTCTTCGCGCCCCAGCTGGAATACTACCAGCTGGACCTCGCGGTCCTCTCCTCTGCCCGGATCCGCCACAACGACCCCCTTCCGTGAGGAAATCCCTTAAGAATTTACATATATAGCTTAATAAAATTCCTTGAACAATGTAAGGGGCAGCATCAAGTGCCTGCCCGTCAGACCTTGAACTCCCGTATTATCAGGCGCAGGCGGTTGGCCAGTTCGTCCAGCTCCTGCGCGGCCGCGGTGACCTCCTGCATGGCCGCCGTCTGCTCCTGCACCGAGGCGCTCACCTCCTCGGTTGAGGCAGCGGATTCCTCGGAGATGCTGGCGATGGAGTTCATGATCTCCACCATGTTCTGGGATGCGGAGGTCATCTGCTTGGTGGCCAGGAATATGGATTCGATCTCCGTGGAGATGGTCCCGGTCGACTGGTTGATGCCCTCCAGCATGTCCCTTGCTTCGCTTACCACCATCGTGCCTTCGTCTGCTTCGTGGGTTCCCACCTCCATGGCGCCAATGGTGTTCTCGATGCCGCGCTGTATTTCGCGTACTAGGTTGGCGATCTGGCTGGCAGCCTGGGCAGAACCTTCTGCCAGGTTGCGGACTTCGCCCGCCACCACCGCGAAGCCCCTGCCCTGCTCGCCGGCGCGAGCCGCTTCGATGGCGGCGTTGAGGGCCAGCAGGTTGGTCTGGTCGGCGATGGAGGTGATCACGTCCACGATCAGCCCTATCTGGGACGACTGTTCTCCCAGCATCCGCACCGCTTCGGCGGAGGAGTCCACCGTTTCTTTGATCTTGATCATCTTGTCCTTGGCCTTCTGGGCTGCATGTGTGCCTCTTGCCACCGTGTCCCGAGCTTCCTCGCCATAACGGCTGGCGGCCGAGGCAGCCTCGGTGACCCGCCCGATCTCCGACACGATGTCTCCCATCGACTGCTGGGCCTGCATGATCGTCTGGACCTGGTCCTCCGCTCCCCGGGCGAGATGCGATATGGTGTTGGCGGTCTCCTGGGCGGCTTCGGTGGTCTCCCTCGACACCCCGGACATCATGTCCGAGGCCGTGGCCAGCTGGTTGGCGGTCTGGAGAAGGTTTTCCACAACGTCCCTCATGAAGACGCTGAGCGAGTTCACCGCCCCGGCTACGTCCCGCATCACCTTGATCTCGGACATGTCTACGGTAGCAGTAAAATCCTTGTTCTGGATGCTGTCGGAGGCCTGGTGGATACGGGCCAGGGTTTGAAGAAAATAGCGCAGGGCGATCACAGTGGTGATCCCGACCATGAGGAGGGTCAGGAACAGACCTACCAGCACCCCCAGCACCGCCCAGTTCCAATCGACGCGGGAGACGATAAAGGCAACGAGGATGGTGCCAAGAAGGATGAGGGGGGTGAGAATGAGGTACATCCTGAAGAGAAACGGCCAGATCTCTTCCCTTGCCGACTGCGTGTACTTATCCATACCCTAACCCAACCTTTCTGTCCTTAAGTCCTGGACCGGGTGGGACCGGTCACATCACCCTGAATCCTCTTACCACCTTGTTGAGCCGGTTGGCCATCTCCGCCAGTTCCTGCGCGGCGGCGTTTATCTCCTGCATGGAAGCGGTTTGCTCCTCGACTCCGGCAGCCGACTCCTCGGAGGAGGCCGCTACCTCGTCGGCGATGCTGGCTATCTCGGTAATTGCCCGGAGCACGTCTTCCGAGTTCTCGACCTGGCCGCGGGTTGTTTCCGCTATTTCTTCGGCATACTGCGATGTTTTCTGGATGGACACGGTGATCTCCCGCAGGGCCACACCGGTGCGCTCCACCACTTCTGTCCCCTTGGAGACCTCCGTCACCGAGCGGTTGATGTTTTCGGTCATGCGGCCCACCTCGCCCATTATCTCTCCGATGAGGTGGGATATCTGCTCAGCCGACTTGCGCGAGTCCTCGGCCAGCTTGCGCACCTCGTCCGCCACCACGGCGAACCCGCGGCCGTGCTCGCCGGCGCGTGCCGCTTCGATGGCGGCGTTGAGGGCCAGCAGGTTGGTCTGGTCGGCCACGCTGGTGATGACCTCCACGATAATGCCGATCTGCATGAAGCGGGCTTCCAGCCCCTCGCTGGTATCCATGACCACCCGGGCCGCGGTGTTGATGGCGTCGATGGCCGATGCCGTCTCGAAAGCCGCCTCCACGCCCCTGCTGGCTATCTCCATGGCTTCCAGGGAGGCTTCGTTGGAGAGGTCGGCCTTGCCGGCGATCTGCTGCACGGAAGAGCTCATGCTCTCCATGGCGTGGGACGTTTCCATAACCCGGCGCGCCTGCTCCTCGCTCCCCTTGGCGATCTGGGCCACGGTGGAGGAGACCTCCTGGCTGGACGAATTCATCTGCTGCACAACCGAAGCCATCGACTCGGCGTTTGACGAGAGTGCCCCGGCTATCCGGCCTATCTCGGCGATGGACCCCCGCAGCGCCCGGATCATCAGGTTGATGGATTCAGCCAGGCCGCCCAGTGCCCCCTGGTTCTCCCATTCCACCTGCTGGGTGAGGTCTCCGTCCCCGGCCGCGATCTTTCCAACCTGTCTGGTCATGAGATCGATGGGCCTGGTGACCCAGCGGAAGAGGATGAGGTAGAGCCCCGCACCGACCAGTGCCGAAAGTACGAGGAGTATCCCCGAGCAAATCAGTGCCAGGGTGAAGGTGCGGCTGAAGTGGGCGTTGACGTTGCGGGCTTCCTCACTCATGGCCTCCTGATAGGCGGAGTAGGCGGCCTGTATTTCCCCGACGACCGCCGCTCCTTCCCGCAGGGTAGCGGAGAGCGCCTCACCGGACAGGGTGCCCGGATCCCCGGCGGCCTCTTCGAGGAAGCTCTCGAGCTGGATGTAGGCCTGCTCCAGGGCTTCGAGCTCGTCGGCGACCTGTTCGACGCTGTTGGCCTTCATCCCCTCCATGCCGGCGGCGGCCAGCTCCTGGCCGGCCTCGAAAGTCATCGCCGCCCCGGCCACATCCCCGGCCAGGACCTGGATCATGGCCCACTTTTCCTGATTTATCCCTTCTTCGAAGACCATGGCGGCACTCCGGGCGTTCTCGATCTTTTCGAGGTCGCTGCTCCGCCCCAGCTGCAAGGCTGCGATGATGGAGGCGCCGATGAGGATGATCCACACAAAGCCGACGAAGAAGAGCGTTATGCCCATGACCGAACGGCGGTAGCTGAACCGGCCTTTGGCGCCTTTCCCGGAACTAGAGTTATCCGTCTCCAACGTTTCCCCTCCGATTGCCGATGTTCTAAGCTGTTTTCTAGTCTTGCTTGCGCGGCTTGTCCAGCCTCGTGAACGCGCCGCTTTCCCGGTGCCGCTCACCGGGCCCCTCCCTGCCCCTGCGATTCTCCCAGGAGCCGCCCGGTTCCTCCACTTTTCTATATACCCGTTCCCGGCGGAGGAAGGGGTCGAACTGCAGGTTCACCGCGCCGACGATGGCTTCACTCTTGCCCAGCACCAGGAAGCCGTCCCGGCGCAGGCTCTGGTGGAAGAATCCCAGCAACTTCTTCTGCATCTCCTTCTCGAAGTAGATGAGCACGTTCCGGCAGACGACGATATCCATGAACCGGTGGGTCGGCCGGGTCATGAGATCCGCCCGATAAAATTTTACCATATGTAATATCTCTTTGCGTACCCTCCACCCATCTTCTTCCGGTTCGAAGAAGTCATTCGGCTGGTCGCCCGGGAGGACATTGATGATGGGGTAGTGGCCTTTCCGGGCTTTGCTCAGGCTGTTCTCGTCCAAGTCGGTGGCGGTGATGTGCACCACCCAGAAGTCGGCGTCCTTCTGCTTCGACAGGTACTTGCGGACCAGCATGGCCAGGGAATAAGGCTCTTCCCCGGTGGCGCAGCCGGCGCTCCAGATGCGGAGGGTGTTGCTCCGCTTGGCCCGCTTGTATTCGAGAATCTCCGGCAGCACCTTGTCCCGGATGGCCTGGTACACGTCGGGGTCACGGAAAAACTCGGTGACGTTGATGGTGAGGTCGTTGAGCAGCTGCCGGTATTCATCGGGGTCCTTCTTCAACAGTTGGAGATAGTCGATGTAGCGTTGCATGCTTCGGGCGCGCATGCGCACGCTGATCCGCCGCTTGAGGTAATTCGGCTTGTACTGCCGGCAGTCCAGCCCGCGGTGGTCGAAGATGTATTTCAGCAGCAGGCTGAACTCCTGGGGCGTGCCGTAGTCCTCCGGCGACGGCCCCATCGGCAGGCCCACCGCAAGGTCCCGGGTTTTGTTGTTTTCGCCCTCTTCCCTGTCTCCGCTCATTCTCTCCTCTCGTACGCCCCCTTTCGTAGATTATTCCATGCAGAAAGCGGTTTGGCCTTGTCAAATATCGGTTTTACCTCGGGTTTCCTTGAGCCGGAGACCCAGCCGGGCGGCCTGGGGGCGAACGCCCGGGAACCCGGCGCCGGCCATAACCCGTCTGGTGTATAATGGCACCTAAACGAGACAGGTGAGTTTCGATGAGCCCCAGACACGTTTTCGATTATCACGACGACATCTACGCTGAGAGGACCTATTCGATGGTCTCGTCGGAGATCCGCGACCTCCTCTCGGTCACGGCGCGCCCCGACATAATCTCGCTGGCCGGAGGCCTGCCGGACACCCGGGTCATGTCTCCCGAGATGATGACGGAGGTCGCGGCCCGCGTCTTCGCGGAGGACGGGGCGGGCGCCTTGCAGTACGGGCCCACCGACGGCTTCGCCCCCCTCAAGCAGGTTCTCTGCATGATCATGGAGGAAGAGGGGCTTAAGGCCTATCCGGAGGAGCTCATCGTCACCCATGGCTCACAGCAGGCGCTGGAGATGCTCTCGAAGATCTTCATCAACCCGGGTGACGTGGTGGTGGTCGAGGCCCCCTCCTACGTCGGGGCCCTCAACAGCTTCAAGAGCTACCAGCCTGATTTCATCACCATCGAGATGGACGACCAGGGCCTGCGCCTGGACCTTCTGCGAGACGCCCTGGAGGGGCTGCGCCGGGAAGGCCGCCGGGCCAAGTTCATCTACACCATCCCCAGCTTCCAGAACCCGGCCGGTATCACGTTGAGCCGCGAGAGGCGTGAGGGCCTGGTGGAGATGGCGGGTGAGTTCGAGCTGCTGATCATCGAGGACAACCCTTACGGTCTGCTGCGTTTCGAGGGAGAGCTCCTGCCCCCCCTGAAGACGATGGACCCGGACAGGGTCGTCTATCTTGGTACGCTTTCCAAGATATGCTCGGCCGGGCTGCGCGTCGGCTGGGTCTGTGCGCCGGGGCCGGTGCTCGAAAGGGTGGAGATGGCCAAGCAGGCTGCCGACCTGTGCACTGCCAGCCTCACCCAGCACATCGCCCACGCTTACTTCACCACGCAGGACTGGAAAGCGGTGATAGC
The DNA here is from genome assembly GCA_963765625.1 of uncultured bacterium. GTDB lineage: Bacteria > Actinomycetota > Geothermincolia > Geothermincolales > Geothermincolaceae > CAVXXD01. The sequence goes on from CAVXXD010000006.1 coordinate 467,477, forward strand.
GCAGCTGGTAAACATCTACCGGGGCAGGCGCGACGCCATGTTCGAAGCCCTGGAGGAATATTTCCCGGAAGAGACTTCCTGGACCCGGCCCGAGGGCGGGTTTTTCGTGTGGGCCCGCATGCCTTCCTACATCCACACCAAGGACATGCTGGCCAAGGCCCTGGAAAGCAAGGTCGCGTACGTGCCCGGCACCGGGTTCTACCCGGGCGGCAAGGGCACCAACGAGATGCGCCTGAATTTCTCGTATCCCCCGGAAGAGACCATCCATGAGGGCATCAAGCGGCTCTCCAAGGTGATCAAGCGGGAGATCTCTCTGGCCCGCTCGCTGGGCCTGGACAAAGACAGACCATCGGGAGGTGGAGCATGAGCGGAAAGATCGCCGTGTTGATGGGGGGCAGCTCCCTGGAGAGGGACGTCTCCCTGCGCTCCGGGCGCCGCGTCGCCCGGGCCCTGCAGGAACTGGGGCACAAGGTGGAGGAGTACGACATTGACGAAGGACTGGTCGCAGCCATCAAGAAGAGCCGGCCGGACCTGGTCTACATCGCCCTGCACGGCAAGTTCGGTGAGGACGGGACCATCCAGGAGATCCTGGAGATACTCGACCTTCCCTACACCGGGCCCGGCGTCTTCGCCAGCACTCTGGGGTTCAACAAGGTCCTCTCCAAGGAGATCTTCCTCCGCGAGGGGATTCCCACCCCCGGCTTCTACGTCCTGTCCGCCGCCACTTTCCAGGAGATGGGCGCCGCCCACCTGCTGGGAGAGGTCGGCGACAAGCTAGGCTTCCCCATGGTAGTGAAGCCCGCCGCCCAGGGCTCCGCCCTCGGCGTGAACATGGTGGAGGACTTCACCGGACTGGCGCCGGCGGTGGCCGCTGCCCTCGACTACGACGAAAAGGTCATCCTGGAAAAGCACGTGAGGGGGACTGAGGTAGCCGTTGGCATCCTCGGCAACAGTGACCTGGAAGCACTGCCGCTGGTGGAGATAGTGCCGCGCAGCGGCTTCTTCGACTTCGAGTCCCGTTACACCCACGGCATGACCGACTATTATTGCCCCGCCCGCCTCCCGGAAGAGGTCTCGGCCCGCGTGGTGGAGGTGGCCCTTGACACCCATCGCGCCCTGGGCTGTCTCAACGTCTCCCGCGTGGACATCATCGTTGACGGGGATGGCGTGCCGCAGGTGCTCGAGCTGAACATCAGCCCGGGCATGACCGAGACCAGCCTGCTGCCGCTGGCGGCGGAGAAGGCGGGCATGACCTTCGAGCAGCTGGTGGGGCGGCTGGTGGAGCTGGCCTTCGACAAGTATCGGGGCTAATCGGCGAGGAGGTCGCTGTAGGAGACGGTGACCAGGTCCTCTTCCTCGATGCCCATCTGCTCCATGTAATAGTTACATTGTGTAATTAATTCCAGGTCGAGCGCCTCTCCTGCTCCTCCCGCCTCGATCTCCACGAAGGCGCCCAGCCCCTCCACCAGGTCCAGGTTGAACCTGACGTTGCCTATGAGGTAAATGTCGCGCCGCTTGGCCACCACTGCCCAGATGCCCAATGCCCGGGTCAGTACCGCCTTCAAGGCGGTACCCGGCTCGGTGGAGAAGAGTTCGGCCCGCGACTCCCTGGGGCCCGCGAGGTCTTCCCTCTCGTAGAAAATGAGGGCGTTCTCCACGCTCCCCTCCCTCAGCTTGAGGCGGCCCCGCTCAACCCGGAAGTAGGTATCGGTCTGATGGTCCCGGCCGATATGGGCGGCATCGCGCGAAACGAGGAAGGCGCGGGCCTGGTCGTGGTCGACGCACTTGGCCTTGATCTCGACGTTGGAGAGCATGGCGGCCTACTCCGCCGGAACGGCTTCCGCCTCTTCTCCGACCCCCAGGTCCGACAGGAGGCGCGCCAGCTCCTTTTCGTTGCGGTACTCGATGACTATCTTTCCCTTTCGCTTGCCCTTGAGGACCTGGACCCGCGCGCCCAGGCGCGCCGCGATACGCTGGGCCAGTTCGTCGAGCCTGGCCGGCTTTTCCCGGTGGTGCTCCTCCGTCTCCGCCGGGGTGCCCACGGCCAGCACCCGCTTGCGCACCATGTCTTCGACCTGGCGGACGCTCAACCCCTCCTCGATGACGCGGCGCATCAGGGTCATCTGATAGACGTCCCCCTGCAAGCTCAGAAGGGCGCGGGCATGGCCGGCGCTGACTTCATCCGCCACCACGGCCGCCTGTATCTCCACCGGCAGCTGCAGCAGCCGTAAGGAGTTGGCGATGGCCGAGCGGCTCTTGCCCACCTTCTGGGAGAGATCCTCCTGGGTGAGGTCGAACTCCTCCATGAGCTGCTGGTAGGCGTTGGCTTCCTCGATGCCGTTGAGGTCCTCGCGGTGGATGTTCTCGATGAGTGCCACCTCCAGCGACTCCAGGTCGCCGGCGTCCTTGACGATGGCGGGTATGGCCGACAGCCCGGCCTTCTGGCATGCCCGCCAGCGGCGCTCTCCCACCACCAGTTCGTAGCCGCCGCTCGCCGGTCGCACCACCACGGGCTGGACGACGCCGTGCTCATTGATGGAGGCGGCCAGCTCTTCCAGGTCCGAATCGACGAACTTCTTGCGCGGCTGATTGGGGTTGGGGCTTATGCGGTCGAGGGGCACCATCTCGTAGCGGGGCTCGGTACCGTTGGAGGCGATGAGCGCCCCCAGCCCTTTTCCCAGGCCTTTCTTAGCCATTATTTATCACTTCCTTCGCTAGCTCATGGTATGATATCGCACCTTTGGAAAGCGGGTCGTACATGTGTATGGGGGTACCGTAGCTGGGCGCCTCGCTCAGGCGCACGCTGCGGGGAATGAGGATGGAGTAGACCTCCTTCGGGTACATCTTCCGCACCTCTTCCACCACCTCCCGTGAGAGGTTGGTGCGGGGGTCGTACATGGTCATGACGATCCCCCCGATAGTCAGGCCTCGGTTGAGGTGGGCCTTGACGGTATCGACGGTGCGCATCAGGAGCACCAGCCCTTCCAGCGCGTAGTACTCGCACTGGATGGGGATGAGCAGTTCGTCCGCGGCCGCCAGGGCATTGATTGTGAGCAGGCCGAGTGAGGGGGGGCAGTCTATGAAGATGATATCGTAGTCGAATATGACGTCCTGCAGGCACTCGGAAAGCCGCCATTCCCTGGACATCACCGAAACAAGCTCTATTTCTGCGCCGGCCAGCTGGATGGTGGAGGGGGCGACGTGGAGGCCCTCGACCCCCGATGGGAGGATGATCTCCGCCATGGTGGCTTCTTTTATTAACGCGTTGTAAATACATGCGTCGATGCGGCTGCGCTCGATGCCGAGCCCGCTGGTGGCGTTGCCCTGCGGGTCCAGGTCCACGAGGAGTATCCGCTTTCCTTCCAGTGCCATATAGGCACCCAGGTTAATGGCGGTGGTGCTCTTTCCCACCCCGCCCTTCTGGTTGGCGATGGCCACGATCTTTGCTTTGCCGCCGTTGCCCGATGCCGGTTCGGGGCGTTCAGCCGCCGGCTCCATCGCCACTGCCGGTTCTTCGTTGGTCAGCTGAGGCTCTCTCTCTGCGGCCGTTACGATCGCTTCGCTTCCTTCGTCGGCGGCGGCCGGCTCTTGCTCCAGGCCTGCGTTTTCGCCCTGCGGCTCGGCGCTATCCCCCTCCGCCGGTTCTTCGTTGGTCAGCTGAGGCTCTCTCTCTGCGGCCGTTACGATCGCTTCGCTTCCTTCGTCGGCGGCGGCCGGCTCTTGCTCCAGGCCTGCGTTTTCGCCCTGCGGCTCGGCGCTATCCCCCTCCGCCGGTTCTTCGTTGGTCAGCTGAGGCTCTCTCTTTGCGGCCGTTACGATCGCTTCGCTTCCTTCGTCGGCGGCGGCTGGCTCTTGCTCCAGGCCTCCGTTTTCGCCCTGCGGCTCGGTGATCCCTGTCTCCTCATCCAGCATTTTTACGCCCTTTCTCTGCGACCGGGAGATTTTTGTTGTTTTTCGTCAAATTATTAAACCTGTACTTTATATTTAATGTTTACTCGCCTTTTCTGAGAATGGCGAGGTATGTATCTCTTCCGGTCACCTTCTTGGTCGATCTGAGGTTTTCCACTCTGAGCCCCAGCTTGGCGGGGTCCTTGCCCTGACGCGACAGTGCCTCTCCTTGCTCCTTTCCAAGAAAGAGCGTGAGCCTTCCTCCGGAGGAGAGGAGCGGCTTGGCCAGCTTGACTGCCTTGGCAGGCTCCGCCACTGCCCGCATGAAGATACGCTCGTACCCATTGAGGTGCTCGTCGGAGCGCGCCATCTCCTCGGAGCGCATGGGTGCTATCTTTAAGCTTTCCAGGCACAGCTTGCGCTTTATGTGCCGCAAGAAGCTGCTTTTCTTCTGCAGCGGTTCGACAAGGGTCATGTCCAGGGGGCCCCTGACAATGTAAAGGGGTATTCCGGGTAGCCCCGCCCCGGTCCCGAGGTCGAGCATCTCGCAATCTTCTTCGAACAGCTTTTCGTATAGGAGCGGCGTGAGGGAGTCGATGGCATGCTCCACCAACCCATCCCAGGTCGTCTTTCTGCCAACGAGGTTATAGGCCCTGTTCCATCGGTGGAGCTCCTCCAGGTAGACGTTCAACCTCTCCGCGGTCTCTTCCTTGAGCTCAAACTCCAGGATTCGTGCCGCCCGCTCCAGCTTCTCCTGCAGAACCTCCAACTTTTCATCCTCTCGTTCTCTTCAGGTACATCGACAATATCGCCAGGTCGGCCGGGGTTACCGTCGAGATCCGCGCTGCTTGCCCCAGGGTCCTTGGGCCTATTTTTTTCAATTGCGCCCTGGCCGCAAAGGATATCTCTTCCGCTTGGTCATAATCGAAGCCTCCGGGGATCAACGCCTTCTCCAGTTCCTCCAGCTTCTCTGCCTGCCTCGTCTGCCGCTCTATGTATCCCTCGTATTTTATCTCCGTCTCAGCGGCAGTCAATTCCTTCATCCGGTACTTTCTCAGCTCCGGCAGATGCTCTAGCAGGTCAGAGATGCCTATTTCAGGCCGTCTTAGCAGTTCGAGCGCCGTGGCCCCCCTGTCGGAAGAGGCTCCGGACTTTCCTCCCAAGATCCGCTGCAGCCCATCGCTCGAGACCCTGGCCACAGCCAGGTCCTCGATAATCTTTCTGACGTTACCCTGGATTCTCCTTGTTTCTTTCACTCTCTCCTTTGATACCAGGCCCAGGGTGTGCCCCAACCCACCCAACCTCAGGTCGGCGTTGTCTGACCTCAGAAGAAGCCTGTATTCCGCCTGGAGGTGAACATGCGGTACGGTTCCTCAACCCCCTTGGTGACCAGGTCATCGACGATCACGCTTATGTAGGCCTCGGATCTTCCGAGCACGAGGTCTCTTCCCCACGCAAGCTCCTGGCAGCGTTGATCCCGCCATCAAGCCCTGCGCGGCGGCCTCCTCGTACCCGGAGGTACCGTTTATCTGCCCCGCGAGGAAGAGCCCCCTAACTCCCTTGTGTTCCAGGGTGGGGAAGAGTTGCTGGGGCGGCGCAAAGTCATACATCACTGCGTATCCGGGCCGCACCATCCTGGACGTCTCCAGCCCGGGAGTGGCGGAGATTATCGCCTGTTGCGCCTCCGGAGGCATGCTGGTGGTCAGGCCCTGCAGATATCTTCGTTTGTTCGCCACCCTCGGCTCCGACGAAGACGGGGTGGCGTCCCTTGTCCGGGAAGTTCATTATTTTCCTCTCGATGGACGGGCAGAACCTCGGCCCTATACCTGAACACTCCCTGTTTTCACGGGAGATTTGTGAAGATTTTCCTTTACGACGCGATGCGTCTCCTCGCTGGTGTAGGTCAGTAGCAGTCGATCTGTGGCAGAAGCGGCTTTTCGTGTCCGGGGAGAAGTTTTCCAGGCCTTCCTGTCCGGGTTAGGTATCATCTTCTCATAGTTAAGGGTCCGCCCATCTACGCGTGGGGGAGTGGCGGTCTGCAGTCTTTCCAGCTCGCAGCCCTATCTCCCTGAGGCTATCTGAGAGTTTAACGGCTGCATATTCCCCCACCCTGCCCGCGGGATAGCTCTTTTTCTCCCACAATCCATTGCCAATATCCGGTGAAACAAGTTCCTTAAGACGATGCTCCACGAAGTTTTTCAGTGTGATATCTGCAGCTTTGCAGGTAGAACAAGCGCCGCACATGGTGACAATGACGCGATTCCCGATAATATCGACAATTTCTATATCCCCGCCGTCATGCTTGAGCGACGGACGAATTTCCCGTTCGATCGTTTCTTCTATCAACCGAATCTTCTGAATATTGGTTAATTTTGGTTTATTATCGGTTTTCGGCTCAGTGCGCACCTGATCAATTATCTGCTGAATTGCGTCATGGCAATTGCCGCAACCGCCGCCGGCTTTGGTATAGTTGGTCACATCTTCCACCGTGGAAAGATTATTTTCGCGCACTGCCCGCTCGATTTCAAGATCTGTCACTCCGAAACATTCACAAATAATTTTTGCGCCTTCTTCCAGTGCCGGAGCGCCGCGGTAATTCTCCACCGCCTTTTCCAGAGCCTGCTTGCCCATAACCGAACAATGCATTTTTTCGTCCGGAAGCCCCCCCAGATATTTGGCAATATCCTGATTGGTAACTTTAAGCGCCTCTTCTACCGTCTTGCCTTTGATTATTTCCGTCAGAGCCGATGATGATGCTATGGCGCTGGCACAGCCAAATGTTTTAAATTTGGCATCCTTTATTTTTTTATTCTCATCAAGTTTAAATGTAAGTTTGAGCGCGTCACCGCAGGCGAGCGATCCTACTTCCGCCACACCGTCCGGATTTTCAATTTCGCCAACATTGCGCGGATTGAGAAAATGCTCTTTAACTTTGTCTGTATATTCCCACATAACTACTCCTTCATAATTTGTCTGAGTTAGTCTGTAAAATTAATTCTATCTTGTCATTTTGAACTGACTCCCGGACAGAACCTGCCCGGCAGGTAACCCCGGCGATTGCCTGAGTATACCGGTTGGCAACCCCTTCACTATCAACGGCAAATGTCGTTTATCATTAAGATTAATCCTTTTCAATTGCAAGCTTTTTTATAGTATATTGTAACTAAATAATTTAACTTTCTTAATATAAGTTAGCATTACCTAATGTCAATTAGCAGATTGCAGGCTTGATTGTGAATATCCTCTATTTTAATTCAGATTATTTTAATGTAGAATATAATCCCATCGCAAACAGGAAAGGAGACTAAAACAACATGAAAACAAAAGCCATTTTGTTTCTAGTTTGCTTGTTTCTGATAAGGCCATCCCCGCTTATGGCCGAAAAAATGACCGACAACTGGCGTCTTACAGGTTACACTAAATACCGGGATGCCGTCTTTGCCGATATCTCAAGGCTTGCCTCCCCCGCTCCTGATACAAAATCAATATGGGTTAAACTTGCACCGGCAAACAGGAGTCAATATTTGCGGATGATCAATGAATATCTGCAAACTGTCAACAAAAGCGATAAAGGATTCAGATCAATTGAAATCTTATGTGAAATTAATTGCCCAAGTCATCTGATCCGTTTTATAAAATTTGTGTATTTGAATAATCACGGAAACATCATTCATGAAGTTGATGAAACTAACCCGGGGTGGCTTCTCATCCTTCAGGGTAATATCTGGTATAATGTGGAAAAAGAAGCCTGTGGCGAAAGAAAATAAAATTT
>CAVXXD010000007.1:0-15619 GCA_963765625.1 uncultured bacterium
GGTTGGGATGTTAGTGGTGAAGGAGTCCAGGATAACTATGAAACTTCGGTATTGTACATCATCGGTGGATACCAGTTCGTTATTTGTGCCCTAGCATTATGTTTTGGATATACGTTCCGAGCTGCCTGGTACACGAATTACTGGTTGATCGGTTTTGTTATTATTTTCTCGGCTCTTCAATTCACCATGGTGTTGTACCCATCGGAATTCTCTTGTATTTGGCGTGTAAATTGCTCAAATGAAGTAAGTAGTTGGTAGCATAGATATTGAAAGTGTCTACAATGTGTAAACTAACACGACGTCTTGGTTGACATTTGTAGAATGTAGTTCTTGACTTTGCTGAAACGGATCTTCTTCCTATCATGAACAATTGGAATACTACAGTAATACCCGTTGAATTCCGATGGACTCTGGTAATGATTATGATAGCAAATACGCTCACTTTATGCTCATGGTAAGGTCTTCCTTGTTTCTTTTCAAATTCCTCGTTCCAAGTATGGCATCTCATAAGTTTTTGTTTACATTGTTTCCTTTATCTCTCCAGGGAATATTTCTTCGTGAACACATTTTTGTACAATGTCTATTCTTTTGGACATGATGACCCATTATCTAACAAGCGAAGTTCCGACTACCGATAAAGTGTTTCGTCCTAACCTGTTAGTCGCTTAACCCATTTTAGTACGAAATAGTTGTAGCCACCTCAAGAGGACTAATTCCGAACAACTAACAAAAGTACCAATGGATGAAGCATCGAAAATTCTTCCAAGAAGTATTTTCCAAGGCACCTTTCTTCGAACTGTACTACGAATTTTTTTAATCTCATGAAAGGCCCAATCTTCAGATCACATTACAAGCTACACTGCATACATCAACTCCACTGCATGATAATAATATCGAATTTTTGATACGCCCATGTGTACCGATTCAAAATTCTCAATTTGAAAAAAATAGTAAATATATACATATAACCCTAGACTTTGAAAACGAAATCGTTGCCTATCTTTGTTCAATTTACTAATAAAGGAACAAACGAAGGATAATTCGAACGGGTCAATCTTATTCGTCCGAAACAAATAGTAGTATTTTTTATAGCGTAGCTTCATGCTGTCGAGCAAGCAATAGATTTTGTTTGAATTTTAGAGTTTTGGATAATTGATTATTCGTTTTGAAATATCGCTCTTTCGAAATCGAATATGTAATATTTTTATTTTACCTTAATTCCTTCCACAATGAACATGGGGTCTCGGCCAACTACCTGGACCTGGCGGTGGTGTGATTTGGACCTGCAGCCCTTTTCCCCCACCGGCCTTCCGGCCCCCCGCGGCCCTTACTCGCCGGCCGTGATCGCGGGAGGCCTGGTGTTCGTCTCCGGGCAGCTGCCCGTCCTCCCGGAAGGGGATGACGCGCCGTTACCGGACGACCTGCCCGGCCAGGCGAGGCTGGTGCTGGGCAATCTCAAGACCCTGCTGGAAGAAGCCGGCTCGTCGCTGGCGCAGGTCATCAGGATCACCGTCTTTCTCTCGGACGTCGCCCACGTCCCCGAGTTCAACCAGGTGTACGCGGAGTTCTTCCCGCCCCCGTGCCCCGCGCGCTCGACCGTGCAGGCGGGCATCCCCGGAGGCTTCCTGCTGGAACTCGACGCCATTGCCGCCACATGAGGAAGGAAAACATGTCCGACGAGATCTTCCAGGCCAAGCCTCATAAGGTGGCCTTAAAGAAGCACGGCGACCTCCAGACCTGTGAAAGGGCCAGGGGGAGGCGCAACCCGATCATCGTCATCCCAGGCATCGGCAGGTCCAGCACCAGCTCCATCGCTCTCCGCAACTGGCTTCAACAGCTGGAATACGAGGCCTACTTCCTGCCCTTCCCCATGTACGGGCTGGGAGACATTAGCAGGAACGCCAACTATCTCCGGAAAAAGATAGACGAGTTCAAGATCCTCTTGAACACAAGTCATCTCGATGTCATCTGCCAGGGGGAAGGAGGGCTGGTCCTCCGTTACTGTATCGAGAAACAGGGGCAGCTCAAGTACCTCGGAAGGATCATCTTCCTGGGCACCCTGATGCGTGGCACCTACCGCCTGGCCCCCCTGAGCCTGATGTCGGCGCCCCGGCAGGTCCTGCCCTTTTCTTCTTTTGTCAGGATACTGGCCGCCAGCCCACCCGAACCCCAGACCGCCGTGAAATACACCTCCATCTATAACCGTCATGGCACCATGTTCATCCCCGGAGGAAGCGGTTACCTGCACGGAGCCACCAATGTCAGGGTCAAGTGGCTCTGCAACAACCCCAACCTGACCCGCAGCCGCAGGGTGCTCCAGCTGGTCCTGGACGTCCTGGAAGACAGGGGCAGGCCGGGCGAAGCCGCTCTGGAGAGCCCGGAGAGGCTGAAACAGCTGCATGATGCCACCGAGACCATCAAGGTCCAGCCGGAAGACGCCAACGCCCTGATAATGCGGGGGAAATTCTATCTCGAGCGGGGATGCTGGGAGCTCGCCATCCAGGACCTCAACGCGGCCATCAAGCTCAAGCCCGAACTCGCCGAGGCCTATTACCTCAGGGCCATGGCCTTCCGGCGCAAGATACATTATGACGAGAACCCCATCCACAACCGCTCCATCCGCGACCTCTCCCGGACCATCAGCCTGAAGCCTGGTTTCGCGGAAGCCTATTACGAGCGCGGCGTGTGCCTGGCCCTGCTCAATACCTGGAGCGAGGCGCTGGAAGACTGGGAACACGCCCTCATACTCAACCGCGACTATCACTCCGCCTACCTGGTCAGGGGGCTGGCCCGGCGAAAAGCGGGCAACAACCGGCAGGCGCTGGAGGACTTCAAGGAAGTGCTCCGCCTCCACCCCGACAACCATGACGCCTTGCGCATGATCGCGGAACTCGAGCCCGGCAAACCCTGACCCTCCACAGGGTGCCTGTCACCAACCTCCACACCCTCCACATGGGCGGCCCGGATGCCCCTTCCTGCCGCGCTTTGCGTCCAAGCATGATAAGGAAAGAGCCTCACCGCGTCGAAGAAATATCCTAAGCACATGTGAGCCGGAGCGGAGAACGTGAACCGGAGCGAGGAGATACTGCGAGGAGATACAGCGTGGAGATACATGGAGCGTAAGCCGGAAGAAAAAAAAGGGATCCGCACAGGCCGGGCCTTGGTCCCGGCCGTGGTCTGCCTGGCGATTCTTCTTGCCGGCCTGACGGTTTTTCCTCCGCTGGGCCTGGAAGAAGCCAGAGGGGCGCTGGGCACCCTGGCCGGATGGTCGTTCATGATCGACCCCGGGCACGGCGGCTCGGAGACAGGCGCGGTGGGCCCCACCGGACTGCAGGAAAAGAACGTCAACCTCTCCGTGGCTCTCAAACTGCAGGCGCTGCTGGTCGAGGAAGGCGCCACCGTCTACATGACCCGCACCGACGATTCCTACGTCTCCATCACGGACCGCTGGACTGCCGCCAACCAGCTGGGGGTGAACCGTTTCATCTCCATCCATCACAACGCAGTGGCTGCCTCCGGCACCAACTACACCCTCACCCTTATCTCCAATGCCGCCGGCTCGGAGACGGAAGATCTGGCTACCAAGGCCGAGAACGAGCTCCTGTGGGAGATGGGCCTGCCTGCCGCCAGCCCTCCGGTGTGGCGGGTAGACTACTGCGGTGTGCTCAACCACACCAACATGCCGGCCATCCTCACCGAAGCCTCTTTCATCTCCAACCCGGACGAGGAGGCGAGACTGCGGGATTCTTTCTACAACCAGAGGGAAGCCGAGGCCATTCACCGGGCCATCGTCCATCACTGCGGCGGCCCTCACGTCTGGCTCATCGAGCCCCGGGAAGGCGAGCTCCTCTACGAGAACACCTCCATCAAGGTCTCGGTTCCCGAGCCCACTTCCGTCAGCCGGGTCAACTTCTATATTGACGGCAGCTATATCGGCTCCGAGACCTCTTCCCCCTTCACCCGCGTGCTGGAGACCTCCTCCATGGCTGATGGCGTCTACGACCTGCGGGCCGACGTGGAGTACGGCGACGGGCAGGTCCTTTCGACCTCCACCTCCATAGCCGTGTCCAACGCCGCCCGGAAGTGGTACTTCGCCGAGGGCACCACGCGCAAGGGCTTCGACGAGTGGCTGACCATGCTCAACCCCAACGGGGTCGCGTCGTCGGTGGAAGTGACCTACTGTTTCACCGGGCAGGCGCCCCTGACCAAGAAATACAATCTGCCGCTGATGAGCCGCATGACCATCAACGTCCGTTCCGAGGTCGGGGACGACCGGGACGTATCCATGCAGATAAACGCCTCCACCCCCATCGTCGCGGAGCGTCCCATCTACTTCGACTACCACCAGAAATGGCAGGGAGGCCACGTGGTGGCGGGAGTTAACCAGCCCGCCTCCGAGTGGTACTTCGCCGAAGGTTACACCGGGGCCGGTTTCGAGGAATGGCTCTGCATCTACAACCCGAACGACACCGACATCAGCGTGGACATCGAGTACCAGGGTGAGGGCGGCGTGGGCAACCAGGCCATCACCGCCGCCATCGCAGCCAATTCCCGGTATAGCCAGCTGGTGAACCAGGTGGTCGGGGCGGATCGCAACGTCTCCATCAAGCTCACCTCGTCAGCGCCGGTGGTGGCGGAACGCCCCATCTACTTCGATTATTCCGGCAGGTGGCAGGGGGGCAGCGCCGCCATGGGGGCCACCAGCACTTCAACCAGCTGGTACTTCGCGGAAGGGTATACCGGGGAAGGTTTCGAGGAGTGGCTCTGCATGCAGAACCCGGCGGACACGGCAGTCACGGTCTGGATCACCTACATCACCTCGGCCGGCGTGCCCATCGACAGGGAAGTGACCATAGACGCCAGGTCGCGCCGGACCGTCTTCGTCAACCAGGACGCCGGGGCCGATCTGCAGGTGTCGATAAGCCTCAACTCCAGCGCCCCCATCGTGGCGGAGCGCCCCATGTACTACGATTACCACGGCTGGGCGGCCGGCGGGGACGTGGGGACCGGGGTCAATAAGCCGTCCAGCGCCTGGTTCTTCACCGAGGGATATACGGGTGAGGGCTTCGAGGAATGGCTCTGCATCCTCAACCCCCAGCCCGAGGACATCGACCTCACTGTCCTCTATTACCTGCCGGACGAAGAGGTGACCCGCGAACAATACACCATGCCTGCACTCAGCCGCTTCTCCTTTATGGTCAATCAGCTCGTCTACACCCAGGGAGACGTTTCCGTCTACGTAATGGCCTCGCAGCCCGTCGTGGCGGAGCGCCCCTTATACTTCCACTATTCAGGCAAATGGGCTGGCGGGAGCGCCGATGCCGGGTACTTCCCCGGCATGCGCTGACCCTTATCCCCGGTATTGCCTTGATGAAATGCCGTTGAATAGAGGGAAACGCGCTTCGAGAGGGGAATATTGTAGGAGCGCTAGGGTATAATCTACCTTTAGGAGAGATCAGTCCTTGAAGGGAGGAGAATGATGAAAGGTGCAGCGAGCAAGGCCCTGATAGTGGTCGGGATAATCTTCGTGGTGGCAGCCATCCTGTGGTGGGCCATCGCCGTGCCCGCCCTGGTGAAATTCCCCGAGGACGTGGATTCCCATCCCGTTTACGAAGGGGATGTCGACCTCTACATGAATCCCATGACCGGCGAATTCCTGGAAGCAGGCGCGAACTTCCCGCTCACCATCAACCGCGATTATTCCAGCGTCAAAGGCGAGACCGATTCCAGCAGGGCGGTGGTGCTGGAGACAATCACCCAGCACGTAGCCGGCCAGACCGTCGTCGAACCCGCCCAGTACGTCATCGACCGCGAGACCATCGAGAACGTCGACGACCCCCGCAGCTGGGCCTTCGAAGAGTCGAACCAGGTCAACCGCTCCGGCACCTGGTACCTGAGCTTCCCCTTCGACATCGACAAGGAAGAGACCTACAAAGTATTCGAGAACAAGGTCAATACCTTCTACGAGATGTCCAAGATCACCGACAACGAGGAGAGCGACCTGGAAGGCCTGCGGGTCTACAACTTCGCGGGCGAGCTCAAGCCCACCCAGGTGACCGACTACTACGTGAAGTACAGCGAGTACCCCGAATCCATCACCTTCGACGAGTTCAAAGCCAAACTCACGGCGGCCGGGCTCGACATCGACGGCCTGCTGGCCCTGCTCGCCCCGGTGCTCACCCCGGAGGACGCCGCGAAGATCGCCCAGGTATCTTCCCAGCCCATCGCCCTCAGGTATGAGTACGGCAATACCGGCAACGTCGCCATCGAGCCCAAGACCGGTTCCATCATCAAGCTGAGCGACGTGGTCGAGTCGATCACGGTCAGCCCGGACCTGACTGCCTTTACCGGCAGCCTCCAGCCCCTTCTGGCCAAGTACAAGGACAGCAGCCCCGAACTGAACGCGGCCATCACCAAGGTAGAGGCGGCCATGGCGGCCGTCATGCAGGCGCCGCCGCAGATGGTGTACGAGGCCCGCTACACCCAGACCGACGAGTCCGTCAAGGAGTCGGCGCAGGAAGCCAAGGACGGCATCGGCCAGATAAACTGGGTCAAGGTCTACATCCCCTGGATCCTGCTGATCCTGGGTGCGGCTGTGCTGGTGGGTGGCCTGCTGATGGGCGGCAGCCCGGTACCGCTCGAGGAAGAAGAGGCCCCGGAAGCCACGGAGACCCCGGAAGAGTAAGCTCCTGGCGAAAAACTTCGATTGCAAAGGGCTCCTCTCCGGGGGAGCCCTTTTCTTCGAGGAAAAAAAGGCAGTAATGGTGCCGCCACTGTGGTTGAGGCCGTCTAAGTGGATATAGATAAAGAGTGACAGGGAAGAATGTCCGAAGATGGAAGAGAAGTGCCCACTCTGCTCGGTGGAGATGGAGAAGCCTGAAGAGGCCGGCTATCTCTTATGTCCGCATTGCCGGACCAGGGCCCGGTTCCGGGGCGAGGATCTGGTGGCGCTGGACATTCCGTCCTACCGGGTCCGCCTGGATGAACTGGAGAAGATGAACGCGGAGCTGACGGGGCGGATCGAGGAAGAGGGCGGCAGGGGGGAAGCCCGGGACCGCACCCGGCTGCAGGCCCTTCACCTGGAACGCCAGCGGGTGCTCTCCGAGTACGGGTTTCTGGCCTGTTTCTCCTCGTACCAGGAGAAATGGCGTAATCTGGAACATTGATTTATCTGGATGATTGTGTTTAATAAGAGTTGGGGCCATGGGTCGGTGGTTCCTGGAACTGAAAAGGTAGTAACAGATTGGCGCCTAGAAGAACAAGAAGACTGTCGAACTGGGATAAGCTCAAGTCCCTCCTGAGACCGAAGAGCAAGCTCAAGAAGGTAATTCTGATAGTCATCATCGTGCTGGTGAGCCTGCTCATCGTGACTTCGTCCGTGCTCGCCTTCGCCGATTCCACCCACCGCGGTGAGATGTTTCCCAACACCACCGTCCTCGGTGTGGACGTCAGCGGGATGGAGAAGGAAGCGGCCAAACAGATGGTGTCGGAGGAGGCGGTCACCCCCCTGATGCAGCCGGTGACCGTGGTCTTCAAGGATAAAGCCTGGACCATCAATCCCGCCGAACTGGGGCTTGAGGTGGACGTCGGCTCCATGGTGGAGGAGGCCTACAGCGCCGGGTGGGACCGCTCCGTCTTCGAGAGGGCCTGGAGGCGCACCTTCAACCAGCCGCTGGATATACAGATCGGGCTCGCTTATTCCATGGACGACGACATCCTGAGCGGCAAGATCACCGAGATCGCCGGCGAGGTCAACCAGAGCCCCTCCAGCGCCTCCCTTTCTTTCGACAACACCACCGGCAAGATCAACTACAGGCACTCCGTCGAGGGGCGGGTGGTGGACGTCGATGCCAGCATCGTGGCGGTGGAGGCGGCCATGCTCTCACCGGACCAGAAGACGGCGGAGCTGGCGGTGGCCACCACCCAGCCCGACCTGACCGATGACGAGGTCCAGGCGGTGTTGGTGGTGGACGTCATGGGCAACAACCTGAAGCTCTACAACAAGGATACGCTGATCAATACCTATAACGTCGCCACCGGGGCGCCCAAGTACCCCACCCCCCTGGGTAAGTTCTACATAGACAAGAAAGACCACGACCCGGTGTGGATCAACCCCGGCTCGGAGTGGGCCAAGGACATGCCCCCACGCATCGACGCGGGGCCGAACAGCCCCCTGGGCGTGCGGGCCCTGCGCACCACCGCGGCGGGCGGGACGGTACTCATCCACGGGCACGATCCCCTGGTTCCGGGGCTTCTCTCGCACGGCTGCATCCGCATGGCCAACTGGGCCGTGGCGGAGCTGTTCGACAAGGTGGAAGTGGGCACGCCGCTCTTCATCTGGACCTCCAAGCCGGTGCCTCCCCCGCCGCCCGACGTTCCCGAGGAAGTGCCCGAGGACCCCACGTTAACGCAATAGGGGTCAGGTCTATCGTTTATTATTTTCTCCCAGATAATGGTAAATGTTGTTTTGGGCTCTTTGGTAAATTATGGTTGAAAATAATAAACGATAGACCTGACCCCAAGGAGGCATGATGATGAGGATACTGGTGGCGGGATGCGGCGCGGTGGGTGGCATCCTGGCGGGAACGCTGGCGCGCGCCGGCCGGGCCTTCGTGGTGGCCGACGACGATCCCGCGATAGTGGCGGCGGTAAGGGAAAGAGGCCTCAGGGTAAGCGGGGAAGAAGCGTCATTCCCCGTCGACATCGTCTTTCCCGGAGAACTGGCCGGGCCGTTCGATGCCGTCTTCCTGGCGGTCAAGGGGCCGCACCTGGGAGAAGCCATGCGGGCTATCTCACCGCACATGCACCGGGACACCTTCTTCGTCACCCTTCAGGCGGGATGGCCGGTGGGCGCGGTGGCGGAGATGATCGAGCCCAAGCGGGTGGTGGGAGGACTGGCAGGCTTCCATGCCGCCAGCCCGCAGCCGGGCGTAGTAGAGCTTGTCGCGCCCGGCCGCCTCAGCCTGGGGGAGATCTCCGGACCCGTCTCGCCACGCCTCCAGGAACTGGCCGGGATGTTCGAGCCCGCTGGCGACGGGTTCCCGCGGCTCACCCCCAACATCACCGGCGAGTTGTGGTCGGCTCTGCGCGCCAGCGCCTGCCTGGGCTCCCTGGGGGCCCTGACCGGTTCCCGCCTGACCGACGGGGCCATGGTCGAGGAGGTCTGGGACGAAGGTCTGCCCTTGTGGGATGAGGTCGAGGACCTGGCCCGCCTGGAAGGGGTGGAGCTGGAAGAAGTGGTGCTCAAACCCGACCCCCTGGCCCTGGTGCGCGCCGCCCGGCCTTACGCCGAGTCCATGCTCTCAGACCTGGAGCGGGGGGAGCGGACCGAGGTCGACCTGATCAACGGCTTCGTGGAGGAGAGGGCCAGGATACACGGGGCCCAGACGCCTGTCAACAACGCCCTCCGCACCCTGGTCAAGGAGATGGAGAAGGGCTCCCGCGCCCCCGGGCCGGCCAACCTCTCCGAACTGCGCCGGCGCATTCACGAAGAACGCAACATGGGGCTGATGTAGCTTGACGGAAAAGTGTAACTGCTCGTGCGAAGAAGGGACTTGCGGCGCGGCTTCGCGGCCTTCGCGGCACGAAGAGCTGAGCCGGCGGGCCCTGGCGCTCTCCTTCTTCACCGTGGCCTACAACGTCTTCGAGGGCGTGGCCTCTCTGGCGGCCGGTTTCCTCACCGGCAGCATCGCCCTGGAGGGCTTCGGCTTCGACAGCTTCATCGAGTCCATCTCCGGCTCCGTGATGATCTGGAGGTTCCGGGCGGGAGGCAGGATCTCGGAGGAAGAAGAGGAGCGGGTTGAGCGGAAAGCCGTCAAGCTGGTGGGCTGGTCCTTTCTGGTGCTGGCCGCCTACGTGGCCTTCGAGTCCATACGTAAACTGGTGACCGGGTCGGAACCGGAGGCGTCACTGGCTGGGATCATCATCGCCCTCCTGTCGATGGTGATAATGCCCGTGCTCTTCCTGCTCAAACGCCGCACCGGCCGGGAGGTGGGGAGCCGCAGCCTGCTGGCCGATTCACGCCAGACCCTGGCCTGCATGCTCCTCTCCGTGGCCATGCTCGCCGGCGTCGGACTCAATTACTTCTTCGGCTGGTGGCAGGCCGATCCCATCGCCGCGCTGGTCATAGTGGGCTTCCTGGTAAAAGAAGGGGTGGAGGTGCTGCGCGAGGGCGAGCTCTGCGAGTGCTGACCCCCTTGTCCCCGAGGAAAGAAGAAGGGCGGGCTGTGTTGCCCGCCCTTTTCGTTCCGGTAAAGCCCGTGTGCTAGCGAGCCTCGCACTCCTTGAGGGCCTTGATGACACTCTCGAGGGTCTTCTTGCGGGCCTCCAGGTCGGCCAACCTGGCTTCCGCGTCCTTCATCTCCGGGTCGAAGACGCAGGCCCCGAAATTGCAGTCGACGCCCATGAGCTCCTGCAGTTTGTAGGCTACAGCCTGAAGCTGCTCCTCGTAAGCCTGGATCTCCTCCATGAGCAGTTTTTCCCTGTCGTCCGCCATACTGTCTACCTCCTTGGGTTCTTTAAAAACGCGCCTCTATCGGATATCCTCCCGCAAGAATTATACCATCCGCCGTTACCCGAACAACCTTTTCCGCCCCGTTTCCGAAAGCTGCCGGCCTCCTACTCTACCTCGTGGAACTTCTCCGCCGGCGCGCCGCAGATGGGGCAGCTGTCGGGCAGGAAAGTGTCGGCTACGTAGCCGCAGACCTCGCAGACGAAGTACTCGGGGACCTCGTCTCCCACCAGGTGCTGCAAGGCCATCTCGTACAGCTTGGCGTGGCGGTCCTCCACGTCGCGGGCATAGGTGAACAGCTGAGCGACGGCCTCCTTGCCTTCGGCCTCGGCTTCCGCGATGAAGCTGGTGTAACCCACTTCGGCGATCTTCTGCTCTGAGGCCAGGGCTTCCTGCAGGTTGGTCTCGGTGTCCTTGATGTCCTTGAGCAGCCTGAGGTTGTTGAAGGCGTGCACCGACTCCGAGGCGGCTACGGCCCGGAAGAGTTTGGCGAGGCCGTCATACTCCTCCTCCACGGCCTTTCTGGCGTAGGCATTGAGGCGCACCACGGCCTTGGCTTCTCCCGTGTACGCGGCGTGCAGGTTTTCTTCGGTGCTCATGCAGACCCCCTTTTCAAAATCAAAATCAAAATCAAACGGTCAGGCTTTTTTCACGTAGACCTTGATCTCGCCATCCTTTTCTTCCATCCCCAGGAACTCGTTGCCGGTCTTGGAGGCCCAGGCGGGCATGTCGCTCTTGATGCCCTTGTCGTCCGCGATCACCTCGAGCACTTCGCCCGGCTGCATCTCCTTGATCTCCTGCGACGTCTTGACGATGGGCATGGGGCAGTAGAGACCCACGCAGTCCAGCGTCCGGTCAGCCTTCATCTCCATCACATCCTTATAAATCCTTAAGAAAACTAGATGAACAGGTTCACGTCGCTGTCGAGGGCATTGCCGACGTAGGTGGCCGCGCCCACGAACTCTTTGACCTCGGGGATGAAGTCCTTCTCCTCCAGGCCCATCAAGGCCATGGAGGTGGTACAGGCCAGCATCCTCACTCCCAGCGAGTCGGCCATCTTGATCATCTCGCCTATGGGGGGCATGTTGTGCTGGGCCATGAGCTTCTTCATCATGGCCGTGCCCATCCCGCCCATGTTCATTTTGGAGAGCTTGAGGCGCTTGGCCCCGCCCCGGTCCATCTTGTTCATCATCACCTTCATCCAGTTGCCCGAGCCCACTTTGCCCTCTTCCTTTTTGATCACGCCAAGGCCCCAGAAGGTGAAGAACATGGTCACCGGCAGGTCCATGGCGGCGGCGGTGTTGGCGATGTTGAAGGCGGCCAGCGCTTTGTCCAGCTCGCCCGAGAAGACCACTATGGTCACGCCTCGCTTCTTCTCATCAGCCATGGTCGCGCATCTCCTTCCAGATAAGGTACGGGGGGATCGTCCGCTTCTTTCGCATTTCCCGCGTCTTCAGCCTTTCCCGCAGCTTTTCCGAGAAAGTGGAGAAGGGGTCTGACCCCAAATTTCCTATGACCCCAAATTTCCTAGGCTGGTTTGTCGCCGCAGGTGGGGCACTTTTCCACGCCCTCCCGCACGGCGCCGCCGCACTTGACGCAGGTCAGGATGACCACTTTGCAGGTCCCGCAGAAGGGGGACGGCTCTTCGAGTTCCGCGTCGCAGTAGGGGCACTTGCAGAAACTCCTTCTTTCCCGGCTGGTCGCTCATGTTCATTCTCCCCCTTTCCCGTCCTGCTGTTTCGACAGGTAGTTCTCGATGGCCAGATGCAGGGCATCCGACCCCAGGTTGGAACAGTGCATCTTCTGCTTGGGGAGGCCCCCCAGTTGCTCGGCCACGTCGTCGCGGCCGATATTCATCGCTTCTTCGATGGTCTTGCCCTTGGCCATCTCCGAGACCATGCTGGAGACGGCGATGGCCGCGCCGCAGCCGAAGGTCTTGAACTTGACGTCGGAGAGCTTGCCGTCGTCAACCTTGATGTAGAAAGTCATCATGTCGCCGCAGGTAGGGTTGCCGACCTCGCCGACGCCGTCGGCATCCTCGATCTCGCCCACGTTGCGCGGGTTGGTAAAATGGTCCATGACCACGTCAGAGTACATTGCCATCTTACGCTCCTCCTTCCTTTAGATATTTGGCGTACAGGGGTGACATCTGCCTCAGACGGTCTACGATGGGAGGCAGCACCTCAATTATATAATCCACGTCTTCCGGGCGGTTGGAAAGACCAAAACTGAAAAGAATGGATCCCTGCGCCGATTCCACCGGCACGCTGCAGGCGTCCAGCACGTGCGAACGCTTCAGGGCCCGCGAGGTACAGGCCGAGCCGCTGGAGACTGCGATGCCCTTCTGGTCCAGGAAGAGCAGCATGGACTCGCCCTCGATGAAATCCACCACGAAACTGGCGTTCCAGGGCAGCCGCAGTTCGGGGTGGCCGGTGAGGCGGACGTTGGGGATAGCCTCGAGCAACCCACCGATGAGGGCGTCCCGCATGGGGACCAGGCGAGCCGCGCGCTCCTCGCGCCGCGCCAGCGCCAGCTCGGCCGCCACTCCCATGCCCACGATGGCGGGCATGTTCTCGGTGCCGCTGCGGCGCCCTCCCTCCTGCACGCCGCCCTCCAGCAGGGGCAGCAGGCGGGTGCCCTTGCGCACGAACAGCGCCCCCGCCCCCTTGGGGCCGTAGAGCAGGTCCGAAGCCAGGGAGAGGGCGGTGATCCCCCATTCTTTCACGTCTATGGGGACGTAAGCGGCTCCGGCCACGGCGTCGGTGTGAAAGGCTATGCCTTTGTCCCGGGCGAAAGCGGCGATCTCGGCCACCGGTTCGACGGTGCCGATCTCCCCGTTGGCGGTCATCACCGAGATGAGCACGGTGTCTGAGCGCACGCTCTCCTTGAGGGCGGCGAGGTCGACGATGCCGTATTGGTCCACCGGCACCAGGGTCACCTCGAAGCCGGACTTCTCCATGGTGCGCGCCGCGTTGAGCACCGAGAAGTGCTCGACGGATGAGACCACGATGTGCTCGCCCTTCTTCTTCAGCGCGCCAGCCAGGCCCTTGATGGCCAGGTTGTTGGCCTCGGTGCCGTTGGAGGTAAAGATGATCTCCTCGTCGCTGGCGCCGATCAGGGCGGCCACCTTTTCCCGCGCTTCGATCAGCGCTTCGCGGGCCCGGTCCCCCCAGGAATGGAGGGAAGAGGGATTGCCGAACTCCTCGCCCAGGAAGGGCAGCATGGCCTCCCGGGCTTCGGGCTCGATGGGTGTCGCGGCGTAATGGTCCATGTATGCCTCGGGCATATCACTCGTCTCCCTTCCAGGTTTATTCAACACTCTCGGATCCAAGCAGGCCCCGGTTTACCTCCAGGGCTTCGGCCAGCGTTTCCGCGTCCGCGATGGCCAGGCCGCACCGGTTGTCCTCGCAGACGACGGCGAAAGCTCCGGGCGGCCCCTCCGCGTTCCCTTCCGCGTTGCTTGCTTTACCTTCTAAACCTAGATTATTCCCTCCTGGAATGATGAGCAAACGTGGCAGGGGAGAGAGGAGAGCGGCGCGCCTGAGCCCCGCATACTCCGCTCCCCGGCCCTCTCCCCGCAGCATCACCGTCCGGAATCCCGACAGCTGCAGGTCCGCCGCCCGGGCGTAAGGAGCGGCATGAAAGGAGAAAAGAAGGTAGTCGTTGGAATAAGCCTCGAGGATCTCGCGGGCCGTCTCCTTCATCTCGTTGCGTCCCGTCAATTCCCCCAGGGCCAGCAGGGCTCCGGCCGTCTGTGACGCCGTGGCGATCTCGGCCGGCTGGGGGTCGACCATGACGGGTACGGTGCGCCGGTCGATGTCCGCGAGCACCCTGGCCGCTGAGTCCCAGTAACGGGTCCGGATGATGTCTCCCAGGACGGCCGCTTTCTCCAGGACGGCCCGGTCTCCGGTGAGCTGAAAGCCCTTCAGCAGGGCGGACAGGGTGGTGGCCTGGTCTTCCAGCAGTCCCTGGCCGTGAGCGGCCCGGTCTTCCAGGTAATGGGGCATGCCGGTCTCGTCGGAGAGCAGGTCCGTCAGCA
The DNA here is from genome assembly GCA_963765625.1 of uncultured bacterium. Lineage (GTDB taxonomy): Bacteria > Actinomycetota > Geothermincolia > Geothermincolales > Geothermincolaceae > CAVXXD01. The sequence goes on from CAVXXD010000007.1 coordinate 14,550, forward strand.
GCCGCAGCCCGGCCCGGCCCAGTTCGCGATAGCGGGCCCTCCCCAGTATCTCGCCCGCCTCCAGGAAGGCCTCCACCGCCAGGGCTTCGCTGTCGACGTAGACGGTATGGTCGACGAAAGGAACGTCCTGCCCGGCCCGGGCCGCGAGGTCCAGAACGTAGTAGTGCTCGTCCGCGTCCTGGCTGCCGTAAAAACCCCCCTTGCCGTCGCCCAGGGTCCGGTCCACGTAATCGAGGATGTGGGCGGCCCGGCCGGCGTAGAGCTGCTTGCCGTTCAGCAGCCAGAGGCGCAGCAATATGCGGGCCATGCGGGCGTTGTCGGCCAGCATCTTCTCGAAATGGGGGACCGACCAGTCCCGCGTGGTGGAGTAGCGGAACAGCCCGCCCTCCTCCCGGTCGTAGGTCCCACCGCTGAGCATGTTGTCGGCGGTCAGCAGCAGCCAGGCCAGGGCTGAGGGGTTGTGGCGGTCCAGGTAGACGTCCAGGGCCAGTTCCATCACGTCGAACATGGGGAACTTGGGGGCGTCGCCCAGCCCGCCGTGCTCGCGGTCCTGGGCCCGCACCACCGCCCGCCAGACGTCCTCCCGGATGTTGCGGTGCAGCCTGGAGCCGGTTTCTCCGGCGGTGCCGGTTGCGGGGGAGCGGATGGCTTCCTTCATGGCTTCTTCTATCTTCCCGGATATCTCGTGCGCTTGTCCCGCCAGAGCCCGATGAAGCGGTCGATAACCTGGCGCATGTTCTCGGGCGGGATGTAAGTGGCGCCGGCCAGGACGTTGCCGTGGGGCTCGAGGAAGACGGTGGAGGGCCACCCCCCCTGGTTATAGCGGCGGTTGATCTCGGGTCGCCGGTCGTTGTCCACCCTCACCGGGATGAAGTTCTCATTGATCAGCCGGATGACCTCGGGGTCGGAGTAGGTGGTCTCGTCCATGACGTGGCACCAGTGGCACCAGACCGCGGAGATGGAGAGCAGCAGCAACTTTCTCCTCCCGCTCCGCCTCGGCGAAGGCTCCTCCGCCCCACTCCCGCCAGTTTATCTCCGCCGCCCGGTCGGCCGCGGCGAGAAACGAAAAT
>CAVXXD010000008.1:0-34782 GCA_963765625.1 uncultured bacterium
CGGCGAGCTCGGACTCATCGGTGAGATCGTGCGCCTGGATGGCGACGTCGCCATCGTGCAGGTGTACGAGGACACCTCCGGCCTGAGCGTGGGTCGGCCCGCGGTATGCACCGAGGAGCCCCTGCTGATCGAGCTGGGCCAGGGCTGCTTTCTTCCATTTACGACGGCGTGCAGAGGCGGCTGGTGGATATCTCGGAAGAATACGGCGATTTCATCCTGCGCGGCGTGACCACCGTCTCCCTGCCACGCGACCGCAAGTGGGAGTTCGCACCAGCGGTCGAGGTTGGAGATACCGTGCAGGCAGGCGACATCATCGGCGAGGTGGCCGAGACCCAGCACATCTCCCATAAGATAATGGTACCCCCCGGAAAATCCGGTCGCGTGGCCGAGATCAAGGAAGGGGAGTTCACCGTAGTGGAGAAGGTCTGCCGGCTGGAGGACGGCACGGAGATCGGCCTGATGCAGACCTGGCCAGCCGCGTGCCTCGCCCGGTGAAGCGCAAACTCGATCCAGAAACTCCGCTTTCTCCACCGGCCAGCGCGTCCTCGACACGCTCTTCCCGCTCGCCCAGGGCGGCGCCGCCATCATCCCCGGCGGCTTCGGCACCGGGAAGACCGTCACGCAGCAGCCAGCTCGCCAAGTGGGCCGACGCCGACGTCATCGTCTACATCGGCTGCGGCGAGCGCGGCAACGAGATGACCGAGGTGCTCGACGGAGTTTCCCGAACTGAAGGACCCACGCACCGGCGGGCCGCTCATGGAGCGCACCGTCCTCGTGGCCAACACCTCGCAACATGCCGGTGGCGGCCCGCGAGGCCAGCGTCTACACCGGCATCACCATCGCCGAGTACTTCCGCGACATGGGCTACCACGTCGCCCTGATGGCCGACTCCACCTCCCGCTGGGCCGAGGCCCTGCGCGAAATGTCCGGCCGCCTCGAGGAGATGCCCGGCGAGGAAGGCTATCCCGCGTACCTCGCCAGCCCGCCTCGCCGACTTCTACGAGCGCGCCGGCCGGGTCGAAGTGCTGGGCGACGACGGCGCGTCGAGGTGCCGGTGACGCTCATCGGCGCGGTCCGCCCGCCTGGCGGCGATTTCTCCGAGCCGATGACCCAGAGCGCCTTCGCTGGCCGGGGCCTTCTGGGCGCTCGACACGCGCTCGCCGCATCGCCGCCACTTCCCGGCGATCGACTGGATCACCAGCTTTACGCCACTACCAGTTGGATGCCTGGTTTGCCGGGAATGTCGACGCGTCCTGGCACTGATCCGTGCCCAGGCGAAAGGTGCTCCAGGAGGAAGACGAGCTGGAGGAGATCGTCCAGCTCGTTGGGCACGATGCGCTCAGCGAGCGCGAGCAAGCCTTCCTCGAGGCGGGGCGGCTGCTGCGCGAGGCTTCCTGCAGCAGTCGCCTTTCGACATCGACGCCTTCTGCCCGCCCGCCAAGCAATTCGCTATGCTGCACACGCTTCCTCGCTACCACGAGGGCTGGAGACGCCCGAGCGGGCCGTGCCTCTCGCGGTCCGTGCGGGCCAGTGAAGACGCTGCGCCGGCGCTGGGGACGGCTCCGCGGCTGAGGCTGACGCGACCCGTGGAGCGTATCGCAGCCCGGATACCGAAGAGACCGTTGGGAGAGCAATGACGGGACGACCTTGTTCCGCCCACTGTCCCCAGCCTGTCGACCACGAATACCGGACGGGCGCCCGCCGGGCCGCTCCTCTATCTTCGAACGGGTGCGCGGGGTCGGTCGCGAGATAGCGTTGTGACCGCTCCTGGGCGGACGACGTCTGGGGCAGGTGTCGAGCTGACGGCGACCGGGCGGTTGTTCAGGTCTTCGGGGGGACGGCGGCATGGACACCGGACACCGGCGTCGTTCCGGCGGAGTCGCCCGCATGGCCTGCGTCGGCGATGCTGGGACGCGTTTTCGACGGCTCCGGCAACCCCATCGACGGCGGACCGCCCGTGTTCGCCGAAGCAAGTGGGAGATCATCGGCGCCCCATCAACCCCGGCGCCGCGACGCACCCCGCGACTTCATCCAGACCGGCATCTCCGCCATCGACGGCCTCAACACCCTGGTCCGCGGCCAGAAGCTCCCCATCTTCTCCGGTGCCGGCTGCCCGCCAACGAGCTGGCGGCCCAGATCGTCCAGCAGGCCAGCGTCGTCGCGAGGCAAGCGAGTTCGCCGTCGTCTTCGCGGCCATGGGCATCACCCACGCGAGGCCGACTTCTTCCGGAGCACCTTCGAGTCCACCGGCGCCCTGGAGCGGGCGGTCGTCTTCCTCAACCTGGCCGACGATCCCACCATCGAGCGCCTGCTGACCCCGCGCTGCGCCCTCACCGCGGCCGAGTACCTGGCCTTCGAGCAGGACATGCACGTGCTCGTGATCCTGACCGACATGACCAACTACTGCGAGGCGCTGCGGGAGGTCTCCACGGCGCGCGAAGAGGTGCCGGGCCGCCGCGGTTATCCCGGCTACATGTACACCGACCTGGCGAGCCTCTACGAGCGCGCCGGCCGGATCAAGGGCAAGAAGGGCTCGGTCACCCAGCTCCCCATCCTCACCATGCCCGACGACGACATCACCCATCCGATCCCCGACCTCACCGGCTACATCACCGAGGGGCAGATCGTGCTCACCCGGGCGCTGGACCGCAAGGGGATCTATCCGCCGATCGACGTGCTGCCCTGCCTCTCCCGTCTCATGAACCTGGGCATCGGGGAAGGCGGACCCGCGAGGACCACCGGGCGTCGGCCGACCAGCTCTACGCCTTCTACGCCGAAGGAGCGACCTGCGCCGCCTGGTGGCAATCGTGGGCGAGGAAGCCCTCACCGACGTCGACCGCATGGCCTTGAAGTTCGCCGACGCTTTCGAGCAGAACTCCTCGACCAGAAGAACAACCAGGACCTGGAGCAGACCCTCCAGCTTGGATGGGACCTCATCAGCATGATGCCCAAGGAGACGGTCAAGCGTATCAAGTTCGGAGTACGTGGAGAAGTATTTACAACCCCGCCCGGGCGGATGACATAACCATCAGCCAGCGTTCGACGCCCCTCAGCATGGAACAGGTCCACCCCCACTCGGAAGCGAGTTGTTGAAGTGCAAGTCGTTGGCGGCCTGGGCGGACCAGGGCATCGGCAACTTTCTCAAGCGCTCAAGCGCGACGCCCTGCTGGCGGAGTTCATGCCCGTCGTCGACGAGACCCATGCGCCTCTCCCTGCGCCTGGAGCGTGTGACCATGGAAGCCCAGTTCGAGCTGTCCATGGCCAAGGCCAAGGACGGGGGTCCGGTGATCCGCTCCGCTTCCTACGCCTCCAGGTGGTGAGGCCCTGGTGGACATCACCGGTACGCACGTCATGGGCGTACCCATCCCGGTCATCCGCAAGGGCTCCAGCGCCACGCGCGCCATGACCAAGCGCGGTTACGCCATCACCGGGGTGACCAGCGGTGGACGGGGTGGCCGACAAGTTCGAGGAGATCATCGACGTCATCATCGAGAGCGCCGACATCGAGACCCGCCTGAAGCGCCTCGGCGAGGAACTCCGCAAGACCAACCGCCGGGTCAACGCCCTGGAGAACATCGTCATCCCCGAATACACCGAGCAGGGATCAAGTTCATCAACATGAGCCTGGAAGAGCGCGCCCGCGAGGATATCTTCCCGCCTGAAAAAGGTTCAAGAAGGCGCTGGAGCGCAAAGAAGAAGAACGCCTTCGCAAGCTCATCGGCTAACCCTGTTAAGTTTTTTAAGGTCGTGTCTTACACAAGGCACGGCCTTTTGTTCTTGCTCCAACCATGCCGGACGGCGCGTCTAACGTGTAGAAAATAGTCAGCAGAATATCGACGGGAAAATCGAGAGGAACATACAGTGAGTGAGTGCCCTGATTGTCAGGGGAGGCAACCCCCTGCACGGCTCGACGCAGGGTAAGCGGGGCCAAGAACTCCGCCTTGAAATTAATGGCCGCCGGGCTGCTGACGGAAGAACCGAACCGCATCTCCAACGTGCCGGACATCGGGGATGTCCGTGTCATGATGGGGTTACTCCCGCCACCTGGGGGCGTCGGTCGAATTCTCAGACGGCGTCCTGGAGATGGAGAGCCGGGACCTCGCCACCCACCAGGCGCCCTATTCGCTGGTCCGACGGATGCGCGCTTCCATCATCGTGCTGGGGCCGCTGCTGGCCCGCTTCGGGCGGGCGGAAGTGGCCATGCCGGGAGGGTGCAACATCGGGTCCCGCAAAATAGACCTTCATCTCCGGGGACTGGTGGAGATGGGGGTGGAGATCGAGTTTTCCCACGGCTACATCGAAGCCGTGGCGCCGCGCCTGCGGGGCGCCGACATCACCCTGAGCTTTCCCAGCGTGGGAGCGACGGAGAACCTGATGATGGCAGCCGTGGGGGCGGAGGGGATCACCCGCATCGACAACGCCGCGCGGGAGCCGGAGATCCAGGACCTTGCCGCTTTCCTGGTGAGCATGGGCGCCCGGATCGACGGGGCTGGGACGCCCACCCTGGAGATCGAGGGGGGACATCCCCTCAAGGGTACGGAATACAGCGTGGTGGGAGACCGCATCGAAGCCGGTACCCTGGCCGTCGCCGTGGCCATGGCCGGCGGTGAAGTCGAGATCCAGGGCATCGACCCGCTCTTCCTCCAGGTGTTCCTGAACAAGCTCAGGGAGATCGGGGTAGGGGTGGAAGAAAAGGAAGGGTCCATGTTGATCAGGTCCGCTCCGTCCCTGAACGCCGCCGACATCGCTACCCTGCCCTACCCGGGTTTCCCGACCGACCTGCAGCCTCCCATGATGGTCCTTCTGAGCATGGCCGACGGCACCAGCGTCCTCACCGAGAACGTCTTCGAGAGCCGCTTCATATTTGTCGACGAGCTCAACCGCATGGGCTGCAACATCGGCATCGAGGGGCATCACGCCATCATCAGAGGCGTCGGCAGCTTGAGCGGGGCCGAAGTTTACGCCTCGGACCTGAGGGCGGGGGCGGCCCTGGTACTGGCCGGGCTGGCCGCGGAGGGAGAGACGGTGGTGGGCGACATCCACCACATCGACCGCGGTTACGAGGGGCTGGAGAAGAAGTTGAGCGGCCTGGGCGCGGATATTGAAAGAACCGAGGCCTGACATGCCGAGCCGTAAGTATAAAGGTAAAGTCAAGGTAGAGTATATGGCACGCGGAGCGGTGGCCGCCCTGTGCGTGCTGGGCCTGCTGGCCATGGCCATGCCGGCCGCCGCTGGAAACGGCGATACCGACGGGAGGCCGGCTGTGTCGTACACCGCGTCAGGTCCGGACCTGGCGGGCTACGTGCCGGGGGAAGTCGTGGTAAAGCTCCAGGCGGACTGGGAAGCGGCCTTGAGCGGGCTTCTGGCCGCGGCGGGAGAACTCTTTCAACCGGGAACGGACTATGAGAGCCTGAAAGAGAGGCAGGCGGCGCTGGCCGCCCCCTTCCTGATGAAGCTGGAATTGCGGAGCGGGTTGGAGCCCGCGGTTGTCTGCGAGTTCCTGTCCCGTCTGCCCATGGTGGAGATGGCGGAACCCAATTACATATTCCGGAAGGCCGAGACCACCCCCGACGATACCAACTACGCCATGCAGTGGAACCTCCGCCGGGTGGGCGCCAGCCAGGCCTGGGACATCGAGGTCGGCTCCGACGCTTTTACCATAGCCGTCATCGACACCGGGGTCGACTACAACGGCCAGGAATTCACTTCCCGCTGCGTCCCCGGGTATGACTACTACAACAAGGACCCCGACCCCTACGACGACGACGTTGACGGGCACGGGACAACGGTTGCCAGTGTGATGGGGGCGGCTACGAATAACGCCAACATGGTGGCCGGGATGACCTGGGCGGGGAAGATAATGCCATTGAAGGCCCTCAATTTCAGCGGCGAAGGCACCAACGAGTCCGTCTCCCAGTCCCTCTACCACGCCGCCAATAACGGTGCGCGGATAATCAATATGAGCTTCACCAGCTCCGAGGACGTGGCCATCGTCCGTGAAGCGGTGGCTTTCGCCTATGGCAAGGGCTGCCTGATGACGGCCGCGGTCGGCAACGAAGGTACGGACCGGCTGGATTATCCGGCCGCCTACGACCATGTCATCGGGGTAGGGTCGGTCGACTTTTACGACAACCACTCCAGCTTCTCCAACCACAACTCCAGCGTCGACCTGGTAGCGCCCGGCCAGAACAGGGCCGACGACATGGGAGGCATACCCGTGGTAAAGCAGGGCAATGTGCTGAAGTACACCAAAGGCACGTCCATAGCCGCACCGCACGTCGCCGGGGCCGCCCTGCTGATTTGGGCGGACGACCCCACCCTGACCAGCGACGAGGTCTGGCAGTCCCTGCGGGATGGTGCGCTGGACCTCGGGGCGACGGGATGGGACGAGTATTACGGCTTCGGCCGGCTGGACGTCATGAAGGCCATGGCGCGCATCGATGTCACCATCCTCAGCCCGGACCCCTATAGCTTCGATCCCGCCGGCAACCTGGCCGCCAGAGCCGAGAGCCTTCGCTCAACCGACATACAGCGCCTGGAGATGTACGTGGACGGGACCATGGAAGACACCTACACCCCGCCTTCCCCTTACAACCCGGTCACTTACACTTTCACCGCCTACGACTTTTCTTCCCTGACGGGAGAGGGGGGCCACCAGGTGGAAGTAAGGGCGCTCGACACCACCGGGATCGTGGGCTCTTGCGTAACCTATTATTTCTTGAACAACTCGCAGCCACGCCCCTCCAGCACCTGGTACCTGGCTGAAGGGACTACCTCATGGGGTTTCGATACCTGGGTGCTGATCCAGAACCCCAACGAAAACGCGGTCACCGTGAATATCACTTACATGAAACCCTCGGGCCCCCAGGCCCGCACTCCTCTTGAGCTGCCGGCCGCCTCGCGCACCACCATACACCTCAATGCCGAGGTCCCCGACAGCGACGTCTCCACTTACTTAGAGTCATCGGGGGGTGAGGTGATCGCGGAGCGCTCCATGTACTGGAACAACCGGGCGGCCGGCCACGACTCCATCGGGGTGAACGCCCCGTCCAGCGACTGGTACCTGGCCGAAGGGACCACCGCGGGAGGGTTCGAGGAGTACGTGCTGATCCAGAACCCCAACTCCGGAACCGGTGACACCGCCCACGTGACCCTGGAATTCATGCGGCCCGACGGTTCGGCCGTGACCCCGTACGAACTGGACGTGGCGCCCGCCAGCCGCAAGACCGTCTCCCTGAACCAGGTAGTTCCCGATGCCGACCTGTCCGTCCACGTCTCCGGCGATCTACCGGTCATCTGCGAGCGCGCCATGTACTGGAACAGCCGCTCAGGCGGGCACGACTCCATAGGCACTCCGGCCACCTCTCGCACCTGGTACCTGGCCGAAGGCACCACCGCCTGGGGGTTCGAGGAGTTTGTGCTGGTGCAGAACCCGGACTCTTTCGAAGCCGAGGTCGACTTTACCTTCACCAACGCGGACAGCCAGGTCACCGAATTCGAAGTCGTCCTGCCGGCATTTTCCCGCTATACCCTGAACGTGGCCGACGTGGTGGGCGAGCAGGACGTTTCGACCTTCGTGTACTCCGACACGCCCCTGGTGTGTGAGCGCGCCATGTACTGGAAAGATAGGACCGAAGGGCATGCGAGCGTAGGGAGCACCACGCCGGCGGCCACCTGGTACCTGGCCGAAGGCAGCACCGACTGGGGCTTCGAGGAATGGGTGCTCGTATCCAACCCGACCGACATCGAAGTGCAGATCACCCTGACCTGCATGCTGCCGGGAGGGGGGACCTCGGATTCCTATTTCGACCTTCCCGCCCGCAGCCGGTTCACCGTCGACCTGAGCGCCATCGTGGGAGCCACCGACGTCTCGGTCATGATCACCAGCGACACCTGTCCGGTGATAACCGAACGGGCCATGTACTGGGGTGGTCGCACGGGTGGAACCGGCTCCATAGGCGTGTTTCAGCCATAGGCCCGCCTCGCCGTTAACCGGGCCGATATTTCCGTTAAACCCCGGAAAATGGCCGTGCAACCCCTGCTATGTAACGGGTTTGTTACTGCCCTGTGAATAGATTGTTACAAATACCCTGGCGGTAGATGAATTTGTTGCAGGAAATGTCCCTCGGTGGTTTAAGATATATTCAGTAGAGCGAGAAAGGCAGATCAGATCTCAGCACCTCTCGCTACCGGGACCGACAGAGGAAGGCATGAATATGCTATTAAGGGCTCCCTTCCAGGCGGTGATCAACATCATCGTCATAACCCTGGTCATAGCGGCCGTGGTTGTGGGGGCCGTCGTCATGCTCCCGGCCAAGAACCCCGCCGGACCCCTCCTGGGGCAGATCCTCAGTTCCAACGGAAACCTTTCCAGCCTGCTGGCATCACTGGACCCCGCGGCCCTGGCGGAAGCCCTCAACGACAACCCGGACATGGCCTTGAAGATCGTCAACGAACTCGGCGAGGACGGCGCCCGGATGATCGCCGAAGCCGTCAACAACAACCCCGAGTTCATGGCGCAGATGATCTCCTACCTCGACCCGGAGGTGCTGGCCATAGTAGTAGAGGGTTCCACGGATTTCGCCATCGAGCTGATGGATTATCTCGATCCTGAGAAGCTGGCCCAGGTGGTCAACGATAACGGGCCCTGGTTCACCGCCCTGCTGGGCTACCTCGACCCCTCGGTGATCGCGGGGGCAGTCAATGCCAACCCGGCTTTTCTCACCGCCTCCATGGCGGCCATGGACCCGGCCGTGCTGGCCGGAGCCATCAACGACAACGGGCCTTTTCTGACCAGCCTCCTGGGCCTGCTTGACCCGGCGGTACTATCCTCGGCCATCAACGCCAACCCGCAGCTGGCCGTCTCGCTGATGGGCTACCTGGACACGGCGGTGATCGCCGGGGCGGTCAACGAAAACGGGCCGTTCCTGGCGGGCGTCCTGGGCTATCTCGACCCGGCGGTGCTGGCCGAAGGGGTCAACACCAACCCCACCTTCCTGTCCCGCCTGCTGCAGCACCTGAACCCCGCGGTGATCGCGGGAGCCGTCAACAACAATTCATCCATGGCCGTCGGCCTGGTCAACAACCTCTCCGACGAACTGCTGACGGGTGTGTTGGGCGAGACTGCCGGGGATACCGCCTGGATCACTTCCCTGATAAGCCTGCTCGACCCCAACTACCTGGCCGCCCAGTTGAACGCCCACACCGCCTTCGCCAACAGCCTGATCAAGTGCCTGGACCCGCAGTGGATAGCAGGGATAGCCAACGACAACCCCTCCCTCATCTACCAGGTCGAGGACGAGCTCGACCCCGAGCTGATCGCCCGTATCATGAACAACCAGCAGATGGTGATGGGCGTGATGTCATATATCGATGCCAGCGCGATCGCAGGGGCGTTGGGAGAGCACCCCAGCCTCATCTCCCGCTTGCTCCCGCTTCTCAGCCCGGCGCTGGCCATAGGGGCCGCCGATGCCCTAAACCAGAACCCGGCGTTCCTGGTGGGCCTGCTCAACAACCTGCCCGCCGCCGGCCTGGCCGGCGCGCTCTCGGGCGCGTCGCCCTTCGTGACCAGCCTGCTGGCCGGCCTGGCGCCGGAACTGGCGGTAGAGGGCGCCGAGGGGATGAACGCCAATTCCCCCTTCCTGATAGCCCTGGTCAAAGCGCTGGACCCCGAGGCCATAGCCGCCGCCCTGGATTCGGGCAGGGCTTTCCTGACCAACCTCATCAAGGCCCTTACCCCCGACATCGCCGATGCCGCCGCGGCCGGGCTCAATGCCAACCCCGCCTTCCTGGACGAGATGATCGCCGATATGGACACCGGGATGCTGGCCGGGGTGCTCAACTCCAGTAACGGAGACCTGGTCAGGGCCCTGCTGCCCCGTCTCTCGGGCGCCGTGGCCAAGGCCATCGCCGAAGGCCTCAACCTCAATGCCGGCAAGTCCACCGCCGATTCCTTCCTCAAATCGACCATTCTATACGCCAACCCCACCGTCATCGCGTCGGCGGTAAACAACAACCCCGATTTCGTGGCGGGCCTTATAGAGAACCTCGAGCCGGCAGCCGCGGAAGCCATCGCCGCCGGCCTCAACGGCAATCCGGCTACCGCGACCGAAGTCGCCAGGCGCCTCGATGCCGGAGTGGGCACGGCCCTGGCCAACGCCCTCAACCACCGTACCGACATCATCGCGCCGCTGCTCGCCAACCTCTCGCCCGAGGTGGGCACGGCCATCGCCGAGGGGCTGAACCTGGCGCCGCCCGACATGATGACCGCCATGATGAGCGGGCTCAACATCGGGGTGGCCGGCGCCATCGCCGAGGGTTTGAACTCCAACACCGCCCTGATCACATCGCTGCTGCCCGCGCTGAACGGCTCCACCGGACAGGCCGTCGCGGCCGGCTTGAACGAGAACTCCACCAAACTGTGGGACGGGGAGTATTTCCTCGAGGCCGTACTCAAGTCGATGACTACCGGCACGGCTCAGGCCATGGTCAACGCCATCAACACCGCGCCTTATAATTTCGACAACTTCATGGCGCAGTTGCTGCTCGGACTCAACGGCAGCGCCGCCGCCGCCATCGCCGACGCGGTCAACGGCAATCCCACGCTGGTCGAATACCTGCTGCGCAATCTCGACGGCGAGGTGCTGGCCAACACCCTCAACCAGAACGCTGCCTTCACGTTGGACCTGCTGGCGGCACTCAGCCCGACCGAACTGGCCACGGCGCTCAACCACGCCCTGGAGACCACCGGGGGCAAGGATTTCCTCTCGGGTCTTCTCACCAACCTGGATGGTACCCTGGTGAGCGACGCGCTCAATGCCAATATGGGGCTGGTGGACGAACTGCTGGTGCAGGCAGGGAACAACGGCATGGGGACGGTGCTGGCGAGCGCGTTAAACGATGCCGGCTTAACCTTGACCACTGATCTCTTGGGCAACTTGGATGCCCGCGTCCTGGTCGATGTTCTTAACATGTCCACCGCGATGTCCGCGTCCGACATGCCTATACCCAACCATGACCTGCTCGAGTGCCTGTGGATCAAAGCGGATCTGCACATCACCTTCCCTGTAGAGCTGTTCGAACCTATTCTGGGTTGGATTCCAGGGTGGGATCTGATCAAGGAGCAGCTCTCGCACATGACCCTGCTGCCTGCCCAGGTCTGGGGCAGGCTGGCCCAGCTGGGAGACACTCCGCTTACGGATGGGGGCCCGACTGACCCCGTCATTCCAACGGCTGATTACAGGACCTGGTAAAGAAGGATGGATGATCTGAGATGTTGTTGAGGAAGCCGGTTCAGCTGGTAGTGAACCTGATAGTCCTGGGGCTGCTCCTGGGCGCTATAGCTGTCGGGCTGGTGATGGTCCTGCCCAGCAAGACCGCCGTAGGCACTATCCTGGGCAAACTGGCCAGCCAGCACCACATGATCTCGGGCATCGTCGAGGGGCTGGACCCCGAAGCCCTGGCTGAGGCCATCAATGAGAACCCCGAGTTCCTCGACGCCCTGATCAAGGAGATCGTGGCGAGCGAGGGCGGTGTTGCCAACATGGTCATCGTGGTCAACGAGAGCCCGGAATTCGTAACCCAGTTGCTGCAGTACATCGAACCCGACATCATCGCCATCGCCATAAACGAAAACATCGACCTCATTGACGAGCTGTTGAAGTCGCTCAACCCCAAGGCCATCGCCGAGATAGTCAACGCCAATCCCAAGTTCGCCAGTGATCTCATAGGATATCTGAACCCGAAGGTGGTCGCGGACATAGTTAACGCCAACGGGGCTTTCCTCACCAACCTTCTGGGCTACTTGAACACCGATGTCCTGGCCGCGGCCATGAACGCCAACCCCGGGTTCACCACCGGGCTCATCGCGGCTCTCGACCCCGCCGTGCTGGCAGGGGCGGTCAACGCCAACGGCGGGTTCCTCACCGCGCTTTTAGGCGGACTCGACCCGGCATCGACCGCTTCCGCCATGAACGCCAATCCCGCTTTCCTCGCCGGCTTGATCAGAAACATCGACGCGGCCGTCCTGGGCCGGGCGGTCAATGCCAACGCCAGGTTCCTGGCCGGCATGATCGGAGCCGTCGATCCCCAGGTCCTGGTGGACGTCTTGAACGATAACCTCGGTTTCATCACCGAAGTCGTCAACCGGATGGACCCCCGGGCCGCCGCGGAAATCGCCAGCAACGAGGCCATTCTCACGCGCATGCTGGGGCTGCTCGACCCGGGCCCCATAGCCGCGGCCATCAACGCCAACGAAGCATTCCTCCTGACTGTGGTGAACGCCATGGACCCGCAATCGGTGGCCAACATCATGAACGACAACGGGGAAGCCGTGTCCAACATCGTGGAATACCTGAACATCGATTACATCAAGCACATCGCCCTCAACGTCGACTTCATGACCCAGGTCGTAGGCCTGCTTAACCCCGCGGTGCTTGCCGGCGCCACCAATGCCAACGCCGCCTTCCTCACCAGCCTCATCAGCGTCATCCCGGCCAACATCGGGACCGCCGCGGCCGATGGTATTAACCACAACGCCCCGCTGGTCAACGCCATGATAGCATCGGCCGACCCGGAGGTGCTGGCCGGCGTGCTCAACCAGTCCACCTCCTTCCTGACCGGCATCACGGCTTCCCTGTACCCGAGCACGGCCCAGGCGGCAGCAGCGGGCATCAACGCCAACCCCGACTTCCTGGATGCCATCATGGGCAGCCTGGACCCGGACGTCATTTTGACCATTCTGGACCAGACCTCGTCCTTCATGACCGGGATGGCTGCCAGCCTGACCCCTGACAGCGCGGCCGCCATAGCGGCCGGGCTCAACTCCAACGGGGCCTTCCTGGCGCGTATCGTACAGGACTTGGACCCGGAGATCATCGTGGACATCCTCAACGCTCACCCGGCCCTGGCCACGCAACTGACGGCTCTGCTCGGCACCACCGACCCGGCCGATCAGAAACTGGCGGACGCCATAGCCGACGGTGTCAACGGGGCGCAGGGCTTCCTGACAACCCTTATCGCTAATCTCGATGCGGATGTACTGGCAGGTGCCATGGAAGTCAACCCCGGTTTCCTGCGCGACGTGGTGGCCGGTATCAACGGTGACGTGGGACGTGCCGTGGCGGTAGCGCTCAACACTTCCGCCGGGCACGACTTCCTGATAGCCCTGGTGGCCGATCTGTCCGATACGTCCGGCGCGGCCATGGCCCAGGGCATGAACCTCAACAACGAACTGATGCCGGCCCTCCTCAGCACCCTGGACCCGGCCCTGGCCGAAGCCCTGGCCGAAGCCCTGGACCTAAACCCCAACCTGTTGAGGAATCTCGTGCAGAACCTGGACGGCAACGCCGGGCTGACCATGGCTACGGCGGCCAACCAGGCAGCCGTGGACAACCCTGATTTCATGCGGGTGCTCATCGAGAACCTGTCGCCTGGAACCGCCCAGGCACTGGCCCAGGGCCTCAACGCCAACGCCACCGCCAACCCCGGCTTCCTCACCAGTCTCCTGGCCAACCTGAACGAGGACACCGGGAAAGCGGCCGGCATCGGCCTGAACGCCATGGCGGCAGGCGGGACATCGTCTCCCCTCTACGTGACCATGACGGGCATGCAGGCGCACACGGCGGAAGCCATCGCCGGCGCTCTCAACAACAACCCCACCCTGCTCAATGCCCTCATCGCCAACCTCGACGCAGCCGACCCTGGCCCTGGCCGTAAACCTGGGCATCGACGGGGAGCCCATGTACCTGCTGCGCAACACCATCGCCAACCTGGACGCGGAAGTGCTGGGTGGCGTCTTGAACAGCCCGGCCGGCCAGAACCTGGTGAACCAGCTGATCGGCGGCACCACTCATCTGGACGGGGCCCTGGTGGCGGAAGCTCTCAACGACGCGGGAGCGGCGGGCCTCCAACCGCTGGTCGTCAGCCTGGTCGGCGGGCTGGACGGCAAGGCTCTGGCCGCGTCGGTCAGCAACTACGGCGCGGACATGATAGTCGATCTATTCAATTCCATGAATGCCGAGGGACTTAAAAACGCCGTCAACGCGAGCATCGCAAGCTACCCCGACAACGCGCTCAGCCATCTCGGAATAGGGATGTACGGCAAGGCCGGGTTGGGGTCCGGTTTCGAGATCCTCGGGCTGACAAAGTTGCTGCTGTGCGGTTCGATGTATGTAAACGAAATGGGCACAGGGACTATGCCATGATAGAGGTGGATCACTAATGTTGTTGAACAGGAACATCCAGATGGCAGTAAACCTCATGGTGGTGGGGATGATCTTCGCCGCGATGGCCCTGGGGACCCTGGTCCTGCTTCCCGCCAAGAGCCCGCTCGGCACCGTCCTGGGCAAGGTGGCCAGCGACCCCTCCCTGCTCGGCTCGATCCTGGCCAACACCGATCCCAAAGCGGTGGCGGAAGCCTTGAACGAAAACCCCAATTTCATCAGCGATCTTTTGAAAGCCATGTCGGAGAACGGCTCGGTGGAAGCGATCGCCATCGTCGTCAACGCCAACCCGGAGTTTCTCATCGAGGCTACCAAGTACCTGGACCCCGAGAGTATCGCCCTGATAGTCAACGACAACGTCGTGATGGTCTCCGACCTTCTCAAAAAGCTCGACCCCAAGCTGGTGGCCGGGGTGATAAACAACAACGGCAAGTTCGTCACCGACCTGATCGGCTACCTCGACGCCGAGGCCCTGGCTTCCGGCATCAACGCCAACGGGCCGTTCGTGTCCGGGATGATCTCCTACCTCGACCCGGCGGTCATCGCCGGCGTGGTCAACTCCAACGGGCCCTTCCTGACCGACATCATGGGCAAGCTGGACCCGGCATCGACAGCCGGGGCCCTCAACGCCAACGGGCCCTTCATCTCCTCCCTGCTGGCCAGCCTCGACCCGGCGGTCATCGCCGGCGTGGTCAACGATAACGGCGCCTTCCTCACCGCTTCCATGAACTACATCGATCCCGCGGTGATCGCTGACGCCATCAACGCCAACGGGCCTTTCATCTCACGGCTGATGGGAGCCGTCAATCCGGCCGTGCTGGCGGGAGCCCTCAACGCCAACGCCGATACCGCCGCCACCCTGGCGTCGATAATCGATCCGGGATTCGTGGCGGACATCGTCAACCGGACCACCCTGGTGGGTGCGACCATGGATTACATGAACCCGGCGCCGGTGGCAGCCGCCCTGACCACCGCCACCCCCTTCGTCAACCAGCTCCTGGCTCAGCTCGACCCGTCGCTCATCTCCAACCTGGTCAATTCCAGCATGGACATGGTGGAAGAAGTGGCCACCCTGATGGACCCCAGGTTCGCGGCCGATCTCATCAGCAACCAGGCCATGCTCTCACGCATAATCGGGGCCCTCGACAACGATATCGACGCCGGCATCCTGGCCGAGATCGTCAACTCCGACGAAGCCATGGGCCTGGCTTACCAGGTGATGCTGCAGATGAGCCCAGAAGCGGGAGCAGGCATCGGGGCTGGGGTCGGCAACAACCCGGACCTGGTGGTGGCGCTGCTCAACCAGCTCGACCCCGACATCCTGCTGGATGCCATCAACGCCAATCCCGAACTGGGCAAGGTGATCACCTCCAGTCTTTCACCCGGGGCAGGCCAGGCCATCTCCGCCGGCCTCAACCAGAACCCCGATTTCCTCGCGGCCATGCTGACCTCCCTCAACGCGGGAGTGCTGGTTAATTCCATACGCGGGAACCTGACCATGGTGACCGAACTGACCTCGGGGCTTTCCCGGGACATGGCCGCGGCCATGTCCGCCGGCACCAACCAGAACCCCGATTTTCTCCAGGCGTTACTGGACAACCTTTCAGGATCCGTGCTGGCCCAGGCCGTCAACTCCGACCCTGCTTTCGTACGGGACGTCGTGAGCGGCCTGGGCGGGGATATGGGGAAGGCGGCAGCCGAGGGTCTGACCGCGAATTACAATTCGGGGCGCGAGTTCATCTCCAACCTCATCGCGCGGTTGGACCCCGGGGTGCTGGCGGGAGCCGTCAACGCCAACGGGCCCTTCCTCACCGGCCTGATCGAGGCGACCACCGTCAACACCGCTGCGGCGATCGCGGCAGGCGTCAACGCCAATGTGGACCGGCAGCCGCCTGGCCAGGACCTCCTGTCGGTGCTCATCGCCAACATCGACAGCGGGACGGCGGCGGCGCTGGCACAGGCGGTCAACGCCAACGTGGCCAATTTCCCCGACGAAGAGAATCTTCTCTTCGGTTTGCTGGTGAACATGGGGTCAAACGCCGGGACCCGCATGGCCATGGGTATCAACGCCAACCCCGGCTTTGTGCAGGCCCTGATCGAGAACATCTCGCCCACTACCGCGGTGACCCTGGCGCGCGCCGTCAACGCCAACTGCGCCGCGGGAAGTAATTTCCTGCAGAAGCTTGCTGGCCAACCTCTCCACCGATATCGCCTACGCGTCGTCGGCGGGCATCAACAACAACCCGGCCCTGATCGCCAACGTCATCAACGGCCTAAGCCCCTCCACCGCGGTGGTCATCGCGGCGGGTCTTAACGACAACACCGCGGCTAAGACCATCCTGCAGGCGGCCGTAGGCCAGCTCAACGCGACCACGGCAGCCACCATCGCCCAGGCCATGAACAACAACCCCGGCCTGATGGAAGGCATGCTCGACCCGGTAGACGGGCTGGACGCGGGGGTGCTGGCGGAAGCGGTGAACACCAATGGCCCCTTCCTCACCGGCCTGATCTCCAACCTGGACGGCTCGGTGATAGCCAATGCCCTCAACGCCGAGGCGGGCATCCATTCCAAACCGGACGACCGGCCCTTCCTGGAAAGGCTGCTGGGTGAAATGGACGGCGCCGCCCTGGCCGATACCCTGAGCAATTACGGTTACGCCTTCATGGTCGAATTGCTCGGGTCGTTGGACGGCCAGGTCGTGGCGGAAGCCCTCAACGGCGTCGACGCTCAAGGCAAGCATAACCTGGCGGAGATGATAGCCTATCTCAACCCGTATGTCATCAGGGACGTCTTGAACCAGCAATCGGTCAGCGGCGGTTTCCTGGAGCAGCTCTGGGTCGGCCTGATTGCCTACCAGACCCATCTCCTCCTGTGGCCGGGAGGGGGAACGATACTCGGATTCATCCCCGTTCCCGAGATGGAGATAACCACCGGCCCCGGCCTGCCGCTGAATTTCATCGCGAAGATACTGGCAGCGGAAGTATACATACCGCCGGAGGAAGCGCCCTACCCGGTGCTGCCGTAGCGGCCCGCACCTCCGTGTCAACACGAGCATCAAGATCCCAGACCCGGGACCTGCATTGTGCCTGCACGAGCCACGTTGACAGGCCGTGCCCGGTCCTTGTAATAATTAGCAGAGCTAAATAATAAAGATATGAGAGGAGCGATCGAAGTGGAAGGGGCCGAACCAGCCGTAGACATAATCGTTGTAGAGGACCTGGTCAAGAAATTCGGTGAACTGACGGCGGTCGACGGCATCAGTTTTTCGGTGACTCACGGCGAGATCTTCGGCTTTCTGGGACCCAACGGGGCCGGCAAGACCACCACCATCAGCATGCTCTGCACGCTGCTCAAGCCGACTTCGGGTCGGGCGGTACTGAACGGCTACGACGTATGCACCCACAAGAACGACGTGCGCGAATCGATCGGGCTGGTGTTCCAGGACCCCAGCCTGGACGACCGCCTCACGGCCCTTGAGAACCTCCAGTTCCACGCGGTGGTATACCGGGTGCCGGTGGAGGAGCGGGACAAGCGTATCAAGGAAGTGCTGGAGATGGTGGAGTTCGTAGCGACCGCGCCGGCGACCGGGTGGAGACCTACTCCGGCGGCATGAAGCGGCGCCTGGAGATCGCCCGCGGGCTTCTCCACTATCCCAAGGTGCTCTTCCTGGACGAGCCCACCATCGGCCTCGACCCCCAGACCCGCAACCACATCTGGAACTACGTGCAGGAGCTTAAAAAGCACGAGGACATCACCATCTTTCTCACCACCCATTACATGGACGAGGCGGAGAACTGCGACCGCATCGCCATCGTCGACTACGGCAAGATCATCGCATCGACACGCCCGCGCAGCTCAAGGGCATGGTCGGGGGCGACGTGGTCACGATCACGACGGCTGACGACGCCGCGGCTGAGAGGGAGCTCAAGGAGAAGTGGGAGGTGGAGTATCGCCGGACCGGACGGTCTCTGCTTCGAGGTGGAGAAGGGGGCGGAGTTCGTTCCCGGCTTCATCCGCGACTTCGGTGTCAGACCATCGACTCCATCGTGGTTCATCGCCCCACCCTGGACGACGTGTTCATGAAACTAACCGGGCACGAGATCCGCGCCCAGGGCACAGGGGATATCGACGACCTGCGGGCGTTCGCCAGAATGGCCAAGCCGCCGGCCAGAAGGGGGCGATAGCATGAGCGCCACCAGTGTTGAGAATTGCAGAACAGGCACGTCCCGGCGGGAGGAGTTGCGCAGAAACTATCGCAACGGGCTGGTCGGCGTCTACGTCATCTGGAAGCGCGACCTGGTGCGCTTCTGGCGGGACACGCCCCGTCGCATCGGCGCCTTCTTCCAGCCCATACTCTACCTCTTCCTGTTGGGAACCGGCCTGCAGAGCGCCTTCAAGGCCTTCGGGGGCGGCGACGTCAAGTACGTGCTGTTCATGTTCCCGGGCATCCTGGGAATGACCGTCCTGTTCACCGCGGTCTTCTCGGCCATCTCCATCGTCTGGGACCGGCAATTCGGGTTTTTAAAAGAAGTGCTGGTCTCTCCCATCCCGCGCTCCAGCGTGGCCCTGGGCAAGGTGATGGGAGGCGCCACCACCGCCCTGATGCAGGGCATGGTCCTGATGGTTCTGGCCTTCCTGCCCATGTTCCTGGGGTTCTCCCTGGATACCCTGTGGAAAGTGCTGGCCCTCATCCCCGTCATCAGCCTGCTGGCCATCGGTATGACCTCCCTGGGGGTAGTGGTGGCCGCGCGCATGCGCTCCTTCGAGGGCTTCCCCATCATCATGAACTTCATCCTCATGCCGCTGTTCTTCCTATCCGGGGCGATGTTCCCCCTGCAGGGGCTGCCTCGCTGGATGGATATCCTCACCAAACTGAATCCCCTGACCTACGGGGTGGACGCCCTGCGCGGCATATGCCTGGGGAATACGCCTCTCGCCTAAGTTGCTCAAGGTGCCGCGCTACGCCCTCTGGGTGGACCTTCTGATGATCCTGGGCTTCACCGTGGTCATGATGGCCGTGGCCGTCTGGCAGTTCGGGAAGCAGGACTAGTGCAATAAACACGCTTGACGCCCCGACGCCTTATAATAGGAGCATGAAAGAAGAAGCCATCGACCTGATGATCGTCGACGATCACGACCTGGTGCGGGCGGGCCTGCGCGAGCTTATCAAAGGCCAGGACGACATCGTTCTGGTGGGCGAGGCGGAAAACGGCCGGGAAGTGCTGGAGCGCTCTCGCCAGGTCCACCCCGACGTCCTGCTGGTCGACGTCAAGCTGGGCGACATGAGCGGCATCGACGTGGTGCGCCAGCTCAAGCAGGACAAAGGCACCATGGACATCGAGTGCCTGATGCTCACCGTCTACGACGACATGGACGTGGCCACCGAGGCCATCCGCGCCGGCGCCACCGGGTACATCCTCAAGGACTGCAGCAAGGAAGAGCTGCTGGACGCGGTGCGCAAGGCCAGCCGCGGCGAGCTCCATCTCGCCCCCGAGATATCCCGCAAGGTGCTGGAAGTGCTCAAGCTGGACGGCTCGGAACGCCTTAACACTTTCCTGACCTCGAAGGGCAAGCACGGCCTGGCCCTGGGAAAAGGGGAGGACCTCCTGAGCACCCCGGGAGCAGGATGTGCTCCGCCTCATGGTGCAGGGCTACAAGTACCGCGACATCGCCGAAGAACTCTTCATCACCCTCCCCACCGTCAAAACCCACGCCTCCAGCATCTACCGCAAGCTTGGGGTGGAAGACCGCGCCGGCGCCATCCTCGCGGTTGTCAAGCTCGGTTGGATTTAGGCCCCTGAGTGTGCTAATCTGTTGAATATGTTAATTTGTTATACTATAGTAAACGATTGTTGATTGCTTAAAGGGTGAGGACATGCCTGGAATGCTTGATAAGAAACGTGTCGGGAAGCGGCTGGCGATATTGTCGCTGGTCCTGGGGCTGGCCCTGCTGGCCACCCTGGGCGGCCTGCAGCCGGGAGGCCAGGCCCTGGCCGGCGGCGGGACCGTCACCTTCCACGGCCGCGGTAAAGGGCACGGCGTGGGCATGTGCATGGCCGGCGTCTATTACCGGGCCCAGCGGGGCGAGGGCTACCAGCAGATCATCCAGACCTACTACACCGGCGTGGAGATTCTCCACCATCGACGACAACATGCCCATCCGGGTCAAGTGCAAGGACGGCCAGGTACGTACCTACACCATGCACGACTACTGCTGTCTCCAGCAGGAGGAGCCCAATTCCTGGCCCATCGAAGGGATGAAGGTGACCATCGCCGCCTTCCGCACCTACGCCTACTCGGTGATTGCGCGGGGCAAGCACGCGGCGGACGGTTACGACATCTGCTCCAGCGGCGACTGCTGCCAGGCCATGAACGAGACCATCGATCCGGCCAACGTCCCCAACGTGGTCCGCGCGGTCAACGAGACCGCCGGCCAGGTTATCACCTACGACGGCCAGCCCATCGTGGCCGCCTACAGCTCCTGCTGCGGCGGCTACACCGCCACCTCCAACGAGGTGTGGGGCGGCACGGGTTATCCCTACTGGCAGGCGGTCTACGACGACGCCTGCGCCTCCGCTTCGACCTACAGCTGGGAGGTCGCCATGGCCTGGCCCGATTTCGAGGCCAAGGTCAACGCGCGCAGCGACATGTCCGTGGGCGAGCTCTACGGCTTCGTCATCCTTTCCAACGGCCCCAGCGGCCGGGTCACCAGGGTGCGCCTGGAGGGGAGCGGCGGCGCCAAGGAGGTCGCCGGGTACACTTTCGCGGCGGCGCTGGGCCTGCCTACCAACTTCTTCACCCTTTCGGAGCAGAACTTCGACGAATACATCCTGCTGCAGAACCCCAACGACCAGGACACCAACGTCTACGTCAACTTCATGATGCCCGAGGGGAACCAGTGGGAAGAAGACTACACCCTGGCGCCCTATTCCCGCTGCACCGTCTACGTCAACGGCATCCTCCAGAACGCCGAGGTCTCGGCCGAGGTCACCAGCGACCTGCCCATCGTGGCCGAGCGGGCCATGTACTTCGACTTCAAGGGCAGCGGCATCAAGGGCGGGCACACCTCCACCGGCACCGCCGGAACGCGCACCCACTGGTACCTGGCCGAAGGATATTGCGGGGACAACTTCAGCTCCTGGATACTACTTCAGAATCCCGGTGAGGCCACCGCCAACGTTCATGTCCAGTACTTCGGCGGCCAGGGGGTACTGGAAGAGCAGGACTACGCCGTGCCCGGCTTCTCGAGGTTCTCCATCAACGTGGACACCATACCCGCGCTGGAGGTGGCGGAGTTCTCGGCCGACGTAACCAGCGACCAGCCCATCGTGGCCGAGCGGGCCATGTATTTCGACACCAACGGCCGTGGAGGGGGCAGCTGCGCCCCGCCCATCGGCGACCTGGCCCAGAAGTGGTATTTCGCGGAAGGCTACACCGGGGGAAACTTCGACACCTGGGTGCTGGTTATGAACGCCGACGCGGAGAAAACAGCCAAAGTAACCGCCACCTTCATGCTGCCGGGGGGAGCCACCAAGCAGTGGAACATCGAGGTGCCGCCCAAGTCACGCTCCACCATCCACGTCGACGACATTCCCGGGCTGGAAGCGACGGACGTCTCCACCCTCATAGAGTCGGACATCCCGGTGGCGGCGGAGCGGGCCGTTTATTTCGACTACTACAACTGGCGGGGAGGCCACGACTCCCCCGGGACCACCTCGCTGTCGGACAAGTGGTACTTCGCCGAAGGCTGCACCGGCACCACCTTCGACACCTGGATACTACTGCAGAACCCCGGAGACACCGAGGCACACGCCACGCTTAACTTCATGCTTCAGGACGGAACCACCCACACTTACGACGCCACGGTGGTGGCGCACAGCCGTTACACCGTCAAGGTCAACCAGGTGGACGGCATGTCCGCCGCGGAGTTCGCCACCTACGTGGTCTCCGACCAGCCGGTGGCGGCGGAGCGGGCCATGTACTTCAGCTACCGCTCCCGCGACGGTGGGTCCAACTCCTTCGGGGTGTCGGCGCCCTCGACCTCGTGGTACTTCGCCGAGGGTTACACCGGCGAATAACCTCCGCCCCGTGTCATTGCGAGCGAAGAGAAGCAATCTCTTCTTTCCCGCGGAGCAAGGTTGCCGCGTCACTGCGTTCCTCGCAACGACATCCATTTCTGATAAACTAGGGAAAACGTCGACGTTTCAAGGAGGTAAAAATGACCGGCATAATCGACTTACGGGCTCTGGAGATCCTGGACTCACGCGGCAACCCCACCGTCGAGGTGGAAGTGACCCTGGAATGCGGCGTGACCGGCAGCGCGGCCGTGCCCTCCGGGGCGTCCACCGGAAGCTTCGAGGCGCTGGAATTGCGTGACGGCGACAAAGGCCGCTACAACGGCAAGGGAGTATTACAGGTTGTAAAAAACGTTGAGGACGAGATATTCCCCGAGCTGGTGGGATACGACGCCACCTGCCAGGCCGAGATCGACGACCTCCTGATCGAGCTGGACGGCACCGCCGGCAAGAGCCGCCTCGGCGCCAATGCCCTGCTGGGCGTGTCCATGGCGGTGGCGCGGGCCGCGGCAGACTTCATGGAAGTCCCGCTCTACCGCTACCTCGGCGGTATCTCGGCCTGCACTTTGCCGGTGCCGATGATGAACATCTTCAACGGGGGCCAGCACGCCGACAACAACGTGGATATCCAGGAATTCATGATCCTGCCGGCCGGCTTTCCCAACTTCGCGGAAGCCCTGCGCGCCGGGGCCGAGGTCTATCACGCCCTGCGATCGGTCCTGAAAGAAAAGGGGTTCTCCACCGGGGTGGGGGACGAGGGCGGCTTCGCTCCCAACATCCCCTCCAACCGCGCTGCCCTGGAGTTCATCGTCTCCGCCATCGAGAAGGCGGGCTACAAGCCCGGAGGCGACGTATTCCTGGCCCTGGACGTAGCGGCCAGCGAGTTATACAAGGACGGCGTCTACGACCTGGAGGGCGAGGGGCGCAAGCTTCAGGCGGCCGAGCTGGTGGACTTCTACAAGCAGCTGACCGACGATTTCCCGGTGGTCTCCATCGAAGACGGCATGTCCGAAGAGGATTGGGAGGGCTGGGCCATGCTCACCTCCGCCCTCGGCAAGCGCATCCTCCTGGTGGGCGACGACATCTTCGTGACCAATCCCGGGCGGCTGACCCGGGGCATCGAGGACGGCGTGGCCAACTCCATCCTCATCAAGCTCAACCAGATCGGCACGGTCTCCGAGACCCTCGAAGTTATGCGTCTGGCCACCGAGAACGGCTATGCCAACGTGGTATCGCACCGCTCGGGCGAGACGGAGGACTCCTTCATCTCCGACCTCACCGTGGGCACCAACGGCAAGCTCATCAAGACCGGCGCACCGGCGCGGACCGACCGGGTCTGCAAATACAACCAGCTGCTGCGCATAGAGCGGGAGCTGGGAGAGAACGCCATCTTCCCGGCCACCGGGGCTTTCCGGGTCTCCGGCTAAGCCGGCCAGGCTCGAGACGGGCGCGCGGGGGAGGTCGGAGGTATCGAGCGTAAATTCGTAATGATGGCAATATCCATACTGGTGGCTGCGGCGATACTGGTCACCATCAGCTACCTGGCATTGAAGATCCTCTCCGGGGTAGTGGTCACGCCGCCTACCCCCCTGCGCGAGCTCTCGGGCGAGCCGCGGGAAGCATGGCGCTTGCCGGGCGAAAAGGTGATGCAGCTCCAGGTCGCCCCGGAAGGGGACCGCGCCGCACTGCTCTCCAGGAACGAAGCGGACGGGGAGACATCACTACGCGTCTACAGCCTGGGAGAAAACCCGCAGCTCCTTCTGACCCGTCCCGTCCAGGGCTACCGCCTGGAGTGGCTGTACGGCAGCCCCTCGGCCCTGGTGTACGAAGACGCGGGGGGGATCTGGCGGCTGGACGGTGTCGACCGGGAGCCGGTGGTCCTGGCCGCGGGAAACCCCGATTTCAATTCGGATCCCCTGCCCTCACCCGACGGTTCACTGATCCTCTGGAAGCGGGCAGTGGCCAACGAAGGTGGAAGGGTCAGCCTGTGGACCATGAAACCGGACGGTTCCGGGCAGCGCAAGATCAGCGATGTACGAGACAGGCCGGCCTGGAGCCCCGACGGCTCCGCACTGGCAACCTACGTGCAGGCCACCCACAGCTCGACCCCTCCCAACGACTACTACATCGAGGAGATAAACCTGGTGGGGGAAGGGGGCGGCCTGCTGGGCACCGGCAAAGGGGAGATGCGCTACATCTGCTGGCTGGACGCCGGCAACCTGATGTACGTGTCCATGTATATCGCGTCCGACGAATCCAAGGTGGACGGGGTGGTGTACCGCGTCGTCCTGGAGCCGGAGGTAAACCAGAAAGCGCAGGCCACCCTGAGGAGCCTGGACGACCCCAAACAGGACTACGCATTTTTTCTTTCAAAAGAACGCGAGCGCCTGGCCTACCTGGGTTCCTCCGGCCTGGAGTTCTACGACATCGCCGGGCAGAAGGTCTACCGGGAGACCCGCGTCCCCTCCTTTACGGCGCTGGACTGGCTGCCGGGGGGAGAGGGATTGATCTACGCCCAAGATGGTATAATCTACACAATGAAAGTTGATACAGGCAACGCCGCCGACTAGGGAAGAAGGCTGGGAAGAATAATGCGCAGAACTCGCATAATCGCCACCATCGGGCCGGCGACGAGGGACCGGGAAACACTGGTCCAGCTGGTAAGGGCGGGCATGGACGTGGCCCGCATCAACACCTCGCATGCCCAGCCGGCCGAGATACTCACCGAGATCGACCTGCTCAAGGAGATCCGGGAAGAACTCAAGCACCCCCTGGCCATCCTGCTCGACCTCTCGGGGCCCAAGATCAGGATCGGCGACATCGAGGGGGGCGTGGCCATCCTCAAGTTCGGGCAGGAGTACGTCCTGACCACCCGCGGCGTCAAAGGCGACAAAAATCAGTCCCAGGTGAACATCCCCTTCTTCCCGCCCGACCTGCTGCCCGGCGACACCGTGCTGATGGACGACGGCTCTATCCGGCTGCGGGTGGAGAAGTTCAAGGGGGAAGAACTGGAATGCCGGGTGGAGATGGGAGGCGAACTCAAGTCCCGCAAGGGGGTGAGCTTCCCCGGACGGAGAATGAACCTGCCCAACCCCACCGAGAAGGACCTGCGCAACCTGGAGGTCGGCCTGCAGCACGGGGCGGACTGGGTGGCCCTCTCCCTGGTGCGCTCAGCCGACGACGTGCGCCGGCTGCGAGAGAACATCAACTACCTCGGTTTCAACAACCCCATAATCGCCAAGATAGAGCGGAGCGAAGCCTTGAGTGAGATCGACGACATCCTCAACGAGGCCGACGCGGTAATGGTGGCCCGTGGCGACCTGGGGGTGGAGCGCCCCATCGAGGAAGTGCCGGTGATCCAGAAAGACCTGGTCTCGCGGGCCGTACACCTGGGCAAGCCCTCGGTGGTGGCCACCCAGATGATGGAGACGATGATCTACCACCCCTATCCCACCCGGGCCGAAGCCAGCGACATCACCAATGCCGTCTTTGACGCGGCGGATGCGTTGATGCTCTCGGCCGAGACCGCCATCGGGAAGTACCCGGTCCAGACGGTCGAGGTGATGGACAGGATAATCGTCCACTCCGAGCGCCACATGCCCCACCACTGGTGGAGGGGGAGGCGCGAGCCGCTTATCGAGCACGGGCCGGTGGAGGCTACCTGCTACGCCGCCTGCGAGCTCGCCCACAACGTGGGGGCGACGGCCATCGTGGCCTTGACCGAATCCGGCTTCACCGCCATGCAGATGGCCCGTTTCCGGCCGGAAAGCATCATCGTGGCCATCACCCCTCACCCCGAGGTGATCCACCGCTTAAAGCTGGTCTGGGGGGTCTACCCGGTGCTGATGGGGGTATCCGGCACGCTGGAGGAGCGGTTCCGCACCGCCGCCCGGACAGTGCTGGACGCGGGTTGGGCCTCCCCGGGCGACCGCGTGGTGGTTACAGCCGGGCTGAAGGACCCCAACAACCCCATAACCACCACTAACACCATCAAGGTGGAGCAACTCTAAGCCTACACCTGACCCTTGGGAATTCCATCAACGCAAGCCGGAATACCGGAAAATAACCCCATAAATAATCTTGTTGAACATGCTTTACATGTTGAACAGAAACGGCATATAATTTAGATGATGAAGAAATCAATGCACCGGGAAAGAGTCACCAAGCAGGCGGGCAGGGACCCCTGGGGCTCCAAGGAGTTGAAAAAGCTCGCGGCGGAGGAGCCGCGCACCCAGTCCGTCAAGTCGAGGCTACCCGCGAACACCACTTCTTCAAAGCCCAAGGCTGACAAGCCCAAGGCGGATAAGCCCAAAGTCACTAAACCTGGAGTAAAGGTTGCTGTAAAGGCCTCAGCTGCTGCTAAAAAGGCACCAAGGCCCGCCAAGGTCACGAAGGCGCCGAAGCCCGCCAGGGCCGTAAGGCCGCCCGCCGCCAGGGACAACACTGGCCGCGGACGCACCCCCCGGCCCGCGCCGGAGCGGAAACCGCACGGCCGCAAGGCCGCGAGGAGCCCGATATCCACTGTTCGCAAGGTCCAGCTGGGACTGCTGGCGCTAGTGGCCCTGCTGATCGTGGGGTTTCTTCTGACCGCGCCGGTGATGCGCAACATTGAGGCCTCCGAGAAGATCAATGTGAAGCAGGCCGAACTGGAGAAGGAACAGGCCAAGGCGGAGGACCTGCGCTTGCGCCAGGAACTCGCCAACGACCTCGGCTTCCTGGAAGAGGAAGCCCGACGCATCGGATATGTCCTGCCGGGAGAGGTCCCGGTTATAATGGTGGAAGAAGAGGTACCGGCGGAGCCCGCCGAACCGGCCGATACCGCCACCCCCAACCCGTAAGCGCCGCAAGGGAGGAGAGGTGACCAGGAACAGCTGGATCGCGATGATCGTCGGTGTTGCCGTCGCCGCCCTGGTGATGGGCGGGCTGGCGATTGCCTCCGGTGGGGGGAGCGGCAGCGGCGGAACCGGGCAGCCAGGCCCGGAAGAAGCGGTGGTCACCGACACCACCGACACCACTACCACCACTACCACAACCGGTACGGCGGCCGTCAACTCGGCCGGCTCCAGCACCATCACCCCCGACAGCGGCATCGGCAACGGGACGGCCAACAACATCAACTATGGAGACTCCGACGTCTGCGGTAACGGAACGTGAAGCAGCACCGCAAGCACGGGTTCGTGCGACGGCAACTGCGTCGGCCACGGCGGCCGCGAAATAGGCCCAAAGAGTAGCAGGTAGGCTGGTAGGGCTAAGCTTCCCGCGGACCGGTCCGAGGTGGCGGGAAGCACCGGAAGGGCGGGTTTGGGGACCCGCCCTTCTGCTTGCCCGGGCATGCAAAGGTTGATAGAATCTCTCCTGTATTACCGTAAACCCGTAACTGTTGGAAAGGAGATGAGGCTGTGGTAGATCACAAGTGGATAGGCAGGACCTATGGTCCTTACACCTACGAGATCGGCCGTGAGAAGATGAAAGAGTACGCCTACGCGGCCAAGGACCCGCGCGACGTCTACGTCAACGAGGAGGTCGCCAAGGACACCAAGTACGGCGAGATCATCGCCATGCCGAACTTCGCGGCTGCCTGGGGTCTGAGGGGTGCCGGGCACATGTTCATGGACCCGGAAGTCAGCTTGAACTTCCTCATGCTGGTGCACGGCGCGCAGGAATTCGAGTTCATCCAGGTGATCAAGCCGGGCGACGTCCTCACCGAGAACGGCACCATCGGCGACATCTACGAAAAGGGCAACCTGGACTTCGTCATCTACCATGCCGAAGTTACCAATCAGAGGGGCGAAACGGTGCTCAAGGCCAAGTCGACCTTCATCATAAGCAATCCGGCGGGGGGAGGGAGCTGATATGATAGAGCTGCGCAAACTCAAGTACGACGACGTCAACGTGGGAGACGAGCTCCCCAGCTTCTCCAACACCTGGGACCGCATGACCGGCTTCATGTACGCCGGCGCCTCCCTGGACTTCAACCCCATCCACATCGACCCGGAAGTGGCCAAGCTCTCCGGCCAGCCCGACGTCTTCGCCCACGGCCTCTTCAACATGGCCCTGCTGGGCAAGTGCGTCAACGACTGGATCGGCGACCCCGGCGACCTCAAAAAGTACAGCGTGCAGTTCCGCGCGCGCGTCTTCCCCGGCGACACCGTGACCTTCAAGGGCAGGGTAGTTGAGAAGATGGCCGACAACCTGGTCAGGCTGGAAGTGTGGGCGGAGAAGCAGGACGGCGAGAAGTGCCTCAAAAACGGCGAAGCCGTCGTTTATCTTCCCTAGTCTGAATAATCGCGCTTACCGCGCGGGCACGACAATAAAAAGAGGCGGGCTTGAAGCCCGCCTCTTTTGCATTGCCTAAGTTGAGATTGAGGCTTAGAGCCCCATGATACCGCAGATGATCTCGCGCTGGATCTCGTCGGTGCCGCCGCCGATGCGGGGGAGGCGGGAGTCGCGCCAGGCGCGCTGCACGTTGTACTCCATCATGTAACCGTAGCCGCCCATGAACTGCATACACTCGTCGGCCACGTCGAAGGCGAGCTTGGCGGTGATCAGCTTGCAGGCGGATATCTCGCGCACCGGAGGCATCTCCTGGTTGTCGAACTTCCAGGCGGTCTGGTAAACCAGTGCCTGCGCGGCGTCGAGGCGGGCCACCAGGTCGGCGATGCGGTGGGCGATGGCCTGGTTTTTAATGAGGGGCCTCTGGAACTGGACGCGCTCCTTGCAGTACTGGATGGTCTCATCGAGGATCAGCCAGGCACCGGCGACCGAGCCGGCCGAGCCGATCATGCGTTCGCCCTGCAGCTCCCACATGATCTCGTAGAAGCCCTGGCCTTCGACTCCCAGCAGGGCGCTGTCGGGGATGAACATGTCCTCGAAGAATATCTCGGCGGTGTCGGAGGACCACATGCCCACCTTGTTCAGCTTGCGCGAGACCACGTAGCCGGGGGTGTCGGTGTCCACCAGGAAGAGGCCCATGCCCTTGTAGCCCTTGCGCTTCTCGGTGCGGGCGACCAGGGTCATGAAATCGGCGCGGGTGCCGTTGGTGATGAATATCTTGTTGCCGTTGACCTTATAGCCGCCGTCGACCTTCTCGGCGTAGGTGGAGAGGTTGGCCACGTCGGAGCCGGCTTCCGGCTCGGAGATGCCGAGGCAGGCTATTTTGTCGCCGGCGATGGCTGGCTTGAGGTATTTCTCTTTCTGCTCATCGTTGCCGAACTTGTGGATGGGAGGGGTGGCCATGCCGAACTGGACCATGATGGACATGGGCAGGCCGCCGCTGCCGCAGCGGGCTAGCTCCTCAGCCAGGACGATGTTGCAGAAGTAGTCGCCGTCGCCGCCGCCGACATCCTCGGGGTAGTGGAGTCCCAGGAAGCCCAGTTCGCCCATGCGTTTGAAGACGCTGGTGTCGAACATGCGGGCTTCATCCCACTCCTCGGCGTGGGGGGCGAGTTCCTTTTCGGTGAACTCGCGTACGCTCTGGCGAAGCATGTCGTGTTCTTCGTTAAAGAACAGTTTGGGGTAATCAGGCATTTGTTCCTCCCTCTGAAATAGGCCGGTATAGACGCCCACAATTATATACAATATAAGCATGAAACCACAGTCCTTAAACGAACACGACCGGGCCGTGCTCCAGGCCCAGTTGGGGCGCCCCCCGCGGGGCGAGGTCTACGCCGCCTCGCGCTGCCCCTTCGGCGAACTGGAGGTGGTGGCCACTTCCCCCCTGCTGGACGGGGAGGAGCCCTTTCCCACCCTCTACTGGCTCACCTGCCCGGTGCTCCGGGCCGAGGTGGGGCGGCTGGAGGGAGGGGACATGCGGGAGCGCCTGCGGCTTCTTTTGAAAGAAGAAGAAGGCTTCGCCCGCGAACTGCGCCAGGCGGAGGCCGAATACCTGGAGGAGCGGCGCGAGATGGCCCGCGCCCTGGGCATGGAGCGGGTGGAGGAGCTCTGGCGGGGCAAGGACGGCGTGGCTGGCGGGGCAGCCGGCAACCTCAAGTGTCTCCACTCCCACTACGCCCACTGGCTGGCGCGTGGGAGCAACCCGGTGGGGCGGGAGATGTCTTTGCGTATCGGGGACGCCCAGAAGGCGCGCTGCTCCGGCACCTGCCCCCCACTGGCGGAGAGGGGCGCGTGATGACCCGTATCGCCTCCATCGACGCCGGCACCAACTCCACCCGGCTGCTATTGGCCGAGGTGGAGGGCGAGCCGCATGCGACGACCCTGCCGCGGCTGCGCACCCTGGAGCGGCGCATGGTGATAACCCGCATGGGGCGGGCGACCGACGCCAGCGGCCGCTTGAGCTCCGATGGCCTGGAGCGG
The DNA here is from genome assembly GCA_963765625.1 of uncultured bacterium. GTDB lineage: Bacteria > Actinomycetota > Geothermincolia > Geothermincolales > Geothermincolaceae > CAVXXD01. The sequence goes on from CAVXXD010000008.1 coordinate 30,612, forward strand.
ACGCGGCGGGTGCTGGAGGGTTACGCGCGAGTGATGGAAGAGAACGGCGGGGCGGATGCCCTGACGGTGGCCGGGACCAGCGCTGCTCGCGACGCCGCCAACGCCGGCGACTTTACTGACATGGTGTTAAAAATATTCGGGGTCAGCCCCCGCGTGATCAGCGGGGAAGAAGAGGCCCGCCTCTCCTACGCCGGCGCCACCTACGATCTTACCGAGACGAGGGAGGCGCGGGAGGCGCTGGCGCCCGTGCTGGTGGTGGACATAGGCGGCGGCTCCACCGAGTTCGTCCTGGGCAGGGGAGGCGACCTTCACTACCAGCGCTCGGTGGACGTGGGGTGCGTGCGCATGACCGAGCGCTTCCTGGCATCGGACCCGCCCAGCCCGGAGGAGATCGCTGCCATGCAGTCCGAGATCGGCCGGATACTGGCGCCGGTGCTCGCGGACCTGAGCGGCGAGAGGATCGACCTCCTGGTGGGCCTGGCTGGCACGGTTACCACCCTCTCGGGCATGCGCCTGGGACTGCGCGAGTACGACAGCGAGATGATCCACGGATCAAAACTCGGCCGTGACGACGTCTTATACATGTTCAGAGAGATGGCCGGGCGCGGCCTGGAACAGCGCAAGGCCTACATGGGACTGGAGCCGGAACGGGCGGACGTGCTGCTGGGGGGCACCGCGGTGCTCGAGAGCATACTGCTAGGTCTGGGGAAGGAGAATCTGCTGGTGAGCGAAAAAGATATACTCGACGGCATGGTGATCGAAGCTTGGTTAGATGGGGCTTGACGTATTATAGTAATATATATGGGAAGCATAAGGGGTTGATAATGAAAGACAAGGGCAAACGTATTCTGGTAATCGACGACGAGCCGTCCCTGCACGACATGCTCCGGGTTATTCTCGAGCTGGGCGGTTATACTCCGGTGGGCAACGGAGAACTCGGCGAAGCCAAACCCGACCTTATCGTGCTGGACCTGATGATGCCGGACGTCGACGGTTTCGAGATCCTGCGGCGCCTCAAGGCGGACAATGAGACCAGGGACATCCCCGTGGTGATATGCACGGTGCGTGACTACCCCGAGGACCACCAGATGGCCGAAGAACTGGGGGCTTCCAAGTACATCACCAAGCCCTTCGAGCCCAACGAGTTCCTGGAAGTGATCGACGACGTGCTACGGGTGGGCGCGGCGTAAGCCCGTCGCTGTGATGACTGGAACGATACGGGGAAGGGCGCTGCCGCGAATATTACTCGCGTTGCTTGTTGCCGCGTTTTTCTTATTGATATTGTGGCCGGGGAAAGCGAAGGCTGCACCCCTTACTTTTACCGTCACCAACACCAACGACAGCGGAGCGGGTTCGCTGCGGGAGGCCATAACGGCGGCCAATTCAAATCCTGGAATGGACACTATCGCGTTCAACATAACTACCGGCCCTTTCGAGATCCAGCCTCAGCCGACGGCGCTTCCGGCTATCACCAGCCCCGTGCTGATCGACGGGTTTACCCAGTCCGGCTCGGCTACCATTGCCATCGTGCTCAATGGTTCTTTAGTGTCAGGCAACGGCCTCGATTTCCAATCGGGGAGTGCCGGCAGTACCGTACGCGGCCTGTGCATAAGCAACTTCCCGGGGTACGGGATAAACATCAATGCCAACAACGTCACCGTCGCGGGCAACTACATCGGGACCGACGCCAGTGGCACCGCTTCCCTGGGCAACGCGAACGGGGGAGTAATGATTACCGGTTCCAACAACACCATCGGCGGCGTCACCCCGGGCGACCGCAACGTCATATCGGGAAACCAGGGCGAAGGCGTCTGCCTCTACAGCGGCTCCGACAACACCGTCCAGTGGAACCTCATCGGGACCAACGCCGCCGGCACCGCCGCCCTGGGGAATGATTCTTACGGAGTCAGATGCGGATCCTCGACTGATTGTGACATTGTCGGCAACCTGATATGGCACAACCTCGGCCCGGGGGTTCTGGTAGACGGGAGGTTACGGGTTAAACGTAAGCCAGAACTCGATATACGGCAACGGCGGCCTGGGCATCGAACTGACCGGGGTCGGCAACAAGGGATACGCTTCCCCGGTGTTCTCCGCGTCCCAGTTCACGCTGGTCGACGGCGCCGGCACCGTCACCGGGACCGCCCCCGCCGACGCGCGGGTGGAGATCTATGCCACAGGTCCCACTCCCGACCCGAGTGGCCACGGCGAAGGCCTCACGTTTCTGACGGCCGTGAACGGCCAGCGGCAGCGGCGCCTTCAGTGCCGTCGTGTCCGGTGTCTCCCACGGTGACCGCATTTCGGCCATAGCCATCAGCCAGGCGGGCGACGCCGACGGGGAAGGCAACACCAGTGAGTTCTCAGCCAACGCGCTCATCCAGGGCCAGTACACCATCACGGCATCGGCCGGTCCTGGCGGCTCCATCACCCCCTCCGGCACAGTGACCGTGAACCGTGGCGCTAGCCAGTCTTTCACTATCAGCCCGCAGGACGGCTACAAGATCGCGGACGTGATGGTAGACGGAACCTCTCGAGGCCCGATCAATAGTTGCAACTTCACCAATGTCACCTCGCCCCACACCGTCACCGCCAGCTTCACCCGGGACCTGTCGACCTGGTACCTGGCCGAGGGGTCCACCGACTGGGGCTTCGACTGCTACATATCCATCACCAATCCCAACGCGGAAAAAGCCGAGGTGGCTCTCACCTACATGACTTCCACCGGGGCCGTCGCCGGCCCCACCTTGAGCATGCCGGCCATGAGCCAGGCAACCGTCTTCCCGTCCGCCACCCTCGGAGCCCGGGACTTCTCCACCAAGGTGGAATGCGCGGGTGGCCGGAGCATCAGCGTGGACCGCACCATGTACTGGACCGGCCCGTCTACGACGGTGCCCGAGGCGCACTGCGCAACCGGGGTCACCGCGCCCGCCACCACCTGGTACATGCCGGAGGGTTCTTCCGACTGGGGATTCGAGTGCTTTCTTTTAGTCCAGAACCCCAACGACACGGTGGCCAATTGCCGGATAACCTGGATGATCGAGGGAGCCGACCCGGTTGCCAGCGACGTGACCGTGGCCGCCAATTCCAGGGCGACGTACAACATGTCCGACTACATTGGAGCCAGGGACGCCTCCATCCAGGTGAGCTCGGATGTGCCGGTGATCCCGGAGCGAGCCATGTATCGCAACGACCGCCGGGAAGGCCACGATTCCACCGGAACCCCCACGGCGGCCAGCGATTACTTCCTGGCCGAAGGCTGTACCGGCTTCGGCTTCACCACTTACGTGCTGGTGCAGAACCCGCAGAGCACGCCCACCGATGTGTCCATTAAATATCAGGCCGCTGCCGGGCCGGTTAACGGGCCCACGTTTACGATGCCCGCCAATTCGCGCAAGACCATCTGCGTCAACGACACCACGCCGATTCCGGGAGACGACCCCTCCTTCTCCACCCACGTGCATGGCTCTCAACCGATAATCGCCGAGCGGGCCATGTACTGGAACGGTGGCGACGACGGCGCGCAGGTGTGCCACGATTCCATCGGTCTCGACACTCCCCATACCGCCTGGTACCTGTCCGACGGCCAGGCCTCGGAGGGCAGGGAGACATGGACACTGGTGCAGAATCCCAACGCTGCCGACGTAACCATAGGGATCACCTACATGACCCCCGACGGAACGGGCAACGTGATCAAGACAGAGACCATCAAGGCTTTCTCCCGCCAGAGTTTCAACATGGCCGAGCATTCCGGTCTGGCCGGCCGGGCCGCCATAATGGTAGTTTCCAGGACACCGGGCTACAAGATAATGGTCGAGCGGGCCATGTACTGGAACAACCGCGGCACCGGCACCGACACCATCGGAGGATATGCCGATTAAGATGCCGGTGTTGGTCGGGGCAAGCCTTACTTCGGTGGGATGTGGTAATTTACTGTTGGGTTTCCTAGAATAGTGTTACGTGCCCGGGTGGTGGAATAGGTAGACACAACGGACTTAAAATCCGTCGGCGCAAGCCGTAGGGGTTCGACCCCCCTCCCGGGTACCATCTTTATATAACAGCAGCTTCAGAGGCCATATAATTCTTGTTTAAAATGCTCCGAGAAGTCGTTTAGGAGAGAAAGAGCTTGCATTAGTATCCGCTAATGCTCCACACGTTTCCACACAATATATAG